>NZ_JARWAC010000015.1 GCF_029846175.1 Sphaerisporangium sp. TRM90804 | reverse complement strand
GACACCGCCGGACAAAATTTTGAATGACAGGTGACGCGAGGGAGCCGTCCACGGATTGTGGGTGGCTCCCTCGCGTTTTCCTGTTCGCTGGTCGTGTGTTGAGGGCCGTCCACGGTGTGGGCGGCCCTTTTCGCGTTCACCGGAGTTTCGACAGAGCCTCGTCGGGACGCGGAGACGGGCCGGTTCCAGCTCGCGGAGGTGTCCCCCCGTACGGGGCTTTCTTGGCCTCCGGGCACGGCGCTACACTGGCCGCATGAGTCGTTTGTCGTGTCTGAGCTGGTGGCGCTCCTCGTAGGAGCGGCCATCACTCGTGCACGACCCGGGCCGTTCGCATGAACGGCCCTTTCGCTTTTCTCCTGCACGCGGGGGCCGCCATCGCGATCGGCGCAGCCCTCGCCAGACAGGAGAGACCCGTGATCACCCACCCCGCCGCCGAGCCCGCGACCCGGCACCGCTCTCTCGCCCTCTCCGAGCCCCGGGTGCTCAGCGGCACTCCCGGCGCGGACGACCCGCCCCGAGCCGGCACGGACGGGCTGATGGCCGCCCGGGAGCGCCGTGGCGTCCTGGAGGCGCGGATCCACGACGACCCGGGCCGGTTCCGCGTGCTGACCGGCGACCGCCCGACGGGGCCGCTGCACCTCGGGCACTATTTCGGCACCCTGCACAACCGGGTGCGGCTGCAGAACCTCGGCGTCTCCATGTTCGTCGTGATCGCCGACTACCAGGTGCTGACCGACCGGGACGTCGCCGACCGACTCACCGAGCACGTCGAAGGGCTCGTACTGGACTACCTGGCGGTCGGCGTCGACCCAGGCCGCTCGACCGTCTTCACCCACAGCGCGGTCCCCGCCCTCAACCAGCTTCTGCTGCCGTTCCTCAGCCTCGTCTCGGTCGCGGAGCTGGGCCGCAACCCCACGGTCAAGGACGAGATCACCCACTCCCGCCAGTCCTCGGTGAGCGGCCTGATGTTCACCTATCCCGCCCACCAGGCCGCCGACATCCTGTTCTGCAAGGCCAACCTGGTGCCGGTCGGGCAGGACCAGCTTCCGCACGTGGAGCTCACCCGCACCATCGCGCGCCGCTTCAACGGCAGGTACGCCGGCGCGGGCGCCTCGGTCTTCCCCGAGCCCGAAGCCCTGCTGTCGGACGCGCCGCTGCTGCTGGGCACCGACGGCACCAAGATGAGCAAGAGCCGGGGCAACGCCATCGCCCTGTCCGCGACCGCCGACGAGACCGCCAGGCTGATCAGAGGGGCCCGAACCGACGCGGAACGGCACATCACCTACGACCCCGAGACCCGCCCCGAGGTGTCCAGCCTGGTGCTGCTCGCCGCACTGTGCCTGGGCCGCGATCCCCGCGAGGTCGCCGACGAGATCGGGGCCGGCGGCGCCGCGGCCTTGAAGCGCACCACCACCGAGGCGGTGAACGAATTCCTGGCCCCCATCAGGCGCCGCAGGGCCGAATACGCCCGAGACCGGGCCGGAATCCGCCGGTTGCTGAATTCGGGCAACGAACGGGCCAACGCGGTGGCGGAGACCACGCTCGCCGAGGTGCGGGCGGCGATGAAGGCCCATTACTGAGACGGCCGGCGAATTTCGTCCGACTCTTATTCGGGCGCTCCTGTTGAATCGGCAGTCGGAAGCCGCCGGGCACGCTACCATTCGCGTACTCAGGGCAGATCTTCGCCGTATACGGCTGGTTCGCGCGCTAAGGGGTGATGTCGTGGCGGGCAGGCACCGCAATCCCGATCCCCTCGGCTATGACGCCTGGGGGCGCGACACCCCGTCCCCGCGTCAGCGGCCCGCGTACGGTTCCACGGCCGTCGACCGCGCGCGACGCCGCGTCATCGGCGCCCTGGCGGCGTGCGCGGTCCTGCTGGCGGCGCTGGCCGGCGGCGCGTACGGCCTGGTGTCGTCCCGGGTGGGGTGCGCGGAACGACCCCAGCTCCGTGTCATGGCGTCGCCCGAGATCGGGCCGGCGCTGGAGAAGGTCGCCCGGTGGTACACCGAGAACGGCGGCTGCGCCACGGTGGCGGTGCGCACGCGCCCGTCCGCGGAGGTGGCCGACGACATCGGCGCCCGCAAGGGCCTCACGGACGTGTGGGTGCCCGAGGCGTCGGTGTGGGTGGCGCTCGCGCGCCTTCAGGGCGCGGGCAAGGTGCTGCCCGTGCGCCCCATCTCGGTCGCGCGCTCGCCCGTCATCCTCGCGGTGACCCGCGAGACCGCGGCCAAGCTCGCCGCGCGGGGAGGCCAGCCCACCTGGACGCTGCTCGTCCCGACCGCGCAGACGAAGAAGCGGCTCCCCGGGGCGTTCACGACACTGCTGGCCCCGAACAGGTTCGCCTCGGGCCTGGCGGCGGTCAACGTGCTGAACGCGGTCGTGGCCGGTCGCCCCGACATGAGGACGATCGTGCGCGGCATCACGTCCAACCTGAAGAGGTCGGTGCTGCCGTCCGAGAACGCCCTGTTCGGCGTCGTGGACGAGCCGCGCGGCGGCGACCCGGTGCTCGTGTCGAGCGAGCAGGCCATCTGGCGGTTCAACGGCCGGCGGGGCGCGGCGCCCCTGACCGGGCTGTACCCGCGCGAGGGGGCCATCTCGCTTGACTACCCCTACGTGCCCGTAACCACCGACCCGGCCACGCGGGAGGCCGCCGAGCGCTTCCGCGCGGCCGTCCAGTCGGGCCCGGGCCAGGCGGTGCTCAGGGAGGCCGGGTTCCGCGACACCGGGGGCGGGGCCGGCCCCTCGATGGACGCCCGGCGGGGCCTGCGCCCGCAGCCCCCGCGCGAGATCCGGAATCCCGACGTCCAGACGACGCTGCGCGGCCTGCTGACGATGCGGATGCTGCTCGCCGACACCCGCGCCCTCCTGCTGCTCGACGTGAGCCGCTCCATGGCCGAGCGTGTGCCCGGGAGCACGGCGACGCGCATGGAGGCGACCGCCGGGTTCGCCGAGGAGGGGGTCCGCGGCCTGCCGAAGAACAGCGACATCGGCCTGTGGATCTTCTCCACCGGCCTGGGGGACGGCAAGGACTTCAAGGAGCTCGTGCCGGTCGGCCCGGTGAACCGGCACGGCCCCGAGGTCGTCGAGGAGCTGCGCGGGCTGCCCGGGCGCACCCGCGGCGGCACCGGCCTGTACGACTCGGTGCTGGCGGCGTTCCGGTCGGCCTCGCGCAGCCAGGCCGAGGGCATGCTGAGCACGATCGTCGTGTTCACCGACGGCAGGGACGACGACACGCGCGGCATCTCCCGCAAGGCACTGCTCGCCACCCTGGCGGAGGAGTTCGACGCGGTCAGGCCGGTCACGATCACGCTGATCGGATACGGCCCCGGCGTCGACGCCGGGGAGCTGCGTACGATCGCGCGGGCGACCAACGGCGCGGCCATGGTCGCCCAGACCTTCGAGCAGGCCCGGCAGCTCTTCCTCCAGGTGATGGCCAACCGTGTCTGCGTGGACCGCGAGAGGTGCGCCACCCGGCAGGAGTGACCGCCGGCAGGCCGAGCCCGCGCGAGGGGGGGCGATCAAGGCGGCTCAGGCTCCCGCGGCCGCACGGCTCCCGGCGGCCGCACCTCCCGGCGGCCTCAGCGCTCCCGGGGTCAGGGGCTCCCGGCGGGTTCCGGGGCTCCGGGGCTCAGTGCTCCCGGGCTCGGGGCTACCGGTGGGCTCAGGGCTCCCTGCGGGCGGCGACGTCCAACAGGGGCTCGATGCGGTAGGGCACCTGGGTCGACAGCGCGATGGTGGTGTCGGTGCGCTGCACCGCCGGTGAGGCGAGGATGCGGGCGATGATCTCCTGGAGGTGCGAGGTGGTGCGCGCGACCACCCGGCACAGCAGGTCGCCCTGCCCGCTGGTGCCGTAGGCCTCCAGCACCTCGGGCACCACCTCCAGCGCCTCGACGGCCTCGGTCAGCCTGCCCTGGGCGATCTGCAGGGACACGAACGCCATGATGGGGTAGCCCACCTCGGCCGTGACGACCGTGGGCCCGAAGTCGCCGATCACGCCGCGCGCCACCAGCTTGTCGACCCGTGACTGCACCGTGCCGCGGGCGACCCCCAGCAGTCGGGCGAGCTCCATCAGCCCGATGCGCGGGTGCGCGCGCATGGTGGCGAGCAGGCGGCTGTCCAGGGCGTCGATGGGACCGTGGGCCATGGCCCTGAGACTAGAGGGAGGCGAGGGGCGCGAACACCCGCGTGATGGTTCGCTGTGCGAAACGACCAGTCCGGGGCCGCCGGATGCCCCGAATCTGGGCTGGATGCCCATCCAAACTGCTCGCTCTTGCCAGCAAATGCGGCGATTGCCGTTAATTGTGGCATGTTCGAAGAAGGCCAGTACTTCGCGCCCGTGGCCACCGAGGACGACGGCTCCGTGGTGGTCCGCCTCGCCGCCGGCCATCCCGGCTTCGCCGACCAGGCGTACCGCGAGCGCCGCAACGCCATCGCCGCGCTGGCGATCGGCCACACCCGCGGCGACCCCGTCCCGGACGTCGTCTACACCGCCGAGGAGCACCGGGTGTGGGAGCTGGTCTCCCGCGAGCTCAAGATCAAGCACCGCCGGTACGCGACCGCCGACTACCTGGAGGGAAGCGAGCGCCTCGCGCTGCCCGCTGACCGGATCCCGCAGCTCCAGGAGGTCGGCGACCTGCTGGAGCCGCTGACCGGGTTCCGCTACCTGCCCGCCGCCGGTCTCGTGCCGCTCCGCGACTTCTACGGCGTGCTGGACGACGGGCTCTTCCACTCGACGCAGTACATCCGCCACCATTCGGTGCCGTTCTACACCCCCGAGCCCGACGTCGTGCACGAGGTGATCGGGCACGCCAACGCGCTGGCCTCCGACCGGTTCGCGAGCCTGTACCGGCTCGCCGGCGCCGCCGCGCGCCGGGTCGAGACCCAGGAGGCCCTGGAGTTCGTCTCCAAGGTCTTCTGGTTCACGCTGGAGTTCGGCGTGCTGGCCGAGGGCGGCGAGGACCGCGCCTACGGCGCCGGCATCCTGTCGTCCTACGGCGAGATCGAGGAGTTCCGCGGCATGGACATCCTCCCGCTGGACCTCGCGGTGATGGGCACCACCGGGTACGACATCACCAAGTACCAGGACGTGCTGTTCCGCGCCGAGTCGATGAGCCACCTGGAGGACGTGGTCGGCGCCTTCTGGGCCACCTGCGACGACGACAGCGTCGCCCGCCTGGTCGCCGGCAGGGCGGTCGTCAGGAGCGACGTCTAGGGGTGCTCCCGCGCCGTGACGGGCGCGTCACCGTTGGTGAACAGCACTCTGGCGGGGCGGCAAGGCGCGCCGTGATGGGGCGTGCCGTAGCGTCGAAGGTCCGACGGGCGAGGAGGACGGCGTGCTTCCAGGATGCGGCAACTGCAGTTGCTACCTCGACGACCGAGTGATCTCCCGGCCACCGGACGAGCGCTGACCGTCCGGCCGTGAGCGGGCCCGGCGCCTCCGCCGAAGGGCGGGCGCCGGGCGGCCGTGCCGGCGCGGGTCAGTCGCCGAGGCGTTTGAGCACCTCGCCGTGCAGCATGCGGTTGGCGCACACCAGGCTGCCGCCGTCGACGTCCGCGGCGCCCGACAGGTCGGTCCAGACGCCGCCGGCCTCCTCGATGATCACGGTGAGGGCCGCCATGTCCCACGGTGAGAGGTCGGGCTCGGCCGAGATGTCCACGGCGCCCTCCGCGACCATCATGTGCGACCAGAAGTCGCCGTAGGCGCGGGTGCGCCACACCGTGCGGGAGAGGTCGAGGAAGCCGTCCAGGCGCCCGCGCTCCTCCCACCCGCCGAAGCTGGAGTACGACAGCGACGCGTCCTGCAGGCGGCTCACCGACGAGACCGAGCAGCGGGTGGCCTTGGTGAGGCTGCGGCCGGTCCACGCGCCTCCGTCGACGGCGGCCCACCACCGGCGGCCGAGCGCGGGGGCCGACACCACCCCGGCGACCACCCGCCCCTCCTCGACCAGGGCGATGAGCGTGGCCCAGACGGGGACGCCGCGCACGTAGTTCTTGGTGCCGTCGATGGGGTCGATGATCCAGCAGCGGGAGCCGTACCCCCGGGTCCTGCCGAGCTCCTCGCCCACCACGGCGTCGCGTGGCCGGGCGCGCCGCAGCGTGCCGCGGATGGTCTCCTCGACCGCGCGGTCGGCGTCGCTCACCGGCGTGAGGTCGGGCTTGGTGTCCACCCGCAGGTCGACGGCCCGGAACCGGCGCATGGTGAGGTCGTCGGCGCTGTCGGCCATCACGTGCGCCAGGCGCAGGTCATCGCTAAAGCCCGTCACAGGGACAAACGCTATCGTGCCGTGCCCGCGTTCAGCAGTCCCAGGGCGTCACGGGCGGATCTCCGTACGTGATCGAGACGGTAGCGCCGGGTCCGCCGGGGTTCCGGCGGGGGCGCGGCTCCCGTCGGCGTGCCGCGGCCGTCACTCGTCGTCGGGGGCGCCGTCACGGCTGCCGAGGAGGCGGCGCAGCGACTCCAGGCGCACCGGGCCGGCGTGCCCCTCGGCGACCCAGGCGTCGAGCGCGCACTCCTCGCTGCGGTGGTTGCAGCCCTTCGGGCAGCGGGTCGCGCCCTCGGCGAGGTCGGGGAAGGCGGCGAGCACGTTGTCGATCACCACGTGGCCGAGCCCGAAGCTGCGCACCCCCGGGGTGTCGATGATCCACCCGCCGCCCGGCAGCTCCAGCGCGACCGCCGAGCTGGAGGTGTGGCGCCCGCGCCCGGTGACCAGGTTGACGTGGGACACCGCCCGACCGGCGTCCGGGACCAGCGCGTTGACCAGGGTCGACTTGCCGACCCCCGAGTGGCCCACCAGGACGCTGAGGCGGTCGTCGAGCTTGGCGCGCAGCTCGTCGAGGTCGCCGCCCTTCTGCACGATGAGGTACGGCACGCCGAGCGGCTCGTAGCGGGCCACGAGGTCGTCGGGCGCGGCGAGGTCGGCCTTGGTGAGGCAGAGCAGGGGGTCGATGTCGGCGTCGAAGGCCGCGACCATCAAGCGGTCGATCATGCGGGGGCGCGGGGGCGGGTCGGCCAGCGCGGCGACGATCACGAGCTGGTCGGCGTTCGCCACGATGGGGCGCTCGACCTCGTCGTTGTCGTCGGCGCTGCGCCGCAGCATGGACGTGCGCGGCTCGACCCGCACGATGCGCGCCAGCGAGTCGGGGCCGCCGGAGGTGTCGCCGACGACGCTGACCCGGTCGCCCACCACGATGCCCTTGCGGCCGAGCTCGCGCGCCCGCATGGCGGTCACCGGGACCACCCGCCGGTGCTTGTCGCGGACGTCGGGCTCGGTGAGCGCCGTGCCGACCAGGCAGGTGTAGCGGCCGCGGTCGACCGCCACGACGACGGCCGCCACGGCGTCCTCGTGCGCGGGACGGCGCCGGGTCCTCGGCCGGGAGCCCTTCCCCGGCCGGACGCGCACGTCCTCCTCGTCGTACTCCCGCTTCCTCAGGTGCCTTCCTCCAGCATCCGGGCCCACATGCGGGCGAACTCGGGGAGGGTCTTGCCGGTGGTGGCGATGTCCTCGACCCGCACCCCGGGGACCGCCAGGCCGATCACCGCCCCGGCCGTCGCCATGCGGTGGTCGGCGTAGGTGTGGAAGACGCCGGCGCGCAGGGGACGCGGCCGGATCACCAGGCCGTCGGCGGTCTCGGTGACGTCGCCGCCCAGGGCGTTGATCTCGGCCGCCAGGGCGGCCAGCCGGTCGGTCTCGTGCCCGCGAAGGTGCGCGACGCCGCGCAGCGTGCTCGGCGAGCCGGCCAGCGCGGCCACGGCCGCGATCGTCGGCGTCAGCTCCCCGACGTCGCGCAGGTCGGCGTCGATGCCGGTGATCGGCCCGGTGCCGGTGACCTTCAGGCCCTCGGGCGTGCGCGAGACGGCGGCGCCCATGCGCGGCAGCAGCTCGCGAAGGGCGTCCCCGCCCTGCGTGGTGTGCTCGGGCCAGCCGGGCACGGTCACGGAGCCGCCGGTGATCAGGGCCGCTGCCAGGAACGGGGCGGCGTTCGACAGGTCGGGCTCCACGGTGAGGTCGCGGGCCGCGATGGAGCCGTGCTCGACACGCCAGACGTCGGGCTCGGAGTCGTCGACCCGCACCCCCGCCGCGCGGAGCATGTGGACGGTCATCGCGATATGCGGCATGGAGGGCACCGGCGGGCCGCTGTGGCGGACGACCACTCCCTTGTCGAAGCGCGCGGCCGACAGCAGCAGCCCGGAGACGAGCTGGGAGGACGCCGAGGCGTCGAGGGTGACCTCACCGCCGGACAGCGGGCCGCGCACCGTGAACGGCAGGGCGTCGCCGCGCACCTCGGCGCCGAGCGCGCGCAGCGCGGCCAGGATCGGGCCCATCGGCCGGGTGCGGGCGTGCGGGTCGCCGTCGAAGGAGACCTCGGTGTCGGCCAGCGCCGCCATCGGCGGCACGAAGCGCATGATGGTGCCCGCCAGCCCGACGTCCACCGCCGCGCCGCCGCGCACGGGGCCGGGCAGGACCCGCCAGTCGATGGAGTCGACGCTCTCGCCGAGCGGGGTCAGCTCCGTGCCCAGCGAACGCAGCGCCGCCACCATGAGGTCGGCGTCGCGGCTGCGCAACGCCAGGCGCACGACGCCGGGCCCGTCGGCGAGCGCGGCGAGCAGCAGCGCGCGGTTGGTCACCGACTTGGACCCCGGCAGCCGTACGGTCGCCTCGACCGGGCCGGCCGCTTCCGGGGCGTTCCACAGGGGAGCTGGCATAGCCCCGAGCCTACCGGGACCGGCCTCCGATGACAGGCGACGCCCGGCCGCCGGACCACGCGCCACTTGACCGACTTATGACCATCGCGTCCCGGAGGGTGGCAGTCTTGTGGCATGTGCGGGAGATACGCGTCAGCGCGCAAGCGCCAAGAACTGGTGGAGGAGTTCCAGGTCGGGCTCGACGGCTCCTCCGAGGAGCTGTCCGCGGACTACAACGTCGCCCCGACCAAGAAGGTCTACGCCGTGCTCACCCGTCCCCATGAGGACGAGAAGAAGGGGAAGAAGGCGGAGAAGGGCGCGGACGCGCCCGAGCCGGTCCGCCAGCTCCGGGTGCTGCGGTGGGGGCTCGTCCCGAGCTGGGCCAAGGACCCGTCGATCGGCTCCCGGCTGATCAACGCGCGGGTCGAGACCCTGGCCGAGAAACCGTCGTACCGCAGGGCGTTCGCGCAGCGCAGGTGCCTGCTGCCCGCCGACGGCTACTACGAGTGGTACAAGGTCGACAAGAAGACCAAGCAGCCGTTCTTCATCCACCCCGCCGACGGCGGGGTCATGGCGATGGCGGGGCTGTACGAGTTCTGGAAGGACCCCGGGCGGGCCGACGACGACCCGTTGAAGTGGCTCACCACCTGCACCGTCATCACCACCACGGCCGAGGACTCCGTCGGGCACATCCACGAGCGCATGCCCATGCTGATCAAGCGGGAGAGCTGGGGCGACTGGCTCGACCCCGCGCTGACCGACCTGGACGACGTGCGGGCCATGCTCACCACGGCCGTGCAGACCGGGATGGAGTCCTATCCCGTCTCCAGCGACGTCAACAGCGTCAGGAACAACGGGCCGCGGCTCATCGAGCGGGAGAGCCCCGATAAGGCCCTGTTCTGAAACCGGCGGGCCGCATCGCCGAAAGGTTGACGCGCGGCGGTGTAAGCAGGCGTTCGAGTGGGCATCCGGTGAGGAAAGCGATGACTCGTACGCTGAGAGTCACCGCCTGCATGTCCCCCACAGCCAGGCGGGAGTTCCGGGGGATCCCGTCCGAGGCCGTGCTTTCTTCCCGGAGGTGCGGATTCGTGGACGACGCGACCGCTCGGAACCAACTGAAGAACATGCTCGCCGAACTCGACCGGTCGATCACGGTCCTGCGCGGCGATCCAGCGCCGCCGGACGGCAGGTCGGCGGCCGACGCCGGATCCGACCTCACCGGCGCCGACCGCGCGCAGGCCATGATCGACGTGGCCACCCGCCAGCGCACGGCCGTGCTCGACGCCCTCAAGCGGCTCGACTCCGGTGACTACGGCACCTGCGTCGACTGCGGCGACCCGGTGCCCGAGGGCCGGCTGGCGGCACGCCCGGAGGCCGCGCGCTGCGTCGAGTGCCAGTCGGTGCGCGAACGCCGCCGCTGACGCAGCCCGCCGGCGCTCACCCGGGCCTGCGGGCGCTGGCCACCAGGTGGATCCCCACCGTGTCGTCGTCGTCCGGGTGGGCCTCCAGCTCCGTGCGCACCAGCCAGTTCAGCGCCTTGGAGTCGTTGGCCAGCACGTGGTCGACCGTCGAGGGCGACAGCACCGTGCGCGGACGCACCCACTCCACCTCCAGACCGGCGTCGGTGAGCAGCTCGCGGAGCTGGGCGCTGGTGAAGCAGCGGGTGATGCTGCCGTCCGGCCAGGGCACGAGCATGACCTCGCTGGTCTGGCACAGGTGGGCCCAGTAGTTCTGCTCGGCCATGATCGCCATGCCGAGCACGAGCGAGTCGACGGAGGCCAGCACCCGCCCGCCCGGCTTCAGCACGCGGACGACGTCCTCCATGGTGGACTCGGCCATCAGCTCCAGCGACAGCACGCGCTCCTCGGCCACCACGGCGTCGACGCAGGCGTCGGGCAGGAAGCCGAGGTCGTCGGCCCGCACCCGGCCGATCCTGTTGGAGGCGTCACGCAGCCACGGCTCGCCGGTGCGGCGGAAGTCCACCACCTCAAGCACGTGGTGCCCCGACTTGGCCGCCTGGGCGGGCCAGCGGCCCCTGCCGCCCGAGAGGTCGAGCAGCAGGCACGGGCGCTGCGGCAGCCACCGTCTCAGCTGCTCGGCCACGACGGCGTGGTAGAAGGTCCAGTACGGCCCGAGCGTTCCAGAGCCGTTCAGTTCGCTGGCTGGGATGGGCAGCACAAGTCGCTCCTGGACGGTCGAGGCTCTCCGGGGATTGCCGCCAGCCGGTACGTATCTTTTTCCCCGTACCGGGTCGTTCGTCACCTTCTACTTACCGGGAACAGATGCTATGCCGCGCGTGTTGAAGACGGGCGTAAACACGCGAGGAGGTTCCGTCCCATGCTGATGGCCGAGGTCGGTGATCGGTCGGCTGTGCACCAGCCGGTATTCTCGGCTTTGTACAGCACGTATAAGGGGGTGGGTCCAGTCTCCAAGACAGCCGAGGAGACGCTGGAGCAGAGAAGCCAGCGGTTCGAGCGGGACGCTATGCCGTACCTCGACCAGCTGTACTCAGCCGCGCTCCGGATGACCAGGAACCCCGCCGACGCCGAGGATCTGCTCCAGGACACCTTCGCCAAGGCGTTCGGTTCGTTCCACCAGTTCCAGCAGGGCACGAACCTCAAGGCCTGGCTGTACCGCATCCTCACCAACACCTTCATCAACAGCTACCGCAAGAAGCAGCGGGAGCCGAAGCAGGCCGGCACCGAGGAGATCGAGGACTGGCAGCTCGCGCGCGCGGAGTCGCACACGTCGAGCGGCCTGAAGTCCGCCGAGATCGAGGCCTTGGAGCACCTGCCCGACAGCGACGTGAAGGACGCTCTGGCGGCGCTGCCCGAGGAGTTCCGCATCGCCGTCTACCTGGCCGATGTCGAGGGTTTCCCGTACAAGGAGATCGCCGACATCATGGGCACGCCCATCGGCACCGTGATGTCGCGCCTGCACCGCGGGCGACGGCAGTTGCGGACGCAACTCGAGGATTACGCGCGTGGACGCGGGCTTGCGCGATCGGAGGAGCCGTCGTGATCGTGCGCGGTGAGGCGGGGTCGTCACCGATGACGGCCGTTTCCGGCGGCGCGGCCGCCGGAGGGAGGTGTTGTCGATGAGCTGTGGAAACCATCACGACACCGACTGCAAGGAAGTGCTGGACAAGGTCTACACCTTCCTCGACGGCGAGATCGACGATCACCGCCGGTCCGACATCCGCCAGCACCTCGACGAGTGCGGGCCCTGCCTTGAGGAGTACGGGTTGGAGACGGTCGTGAAGCAGCTCGTCGCCAAGCACTGCGGGTGCGACACCGTCCCTGAGGACCTGCGGGCCAAGGTGCTCAGGCGCATCGAGTCCGTCCGTTCCCAACTGGCCGAAGCCACCGACTGACGGCCGCCGCCGCGGGCGGGGCGCGGCCCCGCCGGCGATCTTTACTAGGATGCCGGGATGCGGGTACTCGTCACCGGCGGTGCCGGTTTCATCGGATCCACCCTCGTCGACCGCCTTCTGGCCGACGGCCATGACGTCGCGGTCGTCGACGACCTCTCGTCGGGGCACAGGTCGAACGTCGACGCCGCGGCCGAGAGCCCGAACTTCCGCCTGCACGATCTCGACATCCGGCAGCCGGCCCTGGTGGGCCTGGCCGCCGGCTGGCGGCCGGAGGTCGTCTGCCATCTGGCCGCGCAGATCAGCGTGCGCGCCAGCGTCGCCGACCCCGTGCGCGACGCCCGGGTGAACGTCGAGGGCACGGTCAACGTGCTGGAGGCGGCCCGCGCGGCCGGCGCGAGGAAGGTGGTCTACGCATCCTCGGTGGCGGTCTACGGCCGCCCGGCCGCGATCCCGGTGCCCGGCGACGCGGCGACCGACCCGCGCTCGCCGTACGCCGCCTCCAAGCTGAGCGGCGAGAGCTACCTCGCGACCTACCGCGCCCTGTACGGCCTGGAGTCGACCACGCTCGTGCTCTCGAACGTCTACGGCCCGCGCCAGTCGCCCGAGGGTGAGGCGGGTGTCGTGTCGATCTTCACCGACGCGCTGCTGCGCGGTGAGCCGACCGTCGTCTACGGTGACGGCTCGCAGACCCGCGACTACGTCTTCGTCGAGGACGTCGTCGACGGCTTCGCCCGCGCGTGCGGGCAGCGGGGGAACGGCGGCAGGTTCAACCTCGGCACGGGCGTGCGCACGTCCGACCGCGAGCTGCACTCGCTGGTGGCCGCCGCCGCCGGGGCCGCAGACCGGCCGCGGTTCGAGCCGGTGCGCCTCGGCGACCTGCCGCACATGGCGGTCGACCCGGCCCCGGCGCTCGACGGCCTCGGCTGGCAGCCGCGCACCGAGCTGGCGACCGGCATCAAGGCCACGGTCGAATGGGCCAGGTCACGTTAGCTGCCGGTAGTGGTTTGATTACGCTTTGGATGCGATTCTTCGACTTCCCGTACGCGTCACGGCGGTTTCTGTAGCCTGAAGCCGGACTTCGATGGGGAGGGGGCGCATGATGAAAGCACTGGCCACACGCATGGTGTTGACCATTGGATCCCGCGCGCCGGGGTGGGGTCCCGGCCTGATCGCTCTGATCGCTCTGGTCGTGCTCGTCGGCGGCGCCGACGGCGTGCCGACGGGAATCTCCTGGACCTGAGCGCGGCCCGTGACGGCCCAAGCCCGAGGCGGTGGCAGTGCGTGATCTCCCCTGGCCGGCCAGGCTCTACCTCGTCGCCATCGTCGGGGTGGCCGTCGCGCTCATCGGGCGGGGCCTGGCCACCCCCGGTCACCTCGACGGCCGTGAGCTGCCCACCCTCCTCGTGCTGGCGCTGCTCTTCCTGGTCTGCGAGTCGGTTCCCACCCTGCTCAACGTCGAGCAGGCGGCGATGTCGGTCAGCTTCTCCGCGGCCCTCGCGGCGGTGGTGCTCGTGGGCGACGTCGGGGCCGCCATCGTCGGAGCGACCGCCGTGCTCAGCGTGCGGCCCGGCCTGCCCATGCACAAGCGCCTGTTCAACGGCGCCCAGTTCGCGATCTGCGGCTACGCGGCGGGGGTGGTCTTCGAGCGGCTCGGCGGCCCGCAGGACGCCCCGGGCGTCGACCGCTTCGCCGACCTGCTCGGCCCCTTCATGGGCGCGGCGGCGGTGTTCGTGCCGCTCAACTTCGTGCTGTTCGGCGTCATGCTCTGGCTGGCCGGGCAGCTGCGCGCCGACGAGGTGCCGGTGCGCAGCCTGGCCCCGTTCCTGGTCTCCTACCTCGGGTACGCGACGTTCGGCCTGCTGATCGCCGGCCTGTGGGCCACGGTGCAGTCGATCTCCGCGGTCCTGGTGCTGCTGCCGCTCTTCATCGCCCGGTGGGCCTTCGGCCAGTACCTCGCGCAGCAGCGCTCCTACGACGCCACGATCGCCGCCCTGTGCCAGGCGGTGGAGACCAAGGACTACTACACGCGCGGCCACTGCACCCGGGTCTCCAGCTCCTCGACGATGATCGCCCAGGAGATCGGCATGGGCCCCGAGCGGCTGCGGGCCATCGGGTACGCCGGCATGCTGCACGACGTCGGCAAGCTGGGCGTCCCGACCAAGGTCCTGCAGAAGGACGGCCGCCTCACCGAGGAGGAGCTCGCCGCCATCCAGCTCCACCCCATGCGGGGCCTGGAGATCGTGCAGGGCATCGACTTCCTCGACGAGGCGTTCGCGGGCATCATGCACCACCACGAGCGGCAGGACGGCAAGGGCTACCCCATGGGGCTGGCGGGCGCCGAGATCCCCGAGTTCGCCAGGGTGATCGCCGTGGCCGACGCCTTCGACTCGATGACCTCCGACCGCGCCTACCGCAAGGCCAAGTCGCTGGAGGAGGCCATGGCCGAGCTGCGCAAGGGCGCGGGCACGCAGTTCGACCCCGTCATGGTCAGCGCCTTCATCAGGGCGATCGACCGGCACGGCTGGACGCCGCCCGGCAGGCCGCCCGCGCCCGAGGCCGGCGAGATCGTGGAGACCATGGCCAAGGACCACGACGACCCCACCAGGCCGATCGAAGTGGTGTCCGAGCGGTGAGCACCGTCACGCGCCCCCTGCGGGGGCTCGACTCCGGCCAGCTCCTGCTGATCTGCGCCGCCGGCATGATCACCGTGGCGGGCGTCGCCCACACCGCGGCGGTCGGGCTGCTCGACCCCGAGATCGCGATCGCGTTCGGCGCGCTGGTGGCGGCGGGGGAGCTCGCCAGGCTCACCATGCCCGGCAACCGGGAGGTCGCGCCCATCGGCGCCGCCGCGGCCCTGGGCTACACCCTGCTGCTGGACGTCGGCGGCCAGCCCACCGGGCACTCGGCGCTCCAGGTGGTCGCGGTCATGTCGGCCGGCATGTCGGTGGGCGCGCTTCCGCACCTGGCGGTCGGCAGGCCGCCGCGGCTGGACGCCATCGCCCGGCGGCTGCTCACCGGGGCCCTGCTCGCCTTCGCCTACCGGCCGCTGGCCCCCGCGCTCTACGACACCACCGAGGGCGGCAGGCGCTGGTGGCTGGTGCTCGGCGTCATGGCGGTGCTCATCACGGTGATGCTGGCGGTCGACGTCGTGATCGCCGCCGTGCTGCGGGCCGAGCAGGTGCGCACGGCGCTGGGCGTGGCCGTCCGCGACGAGGTGGGCATGGCCGCGCCGCTCGGCGCCGCCGTCGCAGCCTCCGGCATCCTGCTGGCGCTGGCCTCCCACAGCATGAACCTCGCGGCCCTGCTGGTGTTCGCGGCGCCGCTGCTGGTCACCCAGATAGCCTTCCGCAAGTACGCCGGCATCCGGGCCACCTACCTGCAGACCGTGCGGGCGCTCGCCCGGGTGACCGAGGTCGCCGGCTACGTCGAGCCGGGGCACTCGCGCCGCGTCAGCCGCCTGTCGCTGGCGATCGGCCGCGAGCTGGGCATGGCCGAGCCGGAGCTGCTGGAGCTCGAGTACGCCGCGTTCATGCACGACATCGGCCAGCTCTCGCTGCGCGACCCCATCCCCGGCGGCGCCACGGTGCTCACCGAGGCCGAGCAGGCACGCAGCATCGCCGAGCTGGGGGCCGAGGTCATCCGGAAGACCGGCGTGCTCGGCCGGGTCGCCGAGATCGTCCGCCGCCAGGTCGACCCGTTCTCCGGGCCCGACATGCCGCCGCTGGCCAGCCGCATCATCAAGGCGGCCAACGCCTACGACGACCTGGTGGGCGGTTCCACCGACCGCGACCGCGCGGCGGCCACCCTGGAGCGGCTGCGGCTCGACGGCGGCGACGAGTACGACCCCGAGGTCGTGCGGGCGATGGCCAGGGTCGTCGACCGCCTCGGCCCGCTCCAGCACCACTGAGCCCCACGCACGGGACGCCTTCCGGCGCCCTCGACGTGGTGGGACGGCCCGAGTCGCTGACCGGCGCGGGGGCGATGGCCTTCCCCTCGCCGGAGGAGGCCGCCGCGCGCGTGGAGCGAGGGGGACCGCGCGCTGGTGGCCGACCGCCTCCACACCCGGTTCGTCGGGTCGCCCGAGGCCGTCGTCGAACGGCTGCGCGTCCTGCGCCGGGCGACGGGGGCGGACGAGCTGCTGGTCACGACCATCACCCACGACCACCGCGACCGCGTGCGCTCGCAGGAACTGCTCGCCACGGCCTGGCGCGGCTGAGGGGCGCGTCCGGCCGCCGCCCGTTCGGGGGGCGGCGGCCAGGGCCCGTGTGCGGGCTTTTCTGAGCGCTGACCGTGCCCTTTCGCGTGCGGGGAAACGGCCGCGCGGTCACCCGCCGGTTGTGTACTTCCTACAGACGGGACACGGGGGATCGGTGGTTTCGGGGGAAGGTTCCCGGCACCGCTCCACCCATAGGCTGGTGAGCCGTCGAAGGGAGCCGGCCGGTGTTCGAGAGCGTTCTGGTGGCCAACCGCGGGGAGATCGCGCGGCGCGTCGTGCGCACGGTGCGACGCATGGGTCTTCGAGCTGTGGCCGTGTACTCCGAGGCCGACGCCGACCTGCCGTTCGTCCGGGAGGCCGACGAGGCCTTCCTGCTCGGGCCGGCCGCGCCCGCCCGCAGCTACCTGGACGTCGCCAGGGTGCTGGAGGCGTGCCGGGCCACCGGCGCCCAGGCCGTTCATCCCGGTTACGGGTTCCTCGCCGAGAACGCCGCCTTCGCCCGGGCCGTCATCGACGCGGGCCTGGGCTGGATCGGCCCGGCGCCGGAGGCGATGGAGCGCATGGGCGACAAGATCAACGCGCGGAACCTGATGGAGGCCGCCGGGGTGCCGGTGGCCGCGGGAACCCGCGAGCCGGTGACCTCTGAGGCCGAGGCGCTGGCCGCGGCCGAGCGCATCGGCTACCCCGTCATGGTGAAGACGGCCGGGGGCGGCGGCGGCATCGGCATGGGCGTCGCGCACGACGCCGCGGGGCTGGCCAAGGCGTTCGCGACGGCCGCGCGGGCCGCCGAGCGCTTCGGCGGCGAAGGCGGCGACGCCGCCCGGGGGCCGGCGATTCTGCTGGAGCGCTACGTCGCGCGGGCGCGCCACGTCGAGGTGCAGATCCTCGGGCTGGCGGACGGCACGGTGGTGGCGCTGGGCGAGCGCGACTGCTCGGTGCAGCGGCGCCACCAGAAGGTGGTGGAGGAGTCGCCGTCGCCGGGCGTCTCGGCGGAGCTGCGCGAGCGCATGCTGGCCGCCGCGGTGCGCGCCGGGGAGGCCGTGGACTACCAGGGGGCGGGCACCGTCGAGTGCCTGGTGGACACCGAGGCCCAGGAGTTCGTGTTCCTGGAGATGAACACCCGGCTCCAGGTGGAGCACCCCGTCACCGAGCTGGTGACCGGCGTCGACCTGGTGGAGCAGCAGGTGCTGGTCGCGGCGGGGGAGCCCGCCACGGTCCCGGCGGCGCCGCGGGGGCGCGCCGTCGAGTCACGCGGGCACGCCATCGAGTTCCGGGTGTACGCCGAGGATCCGAAGCGGTTCTTCCCCGGCCCGGGGAAGATCGACGTCTGGGAGGAGCCGGCCGGTCCCGGCATTCGCCTCGATTCTGGATATGTCGCGGGAAACACCGTCACGCCGTTCTATGATCCGCTGATGGCCAAGCTGTGCGTTCACGGCGCCGACCGCGAGGAGGCGCTGGAACGGGCGCGCGAGGCCGTGGCCGCCTTCCGCGTCGAAGGGCCCAAGAACAACCTCCCCTTCTTCGTCGAGCTCCTGGAGAACGCGGAGTTCGTCTCCGGCGACTACGACACCGGGCTGGTCGGCCGGATGCGGGCATGACGCCGGCGGAGCCGTCGCGCGCCGGCGACCACGCGCGCGAAAGGGCCGGGCGGGGGCCTTCTGGCAGAGTTGAGACATCGATGGAGGGGAGTTCCGGTGGCGGAAGTACGGGCCGAGATGGTGGCGAACGTCTGGAAGGTCGTCGTGACCGAGGGGGACAGCGTCAGCGAAGGCGACACGCTGGTCATCCTGGAGTCGATGAAGATGGAGATCCCGGTGCTCGCCGAGGATTCCGGCGTGGTCATCGGCCTGAAGGTGGCGGAGGGCGACGTCATCCAGGAGGGCGACCTGATCGCCGTCATCGAGTGACGAACCGCCGCGGCTCAGGCGAGGCCGGCGAGGAAGCGCTCGCGGTCGACGACGACACGCTCGATGGTGGCCGTGGCCACCGTGCGCCGCCGATCGCGGGCGGTGACCTGGAAGACCAGGCGCCGCCCGTCGACCTCCACGAGCTCGGCGCGCACCTCGACGTGCGTGCCCACGGGGCTGGCCGCGCGGTGCTCCAGCAGCACCTTGGTGCCGACCGAGGTGTGCCCGGGCGGCAGGCGGTCGTGAAGGGCACGCGTGGTGACCGCCTCGGCGATGGCCAGCAGCCGGGGCGTGCCCAGCACCGGGACGTCGCCGCTGCCGACCTTGATCGCGGTGTCCTCGTGCTCCACCATGAACAGCAGCTCGGCGCGCAGCCCTGGCTCGATCGTCATGCGGGCCAGCCTAGAGGCGCCCATCGAGCCCCGCGCCGCCGGCCGGGGCCCGGCCCCGTTCCGTCGCGCCGGCTTGCCCGGTTGACGACCCCGGTGGGAGACGATGGAATACGCTTCTGGCGTGAGCCCTTACTGCGACCACTGCGGGGGTCCCCAAGGGGACGCCCAGCACCCCGAGTGTCGCTCCGCACGGCTTATGGAACCACCCCGCTACTGCGCGGCCTGCCGTCGCCGCCTGGTGGTGCAGGTGACCCCGCGTGGTTGGTCGGCCCGGTGCGCCGAACACGGGGTGACGGTCTACTGACCCCGGAAAGTCTGTGACCACAGGGTTTTGTGATGACGGCGTGACCTCGCCGCGACACTGATCCGCTTGGTTGGAGAACCGCGGGGTGGCTTCGGGTTAGAAGTGATTGGGGTTAGCGGGGGAGAAATGGTGGCCCAAGGGACCACGCTGGCGGGGCGTTACCGTCTGGACGTCCGGCTCGGCGCCGGAGGCATGGGCGAGGTGTGGCGCGGTGAGGACACCGTGCTCGCCCGCACCGTCGCCGTCAAGGTGCTGTTACCAGGCCGGATGGACGACCCCGGCTTCGCCGCCCGCTTCCAGGGGGAAGCGCGGGCGATGGCGACGATCAACCACCCGGGTGTGGTGGACGTCTACGACTACGGGGTGAGCGACGTGCCCGGCGACGGGCCCACCGCCTACCTGGTGATGCGGTTCGTCGACGGCGAGCCGCTCGACCGGCTGCTCACCCGGCTCGGCCGCATCGCGCCCGAGCCGGCCATGGAGCTCATCGCCCAGGCCGCCGCGGCGCTGCAGGCGGTGCACGACAAAGGCATCGTGCACCGCGACGTCAAGCCCGGCAACCTGCTGGTCCGCCCCGACGGCACGCTGGTGCTCACCGACTTCGGCATCGCCCGGGCCGACATGGGCCACCGGCTCACCGACGCCGGCATGGTGCTCGGAACGGCCGCCTACTGCGCGCCGGAGCAGGCCGAGGGCCAGCCGGTCACCCCGGCCGTCGACATCTACGCCCTCGGCGTGGTGGCCTACGAGTGCCTGGCCGGGTACCGCCCGTTCGACGGCGACACCCCGGTCACCATCGCGCTGAAGCACATCCGCGAGGAGCCGCCGCCGCTGCCGCCCGACGTGCCGCCCAGCGTGCGTCACCTCGTCGAGCGAGCCCTCGTCAAGGACCCGGCGCGCCGCTGGCACAGCGCCGCCGAGATGAGCATGGCCTCCCGCCAGACCATGCGCGACGACACCGGGCCCTCCTCGGCGGTGTTCGGCGTGGCCGGGCTGACCGGCATGGTCTCCTCCGAGCAGACCACGTCCGCCGGAGCCCACCCCGGGCACGGTCCCGCCGGCGTGCCCGAGACCGGCGCCCACGCGGCCCGGCCCGCCTGGCACGAGGGCGATCCTGGCGCCACCGCGGCGACGCCGCAGCCCTACATCATGGGCGCGTCCGGCTCCCTCGGCCCGGCCGCGCACGCGCCCCCCATGACACCGTCCCGGGGCTTCTCGACCTCCCAGGGGCCCGCCGCCGACCCCACCGCCGCCTCCGGGCCGCGTGGCGCGCGCGGCGGGCGCAGGGGCGTCAGGTCCAAGCGCCGCGGGCCGGGGCTGCTGGTCGGCGTCATCGCCGCCGGAGCCCTGCTCGGCGGCGGCGGGGCGCTGGCGTTCAACCAGTTGGCCAACACCGGCGCCCAGGCGGCCGGCGTCGTCGTGACACCGTCGGCCACCCCCGGCGAGAGCGAGCCGCCGCCCAAGCGCGGCACGCAGCGCAGCCCCCGCCCCACCCCGGTGCAGCGCCCCGAGACCGAGCCCGTCAGGCGCACCGAGGAGGCCTCGCCCTCCCCGAGCCCCACCGGCGCCAAGCCGTCCCCGACGCCGACCCGGAGCCCCTCCCCCTCACCGTCCCCCACCCCCAGCAAGTCGCCCACCGCCAAGAGGGTGGTGCCGGCGGTCATCAACATGAGTGAAGATCAGGCGAGGGCCAAGCTCAAGCAGGCGGGCTTCAAGGCCAAGGTCGACCTCAGCGGCGAGCCGAGCGGCGAGGGCTGCACCCGCGTGCTCGACCAGTCGCCCACGCCGGGCACGTCCCTGGGAATCGGCCAGGCCGTGACGATCGTCGTCCAGCAGGGCATCCCCTGCGACGAGCCCGGCGACGGCGAGACGCCGACGCCGTCCCCGACGCTTCCCTGACGGGCATGCCGGGTCGCCGGCACCGGGGCGCGCGCGCCGGGGTGCCGGTGGCCGGGCGTCAGATGCCGGAGGTGGCCCGCGGGTAGGCGACCTGCGGGTCGGTGGCGATGTTGACCATGTAGGGCACGCCGGAGTCGAACGCGCGGCGCAGCGCGGGCCCGATCTCGGCGGGGGAGGTCACCAGCTCCCCCGCGCCGCCGAGGGCGGCGACCACCTGGTCGTACCGGCACTGCGGCTGCAGCTCGGCGGCGACGTCGTAGCCGTAGAGCATCTGCATGGGGTGCTTCTCCAGGCCCCACATGCCGTTGTTGCCGCAGACCATCACGACCGGCAGCTTGTGGCGCACCAGCGTGTCGACGTCCATGAGCGACAGCCCCGCGGCGCCGTCGCCGAGCAGCAGGACCACCTGCGACGACGGGCGGGCGATGCGCGCGGCGATGGCGTAGCCCAGGCCGGTGCCCAGGCAGCCGTAGGGCCCGGGGTCGAGCCAGCAGCCCGGGCGGCGCGGCTCGACGTACTTGCCGGCGTACGACACGAAGTCGCCGCCGTCGCCGATGACCACGGCGTCGTCGGCCAGGACGCGGTTGAGCTCGCCGTAGATGCGCATGGGGTGGATGGGGTCGGCGTCGGACTCCAGCAGCTCGGCGTCGCCGGCCTTGGAGGCGGCGCAGGCGTCGTTGAGCGTGGTCAGCCAGTCTTGGTACGCCTTGGGCGACACGCCCGCCTCGGTGCAGGCCATGCTGAGGCCCCAGAACAGCACCGACAGGTCTCCGGCGGTCGACCCGGCGGTCTCGACGTGCGTGGCGAGCTGCGAGGGCGCGTCGCCCAGGTGCACGACCTTGGTGGGCGGCGAGCCGTCCCTGCCGCTGAAGACGCCGTAGGCGAGCCGGAAGTCGAGCGGGGTGCCGGCCACGATGACGAGGTCGGCCTGGGAGAACGCCATGCCGCGGGCGCGCGTGACGAGCAGCTCGTGTCCGGCGGGCAGGACGCCGCGCCCCTGGCCGTTGGCGATCACCGGGATGCGGAAGGCCTCGGCGAAGTCGCGCGCCGGGAGCTCGGCGCGGTCCATCCACACGTCGGAGCCGACCACGAGCACCGGGCGCTCGGCCTCGGCGATCAACCGCGCGATGGCGGCCAGCGCCTCGCCGTCGGGCTCCAGCGGGGACGGCGTGAGCGTCTCCGCCTCGTGCGGCGGAGAGGGCGCGAACAGGTGGTCCATGTAGAAGTCGAGGAACACCGGGCCGCGGTGCGGGGCGATGGCCGTGCGGAAGGCCATCTCGACGTCCTGGCCGATCGAGTCGGCCCCGCCGGCCGTGAAGGCCAGCTTGGTGATCGTCTCGAACATCGGCGGGTGGTCCATCTCCTGGAGCGCCCCGGAGCCCCACCGCGACTGCGGGGCCCGGCCGCCCATGATCACGACGGGGGAGCCGTTGAAGTGGGCGGTCGCCACACCGCTCACGCCGTTGGTGATCCCGGGGCCGGCGGTGAGCACCGCGAGGCCCGGCCGGCGCGTGAGCCGCGCCGTGGCCTCCGCGGCGAACACCGCGCTCTGCTCGTGCCGTACGTCGACGATGCGCATGCCCTGGTGGACGGCGCCGTCGTACAGCGGGAAGACATGGCCGCCCGAGAGGGTGAACATGACCTCGGCGCCATAGGCTTGTGAGACGGCGACCGCGATGTCGCCGGCGTGCTTTGCGGAGTCCATGATGTGCACTTACCTTTTCTGTCCCCGGTCAATCCTCAAGCCGGCTTTTCGCCCTGCTCGAGCCCGACTCTAGGGTCAGAGGGTCGGTGACAGCGCCTTGATGGGCATCTTGAGGTCGGCCAGGAGTTCCAGGTCGCGTTCCGGCGCCCGGCCGAGGGTGGTCAGGTAGTTGCCGACGATGATGGCGTTCACGCCGCCGAGCATGCCCTCGCGGGTGCCGAGGTCGCCCAGCGTGAGCTCGCGCCCTCCGGCGTACCGCAGGATCGTGCGCGGCAGGGCCAGCCGGAACGTCGCCACCGTCTTCAGCGCCTCGCGCCCCTCGACCAGCGGCTGGGAGGCGAACGGCGTGCCGGGGCGCGGGTTGAGGAAGTTCAGCGGCACCTCGTCGGGGCCCAGCTCGCCGAGCTGCCCGGCGAACTCCGCGCGCTGCTCGATGGTCTCGCCCATGCCGATGATGCCGCCGCAGCACAGCTCCATGCCGGCCGCGCGCACCATCTCGCAGGTCTGCCAGCGCTCCTCCCAGGTGTGCGTGGTGACCACGCTGCCGAAATGGGAGCGCGCGGTCTCCAGGTTGTGGTTGTAGCGGTGCACGCCCATCTCGGCGAGTTCGTCGACCTGCTCCTGGGTGAGCATGCCGAGGGAGCAGGCGACGTTGATCTCGACGGCCTCGCGGATCGCCTTCACGCCCTCGCGCACCTGCTCCATGAGCCGGGCGTCGGGGCCGCGCACGGCGGCGACGATGCAGAACTCGGTGGCGCCGGTGGCGGCGGTCTCGACGGCGGCGCGCACCAGGGAGGGGATGTCCAGCCACACCGACCGGACCGGCGAGGTGAACTGGCCGGACTGCGAGCAGAAGTGACAGTCCTCCGGGCAGCCGCCGGTCTTCAGGGAGATGATGCCCTCCACCTCGACCTCCGGGCCGCACCACGCCATGCGCACCTCGTGCGCCAGCGCCAGCAGCTCGGGAAGGCGGTCGTCGGGCAGTTCCAGGCACCGCAGGGCCTGGGCGGAGGACAGGCCCCGGCCCTCCTCGAGAACCTGAACCCGGGCGATTTCCAGGATGTCCATACTCATCGGTTCTGCTGCTCCCTTGTCGGTTGCGTCACAGACTAAGGGCTGCCCTGAACCGGGAAGGGTCGAAACCGCCGCCGAGGGGGGACCCCAGGCCGGCGCGTGCCGCTTCGGCGAACTCCGCGCGCCCGAGAGCGCCCGCGCCCTCGGGCAGCACGCCGGCGAGCGGCCGGGCGGCCAGCATCTCCAGATCGGGGACGTTGCACCGCTCGGCGAGGCCGGGCTCGTGCGGCCAGGACCCGATGACCACCCCGGCCAGGTCGAGCCCGCGCCCGGCCAGCGCCTCCAGCGTCAGCGCCGTGTGGTTGAGCGTGCCCAGCCCGGCCCGGGCGACCACCAGCAGCGGGGCGCGCAGCGAGCGGGCCAGATCGGCGATCGTGGCCCCCTCCTCGTCGAAGCGCACGAGCAGCCCGCCCGCGCCCTCGACGAGCACCAGGCGGTGCGTCTCCGCCAGCTCCATGACACGGTCGGCGACGGCCGGCAGGGAGACCGGCGGGCGTCCTGACGCGCGGGCGGCGGCCGCGGGGGAGAGGGGGTCGGGGAAGCGCGCGAACTCGAACGTGGTGGTCACGCCGGAGAGCCTGACCACCTCGTCGAGATCGCCGGCCTCGCCCGCCGCCACGCCGGTCTGCGCGGGCTTGACGACGGCGACCGGCACCCCGCGCTCACGAGCCAGCGCGGCCAGGGCGGCGGTGACCACGGTCTTGCCCACGCCGGTGTCGGTGCCGGTGACCACCAGGACGCTCACCGGCACCACCCTAGGGGCTGTTCCTCGGCGGCCTGCGGAGGCGGGTGACGAACTTGTAACGGTCGCCGCGGTAGAGCGACTGGGCCCACTCCACCGGGTCGCCGGCGGCGTCGAAGGCGTGCCGGGTCAGCAGGAGCATCGGCAGGCCGACGTCCACGCCGAGGACCTGGGCGTCGTACGGGGTGGCCAGCACCGTCTCTATGATCTCCTCGGCGTCGGTCAGCTCGACGTTGTAGGCGTTACGCAGCGTCTCGTACAGCGAGGCGTTGACCTCCAGCTCGCGCCGGAGCCGCGAGAAGCGCCTGGCCGACAGGTGAGTGGTGTCGATCGACATGGGCTCGCCGTTGGCCAGTCGCAGCCGGTGGATGCGCAGCACGCGCCCGCCCGGGTTGATGGACAGGCGCCGGGCGAGGGTCTCGTCGGCGGTGACGTAGTTGATGTCGAGGATCTTGGTGTCGGGTTCGAGGCCGACCGACCGCAGATCCCCGGTGTAGGAGGTGAGCTGCAGCACCTGCGCGACCTTCGGCTGGGCGACGAACGTGCCCTTCCCCTGGATGCGCAGCAGCCTGCCCTCGACGACCAGCTCGGTGAGCGCCTGCCTGACGGTGGTCCTGGACGTCTCGAACCGCACGGCGAGCGTCCGCTCGGGCGGCAGCGCCGCGCCCGCGGGCAGGGACTTGGTGAGCTCCAGGAGGCTGCGTTTGACGTCGTAGTACTTGGGGATCCGGGGGGAGTCTTCCGTCACACGTTCACCTTCATCTCGGCCACGGCGGTGAGCGCGCCTCCGATCACCGCGAGATCATCCGAACTCAGGTTGGCCCGCGCGGTCAACCTCAGACAAGACCGGCCGTGCGGCACCGACGGAGGGCGGAAGCACCCCGCGCGCACGCCGTGCCCGGCGAACGCCGCGGCCGCCGACAGGGCGGCGTCCGGCGGGCCGAGCACGACGGCCACGACGGCCGCCGCCGGGCCGGTGGCCGCGAGGCCGCGTTCGACGGCCGCGCGGGCCAGGGCCGACGCGTTGTCACGAGCCTGTCCTGCCAGCTCAGGATGGTCGCCCACGATACCAAGAGCCGCGAGGGCCGCGGCGGCGGCCGCCGGCGCCAGGCCGGTGTCGAAGATGAACGCCCGCCCGGTGTCCACCAGCGTGTCCACCACCTCGGGCGCGCCCAGGACGGCGCCGCCCTGCGAGCCGAGGGATTTGGACAGCGTGACCGTCGTCACCACGTCGGGCGCGCCGGCCAGCCCGGCCTGGTGCACCGCGCCCCGCCCGCCCCGGCCCACCACGCCCAGCGAGTGCGCCTCGTCGACGACCAGCAGCGCCCCGTGCCGGGCGGTCGCGTCGTGCAGGGCGGCCAGCGGGGCGAGGTCGCCGTCGACGGAGAAGACGGCGTCGGTCACCACCAGCGCGTGCCGCTCCGAGCGCCCGGCAAGGGCCTTCTCCACCGCCTCGACGTCCTTGTGCGGGGTGACGACGACCCGTGCCCGCGACAGGCGGCAGGCGTCGATGATGGAGGCGTGGTTGCCCTCGTCGCTGACCACCAGCCCGCCCGCGCCCAGTGTGGCGACGGCGGCCAGGTTCGCCAGGTAGCCCGAGGAGAAGACCAGCGCCCGCGGCGCGCCCAGGAACGCCGCCAGGCACTCCTCCAGCTCCGCGTGCAGGGTGGTGGAGCCGGTGACCAGCCGCGACCCGGTGGAGCCGGTGCCCCACTCCTCGGCCGCCCCCACGGCGGCCGCGATGAGCCGCGGGTCGCGGGAGAGCCCGAGGTAGTCGTTGGAGGCCAGGTCGAGCAGGCCGTCGTGGTCGGGTGTGCGGGGGCGCAGCGATCGCCGGAGCCCGGCCGCCTGACGTTCGGCGGCGGCCGTGCGCAGCCGCGCCAGAGGATCGGTGTTCATGGCCTCACTCGGATCGGCCGCCACGCGGCGGCCGGGGGTCGGGTGCGGCCGCCCCGGCTGGCCGGGCGCTGCACGAGTGCGCGGGCACGACTGTGCTCCACCGGGGAATCTTCCCAGCATGAGGCCGCTCGATTCGCCTTCGGCCCGGGTTAGCACGCATGATGCACACGTGCCGACTCTCAGCGACCTGGTGGCCCGCCACACCACCTGTGATCCCGCCGATCTGGAGTGGATGCACTCCCTGGTCTCCGACTGGCAGCTCCTGGCCGACCTGTCCTTCGCCGACCTGATCCTCTGGGTGCCGCTTCGCGACGAGTCCGCCTGGGTGGCGGTCGCGCAGATGCGGCCCACGACGGGGCCCACCGTCTACCACGACGACGTCGTGGGCACCATCGTCACGGCGGGCGAGCGGCCGCTCATCGACACCGCGTGGCGCGAGCGCCGCATCTGCCGCGAGGGCGACCCCGACTGGTCGAGCGGGGTGCCGGTGCGCGAGGAGACCATCCCGGTGCGGCGCGACGACCACTTCGTGGCGGTCATCCAGCGCTCGACCAACCTGTCGTCGGCCCGCACGCCGTCGCGGCTGGAGCTGACCTACCTGCAGAGCGCGTCCGACCTGGCGCAGATGGTCGCCGAGGGCCGGTTCCCCTTCCCCGAGGAGGGCCCGGTGCTCGTCCGCTCGCCGAGGGTCGGCGACGGCCTGCTGCGCCTCGACCGCTCCGGCCGGGTGACCTACGCCTCGCCCAACGCCCTGTCGGCCTACCGCCGGCTGGGGCTCAACGCCGACCTGGTGGGCTCCGAACTGGGCAAGACGACGGCGGCGCTGTGCTACTCCGGCGAGCCCATCAACGAAGACCTGATGCTCGTGGCCAGCGGCCGCACGCCCAGGGAGACCGAGGTCGAGGCGGGGGCCAACGTCGTTCAGCTGCGTGCGATCCCGCTCATCGTCGGCGGCGGCAGGATCGGCGCGCTCGTGCTCATCAGGGACGTCACCGAGCTGCGCCGCCGCGAGCGCGAGCTGCTGACCAAGGACGCCACCATCCGCGAGATCCACCACCGGGTGAAGAACAATCTGCAGACCGTCGCGGCGCTGCTCAGGCTCCAGGCGCGGCGGCTGCAGGTGCCCGAGGCCCGCGAGGCGCTGGAGGAGGCCGTGCGCCGGGTGGGCTCGATCGCGATCGTGCACGAGACGCTGTCGCACACGCCGGAGGAGATCGTCGACTTCGACGACATCGCCGACCGCGTCATCGCCATGACCCGCGAGGTGTCGGCGGCGAGCGTGGCGCCGCGCCGGGTGGGGAGTTTCGGGATGCTGCCCGCGATGATCGCCACCCCGGTGGCGATGGTCCTCACCGAGCTGTTGCAGAACGCCGTGCAGCACGGCTTCGCGTACGGCAGCGGCACCATAAAGATCATCGTGTCGCGCACGGAGGAGCGCCTGGACGTCACCGTGGCCGACGACGGCGTGGGGCTGCCCGAGGGCTTCGACGTCGACGCGGCCACCAGCCTCGGCCTGCAGATCGTCCGCACGCTGGTCGTGGGGGAGCTGTCGGGGCGCCTGTCCGTCAGCCCGCGTCAGGGCGGCGGCACGGAGGTGTCGCTGACCATCCCGGTACTGCCCGCGTGACGACGCGCCGGCGCGAGCGCGCACGGCGGGGCGACGGGGGCGAGTTACCTGGTTGTGCGGCGGGTTTCAGACGCTGGCGCGGGCACGGGCGCGAGCGGTGCGGCGCTTGAGGGCGCGGCGCTCGTCCTCGTTGAGCCCGCCCCAGACGCCGGCGTCCTGGCCCGACTCGATGGCCCACTTCAGGCACGGCTCGACCACCGGGCACGAGCGGCAGACCTGCTTGGCCTCTTCGATCTGCATGACAGCGGGGCCGGTGTTGCCGATCGGGAAGAACAGCTCGGGGTCCACGTCACGGCAGGCAGCGCGGTGGCGCCAGTCCATGCGTTCCACTCCTTCGTAGGTGGAGCTCGCGGCTCCGTCCGGGTGACGGATGTTTGTGAACACTTTCACTAAGCAGGGCGAAAAATTTGCCCGGACCACGGTGGGGGTCCAGGAAAGAGTTCCGCGTGAGCGCCGCTGACCTTTGAGAAGGAGTTGTTCCCAAACGTCCTACGTTCCGACGTCGTGTTGAGCTTTTCAGGCAACCCCAGGTCACGCAAGGGGTTTCGGAGAACGTTTTGCCGGTTATGGATGTCGGATGCATCACACTATGACCAGATGTGATGGATTAGACCAGAACTTGTAACGCGGCAGGAACGGAGCGGAAGGTCACCCGCTCGCACTCGCCCAGATAGTCGCCGTCGAGCTGGAACGCGACCGGCCGGTGCGCGGCGAGCGTGAACTCGTCCTCGTCGTGCAGATGCAGCAGATGCCCGGCCCTGGGGGCCCGGTCGCCCTCCCGGGTGATCTGCCAGACGACGTTGGCCATGGCCGCCGGACCCAGCCGGCGCAGGCCCAGCAGGTCGAGCCCTCTGTCGAACGCCGCGCGCGGGGTCGGGGTGACCGCGCGGGCGCCGATGTAGGACCAGGGCGTGGCGTTGGAGACGATCGCCATGAACACGCCCTCGACGGGCGCGCGCCCGGGCCGTTCCAGCCGCATCGCCGGGTGGCGCCGGTCGGTCATGAAGTAGTGCCGCAGGGCGGTGTAGACGTAGCGGGTGGGGGACGCCTTGTACCCCGCGCTGCGCAGCCCCTCGACCGCGCGGATCACCTCGGCGTCGTAGCCGAGCCCCGCGCAGAACGTGAAGTAGCGGCTGGAGCCCGGCGGGCCGGCGGCGCCGCCCTCGTCCCAGATCGCCTGGCCGAGGCTGATGGTGCGGCGCCTGCCCGCGCGGATCGCCTCCAGCACCGCGCCGGTCGCCTCCACCGGGTCGTTCGGCAGGCCGAGCGAGCGGGCGAACACGTTGGCGCTGCCGCCGGGGATCACCATGAGCGCGGGCCGGGGGCCGTCGAAGGCGAGCATGCCGTTGACGGCCTCGTTGATGGTGCCGTCGCCGCCGAGGATCGCGACGACGTCGAACCCCTTCTCGATCGCGGCGCCGACCAGCTCGCGCGCGTGCCCGCGGTAGCCGGTCTCCTCCACCGACAGCTCGACGCTCGCCCCCAGCGCGCGCACCAGCACGTCGCGCGTGCGCCGGTTCGTCGACGTCGCCTTGGGGTTGGTCAGGAGGAGTGCGCGCATGCCGCCAGCGTATCCACCGGCCGGTGGGCCGCCGCACCGGTCGAGTAGGGTGGCCGACTATGGTGAGCCGTCCGACGACGCTGGTCGTCGCCGCAGCGGTCCTGGCGATCGAGGGCGCCGCGGGCGTCGTGCTCGGCGGTTACGTCGGGGTCGAGACCGTCGCCGGCTCCCCGGCCGACGTCGGCGGCTCGGCCGCCGTCGCCGCGATCGGCGTCCTCATCGGCGCGGCGCTGCTGTGGGTCGCCTGGGGCCTGCTGCACGCGGCCCGGTGGAGCAGGGCGCCCGGCGTGGTCACGCAGATCTTCTCGCTGCCGGTGGCCGTCTCGCTGCTCCAGTCGCGGCAGTACGCCATGGGAGCCCTGCTGATGGTCCTCGCGCTGGCGGGGCTGGCGACGCTGCTCGCGCCGCCCACCACCCGCGCCCTGATCGAGAAGTGACGCGCGTCAGTCTTCGGCGGTCAGGCCCTCACGCAGCTGGGCCAGGGTGCGCGCGAGCAGCCGCGAGACGTGCATCTGCGAGATGCCCAGCTCGGTGGCGATCTGCGACTGGGTCATGTTGCCGAAGAACCGCAGCAGCAGGATGCGCTTCTCGCGCGGCGGCAGCCGTTCGAGCAGGGGCTTGAGCGACTCGCGGTACTCGACGCCCTCCAGGGACTCGTCGACGATGCCGAGGGAGTCGCTGACGGCGGGCGCGTCGTCGTCGCCGGAGTCGGGCGCGTCCAGGGAGACCGTGGAGTAGGCGTTGGCGGACTCCAGGCCCTCCAGCACCTCCTCCTCGCTCATCTGCAGGTGGGCGGCGAGCTCGGCCACGGTGGGCGCCCGGCCCTGCCGCTGCGACAGCTCGCTGATGGCCTTGGTGAGCGAGAGCTTCAGCTCCTGCAGGCGGCGCGGCACGCGCACCGCCCAGCCCTTGTCGCGGAAGTGCCGCTTGATCTCACCGACGATGGTCGGGGTGGCGTACGTCGAGAACTCCACGCCGCGGGCGAGGTCGAACCGGTCGATCGACTTGATGAGCCCGATCGTGGCGACCTGCGTGAGGTCGTCCAGCCACTCGCCGCGGTTGCGGAACCGCCGGGCGAGGTACTCGACGAGCGGCAGGTGAAGCTCGACCAGCTCGTCGCGGATGCGCTGGCGGCGCGGGTCGTCCGCGGGCAGCTCCGCCAGTTCGCCGAACAGCCCACGGGCCCGGACCCTGTCGGGAACGGTGCTGTCACTGCCCGCCACGGCACGCGTCCTCTCGGTCACAACGGCCTCGCTACGCCTCGGCGCTTGTGCAGGACGATGGCCATGCGATCGGGGGTGTCGGTCTCGGCGTCGACGTCGTCGGCCAGGGCGGTGAGCACCATCCACGCGAAGTCGTCGCGCTTGGGCTCGGCCCGGCCCACCGTGCGCACCTCGACCCTGACGATCATCTCCTCGCCGGTCAGCTCGAACTCGGCCACCAGGTCGGTGCCGGGCACGGCGTGGCCGAGCAACATGGCACAGGCCTCGTCGACCGCGATACGGAGATCCTCGATCTCGTCCAGGGTGAAGTCGAGCCGTGCCGCCAGCCCGGCGGTGGCCGTCCGGAGCACCGACAGGTAGGCACTGGCGGCGGGCAGCCGCACGCTCACGGCGTCACGGATCCCCGCGAGACCACCGGGGATGCCTTCTGCACGCGTCGCTGTCTCGTCGGTCACGTTCCTCCTCGCGCAGAGCTGCTGATAAGCAACTTACCGTCCCGTGGACCCCGGTGCGGGACTGGGACGCGCCGATAGTCGTGATCTTGCCCGATTGCGGCCGGTTTCCCTGACGCGCCGGTGACCCTGCCTTGACGTCCCGGTCGTGACAAGCCTCTGGCCTCGCGTGATCATGATGCCACGCGAGGCCAGAAAGGGGGCCCGGGACTCAGGCGGCCTTGGTCTCCCAGAAGATCTTCGAGATCTCGTCGATCTTTCCGAGGAGCTCCTCGGCCTTGGCCACCTCGACGGTGCCCTTGCCGCCGGCGGCGCCGGCCAGCTTGGTGGCCTCCCAGAAGAGCTGGTGCAACTGGGGGTACTGCTCCAGGTGCGGAGGCTTGAAGTAGTCGGTCCACAGCACCCACAGGTGGTGCTTGACCAGCTCGGCCCGCTCCTCCTTGATGTTCAGGGCGCGTGCGCGGAACACGGGGTCGTCGTTGTCGGCGTACTTCGTCATGATCGCCTTGACGGACTCCGCTTCGATGCGGGCCTGGGCGGGGTCGTAGATTCCACAAGGCAGATCGCAGTGCGCGGAGGCGACGTGGCCCGGCCGCAGCAGTCGTGCGAGCATCGGTTTCCTTCCGTACGTGGTGAGGGACGGCACTGTCCTGTTCCCAACCTACTCGCCTTGATTCCCTGCGGAGGAAGGGGATGCGATCCATGAGAGTGCGCATCGAGGGCGACTCGATGCTGCCGGTCCTGCGCCCGGGCGACTGGCTCGTGGTGCGCCGCGGCGCCCGGGTGCGGCCCGGCGACCTGGTCGTGGCCAGGCTGCCGGACGACCCGGCACGGATGATCGTCAAGCGCGCCGCGTGGCGGGACGGCGACGGCTGGTGGCTGGAGAGCGAGAACCAGCGGGCGCCCGGGCGAAGGGACAGCTGGGACTTCGGCGCGGTGCCGGGGTCCGCGCTCGTCGGCCGCGTGCTTTTCCGGTACTGGCCGCTCGCGCCGCGCCGGGCGGCGTCTCAGCCGCGGTGGCCGCTCAGGTGGCGCCGGCGGGCGCGGTAGGCGGCGACGTTGGCCCGGCTGGCGCAGCGCTCGGAGCAGTAGCGGCGCGAGCGGTTGGAGGAGGTGTCGAGGTAGGCCCGGCGGCAGGGGGCGGCCTGGCAGGCGCCCAGCCGGTCGACGCCGAGCTCGGTCACCAGGGCGGTCAGCCCCATGACGGCGCCGGCGGCGTACTCGTCGGGCAGGTGACCGCCCTCGGTGAGGTGCAGGTGCCACCGCTGGCCGTCGTGGCGGGAGAGCTGGGGGCGCACCGGATGGCGGGCCAGCAGGGAGTTGAGCCGGTCGACGGCCTCCTGCTCGTCGCCGCGCGCGGCGGCCGCGAAGACGGCGGCCAGCTCGCGGCGCAGCTCGCGCAGGATCTCCAGGTCGGCGCGGGTGAGGCGGCCCGCCTGCCGGGCGCGCCCGGCCTGGGCGAGCAGGCGCTTGGCCCCCTCCGGCGTGTCGAGCGCGTCACCGCTGTTGACCAGCAGGACCGCCAGCTCGGCGTATGAGGTCAGGTCCACGTCAGCGTCCACGGCTGTAATGGATGGGTGGGCATGACGAGTATTACACGGCTCACCGTCGCAGGGGTGGGGCGACGGTCACCCCGGACGCCCGCCTGCCGATCCCAGGGGGTCTCTGGGGTGCTGGTTGGACTAACAAAGTGCGACCTTCGGGTATGAGCGCGACAAGGGGGAGATTGGACGATATGTCGGGACCCCGGGCATTCGAAGCCGGTGTCCGTCCGCTGATTCGCCGTTTCGCCGGCATCGGCAGGCGTCTCGACATGTGGCACAATCGAGCAACGGGTGACCCCCGTACCCCCTCAAGAGACGACCGTCAACGACGACGGCCGCCGGGCGGCTACAGAAGCCTGGGCCTCGTTCGCCTGCGGCGTCTACCGAAGGAATCCGTCCTTACGACACAGGGGTCGCTGTGGCAGTCACGCCAGTCTCCGTCTCTCTCGAATCCCTCGATCTCGATCCCGCGTTCGCCATGCATCGCGGTGGCAAGCTCGAGGTCCGCTCCACCATCCCGGTCCGCGACGCCGACGATCTGTCCCTCGCCTACACCCCGGGCGTGGCCCGGGTCTGCAGCGCGATCGCCGAGCAGCCCGAGCTGGCCAAGGAGTACACCTGGGTCTCCAACCTCGTCGCCGTGGTGAGCGACGGCACCGCCGTCCTCGGTCTCGGCGACATCGGCCCCGCGGCGGCGATGCCCGTCATGGAGGGCAAGGCGCTGCTGTTCAAGGAGTTCGCCGGCGTCGACGCGGTGCCCATCTGCCTCGACTGCACCGACGTGGACGCCCTGGTCGAGACCGTGGTGCGGCTCGCCCCCTCCTTCGGCGGCATCAACCTCGAAGACATCAGCGCCCCCCGCTGCTTCGAGGTCGAGGACCGCCTGCGGGAGCTGCTGGACATCCCGGTCTTCCACGACGACCAGCACGGAACCGCCATCGTCGTGCTGGCCGCGCTGCGCAGCGCCGCGCGGCTGACCGGGCGCGCCTTCGGCGAGCTCCGCGCGGTCGTCGCCGGCGCGGGCGCCTCGGGTGTGGCCGTGACCAGGATCCTGCTGAACGCCGGCATCGGCGACATCGCGGTCTCCGACTCCAAGGGCATGATCTACCAGGGCCGTGAGGGCCTGAACTCCTCCAAGCGGGCCCTGGCCGCCGACACCAACCGCGGGGGCTACACCGGCTCCACCGAGGAGGCGCTGGCCGGCGCCGACGTGTTCATCGGCCTGTCGGGCTCCACGTTGCCGGAGTCCGCCGTGGCCTCCATGGCGGACGACGCCATCGTCTTCGCGCTGTCCAACCCGACCCCGGAGATCCACCCGGACGCCGCCCGCAGGCACGCGCGGGTCGTGGCCACCGGCCGGTCCGACTTCCCCAACCAGATCAACAACGTGCTGGCGTTCCCCGGCGTCTTCCGGGGCGCGCTCAACGTCCGCGCCTCCACCATCACCGAGAACATGAAGGTCGCCGCGGCCGACGCCCTCGCGGCGGTCGTCGGCGACGACGTGTCCGCCGACTACGTGATCCCGAGCCCGTTCGACCCCCGGGTCGCGCCCGCGGTGATCGCGGCGGTCGCGGCCCAGGCCCACGTGGACGGTGTGGCCCGCCTGTGAACGCTTGAGGCCGCCGCTTCGCGCGACGATCCCGCCCGCCCCCGTGGCCGGGCCGGGCCCCGTCCACCGGGAGCGGCCCTCGAGCCGCCTGAATGTCTACGGCGGCGTTGCCGCGACGCCGCCGTAGGCTCCACCCTCTTCTCCGCTTCCTCCGCGCGCCCCGCTTCTCTCCCGGCGCCTTCGTCTCCGCGCTCCGCGCCCCCTTCCCCTCGGGCGCCGCCTTTCCTTTGGGCGTCCCCTTTCCGTTGGGCGTCCCCTTCCCCGCCCCGCGCTCGCCGGGCCCGTCGTGTCTCCGTCCGCGGGCCGCGGCCGTCGTGCCCCCCTTTGCGGGCCGCTCCGTCCCGCGCCTCGGTCGCTCGGTCAAGTTTACGGAATGTCCGCCCCATGTCACGGATCGTGCTATAACAGGAACCCTCCGTTACTGTCGGGCGAGGGTGCGCACGTGACTTCACATACGTGCGTAAGGGCATGCGGCGGTCGGAGCGCCTTCGACCGGACGCACCCGTCCTTTGGGGAACGACCATGCGACGCGAACCGAACCACCTTCTGCGGCAGCTCATCGCCGAGGCGGCCTTCTCCCACAAGGGGCTGGCCCGCAGGCTCAACGAGCTGGGAGCCGCGCGTGGCCTCCCCGGGCCGCTGCGGTACGACCACAGCTCGGTCCTGCGCTGGGTGGCGGGCCAGCGACCGCGCGAGCCGGTGCCCGTGCTGCTCGCGGAGCTCTTCGCGCTGAGGCTCGGCCGCCCGGTCACCTCGGCCGACCTCGGCATGGCGGGGGGAGCCACGCCCCTCGACCTCGGACAGCACTTCGACCACGCGTGGCAGGAGGGTGTCGAGACCGTGACAGCACTTTGGAGGGCGGACATGGAGAGGCGCAGGTTCCTGCTCGACTCCGCCTTCGCCGTCGGCGCGGGCTCGGCCGGTGCCCTGAGCTGGCTGACCTCCCCGGGCGAGGGCGCGCCCGAGGCCACCGGCACCCGCAGGGTCGGCGCGCCCGACATCGCGGCCATCCACGAGGTCGCCCGCTCGTTCGGCGAGCTGGACAACCGCTTCGGCGGCGGCCGGGTGCGCGCGGCCGTCGTCCGCTACCTCGACTCGGCGGTGGCGCCGCTTCTCAAGGACGGCGCCTATGGCGAGGCCACCGGCAGGGCGCTGGCCTCCGCCGCCGCCGAGGTCACCCGGCTGGCGGGCTGGATGGCCTACGACCTGGAGAAGCACGGCCTGGCGCAGCGCCACCTCATCCAGGCGCTGAGCCTGGCGCGCGGCGCGGGCGACCACGGGCTGGGCGGCGAGATCCTCGCCGGCATGGCGCACCAGGCCATCTACATAGGGCAGCCCCGGCACGCGCTCGACCTGGCTCGGGCGGCGCAGGCGTCGGCCCGCCGCGCCGACGTGCCGTCGCTGCTGGCCGAGGCGTGCGTGCTGGAGGCCCACGCCCACGCCGCGCTCGTAGACGGCGCGGCCTGCGCCCTGGCGCTGCACCGGGCCGACCTCGCCTTCGACCGGCGGCGGCCGGGGGAGGAGCCCGAGTGGATCCGCTACTTCGACGAGGCGTATCTCGCGGCGAAGTACGCGCACTGCTTCCGCGACCTCGGCGACGGGCCCCAGGCGGTGCGGTACGCCCGCAGGTCGCTCGACATGGACGGACGCTACGTGCGTGGGCGCATGTTCAACCTGTCGCTGCTGGCCTCGGCGCACGCCCTGTGCGGGGAGGTCGACGAGGCCTGCCAGGCGGGCGCCTCGGCGCTGGATCTGGCGGCCGGCCTGCAGTCGGTGCGCACCCGGTCGTACGTCGCCGACCTGCGCAGGAGGCTGGAGCCGCTCGGCGGCGAGCCGGCCGTCGCCGCGCTGGTGCGGCGCACCAGGGAGCTGGCCCCGGCCGCGTAGGCCTTCCTGGCGGTCTGGCCCCGGCGGGGCGCGGGAACGCCGAAGGGCCCGGCCGGAGCCGGGCCCTCCTGGGTCGATCAGCGCCGGGGACGTCCGGCGCTCGGGGGCACTACTTGGCGAGCTTGCCGGTCCAGAGGTTGGCGGCCTTCTTGTAGATGCCGTAGGTCTCGCTGTCGAAGTACGGCGAGGTGGCGAAGTCGTAGCGGCTGTCGCCGTTGGAGTCGCCCACCAGGCTGGTCACGCCGTTGATGTAGCCCAGGCGCTTGGTGCTGCTGTACTGGGTGATCCAGGGGCCGCCGGAGGCGCCCGCGGTCATCGAGCACTTGATGCCGATCTGCGCCTCGGCCTTGAACGCGGAGGCGGGGCCCACGGCGGAGGTCTTGCCGTAGCAGTACTTCGGCGTCTGTCCGGTGAACGGCTTGTCGCCGTCGGGGTGCGGGCCCGCGGGGTAGCCGAAGGCGTAGACCGTGCGGCCGATGGGGGCGTTCCAGGTGAAGCCCTGGCCGCCGACGTTGTCGCCCAGGCGACCGGCGTCCTCCCAGACCGGCTTGTTCCAGCTGTCGGCGGTCACGCCGTTGTAGACGCTGACGAACGCGTAGTCGCTGTCGAAGTCCTCGTAGACGGCGAAGTCGTAGCTGGTGTACGCGGACTGGCCGACGTAGATCCCCCAGGGAGCCTTGGCCTGGTAGTAGCCCGGGATGAACACCCACTCGTCGAGCGTGTCGCGGTTGGAGTCGGTGTCGTAGACGCAGTGCGCGGCGGTGGCGACCAGGTTGCGGTACTTGGCCTGCACCGACGACGCGGAGCACCAGTAGTCCTTGCCGTCCAGGCGGAAGAACACCTTGCCGATGGTCCTCGGCAGGTTGACGTTCTTCACCTTGGTCGGGGTGACCTTCTCCATGCCGATCGGCGGGATGGTCCCCGACTTGCCGTCCGGCTCCGCCTCGCCACCGCCCAGCTTGATCTTGCTGGTGACGGCGCCGTCCTCGGTCAGCTTCGTGGCGGCCTTGAGGCGCTTGCCGTTGCCGGCGGTCCACGCCTTGACGGTCTTCAGCGCGGCGGCCTTGCTGGTGGCCAGCCCGTCCTTCGCCGGAGCGGCGGAGGAGGCGGCGCCGGCGGCCGTGGCCAGGGACGCGGCGATCATGCCGGTGGCGATGGCGACGCCGCCAAGGGGGAGCACGATGCGCTTGACTCGGGTGTTCAATGAGACTCCTTGTTATGCCGCAGGAGGTGACTCCTGCCCCACTGACCCCACGAAAGGGGCGGTTAAGAACCTATCGGGGCGGATCATAGGAATGGGCCTAAACCAACGGCCCCGATCACAGCCCGGCTGAACAGGCTTTTCTGACACGCCCCCGGGTGGGGAGGCGCGGGCGGCGAGCCACTGGTGGAAACGGTCCAACGACCCGTGCCCGCGGCCCGTGGCGAGCCCGGCTCGGCTCCCTGTGTGACGCGAATCACATGGGGGGAGCGGAGCCTCAAACAGCGCGGGACCCGGCACTTTCGTGCCGGGTCCCGCTGGTACCGCTATGCGGCGTCGTGCTCTAGCTGGCTAGACGATCAGGCCTTGGTGACGAGGTCGCCGTCGCCGGCCACGATCTTGCCGGACCAGAGGCTGGCGGCCGACTTGTAGATCGCGTAGGTCTCGCTGTCGAAGTACGGCGAGGTGCTGAAGTCGATCCGGCCATTGGCGTCAGCGTCACCGATGAGGCTGGAGACACCGTTGATGTAGCCGAGACGCTTGGTGCTGCTGTACTTGAGCAGCCACGGGCCACCGGAGGAGCCGGCGGTCATCGAGCACTTGAGGCCGATCTGGGCCTCGGCCTTGAACTTCGCGGCGGCCTTGGCGGCGAAGGTCTTGCCGTAGCACCACTTCGGCGTGAGGCCGGTGAACGGCTTGTCACCGTCGGGGTGCGGGGCCGCGGGGTAGCCGAACGCGAAGACCGGCTGGCCGACCTTCTGGTTCCAGGTGAAGCCCTGGCCACCGACGTTGTCGCCCAGGCGACCGGCGTCCTTGTACAGCTCGATCACGTAGGTGATCTTGTAGTACTTGGTGCTGCTGCCCGTCTTCACCTTGTACTGCACGAAGTAGTGCGTGATCGTGTACGCGGAGTCGACGATCTTCTTGTAGCCGGGACCGGCGTACTTGGTGTAGGTCTCCTCGTCGACGATCTCGGTGTTCGTCAGAGCGGGGGCCTTCTGGAAGTTGACGTTGGAGCCCGCAGCGGGAGCCTTGTCGAACTCTTCCTTCGTGACTTCCTTGGTGGCGATGTCGGCGTCGGCGGTCGTCCAGGGGACGATCGTCTCGCTGCCGGTGGTCTTGGTCCAGACCGGCGCCTTGGAACCGAACTCGTCGACGAGCTTGTCGTACTCGACCTTCGTGATCTCGGTGTCCTTGGCGTACTTGTAGCCCTGCCACTTGTCGTAGGCGTCCTTGGTGACGACCTTCTCGCCGGCGTAGGAGATGCCGTTGTAGACCGTGACGAAGGCGTAGTCGCTGTCGTAGTCCTCGTACACCGCGAAGTCGTAGTGGGTGTACGCGGTCTTGCCGACGTAGATGCCCCAGGGGGACTTGCCCTGGTAGTAGCCGGGGATGAACACCCAGTTGTCGAGGGCGCCTTCCTGGACGTTCTCGTCGAACACGCAGTGCGCGGCGGTGGCGACCAGGTTGCGGTACTTGGCCTGCACCGACGACGCGGAGCACCAGTACTCCTTGTCACCGACGGTGAAGAACACCTTGCCGATGGTCTTGGGCAGGTTGACGTTCTTGACCTTGGTCGGGGTGACCTTCTCAAGACCGGTGGGGGGAACGGTGCCGGTCTTGCCGTCGGGCTCAGCGTCGCCGCCGCCCAGCTTGACCTTGCCGGAGGTCTGCTGGTCGCCGGTGAACTGCGCGGCGGCCCTGAGGTTGGCGCCACGGTTGCTCTGCCAGAAGTCCGCGGTCTTCTGCGCGGTGCTCGCCGACGCGAGCGACACGGTCTTCTTGACGGGGGCGGTGGTCGCGTTGGCCGACGTGACCAGGGTGGCGCCGATCATGCTGGTGGCGGCGATGGCGCCACCGATGGGGAGGGCGAGACGCTTGACTCGGGTGTTCAAGAAAGCTCCTTGGGCTGGACGTGGAACGCATCTTGCGCCCCATGCGTCAGTAAAGGGATAGCCAGAACATACCGACAAGATCTTGTCCGCGGTAACCGGAAACGATGCGATTTTTACGCCTTCGTCCGGCCGTGATCTTGTCGTGATCGCTCGTTCGGTGAACATCTCCTGTCAAGTCGCCCCAACGCGGGGATATCCACCCAGATCAGAGCCGGAGTGGGGCCGAGGGGATCACTGTGACGGGAGTGAACCGTTCGGTAACGTCCGAAGGGTGGGTGTGACGCAGATCACACCGAAACCATGGAGCCGATGGCGGGGGTCGTTACGTCTAACGCCCTCACCCGCGGTGAGAAGCGGACATAACGGACGGAGGTGGAGCATCGTCCCCCCTGGAACGGAACAACGGTTTCCGCATGGACGAGCCGGAGGCGCGACCAGGCCACAGCGGTGCTCGACGGCCGGAGGGCGGGCCGGCGGCACCCCGGCGGCCCCGGAGACGACTGAGGGCCCGGCGGGTGCCGGGCCCTCAGCGAAGGGTCTGTCTCAGGTGATCACGCGCGCGGGCCTTAGTCGGTCTTCTGCCGGGCGGCGTACGCGTAGACCTGGTAGGTCGAGGTGGTGAAGTACGGGGAGGACACCCCGTCGTAGCGGCCGTCGCCGTTGAGGTCCCACGTCAGGCTGTTGACGCCGTTGAGGTACCCGATGCGCTTGGCGCCGCTGTACTTGATCACCCATGGGCCGCCGCTCGCCCCGGCCGTGAAGGCGCACTTCTTGAAGAGCACGCCGTTCTCCAGCGACCACTTCGCCGAGGCGACCTTGCTGGTGGCCGTGGTCAGGCAGGACTCCATCTTCCGGCCGGTGAAGGGCCGTGTTCCGTCGGGATGGGGGCCGGCCGGGTACCCGAAGGCGTAGGCCGCGACCACCGCCCCCCGGTTCCAGGCGAAGCCCTGGCCGCCGACGTTGCCCTCCAGGCGACCGGTGTCGACGCCCTTGTACATGGGCAGGCCCTTGAGGTCCTTCTTGACGACGCCGTTCGCGTCCTTGTACGGGTCCCAGCGGTAGCCGTGGTGGACGGTGACGAACGCGTAGTCGTAGTCGAAGTCGCCCATGACCGCGAACTTCTCGCTGAGGTTCAGCGTGTGGCCGACGAAGACGCCGTACGGCGTCGCCCGGTCGCCGGCGGTGTACGACGGGATGAAGACCCAGTACTCGACCGGCTTGGCGGTCTTGACGTCGAACGCGCAGTGGGCCGCCGTGGCCACGAGGTTCCCGTACTTCTTGGAGTGCAGGGAGGACGCCGAGCACCAGTACTCGGCGTCGCCGATGCGGAAGAAGACCTTGCCCACGGTCGGGGGCAGGTTCACGTTCTTGGAGGTGAGCGTCCGGGGGGCGGCCTTCGGCGGGACGGAGCCGTCCACGGCCCTGGCCTCTCCCGCCCGTGCCGCGCCGGTCGACGACGACGCTCGCGCGCCGGCCGCCGCGGTGGCGAGGGCCGAGCCCGGGGCGGTGGCGCCGGCGGTCGCGCTCCCGCTGGGGGAGGGCACCGCGCTGGTGGTGGTCCTCGGCTCGTAGCTGCTCGCCTGGTTCAGCCGCTCCGGAGTCCACCAGTCGAGGACCTTCTGCTTGTCTGCCTGGCTCTGCGCGAGCGGAATCGAGGTGATCCCGGCGGGCGCCGGCAGCTCCCGGCTCTGCGCCTGTGCCGGCCCCGGAAGGGCGGACAGCATCACGGCGGCGGCCGCCAGGGCGCCGCTGAGTGTGAGCGCGATCCGCTTCGCTCGGGGGAGCATCAGAACCTTCCGCAGGTGATAAGTCGAGCAGACAGGGGTGAAGGGCGATTTTTCCAGATCAACAGCGGGATGGCAGCGCCTTGGCCGGAGCTGGACTCACATCGTTATGAGGCGTGTGTGGTGAGTGATCGCTGGTGGTACGCCGGTGGGGGCCGGGCGGTGCCGACCCCCACACTCTGGCGCGGGACGCGTCAGCTGCTCGTAAACTTGCCGGTCCACTGGTTGGCGGCGTACTTGTAGATGCCGTACGTGTCGCTGTTGAAGTACGGCGTGGTGATGCGGTCGTAGCGCTTGTTGCCGTCGGTGTCGAGGGTCAGGCTCACGACGCCGTTGAGGTAGCCGGTCCGCGAGCTGCTCTTGTACACGATCAGGAACGGACCGCCGGTGGCGCCGGGCGTGAAGGCGCACTTGATGGCGAGCTGCTCCTCGGCCTTGTACTTGCTGACCGCGGGGGCGGCGGCCGTCTGGCCGTAGCACCACTTCATGGTCTCGCCGGTGTAAGCCTTGTTGCCGTCGAGGTGCGCCGCGGTCGGGTAGCCGAAGCTGAACTGCTTGGCCTTCGTGCTGCGGTTCCAGGTGAAGCCCTGGCCGCCGACGTTGTCGCCGAGGCGGCCGGCGTCCACGAAGGTCTTGAGGTAGAAGACGGTCTTGTAGTACTTGACCGACGTCGACTTCTTCACCCAGTACTTCACGTAGTAGTGGGTGATCGTGTAGGCGCTGTCGACCATCTTCTTGTAGCCGAGGCCCTTGTAGTTCTTGTACGTGACCTCGTCCACGATCTCCGTGGCGGTCTTGCCGGGGGCCTTGGCGTAGTTCTTCTTGGAGTTGGCCGCGGGCGCCGCGTCGTAGACGTCCTTGGAGACCTCCTTGACGACCCGCTCGCCGCCGGCGGTGCCCCAGGGGAGGACGACTTCGGCGCCCGTCGTCTTCGACCAGCAGTCGGCGGTCTCGCCGCCGTGCTCGTCGAAGCACTTCTGGTACTCGTCCTTGGTGATCTCGACGTCCTTGGCCCACTTCGGGCCCTTGGCGGCGTCGTAGGTGGTCTTGTCGACGACCTTGTCACCCGTCTGCTTCACACCGTTGTAGACGTTGACGAACGCGTAGTCGTAGTCGTAGTCCTCGTAGACCTTGAAGTCGTCGTGGAGGTTGACCTTCGCGCCGACGTAGACGCCCCAGTTCGCCTTCCCCTTGTAGTAGCCGGGGATGAAGACGAAGTTGTCGACGAACCGGTTCTTGTCGGTGTCGTACACGCAGTGCGCGGCCGTCGCGACCAGGTTGCGGTACTTCGACTGGATCGACGTGCCGGAGCACCAGTAGGGCTTGCCGTCGACGTTGAAGAACACCTTGCCCACGTTGGTGGGCAGGTTGACGTTCTTGGAGACTCCGGCCGTCTTGCCGCCGGCGCCGATCGGCGCGACCGAACCGGCCTTGCCGTCCGCGGACGCCTTGCTGGTGCTCTTCTTCAGCTTGCCGGAGAGCGTGGAGTCCTCAAGGTAGTTCTTGGCGGACTTCAGCTTGCTCGGCGTCCAGGATCCCGCGATGGCCTTCGCGTCGATCCCGCTGCTGGCGAGCTTGCCCGACTCCAGGGGAACGGGTTTGGCCTGCGCGCCGGCGGGGGTGGTGAGGGTGACGCCGATCATGCCCGTGACGACGAGTGCGCCGCCTAGGGGCAGGATCAGACGCTTGGCTCGGGGGTTCATTGCACTCCTTCTTTGTCATGGGATGCCCGGGAAGGTCCCATGCGTACGTAAAGAGACACCTGAGACCGTACTCCGGCGATCTTGGTCACACGTTACGAAAGTGGACAAAACTCACAGTCCGTTACCGGCTTGTTATGAAACGGGCGGAACCGGAGATGTAACTGGTGCGTCCAACTTCGCTTCGCGATCAGGGGACCGTCGCTGATCGGCGAGCGGACGCACGGGAAACCGGCGGCCACTCACCGTCCAGCGAGATCGGGGGATCCGAATGCGACACCTCTTCACCGTCCTGAGCACCGCGGCCCTGTCCCTTGGCGTCACCGGAGCCCCACCCGCCACCGCCGCCACGCCGACGTCCCGGCCCGCCTCCGCGGTCACGCCCGCGCGCCCGTTCCTCGCGCCGTCGTTCGCGCCGGCGGGCGCCCAGCCTTCGGCCCCCGGCGCCCGGCTGTCCATGCCCAGCGTCCGGCTGGCCGAGCTGACCCGGCTGGCCGAGCTGAAAGCGAAGCGGGCGAACGTCAAAGCGGCGCCGCACGCTCCCGGCACCGAGTCCCTGCGCGACGCCGCCCATGCGCACCACGGCGAAGCCGGCGTCCCCAAGCGCCAGCCCGTGAGCCGCGTCCTCCTGCTCACCATCGCGCGGGGCGAGAACGCCACCCCCGCCGACCGCGTCGCCTACCTCCAGTGCACGCCCAAAGGCGGCACCCACACCAAGGCCGACGAGGCCTGCCGCCAACTGGACCGTGTCTCCGCCAACCTCAACGACCTGCACGTCTCCCCGGACGCCCGCTGCACCAAGGAGTACAACCCCGTCACCGTCTTCGGCGCGGGCCTATGGGGCGGCAGCCGCCTCTCCTACGAACGCACCTTCGGCAACCCCTGCGAACTCCGCGCCTACACCGGAGCCGTCTTCGACTTCTGAACACACAGTCGTTGATCACCTTAGGTGTTCTTCCGCATACGCATCGCGATCGGGCTATGGTCGTCGCGCTGACTGGCTCGTCATGCTGAGACGGTGCAGACTGCTGGTGTGGAAGGAGACCGGGTGAGCGCGCTTCCCCAGGAGGGATGGCTCGTGCCACGTGGCGGGCGGGCTCATCTCGTGCTGCTTCCTGATCATCCCGGGCCTTACACCGTCGAAGACTGGCTCGCGCTTCCGGAAACCGAGGAGCGTGTCGAGTTGATCGACGGGAGTTTTGTGGTGAGTCCTGCCCCCGCCACCGACCACGCCCTTTGCGCGCAGCGGCTCGTCCGCATTCTTCTCGACGCGGCGCCGGATGACGTCGAGGTGGTAGAGGCGGCGAACGTCCAGGTGGGCGAGGAGGGGTTCATCCCTGACGTGGTCGTGGGCCGGGCGGAGCCGATCGCGCGGGGATCCGTCGTGCTGGGCGCGGACGACGTGCTGATGGTCGTCGAGATCGTCGGTCCGGGGAACGGTAAGCGCGACTACGTGGTGAAGCCTCCGTCTTATGCAGAGGCCGGTGTTCCGGTGTTCATGCGTGTCGAGTCGCACGGGCGTGGCGTCCGGCCCCTGGTGGAGGTGTTCCGGGAGCGCGACGGCAAGTACGAGCCGCTGGCCGAGGCCCGGGCGGGCCGGTCGTTGTCCGTCGCCGAGCCGTTCCCCATCGAGTTCGAACCGGCCGCGCTCGCGGGGGCCCGCCGGCCGCGTTAGGCCCAGGGCGAGCCTGGGCCCGGGGCGGGTGTCAGGTGTGGAGGGTCAGGCCCTTGAGGGTTTTGTCCAGCTGGGTGCGGGGGCCGTAGACGGCCAGGCCCACCAGGGGGAGGGCGTCGGCGGGGGCTTCCAGGACGGCGGCGCGGTTGGCCTCGTCGTGGGTGGTCTTGAACATGTCCTCTATGTAGACGGCCGTGGGCAGGTCTCTGCTCAGGGCGCGGGTGTGGGTGCGGGCCAGGGCCTCGGCGTCGGCGGAGTAGACGAGGATGGGCTGACGGATCATGGCGAGGTAGGTGTTGCCCGCCGCGTCGGCGTAGGGCTCGCCCATGACGTCCTCGGCTCCGCCCGCTATGGCGCTCGCCAGGAACGCGGTCACGTTGAGCTTCTGCCAGTCGGCCAGGTCCTCTCGGACGACGATGCCGATCTTGGTGTCGAAACGCATGCGACCAGGTTGGCGGGGCACGCGCCGTGGGTCTTGTACGCCGGTGCGCGGGCGGTCGTCCGCCGCACGCGGGCCGGCGGGCCATTCGCCGCGCGCGGCGGGGCCGGCGTGCGCCGCGTGTGGCGGGCCGGCGTGCGCCGCGTCTGGCCGGGTGGGTGGGGAGAATGGGGTATGGCTCGGGACTGGTCGCGGTACTGGCGTTCTCCGGATCGGTCGCTGGAGGCGATGTACGCGCACTTCGAGCGGCACGTCTATCACCGGCACAGCCACGAGGCGTACTCGTTCGGCATGACCGAGGAAGGGGCGCAGAGCTTCACCTGCCGGGGGGCGGCGCACACGAGTGCGGCGGGCATGATCATGGCGTTCAACCCCGACGACCCGCACGACGGGCACGCGACCAACGAGCGGGGGTTCACCTACCGCATGGTGCACGTCGGGCCCGAACTGGTGGCCGAGGTGCTCGGCGAGGCCGCCGGGCGCGAGGTGGGGCTGCCCCTGTTCACCGAGCCCGTCATCCACGACCCGGAGCTGGCGCGCAGCCTGCGCGCCCTGCACGAGGCGCTGCTCGGCGACGCGACCCCGCTGCACCGGGACGAGCTGCTGGACGCCGTCGTCCTGGCGGCCGCTCGACGGGCCTCCGCCCGTGTGCCGGCGTCTGCGCGTCTCCCTCGGCTGGACGGGGTGGGGGACACGTCCGCCGGGAGCGCCTCGAAGGCGGGGGGCGCGAGACCGGGACGGCTGGACGGGTGGGCGGTCGAGGGAGGGCGGGTGGACGTCGGCGCGGCCCGGGTGGTGCGGGAGGTGCTGCACTACTCCGACGACCGGGACCTCTCGGCCGCCGACCTCGCCTCGGCCGCCGGGCGCAGCCGCTTCGCCGTCTACCGGTCGTTCCAGGCGGTCTACGGCATGGCCCCCAGCGACTACCAGCGCCAGGTCCGCCTGCGCGAGGCCCGGCGCCTCGTGGCCGAGGGCCGCTCCCTCGCGGACGTCGCCGCCATGACCGGCTTCACCGACCAGAGCCACCTCACCCGCTGGTTCACCCGCTACTACGGCGTGACCCCCGGCGCCTACCGGCAAGCGGCCCCCACGCCCTGACCCGCCACGCGCAGGGGGCCGTCGGCTGGGCGCCCCCCGGCCGGCGACCACCAGCCGGCGACCTCGGCCGGCTCGCTGGTGCGGCTCCGCGCGCGTGCTCTCCGCGTCGCCAACCGATGCCCCGAGTAAGAACCTGAAGCGGTCCCGGCCAGGTGGCCGGGACCGCTTGCCTACTTGGTTATGACGATCATGGTGCCCAGGGGGGTGCGGGAGACGGCGTTGAGGGCTGGTTTGGGGAGGCGGACGCAGCCGTGGGAGACCGCTTTGCCGAAGGTGCTGTCGTCGGGCCAGCCGTGGAGGCCGATGGTGCCGGGGCCGCCCTCGTAGGTCTCGAGCTTCTCCGAGTGGGAGCCCAGGGGGAGGATCAGCGGGCTGTAGGTGACCTCGGGCGGGGTCAGGGAGGCGAGCAGGAAGGTGCGGCCCACGGGGGTGGGGGTGGCGGGGGCGCCGATGGCCACCGGCCAGGAACCCGTCTCGTGGCCGTCCTTGAGCAGGGTGAGGCGGCGTTGGGTCAGGTTGACGCGCACCTGGTAGGGGCTGCGGTCCTGCTTCACACCGCCGCCGCCGGTGTGGATCCAGCCGGTCGCGCCGTTGGGGCGGGTCGGCAGCAGGACGCGCGTCCACTCGGGGCGGGTCTCGATCACCGGGACCCAGGTCGGGTTGCCGAGCTGCTTGACCGGCAGCACCGCGATGGGCGGGCCGCCCGGCTCGGCGTACACGACCTTGGCGGCCGTGGGGTGCAGGATCCGGCCGTCCCCGCCGGACGTGGGTGCGGTGTCGACGCTCGCTTCGCTCAGCTTGCCGTAGGTGGTCGCGCGGGGGAGGGCGGCGATCTGCTTCTTGGTGAGCGCGACCGGGATGACCGGCTTCGGCGGCGCAGGTGGCGCGGCCAGCTCGCGGTCGGCCTTTCTGACGGTGAAGTACACGATCACCGCCAGGACGGCGACCACGGCGGCGACCGCCGCGGCGATGATGGCGATAGTGCGTACTGACTGACGGCGGACGTACATGTGACCCCCCGGGATGCTGCCGGCTGCGTCGGGACTGGGTGGGTGGCGGCGGGCGCAGGTGCCGCGCGGGCCTGCCGCTCGTGGAGGAAGGCCTTCGTCGCCGAGCCCGGGCGCTCGGTGTGGAGGTCGAACGCACCGGTGGGCGCGGTGTGGGACGTTCGGGCTTGCCGGGGGGGAAGAGCCTGAGGGCCCGCCGGAAGATCGGGCGGGCCCTCTGGGCGTCGTGCTGTGGTCAGCCGGTCACTGCGAAGTGCTTCACGACGGGCTTGTGGTAGTGCTTCTTGTGGTGCGGCTTCCTGTAGTGGTGGCGCTCCTCGGGGACCCACCGCTGCTTGCGGTGGTCCCAGTACTCGCGACCGCCGCCGCCCGTGTCGTGGTGGCCCTCGATGTGGCGGCGGATGCCCTTGTCGACGAGCGTGATCCAGTCGTTGTCACGCTTGTGCCAGTACTTCTCGCAACGACGGCGCAGCTTCTCCCACTCGCGGCCGCGCGACTCGGTGATGCCGCCCCCGTCGCCGCCCTCGTCGCCGTGGTCGTGCCTGAAGTGGCGGCAACGGTGGGCGAGGTTGTCGTCGTCGTCGTGGATGACGGTGGTGTCCTCATCGTCGTCCTCTTCGACGACCTCGTCGTCCCGATCCCGGTTCTTGTCGTGGCGGTCCCTGTCGAGGACGGTCTGGACGACGCCCGCGGACGTGCTGGTGAGGAAGCTGCCGTTGCCCTGGAAGACAGCGGTGATGGTGTGGGTGCCCTCGCTGAGCTCACACGTGGTGAGGGTGGCCTGGCCGGACCCCTGGAGCTGGGCGGTGCCCAGGTCCCGCGTGCCGCTGCGGAACACGACGGCTCCGGTCGGCAGGATCGCGGTTCCGGTGGCGGCCACCGTGGCGGTGAACGTCACGCACTGACCCTCCTTGGAGGGGTTCAGCGAGGAGGACACGGTCGTGGTCGTGGTGTACGGCTGCCGGACCCGGACGGCGAACGTCGCCGTCACGGGCGCGCCCGGAAGCACGACTGCTGCCTTCGTACCGAGGCCTTGCGGTGCCGCGACAGCGCCGGCGCTGCCTGGGGCCGCCGCGACCACGCCCATCGCGAGGGCGCCCGTGACAGCTGCTGTCAGCCACGAACGACCGACGTTACGGTGGTGAGAGCGGAGATGACCGACGTCTATCATAAAGCGGTCCTTTTCTTTTTGCAGTTCAAAGTAAAGGAGCACCTCGAAGCTGGCGCGCCTGCGTATTCGACCTTACTCATGGTCGACGTCCGTACCGTTGTCCGACATGCGGGAGATTCGCGCTAGCAGGCAAAAAATAGGCGATCGCTAGTCGGTGCTATATCCCTTTAAATCGGATATGTGAGATGACCCGAATCGCCGGAATCTCCTGGCCACGCTGGGCATACGGCCTCACCTGCGCGATCCCGCCGCGACTACAGGTAATCAGCGATGTTTTTCGAAGTCGCATTAGCCGACGGCGTGTCGGCGTGGGGTGGCGGGCGGATTTAGCCGGGTTTGCGGGATTATTCCAATAATCGCCGGGATGCGGGGGAATCCCGGCTCGCGCGAGCCGCGGAAAACGGGAGACCGGGTCACTGCCGGCGCCGCCACGAAGAACGGCGGCGACGCGAAACCCGTGCCCGGGGGCCGCGCCGCCGGGGCGCGCTCACCGCGGGAGCCGGCGGCGCCGCCCCGGACGGCCGCGGGGCGCGGAGATAGGGTTCCGGCATGTTCGCCGTAACCTGCACACGCACCGACGCCGACAACCCGCTCGCCGGCCTCACGCTCGGCGAGGTCCCCGACCCCGCCCCCTCCGGCGGGTGGACCACGGTGTCGGTCAGGGCCGCGGCCCTCAACCACCACGACCTGTGGACGCTCAAGGGCGTCGGCATCCGCCAGGACCGGCTGCCGATCGTCCTCGGCTGCGACGCGGCCGGCGTCGACGAGGACGGCAACGAGGTGATCGTCCACTCGGTGATCGGCACCCCCGTACACGGGGACGAGACCCTCGACCCCCGCCGCTCCCTGCTCTCGGAGGTCCACGACGGCACGTTCGCCGAGAAGGTCGCGGTGCCGCGCGCGAACCTGGTGCCCAAACCGGCGGCGCTGTCGTTCGAGCACGCGGCCTGCCTGCCGACGGCGTGGCTGACCGCCTACCGCATGCTCTTCGACAAGGCCGGGCTGGAGCCGGGGTCCACCGTGCTCGTCCAGGGCGCCGGGGGCGGCGTGGCGACCGCGCTCATCGCGCTCGGCCGGGCCGGCGGCTACCGGGTGTGGGTCACCAGCCGCTCGGAGGACAAGCGCGCCAAGGCGCTCGAACTCGGCGCCGACCAGGCGTTCGAGCCCGGCGCCCGGCTGCCCGAGCGGGTGGACGCCGTCATGGAGACCGTGGGCGAGGCCACCTGGGCCCACTCGCTGAAGTCGCTGCGCCCGGGCGGGAGAATCGTCGTCTGCGGCGCGACCAGCGGCGCGGTGCCGCCCGCCGACCTCGCGCGGGTGTACTTCCTGCAGCTGTCGGTGATCGGTTCGACGATGGGCACCCGCGAGCAGCTCGGACGGCTGGCCGTCCTGCTGGGGCAGACGGGCGTGCGGCCGCTCGTCGACCGCGTGCTGCCGCTGACCGAGGCCGCGGAGGGATTCGCGGCGATGCGGCGAGGCGAGGTCTTCGGGAAGGTCGTCTTCACCGTGGGCGGGGAGTGATCGCCGCCCGCCCGGTGGCGTACCGCGCCCGCCCGGCGGCCCGGGCCCGCCCGGGGCACGCCCTGCGCGTGTGGTGACCCCGGCCCGCCCGCGCCGCCTCCGGCCGCGGGGCCGCCGGGAGTGACGCCGCCGGGAAGACCGCCGGCGGCGGCGAGGCGATCGGCGGGGCCGGTGCGGAGACCGGCCCCGCCGGGGCGGGCTCGACCGGCAGGGCCGGCCCGGCCGGTGAGCCTCGCAGCAGCGGGGGGCGCAGGCCGTACTGGCCCATCATCATCGCAGCGCCGCCCGGATGCGGGCCGCGGCGTCGTACAACGCGTCCTGCGCGGTCGCCAGGGTCTCCTCGGTCACCGACGACGACGCCGCGGCGCCGCGGATCTCGTGCACGAACTCGGCGAGCATGGTTCCCAGCTCGGTGTCGTGGTCGCGCGACCCCCCGCCTTCGAAGGTCTCGCCCCAGACGCTGTGCAGCCAGTCGGTCTTCCAGCGCTGGGCGTCGTCCCGCCAGGCGCGCCGCTGGCGCTGGAGCTCCTGCTTGTGCTCCTGCCAGGTGCGCTTCTGCTCGCGCCAGATCCTGCGGGACTCGTCCTTGGCGGCCCGCAGCTCCTCCTTGGCGGCGCGGACACCGTCCTTGGCGTCGTGCTGATCCTTGGTGTTCTGGCGCACGTCGCGGGCCATCTGCGTCAGCTCGTCGCGCAGGGAGCGCACGGTGTCGCGCACGTCCTCCTTGACCTCCCGCGCGATGTCGCGGACGGAGTCGGAGATCTCCTGCTCCAGCTCCGCCAGCTCGTCCAGCCGGGCCTCCAGCTCGGCCCGGCCGCGGTCGGAGATGGTGAACACCTTCTTGCCGTCCACGACCTCGTGGGTGACCAGGCCCTCCTCCTCCAGGCGGGCGAGGCGGGGGTAGATCGTGCCGGGTGAGGGGGAGTACACGCCGAGGAAACGGTCCTGAAGCAGGCGGATCACCTCGTAGCCGTGCCGGGGGCTCTCCTCCAGCAGCTTCAGCAGGTACAGGCGGAGCCGTCCATGGGCGAAAACGGGGCTCACTGGTCTCTCCTCAGAAGGGTCACGTCGGCGGAGATGGTGGTGGCGGACACGGAGGCCATCCCGCCGCCGAGTCTGCCCGACAGGGCCTTCTGGCCGGGACGATCGCTGCCGTCCAGGCCGGGGAAGGCGGCCGTCAGGCGGCCCGACGTCGAGCGCAGGGTCACGTCGGTGTCGACGGAGTCGGGCAGGCAGATGACGATCTCGCCCGACACGCTGTGCAGGCTGACGTGCCCGGTGGGCGGCAGTTCGAGGTCGGCGGTGATGCGGCCGGAGACGGTGTTGGCGCGCAGCCGTCGCGGCGTGCCGCCGGCCACCGTCAGCTCGCCCGCGACGCTGGTGAAGGACAGGTCGCCCGCCAGGCCCCGGCTCTCGACGGCGCCGGACACCGTCTCGGCCTCGATCTCGCCGCTCACGCCGTCGAGCACGATCTCGCCCGAGACGCTCTTTACGTTGGTGCGCCGTTCGAAGCCGGCGACGACCGCGGAGGCGGAGATCACTCCCGCCTGCACCGGGCAGTCCTTCGGCACGGTGATCGTCAGCGTGGTGTCCCGCCGGCCGGGGCGGAGCCAGCCCAGCACGCCGTCCCAGGTGAGGTCCTTGTAGGCGATCGTCAGGCGGCCGTTCTCGTCGTGCTCGACCAGCAGGGGAGGCGTTCCGATGTCGCTCACCTCCAGCGTCGGCGGGCCATCGCTCGCCAGGACGGCCAGGCGGCCGGCCACGATGCGCACGCTCAGCGCGCTGACGTCGCCGAACCTGAGTTGTTCCGGCTTCTCGATGGTCCACTTGGGCATGGGCTCGCCCTTCGACGGCTCTTACGCGGTTGCCTACACAGAACACGATATGTCGCGTTGGCGAAAAGTCAAGATGTATCGCGTATGGTCCGCGGACGCGTAAGGCTACTCCTCCTCGTCGTCCAGGCGGGCCAGCCAGGTGGCGAGGCGCTCGACCGGGGTCTCGAACTCGGGGTTCAGGTCGACGAACTCGCGCAGCCGCTCGGCCAGCCAGGTGATGCCGACCTCCTCCTCCCCGCGCCGCTCGACCAGCTCCTCGATACCCCTGTCGGTGAAGTACATCGCATCTCCAGGACACAACACGAAATATGGAGAAGCCCCCCACGGAACCGCCCGTGGGGGACTTCCTCGGTCACGCGGACCCGGCGACCCGCGCCGGGCGGACGCTAGGTGAGGCTCTCGCTGACGATGTGCTCCAGCTCCGCGTCGTGGGCGGCGTGCGAGCCGACCGCCGGCGAGGAGTTGGCCGCACGGGACACCCGGCGCAGGCCCCGGCCGCCCAGCAGCCCGGGGTCTTCGGCGAGCTTCAGCGTGAGGTAGGGCCACGGGCCCATGTTGATCGGCTCGTCCTGCGCCCAGACCAGCTCGGTGTCCAGACCGTAGCGCGACAGCTCGGCCCGCAGCTCCTCGGCCGGGAACGGGTAGAGCCGCTCCAGCCGCACGACCGCGACGTCCGTGCGCTCCTGCTTGTCGCGGCCGGCCGCCAGGTCGTAGTAGACCTTGCCCGAGCACAGCACCACCCGCCGCACGTCGGACGGGTTGACCGTGGAGTCGCCGATCACCGGCCGGAACGCGCCGGAGGTGAACTCGGCCGCCGCGGAGGCCGCCGCGCGGTGCCGCAGCAGCGACTTCGGCGTGAAGACGATCAACGGCCTGCGGCGGTTCGACAGCACCTGCCAGCGCAGCAGGTGGAAGTAGTTGGCCGGGGTTGTCGGCTGGGCCACCGTCATGTTGTCCAGGGCGCACATCTGCAGGAAGCGCTCGATGCGGGCCGAGGAGTGGTCGGGGCCCTGGCCCTCGTAGCCGTGCGGCAGCAGCAGCACCACCGAGGACCGCTGGCCCCACTTCTGCTCACCCGAGGAGATGAACTCGTCGATGATCGACTGCGCGCCGTTGGCGAAGTCGCCGAACTGCGCCTCCCAGGCCACCAGGGCGTCCGGCCGCACGACGCTGTAGCCGTACTCGAAGCCCATCGCCGCGAACTCCGACAGCAGGGAGTCGTAGACGTAGAACTTCGTGATGCCCTCGTTGAAGGACTTCAGCGGCGTGTGGTCCTCGCCGGTGTTGCGGTCGACCAGCACGGAGTGCCGCTGCCCGAAGGTGCCGCGCCGGGAGTCCTGGCCGACGAGGCGCACGGGGTGGCCGTCGATCAGCAGGGAGCCGAACGCGAGGGTCTCGCCCATGGCCCAGTCGATGGCGTCCTCGGTGACCATCTGGCCGCGGCGCTGGAGCACCGGGGCGAGACGGGGATGCACCGTGAAGCCGTCGGGCAGGGTGAGCTGGGTCTCGACGACCCGCTTGACCGTCTCCTCGCTGATCGCCGACGGGGTGTCGTCGTGCGACCAGGGCACGAGCTCGTCGGGGGCGGGCTTGACGACCGCGCCGGGCTCCAGGGGCTTCTTGGCCGCCTCGCGGGTCTCGGTGAAGGCCCGTTCGAGCTGCTCCTGGTAGTCGCGGAGCGCCTGCTCGGCCTCCTCCACCGTGATGTCGCCGCGGCCGATGAGCGCCTCGGTGTAGAGCTTGCGGATGGACCGCTTGGCGTCGATCAGGTCGTACATCAGCGGCTGGGTGAAGCTGGGGTTGTCGGCCTCGTTGTGGCCGCGGCGCCGGTAGCAGACCAGGTCGATGACGACGTCCTTGCGGAACGCCTGGCGGTACTCGTACGAGAGCTTGCCCACCCGGACGACGGCCTCGGGGTCGTCGCCGTTGACGTGGAAGATCGGCGCCTGGATCATGCGGGCGACGTCGGTGGCGTACACGCTCGACCGCGAGGAGGCGGGCGAGGTGGTGAAGCCCACCTGGTTGTTGACCACGACGTGGACGGTGCCGCCGGTGCGGTAGCCGCGAAGCTGCGACAGGTGCAGCGTCTCGGCGACCACGCCCTGGCCGGCGAAGGCGGCGTCGCCGTGCACCAGGACGGGCAGGACGGTGAAGCCCTCCTCGCCGCGCTCCAGGAGGTCCTGCTTGGCGCGGACCACGCCCTCCAGGACGGGGTCGACGGCCTCCAGGTGGGAGGGGTTGGCCACGACGGACGCCGCGATCGTCTGCCCGCCGGGGGCGGTGAAGTCGCCGGAGGCGCCGAGGTGGTACTTGACGTCACCCGAGCCGTGGGCGCTGCGGGGGTCGAGGTTGCCCTCGAACTCGCCGAACACCTGGGCGTAGGACTTGCCGACGATGTTGGCGAGGACGTTGAGGCGGCCGCGGTGGGCCATGCCGATCACGACCTCGTCGAGCTCCTCCTCGGCCGCGGAGGACATCACCGAGTCGAGCAGCGGGATGAGGGACTCGCCGCCCTCCAGCGAGAAGCGCTTCTGCCCGACGTACTTGGTCTGCAGGAAGGTCTCGAACGCCTCGGCGGTGTTGAGCCGGTGCAGGATGTGCAGCTGCTCCTCGCGGGTGGGGCGGACGTGCGGCCGCTCGACCCGGCTCTGGATCCAGGCCCGCTCCTCGGGGTTCTGGATGTGCATGTACTCGATGCCGACCGTGCGGCAGTAGGAGTCGCGCAGCACGCCGAGGATCTCGCGCAGCTTCATCAGCGGCCTGCCGCCGAACCCGCCGGTGGGGAACTCGCGCTCGAGATCCCACAGGGTCAGGCCGTGCGACTTGATGTCGAGGTCGGGGTGCTTGCGCTGGTTGTACTCCAGCGGGTCGGTGTCGGCCATGAGGTGGCCGCGCACGCGGTAGGCGTGGATCAGCTCGATGACCCTGGCCGACTTGGCGACGTCGTCGTCGTGGCTGGCGGAGATGTCGGCCACCCAGCGCACCGGCTCGTACGGGATGCGCAGCGCCTGGAAGATCTCGTCGTAGAAGCCGTCCTCACCGAGCAGGAGCTGGTGGATGCGGCGAAGGAACTCCCCGGACTGCGCGCCCTGGATGATGCGGTGGTCGTAGGTGCTGGTGATCGTCATGACCTTGCTGACGGCCAGCCGGGTGAGCGTCTCGGGGGAGGCGCCCTGGTACTCGGCGGGGTACTCCATCGCGCCGACGCCGATGATCGTGCCCTGGCCGGGCATCAGGCGCGGCACCGAGTGCACGGTGCCGATCGTGCCGGGGTTGGTGAGGCTGATCGTGGTGCCCTGGAAGTCGTCGACGCCGAGCTTGCCGGCGCGCGCCTTGCGGACGACCTCCTCGTACGCCATCCAGAACTGGCGGAAGTCGAGCGACTCGGCGGTCTTGATCGACGGAACCAGGAGCTGGCGGCTGCCGTCGCTCTTCTGCACGTCGATCGCGAGACCCAGGCCGACGTGCTCGGGCTTGACCAGGGTGGGCTTGCCGTCGACCTCGGCGTAGGAGTGGTTCATGTCGGGCATCGCGGCCAGCGCCTTGACGATGGCGTACCCGATGATGTGCGTGAACGACACCTTGCCGCCGCGCCCGCGCGACAGGTGGTTGTTGATGACGATGCGGTTGTCGATCAGCAGCTTGGCCGGCACCGCGCGCACGCTGGTGGCGGTGGGGACGGCGAGGCTGAGATCCATGTTGGCGGCGGTGCGGGCGGCGGCGCCGCGCAGCCGAACCTCCTCGGCCCCCGTCGCGGGCTTCGCGGCGGCGGGCTTGGCCTCGGCGGCGGCCGGGGCGGGCCGCGCGGGCCGCGCGGGCTGCTCGGGCGCCGGAGGCGCGACCGCCGCGGGAGCGGTGTCCCGTGGGGCCGGCTTGGCCTCGGCGGCAGGCGGTGGCGCGGGCGCTTCGGAGGTCGCGGGTGCGGCGTCGGCGGTCGCTCCGTTGACCCCCCCGGGCGCCGGCACGCGGCTCGTTCCGGAATCGGGGTTGTAGTCAGCGAAGAAGTGCCACCAGGCGCGGTCGACCGACTCGGGGTCCTGGAGGTACTTCTGGTAAAGCTCGTCGACAAGCCACTCGTTCTGCCCAAAGCTGGCCAGCGGGTTTGTCCGCGACGACTCTGACGACACGGCCGAAATCGCCCTCTTCCGCAGATCGGCGTTGTTGATTAGAGAACCTGTCCAAGGCTACTCGCCGAAAACAGTGACGTGTGCGCTCTCGGGCTTGCTCTTCGCCCGATCCTCCCAGGACCATTCAAACTGGTCACGCCGGGGTGGTCACTCCGGGGGGTGAGGGCCTGCTTACCCGGGAGCCCGTTCTGTATCGCTCCAACGCCATGGTCACGCCCCCGGGGCCCTTCGGCGCGGAGGGCCGTCCGGCGTGATGGACACCCGGCCCGCCGCCGGGCGCGTGGGGGCTGTGGTGATGGCGCGTTCAGGCGGTCAGGCGGGGCTGACCAGGCGCGACTCGATGCGCACCAGGGGGCTGATCGTCCGCAGCAACCCCGCGAGCTCCTCGCCCGCCGCCGAGAGGGCCTCCAGCGGCATCGGCGCCAGCCGTTCGAGCAGGAAGAGCGCGTCCACGGTGTCCTCGGTGATGCGCGTGCGCACGCACTGGCGCCAGTTCCACCGCCGGCAGGTCACCCCGCGGTCGTCCCGCCAGACCACCTCGCCGATCTCGGGGTGGTCGACGACCGGCTCGCCCTTGTCGGTGGTGTCGAACGGCTCGTCGCCGGTCGCCCGGATGAGGCGGGCGGGGCCCTCGTAGCGGGTGAGGTCCTCCCCGCCGACGGGCAGGGCGTGGCGGACGCTGACGGAGTTGTAGGCGTCGACGATCAGGTTGACCTCGGGCGGCGGCGTGCGGCGCACCAGGGCGTCCACCGACGGGCGGGTGCGCTGCGGCTTGGCGCCGAACGCGCGGTAGGCGTCCTGCCAGGCGACGATGTGCTCGTGGGCGGGGGTCACCCCCGCGGCGCCGGCCTCGGCCAGCAGCTCCCGGGAGGCGGCGTCGGACGGCCCGTTGCGCAGCCCGTACGCGGCGACGGCCAGCACCCGGAAGTCGGGGCGCAGGGCGGCGACCGCCTCGTCGATCCAGATGGCTTCGATCACGCGCCAACCCTAACCGCGGCCCGCGGGTCTCGCGGAGCCCGCGGCCGGGGGCCCGGCCCGCCGTACGCGGCGGGCCGGGCTCGGGGGTCAGGCGCAGGCCGCGCCGTTGAGGGTGATCAGGTCGGGCGCCGGGTTGGCGCCGACGCCGCCCTTGCCGTTGAAGCCGAACGTGATCGAGCTCCCCGGCTGGATGCGCGCGTTGTGCGACAGGTTCTTCGCGGTCACGGTCGCGCCGCTCTGGCTGAGGGACACGTTCCAGGGCGCCTCGGTCTTCTGGCCGCCGAGGAAGGACCACACCAGCGACCAGCCGTTGATCGCCGTGGTCCCGGTGTTCTTGATCGTGACCTGGGTGGTGAAGCCCGAAGGCCACTGGCCGTGGGTGGTGTAGGTGACGTCACAGCGACCGGCCGCCCGCGCGGTGCCGTCGCCCTGGCCGGCGACGAACGCCGAGATCCACGCGAGCGGCGAGTTCCAGTTGATGGTCAGCTCGTTGGTGGACCAGGACTCGATGTCGTCGATGTAGCAGAACTGCGGCCGGCAGCCCTGCAGCTTCTCCGCGGCCGTCGGGTCCTGGAGGAAGGAGTTCGGGCCGCCCGCCAGGGTGCCGGCGGGCGGGTTGGGCAGGGCGGGGTCGAGCTGGTTGGCGTACCACCGGCTGTGCTGGTTGCGCGAGGCCACCTCGCCGTAACCGGTGACGTACGACTGGTTGAGCGCGTTGCGGCCGAAGATGTACCCGATGCCTTCCAGCACCCCGTTCCGGTACTTGGGTGTGCCGGTGATGTCGTAGGCGGAGGCCATCACCACCATCATGTTGAGCACCAGGTTGTTGGAGCCCCAGTCGTACTGGGCCGGGTTGTACGGCGTGCCGTACGGGTGGGCCTCCACCGCGGCGAGGTAGGCGTCGGCGCCCTCGACGACCGACGCGCGCACGTCGGCGCGGCCGGGCAGGTCGTTAGGGACGGTGGCCAGGTCGAGCCTGCCGAGAGCGGCGACGCTGCCCCAGTCGAAGCCGCGCTCGCCGAAGATGTCGGCCGTGTGCTGCGGCGAGGCCAGCACGTAGTCCTTGAACTCCCTCTCGCCGGTGGTGATGAACAGCTCGGCGGCGGCCCAGTAGAACTCGTCGGCGACGTTGTCGTCGTTGTAGGCGCCGCCGCCGGTCGCGTCGGACGGCGAGGCCAGGATGGCCGGGTTGGCCTTGGCGGCGGCCCACGCCCTGCGCGCGGCGCTCAGGTTGGCGGCGGCGAACGCCGCGTCGTACGGGGCGTACAGCCGCGCGGCCTGCGCGGCGGTGGCGGCCAGGTTCAGCGTGGCGGCCGTGGACACCGGGTGCAGCTCGCGCTTCTGCGGGTCCAGGTGGGGCATCAGCGGCAGCCCGGTCCAGTTCTGGTCGTGGATCTTGTGGTGCGCCATGCCCGCGTACGGCTTGCCGGCGGGCACCTGCATCTTGAGCAGGAACTCCTGCTCCCACCGGGCCTCGTCCAGGATGTCGGGGACGCCGTTGCCGCTCTCGGGCAGCGCCAGCATGCCGTCGCCCAGCGGCGCCGCGGTGGCGGCGTTCTTGGTGCGCTCGAACTCGCTCATGAGCTGGGCGACCGAGATGCCGCCGTTGACGACGTACTTGCCGTGGTCGCCGGCGTCGTACCAGCCGCCGGAGACGTCGAGGCGGTAGTCGCACACGCCCGGCTGGCAGGGCACGTCGGTGTCGCCCTGGTTGGGCGCGACCCCGACGTGGCCGGCGGGCCGGCCGTACCCGGGGCGCAGGTCGTCGCGGATGGCCACGCCGCTGCGCTGGGTGTAGTAGAACTTCAGCGCGTCGGTGCGAAGCGTCTGGTAGGCGGCCGGGCTGATGTCGAAGGGCCGGCTGGTCTCGCCGTCGGCGGTGAGGGTGTAGCCGGTGCCCGCCGTGGTGTAGGAGCCGAAGTCGATCGAGTGGACGTTCTGGCCGGAGCTGGCGTCCAGGCCGCGCGGCGTGGAGGTGCCGGACGCGACGACGGTGCCGCCGGCGTTCTTCAGCTGCCAGGGGAGCGCGGCCTCGGCGTCGGTGACGACGGTCGCGTCCTTGGGGCCCTTGGGCAGGTAGGCCACCTGGTTGACCCGGACCCGCGGGCCGGTGTCGGGCTCGTACTCCTCGGGCTCGGCCCCGCCGCGCAGGCTGATGTCGTCGACGCAGAACCGCCACGGCGTGGCGCTGCCGCCGAGCTGGAACACCACCTGGCCGTTCGGGAGGCTCACGGGCGAGGTGAACGTGAACGAGTGGGAGGTGGTCTCCGGGGTGAGCTGCGGGTTGGCCGCCAGGTACGCCGTGTACGGGTCGACGGGGAGCTGCACCAGGGCCCTGACGACCCTGGACGGGTCGGCGGCGCCGGAGAACGCGAAGGCGTAGGTCTCGTCCTGGACGAGCGGGATGTCGTCCTGGCCGATGATGACGTCCCACGGGTTGATCGTCCCGCCGGGGATGTCGGCGCACAGGCGCCCGTCGGCGGCGTCGAAGGCGATGTTGGCGGTGTGCCACCAGGGGGTGGTGACCCCGTCGTCGAAGGTCCCGTTGCGGATCTGCTCGGGCCCTTCCGGCTCGGCGGCCGTCGCGGACGCGCCCGCGGCGCCGGCCGCCGTCGTGTCGCGGGCCTCGGCCGGGGCGGACAGGAGGGAGGCGGCCAGCGTGGCCGCCGCGGTGACGGCGAGTGAGGCCGTCCACCGCCGGAATGGTCTGATCACGCGATTCCTCAAGGGTGCGATGCTGCGCCAGCGGGAGCCCGGGTGAGTGGGAGCGCTCCCAAATCCGCCGGAAGCGACGGTTTCCGCATGGTTCCAACGGGTCAGGGGGCCGTCAATGCCGGCCGTCGTCCCGCCGCGCCGCCGGAGGCGCATGGGCGCGCCATGGCCCGTGGGTGCGTCGTGCGGGCCGGGGACGGGCGCCCGGGAGATGAAAGTTTCAGCTCGCGGATATTCCAAAGGTAGCTTTGCAAAAGCAACTTTGCAAAGCTACCTTTGCCATATGAGCGACGACGTCTACCGCCTGAAGGACCCTCAGGCACTCAAAGCCGTGGCCCACCCCCTGCGGGTGCGTCTGCTCGGCTCGCTGCGCATGGACGGGCCCGCCACCGCGACCGAACTGGCGGCCAGGTTCGGAGAGAGCTCCGGCTCCACCAGCTACCACCTGCGCCAACTCGCCAGGTACGGCTTCGTCGAGCCCGATCCTGAGCCGCGCGACGCCCGCGAGCGCCGCTGGCGCGCGGTCCACCGCTACACCGCGTGGAGCGAGTCGGAGCTCGGCGCCAGCCCGGAGGGGCGGGAGGCGGCCGGGTTCATGCGCGAGCGCCAGTTCGAGGTGCTGACGCGCGACCGCGAGCGGTTCGAGCGCGAGCGGGAGGCATGGGGGCCGGAGTGGAGGGAGGCGGGCGGCATGTCCGACGACATCGGGCGCCTCACCCCCGCCTCGCTCTCCCTGCTGTTCGACCGCGTCTTCGACCTGGTGCGCGAGCTGGAGGCCGCCGACGAGGGCCTGCCCGGCACCGAGCGGGTCGCGATCCATCTCGCCGCCTTCCCGACGAGGGGGTACACCGCATGACCGCCCACACCGGGCCGTCCGCGCCGGCGGATCCCTCCCAGCCCTCCGATCGGCCCGTGCCGGGCACGAAGCCCTCCGGCGGAGGGCCCGCGACCGCCGGAGTCCACCCGGGCCGGCCGTCCGGCGGGCACGCCGGCCCACCGGGGCACGGCCGGCACCTGCTCTCGGCCGCCGCCGCGCGGCGGCGGTACGCGCTGATCAGCGCGCTGACGTGGCTGCCGCCGGGGCTGATGATGGCGCCGATGGTGCTGCTCATGACCTCGCGCGGGCTCAGCCTGGCGCAGGTCGGCGTGGTGATCGCCGTCTTCTCGACCGTCGTCGTGGTGCTGGAGCTGCCGACGGGCGGCCTCGCCGACGTGGTCGGGCGGCGGGCGGTGCTCGCGATCTCGGGCCTGGTGACCGTGGCCGCCCTCGGCCTGATGGCCGTCGCGACCTCCATGTGGCCGTTCGTCGTCTCGGCGGTCCTGAAGGGCGTGGCGAGGGCCCTGTCCAGCGGGCCCGCCCAGGCCTGGTACGTCGACACGCTGCACGCGGCCGAGGGGCCCGGCGCCGACCTCAAGCCCGGCCTGTCCAGAGGGGAGGCCGCGGGCTCGTTCTCGCTGTCCGCGGCGGTGCTGGCCGGCGGGTTCCTGCCGCTGGTCGCGCCCGGCGGCCTGGCGGCCCCGGTGGTCGCGGGCGCGGCCGCCGGCGCGGTGCTGTTCGTCGTGGTGCTGGTGGCGATGCCCGAGCCGCCCCGCCCCCGCCCCTCGGCCCGCGAGGTGCTGCGCGACGTGCCGGTCACCATCGGGACCGGCCTGCGGCTCGGCCTGCGGGACGCGGCCCTCGGCCGGCTGCTGCTGATCGCCCTGCCGCTGGGCGCCGGGCTCAGCGCGATCGAGATGCTCACTCCGGGAAGGCTCGCCGCACTCACCGGAGAGGCGGAGTCGGGCAGCTCGGCTTATGCCGTGGTCGCAGCCGCCGGGTTCGCCGCCAGTGCTCTCGGTAGCTGGCTGGCCCCCGGGGCCGCTCGGCTGCTGCGAAGCTCGACCCGGGCCGCCGTGGCGGGCGTGCTGGTCACCGCGCTGGCGTTCGGCGCGCTCGCCGGCTCCTCGGCTTTGACGGGGCTCGCGGGCATCGCGGCCGCGGCGGCGTCGTACACGCTGATGTTCGCCGGGCTGGCCGTGACGGGCGTGCTGCGCGCCGAGATGATGCACGGGCGCGTGGACGCCGCACGGCGGGCGACGCTGATGTCGGTCGACTCGCTCCAGCTCCAGTTCGGCGCCATGGCGGCCGCGCTCGGCCTGGGCTGGCTGGCGACCCGCGCGGGCCCGGCCCCGGCCTGGTGGGTGGTCGCCGGCGTCATCGCGCTGTCCTCGGCGCTGTTCCTGCGGCTTCCGCGCCGGACCCACCCCGAGTAGAACAACATTCGGTGAGCGGTGCACAATCGGTTGCGTCCATGCCGAAGGGAGCGGGGATGACCGACCAGGTGGCGAGACCGGCCGTGAGCGCGACGGCGAAGGCGGGACGCAGGGTGACGCCGGCCAACGAGGAGCAGCGGGCGGCGTGGCACGGCGGGACGCTGCCCGAGGTCGAGCGGGTGCGCCCGGGGCTGTGGTCCATACCGGTGCCGATCCCGATCAACCCGCTGAGGTACGTGCTGGTGTACGCGCTGGAGCTGCCGGACGGCGTGGCCATCGTGGACGCGGGCTGGAACACCGACGAGGCGTACGCGGCGCTGGACGCGGGGCTGGGGGTGGCCGGGTACACGATGGCCGACGTGCGGGCGGTGCTGGTGACCCACATCCACCCCGACCACTACGGGCTGGCCGGACGGGTCCGCGAGGCGTCGGACGCCTGGATCGGCCTGCACCCGGCGGACGCCGGCCTGCTGCGCGAGCGCTACGACGACTCGGCGATCGACACGCTGGTCGCGCGGGAGCGCGCGATGCTGCTGCGCTCGGGCGCGCCGCCGCTGCAGCTCGACGAGCTGAGCACGGCCTCCATGATGATCCGCCACTACGTGACGATGGCCGCGCCCGACCGGCTGATCGAGGACGGCGCCTCCCTCGGCCTGCCGGGCTGGGACCTTCGCGCGATCTGGACGCCCGGCCACTCGCCCGGGCACCTGTGCTTCGTCTCCCCCTCGCGGCGGGTGCTGTTCTCCGGCGACCACGTGCTGGCGAGGATCACGCCGATCGTCGCCGTGCACCCCCAGTCGGCGCCGAACCCGCTGGCCGACTACCTGGACGCCCTGGCGGCCGTCCGCGACCTGGAGGTCGACGAGGTGCTGCCCGCGCACGAGTACCGCTTCCTGGAGCTCGCCGACCGCGTCGACTACGTCATGGCGCACCACGCGGAGCGCCTGGCGGAGATCGAGGCGGTGGTGCGCGCCGCGGACGGCGTCGCGTGCTGGGACGTCGCCACGAGGCTTACTTGGTCGCGGCCGTGGGAGGAGATCCCGGCGTTCATGCGGCGGGCGGCCTCGAACGAGACCCTGGCCCACCTGGTCTACCTGAAGGCCCGTGACCGGGTCCGTCACGTGCCCGGCGAGCCGGATCTGTGGCACTCGGGACATTCCATGTAATCCGGGTAGGAAATATTGACATTACGGACGGGCCTCCGTAGCGTCGAGGACATCGACCGGGTCACCCCCACCGGGCGTCGGCACCGCCGAGCGACCTCGCTCCGACCGGCGGCGGCGGCGCCTCACGGGAACGGAGAGGACGAATGGTGAGCGGCAGATGAGCTTCGTGACGTTGGTCGCCAACCCCCGCCCGGGCTCGCGCACCAGGACGGCGGCCGAACGCGCCACGGACCTGGTGGCCGGGCGCATCGGATACACGGGGGAGCGCGAGGTCGTGGACCTCGCCGGCCTCGCGCCCGGGTTGCTGGCCTCCCCGCCGCCGGCCGAGGCCGGCAGGGCCCTCGAACTGGTGGGACGCGCGCGCGTCCTGCTCGTCGCGAGCCCGACGTACAAGGGCACCTACACCGGCCTGCTCAAGGTCTTCCTCGACCGGCTCCCCACCCAGGCGCTCGCCGGCACGACGGCCCTGCCCCTCCTGGTGATGGGCGACCCCCGGCACGCCCTGGCGGTCGAGACCCACCTGCGGCCCCTGCTGGTCGAGCTGGGCGCCACGGTGCCGACGCCCGGCCTGGCGCTGCTGGAGTCCGAGATCGCCTCGCTGGAGGAGGTGCTCGGCCCGTGGGCGGATCGGGTGTCGCCTCAGATCGCGCTTACGGAAGGGGTGAGCGCATGACCGAGACGCTTCCCGAGAGGGCGGTGGACGGCGACCGGTTCCGGCGCGCGCTGGCCCATCACGCGGCGGGCGTCGTCGTGGTGACCGCCGGTTCCCAGGGGGTGCCGGTCGGCCTGACCGCGACCTCCTTCTCGTCGGTCAGCCTCGCCCCGCCGCTGGTGTCGTTCTATGTCGACCAGGCCTCCACGACGTGGCCGAGGCTGCGCCAGGCCGACGGCTTCGCGGTCAACGTCCTGGCCGGCGACCAGGCCGACGTCGCGGCCCGGTTCGCCCGCAAGGGCGTCGACCGGTTCGCCGCGCCGACCCGGTGGACGCCCGGGGCCGACGGCGTCCCGCTGCTCGACGGCGTCTGCGCCCACCTGCTCTGCGCCCCGCACGCGACGATCGAGATCGGCGACCACATCCTGGTGGTCGGGCTGGTCACCGGCACGCTGATCGGCACCGCCGGACGCCCCCTGCTCTACCACCAGGGCCGCTTCGGCCGGTTCACGCCGCACCCCTGACCGCCCCCGCGACTGCCCGGCGTCCGGGCCGCCACGGGCCGATCGGGCGCGACGGTGAACGCCGCGGGCCCGGCGCGCGTATCCCCCGGCGAAGGGGCGGGCCCGGGCGGGCCCGCGCGAGGACGCCGCCGAGGGGACGAGGACGCCGATGGGCAAGGGTTTCAGCATCCCGGCGGCCGTCCTGGGCGCGCTGCTCGCGCTGCTCACCGCGGCGGGGTGCGCCTCCGTGCCCGGCCGGGCGGCGAACGCGCCGATGGCGGTGTCCGGCGCCGGGTACGGCATCAGCGAGGCCGACATCCCCTACAACCTCACCGACGTCCTGTTCGCGCGGGAGATGATGCTGCACTACCGGCAGTCGGCCGCGTTGGCGCGGCTGGCCGGCGGGCGCGGCCGGGACGCGTACGTCAAGAGCCTCGCGGCGAGGATCCTCGCCGAGGAGCCGGCCAAGGCCGAGGTGCTGGCCGGGCGGCTGAGGGCGTGGGAGTTCCCGGTGCCCGACCCGAAGAACCCGCCCAAGCACGAGATGCCCGGCATGCTGTCCCCGGCGCAGTTGCTGCTGCTGGAGCGCGAGTCGGGCCCCGGCTTCGACCGGCTGTGGCTCACCACGCTGGCCCGGCACGCGCACTACGGCGTGCTGCTCGCCGACAAGGCCGAGGCCGAGGGCAAGGACCGCGCCACCGTGGACCTGGCGCGCACGGCCGCCGCGGCCCAGCGCGCCCAGGTGGAGGAGATCACCGCCCGCGTGTCCTGACACCGCCGGCGGCGCCCCGGACGTGTGATCATCCGGAGACGCGATCGTCCCGGACGCGTGATCGTCCCGTATAAGCGGTCGTCCCGGACGCGCGCTCGTCCCGGACGCGCGCTCGTCCCGGGCCCGCCCCGCGCGGCTCAGGCCAGGCGCACCGCGCCCCGGCCGGTGGCCAGCGGGAGGTCGAGCACGGTGCGGATGCCCGGCGGCGCCGCGCACACCGAGGCGATGGAGTTGACCGCGTGCGCGGCGGCCCCCGCCAGCCCGTGGGAGACCTCGTCAATGGTGATCATCATCTGCGGACGGCCCTCCATGTGGATGGCGAAGCCCGGCGTGGGCCATCGCTTCACCCGCGAGGCGTCCGACTTGTACACGCACTCCACCGTCATGAAGGGCCGGCCGCGGATGAGCCCGGTGAACACCCAGCGGGAGGCGCACACCGTGCCCGGCGGCACGACGCCGGCGTTGATCGTGAGCTCCTCGGTGGCCAGCTCGTACTCGTCGCTCTCCTCGACCTCGTCCAGGTCGACGCCGAGCGCGCCCGCGACGAGCTGGACGCTCTCGGAGAACAGCGCCCGCTGCACGCTGCGGAAGGGCCGCACCGCCGTGGCGTAGTCCTTGGGCGCGCGGCCGAAGCCGATCAGGTCCATGACGATCTGCCGCGACGGGTGGCCGACGAAGTCGGAGCACTCGCGCACGTAGATGTGGTCGAGCCGGGCGGAGAGGCCGGACAGGGCCAGCGGCAGCAGGTCGCTCATGAAGCCCGGGTTGATGCCCGTGCCGTACACGGAGGTGCCGCCCTCACGGCAGGCGGTCTCCAGGCGGTCGACCACCCCGCGCCCGTACACCTGGGGGTAGATGAAGCCGGTGGTGGTGATCACGTTCTTGCCGGAGGAGAGCAGCGCGCAGACGGTCTCCAGGTCGCTGGTGTAGTCGCCGCCGAAGTACGCGGCGGGCAGCGGCATGTGCAGCACGCAGTCGGCCTCGGCGGCGAGCACGCGGTCGACGTCGTCGTCGCAGAGCACGCCCGCCTCGTCGAGCCCCACCAGCGCCCCGGCGTCCAGGCCCACCTTGTCGGGGTCGTAGACGAGCACGGCGGAAAGCTGGAACTCCGGGCGGGTGATCAGGCTGCGCAACGCATAGCTTCCGACGGCGCCCGTGGCCCACTGGATGACACGGAGGGGCGGCTGTGCGCGCATGCTGGGCCTCCAGCCCGGGTTTCGGACGGGGCCATGGAAGGGGGGTCGACGCTGACCACGCCCATGCGGGGTGGAAACTATAGCAGTTCTTCTCCCGTCTGATCACTATCCGAAACCGCACAAGCGGCCGTCCTGTACCGGCCCCCGGCGGCGCGGTTATCGTGTGAGCTCCAGAATGATGTTCTCCTCGAAGGAGTGGGCGGCAGTGTCGGAGCTCAGGTTCGATGGGAAGGTCGCGATCGTCACGGGTGCCGGCCACGGTCTCGGCAGGTCGCACGCGTTGCTGCTCGCCGAGCGCGGCGCCAGGGTGGTCGTGAACGACCTGGGCGGGGCCCTGGACGGCACCGGGTCCTCCACGGGCCCGGCCGCGGAGGTCGCCGAGATGATCACCAAGAACGGCGGCGAGGCGCTGGCCAACGCCGACAGCGTCGCGACGCCCGAGGGCGCCGAGGCCGTGGTGCGTGCCGCGGTGGACACGTTCGGGCGGCTGGACATCCTCGTGAACAACGCGGGCATCCTGCGCGACAAGTCGTTCGGCAAGATGACGGTCGAGGAGTTCGACGCCGTGCTGGCCGTCCACGTCCGCGGGTCCTTCCTGATGAGCAGGGCCGCGTTCGGCCACATGAAGGAGCAGCGGTACGGCCGCATCGTGAACACCTCCTCGCCGGCCGGGCTGTTCGGCAACTTCGGCCAGGCCAACTACTCCACCGCCAAGATGGGCCTGGTCGGTCTGACCAAGACGCTCGGCATCGAGGGCGCCCGCGCCGGCATCAAGGCCAACGCCATCGCGCCGATCGCCTGGACGCGCATGACCGAGGCGCTGCTGCCCGCCGAGTTCGAGCAGCGGTTCACCGCCGACCGGGTGAGCCCCCTGGTGGCCTTCCTGGCACACGAGAGCTGCGAGACCAGCGGCGAGGTGTTCAGCGTCGGCGCGGGGCGGGTGTCGCGCGTGTTCGTGGCCGAGGGGCCGGGGTGGCGCACCGACGACCTCACCATGGAGTCGATCCGCGACAACTGGGACGCCATCTGCGCCGAGGAGCCGCACCTGACCCCCACCACCCTCGGCGAGCAGGCCAGCGCGTCCATGAAGGCGATGCTTTAGCCGGTCGCCTCACCGGCGGCGACGCCCGCCGGTGAGCATCCGCACAGGCTTTCGTTTATAACGGCGAAAGTTATGAATTGTCATCGAAAAGGGCTTCCCGGGGCGGCGGAAGTGAACTAGCTTCGGCCTCACATCACTCCGTTCCCGGAGGCCCTGTGAAGCGACTGCCCGTACGCCCCGAGAACGTGCATCAGGCCACCTTGCTGCGCCTGCTGCGCGACGGGGCCCGGTCGCGTGCCGAACTCGGTGACGACGTCGAGCTGTCGCGTTCCAAGCTGAACCTCGAACTCGACCGCCTCATCGAGCTGAGCCTGGTCCACCAGGCCGGGCTCGCCGCCTCGCGCGGCGGCCGGCGGTCGGGCATGGTGCGGCTGTCGCCCCACATGCGCTTCGCCGGCATCGACATCGGCGCCACCTCGGTGGACGTCGCGGTCACCGACGGCGAGCTGCGGGTCTGCGGGCACGTGAGCGAGGCGTGCGACGTACGACAGGGCCCCGTGGAGGTGCTGGGCAGGGCGATGGAGCTGCTCGGCAAGCTGCGCCAGCAGGGGCACTTCACCCAGTTGCACGGCGCCGGCATCGGGGTGCCCGGCCCGGTCAGCTTCAGGGAGGGCGTCCCCGTGGCGCCGCCGATCATGCCGGGCTGGGACCGCTATCCGGTCAAGGAGGCGGTCAGCCAGGAGCTCGGCTGCCCCGCCATGGTGGACAACGACGTCAACCTCATGGCCATGGGGGAGCTGCACGCCGGCCTGGCACGGCAGGTGGACGACTTCCTGCTCATCAAGATCGGCACCGGAATCGGCTGCGGCATCGTGGTCGACGGCAAGATCTACCGGGGCGTGTCGGGCAGCGCCGGCGACATCGGCCACATGCGGGTCGACGACCAGGGCCCCACGTGCACCTGCGGCAACACCGGGTGCCTGGAGGCCTACTTCGGCGGCGCCGCGCTGGCCAGGGAGGCGATGCGCATCGCCCCGCGCTCGGTCTACCTCGCCGAGCGCCTGGCCGTGGCGGGCCGGCTGACGGCCGAGGACGTCGCCGCGGCGGCGGTACTGGGCGACCCCGGGGCGATCCAGCTGATACGTGACGGGGGCCGGCAGGCCGGCCAGGTGCTCGCCAGCCTGGTCAGCTTCTTCAACCCCGGTCTGGTGATCATCGCCGGCGGCGTGGCGCGCCTGGGCCACGTCCTGCTCGCGGAGATCAGGAGCGTCGTCTACCGGCGGTCGCTTCCCCTGGCCACGGGCAACCTGCCCATCGTGCTCTCCGAGTTGGGGGACACCGCGGGTGTGATCGGGGGAGCCCGGCTCATCAGCGACCACGTGTTCTCCGCCCCATGACCCCGCATCCGTGAACGATCCGTCCCGCCCAACGACCCCGCCCCGCCGTCTTCGCGAGCGATTCGCCGCGTCCGCCCGCTGAACCCCCCATCCCCCATCCCGACAGCCCCCACTGCCCCCCGACCGCGCGTAGAACCACCACCGGAGGCCCCGTGAGCGACCTGCTCGTCATGCGAGGGATCGTCAAGCAGTTCCCCGGCGTGCGCGCCCTCGACGGCGTCGACCTCGACGTCCGCGCCGGCGAGGTCCACTGCCTGCTCGGCCAGAACGGCGCGGGCAAGTCCACGCTCATCAAGATCCTCGCGGGCGCGCACCGGCCGGACGAGGGCACCATCACCCTCGGCGGCGAGGAGGTGCGGTTCGCCAACCCGATCGCCGCCATCAAGTCGGGCATCTCGACCATCTACCAGGAGCTCGACCTGGTCGACGGCCTGTCGGTGGCCGAGAACATCTTCCTCGGCCACGAGCAGGCGGCCTACGGCTTCACCCGCCGCGGCGAGATGAACAAGGAGGCCTCCAAGCTGCTCGGGCGCCTCGGCCACGGCGAGATCCGCCCCACCAGGGAGGTGGGACGGCTCTCCTCTGCGGGGAAGCAGATCGTCAGCATGGCCCGCGCGCTCTCCCACGAGACGCGGCTGATCGTCATGGACGAGCCCTCGGCGGCCCTGGCCCACGACGAGGTGGGCAACCTGTTCCGGGTCATCAGGGACCTCACCGCCCAGGGCGTGGCGGTCGTGTACATCTCGCACCGGCTGGAGGAGATCCGCGAGATCGGCGACCGGGTCACCGTGCTCAAGGACGGCAGGACGGCGGCGGTCGGGCTCCCGGCCCGCGAGACGCCCACCTCCACGGTCGTCTCGCTGATGACCGGCCGCGACGTCGAGTACGTCTTCCCCCAGCGCCCCGCGCCCGGCTCCCACGAGGGCCGCCCCGAGGTGCTGAAGGTGGAGGGCCTGACGGTGGCCGGCCACTTCGCCGACGTCTCCTTCTCCGTGCGCGAGGGCGAGATCGTCGGCCTGGCCGGTCTGGTCGGCTCCGGGCGCTCGGAGATCGTCGAGGCCGTCTACGGCGCGCGCCGCCCCAGCACCGGGCGCGTCGTGCTCTCCGGCGAGACGGTGCGCACGGGAAGCACCACCAGGTCGGTCCGGCTGGGCATGGGGCTGGCGCCCGAGGAGCGCAAGTCGCAGGCCCTGCTGATGAACGAGAGCGTCGGCCGCAACATCACGATCGCCGGGCTCGGCAGGTACGCCAGGTTCGGGTGGGTCGACCGCCGCGCGGAGCGCGAGGCCGCCGACCGCCTGGTCAAGACGCTCGACATCCGGCCCCCCGACTCGCGCCGCCCGATCAGGACCCTGTCCGGCGGCAACCAGCAGAAGGCGGTCTTCGCCCGCTGGCTGGTGGAGGGCCGCAAGCTGCTGCTGCTCGACGAACCCACCCGGGGCGTCGACGTGGGCGCGCGGGCGGAGCTGTACGCGGTGATCCGGCGGCTCGCGGACGAGGGCGTGGGCGTGCTGCTGGTCTCCAGCGAGGTCCCCGAGGTCCTCGGCCTCGCCGATCGGGTCCTCGTGCTGCGCGAGGGCAAGGTCATCCACCAGTCGGACGCACGCGATCTCGACGAGTCACGCGTACTAGACATGATCATGGAAGGGAGCGCGTTGTGACGGACGCACGCGCGTCGGGCGGCGGCTCGCAGAGCACGCCTCCACCGGTCGACGAGCACGCCAGGGTCGAGGCGGCCCCGGGGAAGGGCGGCGGCCGGCCCAATGGGGCGGGCATCCTGGGACGGGTGGGCGAGGCCCGCCACCTCGGCCTGGTGGTGGCTCTGGTGCTGCTGGCCGTGGTGGGCCTGGTCACCACCCCGGGCAGCTTCGCCACCTCGTCGAACCTCGTCAGCATCCTGGCGCTGGCCTCGACGATCGGCGTCATCACCGTCGGCATGACCTTCGTCATCATCGGCGGCGGCATCGACCTGTCGGTCGGCGCCATCATGGCTCTGGCGTCGGTGTGGGCGACGACCCTCGCCACCCAGTCGTACGGGCCGTGGGTCATGTCGATCTGCGCCATCCTGGTCGGCACCGGCGCCGGGCTGCTCAACGGCTTCCTGATCTCCTACGGGAGGATGGTGCCGTTCATCGCCACGCTGGCGATGCTGGTCGCCGCCCGAGGGCTCGCCCAGCGCATGTCCGACCGCAGGACCCAGCTCGTCCAGCCGGACAACAACGCGATCGTCGAGCTGTCGACCACGCGGGTGCTGGGGCTGCCGCTGCTGGTGTACATCTTCGCGTTCGTGGTCATCATCGGGTGGATCGTGCTGAACCGCACGACCTTCGGCAGGCGCACCTACGCGGTGGGCGGCAACCCGGAGGCCGCCCGGCTGGCGGGCATCGACGTGCGGCGCCACACGATGATGCTGTACGCGCTGTCCGGCCTGTGTTGCGGCATCGCCGCGGTGATCATCATGGCCCGTACCACCACGGGCTCCAGCACCCACGGTGACCTCTACGAGCTGGACGCCATCGCCGCCGTCATCATCGGAGGCACGCTGCTCACCGGCGGCCGGGGCACGATCATCGGCTCGATCCTCGGACTGCTGATCTTCACGCTCATCACCAACCTGTTCATCCTGAACGGCCTCAACACCAGCGACCAGCTCATCGCCAAGGGGCTGATCATCGTGATCGCCGTTCTCCTCCAGCGCCGCAGCCTGGAGACACGAACCTGACCGGGCCCCGGGCCCGCGGCGCCCCCTCGGGGGACCGCGGGCCCGGGGCCCGAAAACCGGCCACGCCGCCGGGCCGCCGGCCCCGCGGTCCTGGCGTCCCTGCTCAAAAAACCCGGCTCGGCGGAGCGGCGCTCCGCCGAGGCCCGGTACCCCCCATGAAAAGAAGGAGACAGTCACCATGGAAAAGCGTGTCGCCAGGCGAGGATTCCTCGCCGGCGGAGCCGTTCTCGGCGCGGGGGCCCTGGTCACCGCCTGCACCGGCAACGAGCCCGCGGCCGCCCCGAGCGCGGCCGCCCCGCAGGCCGCGACGGCCGGCACCGACAACGACAAGGCCGGCACCTCGGTCGTCATCGGCTTCTCCGCTCCCGCCGCGGACCACGGCTGGATCGCGGCCATCGCCAAGAACGCCGAGACGCAGGCCAAGCAGTACACCGATGTCGAGTTCAAGCCGGTCGAGCCGACCAACGACATCAACCAGCAGATCTCCGCGGTCGAGTCGCTCATCGCCGCCAAGGTCGGCGCGCTGGTGATCCTCCCGAACGACGGCGAGCAGCTCAACCAGATCGGCCGCCGGGCCATGGACGCCGGCATCCCGGTGATCAACCTGGACCGCGTCTTCCCGGACAAGCTGTCGTACCGCACCTGGATCGGCGGCGACAACTACGGCATGGGCGTGGCCGCCGGCACCTACATCGGCAAGAAGCTCAAGGACGCGGGCGCGTCCAACCCGGTCATCCTGGAGATCCAGGGCATCGCGACCCTGCCGCTGACCCAGGACCGCAGCAAGGGCTTCGCCGACGCGCTCAAGACCTACGGCTTCAGCGTCACCGCGAAGCAGGACGCCAAGTTCACCGTCGAGTCGGGCACCGCGGTCGCCAGCAACCTGCTCCAGGCGCACGCGAAGATCGACGCCATCTGGAACCACGACGACGACCAGGGCATCGGCGTGCTCGCGGCGATCAAGGAAGCCAACCGCAGCGAGTTCTTCATGGTCGGCGGCGCGGGCTCGGCCAACGCCATGCGGGACATCCAGGCGGGCAGCGGCGTCCTGGAGGCCACGGTGACCTACAGCCCCACCATGGCGTCCTCCGCCATCAAGCTGGCCAGGCTGATCGCCCAGGGTAAGGGTATGAGCGACCTGGTCGAGAACCAGGTACCGCAGTCCATCACGCTCGCCTCGGAGACCATCACCAAGGAGAACGTGGCGCAGTACCTGCCGCTGGGCTTCGAATCCTGAATCGGGGGTTTATCCAATGAGTGACACCAGGCCGGCACTCGGGGTCGGGATGGTCGGATACGCGTTCATGGGGCGCGTCCATTCCCAGGCGTGGCGCAGCGCCGGCGCGTTCTTCGACCTGCCGGTCGTGCCGGCCATGGCCGTACTGTCCGGAAGGTCGCCGGACCGTACGGCCGCCGCCGCCGCCCAGATGGGCTGGGCGGCGGTGGAGACCGATTGGAAGGAGCTCATCAAGCGCGACGACGTGCACATCGTCGACATCTGCACGCCGGGCGACTCCCACGCGGAGATCGCCATCGCCGCGCTGGACGCGGGCAAGCACGTGCTGTGCGAGAAGCCGCTGGCCAACACCGTCGCCGAGGCCGAGGCCATGGCGAAGGCGGCCGAGCGGGCCGCCGGGCGCGGCGTGCGCAGCATGGTGGCCTTCAACTACCGCAGGGTGCCCGCGGTCTCGCTGGCCCAGCGCATGGTGGCCGAGGGCCGGCTGGGGGAGGTGCGGCACGTCCGCGCGCAGTACCTCCAGGACTGGATCGTCGACCCGGAGTTCCCGCTGGTGTGGCGGCTGCAGAAGGACAAGGCGGGGTCCGGGGCGCTGGGTGACATCGGCTCCCACATCGTGGACACCGCCGAGTTCGTCACCGGGCAGCGGCTGACGGGCGTCTCGGGCCTCACCGAGACCTTCGTCAAGGACCGCCCGGTCGCGGAGGACTCCGCGGGGCTGGCCGCGGCCGGCCACTCGGAGACGACGGGGACGGTCACCGTCGACGACGCGGCCGTGTTCATGGGCCGCCTGTCCGGCGGCGGGCTCGCGTCGTTCGAGGCGACCCGCTTCGCGACCGGCCGCAAGAACGCCATGCGCATCGAGGTCAACGGCTCCCTGGGCAGCCTGCACTTCGACTTCGAGTCGATGAACGAGCTGTGGTACCACGACCACACGATCCCCGCCGAGGACGCCGGGTTCCGGCGCATCCTGGTCACCGAGGCGGGCCACCCGTACGCGGGAGCGTGGTGGCCGCCGGGGCACGGGCTCGGGTACGAGCACACCTTCACCCACGAGGTGAAGGACTTCCTGGAGGCGATCGGCGCGGGCACCGACCCGGCGCCGTCGTTCGCCGACGGGCTGCGGGTGCAGCGGGTGCTGGCGGCGGTCCAGGAGAGCGCGGACAACGAGGCCCGCTGGACGCCCATCGCCGGTTGACCGCCGCACACCGCTCGTCAAGCATCTAACCCCGAGACCCTTGGGCCCGTAAGCACGAAGGAGTGGACATGACGCGACCGATCACCCTGTTCACCGGCCAGTGGGCCGACCTCCCGTTCGAGGAGGTCTGCCGCCTGGCCGGCGACTGGGGGTACGACGGCCTGGAGCTCGCCTGCTGGGGCGATCACTTCGAGGTCGACAAGGCGCTGTCGGACGACGACTACATCCCCCGCAAGCTGGAGATCCTCGACAAGCACGGCCTGAAGGTGTGGACCATCTCCAACCACCTCGTCGGGCAGGCCGTCTGCGACAGCCCCATCGACGAGCGCCACAAGGGCATCCTGCCGGCGCGCATCTGGGGCTCCGGAGACCCCGAGCAGGTGCGCCTCGCGGCCGCCGAGGAGATGAAGGACACCGCGCGCGCCGCCGCCAAGCTCGGCGTCAGCACGGTGGTCGGCTTCACCGGGTCGTCCATCTGGCACACCGTGGCGATGTTCCCGCCGGTCTCCCCGTCGATGATCGAGGCGGGCTACCAGGACTTCGCCGACCGGTGGAACCCGATCCTCGACGTGTTCGACGAGGTGGGGGTGCGCTTCGCCCACGAGGTGCACCCGAGCGAGATCGCCTACGACTACCACACGACCGTGCGCACCCTGGAGGCCATCGGCCACCGCCCCGCGTTCGGCCTCAACTGGGACCCCTCCCACATGGTGTGGCAGGAGCTCGACCCGGTGGGGTTCATCCTGGACTTCGCCGACCGCGTCTACCACGTGGACTGCAAGGACGCCAAGGTGCGCTCCGGCGACGGCCGGCGCGGCCGCCTGTCGTCCCACCTGCCCTGGGCCGACCTGCGCCGCGGCTGGGACTTCGTCTCCACCGGCAGGGGAGACGTGCCCTGGGAGGACTGCTTCCGCGCCCTCAACTCGATCGGCTACGACGGCCCGATCTCCATCGAGTGGGAGGACGCGGGCATGGACCGCCTGTCCGGCGCTCCCGAGGCCCTCGCCTTCGTGCGCGGCCTCAACGCCATCACCCCGCCCACGGCGTCCTTCGACGCGGCCTTCTCCTCCGACTGACCCGGCCGCCGTCTCCCTGACGGGCGGTCGCCAGCACCTGGCGGGTGCCGTGAGCTTCCCCCTCCGGCACCCGCCGGCCCGCCGGAAGGCGGGCGGTTGACTATGTGCGAGTACTCGTGTGAGAGTACTCGCATGAGTAGTACCCGTCTATTCGTTCTCGGCGCGCTCGCCAGGGGAGGGCCCATGCACGGCCATCAGATCCGGCAGACCGCGCAGACCGACCGCACCGAGCTGTGGACCGACATCAAGGTCGGCTCCCTGTACGGCGCACTGCACCGCATGGCGGCCGAAGGGGTGATCGAGGAGATACGCACCGAGCAGGAGGGGAACCTGCCCGCGCGCACCATCTACGGGATCACCGACGACGGCCGCCTGGAGCTGGCGTCCCTGCGCGACGCCGCGCTCCGCGACACCCGGCTGGCCACCGACCCGGTCGACCTCGCCCTGCAGCTCAGCCAGGACGTCCCCACCCCGGTGCTGACCGCCGCGGTCCGCGACCGGCTGGGCGCCCTGGCGGCCGAGCTGGCCCGGTGGGCGCGGCTGAGGGAGGTGGCCACGCCGCACCTCACGACGCTGGAGGCCCTGGGCTTCGACCACACGCTCATGCGGCTGGAGACCGAGGTGGCCTGGCACGAGAAGCTGCTCGCGGCGCTGCCCGTCCCGGAAGGCGCGGCCGGTGTGGACGGCGCGACCGGCGCGGAGGTGTCCGATGGCGCCTAAGGTGATCGTCGTGGGCGGCGGCATCGGCGGGCTGTGCCTGGCGCACGCGCTGCGCGGCGCGGGCGTCGCCGTCCGCGTGTACGAGCGCGACCGCGACCCGGACGACCCGGTGCGCGGGTACCGCATCCACGTCAACCAGATGGGCAGCAGGTCGCTGCGCCAGTGCCTGCCCGCGCCGCTGTGGGAGGCGTTCCTGGCCACCGCCGGGCACCCCGGGCCGGGCTTCCGGTTCCAGGACGAGCGGCTGCGCGAGCTGCTCTTCGTCGAAGAGGCGCTGATGAGCGGCGGCTCCACCGCCCCCGCCGACGTCCACCACGCGGCGAGCCGCGCCGCGCTGCGGCGGCTCCTGCTGGCGGGCCTGGACGGCGTGGTGCGCTTCGGCAAGGTCTTCGAGCGGTACGAGACCGAGCCGGACGGCCGCGTCACGGCGCGGTTCTCCGACGGCACCTCGGCCACCGGCGACCTGCTCGTGGGCGCCGACGGCGCGAACTCGGCGGTGCGCCGGCAGTACCTTCCCGGGCCCGGCAGGGTGGTCACCGACGCCGTCGGGTTCGGCGCCCGCCTGCCCCTCACCGAGGCGACAAGGAAGTGGGTGCCGGCCGGCTTCCAGGCGGGGCTGAACCTCGTCCTGCCGTCCCGGGGGTGCGCCATGTTCACCGCGTCGTTCACCGGGCGCCGCCAGGCCCTCGGCTACCAGGGCGCCGAACGGCTCGACCGCGACCTGGCCCCCTACGGGCTCGACCTGGCCTCGCTCACCGACGACCTGGAGGACTACGTCCTGCTCGCCGTCATCGCCCACAGGCGCGCCATCCCGCCCGGCGCGGCGGGCCTGGACGGCGAGGGGCTGAAGAGCCTCGTGGCGGGCATGACGCCCGGCTGGCACCCCGGCGTCCGCAGGATGGTCGCCGAGGCCGACCCCGCCACCGTGCAGCTCATGCCGTTCAAGACCTCGACCCCGGTGCCCGCGTGGCCGACCACCGCCGTCACGCTGCTCGGGGACGCGGTGCACAGCATGCCGCCCGTCATGGGGTTCGGCGCCAACGTCGCCATGCGCGACGCCGCCCTGCTGTCCAGCGTGATCGCCGCCGTCCACCGGGGCGAGGACACGCTGACGTCCGCCGTCCGGTCGTACGAGAAGGAGATGCTCGACTACGGGTTCGGCGCGGTGCGGACGGCCGGGCGCATGACCGACCTGCTCATCGCGGGCAGCCCTCTCGTGCGGAACGTGGCCAAGGGCTGGCTCCGCGCCTGCGCCGTCGCCGGCCCGCTGAAGCGCATGAGCTTCGGCACCCGCTGGACGGACGAGACGCGGCAGGAGCCGGAGCGGGTGGCCGCCCGCCTCGGCTGAGGCGGGCGCGGCCCCCGGGCGTGCCGGGGGCGTCCAGGGGAGGACGCCCCCGGCGGGCCTCAGTCGAACATGACGACCTGGCGCAGCACCTCGCCGCCCCGGAGCGCCGCCACGGCGTCGTTCAGGTCGGCCAGGCGGATCCTGGAGCTGATCATGCTCTCCAGGTCGAGCCTGCCGGCCTTCCACAGGCCGGCGAGGAACGGGAAGTCGCGCCGCACGTCGCTGCCGCCGTACAGCGAGCTGAGCAGGTTCTTGCCCTCGAACAGCAGGTTGAAGGCCGACAGCGGCACCACGTCGTCCGCCGCGCCCGCGCCGACCACGACCACGTCGCCGCCGCGGCGGGTGGCCTGCCAGGCGGCCATGATGGTGGCCGACCTGCCGACCGCCTCGAAGCCGTAGTCGAACCCCTGGCCCCCGGTCAGCGAGCCGATGGCCTCCATGAGCTGGTCGGGGACGCAGGTGTCCGTCGCGCCGACCTTCTTGGCCAGCGCGTGCTTGGACTCCAGCGGGTCGACCGCCAGGATCGTCGTGGCGCCGGACACCCGCGCGCCCTGGATCACCGACAGCCCGACGCCGCCGCACCCGATCACGACCGCGGTGGAGCCCGGCCTGACCTTCGCCGTGTTGATCGCGGCGCCCACGCCCGTGGTGATGCCGCAGCCGATCAGCGCCGCGACCTCGAACGGGACGTCGGGGTCGACCTTGATCGCGCCCTGCCAGGGCACCGCGATCTCCTCGGCCCACGTGCCGCACCCGGCCATGCCGTACGCCGGGGTGTCCGCGCCGTAGCGGAACCTGGCCAGCGTGAAGCTCTCCATGACGTAGGTCATGCAGAGGAACGGCTGGCCCCCGATGCAGTTGGGGCATGCCCCGCACGCCGGCGTCCAGTTGAGGATCACGTGGTCGCCCGGCTGGACGGTGCTCACGTGCTCACCCACCTCGACGACCACGCCGGCGCCCTCGTGACCGAGGATCACCGGCAGCGGCATGGGCAGGACGCCGGTCATCACCGACAGGTCCGAGTGGCACACACCCGTCGCCTTGACCTTCACCCGCACGTCGGTGGGACGCAGCGGGGTGAGGGTGAAGTCGTCGCGGATGTCGAGTTTCTCGTCGCCTACGGCGTGCAGCAGCGCGGCTCGCATGGGACCTCCTAGGGGCCCTACTCCTCCAGGGAGAGGGCGGCTTTGGGGCAGGACCTGACCGCGTGACGCACGCGGTCGAGCTCCTGCGGCGGGGGTTCGGGGAGAAGGACGTGCAGGTTGTCGTCGTCGTCCACTTCGAAGACTTCGGGAGCCAGGCCCATGCAGACGGCGTTGGCTTCGCAGACGTCGTAGTCGACCTTGATCCTCATCGGGGAGTGCCCTTCTCGCGTGAGTACGGATAAGTGCGAGATTAGGCGGAAGCGGGGGCTGCCATCTTGCGATGATCCCAAGAGACCACGCGTGTCGCCTCCACGGAGTAGGCGACCCGCTTACGGGCGGTGATCTCCACGTAGTCGCGAAGCTCGCCCGCGGCCTCGGCGCCGGCCATCCGCCCGGTGATCGCCATCCCGGCCTCCAGGACCTCCTCCGGCGCGTCGATCAGGCGCGCGGTGCCGTACACCAGCACGCCGCGCAGCTCGGAGTAGTCCTCCCCAGTCTCGATCAGGCAGCTCACGCGGGGGTCGCGCTCCATGTTGCGCGTCTTCTGCGCCTTGCCGTACGTCCAGAAGACGATGCGGCCGTCGACGAGCGCGTAGAACATGGTGACCATGTGGGGCGTGCCGTCGGGGTTGATCGTGCCGAGCTGCAGCTTGCGCGCGTCCCGCAGGAACGCCGCCACCTCAGGCTCGGACATCGCTATGCGAGCACGCTGGTTCACCTGCAAAGTAGAACATGTTCCACCAGGGCCGACAAGGGCCCCTGTAATGCTGTTCGGCCCCCTATGGATCTACGAACGGGGTCGGCGGTGGGCAGGTCGAGGAGGGGCGGGTAAGGTTCACCCGCATCGCCGTACATAAAGGAAAAATCATGACTGATGCGTCCTTACCGGCGGACCTGCGCTACGTGGCCGAGCGCGCGAAGGGGTTCATGCCGCGCGAGGAGGGGATGATCCTCTTCGACGTCGCACGCGCGTACGGTCCCCGCGGCCCCATCTGCGAGATCGGCAGCTACTGCGGCAAGTCCGCGATCTACCTCGGAGCCGCCGCCCGCATGACCGGCTCGGTAGTCTTCACCGTCGACCACCACCGGGGGTCGGAGGAGATCCAGCCCGGCTGGGCGCATCACGACCCCACCCTGATGGATCCCCGCTTCGGCAAGATGGACTCCCTGCCCTTCTTCCGCACGGCGATCGCCTCGGCCGGGCTGGAGGAGCACGTGATCGCGATCGTGGGCCGCTCCGCCACCGTCGCCCGCCACTGGAACACCCCGCTGGCGATGCTGTTCATCGACGGCGGCCACGCGGAGGACCCGGTCACCCAGGACTACGAGGGATGGTCGCCGCACGTCATGCCCGGGGGAGCCCTGGTCTTCCACGACATCTACCCCGACCCCAAGCAGGGCGGCCAGGCCCCGTACCGCGTCTACCAGCGGGCGCTGGCCTCGGGCGCCTTCCGGGAGGTGCGCGCGGAGGGCTCCATCCGCGTCATGGAGCGCGTGGAACCCTCCGGCGGCTGAGCCGGGCGTAAGGCGTCGAAGGCTGACGCCGGGGTTTGCCGTGCCGGGGTACCGGGGATCGCGTCCTTCGTACCCGCCGCGCGACCAGGGGAAGCGCCATGGCACCGCCGTTCCCGCCGTTCACCCGTGAGAGCGCCCTCGAGAAGGTCCGGCTGGCCGAGGACGCCTGGAACAGCCGGGATCCCGAGACGGTGGCCGGGGGGTACACGCTGGACTCCCGGTGGCGCAACCGGGCGGAGTTCGTCCGGGGGCGGGACGCGATCGTCGCCTTCCTCGCGCGCAAGTGGGTCAGGGAGCTGAACTACCGGCTGATCAAGGAGCTGTGGGCGTTCGAGGGGAACCGGATCGCCGTCCGCTTCGCCTATGAGTGCCACGACGACTCCGGCAACTGGTTCCGTTCGTACGGCAACGAGAACTGGGAGTTCACCGAGGACGGGCTCATGCCGGCCAGGCACGCCTGCATCAACGACCTGCCCATCGCGGCGGCCGACCGCGCCTACCACTGGCCGCTAGGGCGGCGCCCCGACGGCCATCCCGGACTGAGCGACCTCGGCTTCTAGTCTCACGGCGCGGAAACACGGTGGCACCGGGCCACGCCGGCGCGCCTGACGCGCGAGCCGTGGCGCGGGGGCGCCGGACGAGGGGCAGCCGCCCGGCCGGTCACCCGGCCGGGCGGCTCGTGGTCACACGGTGATGACGAGCTTGCCGCGCGCGTGCCCGTCGCTCAGGTAGCGGATGGCGTCGGGCACCTCCACCAGCGGGTACGTCCTGTCGACGGCGGGGGTGACCTTCCCGGCCTCGATCAGCTCGGTCAGGTGCCGCAGGTCCTCCTCCCGCACCGTCGCGAACACGCCCCGCAGGTCGTGGCCGATGAACGGCGACATCACCAGCGCGCGCAGGGTGCGCAGGACCGCGCCGCCGACCCACATGCCGGAGTCCTCGCCGCCGACCATGACCAGGGTGCCCTTGGGCGTGAGGGCGCGCCGCAGGTGCGCCAGCGGGCGGACGCCCCCGATGTCCAGGATGAGGTCGTAGCGTGCCGGCCGGTCCGCGAAGTCCTCGCGCGAGTAGTCGATGACCTCGTCCGCGCCGATCGAGCGCACCAGGCCGGTCTTGGCCGTGCCGCACACGCCGGTGACGTGCGCCCCGAGCGCCTTGGCGATCTGCACCGCGAACGTCCCCACGCCGCCCGACGCGCCGATCACCAGCACCCGCTGCCCGTGGGCCAGGCGCCCCGCGCGCAGCCCCTGCAGGGCGGTGCAGGCCGACACCGGGACGGCCGCCGCCTGCTCGAAGGTGAGGTTCGCCGGCTTGGCCGCCAGCCTGCCCTGCTTCGCGCACGCGAACTCGGCGAAGGAGCCGCCGCAGGAGCCGAAGACCTCGTCGCCGGGCTTGAACCGGGTCACGCCCGCGCCGACGGCCTCCACCCGCCCGGCGACGTCCGAGCCGGGACGCGCCTTGGGCGCGCGGAGCCCGAAGCCCATGACGCGCATGAGGTAGGGCGTGCCGGTCATGGAGTGCCGGACGCCCTGGTCGACGCCTGCCGCGCGCACCTGTAACAGCACCTCGTCGTCCCCGGGAACCGGGGTGTCGACGTCTCTGAGCCGGAGGACGTCGGCTGAGCCGTAGGTGTCCTGGACGATCGCCTTCATGATGGTCTCCTGTGATCGTGGGGCGGGGGCCGGGGGCCCCGCGCGGGGGACGCGGAGGCGGTCACGCCTCGGCGTCGGGGTACTGGAAAACCTCGTCGAGCGAGACGCCGAACACCCGGGCGATCTGGAACGCCATCTCCAGGGAAGGCGAGTAACGGCCCTGCTCGATGGCGATGACGGTCTGGCGGGTCACGCCGAGCCGGTCGGCCAGCGCGGCCTGCGTCATCTCCCCGCACGTGAAGCGCAGGACGCGGATCCTGTTGGTGACCCTGGTCGCCATCACCGCTGGAAGCCCCGGCGGTAGGCGGCGACCTTCGCGATGGACTGGAGGATGGCCGACAGGACGAAACCCAGGTACATGGCGTTGGCGATCCAGAAGTGCGGCAGCCGCGCCATCGCCATGACCAACGCCGCGACGCCGCCGATGACGACGAACGACTGCCCGATGAACCCGCCGAACCGATGGATCTCCCGGTCGCGCTCGTCCTTCCTGCCGGCGTCCCGGGGCGAGGCGATGCCCAGCGCCATGTTCAGCACGATCGAGACGGCGATGGCGCCGCCCACGCTCCACAGCAGCGGAGCCTGGTACGGCACCTCGGCGAGCGGCGTGTCTCCGGCACGCCCCAGGACGACGGCGACGTAGACGGCGTACGCGACGATCGCGACCACGCCTAAGATCCACGCGCGCTTCTCTTCGGGTGCCATACCGTGAATGTAAAGCAACGCGGACATGATGTCTACTTTTCTTTACATCTCCCGGTGCGAGACGAGAACGCGGGACGGAGCGCCGCCCGGAGTCAGCGGGCGGACTCCAGGGCGTCGACCAGCCTCTTGGGCGCGGTCAGGCACCAGGCCTCGGTGACGAGCTCGCGCAGCTCCTCGGGATCGACCCGGTCGAGGTGGACGACGACCCAGCCGAAGCGGCCGGAGGTGTACTGCTTCTCGAAGACGTCGGGCCGCTCGGCCACCAGGGCGATCTGCTCCTCGATGGTGGCCTTGAGGCCGACGGTGGCGGTGCGCTCCCACAGGTAGCCGAAGCCCTTGCCGCGCACCTTGATGCCCGTCCACTCGGGGCCCTCGTGCTGCGTGACCTCCGGGAGGCTCGTCACCATGGCCAGGAAGTCGTCGATGCTCACACCCATGGCCCACGTCTACCAGGGCGGTACGACATTCCGGTCACGCCGCTACGACGCGGCGGGCCTCGGCGCGATGGCCAGGCCCGCCACGGTGACCGCCAGGGCGGCCACCACGTACAGGGAGACGGCGGTCGTGCTGCCGAAGCGGTCGAGCAGGACGATGGCGACGATCGGGGCGAGCGCGCCGCCCGCCACCCCGGCGAGCTGGTAGCCGAGCGAGGTGCCGCTGTAGCGCACGCGCGTGGCGAACAGCTCGGCGATGAACGCCGCCTGGGGGCCGTACATGGCGGCGTGGAACAGCAGGGCGACGCCCACCGCCAGCACGATGGCGGGGAAGCTCCCCTGGTCGAGCAGCGGGAAGAACACGAAGGCCCAGACGGCCGCGCCGGCCGCGCCCGCCAGCGGGACGACGCGGCGTCCGGCGCGGTCGGAGAGGTGGCCGAAGAGCGGGATCAGCACGAGCTGGGCGGCCGAGGCGATCGAGAGCGCGCTCAGGCCGGTGTTCCGCGAGACGCCCACGGTGCCGGTCAGGTAGGTGAGCACGTACAGGGTGAAGACGTAGAACGCGACGTCCACCCCGATGCGCGCGCAGAACGCCGCCGCCAGGGCGCGGGGGTGGGTGCGGACGACCTCGGCCAGCGGCCTGCGCGAGCGCGCCGCCACCTCGGTGAACAACGGGGACTCGGCGATGCCGGCCCGGATCCAGAGGCCGACCAGGGCGAGCAGCCCGGAGAGCAGGAACGGGACCCGCCAGCCCCAGGTCAGGAACGCGTCGTCCGACAGCGCCAGCTCGCCCAGCGCGAGCGCCCCGGCCGCCAGCAGGTTCCCGGCGGGCACGCCGGCCTGCACCCAGCTCGCGTCCAGGCCGCGCCGGTCGGGGCGGCCGTGCTCCATCGACAGCAGCACCGCGCCGCCCCACTGCCCGCCGAGGCTCAGGCCCTGCACGAAGCGCAGCACGACCAGCAGCACGGGCGCGGCCACGCCGATGGTCGCGTAGGTGGGCAGCAGGCCGATGAGGAACGTGCCCATCCCCATCACCAGCAGCGTGACCGCCAGCACGTTCCTGCGGCCCACCCGGTCGCCGAAGTGGCCGAACAGCACGCCGCCGATCGGCCGGGCGACGAAGCCGGCCCCGTAGGTGGCGAAGGCCAGCAGCGTGCCGGTCAGCGGGTCGGCGCCGGGGAAGAACAGCCGGCCGAAGACGAGCGCGGCGGCGGTGCCGTACAGGAAGAAGTCGTACCACTCCAGCGACGTGCCGAGCAGGCAGGCCAGGACGACCTTGCGCGACCGCGCGGCCGTCGTCATGCCCGCCGCTCCCGCCGCTCCCGCCGGGGCGCGCCGGAGGCCGCCGTCATTCGCAGCCCTCGAAGCGCGGCACGTGGACGGACGTCAGGTCCAGGCCGGTGCCGTCGAACCACTTGGCGATCAGGCGGGCGGCCGTGCCGTCCTGGTACATGTCGGTGATCGCGCGGTTGATCGCCTCGCAGCCGTCCAGGTCGCCCTTGCGGATGCCGACGCCGGTGCGCTGCTCGTTGAAGCGCGCGTTCACCAGGCGCAGCCGGCCCTTCTCGCGGGCGGCCAGGCCGGCGAGGATGACGTCGTTGGTGGTGATCGCGTCGAGCTCGCCCTCCTTGAGCAGGGCCACGCAGCGGTCGTAGTCGGCGGCCGGGACGAGCCGGGCCTTGACCCCGCGCTCCTCCACGACCCGCTCGGCCGCGTTGGACCCCTCGACGGCGCAGATGCCCTTCCCCTCCAGGTCGCGCACGCCGGCGATCCCCTCACGGTCGGCGCGCACCATGATGTCCTGGTAGGAGACGTGGTACGGGCCCGCGAAGGCGACCCGCGACTTGCGTTCCTGGGTGACGGAGAACGTGGCGAGCACCAGGTCGGCCCGCCCGTCGAGCAGCACCCGCTCGCGCTCGGCGGCGAGGACGGGGATCAGGCGGATGCCCGCCCCGAGCTTGCGCACCAGGTATCGGGCGACGTCGACGTCGTAACCCTCGAAGCCGCCGTCGGGCAGGCGCAGGCCGAGCCCCGGCAGGTCGGGCCGTACGCCGACCACCACGGTCCGCTTTCCCGCGACCGACTCGCGCTCGGGCGCGCCGCAGGCCCCCGCGAGCAGGACGGCCAGCGCGACGGCCGCCGGCAGCGCGCGCACGGACATGCCCTCCCCCTCTCAGCGGTACTCGTCGAGCCGCGGCCAGATGCCGGCGACGACCAGCACGGCGATGGACACCATCGCCACCGGCAGCAGGAACCACAGGTCGGCCAGGGCGTCCTCGCCCCGCGCGATCGACCGCTCGAAGGAGGTGCGGTGCTGCCCGGCCAGGTCCAGCAGCGTCGCGTCGTAGCGGTCGAAGTCCGAGGTCAGCGGGCCGAGCAGCACGCTCAGGGCCTGCCCGGTCTCGCCGCCGGAGGCCCGGCGGCGCAGGTCGGCGTCCGACCGCTGGAGACGGTCGTAGGCGGCGAGCACGGGCCGCGTCCCGGACGCGTCCCGCATGGCCAGGGCGGAGCCGAGGAACCCGGCGAACGCGGGCCGCCGCCCGCCCTCGGGCGCGGCGGCGGCCGCGGCCACCCGCTCGTGGTAGGCGTGCACGCTGGTCGCCTCCAGGTACAGCACCGACTGCGCGGCGTCCAGGTAGGTGTGCTCGTAGGTGTCGGCGCGCTCGGGGTCGAGCAGGTAGCGGGTCTGGTCGGCGTGCATGCCGTTGCCGATGGCGCGCGCCCTCGCCAGCAGCAGCACCGCGTCGAACCCGTCGCGCTTGGCGGCGACCAGGGCGTCCGCCTCGCGGGCCGAGACGTGCAGGCCGGTGAGGACGTACATCGCGGTGACGGCCGAGGCGAGCACGAGCGCGGGGCCGAACAGCCGCCGGAACCGCCGGGCCAGGTACACCTGCAGCGCCACCAGGCAGCCCAACGCCAGCACGCCGGCGGCGGCCACGACCGCGCGCCCGGTGGTGAGGGAGGAGCGGGTCTCGTCGTGCACCCGCCGGACGGTCGTGCCGCTCTCCAGGGTGAGGTTGTACGCCTGGGGGAGCAGCTCCTCGCGCATCAGGTCGGTGGCGGCGCGGTAGGTCCGCAGCACCCGCTCCGGAGGCGGGCCGGCGTCGTACCCCGCCTGTTCGGCCAGCAGCAGGGCCCGCGCGGCCGTCCGCTCGTACCGGCCGAGCCCGTCCAGGACGGCCTGGACCGTCCGGCCCTCCCGGGCGTCGTCGCCGGCGAGCGCGGAGGCCCTCAGCAGCGCGCGCCCGGCCTCGGTGCGGCTGCGCTCGTACCGCAGGAGCGCCTCGGCGCGCCGCTCATCGCGCCCGCCGCCCATCAGCAGCAGGAGTGCGACCTGGCCGTCCATGTCGCTCAGGGCCAGGTACAGCCCCGCGGTGGCCACCACCTGCGGCCCCGCGTCGTGGCCGATGGCGCGCAGTCCGGTGCGGGCGCCCTGGGTGATGACGGCGAGCGTGGCGAACAGCAGCACCAGCGCGGCCACCGTGACGCCGGAGATGAGCCGGATGCGCGCGGGCACCGCGCCGCCCCTCGCCTGCCCGCCGGGCCCCGCGCGAGCCGGGCCCCGGAGGACCGGCCGGGCCCTTGACGTCGTCGTCAAAGGCCTTGCACCTCCCGTATAGGACGAACGCGAAGAAACCCGACGCTTGCCTATCAGTGCGATATGCCGCCATTAAGGAGGCTCGCGAGATGGGTGTCAAGCGATCTACGAGGCCGCGTTCCGCCGCTTCCCGGGCACCCGGGGCGCTCGCTCAGCCGGGGATCCCCAGCGCGCCGCAGGCGGCGTCCACGGCGGCCGGGCGCAGCTCGTCGGCGGGCAGATGGGCGAACATGACGGTGCAGTCGGCCAGCCCTCCGACGGCCACCACGGCGCGCGCCTGGTCGGCGAGCGCGGGCGCCGGCCCCACCAGCAGCGTCACCAGCCGCTGCCGCCAGCCGGCGGTCCTGGACGCCAGGTCGAGGTAGGCCAGCGCGCTCAGCTCGCGCACGACCAGCAGCGTGACCTCGCGCTGCTGGTAGTACAGGTCGAAGTACCTCTCCAGCAGCCGCCGCGGGTCGACCCGCCCGGCGGACTCCTGCTCGGCCAGCAGCTCCTCGACCTGGTCGATCAGCGGCTGCACGAGGCTGCGGACGAGGTCCTCCCTCGACGCGAAGTGGTAGTAGAGCGCGGGCTTGGTGATGCCGAGCCGGTCGGCGATCTCGCGCAGGGACGTCTGCTGGATGCCCTGGGCGCCGAACAGCTCCAGGGCGGCCGCCTGGATGCGTTCCCTCGTGCCGCTCGGTCTCCTCGGCATCGTCCCTCCGTCGGCCCGGCCCGTCGTGGAGCCCGCGCGCCGGTGATCCGGCTGGCGGTCCGGGCGTCGCCGAGTTTACTGACTTACCGGTGAGTAAGTACTTGAGGCGGCCCGACCCGATGACTTACCTTCCGTTAAGTAAACAAACCGGCGCAGCGGACCGCGGAGGGCTCCGATGACAGCAGCGAACACCGACGTCCTGATCTCCGGCGCGAGCGTGGCCGGGCCCGTCCTGGCCTACTGGCTCCGGCGTCACGGCCTCACCCCCACCGTGGTCGAGCGAGCCCCGGCGCCGCGGCGGACCGGCGGTCACGCGGTCGACCTCTTCCGGCCCGCCGTGGACGTCGCCGAGCGCATGGGCGTCCTGCCCGAGATCGAGGCCATGCGGACGACGACGCGGGTCGTCTCCCTCGTCACGGGGGACGGCGGGCGACCGGTCGACATCGACGTCGAGCGGCTCATGGCGGCGGCGTCCGGCCGCCACGTCGAGATCATGCGCGACGACCTCGCCGAGATCCTCTACCAGCGCACCCGGCACGACGTCGAGTACGTGTTCGGCGACTCGATCGAGAGCCTCGACGAGGACGCCGGCGGGGTGACGGCGACCTTCGAGAAGGGCCCGCCCCGCCGGTTCCACCTGGTGGCCGGCGCGGACGGCCTGCACTCCACCGTCCGGCGCCTCCGGTTCGGCGACGAACGCGACCACGCGCACCACAGCGGGGCCTACCTCGCCGTCTTCTCCCTGCCCAACCACTTCGGGCTGGAGCGCCGCATGCTGGCCTACAGCGGCGCGGGCAAGGCCGTCGCCGTCTACGCCGCGGGGCGCGACGCCGAGGCCAGGGCCGTCTTCCTGTTCAGGCGGCCCACGGAGCTGCGGTACGGCCACCGGGACGTCGAGCGGCAGAAGGCGCTGTTGCGCGAGGCGTTCGCGGGGGACGGGTGGCACGTGCCCCTGCTGCTGAAGGAGCTGGAGCACGCCCCCGCGTTCTACTTCGACTCGATCACCCAGATCCGCATGGACACCTGGTCGCGCGGGCGGGTGACGCTGGTCGGCGACGCCGGCTACAGCCCGGGGCCCGCCGTCGGCGGCGGCACCACCCTCGCCGCCGTGGGCGCCTACGTGCTGGCCGGCGAGCTCAAGGCGGCCGGCGGCGACCATCGCAGGGCCTTTCCCGCCTACGAGGCGGAGCTGCGGGAGTACGTCCTGCGCACCCGGGAGGCCGGCATGGGCGCCGTCAGGAAGCTCATGCCCTGCACCCGCTTCCAGGCGCGGGCGCAGGCCCAGGCGGGGCGGCTGTTCGGGCTGCTCCCCGTCAGCGTGTCGCGCGGGCTGCTGGCGCTCCAGCGGCGCGGCGCGTACCTGCACGACGCCGTCCGGCTGAAGGACTACGAGGGCTGAGGCGGGGGCGCGCTCAGGTGCGGGTGGGGGCGGTGGAGCAGCCGCAGGCGGCGGGGTCGGACGCCGGGACCGTCGAGCGGCCGGCGTCGCGGAACAGGCCGGAGGCGGGCGTGGCGCCCGACAGCGCGTCGGCGGCCAGGACCACGGCGGCGGCGGTGTAGGCCGACTGCTCGTGCGGGAACCACTTGCGGTTCACGAACTGCCAGCCCGTCCAGTAGGAGCCGTCCTCGTGCCTGAGGTGCTGCATGTCCTGGTACACGGCCAGCGCCCGCGCGGTGTCGCCCAGCGCGTCGAGTGCCATCACCAGCTCGCACGACTCGGCGCCGGTGACCCACGGCTGGTCGGAGACGCAGCGGATCCCCAGCCCCGGTACGACGAACGTGTCCCACTCCCGCGCCAGCCGGTCGGCCCCGGCGGGGCCGCGCACGGCGCCGCCGAGCACGGGGTAGTACCAGTCCATCGAGAACCGGCTCTTGTCGGCGAACGCCTCGGGGTGGGCGGCGAGCGCGTGGCCGAGCAGGTCGGCGGCCAGCTCCCAGTCGGGCTGCGGCTCGCCCAGGTGCTCGCCGAGCAGCACGCCGCAGCGCAGCCCCTGGTAGATCGAGGCGCAGCCGGTGAGCAGGGCGTACTGGGCCGCCAGGCCCGCCGCCGAGCGCTCCCAGACGATCTCGCCGCGCGCCGTCTGCAGCCCCACGACGAAGTCGAGCGCCCGGCGCACCACCGGCCACATCGACCGCGCGAACGTCTCGTCCCCGGTGACCAGCAGCTCGTGCCAGACGCCCACGGCGGCGTACGCGGCGTGGTTGCTCTCGCCGTTCGCCTCGGTGGCCCGGCCCCGGACGATCTTCATCGGCCAGGAGCCGTCGTCGCGCTGGTGCGAGGCCAGCCACGCGTAGCCGCGCCGTGCCGGGCCGGTCAGCCCGGCGGTGGTGAGCGCCATCAGGCACTCGACGTGGTTCCAGGCGTCGACGTGGCCGTCCGGCCAGGGCACCCCGCCGTCGGGCTCCTGGACCGCCGCGATGCTGCGCGCCGTGGCGACGACCTGCTCAGCCGTGATGACCCCGGGGACCGAGGGGATCGTGCCCCCTCCCGTCATGCGGGCTTCCGGGCGTAGACCACCACGCTCTTGCCGATCAGGGGGTTGAGCACGGCCTCGGCGAGGCGGGTCGCGGCCGGGCGCTTCATGATGTCCCAGACCAGCAGCTCGTGGTAGGCCTTGGCGAGCGGGTGGGTGTCGTTGTCCACCCCGACGGCGCACTTGATCCACCAGTACGGGGAGTGCAGGCCGTGCGCGTGGTGGTGCGGGCCCACCACCAGGCCGGTGGCCTTCAGCTTGGCGGCCAGCTCGGCGAGCGTGTAGATGCGGATGTGGCCGCCCGGCGCGGTGTGGTACTCCTCCGACAGCGCCCAGCAGATGCGCTCGGGCAGGAAGCTCGGCACGGTGACGGCCACCAGGCCGCCCGGCTTGAGCACGCGGACGATCTCGCGCATGGCGGCGGTGTCGTCGGGGATGTGCTCCAGCACCTCCGCCGCGATCACACGGTCGAACGACGCGTCGGGGAACGGCATGGCCAGCGCGTCGCCGGTCACGGTCTCGCCGGTGGCGCCCTTCGGCACCTCGCCGGCCTTGTCCATGGCGGCGAACATCGACCCGACGCTCTCCAGCTCGGCCGCGTCCTGGTCGAACGCGACCACGTCGGCGCCGCGCCGCAGCACCTCGAAGGCGTGGCGGCCGCCGCCGCAACCCAGGTCGAGCACACGCTGGCCGGGGCCGACCGGCAGCCTCCCGAAGTCCACCGTCAGCACTTACCGCTCCCCTTTCGCCTTCCCGCGCGCCTGGATGGCCTCGCGGTACGCCTCGACGGTCCGCATGGCCACCACGCGCCAGGTGTACCGCTCCATCGCCCGGTCGTATCCGGCCCTGCCGACACGCTCGCGCTCCTCGGGGGAGTCGTGCAGGCGGCGCAGCACGCCGGCCAGCTCCTCGGCGTCGCCGGGCGTGACCTGCACGGCGGCGTCGCCGACGACCTCGGGCAGCGCCCCGGTGCGGCTGGCCACCAGCGGGGTGGCGCTGGCCATGTGCTCGACGGCCGGCAGCGAGAACCCCTCGTACAGCGAGGGCACGACGGACATCTCGGAGGTGGCGATCAGCTCGCCGAGGGCCTCGTCGGAGATGCCGTGCACGAAGGTCACCCGGTCGCCCAGGGCCAGCTCCTGGACGAGCTTCTCGGTGGGCCCGCCCGGGGTGGGCCTGCTGACGACGGTGAGGTGCACGTCGCGTTCGGTGGCGAGCTTGGCGACGGCGCGCAGCAGCGTGGCGACGCCCTTCATGGGGGAGTCGGCGCTGGCGACCGCGACGATCGAGCCCTTGCGCCGCGCCAGGTGGGGGCGGGGGTGGAAGTAGCGGGTGTCGACGCCCAGCGGGATCAGCCGCATGTTGCGCTGCGGCACGTTGAAGTCGCGGTGGATGTCGGCGAGGCTCGACTCGCTCACCGTGAGGATCGGGTTCAGGCGCGGTGCGACCATGCTCTGCATGCGCACGAAGCCGTACCAGCGGCGCATCGAGAGCCGCTTGAGCCCGGACGCCGCCTTGAGCTCGATGCGCCGGTCCACGCTGATGGGGTGGTGGATCGTGCCCACCACCGGGAAGAGCTTCTGGATGCCGAGCAGGCCGTAGCCGAGCGTCTGGTTGTCCTGGACGACGTCGAAGTCGCCCTGGCGGCTCCGCAGCTCGCGCAGGGCGCGCAGGCTGAAGGTCAGCGGCTCGGGGAAGCCGGCCGTCCACATCGTCCCGACCTCGAGCAGGTCGATCCAGTCGCGGTACTCGCGAAGGCCGGGGGTGCGGAACGGGTCCTCGTCGCGGTAGAGGTCGAGGCTCGGCACCTTGGTGAGCGCGACGCCCTCGTCCAGCTCGGGATAGGGCTGTCCGGACAGGACCTCCACGTGGTGCCCGAGCGCGACCAGCTCGCGGCTCAGATGGCGCAGGTAGACGCCCTGCCCGCCACAGGTCGGCTTGCTCCGGTACGACAGGAGGGCCACGCGCAGCGGGCCGTCCCCGGGTGCGCCGGCTCCGGGCCGGCCGGCCTGTTCCCCCGCGTCGTCTGGACTCGCCACGGACACCCCTTTCGACAGCGGTGCTCGGCAGCCACCCGTAAGGAGGCATGGACCGCGAAGGCCGATCTTAGCCGCGAACCCTACCATCCAGCAGGGGAGGGGTAGCTAACATGAAATTGTGCCTCAAATCACTCCTACCTGCCGCGAACTGCGAAGTCAGCCGAACCGAGCGCAGCTCGGTAGAACGCGTTCTACGCTGCTGGATCGCGCCATCCCGGCCCTCGCATAGCGCTTGCCGGGTGACATGACGGTACATTCGCGTCTTGTAGCCACGAGTTCGGGCGTCGCATGCCGGACGCATGCCCGAAGAACCAGGAGGACCCGTTGGCCAAACGCGCGCTGATCACTGGCATCACGGGCCAGGACGGCTCCTATCTCGCCGAGCACCTGCTCGAAGAGGGGTACGAGGTGTGGGGGCTGGTGCGCGGGCAGGCGAACCCCCGGGTGTCCCGGGTGCGCCGTCTGCTGCAGGACGTGCGGCTGGTCCGCGGCGACCTGCTCGACCAGGGGTCGCTCATCTCGGCGGTGGAGCGGGCCCAGCCCGACGAGGTCTACAACCTGGGAGCCATCTCGTTCGTCCCGATGTCGTGGGAGCAGGCCGAGCTGACGGCCGAGGTCACCGGCATGGGCGTGCTGCGCATGCTGGAGGCCATCAGGGTCTGCTCCGGGGTGACGTCCGCGCGGGCGGCCGGATCCGGCCAGATCCGCTTCTACCAGGCGTCGTCCTCGGAGATGTTCGGCCAGGTGCGCGAGACGCCGCAGAACGAGAGGACCCCCTTCCACCCGCGCTCGCCGTACGGCGTGGCCAAGGCGTACGGGCACTTCCTCACCCAGAACTACCGCGAGTCCTACGGGATGTACGCGGTCTCCGGCATCCTGTTCAACCACGAGTCGCCGCGGCGGGGCGCCGAGTTCGTCACCCGCAAGGTCACGCTCGGCGCCGCGCGCATCAAGCTGGGCCTGGCCTCGGAGCTGCGGCTCGGCAACCTGGAGGCGCGGCGCGACTGGGGGTACGCCGGCGACTACGTCAAGGCGATGCGCCTGATGCTCCAGGCGGCGGCCCCGGAGGACTACGTCATCGGCACCGGCCGCACGTGGTCGGTGCGCGAGCTCGTGGTCGCCGCCTTCGAGGCCGCCGGCCTCGACTGGGAGCGCCACGTGGTGGGCGACCAGTCGCTGCACCGGCCCGCGGAGGTCGACCTGCTATGCGCCGACCCCAAGAAGGCCCGCGTGCAGCTCGGGTGGGAGCCGGTCGTCTCCTTCGAGGAGCTCGTGGCGATGATGGTCGAGTCGGACGTCCGCCTGCTGACCGACGGCGGCGACCCCGAGCAGGACTCCTCCTGGCCGTGAGCCGGCCCCGGGCCGGCGGCCCGGGAACGCTCAGCGCCTGCGGCCCACCCCGGACAGCACCCACATCTTGGCCGGGTCGACCCTGCGGGCGATGCCGGGCCGCCATTCCGGCGGGGTGACCAGCCCGGGCTCGACCAGGTCGAACCCGTCGAGGAACCGCATGATCTCGGCGCGGGAACGGGCGATCCAGGGCGCGCCGGCCCGGGTGGAGACCGCGGCGAGCTCGGCGGTCTCCTCCGGGTGCGGGTCGGGCGTCACGTGCGACACGGCCAGGTAGCTGCCCGGCGCCATGAGCTCGCGCAGGCGGGAGACCACCTCGTACGGCTTGTCGCCGTCGGGCACGAAGTGCAGGACGGCCACCATCAGCACGGCCACCGGCCGGTCGAAGTCGATCAGCCGCCGAAGGTCGGGAGCGGCCAGGACGGCGTCGAGCTCGCGCAGGTCGCCGCGGACGAACGCCACGTCGTCCCTCGTGCCGATCAGCGCCGCCCCGTGCGCGACCACGATGGGGTCGTAGTCGACGTAGACCACCGACGACCCCGGCGCGGCCTCCTCGACCACCTGGTGGACGTTCTGCTGGGTCGGCAGCCCCGAGCCGATGTCCAGGAACTGGCGGACGCCGGCCTCGGCCGCCAGGTAACGCACCGCGCGGCCGAGGAACTCGCGGTTCTGCCGGGCCATCACCGGCATCTCCGGGGCCATGGCGAACACCTTCTCGGCCACGGCGCGGTCGGCGGCGTAGTTGTCCTTGCCGCCGAGCGCGTAGTCGTAGATGCGCGCCGCGCTCGGAGTGTTCGGGTCGACCCCCTCCGGCGCCGGGCGGTGCGGCACTCTCAGACCTTCACCGGCAGCGACTTGATGCCGTTGACGAAGTTGGACCGCAGCCGCTTGGGGTCACCCGTCATGGTGATGCCGGGCAGCCGCTGGGACAGGACCTCGAACAGCACGCGCAGCTCCAGCTTGGCCAGGTGGTTGCCCAGGCAGAAGTGGGCGCCCCCGCCGCCGAAGCCGATGTGCGGGTTGGGGTCGCGGCCGACGTCGAAGGACTGCGGGGCGGTGAAGACGTCCTCGTCGCGGTTGGCCGAGGAGTAGAACACCACGACCTTGTCGTTCTCCTTGATCGTCTTGCCGCGCACGACGGTGTCCTGCGTGGCGGTGCGCCGGAAGAGGTTCAGCGGCGACACCCACCGGACGATCTCGTCGGCCGCGGTGGCCGCGAGCGACTGGTCGCGCACCAGGCGCTCCCACTGCTCGGGGTGCTCGAACAGCGCCAGCATGCCGCCGGAGGCGGCGTTGCGCGTGGTCTCGTTGCCGGCGACGATGAGCAGCAGCACGAACAGGTCGAACTCCTGCTCGCTGAGCGTCTCGCCGTTCTCGTCGGGCTGCAGCAGCTTGGTGACGATGTCGGGGCGGGGGTGCTCACGGCGCTCGGCCGCGAGCTGGTTGGCGTAGGCGTAGACCTCCGCCGCGGCGTTCTGCCCCTGCTCGGGGGTGGTGTTGTAGTCGGGGTCCTCGGCGCCGATCATGCGGTTCGACCACTCGAAGAGCTTGTTGCGGTCTTCCGCCGGGGCGCCCAGCAGCTCGCAGATCACGTACAGCGGCAGCGGCGCGGCGATGTCGGTGACGAAGTCGACGTCGCCCTTGGCGGCGGCCTCGTCGGCCAGCGTGTGGCAGATCGTGCGGATGTGCTCCTCCAGCGTCCCGATCTGGCGCGGGGTGAAGCCCCGGTTGACCAGGGAGCGCTTGCGGGTGTGCTCCGGGGGGTCCTGGTTGAGCATCATCAGGCGCTGCAGCGCCATCTGCTCCTCGGGCATCTCGTTGAAGAGCGCGAGCCTGCGGTTGGAGGAGAACAGCTCGGAGTGGCGCGAGACGTGCACGACGTCCTCGTGCTTGGTGAGCGCCCAGAAGCCGGGCCAGCCGCGCTCGGAGTCGCCCTCGTGCCAGAACACCGGGTCGTTGGCGCGAAGCCACTTGAGCTGGTCGTGCGGAATGCCGTGCCGTGCGTACTGATCCTGGTCTACGAGGTTGATTTCCATATGTCCACCCGATTGTCAGATCAAGCGCTTGGCAGGAGACCGCGTGAAACGTGTTCTATTACGGGCGTGCGGGCACGTCAAGCGAGGCCGCGCCGTCGTCAGGCGGGCCGCGGGGGAACGGTGCACAACGCCCGATCCGATACTAAGGCCCGGCGAAACGCCCTTGATAGGCATCGGATGTCTCACCCGTTCTGACCTTGAGGGACTTGACGCTGTTAGATCTACGCGTAGTCTTCTCTGCACAAGACATCCGATGAATGTGAGGGGCGCGTGAAGCTACTGCGAGTCGGGCCGCCCGGCCACGAGCGTCCCGCGGTTCTGGACGGCGCCGGGAACCCGCGTGACCTGCGGGGCCTGCTCGGCCAGGGGGCCGACCTCGACGGGGCCTTCCTCGCCTCCGAGCGGGTGGCGCGCGTCCGCGACGCGCTGCTCGCCGACGAGCTGCCGCTTCTGGAGGCCGCGGGCGGGACGCCGCGCCTGGGCGCGCCCATCGCGCGTCCCGGCAAGATCGTTTGCATCGGCCTCAACTACCGCGACCACGCCGAGGAGACCGGCGCGCCGCTGCCCACCGAGCCGATCGTCTTCATGAAGGCGCCGAACACCGTCGTCGGCCCCGACGACCAGGTGCTGATCCCCCGGGGCAGCGTCAAGACCGACTGGGAGGTCGAGCTCGCCGTCGTCATCGGCCGCACCGCCCGCTACCTGGAGTCCGAGGAGGAGGCGCTGGCCTGCGTCGCCGGGTACGCCGTCGCCAACGACGTCTCCGAGCGCGAGTTCCAGCTCGAACGCGGCGGCCAGTGGGACAAGGGCAAGTCGTGCGAGACGTTCAACCCGCTCGGCCCCTGGCTGGTGACCGCCGACGAGGTGCCCGACCCGCAGGACCTCGGGCTGCGGCTGTGGGTGAACGGCGAGGCCCGGCAGAACGGCAGCACCAAGGACATGGTCTTCGGGGTGGCGGAGATCGTTCGCTACCTCAGCCGGTTCATGGTGCTGGAGCCGGGCGACGTGATCAACACCGGCACGCCCGCCGGCGTCGCGCTGGGAATGCCGGGGCAGCCGTACCTCCGCGAGGGTGACGTGGTGGAACTGGAGATCGACGGCCTCGGCCGTCAGCGCCAGGTCGTGGGACAGGCATGAGCGACCGGCCGGTCATCACCGCCCTGGAGACGCACGACGTGCGCTTCCCGACCTCCCGTGAGCTCGACGGCTCCGACGCGATGAACCCCGACCCCGACTACTCCGCCGCCTACGTCGTCCTGCGGACCGACGCCGGCGTCGACGGGCACGGCCTGGCCTTCACCATCGGCCGGGGCAACGACGTGCAGACCCACGCGATCAGGGCGCTGGAGCGCTTCGTCGTGGGTGCGAACACCGGCGACCTCGGCGCCCTGTACAGGGAGATGGTCGACGACTCCCAGCTTCGCTGGCTCGGCCCCGAGAAGGGCGTCATGCACATGGCGCTGTCGGCGGTCGTGAACGCGCTGTGGGACCTTGAGGCCAAGATCCAGGGCAAGCCGCTGTGGCTGCTGCTCGGCGAGACCTCCCCGGAGGACCTCGTCGCGCTGGTCGACTTCCGCTACCTCAGCGACGCCCTCACCCCCGGGGAGGCGCTGGAGATCCTGCGGCGCGCCGAGCCCGGCCGCGCCGAGCGCGTCGCCGCCCTCAGGGCCGGCGGCTACCCGGCCTACACCACCTCGCCCGGCTGGCTCGGCTACGACGACGACAAGCTGCGCCGCCTGTGCAAGGAGGCCATGGACGACGGCTTCACCCAGATCAAGCTGAAGGTCGGCGCCGACCTGGAGGACGACCGGCGGCGGATGCGCATCGCGCGCGAGGTCTGCGGCCCCGGCTTCCGCATCGCCATCGACGCCAACCAGCGCTGGGACGTGGCCTCCGCCATCGCCTGGGTCGGCGCGCTCGGCGAGTTCGACCCGTACTGGGTCGAGGAGCCGACCAGCCCCGACGACGTGCTCGGGCACGCCGCCATCGCCGAGGCCGTCGCGCCGATCAAGGTCGCCACCGGCGAGCACGTGCAGAACCGCGTGGTGTTCAAGCAGATGCTCCAGGCCGGCTCGCTGTCGGTCCTGCAGCTCGACGCGGCGCGCGTGGGCGGGGTGAACGAGAACATCGCCATCCTGCTGCTGGCCGCCAAGTTCGGCGTCCCGGTCTGCCCGCACGCGGGCGGCGTCGGGCTGTGCGAGCTGGTGCAGCACCTGGCGATGTTCGACTACGTGGCCGTCAGCGGCAGCCGCGACGACCGCGTCATCGAGTACGTCGACCACCTGCACGAGCACTTCGTCGACCCGGTGGTCGTCCGCGACGGTCGCTACCGGGCGCCGGAGGCGCCGGGCTTCGGCGCCGCGATGCGCCCGGAATCCGTCGCCGAGTACTCCTACCCCGACGGTCCCGTGTGGAACGGTGGTGCGCCATGAGCGAATTCGACGGACTCACCGCCCTTGTCACCGGCGGCGGCTCGGGCATCGGCCTGGCCACCGCCACCCTCCTGGCCGAGCGCGGCGCGCGGGTGGCCTGCCTCGACCTCAACCCGCCCGCCGAGCCCTTCTTCGGGGTGCGGGCCGACGTCACCGACGACGCCTCCGTCCGCGCGGCCGTCGAGGCCGCGGCCGGGCACCTGGGCGGGCTGGACATCCTGATCAACAACGCCGGCATCGGCGCCGCCGGGACGGTGGAGCAGAACCCCGACGAGGAGTGGTTCCGCGTCCTGGACGTGAACGTGCTCGGCATCGTGCGCGTGACCCGCGCCGCCCTGCCCCTGCTGCGCGCCTCCGCCCACGCCGCGATCGTCAACACCTGCTCCATCGCCGCCTGGGCCGGCCTGCCCAACCGGGCGGTCTACAGCGCGTCCAAGGGAGCGATCATGTCGCTCACGCTGGCCATGGCCACCGACCACGTCGACGAGGGCATCCGCGTCAACTGCGTCAACCCCGGCACCGCCGACACCCCGTGGGTGCAGCGGCTGCTGGACGCGGCGCCCGACCCCGAGGCCGAGCGCCGCGCGCTGGAGAACCGCCAGCCCATGGGCCGGCTGGTCAGCGCGGAGGAGGTCGCCGCCGCGGTCGCGTACCTGGCGAGCCCGCTGGCCGCCAGCACGACCGGCACCGTGCTCGCCGTGGACGGGGGCATGCACGGACTGCGTCCCCGTCCCAAACTCTGACGCGGTCGGCGGCACGTCCGCCGTCCGCCGCTCACCCCCCGGCCTGCTCCGCCGCCGGGCGAGCCCCACCAGAACCCCGGACCCCCGCGCGGGGGTCCGGGGACGCACCCCCCCGAACGACCCGTTGAAACGAGGCGGTAAGTGAGAACACGATCGTCGGCCATATTCGCCGCGCTGTTCACGGCCACCCTGGCCCTGTCCGCGTGCGGCTCGGACACGCCCACCTCCACCTCCACCGGCGGCGCCGCCGCACCGGCGGCGGGCGGCAAGGTCGGCGTCGACTTCCCGCGCGCCGACTCCGACTTCTGGAACTCCTACAACAAGTACGTGCCGCAGATGGCCGGTGAGCTCGGCATCGAGCTGATGCCGCCCACCAACTCGCAGAACGACGTCGCCAGGCTGGTGTCCAACACCCAGGCGATGGTGAGCCAGGGCGCCAAGGCCATCGTCATGGCGCCGCAGGACACCGGCGCCATCGCCACTACGCTCGACCAGCTCGCCGCCAAGAACATCCCGGTGGTCACCGTGGACACCCGGCCCGACAAGGGCAAGACGTACATGGTGGTCCGCGCCGACAACCGCGCCTACGGGCAGAAAGCGTGTGAGTTCCTCGGCGAGCAGCTCAAGGGCAAGGGCAAGGTCGTCGAGTTCCAGGGCTCGCTGGCGTCGGTCAACGGCCGCGACCGCTCCGAGGCGTTCGCCGAGTGCATGAAGACGAAGTTCCCCGAGATCGAGGTCTTCGCCGAGCCCACCGAGTGGGAGGGCACCAAGGCCGCCGCCGCGCTGCAGACCCGGCTCACCCAGCACCCCGACATCAACGGCATCTACATGCAGGCCGGCGGCGTCTTCCTCGCCCCGACGCTGCAGGTGCTGAAGTCCAAGAACCTGCTGGTGCCGCCGACCGACCCCAAGCACATCTTCATCGTCTCCAACGACGGGATCCCGCAGGAGTTCCAGGCCATCCGCGACGGCCAGATCGACGCCACGGTCTCCCAGCCCGCCGACCTGTACGCCAAGTGGGCGCTGTTCTACGCCAAGGCCGCGCTTGAGGGCAAGACCTTCGCGCCCGGCCCGACCGACCACGACAGCACGATCGTCGACGTCGGCGGCGGTCGCCTGGAGGACCAGCTTCCGGCCCCGCTCGTCACCAAGGAGAACGTCGACGACCCGGCGCTCTGGGGCAACCAGGTCAAGTGATGTCAGACACCTCGTCCCCGGCCGTCGAGGCCAGGAACATCACCAAACGCTACGGGCCCACGACGGCGCTCGACGACGCGGGGATCACCATCGCCGAGGGTGAGACGCACGCGCTCGTCGGGCGCAACGGGGCCGGCAAGTCGACGCTGGTCTCCATCCTGACCGGCCTGCAACGCCCGGACGCGGGCCGGGTGCTCTTCGCCGGGCGCCCGGCGCCCGCACCGGCCGACCGGGACGGCTGGCGGAGCAACGTCGCCTGCGTCTACCAGCGGTCGACGATCATCCCCACGCTCACGGTGGCGGAGAACCTGTTCCTCAACCGCCAGGCCGGCCGCGGGGCGATCAACTGGCGCGCCCTGCGCGCCAGGGCCCGTGACCTGCTCGACCAGTACGGCGTGCGGGTCGACGCCGGACGCATGGCCGGCGACCTGGACGTCGAGCAGCGCCAGCTCCTGGAGATCGCGCGCGCCCTGTCGTTCGGCGCCCGCTTCATTATCCTGGACGAGCCGACGGCGCAGCTCGACGGCCCCGCCATCGAGCGGCTCTTCGAGCGGATGAGGGCGCTGCGCGCGCAGGGCGTGACGATGATGTTCATCTCGCACCACCTGGACGAGGTGTACCGCGTCTGCCAGTCGGTCACGGTGTTCCGCGACGCCCGGCACGTGCTCACCAGCGCCGTGGCGGAGCTCCCGCACGACGAGCTGGTGTCGGCCATGACCGGCGAGGCCGCGGCCGGCTACCAGGCCCGCGCCCGCGCGACCGACGCCGGGGCCCCGGTCGTGCTCGGCGCCGAGAAGCTCACCCTGGCCGGCCGCTACCACGACGTCGACCTGAGCGTCCGCGCGGGCGAGATCGTGGGGCTGGCCGGGTCGGGCAGCAGCGGCAAGGTCGGGCTGGCGGAGACGCTCGTCGGGCTGCACGTCCCCGACAGCGGCACGGTGACGGTCAACGGCACCCGGCCGCGCCCGGGGGACGTGTCCTCGGCGCTGCGCGCCGGTCTGGGATTCGTCCCCCGGGACCGGCACAAGGAGGGCTTCGTGCCGCTGCTGTCGATCGCCGAGAACGCCACCCTGCCGATCGCCCACAAGCTGGGCCGGTTCGGGGCGGTGTCCCCCTCCCTGCGGCGCGCCAAGGGCGAGCGGATGATCGAGGAGCTGGCCATCGCGACCACCGGGCCGGCGCAGCCGGTCGGCGACCTGTCCGGCGGCAACGCGCAGAAGGTCGTCATGGCCCGCGCCCTGGCCGACGAGCCCCGCGCGCTGGTCGTGATCGACCCCACCGCCGGGGTGGACGTGCGGGCCAAGCAAGCACTGCTGGGAGCCGTCGAGGACGCCGCCGAACGCGGCGCGGGAGCCGTGCTCGTCTCCGACGAGCTGGACGACCTGCGCATCTGCGACCGCGTGCTGGTGATGTTCCACGGTCAGGTCGTGAAGGAGGTGCCACGCGGCTGGTCGGACGCCGACCTCGTGGCGGTCATGGAAGGTGTCGACGCGCGATGACTCAGACCACAGTGACGTCCCCGGGCTCCCCGGGCTCACCCGGATCGCCGAAGGGCCGGACCTCCGGCGGCGGGGCGGTACGGCTGGCGCGCTTCCGCGACCTGGCCCTCGTCCCCGCGATCGTGCTGCTCGTCATCGTGGGCGCGCTGATCGAACCGGCGTTCCTCAGCGGCGACAACCTGACCAACGTGCTCCAGCAGCAGACCGAGCTGTCGCTGCTGGTGCTGGCCGAGGCGCTGATCCTGATCGCCGGCAAGTTCGACCTGTCGCTGGAGTCCACCGTCGGCCTGGCGCCCGCGCTGGCCGTCGGGCTGCTCATCCCGGTCTCGGCCGGCGGGCTCGGCTTCGAGTGGCCCGCGGCCCTGGGCATCCCGCTCTGCCTGCTCATCGGGGCGGCCGTCGGGGCGTTCAACGGGCTGCTGATCCTGCGGTTCAAGCTGTCGGCGTTCATCGTGACGCTCGGCATGCTGATCGTGCTGCGCGGCCTGCAGATCGGCCTCACCGGCGGCCAGAACCTGTTCGCGCTGCCCGAGTCGTTCCTCTACCTGGGCAACGCCCGCTGGCTCGGCCTGCCGGCGTCCATCTGGATCTGCGCGGTCGCCTACGCCGTCGGCATCGTCACCCTGGGGTACTTCCGGCACGGCCGGTCGATCTACGCGATCGGCGGCAACGTCGACGCGGCCCGCGCGGCGGGCGTGCGCACCGACCGCGTGCTGTGGACGGTGTTCGTCATCGGCGGCCTGCTGGCCGCGCTCGCGGGCCTGCTCATGACCGGCCGGCTGGGCTCGGTCGCGGCGGGGCAGGGCGACGGCATGATCTTCACCGTGTTCGCGGCTGCGGTCATCGGCGGCGTCGTGCTGGACGGCGGCAAGGGAACGCTGTTCGGCGCCCTGTGCGGCGTGCTCGTCCTCGGGCTGATCAACAACATCCTCACCCTGGCCGGCGTGTCCGCCCAGTGGATCCAGGCCATCTACGGAGGCATCATCCTCATCGCGCTGATGCTCGCCCGTCTGACCAGTGGAAAGGCACAGGAGTAGCTGATGAGTCACCTATGTTCCCCGCATCCCGCGCACGCGGGAGGCGGTCGCTGATGCCGCGGATCGCCCTGCGCACCCGGCTCAAGCCCGGGGCCGAGGAGGCCTACGAGCGCGAGCACGCGACCATCCCGGCCGAGCTCGAGGCCGACATGCGCGAGGCCGGAGTGCGCTCGTGGACCATCTGGCGCGACGGGCTCGACCTGTTCCACGTCGTCGAGGTGGACGACTGGGCGGCCATGCAGGAGCGGATGCGCGACAGCGCCGCCGACCAGGCCTGGCAGAGTCGCATGAACCGCTTCCTGGACAGAGACTTCGACCCCTCGGCGATCCGCCTGCGGGAGGTCTGGAAGATGTAGGCGGGTCGGGGCGGCGCGGGCCGCCGCGATCACCGAGACATGAGGAGACGACAGTGCAAGACGCCATCGTGGGCCGCGGGGCGCGGGTGACGCGCTTCGGGTTCGGCGGCGCGCCGATCGGCAACCTGTTCTCGGCCGTCAGCGACGAGCAGGCCGTCGAGGCGGTCGGTGCGGCGTGGGCGGCCGGGGTGCGCCTGTTCGACACGGCCCCGCACTACGGGCTGGGGCTGTCGGAGCGGCGCCTCGGCGCCGCGCTGCGGCACCGCCCGCGCGAGCAGTACACGCTGTCCACCAAGGTGGGGCGGCTGCTCGTGCCGTCCTCGTCGGGCGGGCGCGACGACCAGGGCTTCGACGTGCCCGCCGACCGCCACCGGGTGTGGGACTTCTCCCGCGACGGGGTACGGCGGTCGATCGAGGAGAGCCTGGTGCGGCTCGGGCACGACTCGGTCGACATGGTGCTGATCCACGACCCCGACGACCACTGGGAGCAGGCGGTCGGCGAGGCGTACCCGGCGCTGGCCGAGCTGCGCGACCAGGGTGTGGTCAAGGCGATCGGGGTCGGCATGAACCAGTGGCGGATGCTCGCCGCCTTCGTCCAGGCGACCGACGTCGACGCGGTGCTGCTCGCCGGGCGGTACACGCTCCTGGACCGTTCGGGCGCGGCCCAGCTGTTGCCGCTGTGCCTCGACCGCGGCGTCGCGGTGCTCGCCGCGGGCGTCTTCAACAGCGGTCTGCTGGCCACGCACGACGCCGCGGGCACCTACGACTACGGGCCCGCGCCGCGTCCCGCCGTGGAGCTGGCGCGCCGTTACGCGGCGATCTGCGAGCGGTACGGCGTGACCCTCCCGCAGGCGGCACTGCACTTCCCACTGCGGCATCCGGCGGTGACGTCCGTGCTCGTCGGCGCGCGCTCCGCCGAGGAGGTGCGGCGCAACGCCGCCCTCGCCGCGGCTCCGGTGCCCGTCGAGCTGTGGGAGGCTCTGGACGCCGAGGCGCCGGTCGCCTGAGCCCGGCCCCGCCCGCCCGATCACGACGCAGGAGAGCCGATGATCATCGATGCCCACCACCACCTGTGGGACACCACCAGGCGGGAGTACCCCTGGATGGCGGCCGAGGAGCTCGCCCCGCTGCGACGGCCGTACCTGCTCGACGACCTGCGCGCCGAGACGACCGCCGCGGGGGTCGCCCACACGGTGCTGGTCCAGACGACCGCGTCCGATGAGGAGACCGAGGAGTTCCTGGCGACGGCCGCCGCCTCCGGCGGGCTGGTCGCCGGGGTCGTCGGGTGGCTCGACCTGACCGCCCCGGACGTGGCGGAGCGGATCGCGCGGCTGCGCTCGGGCCCCGGCGGCGAGCTGCTGGTGGGGATCCGCCACCAGGTGCAGGACGAGGACGCCGACTGGCTGGCGCGTCCCGACGTGCGCGCGGGCGTGCGCGCGGTGGGCGAGGCCGGGCTGGCGTACGACCTGCTCGTGCTGGCCCACCAGCTCCCGGCCGCCACCGAGCTGGTACGGCACCTGCCCGAGATGCGGTTCGTGCTCGACCACGGCGCCAAGCCGCTGATCTCCACCGGCGCGCTGGAGCCGTGGGCGGGCGACATCGGGGAGCTGTCGGCCTCGCCCAACGTGACCTGCAAGCTGTCCGGGCTGGTCACCGAGGCCGACTGGTCGGGCTGGGACGTCGCGGGCATCGCGCCGTACGCCGACCACATCCTGGCGTGCTTCGGGCCCGGCCGGGTGATGTTCGGCTCCGACTGGCCGGTGTGCGAGCTGGCCGCCACCTACGACCGCGTGCTCGACCTGGCCCGGCGCCTGACGGCGGGGCTGTCCGAGGGGGAGAGGGAGCAGGTTTTCGGCGGCAACGCCCGAACGGTATATAACCTTTTTTCCTGAAATAGCGGGCTAACGCCGGCCGGGGTAACGCGCCCCGGCGGCGGGGTGGAACGCGCGAACCCCTGGTGCGCGGCGGTTCGGCTGCGGGAACGCGAACCCTCGTGCCAGGGTTATTTGCCGAATTCTTCACTCGACACCTGCCTGACTTATCCGGCCGTTCGGGCATATGAATATTTGTTGCTCAAAGCTGCGATAAGTCGAACTAGGGGGAGCATTATGGCGGTGCGCACCGGGGTCATGGCCATGCTGATGCCGATGGTCCTGCTCAACACGGGCGCCGTGTCCGCGGAGTCGGCGGCGCCGCGAGCCGACGACAACAAGAGCACGGCGCTCGCGGTCGGGCAGTTCCAGCCGTACGCGGCCGGCCGCACGGCGGTCACCTACGACCCGAAGCTCGCCCCCTCGGGCGCCCTCGCGGCCGTCACCTACGTCCCCACCCACGACGGCAAGATGAACGTGATGCTGCGCACGCACGGGCTCGTCGCCAACCGCCGCTACGGCGCGCACGCGCACGTCAACCGCTGCGGCGCCAAGGGCGAGGACGCCGGGCCGCACTACCAGAACTCCAAGGACCCCGTCACCCCGTCCACCGACCCCAAGTACGCCAACTCCCGCAACGAGATCTGGCTCGACTTCACCACCGACGCGCGCGGCAACGGCCTCGGCAGGGCGCTCGTCGACTGGCAGTTCTCCGACCGTCAGGCCCAGTCGGTGGTCGTCCACGCCGACCACACCCACACCGAGCCCGGCAAGGCCGGCACGGCGGGCGCCCGCGTCGCCTGCCTCGACGTCGCCTTCTGACACGAGGACCCGGCGGGCGTCAGGGGGCGGCGACGGCCGTGCCGGAGTACCGGGGGGTCCGCTCGCCGGGCCGGGTCACCTCGAAGGCCATACGGCCGGGGCCCTTCCACGACAGCTCCACCGTGCTCGTGTGACACTGGGCGCCGCGCACGTCGGCGAGCCGGAAGTCCGGCGCCGAGGCCCTCCCGCCCGCCCTGACCAGGCGGCCCGAGCAGTGCAGGTCGGAGCCCCATCGCATGGTGCCCGGCCCGGCGGCCCCCTGGGGCAGGTCGATCTCCACCGGGAACACCCGGCCCGCCGTCGGATGCACGGCGCTGCCCGACCACCTGCCCGTGTACGACAGGCCGGAGTCGTCCTGTTCGGACATGCCCATCCAGAGCGCCGCCCCGGCCACCCCGGTCAGCAGCGCCAGGAAGAGCGCCGCGAGCAGGGGCAGGCGCGAGCGCGGCACGAACGCGGCGGGCGCGGGCTCAAGCGGGCTCGTCGACACCGCGGGGGTGATCAGGGTGTCCAGGACGCCGCCGTCCCCCGCGGCCCTCTCGCCGGAGCCGTGGCCGCCCGCCGTCGGCCGGTCGTCGCGCCCGCCCACCGGGACGTGCGCGCCCGGCTCGGCGGCGCGCGGGGGGACGCCGGGGCCGGCGGCGCGGTCGTCCTCCGGCACCGCCTCGTGCGCCACCGGGGCGTCGTCCGGGGCCCGGCCGGGCTCGGCGCCCCGCCAGGCCTCCCGGGGATCCCGGTCGGCCGCCACGGCCCGGGCGACCTCCGGGAGGCCGCCCGCCTCGGCGAACCCGCCCGGCGACAGAGCGGGGAACGGCACCGTGTTGCGGCCGATGAGGCGGCGCAGCACCTCCTCGGCGCTCGGCCTCCGGGCGGGGTCCTCGTGCAGGCAGGCCTCCACGATCGTGCGCAGCGTCCCCGACAGGGGGTCGAGGTCGGGCTTGCCGAACAGGATGCGCCCGAGCACGGCCTCGTAGAACTCGGCGGCGTAGGCGTGCCGCCCGCCGGCGGCGAAGGCGACCGTGAGCCCCCACCCGAAGATGTCGGCGGCCGTGCCGGCCCGCTCGCCCTTGAGCTGCTCGGGCGAGATGTAGGCGGGCGTGCCGACCGGAGCCCGGCCGGTGGTGGTCGCGGTGTCGATCACCCGGGAGATGCCGAAGTCGATCACCCGCGGCCCGTCGTGCCCGAGCAGCACGTTGCCCGGCTTGAAGTCCCGGTGGACCACACCCGACCCGTGGATCGCGGCGAGCGCCGTCGCGGTGCCGACCGCGATCCGGTCGAGCGACCCGCCCGTGCGCGGCCCCTCGGCGTTCACGTGCTGCTGGAGCGAGATCCCGTCCACGTACTCGCTGACGATGTAGGGCTGGTCGCCGTGCAGGTCGGCGTCGAGCACCTGGGCGGTGCAGAAGGGCGCCACCCGCCGCACCGCCTCGACCTCGCCCGCGAACCGGCGGCGCGCCACCTCGTCGTCCAGGCGGGAGTGCATCAGCTTGACCGCGACCGGGGCGCCCCCGGGCGCGGTCGCGAGGTACACGGTCCCCTGCCCGCCCTGCCCGAGCCGGCGCACCAGGCGGTACGCGCCGAGCCGCTCGGGGTCTACGGCACGAAGAGGGCCGGACGTGGACATAGGCCCATGCCTACCACGGCGCCGCCCACGCCGTGCGCCGACGTGATCACGCGCACGTGCCGACGGCCCGCCGGCGCCGCCCGGGCCGGGCGGCCGGAGAGCCGTTCCGCCCGGTCACAGGGCCCGGCGGAGCCACTCCTCGACGCCGGCCACGTGGACGGTGGCCCAGGCCCGGGCCACGTCGGGGCGGCCGGTGGCGATGGCCTCGTAGATGGCGGTGTGCTGCTCCCTGGTCTTGGCGGTGGCGCCCTCCTGGGTGAGGCCGCGCCAGATGCGGGCTCGCAGCGTGGGGCCGGAGAGGCTCTCGATCAGGGACGACAGCACGGTGTTGCCCGAGCCGGTGGCGATGCGCTGGTGGAACTCCAGGTCGTTGGCCACCAGCTCCTCGACGCTGGGGTCGTCGGGCAGGGCGTCCAGGATCGCGCGCAGCTCCTCGATGTCGGGCGGCGCCATGGCCGTGGCCGCCATGGCGGCGGCCTCGGGCTCCAGGATGCGGCGGACCTGGAAGAACTCCAGCACGGTGTCGTCGCGGTGGAAGTCGACGACGAACGAGAGGGCGTCGAGCAGAAGCCGGGGCTCCAGGCTGGTGACGTAGGTGCCGTCGCCCTGCCGCACGTCGAGCACGTTGATCAGGGACAGGGCCCGGACGGCCTCGCGCAGGGAGTTGCGGGAGAGCCCGAGGCGCTCGGCGAGATCGGCCTCCTTGGGCAGCCGCGCGCCCGGCGCCAGCTCACCCGAGACGATCATGCCCTTGATACGGTCGATCGCAGCGTCCGTGACCGCCACGCAGACACCATCCCTAGGGTTACGCGCTGTCGCGCCCAGACATCCGATGTCTAAGAGTGTAGGCGCTCACAGCGGCGGTTCGCGGACTATCGCGCCTCTCACACCCGTTCCAGCACCGTGGCGGTCGCCAGCGCCCCTCCCGCGCACATCGAGATCAGCGCGGTGGAGGAGCCCGACCTCTCCAGCTCGTGCAGGGCCGTGGTGACCAGGCGGGCGCCGGTCGCGCCCACCGGGTGGCCCAGGGCGATGGCCCCGCCGTTCACGTTGACCCGGTCGAGGTCGGGCCCGTGGACCGACGCCCAGGACAGCACGACGGCGGCGAAGGCCTCGTTGACCTCGAACCGGTCGACGTCGCTGATCTTCATGCCGGCCGACGCCAGCACCGTCGCGGTGGCGTCCACCGGGCCGTCCAGGTGGTAGTACGGCTCGGAGCCGACCAGCGCCTGGGCCAGGATGCGGGCCCGGGGCCGCAGGCCGTGCGCGGCGGCGGCCCGCTCGCTCATGAGCAGCACGGCGGCGGCGCCGTCGGAGATCTGCGAGCTGGTGCCCGCCGTGTGCAGCGCCTCCCCGCCGAGCACCGGCTTCAGCGCCGCGAGGCCGTCCAGCGTGGTCGCGCGCAGGCCCTGGTCCCTGCCGACCTCGCGGCTCTCACCGGTGGGGCCGCCGTCGGCGCCGAGCACCGGCGCGGTCACCGCGACGACCTCGCGGTCGAACCGGCCCTCGGCCCACGCCTCGGCGGCGAGCCGCTGTGAGCGCTCGCCGAACCGGTCGACGTCGTGGCGGGTGAGCCCGCGCCGCCGGGCGATGCGCTCGGCGGCGGTGAACTGGTCGGGCAGGTCGATCGACCAGTCGTCCGGGCGCGGGTCGGCGGGCAGGACGTTGCTGCCGAGCGGCTGGCGGCTCATGACCTCCACCCCGCAGGCGACGCCGGCCTCGATCACCCCGGCCTGGATGAGCGCGGCGACCAGGTGGACGGCCTGCTGCGAGGAGCCGCACTGGGCGTCGACGGTGGTCACGCCGGCCTGGTGGGGAAGGCCGGCGTACAGCCAGGCGTGCCGGCCGACGTGCCCGCCCTGCTCGCCGGCCTGGGTGACGCACCCGGCGAACACCTGGCCGATCACGGCGGGGTCGACGCCCGCCCGCTCGACGACGCCCCGCAGGGCCGCCGCGAGCAGGGCCTGCGGCTTCACCCCCGCCAGCCACCCGCCGCGCCTGCCGATCGGCGTGCGCACGGCCTCCACGATCACGGGCACGCCCATGCGGCCTCCTCGACTACGCTCCAGGCCCAGACTGTAACCCGTTCTAATTTCGGGTGGAAGCCCTCGCGGCGGGCGCCGGGCGTCAGGCGCCGAAGCCGGCGAGCAGCCGGTCGGCGGCGATCTCGATGCGGCGCTGGATCTGCTCGTACGTGCGCCGGCCGCGCAGCATCTCGAGCAGCTCGTGCACCCACACGCTGCCCAGCGAGCCGGCCAGCGCGACCTGCTCCTCGGTGGCCGACCCGAGGGTGAGCCCCTCGCCGGAGACACGCAGCAGCAGGCCTGCCATGCGGTCGCCGAACGGGGTGTCGACCTCGGCCATGATCAGCGAGCGGATCAGCGCGTCGGCCAGCTCGGGCTCGCGCATCAGGCCGCGGGTCGCGCGCATCAGCACGTCGACCGCGCGCCCCGCCGGGGTGGCCGCGCTCGGCGGCCGTCGCTCGATGCTGGTCTCCAGCAGGTCGATCTCCTCGCTGACGACCGCGACCACGAGATCCATCTTGGAGGGGAAGTAGCGGTAGAGCGTGCCGAGCGCCACGCCGGCGCGCTCGGCGACGGTGCGCATCTGCATGGCCTCGACGCCGCCGCGCGAGGCCAGCGCCGCCGCCGCCTGGACGATGCGCTTGCGGCGCTGGTGCTGGCTGCGGGTGCGGGCCCCCTGCGAGGCGGGCGCGGGAGCGCCGTGCGGCCCGCCGGGAGACGCTTCGTCGGCAGGGCCCTGGGAGGCGCCCGTTGCGCGGCCCGGAGTCTGGCGTCCCGGGTCGGGACGGTGCGTCACGTGGTCGGGGGGAACGGTCGCGGCGCCGGCATGCGAGGTGCGCATGAGAACACGTTACCGGGTTACCCGCAGGTAGGGCCGGTTGCGGGCCGGTCATAATGCGGGCCGGTCTTGCATGACGTTTGTGTTAAGTCCGTATGGAGGAAACCGCACACGGAAAATGGCTCTGGACACGGATTAGAATCTGTTCTAGTTTGCGCCTGACGCGCCTAAGGGGGCGACGGCACCGGGCAGGGGAGCGGTGATGGACTTCACCCTGGACGAGACGCAGGCGGAGCTGAGGACGCTGGCCGCGGGGGTGTTCGCCCGGGAGGCCACCCCGGACCGCCTGGCCGCGCACGAGCGCGGCGGCCGGCCGTACGACGACGCGCTGTGGCGCGCGGCGGCCCAGGCGGGGCTCATCGGCGCGTGCCTGCCAGAGGACACGGGCGGCGCCGGGCTCGGAGCCGTCGAGATGGCCGTCATCCTGCGCGAGGCCGGCGCCCACGTGGCGCCCGTGCCGTTGCAGGACGCCCTGCCCGCCGCCATGGTGCTCGGGCGGTACGGCTCGCCGGAGCAGCGCGCGCTCCTGGCCCGCCTGGCCGAGGGCGAGATCGTGCTGACGGCCGCGCCGCTGGAGCCCGGCCGTGAACTGGGGGCGCCGCCTCGCACGACCGCGCGGCGCTCGCCCGCGGGCTGGACGCTGACGGGACGCAAGACGATGGTCTCCCACGCCTCCCAGGCCGCGGCGGTCCTCGTCCCGGCCGACACCGGCGAGGGGGCCGGGCTGTTCCTGGTCGACCCCGCGGCGGCGGACGTCCGGCCCGCCCCCACCGCCACGGGCGAGCCCGCCGCCGTCCTGATCCTCGACGCCACCCCCGGCGAGCCGGTCGGCCCGGCCGACGGCGCCGCCGTCGCCGCGCTGCGCCTGCTCTGCCTGACCGCGATCACCGCCTGCGCCTCCGGCGTGCTGGCGGGGGCGCTGGAGCTCACCACCGCCCACATCCGCACCCGGCGCCAGTTCGACCGGGCGCTCGCGGAGTTCCAGGCGGTCACCGTGCAGATCGCGGACGTGTACATCGCCGGCCGGGCGCTGGACGTGGCGGTCTGGTCGGGGGCGTGGCGCGTTGCCCAGGGTCTGGACGCCGAGGCGGAGCTCGACCTGTGCGTGGCCGCCCACACGGTGACCGACACCGCCTTGGCCGCCCTCTACACCTGCCAGCACCTGCACGGCGGGATAGGGCTCGACGTCACCTACCCGCTGCACCGCTACTTCGCCTGGGGCAAGCACCGGGCCCACCTGCTCGGCGGCGTGGAGGCCCGGTTGGACACGTTGGGAGCGCTGGTCTGATGCTGGTCGACCTCACCGCCGAGCAGAAGCGGCTCCGCGCCGAGCTGCGCGAGTACTTCCAGGCCTGCCTGACCTCGGAGGACCGCGCCAAGATCGCACAGGACCCGTTCGGGGAGTCCTACATCGAGCACTGCCGCAGGCTGGGGCGCGACGGCAAGCTCGGCCTCGGCTGGCCCGAGGAGTACGGCGGGGCGGGCCTGGGGCCGATGGAGCAGCAGATCTTCGCCAACGAGATCGCGCGCGCCGACGTCCCGTACCCGATCATCACGCTGCAGACGGTCGGGCCCACGCTGATGCGCTACGGCACGGCCCGGCAGAAGGAGTTCTTCCTGCCGGGCATCCTCGCAGGCGAGTGCCACTTCGCGATCGGCTACAGCGAGCCCGAGGCGGGCACCGACCTCGCCTCGCTGCGCACCACGGCCGTCCGCGACGGCGACCACTACGTGGTGAACGGCCAGAAGGTCTTCACCTCCGGCGCCCACTACGCCCAGTACATCTGGCTGGCCGCGCGCACCGACCCCGGCGCGGGCAAGCACCGCGGGATCTCGATGATGATCGCCGACACGACCGACCCCGGCTACTCCTGGACGCCGATCATCACGATGGACGGCCGCCACCACACCAACTCCACCTACTACGCCGACGTGCGGGTGCCGGTCGACATGCTGGTGGGTGAGGAGAACAAGGGCTGGGACCTCATCGTCAGCCAGCTCAACCACGAACGGCTGACGCTCGGCCCGGCGGGCAACCTCGCCCGCGTGTACGACCGGTTCGCCGAGTGGGCCGAACGCACCGGCGCCGCCGAGGAGCCGGCCGTGCGGCGGGCGCTCGGGCGCGTCTACGCCTACTACCGCACCAACGAGCTGCTGAACTGGCAGGTCGCGGCGAGCATGGACCTCGGCTGGCTCGGGGCGCCCGACGCCTCCGCCACCAAGATCTACGGCTCGGAGCGCATGCAGGACGTGGGCCGGATCGTGGGCGAGGTGCTCGCGCGGTACGGCGACCCGTCCGACCCGTGGACCGCCGCCTTCGTCGAGAGCCTCGACCACGCGGTGAAGGGGGCGGTGGTGCTGACCTTCGGCGGAGGCGTGAACGAGGTGCAGCGCGAGCTGATCGCGATGCTCGGCCTCAAGCTCCCGCGCCCGCCCCGATGACGCCGTACCGCTCCGAGGAGGGACATTGACCACGACGGCCGAATCCGGCGTGCACCAGCGGCTCGCCGACCTCGCCGAGCGGCAGATCGCGGCGGGGGAGGTGCGGGGCGCCCCCGCCGCCGACCCGGTCAACCTGCCGATGATCCGCCACTGGGCCGCCGCGATGGGCGACGCCAACCCCGTCTACACCGACGAGGAGTTCGCCGCCGGCAGCGCGCACGGCGCGATCGTGGCGCCGCCGGCGATGATCCAGGTGTGGACGATGGCCGGGCTGGACGGCGGCGACACGGTGGGGCCGGTGGCGGTCATGCTGGCCGCGCTGGACGAGAGCGGGTTCACCGGCGTCGTCGCCACCAACTGCGAGCAGACCTACCACCGCTACCTGCGGCTGGGGGAGCGGCCGGTCGCGGCGACCCGGATGAGCGGGCTGTCGGGGCCGAAGACCACCGCGCTAGGTGTCGGTTATTTCGTGACGTGGGTGGTCACGTGGTATTCCGACGACGAGCCGGTGGCGGAAATGATGTTCCGGGTGCTCAAGTTCCGGCCCGTCGAGCGGAATCCGGAGCCCGCGAAACACGATCCCTATCCGCTCGCCCCGGCCGTCAACCGGGACACCGCGTTCTTCTGGGAGGGCGCCCGCCAGGGCGAGCTGCGCATCCAGAAGTGCGGGGACTGCGGCGAGCCGCGCCACCCGCCCGGCCCGGTCTGCCCCACCTGCCGGTCGCTGAACCGCACGTACACGCTCGCCGCCGGCGTCGGCGAGGTGTACAGCTACGTGGTGCATCACAATCCGCCGGTTCCCGGGCGGGAAATACCGTTTGTGGTAGCCGTAATCGCATTGCCGGAAGGTGTCCGCATTGTCGGGAACATTGTGGAATGCGCGGCAGAGAAGGTGGGTATCGGTATGCCGGTACGCGTGGTGTACCGGGAGATGGACGACGAACTGATCCTGCCGATGTGGATACCACGGGAGTCGTGATGCGCACACCCACCGAACAGGAGACCCGGGCCGGTGCGGCGCTCCCCGAACTGCGCATCGAGCTGACCCCCACCACGGTCGTCTCCACCGCGCTGGCCACCATGGACTTCACGCCCGTGCACCACGACGTCGAGAAGGCCACGGCGCAGGGGTCCAAGGACATCTTCCTCAACATCCTGACGACGATGGGCCTGGTCGAGCGTTACGTCACCGACTGGGCCGGGCCGGACGCGCTGGTCCGCGGCATCAACGTCAGGCTCGGCGTCCCCGCCTACGCCGGCGACGCGCTCATCCTCGGCGGCAGGGTGGCCGGCCGCGAGGGCGACGAGGTGACCGTCGAGGTGCGCGGGACGGTGAGCCTGGGCGACCACGTCACCGGCACCGTGCGCCTGCTCCTTCCCCGCTGACCGGCCAGAAAGGCACCCCCCACGTGTACTCGCTCTCCGGTCGCACGGCCATCGCGGGCATCGGCGCCACCGAGTTCTCCAAGGAGTCCGGGCGGTCGGAGCTCCAGCTCGCCGCGGAGGCCGTGTTCGCGGCCGTGGACGACGCGGGCCTGTCCCCGGCCGAGGTCGACGGCCTGGTGACCTTCACCCAGGACGCCAACCAGGAGATCGCCGTCGCCCGGGAGGTCGGCATCGGCGACCTCACGTTCTTCTCACGGGTCGAGTACGGCGGCGGCGCGGCCTGCGGAACGGTGCTGCACGCGGCCATGGCGGTCGCCACCGGGGCGGCGTCCACCGTCGTCTGCTACCGCGCGTTCAACGAGCGGTCCGGGCGCAGGTTCGGCCAGCCGGACCCCCGGCTCGGCGGGCAGCCGTCGTCCCAGGGCGTCGAGATGAGCTGGCACGTGCCGTACGGGCTGATGACGCCCGCCGGCTGGGTGGCCATGTTCGCCCGCCGCTACATGCACGCCTTCGGCGCCACGTCCGAGGACTTCGGCCGCGTCGCCGTGGCCATGCGACGGCACGCGGCCACCAACCCGGCCGCGTGGTTCCACGGCAGGCCGATCACCCTGGAGGAGCACCAGCGGTCGCGGTGGATCGTGGAGCCGCTGCACCTGCTCGACTGCTGCCAGGAGAGCGACGGCGCGGTCGCCCTGGTGGTGACCTCGGCCGACCGGGCCAGGCATCTGCGCAGGTCGCCGGCGGTCGTCACGGCGGCGGCCCAGGGGGCGGGGCGCGGGCAGATGATGATGACCAGCTTCTACCGGGACGACATGTCCGGCCTTCCCGAGATGGGGGTGGTCGCCTCAGCGCTCTGGTCGATGTCCGGCCTGTCGCCCAAGGACATCCAGACGGCCATCCTCTACGACCACTTCACCCCGTTCGTGCTGAGCCAGCTCGAAGAGCTCGGGTTCTGCGGCAGGGGAGAGGCCAAGGACTTCGTCGCGGACGGCGGCATCGAGATCGACGGGCGCCTGCCCGTCAACCCGCACGGCGGCCAGCTCGGTGAGGCCTACATCCACGGCATGAACGGCATCACCGAGGCCGTGCGCCAGATCAGGGGCACCGCCGTCAACCAGGTCGCGGGCGTGCGCAACGTGCTGGTGACGGCGGGGACCGGAGTCCCGACCAGCGGGCTGGTGCTCTCGCGCGAGTGAGGCCCGCCCCGCTCAGGGGGTGACGATGGTCGGCACGGCGAAGAACACCGCCAGCGCGATGGCCACGCAGATGACGAAGCCGACCAGCTCCCACAGCCAGTCGAAGTGATGCTCGCCCATCTTGATCGGCTTCGGGCGGTCGTGCCGCCTCGGCCGCGCGGACGCCCGCTCGGCGCCCCGCACGGGCGCGGCGGCGCCGGACGTCACCGCGGGCAGCGGGCCGGTGGCCGGGCCGGACGTCACCGCGGGGAGCGGGCCGGTGGCCGTGGCGTCCGTCGAGGGCGATTCCACCGCGGACGTCGCGACGCCGAAGACCTTGACGTCGGTGACCGCGCGCTCGGTGCCAGCGCGCTCGGCGGCCGGTGCCGTCACGGGGGCCGCGTCCGCCGCGGAGACGGCCTCGACCGCCGGGGACGGCGTCGCCTCGGGGGCGGCCGTCCCGAAGACGGCGCCTTCGGGGAGGGTGGCCTCGGGGTCGGCCGACTCATGGACGGCCGTGGCCGTGGAGGGTGCCTCGGGGACCGCCGTGGCGGGGCCGGTCACGGCGGAGTCCGGCTCGGGCCGGTCGGCCGGGCGCCGCCTGGGCGGGCGGCGCGGGGCGAACAGCCGGGCGAGACGGCCGCTGACCTGGCTCGGGATGCCTTCGGAGGCCTCAGGCTCCGGCCTGGCCGTTTCGGCGGGCGGCGCGCCGGCGGACGCCCGCGCCGGGGCGTGCGTGACGGGAGCGGGCGGGGCGGCCGGGACCGGCGGCGGCTCGGGCGCCGGGGGAACTCCGGCGACCGGCGCCTCCAGGACGTCACCGACCGGGGCGGCCAGCAGGAGACCCGGGGCGGGCGGGCGGACCGGCGGCTCGGCGGCCGTCCGAGCGGTCTCGGTCTCGGTCTCGGTCTCGGGGGCGGGCTCGCGGGCGGGCCTGCCCTCGCCGCCGGAGGGGGGACGGCCGACGCTGAAGGTGCGCTGGAGGGTGGGCCACTGCCCGCCGGCGAGAGCGTCGCCGAACAGTGACTTGGTGCCGCCCGGCCCGCCGCCCCGGGCGCCCGCCGAGCGGGCGATCTTGGGCATCGGCTCGGTCGTGGCCTCGTGCCTGGACCTGCGGCCGGAGCGCGGTGGCGCCGGCTCCTTGGCGGGGAAGACTCCGGCGTTGGTCACCGGGTTGGGCTCGGCGAGCGGCAGCGGCCAGCGGGGCGAGGTGGGCCACAGGCGCCTGGCCGGGGCCTGCGCCGGGGCGACCGGGGCCGCGTCCTCGGGGATGGAGTCGAGCACGCGTGAGCGCAGCGACATCGGGGGCGAGCGCCACGGCAGCCGGGCCAGCGCGCCCTCGGCCGTGGCGGCCCCGAGGGCGCTGATCGCCTCGGCCGCCGGCGGCGGAAGCGGGCGGCCCGACACGGCGGCGCTCACCGCGGCGGTGAGCGAGTGGGTGAAGCGCCGCAGGGCCGTCATCTCGAGCTGCTCGGCGGTGTCGGCGGCGACGTCGAGCACCCAGGCGAGCTCCACGGCGTCCAGGCCGCACACGGCCGACAGCAGCAGCACCTCGCGCTGGTGCGGGCGGATCTCGCGGGTCACCCGCTCGACCAGCGCCCCGGCGGGGTCGGCGACGGGATCGACCGAGGGCAGCACGTAGGCGACGTCACGCCGGTAGACCTCGCGGCGGGCGTGCGCGTACAGCGCGGCGCGGGGAGGCTCGACGGCCGGCACGTTGGTGAGGACGGCGACCAGGGCGTTGGCGGCGGAGGTGGTGTCACCGAGCTGGTCGTGGCAGTACGCGAACAGCCCGGCGGCGTGACGGTCGTAGAGCTCGGCGACCAGCTCGCCGCGCGGGCGGTGGTCGATGAGCGAAGTGGTCACAGCCGGTCCTCTGGAATTCTCGTGCGGGGCGTGTGGTTCGACGGGGGGTGCGGGGACGGACGGGGGCTCGGGTGCCCAATCATGCCAAGGCGGTGCCATGGGCCGCAGCCAACGATGCGACTTTGATAGATATCGCATCAGCACTGGTGAGCGGTGGTCGAAATGCCGGGAGTTTCGATCATGAATATCTACCGGCGAGTAGGTTCGGCGGTCCTCGACATGGTTCAAGAGTGATCACCCTAGTCTGCCCGGTGGCGATCACCTTAGGCTGTGCCGGGGGAATTCCAAGTGGACCCGCGGCCGGGCCGTCACCTACCGTGGGGGCTGCCCAGCGGGTGGTAGCCGTCAGCAGCCGACTCGATGATCCCGGGCCAGGCGGTCCCGGCCGACAAGCACGAGGTCGTGCGTGATCACTTTCGAAGGCGTCACCAAGCGCTTCGGCGACGGCACGGTCGCCGTCGACAACCTGAACCTGCAGGTCCCCACGGGGGCCGTCACCGTATTCGTCGGCCCGTCCGGGTGCGGGAAGACCACGTCGCTACGCATGATCAATCGCATGATCGACCCCACCGAGGGCCGCATCCTGCTCGACGGGGAGGACATCCGGAAGATCGACCCGCCCGCCCTGCGGCGGGGCATCGGCTACGTCATCCAGGCGGCGGGGCTCTTCCCGCACCGCAAGATCGTCGACAACGTGGCCACCGTGCCCTACCTGCTCGGATGGGACAAGAAGAAGGCCCGCGCGCGTGCGATGGAGCTGATGGAGCGCGTCGGGCTCGACACCAAGCTGGCCGAGCGCTACCCGTTCCAGCTCTCCGGCGGCCAGCAGCAGCGGGTCGGCGTGGCCCGCGCCCTCGCGGCCGACCCGCCCGTGCTGCTCATGGACGAGCCGTTCAGCGCCGTCGACCCGGTCGTGCGCACCAGCCTGCAGGACGAACTGCTCCGGCTGCAGGCCGAGCTGCAGAAGACCATCGTCTTCGTCACCCACGACATCGACGAGGCCATCAAGCTCGGCGACACCGTCGCGGTCATGCGCGTCGGCGGGCGCCTGGCGCAGATCGACGACCCGCCCACCCTGCTCGCCGAGCCCGCCGACGACTTCGTCGAGGGCTTCCTCGGCAAGGACCGCGGCATCCGGCGGCTCTCCTTCGTCCCGGCCGGTGGGCTCGCGGTGCGGTCGGAGCAGGGCATCCCCGGCTGGTCGGTCGTACTGGACGACGACCGCCGCCCGCTCGGCTGGCGCGCGGAGGGCGGCCGTCCGTCCGAGGGCAACGGCTACGACTCGCCGGCCAAGGAGGGCGATCCCCTGGAGGGGCCCGTCCTGAACGGTACGCGTCCCGAGCGGCCCCCCGCCGGAGAGGCGCGCACCCGCGCCGCCGCGGCCGGGCTTCAGCCCTTCGGCACGGTCGACCTGAACAAGGACTCCCTGCGGGCCGCGCTCGACGCGGCGCTGCTCGCCCCGTCCGGGTGCGCGATCGCGGTGGACGGCGAGGGGCGGTTCACCGGCATCGTCACCCGCGAGGCGCTGGACGCGGCGCTCGCCCGCGCGACGGGGCCGGCCGATGGGTGACGCCGAGCCGCTGGTCCGCTGGGACTGGATCGGCAGGAACTGGCCCGACATCCAGGGCCTCCTGGTCGACCACGTGATCATGGCGATCCTGCCGGTGCTGCTCGGGCTGCTGGTCGCGCTGCCGCTCGGCCTGGCCAGCGCCCGCTGGCGCGTCCTGTACCAGCCGACCGTCAGCCTGATGAACGTCGTGTACTCGCTGCCGTCCCTGGCGGTGTTCATCGTGCTCATCCCGCTCACCGGGCTGGCGAACCGCGCGACCGTCATCATCCCGCTCACCTTCTACTCCCTGGCGGTGCTGATCCCCGCCGTGGTCGACGGGCTGGGGTCGGTGCCCGCCCATGTGAGCCAGTCGGCGGTCGCCATGGGCTTCGGGCCGATGCGGCGGCTGATCCAGGTCGACCTGCCCATCGCCGTCCCGGTCGTGCTGGCCGGGCTGCGGGTGGCCACGGTCTCCAGCATCAGCCTGGTCAGCGTGGGCGCGCTGATCGGGCGTGGCGGCCTGGGATACCTGTTCATCGACGGCTGGCAACGCCAGTTCTCCACGCCCATCCTCGTGGGCATCGTGCTGGTGGTCGTGCTGGCCGTGCTGGCGGACGGGCTGCTCGTCCTCGCGCAGCGCCTGCTGACGCCGTGGGCCCGGGCGAGGAGGACCGCGTGAACTGGCTGTTCGACTTCTTCGGCGACGCGGCCAACTGGTCGGGGTCCGGGGGCATCCCGGTCCGGGTGCTGGAGCACGTGGAGTTCTCCGTCATCGCGCTGCTGTTCGCGATGCTCATCGCGATCCCGCTGGGCCTGCTGATCGGGCACACCGGCCGGGGGGCGGTCGTGGTCGTGGTCGCGGCCAACGCCGCCCGCGCCCTGCCCACCCTCGGCCTGGTGGTGCTGATCGTGCTGCTGGTGGGCGTGGGCACCACCTGGCCCGTGCTGGTGCCGCTGGTCGCGCTGGCCGTCCCGCCGATCCTGGTCAACACCTACGAGGGCATCCGCGGCGTCGACGACGACCTGCGCGACGCCGCGTACGGCATGGGCCTGCGCGGCCGCCAGGTGCTCCTGCGGGTGCTCGTGCCGGTGGCGCTGCCGCTGATCCTGCTCGGGTTGCGCATCGCGGCCATCCAGGTGGTGGCGACGGCGACCGTCGCGGCGTACGTCGGGCTGGGGGGTCTCGGCCGGTTCATCATCGACGGGCTGGCGACCAAGGACTTCCCGAGCACGATCGGGGGAGCGGTGCTGGTCGCCGCGCTGGCGCTGGTGGTCCAGCTGGGGTTCGCGCTGCTGCAGCGCCTCGTCGTCTCGCCCGGGGTCAGCGGGCGCGCCCAGGCCCGCTAGTCTTCAATACCGTTCGTTCTGAAAGGGAATTCCATGAGGCGAATATTCACCACCGCGGCGGTCGCCCTGACCGCCGCGCTCACCCTGGGCGCGTGCGGCGGCGGCGGGGACCCGCTCAGCGAGACCACCGCGGCCCCGGCCACCACCGGCTCCTCGGCGGGCGGCAAGGTCGTCATCGGCTCCGCGAACTTCCCGGAGAACGTCCTGCTCGCGTCCATCTACTCCCAGGCGCTCAGCGCCAAGGGCGTGCAGGTGGAGGAGAAGTTCAACATCGGCAGCCGCGAGGTCATCTACGACCAGGTCAAGGGGGGCGCGCTGACGGTGCTTCCCGAGTACAACGGCGGCCTGCTGAGCTTCATCGACCCCTCCAGCACCGTCGCGAGCACCGAGGAGGTCAACAGCGCGCTGGCCTCCAAGCTGCCGCCTGAGCTGGAGATCCTCGAATCCTCCCCGGCGGAGGACAAGGACTCCCTGACGGTCTCCAAGGAGACCGCCACCAAGAACAGCCTCACCACGATCGAGGACCTGGCGAAGGTCTCCAAGGACTTCGTGGTCGGCGGCCCGCCGGAGTTCAAGAAGCGCCGTGAGGCGCAGTTCAAGGACGTGTACGGCCTGACGTTCAAGGAGTGGAAGCCCACCGGCGAGACCACCGCGGACGCCATCAAGAGCGGCACCGTCCAGGTGGGCAACGTGTTCACCACCGACCCCAAGATCCTCATCAACGGCCTGGTGCCGCTGCAGGACCCCAAGAACGTCTTCAGCGCCCAGAACGTCACGCCGCTGGTCAACAAGGCCGGCGTCAACGACACCGTCCGCACCACCCTCAACGCGGTCTCCGCCAAGCTCGACACCGCCACACTGACCGACCTGATGAAGCGCGTGGCCGTCGACAAGGACGACCCGCCCGCCGTCGCGAAGGACTGGCTCACCCAGAACGGCCTGGCCTGACCCACCACCTGCCCCCGGCAGGTGAGGCGGCAAGCCGCCGACCAACCAAGGGCCACCCCGCCCGCCCCGCCCAAGCGAGGCCCCCGGGGTGGCCCTCACCATGCCCGCGCCCGCTCCCGGCGGTGTGACGCGCCGCTGCCCGAGGTGCTGGAGGCGATCACGGGTACAGGGCCGCCGTGGGCGGCGGGCGGCCCGTCCGACATGGCACAGTCTCATGTGCTCCCGATGTTTCCGGCCGCGCCGCATCCAGAAGGGTCACCATGACGCACATCGATTTCGCCACCCCCGCGACGCTGCACCCCACCCCCGGATACAGCCACGTCGCCAGCGTCCCGCCCGGCACCAGGCTCGTCTGGACGGCAGGCCAGGTTCCCATCGCCCCCGACGGCACCGTGGCACCGGCGGGCGACTGGGAGGCCCAGGCCCGTCAGGCGTATCAGAACCTCGGAGCCGCCCTGGAAGCCGGCGGCGCCACCTGGGCCGACGTGATCAAGCTCAACATCTACGTCGTCGACACCTCGGCCCTTCCCGCCCTCCGCGCCGTGCGAGACGAGTTCGTCAACGTGGACAACCCACCCACCAGCACACTCATCCAGGTGGCCGGCCTCTTCCGCCCCGACATCCTCCTGGAGATAGAAGCCATAGCGGCCCCGCCCGCCTGACCTCCCGGCCGAGGACGAACCTCCGACGACCTCACAACGAGGAGTGGAGACGCCCAGTCCACGGCATGGTCCCTCGCCCAGCCGCGCTCCGCGCGTCAGAGCGAGGGGCTGTGTCTTCTTGGGGGCAAGCCCCCAAGAACCCGGCGAGGGGCCTCCCGCCCCTCGTGCTCCCCGGCCCGGCGCGGGACTACAGGACGATCCGGTCGACCCGCACGGCGCGATCGCCCGGAACCGCGATCGGGTCGGCACCTCCACCACCCTGCCGTTCGCGTACATCCGCCGCGTGATCACGAACACCGGCACCCGCCCCGATGTCCAGAAGCGCGGCTTCCTCGGGTGTCGGCATGCGTGCGGCCGTCTCCTCGACGATGTCGTCGACGTGGAGGCCGAGCGCGCGCAACTGCGCGATGTTGCCGCCGGGCCAGGGCTCGTTGCCGGGATCCGCGACGGGTGTGTCCTCGACGTCGGCTCGAAGCAGACAGGAGCGGGACACATCTGACCCGGGGCGCCGTCGGCATAGAAGACGAACCGTCTCTCCAGGACCCCGGCACAGATCTCGACCCCGAACAACCTCGCCAGGCGCTCATCGGCCTCGATCCACTGGAAGGCCTGTCCAGCCCGTACCGGCTCCAGGTGATTCCCTGATCCGCCGTGAAGGAGGTCTGAGGCCTGGCCTGCGATCCAGCGTCGGCCCGGTACCGATCCATCGAGACCCGCCGCACCGGCGGCCGTCGCCGGATGAACGTCCCGACCCCTGGCGCGACTCCAGCACCCCTCGTCGTGTGCCGTGCCCGTTTTCACTCACACTGGATGCCTCTGAGGAGCCCGTTGGGGAGCAGCCACACCCGGCCGCAGTCGTAGGTGCCGGAGGGGATGGTGATGACTCCCGGCTCGTAGCCGCCGGAGCCGGTGCAGCCGGTGGCGTTGATCTCGTAGGGGCCGAGTATCGGGATGGGTGACAGGATCGCGTACCCGCTGCTGCAGGTGTAGGAAGCGTCCGCGTGCGCCGCGGCAGGGGCGATCAGTGGCGCGGCGAGCAGGCCGAGCACGACGGCGGTTCGGGTGAGGGGGGCGCGGAGGGAGGGCATGGCGTCCTTTCGCGGCGGTTTGTGGCATGCCACGCCTGCGTTCCCGAGTGATTGATCAGCAACCCCCTGTGTCCAATGGTGGCCACTTCGCGTCCGCGCATGGTGCGACGGCGCGGCTCAGGCTTGGGGCAGAGGGCCGGGCAGTCCTGAGGAATGCATGAGCGCACGTGCACGGTAGCCCTGCACGAGCACGGCCATGATGGCGAGACCGGCGCCGATGGCCGCCGCGTGCTGGACCACCGCCACGACCAGATCTTCCGCCGGGACGTAGCCACCTGGCCGCAGCAGCGTCATGGTAAGTTTCCAGCCGCTCCATGCGAACAGCGATCCCGACGCGGTGAACGCCAATGCCATGGGAATCCAGAACGGCAACCGTGAGGCCGACCGACGGCCGGCGATCAGCCGTACGCTCCAGGCGCCGATGAACGCCCAGATAGCCGAGTTGCCGCTCAGCAGCCGTCCGTTCAGGTCCATGGGGTCGAGGCGGGCGGGGTCCAGGCCGAGTGTCCCGCCGACCGCCCAGTACAGCCACAGGATCCCCAGTGCGCATGCGACCACCATGGTGGTTCGTACCATGTGCAGGTTCCACGGTGAACGGGGCAGAGCCGCAGCGGGCGAGGCGTCATCGAGACGGCCGACGAAGGCATGCGGCCAGCGCTCCCACATGTAGATCGGAAGGCCGACCGCCAGCCCCATCGCCATTCCGGCGAATCCGATGGAGATGAGGGCCGTGTCCCAGTCGTGCATCACCACGCCGCCTTCCGCACTGGTGGCTTCGGTACCGGTACCGGTACCGGCTCCGGCCGCGCCCAGAACGGCGGTCACCAGCATGTACGGCAGCATGGGAATGAGGAAACCCACCCCCGCCCAGGCGACGAAGATCAACGCGGCCGCGGGGAGGCGGCGGCCCCATGGCTGGGCCAGCGCCAGCCCCAGGACGACACCGATCAGCGACATCCCCACGGTGACCGCGTTGAGCACCACCCAGTCGGCCGTGTCGGTCCTGATCTCCGGCGACCCGTTGCCCGAGAGTAACGCGACGATCCAGATCGCCTTGACGACCAGATAGAGGGACAACGTCGACGCGGCGCTGTAGCCCGCGATCCTGCGCACAGCGCTCCACCGTGCGCTCACGCCCACTGATTCGTGGATCATTCACGGAGCATGTCACCCGCCGGGAACGTGTCCCGAACCGTTCTCAGCGCTTCCTCGGACACGCTGCTCGCAGCCGGCACGAGTAGGCCGGCGCGTGGAACCGTTCCCGTCGGCGTCGCGGCCGGTCGCTTGGCGTCTGCGGGCGTGGTGGGGGTTGACTGAGGTTGGCGGGTGGTCGGTGTCGATTCGGGGGGAGGGCGTTCGTGTAGAGGGTGAGGCCGGCAGGGTGCCGGTGGGGTTGTGAGGAGGCTCGTGTGAAGCAGTACCTGCTCAGCATTTACCAGCCGGACGGTGAGGCGCCGCCGCCCGAGGTGCTGGAGCCGATCATGCGCGATGTGGCCGCGGTGGGGCAGGAGATGCGGGCGGCCGGGGTGTGGGTGTTCAACGGCGGGCTGCACGCGCCGAGCACGGCGACCGTGCTCCAGGTCAAGGACGGGGACGTGCTCACCACCGACGGGCCGTACCTGGAGGGCAAGGAGCACGTCGGCGGGTTCACGGTCATCCAGGCGCCCGACCTGGACTCGGCGCTCGAATGGGGCGGCAAGCTCGCTCGGGCGGTCACCCTGCCGATCGAGGTCAGGCCGCTGGAGGACGGGTCGGAGAGCTGTGACGCCCCGCAAGGCTGACGTGCCGCGTGTCTGACTCGTCCACCTCCGAGGTCGAGCGGGTGTTCCGGCGGGAGTACGGGCGCGCGGTGGCCGTCCTGGTCCGCGTCTTCGGCGACATCGACATCGCCGAAGAGGCGGTCCAGGACGCGTTCACCGAGGCGGTGCGGCGGTGGCCGTCCGCCGGGCTGCCGCCGAGCCCCGCGGGGTGGATCATCACGACCGCCCGCAACCGGGCGATCGACCGCCTTCGCCGGGAGGCGTCTCGCGACGACCGGCACGCCCAGGCGGCCCTGTTGCACGCCCGCGGGGACGACAGCGGACCGGCCGAGGAGGGCCCCGTGCACGACGAGCGCCTGCGCCTGATCTTCACCTGCTGTCACCCGGCGCTCGGCACCGGCGCGCGGGTCGCCCTGACGCTGCGGCTGCTGGGCGGGCTCACCACCGCCGAGATCGCGCACGCCTTCCTGGTGCCCGAGCCGACCATGGCGCAGCGGCTGGTCCGGGCCAAGGGAAAGATCCGCGACGCCGGGATCCCGTACCGGGTCCCCCGGGACGCCGACCTGCCCGACCGGCTGCGCTCCGTCCTGGCCGTCGTCTACCTGGTCTTCAACGAGGGCTACACGGCCAGCTCGGGCGACCGGCTCGTCCGCGAGGACCTGTGCGCGGAGGCGATCCGTCTCGGCAGGCTGCTGACCGAGCTCATGCCCGACGAGCCGGAGGCTATCGGGCTGCTCGCCCTCATGCTGCTCACCGAGTCGCGCCGGGCCGCCCGCACCACCCCGGACGGCGGCCTCGTGCCGCTGCCCGAGCAGGACCGGCGACGCTGGGACCGCGCGCTAATCGCCGAAGGCCAGGCGCTGGTCAGGGCCTGCCTGCGGCGCGACCGGCCGGGCCCGTACCAGATCCAGGCGGCGATCAACGCCGTGCACAGCGACGCGCCGCACCCGGCCGCCACCGACTGGTCGCAGATCCTGCGGTTGTACGACCAGCTCCTCGTGTTCACCCCGACCCCGGTCGTGGCGCTCAACCGCGCGGTCGCGGTCGCCGAGGTCGAGGGGCCGGACGCGGCGCTCGCCCTCGTCGACGCCCTCGACCTCGACGCCCACCACCTGTTCCACGCCGTACGCGCCGACCTCCTGCGCCGCCTGCACCGCACCGCCGAGGCGGCGCGCGCGTACGACGCCGCGATCGCCCGCACCGGCAACGCCGCCGAGCAGGCCTTCCTGCGCCGTCGCCGTGAGAGCCTCGACGCGATCACCTGAGCGGCCGATTTCCCCGGGGGGCCTGTGGCCGGGCGGGGGCTCCGGCCACCGCCTCGGCCTGCTCGACCACCGCCCGATATTCGCCCCACCCGCACTCGCCCCACCCGCACGGGGCGCGTCTCGGCGGCGATCATCTTCTCCGCGGGCCGCGGCCGGCGGCGACTTCACCGTGCTTTCCGGCACCGTGGCCGCGCGGGACGCTTCGCTACCCGTCGCCGACCTTCTCGACCAGCTCCGATCGCCGAGACTGCACGCGTGGCAGCCGCCGGGCGGCGGTGCGGCCGGCGCGCTCAGCCATGCCTTCGGCATGCCGCCCCCTCCGGCGGACGTGCCGACATCGCGGAACTCACCGGTGGCGGCGAGGCGCGGGCCGACCAGGTCGAGCACCTGTGGCATGCCCGGCGCGGGAGGCCTCCCGGGTGGGGTCGCGAAGCGGTAGCGTGCCCGGATGCTGCTGAAAGCGTGTCTCAACGGCAGTCGGAGGCCCGGCGAGCATCCGCTTCTGCCCCTGACGCCCGAGGAGGCGGCCGCCGACGCCGTCGCCGTGCGTGCGGCCGGGGCGGGGGCCGTGCACGTCCACCCGCGGGACTCCGGTGGGCGCGAGTCCCTGGCCGCCGAGGACGTCGGCGCCGTGGTGGCGGCCGTTCGCGCCGCGTCGCCGGGGCTTCCGGTGGGGGTCTCGACCGGGTTGTGGATCACCGGCGGGGACGTCGTGCGCCGCAGGGAGGCGGTCGGGGCCTGGGCCCGGCTGCCGGAGGACGCCCGTCCCGGCTTCGCGTCGGTGAACCTGTCGGAGCCGGGCTTCCACGACCTGGCCCGCACGCTGCTGGAGGCCGGCGTCGCCGTCGAGGCGGGCGTGTGGTCGCCCGAGGACGCCGTCGCGCTCGCGGAGTCGGGCCTGGCCGACCGGGTTCTGCGGATCCTCGTGGAGGTGATCGACCCGCCGCCGGACGAGGCGCTGCCCCGCGCCGCCGCGATCCTCCACAAGCTGGACGACCTGGCCCTGCCCGGCGAGCGCCTCCTGCACGGCGAGGGCACCGCGACCTGGCCGCTCATCGCCGAGGCCGCCCGGCTGGGCCTGGCGACCAGGATCGGCCTGGAGGACACCCTGCTCACCCCGGACGGGCGGCGGGCCCCGGGCAACGCCGGCCTCGTCCGCCTGGCCATGGCGGCCGGTGGCCGGGGGAGGTGAACGGTCGTGCGGGTTCCGGCGCCGGTTCGTCCGTCCGTCCGTCCACGGTGGCCGGCTGCGGCCGGGCCGGGTGAACGGGCTCGCGGGTTGCCCCTGACGGGCTTGTGTGGCTCGATGCGGAATGGGCCGTGCGGCGAACAGTGGTAGGAGTGGGGACCATGAACCAGTTCACGGAGGCGATGCGGCAGCTTGTCGCGGGCGTGGTCGTCGTCACGGTGCGCGACGAGCGCGACGACATCGGCACGACGGTCACCACGTTCACGTCTCTGTCCGCGGACCCTCCGATGGTGCTGCTCAGCCTCGCCTCCTCCGGCTACCTCTGCGAGGTGCTGCTGCGGCAGGACCGGTGGGCGGCGAGCCTGCTGTCCGGCGGCCAGGCGGTGATGGCCAGCCGGTTCGCCACTCCGGGACGCCCCAGCGCCCGCCTGCTGCTGGCCGGCACGCCGCACCACCGGGGCCCGCGCACCGAGGCGTTCATCATCGGCGGCGGCGTCGCGGCGCTGGAGGCCGAGACCATCCGCGTCATCCCCGGGGGCGACCACACCCTGTTCCTCGCGCAGGTCCTCGACGTCGACTACGTCGACCCGTCCCTGCCGCCGCTGGCGCGGTTGCGCGGCCGCTACCGTCCGGTCGCGTAGCCGTCCCTCCGGCGCGGGGCCGCCTGTGTCCGGGGAGCGCAAGGCAGGAGAAGCCGGGCGCCTGGTGAGGGCGTTAGCGTGGCCGGATCCCGGCGTGCGCCCGCTGACGGGGGCGGGAGCCTCCCGTGGCGGCCGGCGGTCGCGGCCGTGGGCCCGGCGGGGCGGGACGGACCGGTGGAGGGAACATGGCCGGATCGATCGAGCACGCTCGGTGGGACACGGTGCGCCGGGCACTCAGGGACGCCGGGGAGCGGTTCGCCGCGATGGTCGGCGACGCGCCCTACCCGGACGCCATGGCGACGCGGGAGTGGACGATCGCCGAGTCGGCCGCGCACGTGACCGCCATCGCCTGGCTGTACACCGCCGTCGCGCGGGGCGACGACACCCCCAGCCCGTTCCCGGGCCTCGCGGGGCCCATCTCGGCCGTGACCGTGGACGGCGTCGCCGCGCTGAACGAGCTGGCCATGGAGCAGTTCCCCGAGCGCGACCCCCGGGTGCTGGCCGAGCTGCTGCGCGCCCACATCGGCGAGGTGCTGCGCGCCACCGAGAACCTCGACCCGGCCCTGCCGATCACCTGGCTCGGCGACTCCCGGGTGCCGCTGGCCGGCGTGCTCGCCCACCTGGTCAACGAGTTGCTGGTGCACGGCTGGGACATCGCCCGCGCCGCCCGGGCCCCGTGGCCGATGCCGCCGCACGAGGCCGCCCTGTTCTTCGACCTCTTCCTGGTCGGCATGATGCGCCACGACGTCGGCCACCTGCTGGACCACGGCCAGCCCGCCCGCGACCGGCGCGTCGCCGTGCGGTTCCACTCCCGGCACACCGCCCCGGCCACCCTGGTGCTGCGCGGCGGCCGGGTGTGGGTCGAGGACCCCGGCCCGGGCGTGGACGCGCACGTGGGCTTCGACCCGGCGACCCTCAACCTGATGCTGTTCGGCCGGGTGAGCAAGCCCCGCGCCGCCCTCACCGGCAAGCTGGTCGTCTGGGGCCGCCGCCCCTGGCTCCTGCCCGTCTTCCTGCGCACCGTGCGCCTGCCCGCCAACGCGCGGGCCCGCGCGCGGCCGCTTCCGCAGCCCGCGTCCGGCCCCGCCTGAGCGCGGGGACCCCGGTCGCCGACTCCGGCCCGCACGGTTCGGTTCGCTCACTGGTAGCCGCCGAACCAGCCGGGGACGTCGATGCGGAACACGTCGGACGGGGTCATGGTGCGAAGGTCGGCCTCCAGGGCGCGGAGGCGGTCCTCACCCAGGGTCGCGGCCCAGGCGGCACGCAGGTCGTCGAAGATGCGGGCCGACCTGGCCAGGCAGTCGAAGCCGCGTTCGGTGAGCCGGACGACCTTGCGGCGCGCGTCGTGCGGGTCGGTGCCGCGCTCGACGTAGCCGATGCGCTCGATCGTGTCGATCGTCTTGCCGGCGGCCTGCTTCGACACCCCGAGCCTGCGGCCCAGCTCGGCCGCCGTGATCCCCTGGGTGCCGATGGCCTGGAGCACGAAACCGTGCATCGGCCGCATGTCGGGGTGGCCCTGGCGGGCCAGCTCGGCGTGCAGCTCGTCGATGAGGACGCGGAAGCCCATGAACAGCCGGAGCGGCAGCTCGAAACCGGGCGGATCAGTTGACACGACGGACAACCCGGTTAACCATATAGACAACCATGTTGTCCATTGTAGGAGACCTCCCGTGCCTGTCATCCGTCACCAGCAGAACCGCAGGACCGAGACGCCCAACGCCGTGATGACCACGCTCGCCTCGCCCACGCAGGGCGGTGCGACGCTGTCGGTGTGGGGCGTCGACATGCGCCCGGGCCAGGCCGGGCCGCCGCACGCCTTCGACGTCGACCAGGTGTGGACCGTCCTGTCGGGAGGGGCGACCGTCGAACTCGGCGGCGAGACCTTCACCGTCGGCCCCGGCGACACCGTCGTCATGCCCGCGGACGCCCGGCGGCGGCTGCGCAGCGATCCGCAGACCGGCCTCGGCGCGATCGTCGCGGCCCCGGCCGGCGGCCGGGCGTACGCGGTGGCCGGGCCGATCGACGTCGCGCCGGAGTGCGCCGTCAGGGACGGCGACAAGCTCGTCCCCGCCTGGGTGGTCTAGGGACGCCCCGGGCGGGCGCCCGCCCGGCGGCGCCGGGCCGCCCGGGCGTCGTCAGCGGATGGTCCACCAGCCCGGCAGCATCAGGGGGCCGTACTGGGGCAGGCCGAGGTGGGCGGCGGCCTGGGTCAGCGGGCCCCAGGCCTCCAGGCTGACCCGGGTGAGCGCGGCGGCGCGGTCGTCACTGGACTCGGCGGGACGCAGGCGTTCGAGCGGGTGCAGGCGAGGGAAGGTGCGCACGGGGGCGTCGGCGGGCAGGCCGACCCGCTTACGGGCCAGGGCGACCGCGTCCTCCAGGCCGCCGAGCTCGTCGACCAGGCCGCGGGCGTGGGCGTCGGCGCCCGTCCAGACACGACCGCGCGCCAGCTCGTGCGCCCGCTCGCGGTCGATGCCCCGGCCCTCGGCGACCTTGCCCACGAAGTCGTCGTAGATGCGGTCGAGCCAGGCGTTGACCCGCTCCCACTGCGGCTCGGACCACGAGCGGTTGGTGGAGAACATGCCGGAGTTGGCGCCGATGTCCACCGCGTCGGAGGTGACCCCGATGCGGCCGAGCAGCTCGCCGAGCGCCGGCTTGCCGCCGAACACGCCGATGGAGCCGGTCAGCGTGCCGGGCTGGGCCACGATCACGTCGGCGGCCATGGAGACGAAGTAGCCGCCGGACGCGGCGAGGTCGCCCATCGAGATGATCACGGGCTTGCCGGCCTTGCGGGCCAGCACGACCTCGCGCCAGACGGCGTCGGAGGCCACGTAGGAGCCGCCGGGGCTGTCGACGCGGAACACGATCGCCTGGACGCTGTCGTCGCGGCGGGCCGCGCGGAAGGCGGCGCAGATGGTGTCGGACCCCATGGCGCCGCCGCCGCCGAGCGGGCTGCGCCCGCTGCGGCCGAGGCGGATCATGCCGTGGCCGTGGATCAGCGCGACCACCCGCTCGCCCGGCTTGTGCAGCTTGCCGGCGATCGGCCCCTTGGCGTACCGCCCGACGTACAGCAGCAGGTCGTCCTCGCCGCGGACCTCGTCGTACACCTCGTCGCGGTAGGCCAGCCGATCGACCAGCCCGGCGTCGACGGCCTCCTGCCCGATGAACGGGCCCTTGTCGATGAGCTCGCGCACCCGCTCGGGCGCCAGGCCCCGCCCTTCGGCGACGCCCGCGACGACCTGCTCGATGACCGACTCGGCGATGCGGGCCATCGACTCGCGATGCGCCTCGGTCATGTGGTCCTGGGTGAAGGTGTTGGCGGCGGTCTTGTACTCGTGCCGCTGCCCCACCTGGTAGTCGACCCCGGCCTTGACCAGCGCGTTCTTCAGGAAGCGCTGCTCAAGGGAGATGCCGGTGAGCCCGACGTCGCCGGACGGCTGGAGCAGCACGCGCTCGAACGCGCTGGCCAGGTAGTAGGGCACGGTGCCCGCGCCGAACTCGCCGAACGTCTCGCCGAACGCCACGGTGAGCTTGCCCGCGGCCCGGAGCTCGACCACCGCCGCCCGCAGCTCCTGCACCGCGGCGAGCCCGATCGGGCGGCCGCCGATCTTCACGATCAGCGCCTTCACCCGCGAGTCGCCGCGCGCGCGGCGCAGCCCGTCGAGCACGTCGGCCAGGCGGGTCTTCCGCATGGACAGGACGGCGCTCAGCGGATCGGACGGCGGCCCCTCGGTCAGACCCTCGGTGAGGTCGAGCTCGAGGATGAGCTGAGCCGTGCGCCGTTGCCGGAACCGTTCGACAGTGTCGATGATCGCCTTCGTCGCGTCCATAGCGCCACCCTAGGCGACGATCCGGCGAACGGGCGTGCCGCTTCCGGTGGTCTTCGCACCGCCGGTGTCCGAAGGCGGGGGCGGGGAGGCGGATTCGGGCGCGGGGGCCGCCACGGCGTCCCGCGGGGCCTCCTTCGGCGGCGCCGGTGCGGGCCGCCGCAGCCACAGCGCGCCCAGGGGCGGCACGCGAAGGCTGGCGGAGTACGGCAGGCCGTGCCACGGCCGCTCGACGGCCTCCACGGCGCCCAGGTTGCCCACCCCGCTGCCGGAGTAGTCGTAGGCGTCGGTGTTGACCACCTCGTCCCACCGGCCCCCGGCGGGCAGGCCGAGGACGTACGCGTCGTGCGTCTGCCCGGAGAAGTTCGCCACGCAGGCCACCATCGAGCCGTCGTCGCCGTGGCGCACGAAGGAGAACACGTTGCCCTGCGCGTCGTCGGCGTCGATCCACTGAAAACCCTTGGGGTTGTGGTCGAGCGAGTAGAGCGCGGGCGTCTCGCCGTACACGCGGTTGAGGTCGCGCACCAGCCGCTGGACGCCCTTGTGCGACTCGAAGTCGAGCATCCACCAGTCGAGGCCGCGCTCCTCGGACCATTCGAGGCCCTGGCCGAACTCACCGCCCATGAACAGCAGCTTCTTGCCGGGGTGCGCCCACATGAAGGCGAACAGCGTCCTGAGGTTGGCGAAGCGCTGCCACTCGTCGCCGGGCATCTTGCCCAGCAGCGACCCCTTGCCGTGCACCACCTCGTCGTGCGACAGCGGCAGCACGAAGTTCTCCGAGTAGGCGTACATCAGCGAGAACGTCATCTGGTGGTGGTGATACTGGCGGAACACCGGCTCGTGGTGCAGGTAGGCCAGGGTGTCGTGCATCCAGCCCATGTTCCACTTGAACCCGAACCCCAGGCCGCCCAGGTGTACGGGCCGCGTGACCCCCGGCCACGCGGTGGACTCCTCGGCGATCGTGACGATGCCGGGGGCCTCACGGTAGACGACCGTGTTCATCTCCTTGAGGAACTCCACCGCGTCGAGGTTCTCGCGTCCGCCGTACTCGTTGGGCGTCCACTCGCCTTCACGGCGGGAGTAGTCGAGGTAGAGCATCGAGGCGACCGCGTCCACGCGCAGCCCGTCGATGTGGAACTCCTTGAGCCAGTAGACGGCGTTGGCCACCAGGAAGTTGCGCACCTCGCGCCGGCCGAAGTCGAAGATGTAGGTGCCCCACTCGGTGTGCTCGCCGCGCTGGGGGTCGGGGTGCTCGTACAGCGGCGTGCCGTCGAACCTGGCCAGCGCCCACTCGTCGCGGGGGAAGTGGGCGGGCACCCAGTCGAGCAGGACGCCGATGCCGGCCTGGTGCAGCCGGTCGACCAGGTGGCGGAACTGGTCGGGGGTGCCGAACCGGGAGGTCGGCGCGTAGTAGGAGGTGACCTGGTAACCCCAGGACCCGCCGAACGGGTGCTCGGCCACCGGGAGCAGCTCCACGTGCGAGAAGCCCATGTCGCGCACGTAGTCGACGAGCTGGGTGGCCAGCTCGTCGTAGGACAGGCCGGGGCGCCAGGACGCCAGGTGCACCTCGTAGGCGGTCATCGGCCCGCGGGTGGCGTCGCGCGAGGGCCGCTCGCGCATCCACGCGTCGTCGTTCCAGGTGTAGGCGGAGGAGTCGACGATGGAGGCGGTGGCCGGGGGCTCCTCGGTGCGGCGCGCCATCGGGTCGGCCTTGGACCGCCAGACGGAGTCGGCGCCGAGGACGGAGAACTTGTAGTGCTCGCCCGCGCCGACGCCCGGGACGAACAGCTCCCACACCCCCGAGCGGCCCAGCGACCGCATGGGGTGGGCGGCGCCGTTCCAGTGGTTGAAGCCCCCCTCCACACGCACGCCGCGCGCGTTCGGCGCCCAGACGGCGAACGCCGTGCCCTCCTCGTCGTCGTGGCGGATGACCCGCGCGCCCAGGACCTCCCAGAGGCGCTCGTGGCGTCCCTCGCTGATCAGGTGCAGGTCGATCTCGCCGAGGGTGGGCCAGTGCCGGTAGGGGTCGCCGGACTCCTGCGGGGCCCCGGCGCCGTAGGTGGTGCGCAGGCGGTAGGCCGAGACCTTGTCCACACCCGGGAGCGTCACGGCGAACACGCCGTACGCCTGGTGGCTCATCTCGTGGACGGAGTCCTCGAGCACCAGCTCGACCTTCTCGGCCAAGGGTTTGAGCGCCCGGACGGTGAGGCCTTCGGGGGAGGGGTGCGCTCCCAGGAGGGCGTGCGGATCGTGGTGCGCGCCGCCCGCGAGCCGGTTCAGGTCGAGGTCGAGGTCCGCGTTCATCGGATCGCTACCGCTCCTTCGCGATGTGCTTCGTGTACGAGCTAACCCTGCCCCAGATCGCGGCCGCATCCCACGTTGTCGGACGTATCACAGCATGTACTGCGGAATGTGCTGCGCGCGCCCGCCGCGGCCGCCTCACCACGGCAGGACGCGGATCTCTCCGACGGTCAGGTCGGCGATCACCCGGCCGACGTCGAGCCAGGTGCCGCCGGGGAAGCGGATGAACAGTTGCAGGCAGCGGTGCGCCTCGCAGCCGTGCCGCCGGAAGATCAGCGTGTGCACGCGGAGGTCGCCGGGGGAGGACAGCCGCCGGCCCGCCGTCTCGGCGTAGGTCTCGCGGACGAGCCCGCCGAGTGTCGGGTGCGCCAGCAGGATCTCGGTGGCGTACGCCTCCTCCCACCGGGCCGGGGCCGGGCTCGGCGCCGGCGGGCCGCTGGGGGAGGGCTGCGCGGACGCGCTCCAGGCCCCGCCCGTACGCGACCCCTCGCCCGGCCACACCGGCCCCACGGCCAGCCCGAGCCCCACCCCGACGGTCAGCCCGATGCCCAGCCCCACGGCGAGGGAAGAGGTGCCCGCGCCCGTGAACGCCCTCGCGAGCCGTCTCACTGCCACCCTCGCCACCAGCTCTCACGCAGCGTCCCCGTACTGCTACGCATGGTAGCCGAGCGACGGGCGCGCACCCGAACGCCTCACGGTGGCGGCGGCCGTGGCAGCCGCGCCGCCTTGGCCGGTTGATCCAGGGCCGGTTGATCTCGGGCGGGTTGATTTCGGGCCGGGTCGAGTGAGCGAATGCGCAGAAGATCGTAAGCGGGGGCACCCTGGAAGGATCGGTACGAGCATCCGGACACGTGCTCACAGAAGGGAAGCCGACCGTGGGAAGCCACAGAGCGATCATCACGCTTGATCAGATGGAGCCGGTCGTCCATGTCGAAGGCGCCGACCGCATGACGATCCTGGGGGTGGCCGACGGCGACGCCGCCGCGCGCGCCGCGCTCAGCCTGGTCGCGGACGGCGTCCGGTCGATCGAGCTGTGCGGGGCCTTCGGCCCGCTGGCCGGGGCGCCGGTGCTGGAGGCGATCGACGGCGAGGTGCCGGTCGGGCTGGTGCTGTTCGGCATGGAGTCGCTGACCAGCGTGGCCGCCTACAAGGCCCGCGCCGAGGCCGGCGAGCCGATGACGGCCGCCTTCCTGTTCATAACGGCCGGCGCCGACCCGGCGATCGGCCACACGGTTCGCGAGCACGAGGGCGGGCGCGCCCTGTTCGTGGCCGTCCCGGACGAGTCCGCCGCACCCAAGGCCGTCGCGGACCTCCTGGCACAGGAGGACGTCCAACTCATCGAGCTGTACGGCGGCTTCACTCCCGCAGGCGCCGCCAGGGTCGTCGAGGCCGTCGACGCCCGGATCCCCGTAGGCCTGGCGACGTACGCCCTCACCCCTGACGGGTGAGATGGGTTGCGCGGCGTACGGCGGCGCCGTCTTCGCCGTACGTCGTCCCGCCGTCTCGGCGCCGGGAGGGGTAGCGGGGGGAGCGGGGGGTGTGCCGTGCGCGTGGGAGGTGTTCGTTATGCGCCCTCACCTCTGACGGGTGAGATGGGTTGCTCGGCGTACGGCGGCGCCGTCTTCGCCGTACGTTGTCTCGGCGCCGGGAGGGGTAGCGGGGGGGTGTGCCTTGCGCGTGGGAGGTGTTCGTTATGCGCCCCCACCTCTGACGGGGGGGAAGGTCGCGCGACGTACGGCGGCGCCTTCGCCGTACGTCGTCTCGGCGCTGGGAGAGGTAGCGGGGGGAGCAGGGGGTGTGCCGTGCGCGTGGGAGGGGTTCGGTTGCTTGGTGGGTGCTTGCGCGGCGGTGGGGGCAGGGTGCGGGGCGCGCTTGGGGAGGCTGTGCCGGAGGCGCCGTTTCGGGGAGGGGACGCGGGGGTGGGTCAGGGGGCCGGGGTGAAGGCGGCCAGGGGGATGGGGAGCCAGGCGGGGCGGTTGCGGGCCTCGTAGACGACCTCGTAGGCCGCCTTGCTGAGCTCCAGGGCGCGCAGGAGGACGGCGTCGTCGCCGGATACTCGGCCGCCGCCGGCCGAGTAGCCGGCGAGGAAGGCCGCGCGGTTGCGCTCGGCCCATTCGGCGGCCCTGGCGACGAGGGTGTCGGCCTGGTGGTGGTCGAACAGCAGGTGACGGGCCGCGTAGTCGAACGACCGCAGCATGCCGGCGACGTCCCTGAGCGGGGAGTCCAGGGCGCGGCGCTCGTCGAGCGGCTGGCCGGGCTCCCCCTCGAAGTCGAGCACGACCCACTCGCTGGGCGTGCGCATCACCTGGCCGAGGTGGAAGTCGCCGTGGACCCGCTGCACGGTGACGGGGCGCCCGACGGCGTCCAGCCGGTCGAACGCCTCGTAGGCGACCGCGGCGTGGTCCGCCAGCTTGGGGACCTCGGCGACGGCGGCCTCCAGCCGGCGCCGGAAGCCCTCGACCATGCGCTTGACCTCGGGCGGCTCGACCGTGCTCGTGGGGAAGGCGGCGGCCAGCTCCTCGTGCAGGTGGGCGGTGGCCACGCCGAGGCGGTGCGACTCGGCGGTGAAGTCGCCGCCGGCGTCGGCGGCGGTCAGCCCGGGCTCCGAGCCGTAAAGGTCGCGCACGCTGGTGAGCGCCAGGGCCCAGCCGTCGCTGGCGGTGGGCAGGAACTCCTGCGTGAACCCCAGGGTGGTGGCCTGGCCGTCGAGGTCGGTCTCGAACCAGCCGTACGGCTTGGCGATGTTGCGCGAGCCGCGCCGCGCGAGCGCGGACACCACCTCGACCTCGGGGTTGACCCCCGGGACGATCTTGCGGAACAGCTTGCAGATGTAGGCGTCGCCGAACACCAGCGAGGTGTTGGACTGCTCGGCGCCCAGCACGAGGCTGCGCGGCGAGGTGTCCATCTCCACGCCCGGCATGTGGCGGAACCGCAGCGGGCCGATGTCGGCGTCGTGGGCGATGGACGACAGCAGCAGGCCGGTCACGTCGGCGTCGTGCAGGGCGTCGTAGACCACGCCCTCGGACGTCTCACCGATGGCCACGTGCTTCAGCCGGTGCGGCAGCTCACGCCGGAAGCCCAGCAGGAGCTGGTAGCGGTCGGTCCGGGTGCCCTGACGGACGGTGATGACCATGTGGCGCACCGTGGCGCCCCGTGTGGCCTCGGGCCCGGAGAGGCCTTCCGTGGTCCTGGAGGAACCCTCCACATCGCTGTGGAAGGCTTCTGCAGGACCACGAAGGGGAAGCGGGGTGTCCGCCTCGACGGTCAGGCCGGTTATCGCACGGCCCTTGCCGGCGAACCACCGCTGACGGGTGATCCAGCCGGCAAGCAGCTCTTCGAGAGAATGTCTCACGTCTCCTCGGTTGCTGAGCTCGTGGGCGGAAGGGTGAACCAGTAGAACCCATGCCCCGGGAGCGTCAAAAGATACGGAAGTTCGCCGATCGGTGGAAATGGCACCCCTCCCGTGCACTCCACCGGCGTGACGTCCTCGAACCTCCGCAGATCAAGCTCGACGGGCTGCGGAAAGCGCGACAGGTTGTTGACGCACAGCACGCGGTCGTCGCCCAGCTCGCGGACGAACGCCAGCACGCTGGGGTTGGAGGAGTTCAGCTCGGTGAACTCCCCGAGCCCGAAGACCGGGTGCCGCTTGCGGATCTCGATCATCTTGCGGGTGAAGTGCAGGAGCGAGCCCGGGTTGCGCTGCTGCGCCTCGACGTTGAGCGCCTGGAACCCGTAGATCGGGTCCATGATGACCGGCAGGTACAGGCGGCCGGGGTCGCAGTCGGAGAAGCCGGCGTTGCGGTCGGGCGTCCACTGCATCGGGGTGCGCACGCCGTCGCGGTCGCCCAGCCAGATGTTGTCGCCCATGCCGATCTCGTCGCCGTAGTACAGCACCGGGCTGCCCGGAAGGCTCATCAGCAGTGCGGTGAACAGCTCGATCTGGTTGCGGTCGTTCTCCAGCAGCGGGGCCAGGCGGCGGCGGATGCCGACGTTGGCCCGCATGCGCGGGTCTTTGGCGTACTCGGCGTACATGTAGTCGCGCTCTTCGTCGGTCACCATCTCGAGCGTCAGCTCGTCGTGGTTGCGCAGGAAGATGCCCCACTGGCAGTTCTCGGGGATCTTCGGCGTCTGGGCCATGATCTCGGAGATCGGGTAGCGGGTCTCGCGGCGCACGGCCATGAAGATGCGCGGCATCAGCGGGAAGTGGAACGCCATGTGGCACTCGTCGCCGCCGCTGACGGTGTCGCCGAAGTACTCGACGACGTCGGCGGGCCACTGGTTGGCCTCGGCGAGCAGCACGCGGTCGGGGTAGAGGCGGTCGACCTCGGTGCGGACCCGCTTGAGGTAGGCGTGGGTCTGCGGGAGGTTCTCGCAGTTGGTGCCCTCCTGCTCGAACAGGTAGGGGATGGCGTCCATGCGGAAGCCGTCGATGCCGAGGTCGAGCCAGAAGCGCAGGACCTCCAGCATGGCGTCCTGGACGTCGGGGTTCTCGTAGTTGAGGTCGGGCTGGTGGTGGAAGAACCGGTGCCAGTAGTACTGGCCGCGCACCGGGTCGTACGTCCAGTTCGAGGTCTCGGTGTCGATGAAGATGATGCGGGCGTCGCTGTAGCCCTCGTTGCTGTCGGACCAGACGTAGAAGTCGCCGAACGGGCCCGTGGGGTCGTGCCGCGAGGCCTGGAACCACGGGTGCTGGTCGCTGGTGTGGTTCATGACGAGGTCGGCGACGACGCGCATTCCCCGCTTGTGCGCCTCGTCGACCAGGGTGATGAAGTCCCCGAGGTCTCCGAAATCAGGAAGAATCTTCATGAAGTCGGAGATGTCGTATCCGCCGTCTTTGAGGGGCGACTCGTAGAGCGGCAGGAGCCACAGGCAGTCGACGCCGAGCCACTGGAGATAATCCAGCTTGCCGATGAGACCGCGGATGTCTCCGGTTCCGTCCCCGTTGGAATCCGAGAATCCTCGAATGAGGACCTCGTAGAAGACCGCGCGTTTGTACCAGCGAGGGTCGCGTGGCTTCTCGTGTGTGAAAGTGTCCGGGACGGGCTGAGGCGTCGAGCTCACCTGTGGACTCCCCGCTGTGCTCATGCTCACGTTCGTCGTTCTCGCCAGAGCTCTCAGGCCTGGGCGGACGGCGTCGTTCGCAGTGTGAGGATGTGTGCTGGATGGACAAACGGATCGAGCCGCACGTAGTTGGACTGGCGCCATTGGTACGTCTCGCCGGTGAGCTCGTCGTCCACGAGGAACTCCGAGCTCCAGTCGAGGCCGAGGCCGGGCATGTCGAGCCGGACCGTGGCCTCGTGGGTGTTGTGCGGATCCAGATTGACGACGACCAATACAACGTCGCCTATGCCGTGCCGTCGTGAGGAAGCGTCATAGGCGCCCGGCAGCCGCTTGGAGAAGCAGATGATGTCGGGGTGGTCGACTTCGTGGAACCGTAGATTACGCAGTTCCTGAACCGCGGGGTGTGCTCTTCGGAACAAATTCAGGGAAGTTATGAAAGGCGCCAGGCTCCGGCCCTCGCGCTCGGCCGCCGCCCAGTCGCGCGGCCGGAACTCGTATTTCTCGCTGTGCAGGTACTCTTCGCTGCCCGGACGCACGGCGGTGTTCTCGCCGAGTTCGTAGCCCGCGTAAACACCCCACGCCGGAGAGGCCATGGCCGCCAGGACGGCCCGGATCTTGAACGCGGGCATTCCGCCGTGCTGGAGGTATTCGTGAAGAATGTCCGGAGTGTTGACGAAAAGATTCGGACGCAGGTAATGCGAAGTCTCGTGCGAGAGCTCCCCGAGGTAGCCCTCCAGGTCGGACTTGGAGTTCTTCCACGTGAAGTAGGTGTACGACTGGTGGAAGCCGACCTTGGCCAGCCCGCGCATCATCGGCGGGCGGGTGAAGGCCTCCGACAGGAAGATCACGTCGGGGTCGGTCTTCTTGACGTCGGCGAGCAGCCGCTCCCAGAACCCGACCGGCTTGGTGTGCGGGTTGTCGACCCGGAAGACGCGCACCCCGTGGGACATCCAGTGACGGACGACGCGCGCGACCTCGGCGTAGACGCCCTCGGGGTCGCGGTCGAAGTTCATCGGGTAGATGTCCTGGTACTTCTTGGGCGGGTTCTCGGCGTAGGCGATCGAGCCGTCGGCCCTGATCGTGAACCACTCCGGGTGCTCCTTGACCCAGGGGTGGTCGGGGGAGCACTGCAGGGCCAGGTCGAGCGCGACCTCCAGGCCCAGCTCGCGGGCCCGCCGCACGAAGGCGTCGAAGTCGTCGAACGTGCCGAGATCGGGGTGCAGCGCGTCGTGCCCGCCGTCCTGCGAGCCGATCGCCCACGGGGAGCCGGGATCGTCGTCGCCAGGGCTCAGGGTGTTGTTGCGCCCCTTGCGGAACGTCTCGCCGATGGGGTGGACCGGCGGCAGGTAGACGACGTCGAAGCCCATGCCGGCCACGGCCGGCAGCCGCTCGGCGGCGGTGCGGAAGTTGCCCGAGGTCGGCGGCACGCCCTCCTCGACCACCGCGCCCTCGGAGCGGGGGAAGAACTCGTACCAGGACCCGAACAGCGCGCGCCGGCGGTCGACCGTGACGCGGTACCGCGGCGAGCGGGTGACCAGGTCGCGCAGGGGGTGCGCCGCCAGCGCGGCGGCCGTGGCGGGAAGCTCGGCCGCGGCCAGGCGCGCCCGGGGGTCGTAGTCGTCGTCGCGCAGGCGCTGGGCGACGGTCAGCAGCGCCGCGCGGTGCTGACACTCGGGGCAGCCGACCTGCCGCACCGCCTTGGCGGCGCGCTCGTACAGGCGCGCGCCCTCCTCGCACATGAGGTCGACGTCCATGCCGCGGGGGATCTTGATCTCGGCGTCGTGCAGCCACGTGCCGACCGGGTCGCTCCACGCCTCCACGCGGAACTGCCAGTCGCCCTCCGTGGGCAGCGACACGTCGACCGCCCAGCGGTCGGTGCCGGGCGCCACCTCGCGCATGGGCAGAAGCGGCCCGCGGGCCCCGGCGGGGTCGATCAAGACGACCCCCGCCGCCACCGCGTCGTGTCCCTCGCGGAACACGGTGGCGGAGATCTCGAAGGTCTCGCCCGCCGCAGCCTTGGCGGGCCACTGTCCACACTCGACAACAGGGTGAATGTCCTGTATTGGGATTCGTCCGATCATCGCGTCTCAAGGTAGCGGCGACGCACCGGGCGCCGCCGGGGATTGTGAGGGCAGGAAGCGATCTTTGCTTTCAAGTAGAACCCGGCACGGTGGCCGGCGTGCGGGCGGGCGCGGTTGTACTACTACACACCCTAGGGTGGTTTTCGAGCGCCCCGGAGCGACGGTCGTCGTCACCTGGGCGGCAAGTCGATCGTGAGGTACCTACATGGGACTGCCCCCATCGTCCCTCTTCAAGCCTGATCGAGGGAAGTTAGGGGTACTGCGGAGACCTTTCATCGCCGACAGTTGCCCTGTGAGCGGAACCGTTACATGATCAATTTGAGGTCACGGTTGCTGGTCCGCTTTAGTGATGTTTGAGCTGATTTGGTAGTGGTGAGAGCGAATCGCATGACATCTGACATGTACTCAAGGGTGTTTCGGTCGCGCGTCGTGGCGCTGAGTAACTAGGGTCTGGCCTCGTGAGAGCAATCCGCAGGTTCACCGTCCGCACCGTCCTTCCCCTGGAGCTGGCCGCGCTCGGCGAGCTCGTCCACAATCTGCGCTGGTCCTGGCATCCGGAGACCATGGATGTCTTCGCAGAGGTGGATCCCGAGACCTGGGAGCGCGTCGGGCACGACCCGGTCGCGCTGCTTGGAGCGGTGGAGGGTGACAGGCTGGCCGAGCTGGCACGCGATCGCAGGTTCCTCCGCAGGCTGGCAGACGCCGCGGACGACCTACGCGAGTACATGACCGCGCCCCGCTGGTACCAGACGCTGCCCGACGCCCCCGCCGCCATCGGCTACTTCTCCCCCGAGTACGGCATCGCCGCCGCCCTGCCGCAGTACTCCGGCGGCCTCGGCATCCTCGCCGGCGACCACCTGAAGGCCGCCAGCGACCTCGGCGTGCCCATCCTCGGCGTCGGCCTGCTCTACCGCCACGGCTACTTCAGCCAGTCGCTGTCGGCCGAGGGCTGGCAGCAGGAGCACTATCCCAGCCTCGACCCCGGCGGCCTGCCGCTCAGCCTGCTCAAGGAGCAGGACGGCAGCCCCGCCCGCGTCGCCATCGCGCTGCCAGGCGGCCGCGCGCTGCACGCACAGATCTGGGTGGCCCAGGTGGGCCGCGTCCCGCTGCTGCTGCTGGACTCCGACGTGGCCGAGAACGACGCCGCCGCGCGCGACGTCACCGACCGGCTGTACGGCGGCGGCACCGACCACCGCCTCATGCAGGAGCTGCTGCTCGGCATCGGCGGCGTCCGGGCGCTGCGCGCCTACTGCCGCGCCACCGGCCACGCCGAGCCCGAGGTCTTCCACACCAACGAAGGCCACGCCGGCTTCCTCGGCCTGGAGCGCATCCGGGAGCTCACCGAGCACCGGCTGTCCTTCGACGAGGCGCTGGAGGCCGTCCGCGCCGGCACCGTCTTCACCACCCACACGCCGGTGCCCGCGGGCATCGACCGCTTCCCGTCCGAGATGATCGAACGGCAGTTCGGCGGCGAGAACGCCTGGCCGACCGTGCCGGTGGAGCGCATCCTCACGCTCGGCGCCGAGCCGGGCGACGGCGACGGCGACCGGTCGATCTTCAACATGGCCGTCATGGGCATGCGGCTCGCCCAGCGGGTCAACGGCGTCTCCGAGCTGCACGGCGAGGTCAGCCGCGGCATGTTCCAGGGGCTGTGGCCCAACTTCGACCTGGCCGACGTCCCCATCGGGTCGATCACCAACGGCGTGCACGCCCCCACCTGGGTGGCGCGCGAGGTCATGGAGCTCGCAGGCAAGGAGCTCCCCTCGCTGATCGAGAAGGCCCAGGGCTGGGAAGGGGTCCAGAAGCTCTCCGACGAGGACATCTGGGGCATCCGCGGCCGTCTGCGCCAGGCCCTGGTGGACGGGGCCCGCGAGCGGCTGCGCCAGTCGTGGCGGGCGCGCGGCGCCTCCACCGCCGAGCTGGGCTGGATCGACGACGCCCTCGACCCGAACGTGCTCACGTTCGGCTTCGCCCGCCGCGTCCCGTCCTACAAGCGCCTCACGCTGATGCTGAAGGACCCCGACCGGCTGAAGTCGCTGCTGCTCGACCCCGCCAAGCCCGTGCAGATCGTGATCGCCGGCAAGGCCCACCCGGCCGACGAGGGCGGCAAGAAACTGATCCAGCAGATCGTGAAGTTCGCCGACCGCGAGGACGTGCGGCACCGCATCGTCTTCCTGCCCGACTACGACATGCACCTCGGGCAGCTCATGGTCCAGGGCTGCGACGTCTGGATGAACAACCCGCTGCGCCCGCTGGAGGCGTGCGGCACCTCCGGCATGAAGGCCGCGCTCAACGGCGGCCTGAACCTGTCCATCAGGGACGGCTGGTGGGACGAGTGGTACGACGGCAACAACGGCTGGGCCATCCCCACCGCCGACGGCGTGGAGGACCCCGACCGCCGTGACGACCTGGAGGCCACCGCGCTGTACGACCTCATCGAGCGTGAGGTCGCCGACCGCTTCTACGACCGGGCGGGCAACGGCGACCTGCCGCGCCGCTGGCTCGACATGGTCAAGCACACCCTCAGCTCGCTCGGCCCGAAGGTGCTGGCCGGCCGCATGCTCCGCGACTACGTCGTCGACCTCTACGCCCCGGCCGCGGGCTCGGCCCGCGAGCTGTCCAAGGCCGACCACACCCGCGCCCGCGAGTTCGCGGCCTGGAAGCTGCGCGTCACCCGCGCGTGGCCGGGGGTGCGGGTCGAGCACATCGAGGCGTCGGGCATCGGGGACACCCCGCAGCTCGGCGCGGCCGTCGAGGTGCGCGCCACGATCGCGCTCGGCGAGCTGTCGCCGGACGACCTCAGCGTGCAGGCCGCCTACGGCAAGGTGGGGCTGCACGACGAGCTGGTGGGGCCCTCCTACCTCACGCTCGCGGTCGACACGGTGGGCGACGACGGGCGGGCCGTCTACACCGGCATCGTGCCGCTCGACCGCACCGGCGCGTTCGGATACACCGTTCGCGTGGTGCCCTCGCACGAGCTGATGTCCTCGCCCGCCGAGCTGGGCCTGCTCACGCTCCCCGAGGAGCCCGTCGGAATGACCAACGGCACCCTCCGGTAGCCCCGGGCCGCGGCGGCCGGCGCCTTCGGGCCCGGCCGCCGCGGTGTTCGCGCGCGGCGGGCGGGCCCGGCGGTTACGACGAACAGGTCAAAACCGGCTAATGGCCACGTCGTGCCTCGAATGGTCCTGCCGTCCACGGGGCAAGGCTCCCGGGAGAATCCATCCCAGGGGGAGCGTGATCCGATCATGGGTGGCTGGACCTTCCAGGGGCAGCCCGACACGCTCGGGGAGAGCACCACGACGCTGGTCGAGGGCGGGTCGTTCTGCGTCTGCGAGGAGAACGGCGACATCCTGACCGGGGGCGCCCAGGGCCTCTACTACGCCGACACCCGGCTGATGTCGCGCTGGGAGCTGCGCGTCGACGACGCCCCGATGGAGATCATGAAGATCCTCCCGGGCGCGCCCTACCACGCCACCTTCCTGGGCCGCACCCCGCCGCGCCCGGGCCGGGCCGACAGCACCATGCTCGTGGTCAGGGACAGGTACGTCGGGGGAGGGCTCCGCGAGGACGTCACCTTGCGCAACCTCGCCGACGAGGCCGCCGGATGCGTGCTGACCCTGCTGGTCGCCACCGACCTCGCCGACCTGTTCGAGGTGAAGGCCCACCGCATCCAGCACGCCCCGGACATCGAGACCGTGCTCGACCGGACGGGCCTGCGGATCTACTCGGCGAGCCGGTCGCGGGGCTCGCGGCTCATCGCCGAGCACGGCGAGGCGACGTTCACCACCATGCCCGGGATGCTCAGCTTCGAGACCGTCGTGGACGCGCACGCCGAGTGGCGGGTCACCCTGCAGATCAACCCCATCCTGGACGGCCAGGAGGGCACGGCCTGGTTCTCCACCCTGCACCCGCCGGAGCGGGCCGAGCCGGCCATGCGCCTGGCCGAGTGGATGCGCGCCAGCCCGGGCATCAGCACCACCGACGCCGCCCTGGCGCAGACGCTGCGCCGGTCCAGGATCGACCTCGGCAGCCTGCGCCTGTTCGACCCCGACCGCCCCGGCGAACTGCCCAGCATCGCCGCCGGCGCCCCGTGGTTCATGACGCTGTTCGGGCGAGACTCCCTGCTCACCTCGTGGATGGCGCTGCCACTGGACCAGACCATGGCTCTGGGCACGCTGCGCCGCCTGGCCGGACTGCAGGGCACCAAGGTCAACCTGCTCACCGAGGAGGAGCCCGGCAAGATCCTGCACGAGCTGCGGTTCGGCGTGCACCCGGCCTCGCCGCTCTTCCCCGGCGGGCAGCCCTACTACGGGTCGGTCGACTCCACGCCGCTGTTCGTCATGCTGCTCGGCGAGCTGCGCCGCTGGGGCCTGGCCGACGAGGACGTGCGCCGCCTGCTGCCGCACGCCGACGCGGCTCTGGAGTGGATGGAGGACTACGGCAGCCGGAACGACGGCTTCCTGTCCTACCGGCGCAAGACCGACCGCGGGCTGATCAACCAGGGCTGGAAGGACTCCCACGACGGCGTCACCTACGCCGACGGCAGCCTGGCCAAGGCTCCGATCGCGCTGGCCGAGGCGCAGGGCTACGCCTACGCGGCCTACATCGCGCGCGCCCAGCTCGCCCACGAGCTGGGCGACACGCACACCTGGCGGCGGTGCGAGAAGCGCGCCGCCGTCCTGCGTGAGGCGTTCAACGAGCGGTTCTGGCTCCCCGACCGCGGCTACTACGCGCTGGGCCTGGACGGGGAGGGCCGGTGCATCGACTCGCTGGCCTCCAACATGGGGCACTGCCTGTGGACCGGCATCGTCGAGGAGGACAGGGCCTCCCGGGTGGCCGAGCACCTGCTCTCGCCCCAGATGTTCAGCGGGTACGGCGTGCGCACCCTGGCCACCGACATGGGCGCCTACAACCCCATGAGCTACCACAACGGGTCGGTGTGGCCGCACGACAACGCCCTGGTGGCTGCGGGCCTGATGCGCTATGGCTTCGTGGCGGAGGCCCAGCGGGTCGCCGAGGGACTGCTGGAGGCCGCGCAGGCCTCCGGCGGGCGGCTCCCCGAGCTGTTCTGCGGCTTCGACCGCGGGGAGTTCCCCGCCCCCATCCCCTACCCGACGTCCTGCTCGCCGCAGGCGTGGGCCGCGGCCTCCCCGATCCAGCTCGTCCGCTCGCTGCTGCGCTTCGACCCGTGGGTGCCCTACGGCAAGCTCTGGATCGCGCCGGCCCTGCCCAGGGGGATGGGCCTGCTTCAGATCTCCAACCTGGCGGTGGGCGGGGCCCGGCTCGTGGTGAAGGTCCGGGACGGGGACGCCACGGCGGTCGTCCACGGGCTGCCGCCCGGCCTCGAAGTGATCAACGAACCGCGCCCGCCGGGCGACCTCACGGCTCCGGAGCCGGGCCGATGATCGTCACCGGCCCGCCGAAGGGCCCAGGACGCCGTGCCGCCCGGAGGTGGGTGCAGAGATGACCGTTTCGGTGGACCTGTCCGGGCCGCGGCCCGCGGACGACGGCGCCGGGCACACCGGCCCGCTGCGCATCGCGATGGTGGCGCCGCCGTGGGCGGACATCCCGCCGGCCGGTTACGGGGGCATCGAGGCGGTGCTCTACGACCTGGTCGGCGGCCTCGACCGGCTCGGGCACCACGTCACGCTGATCGGCGCGGGCAGGACCGCCGCCGGAGTGCCCTTCCTGCGCACCTACGAGCGGGCGCCGTCCGAGCGGATCGGCGAGCCGATGCCCGAGGCCCTGCACACCGCGATGGCGTCCCGCCTGCTGGAGGGGCTGGAGGTCGACGTCGTGCACGACCACACGCTCTGCGGCCCGCTCACCGCCGCGGGCAGGGCCGTCCCGACCGTGGCCACCTGCCACGGGACGGTCGACGGCGAGCTGGGCGCCTACTACCGGGCCGTCGGGGGCGCGGTGTCGCTGGTGTCCATCTCGCTGGCCCAGCGGATCTTCGCGCCCGACCTGAACTGGGCGGGGCAGGTGTACAACGCCGTCGACACCCGGACGTACCCGTTCCGCGAGCGCAAGGAGGACTGGGTGCTGTGGGTGGGCAGGTTCTCCGCCGACAAGGGGGCGCACCTGGCCATCGACGCCGCCCGTGCGGCGGGCCGCCGCATCGTGCTGGCGGGCAAGCTCGTCGAGCCGTCCGAGCACGCCTACTTCGAGCAGTACGTGCGACCCCGCCTGGGCCCCGACGCCCGGTACGAGGGCGAGGCCGACCGGGCGCGCAAGGCGGAGCTGATGGCCGACGCGCGGTGCCTGGTGTTCCCGATCACCTGGCACGAGCCGTTCGGCATGGTCATGATCGAGGCGATGGCCTGCGGCACGCCCGTGGTGGCCCTGGGGCGCGGCTCGGTTCCCGAGGTGGTCGCCGACGGCGTCACCGGGTTCATCCGCCGCGCCCCGTCCGAGCTGCCGGCCGCGATCGAGGAGGTGGGGCGCCTGCGCCCCCGCGACAGCCGCGCCCACGTCGAGCGCTGCTTCGACGCGGCCGCCATGGCCGCGGGGTACGAGCGGGTGTACCGCGGCGTCATCGCCCACACCGCCGCCGCCCGCGCGACCGCCGCCCGCGCCGCCGCCCGCCACTCCCTGCGCTCCCTGTGATCCGGCCGGTGGCGCCGTGACCGAGCAGGTGCCGTCACCCCGCCACCGCTCGCTCTGAGCCGGCCGGTGACGCCGGCCCGGGCGCTCGCCGCCGGCCCGCGGCCGTTCGCCATCGCCGGGCGCCGTCCTCACCGTCCGCGTGTCGGCGGCTCGCTCTCGCGCCCTCGCGCTCGCTGTGAGCGGGCCGTTGCCGCCAGTGGTTGGCACTTGCCACTCAATGGCGGCGATGGCATGTTGCCCTCGTGACACCATCGAACGCCGGCGGCGGCGCCCGGATCACACGATCCCTGTTCCTGCACGCGCCGATGCGGCGGATGCCGGAGGTCGTGCTGCGCCAGATGCTGGAGCGCGTCGAGCCCGGCACCCCGCCGGACGGCCCGCGCGGGCCGGTGGCGCGGCTGGAGCGGCGGCTCGCCGAGATGCTGGGCACGCAGGCCGCGCTGTTCTTCCCCACCGGGACGATGGCGCAGCAGGTCGCCCTGCGCGTCCACGCCGCGCGCCGCGGCCGCGAGGCGTTCGCCGCCCACCCCCAGACCCACCTGGACGTCTGGGAGCGGCGCGGGTACGCGATCGTGCACGGCCTGCGGTTCCACCCCGCCGGCGACCGGCACGAGCTGATGACCGCCGCCGACCTGGCCCTCATCGGCGAGCCGCTGGCGGCGGTCGTGTGGGAGCTGCCGCAGCGCGACATCGGCGGCCTGCTGCCCGAATGGCACGACCTGGTCGCCCAGGTCGCCGAGGTGCGCGCCGGGGGAGCGGCGGCCCACCTCGACGGAGCCCGGGTGTTCGAGGCGCAGGCCTACTACCGGCGCCCGCTGGAGGAGATCGCCGGGCTGTTCGACTCGGTGTACGTGTCGCTCTACAAGAGCCTGCAGGGCGTCCGAGGCGCGGTGCTCGCCGGCGACGTGCCGATGCTCCGCGAGGCGGCGACGTGGCGCACGAGGCTCGGCGGCAACGTCCACGACGCGTGGCCGCTCGCCCTGGCGGCCCTGACCGGGCTCGACACGCTCGTCCCGCGCATGCCGGAGTTCCGCGACCACGCCGTGGCGCTCGCGGCGGCGATCAACGCCGACGGCGCGGCCCTCGCCTGGCCCGACCCGCCGCAGGCCCCGATGTTCCACGTCCACCTCCCCGCCCCCCGCGCCGCCGTCGAGCGCGCCGGCGCCGCCATGATCGCCGAGCACGGCACCCAGCTGTTCCCCCGCCTGCGCACCTCACCGGACCCCACCCGATGCGCCTTCGAGGTCAGCGTCGGCGAGAACGCCATGGAGTTCTCACCCGCCGAGGTCGTCTCCCTCATCCGCGAACTCCTCGACCGCGCCGCCCGCTAGCGCGTCCCGGGCTTCGAAGGGAGGCGCGGCACGGCCGCTAGGGTGGTCCCCGCGCCGCGGTGATCGCGGTGTCGTGGCAGCCGAGGAGGGCGTGATGGGGGAGTTCGTGCGTGTCGAGGCCGCCGGCGGGGTGGCCACCGTCCGGCTGGACCGGCCCAAGATGAACGCGCTCAGCATCCAGGTGCAGGAGGAGCTGCTCGCCGCGGCACGCGAGGTGGACGCCGACCCGGGGGTGCGGGCCGTCGTGCTGTACGGCGGGGAGCGGGTGTTCGCCGCCGGGGTGGACGTCAAGGAGATGGCCGACATGTCGTACGCCGAGATGTCGGTGCGCTCGGCCCGCCTCCAGGAGTGCTTCACCGCCGTGGCCGCGATCGGCAAGCCCGTGGTCGCCGCGATCACCGGCTACGCCCTGGGCGGCGGCTGCGAGCTGGCCCTGTGCGCCGACTTCCGCCTGGCCGGCGAGGGCGCCCGGCTCGGCCAGCCCGAGATCGCCCTGGGCATCATCCCCGGCGCGGGCGGCACCCAGCGCCTGCCCCGCCTGGTCGGCCCCGCCCGCGCCAAGGACCTGATCTACACCGGCCGCCACGTCGACGCCGCAGAGGCGCTCGCCATCGGCCTGGTCGACCGCGTGGTCCCCGACGAGCAGGTCTACGAGGAGGCCGTGTCCCTGGCGTCCCGCTTCGCCGAGGGCCCCTCCCTGGCCCTGCGCGCCGCCAAGCGGGCCATCGACGACGGCCTCGACGCCGACCTCGCCACCGCCCTGGAGATCGAACGCCTGCACTTCTCCGGCCTCTTCGCCACCGAGGACGCCCGGGCCGGCCTGAAGGCCTTCACCGAGAAGACCAAGCCCACCTTCACCGGCCGCTGACCCAGGACGGCGCCCGCGGACGCCGGGGACCGTCGCCGATCACCGGCCGGAGCGGCCGTTCTGTCGCACCTTCGGCGTAGCATCCGGCACGGTGCCGAGTCGTGCGGCGTGACAGGTGAGGGGTGCTGATGGTGGGCGAGATAGGCGAGCCGGTGGCGGTGTCCCGGCGGGTCGAGGCGCCGGCGGCCGAGATCTTCCGGGTCCTGACGGATCCGCGCAGGCATCTCGACCTCGATGGTTCCGGCATGCTGCGGGGGGCCGTCACCGACGCGGTGGTCTCGGCCGTCGGCGACGTCTTCGTCATGAGGATGCACAACGACCGGCACGGCGACTACGAGATGAACAACCACGTCGTGGAGTACGAGGCCGGCCGGCGGGTGGGCTGGGAGCCGAAACCGGGTCGCGGCCATCCCGACGAGTCCGCGGCGGAGTCCCGGTGGGGGCATCGGTGGATCTTCGACCTGGCCCCCGACGGCGCCGGGGCGACGATCGTGACGGAGATCTTCGACGGATCCCGCCTGCCCGAGGGCAAACGCGCCGAGATGCACGACGGCCGCGCCTGGTGGATCACGAGCATGACGAGCACCCTGGAGCGGCTCGACGAGCTGTGCTCCGCCGATCGCCCGGCGGGGCGTTGAGGTGAGCGCTCAGGGCGCGTCCGGTCATGCCGATGCCGATGCCGATGCCGATGCCGGCGCCCGCGCGTCCGGCAGGCTCTTCCACGGTGGCTGACACCCACCCCCGACCGATCGCATCTTGACGCGAGGGGTGCCCACGGGCGCTTTCGATCTGCCGTAGGTCACCCCTCAGATCTGCCGAAGATCGTGGGCGGAGGTCCGAGGTCCGAGGTTCGGGAGGAGAAGGGTCCCCGTGTGCTCAGCCGGACGGATGGCGCCCTTCACCGTCGCGTCCGGCGGATGGTTTGGAAGGTGACATGCCTGGAATCGCCCTATGGCCAGAGTTAGATCCTTTCTCCCGGTAAAGTGACCGCTCATGGCGCGGTTGGTCATGCGGATGCTGGCGCCCTCGCGCGTCCGGCAGGCCCTCTTCAAGCGGTTCGACCTTCGGTACGTCACCAGGGGCGACCACCGGGGTGATCTCAAGGACGCCCTGTGGGAGGTTCAGGCACTCAAGCGGGACATGACGGCGCTGCGGCGTGAGGTGGAGCAGCTTCGGCGGCGGGTCGCGGCGGCCGGGACGGCGCCGGCGCCGGATCCGGCCGTGGGCGCGAAGGCGGAGGAGGCGCATCGGCTGGCGGCCGAGACGGCGTCGGCCGTCGACCATCTCCTGCAGGCGGAGGTCCTGCTCTGGCAGGCCGTCGACGACGGCCGGGAGCGGGCGGCGGGCGGTGGCGAGCGGGCCGCCGAGTCCGGTCGCGACGAGTCCGGTCGCGACGCGGCCGCCGACGAGCCCAAGGCGACTGACGAGCTCAAGACCGCTGGGGAGCCCAAGGCGGCCGACGAGCCCAAGGTCGCCGGTAAGCCCAAGGTCACCCGGGGGCGCAGGGTCGCGGCCGGTCCCAAGGCCGCCGAGCCCGCCAAGGCCGCCGGTGGGCGCAAGGTGGCCGGGGGACGTAAGAAGGTCGCCGACGCCGGGCGTGAGGAGATCGCCGACGCCGGGGTCACGACGGTCGCCGAGGGCGGGCGCGAGCAGGCATGAGGATCACCTGGACGTCGGAGGACGGGGTCTGGCGGCTGCGGCTGCGGCTCGACGCGGGGGAGGGGCTCACCGGGGTCGTCACGGACGGGCAGCGGGTGGAGCTGGCCACCGACACCTGCCACATCCGGCCGCCGGCGCACCTGGCCGGGGGCGAGGTCCATCCCGACCTGCTCGCGCTGGCCGCCTGGACGGTGGCCGCGCCGTGGACCAAGGGCCGCGTCCTGTTCGACCGGCCCATCTCGCACGCGCTGGCCGCCGCCTTCCACGACGGCTGGGGGGTGGACGCCGGGCCGGTGGGGGAGTCGCCCCGGGCGGGCGGGCGGCTGGCGATCTCCTACAGCGGCGGCGCCGACTCGGCCGCCGTCGCGACGATCCTGCCGGACGCCCCGCTGGTCCACTTCCAGCGGACACCGCACCCCCGCGTTCCCAACCGGTGGACGCACTACCGCTCCGACGTGCTCGCCGCCCTGGCCCGCCAGACGGGCAGGGACGTGACCGTCGTCCAGTCCGACCTGGAGTTCCTGCTGCGCCACCCGCGGCCGGGGTACCCCGAGCACCACGCGGTCATGGCCGGCGCCGTCCTGCTGGCCGGCCCGCTGGACCTCGGCGGCGTGGCGCTCGGCTACGAGCTGGGCTCGCGCTGGCTGGGCGGCGGCCGGTACGTCCACCGCTACACCCCCGACAACCCCATGTGGTCGGGCGCGGGCCGCTGGGGCCGCCTGTTCGCCGCCGCCGGCCTGCCGCTCGTCCTGCCCGCCGGGGGGATCAGCGAGGCGATGACCATGAAGCTGGCGCTCGGTTCGCCGCTCAGGGAGCAGGTACGCTGGTGTCTGCGCGGCGACGGCCAGGGGCCGTGCGGCCGATGCGGCAAATGCCTGTACAAGGAGCTCATCCAGGCCGCCGTCGAACGGCGCCCCCTGCGAACCGCGATCACCGCCGACCGGCCGGTGGCCGCGAAGTGGCAGCAGCCCCCGCCCTACGGCGGCCAGGAGATGATCGAATACGGGTGCGCGCACGTGCCCGGCATCGAGACCACGCCGTTCGCCAGGGCGGCCGAGCACCTCCAGGCGACGCCGGAGTCAACCCGGTGGCTGGAGCGGTGCTACCCTCCGGCCGTCGAGGAGGTCCCCGAGCCCTGGCGCAAGGAGATCGAGGCATTCATGTCCGGCACGTTCGGGTCCATGGAGGCGGCGGACACGGAACGGGTGGAGAGCTGGGGACGTCGATGAGGATTTACGTGTCGGTCGACATGGAGGGCGTGACCGGGCTCACCGACCCCGAGGAGATGCACGCCGGGGGCCGCGGCTACGAGCGCGGCTGTGAGCTGATGACCGCCGACGCCAACGCCGTCATCGCCGGCGCGTTCGAGGCGGGCGGCACCGCCGTGGTGGTCAACGACGCCCACGGCTCCACCAAGAACCTCCGCGTCGACCTGCTCGACCCGCGCGCGTCGCTCATCCGGGGGCCCGGCAAGCCCATGCGCATGGCCCAGGGGCTGTCCGGCGACTTCCAGGCCGCCGTCTTCGCCGGCTACCACGCCCGCGCGGGCGTCCAGCACGGCGTGCTCAACCACACGTGGATGGGCAAGGAGATCCAGAACGTCTACCTCAACGGCGAGGTCTGCGGCGAGACCCGGCTGGTGGCCGCGTTCGCCGGGTTCTACGGCGTGCCGGTCGCGCTGGTCACCGGCGACGAGGCCGTGTGCGAGGAGGCCCGGTCGCTGCTGGGCGACGTCGAGACCGTCGCGGTCAAGAAGGGCGTCGACCGCTTCGCCGCCGAGCTGCTGACGCCGAGCGTCGCCCAGCGGCTCATCCGCGAGGGGACGGCCCGCGCGCTCAACCGCCTCGCCGACCTGCGGCCCTACGAGGTCGCGCCGCCGTTCACCCTGGGCGTCGAGTGGAACTCCACGGCCATCGCCTCCGGCTGCGCCCTGGTTCCCGGCACCCGGCAGGCCGGGCCGCGCCACACCGAGTTCACCACCGACGACTACCGCGACATCATGGGCCTGCTCGGCGTCTACGCCACGATCGCGGGCCACGTGGCCTGCGGCTCGGGCGTCTACGGCTGACGCCCGTGGACGACGGATCATCGCGGCGCGCCACGCTCACACGCCGGTCGCTGCTGGCCGGCATCGGCGCGGCCGGCGGCGCGGGCGCCATGTACGCGGCGATGGGCGTGCTCGGGCTCGCCCCCACCCGGGAGACCGCGCCGGTGCGGCCCTCGGCCGGGGCCGGGGCGCCGACGCCGTACGCCCCGCCCAGCCGCTCCGACTTCTCCCTGCGCGGTGGCGGCGGGGGCGGCGGCGCGCCGGCCACCGTGCTGGTGCTCGGGGCGGGCGTGACCGGCCTCGCGGTCGCGTACGAGCTGGGCAAGGCCGGTTACGACTGCACGCTGCTGGAGGCCCGCGACCGGGTCGGCGGGCGCACGCTGACCCTGCGCGGCGGCGACACCGTCACCGAGCTGGGCGCCCCGGGCGCGGGGGCGACCCCGTCGGCCGCGGCGGGCGAGACCCAGAGGGTGACCTTCGGCGACGGCACGTACTTCAACGCCGGCCCGGCGCGCATCGCCCAGTGGATGGTGACGCTCGACTACTGCCGCGAGCTGGGCGTGCCGCTGGAGGTGTTCGTCAACTCCAACGCCAACGCCTACGTCTACACCTCCGGCACCAGGACCCGCCTGCGCACCGCCCGCGCGGACGCCCACGGGTACATCTCCGAGCTGCTGGCCAAGGCCACCGACGCCGGGGCGCTCGACGCGCGCCTCACCGGCGACGACAAGGCGCTCCTGCTGGACTTCCTGTCCGACTTCGGGGACATCGGCGCCGCGCACTCCTACACCGGCGGCGAGCGGCGCGGGTTCCGCGTCGACCCCGGGGTGGCGCCCGGCACCGAGCTGGGCCCGCCGCCCGCGCTGAGCGACGTCCTCGGCCTCGGGCTCGGCCGGATGCTCACGATGGACGCCGGCTACGAGCAGGCCAACCCGATGTTCCAGCCGGTCGGCGGCATGGACGCCATCGTGACCGCCCTGGTCGGGAAGGTGGGCGCCGGGCGCGTCCGCACCGGCACCCGCGTCACCGGGATCACCGACCGCCCCGGCGGCGTGGAGGTGGCCATCGAGGGCGGCGCCCCGCTGAAGGCCGACTACTGCGTGGCCACCCTGCCGCCGCACCTGATGGCCAGGATCCCGGGCAACCTCGGCGCCGGCGTCACGGCCGCGCTCGCCACCCCGATCCCGATGTCGGCGGGCAAGCTCGGGCTGGAGTACGGCACCCGGTGGTGGGAGATCGAGGACCGCCTGTACGGCGGCGCCACCGAGACCGACCTGGACGTCGGCCACATCTGGTACCCCTCCTACGGCTACCACACCCAGCGCGGCCTGATCGTCGGCTACTACAACACCGGCCCGCCGGCCGAGCGGTACGACGTCATGTCGCACCGCGAGCGCGTGCGCCGGGCCGTGGCCCTGGGAGGCGAGGTGCACGGCGCCAGGTACGGCGAGGAGGTCGTGGCCAGCGCCTCGGTGGCCTGGCGGCGGCAGCCGCACATCGAGGGCGCGTGGGTGCGCTGGCCGTCCATGGAGGCGTTCTCGGTGCTGCAACGCCCCGCCGGGCGGGTGTACTTCGCGGGTGACTGGCTCACCCACCTGATCGCCTGGCAGGCGGGCGCCTTCGAGTCCGCCCGTAAGGTGGTGACCGAGCTCCATCACCGCGTACTGAAGGAGGGGTGACCCCATGAGGCTGGGCACGCTCGAATGGGAGCCCGCGAAGGGCCGGCCCGACCTGCTCGCGGCCCCGGTGACCCGCGCCCTGGAGACCATGGCCGAGGACGTCGCGGTGGCCCCCATCGATCCCGCCCTGGCCGACACGGCGGCGTTCTGCGAGCGGTACGGCGTCGGCATGGACGACTCGGCCAACTGCGTGATCGTCGCGGCCAGGCGCGGCGGAGAGACCCGCCACGCGGCGGTGCTGGTGCTGGCCACCATGCGCGCGGACGTCAACGGCGTCGTCCGCCGCCATCTGGACGCCCGCAAGGCGTCGTTCGCCCCGCAGGCGGAGGCCGTGGAGTCGACGGGCATGGAGTACGGCGGCATCACCCCGCTCGGCCTGCCGGGCGACTGGCCGGTGCTGGTCGACACCGAGGTGACCCGCCGGCCGTTCGTCGTGATCGGCAGCGGAATCCGGGGCTCCAAGTTGGCGCTCGCCGGTGAGGCGCTCTCGCGGCTGAAGTCCGCCGAGGTGGTATCCCTGGCGCTGTGACGTGCGCCGCTCGACGAACCCTCTGCCTTTGGGAAACCCTTGGGGCGGGTTCGACCGTTGTACCGAGTGGGAATGTGGCCTCTTGGTTCACTCATGGGCGGGGTTTAAGCCGGTATGGTGCTACGTGCCGTCAAGGATCGCGGGCGCGTCCGCGTGCCGCTCTCGTGGTCGCGCGCAGCCCGGTGGCCCGCCGGGGGGCGGGCGCGGTGGCGACGGGGGTCGCCCTGACATGCCGGGCGAGGTTCCCCGAGCCGTCATCGCCGGGCCCGTTCCGCGCGGCACGGCCGTTGCGCACAGTGAGCGAAATGTGACCATAAGAGCAAGGCGCTTCCGACCGGCCACGAGTGCCGGGGCACCGTCGGAGAACAGATGAACCAGCACGACCGATTGGGTCCCTACCGGCTGCTCCGGCGGCTGGGCGAGGGCGGCATGGGCGTGGTGCACCTCGCGCTCGACTCCCAGGGCAGGCAGGTCGCCGTCAAGGTCCTGCGCGGCGAGGTCGCGGGGGACGACGTCGCGCGCAGGCGGCTCTCGCGCGAGGTCGAGACCATGCGCCGAGTGCGCAGCAGGTACATCGCCGAGGTCGTCGACGCCGACGTGACCGGCAGCCGGCCCTACATCGTGACCCGTTACGTCCCGGGCATGCCCCTGGACGACACCGTCAAGCAGAAGGGCCCGCTGCGGGTCGAGGGCCTGCTGCGGGTGGCGCGCGGCGTGGCCGAGGCCCTGGCGGCGGTGCACGCGACCGGCGTGATCCACCGCGACCTCAAGCCCGGAAACGTCCTGTTGCTCGACGGGGAGCCCGTCCTCATCGACTTCGGCATCGCGCAGGCCGTGGACGCCACCCGCCTGACCCAGACCGGCATGTTCATCGGCACCCCCGGCTACCTCGCGCCCGAGATCATCGAGGGCCACGAGGCGGGCCCTGAGGTCGACGTGCACGCCTGGGCCGGCACCATGCTGTTCGCCGCCACCGGGCTGCCGCCGTTCGGCAAGGGCACGCTGGAGATGGTCTTCTACAACATCACCGCGGGCCGGGCCAACGTCGACGCCGCGCCGCCGGTGCTGCGGCCGCTGCTGCGCGCCGCCTTCTCGCGCGACCCCGCCAAGCGCCCCAGCGCGGCCGAGCTCGCCGCGCGGCTGGCCCTCATCGCGCCGCCCTCGCGCACCGCGCAGGGCCGTCCGGTGCGGCCCGACGAGGCCCTGACGGTGCCCGACGTCTCCGGCGTGCCGGAGGTCGCCGACGTCCCGGGCACCGGCACGCCGCCGCCCCGCCCCGCCGCACCCGCCGCCTCGGAGGAGTTCGTCTCGCTGCTCGGCGACGCCCCGCCCAAGGCGGGGGGCGAGGAGCCGTGGCCGACCGTGCGGGTCACCGGCGACGAGCTGCGGGCCGCCGGGGGACGCGAGCGCGTGCCGCCGTCCGACCTGACCCCGGCCGCCGGGCGCCCGGAGGCCGACATCCCCACCCGGCACACCCCGCCCGCCTCGCCCGAGAGCCCCGCGGCCTCGCCGGCCGAGGGGGAGATCCCCACGCGCTACGCCCCGCCGTCCTCCTCCCAGCCGTGGAAGGCCGCCGAGCCGGCGCCGCTCGACCAGGGCGAGGTGCCCACCCGGCGGGTCAGGCCGGAGGAGCTGGCGGGCGTCGAGCGGGACGCCAAGCTCTACCGGGCCACCCCCGCCCGGCCGGAGCCGGGGACGGCGACCCCGCCGCCGCCGATGCCGCCGGTCGCGCACGGGCTCGACCCCTCCCCCGCGGCGCCGCCGGTGCGGCCGCACAACCAGGCGTTGTTCGAGCAGGCCCCCGAGATCTTCGAGAAGACCCCGCACGTGCGCCACCCCGCCGCGCCGCCGTACGTGCCCACCGTCCACCTGCCGCCGGAGGCCACGCCCGGGTACTCCCCGCCCGTCGCCAGGGAGCTGCCCGAGGGCTCGCCGGTGTACGGCGTCGCGGGCGCGCTCGTGCTGGTCGTCGCGGTCGGCGCGGCCCTTCTGGCGCCGGTGCTGACCGCCGCGCTCGTGCTGCCCGCGGTCGTGCTGCTGCGGGCCGCCGACCTCGCCGGCCCCGGCATGGGCGCCCCGCGCGCCTCGGACGTCCTGCGCGTGGCGGGGCGCCCCGGGGCGATGCTGAAGTCGCTGGCCGTCACCGTGGGGCTGCTGCCCTACGCGCTCATCCTGGGCGTGCCGGTGGCGCTGGTGCTGACCTTCCTGGTCGATCGGGTGCCGACGAGCACCGCCCTGAGCTGGGGAGTCGCCGTGTCCTTGTGGATCGTCTGTGCCGGGCCCGGCGTCGAGGGCCCCGGCCGTCAGATGCGCCGGACCCTCGCCGCCGCGTTACCGTCGAAGGGCATGGCCTTCACGTTCGTCGCCAGCATCGGGCTCGTGGCGGCGCTGGCCGTGTTGTACGCGGTCAGCACGCTCGTCGGGCCCGCGGGCGATGCAGTGTGGAGTCCACTGGACGTGAGCTACTGGATCGAACAACTGGAAGGCCTTCGGAGGAAGGCAGGATGACGGGGGATACCGTGCCCGACACGCTGCGCGAACTCGGTCCTTACCGGCTTTTGCGCCGGCTCGGCGAGGGCGGCATGGGCGTCGTCCACCTCGGCCTGGACGAGGAGGGCAGGGAGGTCGCCGTCAAGGTGCTCCACCGCCATGTCGCGGCCGACCTCAAGGCCCGCGACCGCCTCACCCGCGAGGTCGAGACCATGCGCCGCGTGCGCAGCCCGCGGGTGGCCCAGGTGCTGGACGCCAAGCTCACCGGCTCGACGCCGTACATCGTGACGCGGTTCGCGCCCGGCCGCACGCTGGAGGAGACCGTCCTGACCGACGGCCCGCTGCCGGCGAACGACGTCATACGGCTGGTGCGGGGGCTGTCGGAGGCGCTGATCGCCATCCACGCCGCCGACGTCGTGCACCGCGACCTCAAGCCGGCCAACGTGATGATCGTGGACGGCGACCCGCTGGTCATCGACTTCGGCATCGCGCACCTGGTCAACGCGACGCGGCTGACCCAGACCGGCATGTTCGTCGGCACGCCCGGCTACCTCGCCCCGGAGATCATCAGGGACGAGGAGATCACCCAGGCCGCCGACGTCCACGCGCTGGCGGCCACGGTGTTCTTCGGGGCCACCGGCAAGCCGCCGTTCGGCACGGGCTCCTTCGAGATGGTCTGTTACAACATCATGGAGGGCCGGGCCAGCATCGACAAGGCGCCCGCCTGGCTGCGCCCCTGGCTGCGCGCCGCCCTGAACGTCAACCCCGGCGCCCGGCCCAACGCGCAGGGCCTGCTGGCCATGGCGAGGGGGCTCGACGCGAGCGTGACCTCCCAGCTGCCGCCCCCGCCGAACCAGGGCGGCCAGACCCGCAGGCTCGACGCCCCGCACGGCAACGGGCGCGTCCCCGACGGCACCCGGGCCGGCGCCGGCGACTCCGGCCCCGACCGCACGCACGTGCTGAACGGCGCGGCGGCGCCGCCCGGCGACCTGCCGCCGACCCGGCGCACCAAGCCGGTGTCGGAGGACAGCTACTCCGACATCCTGCCGCCGGTGCTGTACGCCGAGCCCGAGCGCAGGCGCCGCGCGGACGCGCAGCGGTCGCAGCCGGCCGCGTTCGCGCCGCCGCCCGCCTACCAGCCGGGCCCGGGCGAGCCGGCGGCGCCGTACGGGCAGCCTCCCGGGCGCTACCCGCCCGCGCCCTACGCCGACCAGCGGGTGGCCGGGTACCCCCCGCCGCCGCCGAGCGGGCCGCCCCAGGGCGTCGCGGGGCCGCCGGCGAACGCCCGTCCCTACGCTCCCGACCAGGAGCACAGGCCGCCCGCGCCCGACCGGCCGCGCTACCGCGCCGGGCACCCGGTGCTGGCGGCGCTGCTGCTGGTCGTCGCGGTGGCCGGCGCGCGCATGCTTCCCGTGCTGGTCGGCACGCTGATGGTCGTGGTCGTGCTGTGCCTGCGGGTCGGGGAGTACCTCTGGGCCGACCTGGCGCAGCGCCGCTCGATCCGGGGCAACAGCGCGAGCGACCCGCTGCTGCTCGTGCTCGGCACGCCGTGGGCGCTGTTGAAGGCCGGCCTCATGACGCTCGTGGTCACGCCGCTCGCCGGCATGTTCGCGCTGTGCGTGTGGGGAGTGCTGTACTACCTCGCCGGCTTCAACGGGTCGTCGTCGGGGGCCGACACCGCCGCCGCGTACGCCGCGGCGGCGTTCGTCGCCGGGCTGTTCGTGCTCCCGGGTGGCGGCCCGCCGCGCAAGGCGGTGGCGCGCACGCTCACCGCGGTGATCCGCAGCCCGGGCGCGGGCATGGTCGTGACGATCATCGTCGGCACCGTCGCCTTCCTCGCCGTGGTGACGGCCATGAACGCCGTGCCGTCGTGGGTGCCGTGGCGCCCGCCGTCGGAGGCCATCAGCGCGCTCAGCCGCTCGGCGCGCGACAGCGTCACCGGTCTTCTCGGCGGCCTGGCCCAAGACCTGCTGGGCAAGCACGGTTTCGGCTTCTTCACCTTCGGCAGGTGACCGGCGGCCCATCCGGCGCGACACCACCACCGGCCTCACGATCGGTGCGCGCGGCACCCTCGTAGTGCACGATGGAGGGGACCGCCGGAAGGAGTCGCATGAGCGTGCCGACGGCCGGCCAGCTCGGCCCCTACCGCCTTCTGTCCCGTCTGGGCGCCGGGGGGTTCGGCGAGGTCCACCTCGCCCTCGACCCCCAGGGGCGCACGGTGGCGGTGAAGGTGCTCCACCCCCAGGTCGCCTCCGACCAGGCGGCGCTGGCCCGCCTGGCCCGCGAGGTCGAGACGATGCGCCGGGTGCGCGGCCCGCACATCGCCGAGGTGCTGGACGCCTCGATGGAGGGCACCCGCCCCTACCTGGTGACGCGGTACGTGCAGGGCCGGGCGCTCGGCGCGCTGGTGGCGGCCGATGGGCCGCTGCGCGGCGACGACCTCTGGCGGCTGGCGCGGGGCCTGGCCGAGGCGCTGGCGACCATCCACGCGGCCGGCATCGTGCACCGCGACCTGAAGCCGGCCAACGTCATCCTGGCCGACGGCGAGCCGAACGTCATCGACTTCGGCATCGCCTACGCGCTCGACTCGGCGTCGGTGACCACCTCGGGCACGGTGCTGGGCACGCCGGGCTACCTGGCACCGGAGGTGCTGGAGGGCGGGCGCACCGGGCCGGAGGCCGACGTGTTCGCCTGGGGCGCCACGCTCGCCTACGCCGCGACGGGACGCCACCCGTTCGGCACGGGGCCGGCGCCCGCGGTGGCCTACCGCGTCGTGCACCACGCGCCCGACCTCGGCGTCCTGCCGTCATGGATGGTCCCGTTGGTGCCCGACTGCCTGAGCCGCGACCCCGCCGCCCGCCCGACGGCGGAGGGGCTGTGCGTGCGGCTGGGCGCCGACCTGCCCGTCGTGCCCGCTCCGCGGCGTCGCCCGCCGTCCGACGGCGACGGGGAGGCCACCCAGGTGGCCCGCCCGGCCCGGCGCGAGGAACGCCCGCCCGAGGACGCCCGGGTACGGCAGCGCCGGCGGGTGCACCGGCGGTGGGTCGCGGGCACGGGCATCGTGACCGGCCTGACCGCCGCCGCGGTCCAGCGGTACGTCCCGGAGCTGACGCTGCTCGTCCTGGGCGCGTACGGCGTCGGCGTCGTGGTGGACGCCGGGGTCGGCGTCGCCGCCAAGGAGCGGGCCCGGGTGGTGTTCGACCTCGCGGGGGCGGCGGGTACGGTCGGGTTGTACGCGGCGCTGAGCTCGCTGTTCAGCCCTTCCACGCTGTTGCTCGCCCTGGTCACCGTGCTGATCGTCCTGGTGACGATCGCCTTCGCGGGCTGAGGGCGGGCCGGGCGCCGGCCCGCCGGCCGGTAGTGGAACAATGTTCTGTATGGTGAGGAGTGGCGGGTCTCGCGTGCCGCGTACGCGTGGTTTGCCGCTAAGCTACTAGCGGGTAACATAATGGTGTGGGAAAGGGGCCGGCCGCCGACACACGGAGGCCGCCTCGTGTCGTCCAGATCGTCGCCGTGCCCCCGGGCGCGTGACAGTCTGATGGCGGCTCCCGGTGCCGGTCACCGGAGCCGTCCGCAATGCGTGCGCGTGCCCCGCGCGCACGCGCCGAGGAAGCGGCGCCAGCCCAGTGATGCGGTGGCGCCTGTGAAACGGGAGGTCGGCCACCGGCCATGAACATCGTCGTCTGCGTGAAGCAGGTCCCCGACACGGCGACCGAGCGCAAGCTGAGGTCCGATGACAAGACGCTCGACCGTGACGCCGCCGACGGCGTCATCAACGAGCTGTGCGAATACGCCGTCGAAGAGGCGCTGAAGGTCAAGGAGGCCCACGGCGGCGAGGTGACGGTGCTCACCATGGGCCCGGCCAAGGCCACCGACACCATCCGCAAGGCCCTGGCGATGGGCGCCGACAAGGCCGTCCACGTCGTCGACGACGGCCTGCACGGGTCGGACGCGCTGTCCACGTCGCACGCGCTGGCCCAGACGCTGAAGAAGATCGGGTTCGACCTGGTCATCCTCGGCTCGGAGTCCACCGACGCGCGCATGGGCGTGCTCGCCGCCATGCTGGCCGAGCGCCTCGGCACGCCGCAGCTCACCTTCGCCCGCAAGGTCGACATCGACGGCTCCTCGATCACGATCGAGCGGGTCACCGACTACGGCTTCGACCGCGTGCAGGCCACGCTGCCCGCCGTGATCTCGGTGGTCGAGAAGATCAACGAGCCGCGTTACCCGTCCTTCAAGGGCATCATGGCCGCCAAGAAGAAGCCGGTGCAGACCTTCGGCATCGCCGACGCCGAGATCGACGCCTCCGTGGTGGGCCTGGGCGGCGCGAGCAGCGAGGTGGCGGAGTTCGCCGTCGCCCCGGCGCGCGCGGCCGGCACCGTCGTCAAGGACGAGGGCGACGGCGGCTCCAAGGCCGCCGACTTCCTCGTGTCGAAGAAGTTCATCTAAGGAGGGGGGACCGATGGCTGAGATCCTGGTTCTCGTCGAACACGTCGACGGTGAGGTCAAGAAGGTCACCCTGGAGCTGCTGACGCTCGCGCGCTCGCTCGGCTCCCCGTCCGCGGTGTGGGCCGGCCCCGGCTACTCCGCCGAGGCCAAGGCCAGGCTGGCCGAGTTCGGCGCCGAGAAGGTCTACGTCGCCGACGCCGCCGACCTGCACGACTACCTCGTGGCGCCGAAGGCCGAGCTGCTGGCCCAGCTCGTCTCCTCGGCCGCTCCGGCGGCGGTCCTGGTGGCCGCGACCGCCGAGAGCAAGGAGGTCGCCGGGCGCCTGGCGATCAAGACCGGCTCGGGTGTCATCACCGACGCAGTGGGCCTCGGCGACGGCTTCGTGGCCGAGCAGTCGATCTTCGGCGGCGGCGTCAACGTCAGGTCCAAGGTGGGCCGGGGCACCCCGATCTTCGCGGTGCGCCCCAACGCCACCACCCCCGAGGCGTCCACGGGCGCGGCGGCCGAGGAGCCGGTGTCGGTGTCGGTGTCCGACGCCGCCAAGGTGTCCAAGGTGGTGGAGCGCGTCAAGGAGGAGAAGGGCGCGCGCCCGGAGCTGACCGAGGCCGCGATCGTGGTCTCCGGCGGTCGCGGGGTCGGCTCCGCCGAGAACTTCTCCGTCATCGAGAGGCTGGCAGACAGCCTCGGCGCCGCGGTCGGCGCCTCCCGCGCCGCGACCGACGCCGGCTGGTACCCGCACCAGTTCCAGGTGGGCCAGACGGGCAAGACGGTCTCGCCGCAGCTCTACATCGCGGCGGGCATCTCCGGCGCCATCCAGCACCGGGCCGGCATGCAGACCGCCAAGACGATCGTCGCGATCAACAAGGACCCGGAGGCGCCGATCTTCGAGCTGGCGGACTTCGGGGTGGTGGGCGACCTCAACCAGGTCGTCCCGCAGCTCACCGAGGAGATCGAGAAGCGCCGGTAGCGCAGGCGGCACGCCCCTAGACGGCGCCGCGCCCCCGTGGGTGCGGCGCCGTGCGCGTCCCGGCCGCGGTCAGGCCTTGTTGCGCAGGGGCACGTCGCGGATCAGCGGCCAGGTGAGCGCGAGGCCCAGCACGAAGGCGCCGATCCCCACCCCGGCGGTCATCGCCGCCGACGGCGAGAGGTTCAGGTCGATCACCCGCAGGAGCGGCAGCCGCAGCTCGCCGCCGGTGGCGGTCTCGGCCAGCACGGCCAGCAGGATCCCGACCGGGATCGTCAGCAGGCCGCCCGCCCCCCACCGGTAGAAGCCGGCGCCGATGAACGAGCCCCCGATGATCCAGACCAGGAACTCCAGCAGGTACTCGGCGAAGACGAGCGGCACCTGGGTCGGCTCGGTGAACAGGTGGGCCTGGGAGATCACCTGCGGCCGGTCCAGAAGGCCGTAGAGCGCCGTCTCCAGCAGGTAGCTGATCGTGATCAGGGCGGACAGGAACGGCGCGAACAGCGCCACGGTGACCGCCGCCTGCGCGCCGAACTCGCGGCGCGTCTGCCCGTGGGCGATGTAGAGCGGCAGGAACTGCCTGACCAGGGTGACCCCGGTGAAGAACGCGTACCAGCGGGGGAGCTGGGTGGCCTGCTCCCAGGCGCTCTGGTTGAGCTCGCCGAACAGCTCGACCGCCAGCGTGATGACCGTGACGAGCACGAGGTAGCCGGCCCACAGCATGACGGCGAACCACATGTTGGCGGCGAGCAGGCGGCTGGGAAACCTCATCGGGGGCCTCCGGTCAGGTGGACGAACAGGTCTTGCATGGCGATCGGCCCGAGGTCGAGTCCCGACTCCACGGCCCTCTTGCGCCGGACGTCGTCGAGATGGCCGTACACCATCGCCGACTTGGTGGGGCCGAGCTCCCTGGCGCCGAGCACCGTCATGCCCTCGGTGAAGGCGTCCACCTGAAGGATCGGCCCGGTCACCGACGTCCCCCGGGACAGCAGCGTCTCGGCCTCCTCCTGGACGAGCAGCCGGCCCCTGTCGATGATCAGCACCTCCTCGAACAGGGAGCTGACCTCCTCGATGAGGTGGGTCGACAGGATGATCGTCCGCGGGTGGGCCATGTAGTCGGCGAGCAGCGCGTCGTAGAAGGCGTGCCGGGCGGGCGCGTCCATGCCGAGGTAGGACTCGTCGAACATGGTCAGCGGCGCGCGCCCGGCCAGGCCCACGATGACGCCCAGCGCCGACCGCTGGCCCTTGGACATGCCGCTGACCTCCTTCTTCGGGTTGATGGCGAAGGTGTCCATCAGCGAGGCGGCCAGGGCGGCGTCCCAGTCGGGGCGCAGCCACTTGGCGAACTCCAGGGCGTCCTCCGCCGAGCTGATGTCGACGGTCTCGCCCGTGTCGCGGATCAGGCTGACCCGCCGGGTGACGTCCCGGTTCTCGAACACCGGCGCGCCGTCGACGCGGACGGTGCCTTCGGAGTGCTTGCGGAAGGCGGCGAGGACCGACAGCAGGCTCGTCTTGCCCGACCCGTTGCGGCCGAGCAGCCCGTAGATCTTCCCCGGCTCCAGGGAGAAGCTCATGCGGTCGAGCGCCGTGACGTCGCCGTAGCGCAGCACAAGGTCGTGCGCGTCGACCCTCATCGCGCCTCCAGCTCCTTGATACGGCCGATCACGTCGCCAAGAGGGATGCCGATGGCCTTGGCCTCGGCCACCATCGGGTCGACCACGTCGCTGAAGAACCCCTCGCGGGCCTTGGCCCTCAGCGTGTCCCGGGCGTCCGGGCTGACGAACATTCCGATACCTCGCTTCTTGTAGAGAACACCCTCGTCGACCAGATGCTGGAACGCCTTCGCGGCCGTCGCCGGGTTGATCCGGAAAAACGCCGCGTACTGATTGGTCGACATGACCTGCTGGTCGCCCTTCAACTCCTCGCTCAGCACCTCCGCCTTGATGCGGTCGGCTATCTGGCGATAGATCGGGCTCCGTTCGTCGAACATGGCACCCTGCTTCACTGGTTCATTACTCCACTAATGAACCGTAGAACGAGAACGGCCGCCCCGTCAACGCCGGGGCGGCCGTATGCGGTCGGGACTGGTGTGCGCGGGGTCGCGGCTCGGGGTCCCTTAGGGGCCGGCGAGCGTCGTGGCCCGGCCGGGCGGCTACGCCGCCAGCGGGGCCGGCTCGGGCTCGCCGAGCGGCTCGGCGGCCTCGGACGCGGCCAGGGGGGCGCGGGCGCCCCGGGACGGCAGGAAGTGCGCGGCGACGGCGATGACCACACCGAGACCGGCGGCGACGCCCAGCGCCACGCGCAGCGTCGCGGCGTGCGACAGGAAGCCGATCACCACCGGCCCGAGCAGCAGGCCCGCGTAGCCCATCGCGCTGGTCTGCGCGATCGCCGGGCCCGGCGTGCGGGTGGCCGCGCCCGCGAGCGAGATCGCCATCGGCGACACCGTCGCGACGGCCAGGCCCACGAGCACCATCCCCGCCACCGCGACCACCGCGGACGACGTCGTGACCACGAGGGCGAACGACGCGGCCGTGCCGAGCCCGGCGGCCATGAGCAGGCGACGCGAGCCCACGCGCCCGCGCAGGCGGTCGCCGGCGAGCCGGGAGACCAGCATGCCGGCCTCGAACAGCGGGTAGCCGAGCGCGGCAACCGCCTCCGGGGCGCCGATGGTGTCCCGCAGGAACAACCCGTTCCAGTCGGCCACGGCGCCCTCGACCATGAAGGCGGCGAAGGCGACGGCGCCGAGCAGGTACACGACCGCGGGCATCCTCGGCCGGGCCTGGCCGGGAAGGCGCGGCGCGGCGGCGGGGTCGGGCAGGTAGGCGCGGCTGAGCAGGAACGCGGCGGGCGCCGACACGGCGGCGACGAGGGCCAGGTTGGCGCTGAAGGACAGGCCCTGCCAGATCGCCACGGTGCCGAGCAGGCCCGCCGACATGGCGCCGACGCACCACCCGGCGTGCATGCCGTTCATCAGCGGGCGGCCGTAGGCGCGCTCGACGGCGGCGCCCTGGGCGTTCATGGCCACGTCGACCACGCCGAAGAACATGCCGAACAGGGCGGCCGCCGCCAGCAGCAGCGAGAAGGTGGGGGCGAACGCCACGCCGGCGAGGGCCGCCGCGCACAGCGGCGCGCCGGCGCGCAGCACGGCGCGGCTGCCCACGCGTGCCATCACGGCGCGCATGCTCTGCATGCTCACCAGAGCGCCGAGGCCCCACGCGAGCAGGACGACGCCCACCGCGGCCTCGGATATGCCCAGCTTGTCGGTCATGGCGGGAATGCGCACGGTGAACGTGCCGCACATCAGTCCGGCGGCGGCGAAGGTGAGGACCACGCCGTGGCGGGCGGTCCTCAGTGCGCGAGTCATCACAGGCTCCATTTCGGTACGGGGGAGGAAAAACGGCGGGCTCGCGCGCGGCCCGCGCGGGGGGACACGCGAGGGGGCGCGGCGGCCGTTCGAGGTGGTCGTCAGGGTGGTCGTTCGAGGCGGCGGATCGGGGCGGCCGTCCGGGGGCATGCCGACCGGTGTCAGGCGGCTGGGGGCGTGCCGCGCCTCCGCCCTCATGACCACGGGCCCGGGACGGGTCCGTCGTACGAGGAGTGGCCTCGCCTGTGTGGCCTCACACCTCGGTCCTGTGGCCTCCCCGGACGCGACGGCGGTCCGGTGGACGCGGCAGACGGCTTTCGGGGGCGCCACGGAGGGCCGCGAGGGACGACGAGGCCCGACCGCCGGCTACGAGGACCCGAGGGCGTGACGAGCGGCCTGGACCGGCGGCCCACGACGAGCGGGCCGTGCGGACGCGGAACACCTCACCGCGCCGGGGAGGCGGCCGGGCCGCCCACCGTTCACGGGGAGGCGATCGGGCCGCTGCCCGCGTATGGGAGGCGGTCGGGCCGTTCCCCCCGCATGCGGGAGGCGGTCGGGCCGCTCCCCGGTAACCCGGAAAGCGATCGGGCCGCTCACCGCGTACGGAAGGCGGTCGGACCGCCCACCGCGTACGGGAGGTGCTTAGGCTGCTCCCCGGTAACCCGGGAGGCGGCCGGGCCGTCCACCGCCTACGGAGGGAGGGAGGCAGGCCGTCCGGCCGGTCAGCCGGGGGGCAGGAGCGCGCGCAGGCGCTGGTACAGCTCCTCGTACTGGGCCTCGTCGTAGAAGGCGGGGTCGTGGGTCGCGACCTCCCACAGGCCCTCGCAGGCGAGCCGGACGATCCGGGCGGCCATCGGGTCGGGCTCGGACTCCATGCCCTCCCGGTGCCACCGGGCCATCGCCTCGCGGAGCGGGGCGAGTAAGTGGGGGTCGCCGGCCGCGCCGGTGACCACCGCCCAGCGTCGCAGCCGGCCGCTCCTGACGGCGGCGAACGTGGCCGCGAGGTAGGCGCGGCTGTAGGAGCTCTCGTCCTGGGCGGCGACCAGCTCGTCGAAGTCGGCGACGAGGCGCTCGATCATGCCCCTGATGAGCGCTTCCTTGGTGCTGAAGTGGTAGAGAAGGCCGCCTTTGCTCACGCCGGCGCGCTCGGCCGCCGCGGACAGGGTGAGACACTGGGCCCCCTGCTCGGCCAGCAGGGCCTCCGCCGCGTTCAAGAGCTCGTCCCTTCTCATGCCCGGTACTGTACCGTCCGGACGGTACAGTCGGCAAATTCGGTAGTCTGGATGGCGATGGCATACCTCGACCACGCGGCGACCACGCCGATGCACCCCGAAGCGATCAAGGCGATGACCGCCCAGCTCGAACTGGTCGGCAACGCCTCGTCCCTGCACGCCTCCGGCCGGCGCACCCGCAGGGTGGTCGAGGAGGCCCGTGAGACGATCGCCGACGCTCTGGGCGCCCGCCCGAGCGAGGTCGTCTTCACCTCCGGCGGCACCGAGGCCGACAACCTCGCCATCAAGGGGCTCTACTGGGCCCGGCGCGCCGCCTCCGGAGCCGACCGCGTCCTGGTCGGCGCCGTCGAGCACCACGCCGTGCTCGACCCCGCCCACTGGCTGCACGAGCGGCAGGGGGCGTCGGTCGAGATGCTGGAGGTCGACGAGCACGGCCGCGTCCAGCCCGGAACGCTGCGCGCGGCGATCGAGCGCGACCCCGGCCGTGTCGCCCTGGTGTGCGTCATGTGGGCCAACAACGAGGTCGGCACCGTCCAGCCGGTCCGCGAGCTGGCCGCCGTCGCCGCCGAACACGGCATCCCCTTCCACAGCGACGCCGTGCAGGCGGTCGGGCAGCTCCCGGTGTCGTTCGCCGAGTCCGGCGTGGCGTCGATGGCGGTGTCCGGCCACAAGGTGGGCGGCCCGATGGGCGTGGGAGCCCTGCTGCTCGCCAGGGGCGTCGACCCCGTCCCCGTCATCCACGGCGGCGGGCAGGAGCGCGACGTGCGCTCCGGCACGCTCGACGCCCCCGCCGCCGCCGGCTTCGCCGCGGCCCTGCGCGTCGCGGTCGGCGACCGCGAGGAGAACACGGCCCGCCTGCGCGCGCTGCGCGAGGAACTGGTGGCCAGGGTGCGCGCCGCCGTCCCCGACGTCGTGCTGAACGGCCATCCCGACGACCACCTGCCCGGCATCGCCCACTTCACCTTCCCCGGCTGCGAGGGCGACGCGCTCCTGATGCTGCTCGACGCCAAGGGGGTGGAGTGCTCCACCGGCTCCGCCTGCTCGGCGGGCGTCGCCCAGCCCTCGCACGTCCTGCTCGCCATGGGGGCGGACGCCACACGGGCCCGCGGCTCCCTCCGCTTCTCCCTGGGCCACACGTCGACACGGGATGACCTCGACCGCCTGGCCGAGGTCATCGCGCCCGCCGTCGACCGGGCCCGCCGCGCCGGCCTGACCTGAGCCGCCCATGGAGTCTCCAGTGACTGGAGGCTTCATAATCGGCCCATGGCGCACAACCGCGACGGGTACACGATCGGGCGGCTCTCCAAGCTGTCCGGGCTGCCGGTGAAGACCATCCGGTTCTACTCCGACGCCGGCGTGCTGCCCGAGCGAGACCGCACGCCCGCCGGGTACCGGCTCTACGGCGAGGAGGACCTCGCGCGCCTGGAGCTGGTGCGCACACTGCGGGAGGTCGGGGTCGACCTGGCCACCATCAGGTCGCTGGGCGAGCGCGACCTGCGGCAGGTTCTCGCGCTGCACCTTCGCACCGTCGAGACCCGGCTCAGGGCGCTGCAGCGCACCCGCGCCGTGCTTCGGGCGACGCTGGACAAGCCCGACCCGTCCGAGGCCGACCTGCACCGTCTGAACTCCCTCGGCCGCCTCGGCGCGGCCGAGCGCGACGCGCTGCTGGACGCCTTCGTGGCGGAGGTCGGCGGCGGCAACGCCGCGCGCGAGCGGTGGCTGACCGGGCTGCGCGACGCCATGATCCCCGAACTGCCCGCCGAGCCCACGGTCGAGCAACTGGACGCCTGGCTGGAGCTCGCCGAGCTGCTCTCGGACGAGGAGTACCGGGCCGGCCTGCGGGCCCGCAGCGACGCATTCTGGAAGCGGCAGCAGGAGTCGCCGCCCATGGACCTCTCCGCCTGGCACGAGGTGAACGACGCCCTGGAGCGCACCGTGACGACGGCGATCGCCCGCGGCGTGGACGCCGGGTCGCCGGAGGCGGGCCCGGTGCTCGACGAGGTGATGGCCCTGCTCGGGAGGGTGTACGGCGAGCGCGACAGCCCCGAGTACCGCCGCTCGACGGCACGGGCGTACGAGGAGCACGACCCGCGTGCCACCCGGCAGTGGCAGCTCGCCGCCGTCATCCAGGGCACCCCGTGGCCGCCCCCGCAGACCGTCGTCCACGAGTGGATCGCCGCAGCCCTGCGCGCCCACGCGCCGACGGACACCTGACCGTCCCGCCCCCTCAGGCCCGATGGCAGGCCTCGTCCCGCCGCGCCCCGCCTCCGGCCCCGGGGAGGAGCCGGAACCGGCCGGGGACGGGCGAACCGGTCTAAGGGCGGATGGAAGAGCCGAGGCCGGCTCGGGAGAGTCAGCTCAGGAACGGGGAGACGACGAGCCAGCCCGGGTCGGGGGCGACGTCGACGGTGGGGGTGCCCTCGCGCCAGGTGGCGGCCAGCTCCTCGACGCGCGAGGCGGCGTCGCTGTCGGGGTCGGCGTAGACGTGGTAGACGCGGGCGCCCTCGGTGCTCATGTGGAGGGCGAGCAGCGCGTCGCCCCGCAGGCCGTCGAGCAGGCCGGACAGCCTCTCCTCGAACGCCAGGAGCGCCGCGGCGGAGCCGCCGGCGGGCAGGCCGTCCTCGTCGGAGTCGTCGTAGGGCAGGGTGACCGTGACGTGCTGGTCGAACAGGGGGTGGTCGACCGGGCGCAGCGGATGGCGCACGGTGGCGAGCAGGCGCGCGCCCGTGGCCGTCTGGCCCTCCATCAGCGCCCACTGCTCGTCCTGGTATCCCGAGGCGAGGTCGGCGACGACGGCCGGGAGGTGGACGGCGGACACGGCGTCGATCGGCTCGAACCCGGCGGCCACGATGTCGCCCACCCACCGGGCGACCTCGTCCTCGCCGAGGACCGAGTCGAGGGCGAGGACGGCGGCCTCCATGCGGGTGTCGTCGTCGAGGTCGGGGAAGAGCGGGTGGTAGACGGAGACGTCGACCCGGGGCGACCCGTTCGGCACCCGCAGCCCCAGCACCAGCTTGTCGAGCGAGAAGGCCCGCCCCGCGACGTCGAGCACCAGGGCCGAGACGTCCGCGCCGGCCGGGCGGGAGGGGTGGTACTCCCAGTCGGCGTCGGCGGGCGGTGCGGCCCGGGCCCAGCGGTGCGCCAGCGGGCGCAGCTCGGGATCGCCGCCCGCCGAGACGACCAGGGCGTGCCGCGCCGTCGTGCCCGGCACGACGTCCCAGACCAGCGAGGGGTCCAGGGCCGCGACCGCGGGCTCCACCCGCTCGGCGAGCCCCGTGACGTCACCCGTCCCGACCAGGGGGCCGAGCCCCGGCCGGGCCTGCTCCCACCACGCCCAGAATGCGGCGATGCCCTCTGCCGAGCCCTCGGCCCCGCCTGACTCGCCGTCCCGCCCGAACAGTCGCATGACCCCCGATCCTTCCAGCCCCGCCCCCCATACGCCAACGCGGCGCCCCCCGGAACACCGACTCGCCGACCGGCCGTATCCCGGCGCCCAGCTTCCTTCCGCCGCACGGCCGTCTCGCGGCGCCCGGCCTCCTTGCGGCGCACGGCCCGCCTCCTGGCACCCGGCCGCACCCCGTCCGCGTGATGGCCCCGGGAGCGGGGCCGAGAGGCGACGCCGGTACACGCCGTCCGGCGGTGGGCGGGTAACCTCGGTACGTTATGAGTCTTCGAGTGCTTGCCGCCATGTCGGGCGGCGTCGACTCCGCGGTGGCGGCCGCCCGCGCCGCCGAGGCCGGTCACGATGTCACGGGCGTCCACCTGGCGCTGTCGGCCAATCCCCAGTCGTACCGCACCGGCGCCCGCGGCTGCTGCACGCTGGAGGACTCCCGCGACGCCCGCCGCGCCGCCGACGTGATCGGCATCCCGTTCTACGTGTGGGACATGGCCGAGCGGTTCCACCGCGACGTCGTGGAGGACTTCGTCAGCGAGTACGCCGCCGGGCGCACGCCCAACCCGTGTCTGCGCTGCAACGAGAAGATCAAGTTCGAGGCGGTGCTCGACCGGGCGCTGGCGCTGGGCTTCGACGCCGTCGTCACCGGCCACCACGCCCGGCTGTCCGACGGGGTGCTGCGCCGCAGCGCCGACGCCGGCAAAGACCAGTCGTACGTCCTCGGCGTGCTCACCCGAGAGCAGCTCGCGCACGCGATGTTCCCGCTCGGCGACTCCACCAAGGCGCAGGTCCGCGAGGAGGCCGCCGCCCGCGGGCTCGCCGTGGCCGCCAAGCCCGACAGTCACGACGTCTGCTTCATCGCCGACGGCGACACCCGCGGCTTCCTCGCCGAGCGCCTGGGCGCCGAGCCCGGCCCGATCGTCGACGAGTCCGGCGCGGTCGTGGGCTCGCACGCCGGCTCGTACGGCTTCACGATCGGCCAGCGCAAGGGCCTGCACATCGACCGCCCCACCGCCGACGGCCGTCCCCGCTACGTGCTCTCCATCGAGCCCGTCTCCAACACCGTGACCGTCGGCCCCCGGTCGTCCCTGGCCGTGCGCTCCATCGTCGCCGAACGCCCCGTCTGGAACGGCCCCCTGCCCGCCCCGCACGCCCCCGTGGCGTGCGACGTCCAGCTCCGCGCCCACGGCGAGGTCTATCCCTGCCGGGCCCAGCTCTCCGGCGACCTCCTGAACATAGAGCTCGACACCCCCGCCACCGGCGTGGCCGCGGGCCAGGCGGCCGTCCTGTACCACTCCGACACCGTCCTGGGCTCCGCCACCATCACCTCCTCCACCTGACCGCCGGCGGCGCCGCACCGGGCTGGGCGAAGGCGCCATGTCAGGCGGGAGGGATGCAACCGCGCCGAAGGCGTCATGTCAGGCGGGGAGGGTCACGCTCTCGCCGGGCTTCAGGCGGCGGAAGTCGGCGTTCTGGGCCTTGGCCCGGCGCGCGAGGATGCCGTCGACCAGGGAGAGGCCCGCGTCGTTGTAGAGGCCGTCGTGGATGGAGTACGCGCGCTGGGGGGCGACCTCCAGCAGGTAGTCGACGTACTCCGCGGCCTTCAGCCAGGGGCCGGAGGTGGGGGTCAGCAGGGTGCCGACGGGGGTGCCGGGCACGGTGAAGGCGTCTCCGGGGTGGAAGAGCTCGCCCTCGACCAGGAAGCCGATGTTCTGCACCACCGGCATGTCCAAGGCGATCTTCGCGTGCTCGCGGCCGGTCACGCCGACGTCGAAGCCGGCCGCGGTGAAGGCGTCGCCGTCGCCGACCACGGTCACCTTGGCCCTGACGCCGTCGAGCTTCTCGGCGACCGAGGCGCAGGTCCAGATCGGCACCTCGGGGCCGAGGGAGGCCAGGCGTTCCACGTCCAGATGGTCGAAGTGCTCGTGCGTGATCAGCACGGCGTTCGCGCCGTCGAGCGCGGACGCCTCGGTCAGGCCACCCGGGTCGAGGATCAGGGTGGCGCCGTCCTTCTCGAGCCGCACGCAGGCGTGCCCGTGTTTGGTGAGCTTCATCTCCTCATCATCGCGCCTTCCCCGTCCCGCCGTCCGGCGGAGGGGCCGTGGAGGCTCGTCGCGGCCGGCCGCCCGGGAGTCCCTAAGCTTGCGGGCTGTGAGCGAGTATCCGTGGAGTCCGGCCGCCGCGACCGGGGTCGGCTCCCACCCTGGTCAAGATCATGTCGAGGCGCTGCGCATGGTCTTCGGCGAGCTGCCCGACCTGCCCTACCTTCCGGAGCTGCCGGGGCGGGGGGTGGGCGCCGACATGACGGGGCGCACGGCCTCGCTGCTGGTCGAGCTGCCGGTCGAGGTGCAGCCGTCCGGCTGGCGCTTCACCGACCGGCCGGGGCGGGACGTCCACCGGGCGCGCGACCACCTGTCCCGCGACCTGGACGCCCTTGAGGAGATCGCCCACGACTACGAGGGGCCGCTGAAGATCCAGGCCTGCGGGCCGTGGACGCTCGCGGCCACCATCGAGCTGCGGTACGGCGACAAGACCCTCGCCGACCCCGGGGCCGTGCGCGACCTCGCCGCGTCCCTGGCCGAAGGGCTGGCCGGGCACGTCGCCGCCGTCCGGGCCCGCGTGCCGGGGGCCACGGTGCTGCTCCAGCTCGACGAGCCGGGCCTGCCCGGCGTGCTGGCCGGAAGCGTGCCGACGGCCTCCGGCTTCGGGCGGCTGAACGCCGTCGAGCCCCCGGTCGCCGTCGAGCGGCTGCGCACCGTCCTGCCCGAGGACGTCTTCACCCTGGTGCACTGCTGCGCGCCCGACGTGCCCTTCGACGTGCTGCGCACGGCCGGTTTCCAGGGCGTCTCCCTCGACCTCGGCCTGCTGCGCCGCCGCGACGAGGACCGCGTCGGCGAGGCGATCGAGGCGGGGACGGCCTTCTTCCTCGGCGTGGTCCCCGGCACCGACGCCCCGCAGCGGGACATCGGGGTCGTCGCACGGCCCGCCGTCGAGCTGTGGAACCGGCTCGGCTTCGACCCCGCCAAGCTGGCGGGGCAGGTCGTGCTGACCCCGGCCTGCGGCCTCGCCGGGGCCTCCGTCCCCTACGCCCGCGCGGCCCTGGCCCGCTGCCGCGAGGCCGCCCGCGTCCTCGGCGAGGACCCCGAGGTCCGTGACGACCGTGAGGGCCGCGACCCGGGCCGGGGACGCCGCTGACCGGGCCGGCCGGAAGCCCGGTGACACCCGAGGCACCGGTGGCCGTGAGCCGGTCGGCCCACGGGGCCTCCGGATCGGGACGCTGGTGACGAAGGGGGAGTGGGGTGCCCCTTCGTGACCGGGGCTGTGCCCTCGGTGGCATTGACGCCACCCGCCCGATTCGTGGAGAAATGTCGGTGGCGGGTGGCATGGTGGGGGTAACGATTCCCCAGGTAGAGCGCCTGTACGGACGCGCGAGCGCTGGTCGCTGCCCGTAGCGTTCTCCTTGGGTTCGACGGACGAGGGGAGACGGCATGGCTGCCGAGGTGGAGGGCGTTCCCGTGGACGCGCTGGAGCGCCACGCCGAGCTGGCCGAGCTGGCCGATGACGCCAACTGGCGCTACTACGTGCTCGACGCGCCCACCGTGAGCGACGGCGAGTACGACCAGTGGATGCGCGAGCTGCGCGAGCTGGAGGAGGCGCATCCCAGCCTGCGGACGCCCGACTCGCCGACGCAGAAGGTCGGCGCGCCGATCTCCTCGGAGTTCGCGCCCGTCCGGCACCTGAGGCGGCTCGAAAGCCTCGACAACGCGTTCAACGCGGCCGACCTCGCCGGGTGGCAGGCCAGGGCCGAGCGGCTCCTGGAGATCGACCCGGGCCCCTACCTGTGCGAGCTCAAGGTCGACGGCCTGGCCATCGACCTGGTGTACGAGAAGGGCCGCCTGGTCAGGGGCGCCACCCGGGGCGACGGGCGGGTGGGCGACGACGTCACCCCCAACGTGCGCACGCTCGCCAACATCCCGCACCGCCTGACCGGCGACGACCTGCCCGACGTGCTGGAGGTCCGCGGGGAGGTCTACCTGACCCTCGACGGCTTCGAGAAGCTCAACGAGCAGCTCGTCGCGTCGGGGAAGCCGCCGTTCGCCAACCCCCGCAACTCGGCCGCCGGGTCGCTGCGCCAGAAGGACCCGCGCGTCACCGCCCAGCGCGACCTGAAGATGATCGTCCACGGGGTCGGCGTCTGGGAGGGCGGCACCCCGCCGCCGGCGACGCAGTCGGCGGTCTACGAGCGGCTGCGCGACCTCGGCCTGCCGGTCAGCGGGCTGTACCGCGTCGTCGAGAGCCTCACCGAGATCGAGGAGTTCGTCGAGCACTACCGCGAGCACCGCCACGACACCGAGTACGAGATCGACGGCGTCGTGGTGAAGATCGACAGAATCGAGCTGCAGCGCCAGCTCGGCTCCACCTCGCGCGCCCCCCGGTGGGCCATCGCCTTCAAGTACCCGCCCCAGGAGGTCAACACCAAGCTCCTGGACATCCAGGTAGGCGTCGGCCGCACCGGCCGCGTCACCCCGTACGGCGTGATGAAGCCCGTGGTCGTCGCCGGGTCGACGGTCGAGCGCGCGACCCTGCACAACGCCTCGGAGGTCGCGCGCAAGGGCGTGCTCATCGGCGACACCATCGTCCTGCGCAAGGCCGGCGACGTCATCCCCGAGATCGTCGGCCCGGTCGCCGCCCTGCGCGACGGCACCGAGCGCGAGTTCGTGATGCCCACCCACTGCCCCGAGTGCGGCACCGAGCTGCGCCGCATGAAGGAGGCGGACGTCGACATCCGGTGTCCCAACGCCCGCTCCTGCCCGGCGCAGCTGCGCGAGCGCATCTTCTTCGCGGCCGGGCGCGGCGCGTTCGACATCGAAGGGCTCGGCTACGTCGCCGCGACCGCGCTGACGGCTCCGCTGCCGCCGCAGGAGCCGCCGGTGCGCACCGAGGCCGACCTGTTCGACCTCACCATGGAGCAGCTGCTGCCCATCAGGTCGGTCGTCCGCGACCCCGACACCGGCCTGCCCAAGACCGACCCGGAGACCGGCGAGCAGAAGATCGTCACGTTCTTCGCCAACATGAGCGGCGAGCCCAGCAAGAACGCCGAGCGCATGCTGGAGCAGCTCGGCAAGGCCAAGGCGCAGCCGTTGTGGCGTGTGCTGGTGGCTCTGTCGATCAGGCATGTGGGCCCGACGGCCGCGCAGGCCCTGGCCGCGGCGTTCCTGTCGCTCGACCGCGTGTTCGGCGCCACGGAGGAGGAGCTGGCCGTCGTCGAGGGCGTCGGCCCGACGATCGCCGCGTCGATCCGCGAGTGGTACGCCGAGGAGTGGCACCGCGAGATCGTCGAGCGCTGGAAGGCGGCGGGGGTGCGCGCGCAGGACGAGCCCCCGGCGGCGCAGGGCCCGCAGCTCCTGGCGGGCCTGACGCTGGTGGTCACCGGCACGCTGGCCGGCTTCACCCGGGACGAGGCGGGCGAGGCCATCGCGGCCCGGGGCGGCAAGGTCACCGGCTCGGTGTCGAAGAAGACCGCCTTCCTCGTCGCGGGGGAGAACGCCGGCTCCAAGTTCGACAAGGCCACGAAGCTCGGCGTCCCGATCCTGGACGAGGACGGCTTCCGCACGCTCCTGGACGAGGGCCCGGACGCCGTAACCCCCGTGGCGGCCCCGGACGCGGAGGCGGGCGCCCTCGCCGAGGACGCGCCGGAGGCCGAGGCCGGGGGGCCGGCCCCCGAGGCCGAGCAGGCGACCGCCTGAGAGGGCGATGGCGGGAGGGGAGCTAAATATTTCAATAAAACGGCGATTGAGTCATCCGAGACCGGTGGTGATTGCGATAGCTGAAGAGGCGCTCTCCCGAAATATCCGGTGACGGACTGTGCCCAACCGGTTTCGCGAAGTGGCCCAGAGGTCGTACTCTCCCATAGTGACCTCTTGGGGGTTTACTTGCCTATGACGGACCCATCCGACACGCGCGACACCGGCCCGCGGCCTTACTCCCCGCTCTGGACCTTCCTGACGGGAGTCATCGTCACCGGGTTCGCCGCGCTGTTCGTCGCCGAGGTGCGCCTCGGCGTCGGCGAGCTGGTGGCGCTGGCGCGCACCTCGCTCTTCTGGGTGCTCGTGGTGCTGGTCGTGCTCGGGGAGCTCCGGCCCATCGTGGTGTCCAGCTCGCGGCTCGCCGGCGGCACCGCGACCTCCACGCTGTTCACCTTCGCCGTCCTGCTGTACCACGGCCTGTCGGTGGCGATCCTCATACACGCGCTCGCGCTGGTGGTGAGCGGCCTGCTCCATCGGCGGTCCTGGCACCGCACGGCGTTCAACGTCTCGCAGGTGACGCTGGCCTCCACGGCGGCCGCGGTGGTGCTCGGCGCCTTCGGGCACCATCCGCATCCGTCGTCCCCCTGGGTGCCCGAGGGCGCCGAGATCATCGCGGTCACGCTGGCGGCCCTCGCCTACTTCGTCGTCCGGGGCGTGCTGGTCTGCGCGGCCGTGGCCCTGCACGAGCGCCGGTCGGTGCTGCGGGTGCTCCGCGCGACCATCGGCCACCAGAGCCTGGTGTACGCCGCGCTCCTCGGCCTGGCCCCACTCGTGGTGGTGGTCATGAGCCGCTCCCCGGCCCTGGTGCCGCTGTTCGTGGCGCCGCTCGCGACGATGTACTTCACCGCCTCGCTGTCGGTCCGCCGCGACCACCAGGCCATGCACGACGGGCTCACCTCCCTGCCCAACCGCAAGCTGCTGATCCTGCGCACCGAGGAGGCCCTGGCCGAGGCCAGGACCGGCGAGCGCGTCGGCCTGCTGCTGCTCGACCTCGACCGGTTCAAGGAGGTCAACGACACGCTCGGGCACCCCGTGGGCGACCGGCTGCTGCAGATCGTCGCGCACCGGCTCACCCACAGCGTGCGGCCCGGCGACGTCGTGGCCCGGCTCGGCGGCGACGAGTTCGCCGTCCTGCTGCCCAAGGTGCGCGACGCCGCCGCCGCCCGCGAGGTCGCCGCGCGCCTTCGGGCCGCGCTCACCGAGCCGGTGCGGCTGGAGGGCATGGTCTTCGACCTGGACGCCTCGGTCGGCATCGCGCTGTACCCCGACCACGCGCCCGACTTCGAGCTGCTGCTCCAGCGGTCGGACGTCGCCATGTACTTCGCCAAGGAAGGGCGCACCGGGGTCGAGGTGTACGTCGCGGAGCGTGACCGCAACTCCCCCGAGCGGCTCAACCTGCTGGGCGACCTGCGCCGGGCGATCGGCGGCAGCGAGCTTCAGCTGCACTACCAGCCCAAGGTGTGCCTGAGCACCGGCGCGGTCGAGGGGGTGGAGGCCCTGCTGCGGTGGTGGCATCCCGGCCGCGGGCCGGTGTCCCCGGTCGACTTCATCCCGCTGGCCGAGCAGTCGTACCTGATGCGGCAGATCACCCAGCACGTGATCGACGCGGCCCTGGAGCAGGCGGCCCGCTGGTGGCACTCCGGGCTCAAGGTGCCCGTCTCGATCAACGTGTCGGCCCGCGACCTGCTCGACTCGGCGCTGCCCGACCTGCTGGAGGCCGGGCTCGACCGCCTGCGGCTGCCGCCGCGCGCGATCCAGCTTGAGGTGACCGAGCGCGTGTTGATGACCGACCAGGCCTACGCCGCCGACTCGGTGCACGCCCTGGTCGAGCTGGGCATCCCGCTCGCGCTGGACGACTTCGGCACCGGCTACTCCTCGCTGGTCCGGCTCCAGCGCCTCCCGGTGTGCGAGGTGAAGATCGACGGCTCCTTCGTCCAGCGGCTGGGCAAGTCGGTGGACGACGAGCGCATCGTGCGCTCGATCGTCGACCTCGTGCGCTCGCTCGGCCTCCGGTCGGTGGCCGAGGGGGTGGAGACCGAGGAGGTGGCCGGCCTCCTGCGCGAGATGGGCTGCGACGCCGCCCAGGGCTGGCGCTTCGCCGAGCCCATGCCCGCCGCGGAGGTCACCGAGTGGCTCAGGGCCCGCCCCTTGGCCGCGGTCTCGGCCGGCCGCTGCGAGTCGGCCGAGTTCACCGCCCTGTAGAGCGGTTCCCCGGCCAGGCGCCGTGAGAGGTGTGCGGCCTCTGCGGTGGTATGTCAGGCCCCCGTGGAACAGGTAATGGTTCGGTCACCTTCGGCCGCGAGCCCTAGGATGACACTGTCCGATTGCCATCCATGAAACGGGTTGACGACTCATGTCCGCCATAACCCGCGACGAGGTCGCGCACCTCGCCCGGCTGTCCCGGCTGGCGCTGGCCGACGCCGAGCTCGACCACTACGCCGCGCAGCTCGACCAGATCATCGTCTCGGTCGCGCGCGTCGCGGAGGTCGCGACCGAGGACATCCCGCCGTCCTCGCACGCGCTGCCGCTCACCAACGTCTACCGCCCCGACCAGGCGCGGCCCAGCCTGTCGCCGGAGCAGGCGCTGGCGGCCGCCCCCGCCGTCGAGGACGACCGTTTCCGGGTGCCGCGCATCCTCGGGGAGGAGGCATGAGCCTCACCGGGAAGACCGCCGCGGAGCTCGGCGCCCTGCTGGCCGCGGGCGAGGTCTCGGCCGTCGAAGTCGCCCAGGCCCACCTCGACCGCATCGCCGAGGTCGACGGCCGGGTGCACGCGTTCCTGCACGTGGGCGCCGAGTCGGCGCTGGAGCAGGCCCGCTCGGTCGACGCCAGGCGCGCGGCCGGCGAGGAGCTCGGGCCGCTCGCGGGCGTGCCGATCGCGCACAAGGACGTCTTCACGACCGTCGACATGCCGACCACGGCCGGCTCCAAGATCCTTGAGGGCTACCGCCCGCCCTACGACGCCACGGTCACCACGCGCCTGCGCGAGGCCGGGCTGGTCATCCTCGGCAAGACCAACCTCGACGAGTTCGCCATGGGCTCCTCGACCGAGAACTCCGCCTACGGCCCCACGTGCAACCCGTGGGATCTCGGCCGCATCCCCGGCGGCTCCTCCGGCGGCTCCAGCGCGGCGGTCGCCTCCTACCAGGCGCCGCTGTCCACCGGCACCGACACCGGCGGCTCGATCCGCCAGCCGGCGGCCGTCACCGGCATCGTCGGCATGAAGCCCACCTACGGCGGCTCCTCCCGGTACGGGCTGATCGCCTTCGCCTCCTCGCTCGACACCCCGGGCCCGTTCGCCCGCAACGTGCTGGACGCCGCGCTGCTGCACGAGGCCTTCTCCGGCCACGACGTCATGGACTCCACCTCCATCCACGCCGCCGTGCCGCCGGTCGTCGAGGCGGCCCGCCAGGGCGACATCGCCGGCCTGCGCGTCGGGGTCGTCAAGGAGTTCGCGGGCGAGGGCTACCAGCGCGGCGTGCTCGCCCGCTTCCAGGAGGCCGTCGACCTGCTGGAGTCCCTGGGCGCCAAGGTCGTCGAGCTGTCCTGCCCGAGCTTCACCTACGCCCTGCCGGCCTACTACCTCATCGCGCCGTCCGAGGCCTCGTCCAACCTGGCCAGGTTCGACGGCATGCGGTACGGCCTGCGCGTCGGCGACGACGGCACCCGCAGCGCCGAGGAGGTCATGGCGCTCACCCGGGCGGCCGGCTTCGGCCCGGAGGTCAAGCGGCGCATCATGCTGGGCACCTACGCCCTGTCCAGCGGCTACTACGACGCCTACTACGGCTCGGCGCAGAAGGTCCGCACGCTGATCGCGCGCGACTTCGAGGCCGCGTTCCACCAGGTCGACGTGCTGGTGTCGCCGACCACGCCGACCACCGCGTTCCCGATCGGCGAGCGCGCCGACGACCCGATGGCGATGTACCTCGCCGACCTGTGCACCATCCCGGCCAACCTGGCCGGCAACGCCGCCATCTCCGTGCCCTGCGGCCTGGCCGACGAGGACGGCCTGCCGGTCGGCCTGCAGATCATGGCGCCCGTCCTGGGCGACGACCGCTGCTACCGGGTGGGCGCCGCCGTCGAGAAGGCCCTGCGGGACCGCTGGGGCGGCCCGCTGCTGAAGGAGGCTCCGGCCCTGTGACGACCACGCGCACCGCCATGCCCTACGACGAGGCCCTTGAGCGCTTCGAGCCGGTGCTGGGTCTGGAGACCCACGTCGAGCTGGGAACGGCGTCCAAGATGTTCTGCGGGTGCCCCACCGCCTTCGGCGCCCCGCCGAACACGCACGTCTGCCCGGTGTGCCTGGCGCTGCCGGGCGCGCTGCCGGTGGCCAACGACAAGGCGATCGAGTCGACGATCCGCATCGGCCTGGCGCTCAACTGCACCATCGCCGAGTGGTGCCGCATGGCCCGCAAGAACTACTTCTATCCGGACATGCCGAAGAACTACCAGATCAGCCAGTACGACGAGCCCCTGTGCACCGACGGCTACCTCGACGTCGAGGTCGACGGCAAGACCGTCCGCATCGAGATCGAGCGCGTCCACCTGGAGGAGGACACCGGCAAGTCCACCCACGTGGGCGGGGCCACCGGCCGCATCCAGGGCGCCGACTACTCGATCGTCGACTACAACCGCGCGGGCATCCCGCTGGTCGAGATCGTCACCAAGCCGGTGCCCGGCACCGACCGCCTCGCGCCCGAGGTCGCCAAGGCCTACGTCACCGAGCTGCGTGAGCTCATGCGCGCGCTGGGGGTGTCCGACGTCCGCATGGAGGAGGGCTCCCTGCGGTGCGACGTCAACGTCTCGCTGATGCCGCGCGGGTCGAGCGAGTGGGGCACCCGCACCGAGACCAAGAACGTCAACTCCCTGCGCAGCGTCGAGCGGGCGGTGCGCGGCGAGATCGAGCGACAGGCGGCGATCCTCGCCGACGGCGGCCGCATCGTGCAGGAGACCCGGCACTTCCACGAGGACACCGGCGTCACCACCTCGGGCCGGTCCAAGGAGGAGGCGCAGGACTACCGCTACTTCCCCGAGCCCGACCTTCTGCCGATCGCCCCGTCCCCCGAGTGGGTCGAGGAGCTGCGCGCGGGGCTTCCCGAGCTGCCGAGCCTCCGGCGCCGGCGGCTGCAGGACGAGTGGGGCGTCTCCGACCTCGACATGGCGGCGATGCACAACGCCGGCGCCATCGAGCTGGTGGAGGCCACGGTCGGGCAGGGCGTGCCCGCCGCCGACGCCCGCAAGTGGTGGATGGGCGAGCTGGCGCGCCGCGCCAACGAGTCCGGCACGCCGCTGGCCGAGCTGCCGATCACGCCCGAGCAGATCGCCCGGGTGGTCGAGCTGGTGGCCTCCGGCGCGCTGAACGACAAGCTGGCCCGCCAGGTGCTCGAAGGGGTTCTCGCGGGGGAGGGCACCCCCGACGAGGTGGTCGAGGCCAGGGGCCTGCGCATCGTCAGCGACGAGGGCGAGCTGTCCTCGATCATCGACCAGGTGCTGGCCGCCAACGCCGACGCCGTCGAGAAGGTCCGCTCCGGCAAGATCGCCGCCGCGGGCGCCCTCGTCGGCGGCGTGATGAAGGCCAGCCGGGGCAAGGCCGACGCCGCCCGGGCCCGGGAGCTGATCCTGGAGAAGCTCGGCGTCAGCGGCTGACTCCCGCCGCGCACCCGCGCCGTCGTACGCGGCGCCGTCCTCGCCCGGCCGGGCGTCGCGCACCCGGCCGGGCGGCACGGCGCCGGGCGGTGGAACGATTCCGCCTCGGCCGATGCGCGGCGCGGCACGGGGGCCCGGGAAGCCCGATGGGGCCGGGGGGGATTTCCTCTGCCGGTGGGAACGGATTCATCCCCCGATGTAGAAGAATTCGGCAGTGAACCTGGTTTAGGGTGATGCGGGGGAAACGGTCTGCAGCGGGAGGAGACGGAGGCGTGCGGAACGCCGGAGCTTCCATAGACCCGCCGCCCGATCCGTTCGCGGCGGTTCGCCCGGACACCCCCGTGACACTGCCCGCCGACCGGCAGCTCGCCAAAGACGGCCAGACGGAGAAACCCCCCATCAGGCGCGGGAAGTTACCCCGCGGGGTGACCCCCCTCCCCCCCGGTGTATCGCCGGACATCTTCCCGCCGACGCCGCCGTCCGGCACGGGCGGCCAGACCCAGCCGAGCCTGCTTCCCCCTCCCGCGCCGCCCGCCGAGCCGTGGCCCATGACCGCGAGCGTGCGCCGCAGCGGCGACCCGCGAGAGTCCAGTCCCTCCGTCGTCATCGCCCCGGAGCCCGCCGAGGAGAGCGGGGGGCGGCTTCGCCTGCCGCTGGCGGTCCTGGGCGGGATCTTCCTGATCTTCCTGCTCGTCTACGGCATCCCCGCGACCTACATGTGGGGCAGGGTGCTGCCGGGCACCCACGTGTCCGACGTGCAGATCGGCGGCCTCAGCGAGACGGACGCGATCGACCGCGTGCGCGAGCGCTTCGAGGGGCACGACGAGGAGAGCGTCGCGCTCACGCTCGGCGGGCGCCGGGTGGCCGTGGTCGACCCGCGCGAGGCCGGGCTGACCATCGACGTCCAGGCCACCATCGACGACGCGCACACGGGGTTCCCGAGCCCGGTCGCCGTCTGGCAGGCGCTCACCGGCGAACGCGACCTGGCGCCGCGCGTCTCGCTGAACGCCACCAAGCTCGACCAGCGCATCCGCAAGGTCGCCGCCACCGTCGACCGCCCGGCCCGCGAGGGCTCGATCGTCTACGAGGGCACCACACCCAAGATCGTCGTGCCCAGGGACGGCGCGCTGCTCGACCGGCGCGGCACCGGAGAGGCGATCAAACGCGCCTTCCTCGACCCGCCCGCCTCGGTCGCGCTGCCGGTAGTCCGGGTGCGCCCGAAGACCCCGCAGGCGGCGTTCACCGGCTCGCTGGCCACGGCCCGCCGCGCGGTGTCGGCCCCGATCACCCTGGTGAACGGCGACAGGCGCGCGCGCCTGTCGCCGTCGCTCATCGCGGCCAACCTCACGTTCACCCCCGACCAGGACGGCACGGTGCGCCCCCGGTTCGACGCCGCCAAGGCGGTCGCCGGTCTGGAGACCACGCTCGTCGGCGTCGCCGAGGCGCCGCGCGACGCCGGGTTCTCCATCGTCGACGGCGCTCCCCGGCTCGTCCACGCCCGCAGCGGCAAGGGCGTGAACACCGACCAGCTCGCCGCGGCCGTGGTCAGGGTGGTCACCGAGGGCGGCGGCCGCACCATCCCGGTCTCGCTGGCCGTCACCGCGCCCGCGCTCGGCGACCAGGACGTGCAGGGGCTCGGCATCACCGAGACCATCGGGGAGTTCACCTCCCACTACCCGTGCTGCGCCCCCCGGGTGACCAACATCCACAAGGCCGCCGACCTGGTGGACGGCCGGCTGGTGAAGCCGGGCGAGACGTTCTCGCTGAACGAGGTGGTCGGCGAGCCGTCGGCCGGCCGCGGGTTCGTCCAGGCGCAGATGATCCAGGACGACCATCTGGTCGTCGGCATGGGCGGCGGCATCTCCCAGCTCGCCACCACGATGTACAACGCGGTCTTCATCGCGGGGCTGGAGGAGGTGGAGCGCACGCCGCACCGGTTTCACGTGTCCCGCTACCCCGTCGGTCTCGACGCGGCGGTGTCCTACCCCGAGCTGGACCTGCGGTGGCGCAACAACAGCGACAACGGGGTGCTGGTCAAGGCCGCCTACACCAGCACGTCGGTGACGGTGACCCTGTGGGGCACCCGGGAGTACGACCGGGTGGCGCTGGAGACCTCCGGCCGCACCGACATCACCCAGCCCGAGACGCGGACGGAGTCCGGCGCGGACTGCATCCCGATGGACGGCGCCGTCGGGTTCACCGTGACCGTCACGCGCGCCTTCTTCAAGAACGCCGAGCTGGTCAAGCGCGACCGGCCGGTCACGACGGTGTACGATCCCGAGCCCCGGCTGCTCTGCCAGCCCCGAGGGCGCGACTCCGGCGGCGAGTCGACCGAGAACGGCCGCCCGCCGACCGACGACGCCGTGCCGCCGGCGCTTCCCCAGCGCCCCACCGACGGCGACAGGGGGCGCGACAAGAAGCCCAAGTCGCAGGGGAAGCCCGACAAGAAGCCCAAGCTGAACTCCAAGCTCTAGCGGACGGCCGCGCTTCGGCGGGGCCCGGAGCTGTGGCATGGTGGTGGCGTGACGTTGGACGACCTCGTCCGGCTGCGCCGGGCCCGTGACCTGATCGACCGCGAGTACGCCAAGCCGCTCGACGTCCCCGCGCTGGCGCACGCCGCCCTCATGTCACCGGGCCACTTCTCCCGCAGCTTCCGCGCCGCCTTCGGGGAGACGCCGTACAGCTACCTGATGACGCGCCGCATCGAGCGGGCCAAGGCCCTGCTGCGGCGGGGCGACCTCTCGGTGACGGAGGTCTGCTTCGCGGTCGGCTGTACGTCGCTGGGGTCGTTCAGCTCGCGGTTCACCGAGCTGGTCGGCGAGAGCCCGAGCGCCTACCGGGCCCGCCGCCACGACGAGGGCGCCGCCATCCCGGCCTGCGTCGCCAAGATCCACACCAGACCGGTCAGGAATGGAGAAGCGAAGTCCGCCTCCCCGCCCGTAGCGTGAAACCCATGGACATCAAGCTTTCAACCTGCTTCATCGCCGTCGACGACCACGACAAGGCGATCGCCTTCTACCGGGACGTGCTGGGCCTGGAGGTGCGCAACGACGTCGGGTTCGAGGGGATGCGCTGGGTGACGGTCGGCGCGCCGTCGCAGCCCGACCTGGACATCGTCCTCGAACCGCCCCTCGCGAACCCGAACGCCTCGCCCGCCGACAAGGAGGCCATGGCGGAGCTGCTCGCCAAGGGCAACCTGCGCGGCGTCATCTTCACGAGCGACGACTGCGACGCCACCTTCGAGCGCATCCGCGCCGCCGGCGGCGAGGTGCTGCAGGAGCCGATCGACCAGCCGTACGGCGTCCGCGACTGCGCCTTCCGCGACCCGTCCGGCAACATGCTGCGCTTCAACCAGGCCCGCAAGCAGTGAGCCCCGGCCCGGCGGACCGGGCGCTTCCCCGCCGGCCGGGGTGAGGCGGGCCGGCGGGGGCGCCGACCGGCCCCGCCCCGGCGGGGCCGGCCGAGGCCGCCGTCAGCGGGCGGGGACGAGGAGGATGCGGTCGTCGCCGGGGGCGGGGTAGCCGCGGCCGTCCTGGTTGCTGGTGCTCACGTAGAGACTGCCGTCCGGAGCCGTCGCGATCGCGCGCAGCCGGCCGTAGCGGCCGTCGTAGTGGGCGACGGGCTCGCCGGCCCTGCCGCCGCTCACCGGCACCTGCCACAGCCGGGTGCCGCGCAGCGCCGCCATCCACAGCGACCCGTTCGCATAGGCCAGGCCGGACGGCGACGCCTCGTCGGTCGTCCAGGTCACCAGCGGGTCGGTGAAGCCGTCGCGGTCGCCCACGCCCTCGACCTCGGGCCAGCCGTAGTTGCGGCCCTTCTCGATCAGGTTGACCTCGTCGTAGGTGTTCTGGCCGAACTCCGACGCGTACATGCGCCCCTCGTCGTCCCAGGCCATGCCCTGGACGTTGCGGTGCCCGTAGCTCCAGATCACGTTCTGGAAGGGGTTGCCGGGGGCGGGCCGCCCGTCGGCGGTCATGCGCAGGATCTTGCCGCCCAGCGAGCCGAGCGCCTGCGACAGCGGCCGGTCGCCGGCCTCGCCGGTGGAGGCGTACAGGTAGCCGTCGGGGCCGAACTCCAGCCGCCCGCCGTTGTGGTTGCCGCCCTTGGGGATGCCGCTCAGGATGGTCCGCGCGTCGCTCAGGCCGCCGTCGTAGCGGTAGCGGACGACGCGGTTCTCGGTCTCGGCGGTGAAGTACACGAAGATCTGGCGATCTCGCTCGTACTCGGGGGAGACCGCCACGCCGAGCAGGCCGCCCTCCCCGGTGGCCACCACGCCTTCGACCACCCCCACCTCGGTGGCCTTCCCGGCCCGCGTCACGCGCAGCAGGCGCGCCGTGTCGCGCTCGGTCACCAGCGCGTCGCCGCCGGGCAGGAAGGCGATCGCCCACGGCACCCGCAGCCCGTCGACCAGCGTTCTCGGCTCACCCGGGGCGGGCGCCGTAGTGCCCTCCGGCGCCGGGGAACCCCCGGCGGGGGCGCTGGCGGCCGGGGACGGCCCCGCGCCGCCGCCCGCGCGTTCGGCGGCGCCCGAGGTGCACCCGGCCACCAGCGCGGGCACGAGCACGGCCGCCGCGAGCGCGAGCAGCCTCGCGACGGCGCGGCCCGGGCGTGCGACGGGTGTGGCCGGGCGGGACCATCGTTGTGTCATCGTCGACCTCCTGCGTTCCATACTGGTGCCTCGCCCGCGTGGTTCCCGATACGGGGGCCGCTTCTCTTAGGGTTGGCGTTCATGAAGATCTGGGCCCCCTCGCAGGCCATCGTCGACGCACTGGCCGACCTGCCCGACGTCGAGTGCGTCGTGTACGACGGCGGCCCCCGCCCGCCCGAGGGGGCGCAGGAGGTGGAGGTCTGGATCCCGCCCCTGATGCCGCCGGCCCTGACGGCCGAGCTCCTGGGCCGCATGCCGAAGCTGCGCCTGCTGCAGACGGTGACGGCGGGGGTCGAACGCTACCGCCCCCACCTGCCCGAAGGGGTGATCCTCTGCAACGCGCGCGGCGTCCACGAGGCCGGCACCGCCGAGTGGGCGGTCGGCGCGATGATCGCCGTGCTGCGCGACTTCCCCGAGTTCGCGGCGGCCAAGGAGCGCGGCGAGTGGGCGTACCACCACACGGGCGTGCTGGCCGACGGCACCGTGCTGATCGTCGGCTACGGATCCATCGGGCAGGCCCTGGAGCGGCGGCTCCAGGGGTTCGAGGTCGACATCGTGCGCGTCGCCAGGACGGCGCGCGAGGGCGTGCACGGGGAGGACGAGCTGCCGGGGCTGCTGCCGCGCGCGGACGTCGTGGTGCTCCTGGTGCCCGCCACGGGCGGCACGGCCGGCATGGTGGACGCCGCGTTCCTGGCGCGCATGAAGGACGGCGCGGTGCTGGTGAACGCCTCCAGGGGCGGGGTGGTGCACACCGGCGCGCTCGTCGCCGAGCTGCGGACCGGCCGGCTGCGGGCCGCGCTGGACGTCACCGACCCCGAGCCGCTCCCGCCCGGCCACCCCCTGTGGACCGCGCCCGGCGTGCTCCTCACCCCTCACGTGGCCGGCAGCACCCCGGCGTCGCTGCGGCGCTCCTGCAAGCTCGTCCGATCCCAGATGCTGAGATACCTGTCCGGTGAACCGCTGAACAACGTGATCACGGGTTCGTACTGAGCGACTTGACAGCCCGCGCTGACTCCGACCGATAGGAAAGCAAACCCAAGCCGTGGCTGCCTCGTGACCTCTGCTGCGTAGCGTCATTCGCATCGCGCGACCTTCCGGGAAACGCGGCACGGCGTTTATCGGATCGGTGACGACTGGATGGTTGCCACCTCCTCCGCCGCCGCGCCGGCGCGACACTGGCGATGTGACAGGGATGAGCCGCATGGGCGACGACGTTGAACGGCCTTCGTGACCGCAGGGTCCCGTTGACCGCCGCCGGGGTCGGCGCGGTGGTCCTCGCGGCGGCCCTGCTGGTCGAAATGCCCTCCACGGCCCTCGCCGCGATCGCGGGAGTGGCCGCCGGTCTCACGGCGGCCGTCTCCCTGGGCGTCGCCGCGTTCCGCGTCACGCCGCGCTCGGGGCGCCGCTCGGCCGCGTGGCGCTGGCTGGCCGCCGGCGCGGTCACCTGGCTGGCCGGGGTCGGCATGCGCCCGGTGGTGGAGGGCACGCCGTTCGCGGTCACCTTCGCCGACCTGCTGCTGCTCGTGGGCACCGTGCTGCTCGCCATCGGCTGCGGCCTCACCGTCCGCCGGCAGGCCTACGGCGGCTCGCTGCTGCACTACGCGACGAACGCCTATGTCAGCGGCGCGTCGCTGTTCGCGATCCTGTGGGTCGCGCTGCTCGGCCCGGCGTACGCGCGGGCCGAGGAGCCGATCACCCTCGTCTTACCCGTGATCTGCCTGTTCGCGACCTGCGCCGTCGCCCCGGCCGTGCTGTCCGCGCGGCCCGCCGGGCGGGGGGTCGGCCTCGCGGCCCTGGCGGTGCTCGCCGCGACCACCGTGGCCGAGGTGGCGACGGCGATCGGCCGGCTCACCGCGGCGGGCGGCGACGCCCCCGCCGTCACCGGCGTGCTGGCGCCGGCCGCCCTGCTCATGCTCGCCGCGGCCCCGTGGGCCTGCCGCGACCACGCCGCGCCCTCCCGGCCCGCCGCCACGGCCGTGCTCGACGTCGTGCCGCTGGCGCTGGCCGCCGTGGCGACCGCCGTGCTGGTCGTGCGGGTGCTCGCCGGCAGCCCCGACCCGTCGGTCGGCGTGCTGCCGATCGTGGTGGGCTCCACCGTGCTCGTGCTGCTCGCCAAGGTGCTCGTGCTCGCGCTGGAGTCCGCGGGCATGCGCGGCACGCTGGAGTCCGGCGAGCGGCGCCTCATCGAGCTCGCCGAGAACGCCGGCGACGTCGTCCTGGTGCTCGACCCCGACGGCGTGGTCCGCGAGATGGGCGCCGGCGTCGAGGCCATGTACGGCTACCGGCCGCAGGAGCTGGTCGGCCGCTCGATCTTCGACTACGTCCACTCCGAGGACGCCCCCGCCGTCCAGACCGCCCTGCGGGCGATGGCGGCCGAGGACGAGCCGTCGGCGGGCGGTCAGAGCGTCTGCCGCATGTCCTGCCGGGTGCGCGCGGCCGACGGCACCTGGCGGCCCGCCGAGTCCGTCGCCACCCGTCACCCCCGCGAGGGCGACGAAGACCTGGTGCTGATCTCCACGCGCGACGTCAGCGACCAGGTGGCGCTGCGCAACGAGGTCGCGCACCTGACCTTCCACGACGGCGTCACGGGGCTGCCCAACCGGTCGTACTTCGAGGAGCGCACCCGCGAGGTGCTGGCCCGCAGGGGCGCCGGGCACACGGCGGTCGTCTTCGTCGACCTCGACGGCTTCACCGGCGTCAACGACTCGGTGGGCCACGCCGGCGGCGACTACCTGCTCAGCCAGGCCGCCCGGCGGCTGCGCGCCGCCGTCCGCGCCGACGACACCCTGGCGCGCTGGGGCGGCGACGAGTTCGCCGTGCTGATGGAGTCCGGCGGCTCGGCCGGGGCGGGCGGCTCCGGCGGCTCGGGCGCGACGGACGCCCAGTCGGCGATCGACCTCGCCGAGCGGCTGGTCCGCGCGGTGTCGGCCGAGCCGTTCCGCGTCGCCGACCGCGACATCGCGCTCACCGCCAGCGTCGGCGTCGCGTTCGCCGAGGACGGCGTGCCCTCGGCCGACCTGATCCGCAACGCCGACGTCGCGACCACCCGCGCCAAGGAGCTGGGCGGGCGCAGGGTCGAGGTGTTCGCCGCGCACATGCACGCCGACGTCGTCCGCCGCCTGGAGCTCGCCGCCGACCTGCAGCGCGCGCTGCTCGCCGGCCAGTTCGCGGTGGAGTACCAGCCGGTCGTCGACCTGGCGACCTCGCGGGTGACGGCGGTGGAGGCCCTGGTGCGCTGGTGGCGCGGCGGCACGTTCGTCCCGCCCCGGCAGTTCCTCGGCGCCGCCGAGGACACCGGCCTGATCGTGCCGCTGAGCGAGTGGATCCTGCGGGAGGCCTGCCGCGAGGTCGCCGCCTGGCGGGCGTCGTCCTGGGAGATCGGGCTGTCGCTCAACCTGTCGAGCCGCCAGATCACCGCGCCCCGCTTCGTGGAGACCGTCGAGCAGGCCCTGGCCGAGAGCGGCCTGCCGGCCGGCGCCCTCACCCTTGAGGTGATCGAGGAGATGCTCGTCGAGGACGCCGAGGAGATCATCGAACGGCTCGCGCGGCTGCGCGCCCTCGGCGTGCGGCTGGCGATCGACGACTTCGGCACCGGCTACGCCTCGCTGGCCTTGCTGCGGCAGCTCCCCGTCGACATCATCAAGATCGACCCCTCCTTCGTGGACGGGCTGGGACGCGACGAGACGCTGACGCTGCTCACCCGCACGATCGTGCGGCTCGGCCACGACCTCGGCCTCATCGTGGTGGCCGAGGGCATCGAGCGGCCCGAGCAGCTCGAGCTGCTGCGCGAGATGGGCTGCACCCGCGGCCAGGGCTACCTGGTGGCCCGGCCGATGGCGGCCAGGGGAGTCGACTCCCTCATGCGCACCAGCCTGTCGCCGCTGTCGCCTTTGCAGAACACCGCCTGAACGGCCGGCGGCCGGGCGTTCGCGCCACGCCGTTCCCGCCTGTCCGTAACCGGGCGCGCCCACCGGCCGGAAAACAAAGCGGTCCATATCCTGAGACATGTGTCCGGGGATTTGACACCCCGGTCCCGGGAGGGGCTATCGTTGCGGCATGCATATCACTGGGGACACTCCTGCCGGGCTCGGTCGAGCCCTGCTCGAGGTAGTACTTCGCCGGCGCGCAGGGCGCTGACGAAGACTCCCCGACCTGCGCGCAGCCCCAGCACCGCCTTCACGGCGGGCGGGGCCTTTTTTATGGCCACACCCAGCTCAGTTACGCAAGGAACGAGCCGATGACCGAAGAGATGACAGGTGCACAGGCCCTCGTCAGGGCGTTGGAGCAGGTCGGGGCCGACACGGTGTTCGGGATCCCGGGGGGCGCCATCCTGCCCGCCTACGACCCGCTCTACGACTCCACCAAGGTCAGGCACGTGCTCGTACGCCACGAGCAGGGCGCCGGCCACGCCGCCGAGGGGTACGCGCAGGCCACCGGGCGCGTGGGGGTCTGCATGGCCACCAGCGGCCCCGGCGCCACCAACCTGGTGACCGCCATCGCCGACGCCTACATGGACTCGGTCCCCATGGTGGCGATCACCGGCCAGGTCGTGTCGCCGCTCATCGGCACCGACGCCTTCCAGGAAGCCGACATCTGCGGCATCACCATGCCGATCACCAAGCACAACTTCCTGGTCACCGACGCCGCCGACATCCCCCGCACCATCGCCGAGGCGTTCCACATCGCCGCCACCGGCCGTCCCGGCCCGGTGCTCGTCGACATCTCCAAGGACGCCCTCCAGGCGACCATGAAGTTCGTCTGGCCCACGCCGATGCGCCTGCCGGGCTACCGCCCGGTCACCCGGCCGCACTCCAAGCAGATCAGGGAGGCCGCGCGGCTGATGGCCGAGGCCAAGCGGCCGGTGCTCTACGTCGGCGGCGGCGTCCACAAGGCGCGCGCGTCGGCCGAGCTGGCCGAGCTCGCCGAGCTGACCGGCATCCCGGTCGTGACCACGCTGACGGCCCGGGGCACCTTCCCCGACAGCCACCCCCAGCACCTCGGCATGCCCGGCATGCACGGCACCGTGGCCGCGGTCGGCGCCCTGCAGCGCAGCGATCTGATCATCGCGCTGGGCACCCGCTTCGACGACCGCGTCACCGGCAGGCTCGACACCTTCGCCCCGCACGCGAAGATCATCCACGCCGACGTCGACCCGGCGGAGATCTCCAAGAACCGCCACGCCGACGTCCCCATCGTGGGCGACTGCCGCGACGTGCTGACCGAGCTGGTCGCGGTGGTCAAGAACGAGCGGGCCGAGGGCCGCGCCGGCGACTACGCCGCCTGGTGGGCGATCCTCGACGGCTACCGCGACACCTACCCCCTGGGGTACGACGAGGCCGAGGACGGCTCGCTGAGCCCGCAGTACGTCATCCAGCGCATCGGCCAGATCGTCGGCCCGGACGCCGTCTACCTGGCGGGCGTCGGGCAGCACCAGATGTGGGCCTCGCAGTTCATCAAGTACGAGAAGCCCGGCACGTTCATCAACTCCGGCGGCGCGGGCACCATGGGCTTCGCCGTCCCGGCCGCGCTGGGCGCCAAGATGGGCCTGCCGGACGCCGAGGTCTGGGCCATCGACGGCGACGGCTGCTTCCAGATGACCAACCAGGAGCTGGCCACCTGCGCCATCGAGGGCGTGCCCATCAAGGTCGCCGTCATCAACAACGGTAACCTCGGCATGGTCAGGCAGTGGCAGACGCTCTTCTACAACGAGCGCTACTCCAACACCGACCTGCAGTCCGTCCGCCGCATCCCCGACTTCGTCAAGCTGGCGGAGGCGTACGGTTGTGTGGGCCTGCGGTGCGACCGCCCCGAGGACGTCGAGGCGACCATCCGCAAGGCCATGGAGATCAACGACGTCCCCGTGGTGATCGACTTCGTCGTCAACAAGGACGCGATGGTGTGGCCCATGGTCGCGGCCGGCACCGGCAACGACGACATCAAGATCGCGCGGGACATGGCCCCCGTGTGGGACAACGAGGAGCAGGAATCATGAGCCGCCACACGCTGTCGGTCCTCGTCGAGAACAAGCCCGGAGTCCTCGCCCGGGTGGCCGCGCTCTTCAGCCGGCGGGGCTTCAACATCGACTCGCTGGCCGTCGGGCCGACCGAGCACGACGACGTCTCGCGCATGACGATCGTCGTCAGCGTCGCCGAGCTGCCGCTGGAGCAGGTCACCAAGCAGCTCAACAAGCTGGTCAACGTCATCAAGATCGTCGAGCTCGACCCGGCGCAGTCGGTGCAGCGCGAGCTGACGCTGATCAAGGTCAGGGCCGACGCCGAGAACCGCTCGCACGTGCTCGAGCTGGTGCAGCTCTTCCGCGCCCGCTGCGTGGACGTCGCGACCGACGCGGTGACCATCGAGGTCACCGGGACACCGGACAAGCTGGGCGCCTTCATCAGGGTGCTGGAGCCGTTCGGCATCAAGGAGCTCGTCCAGTCGGGCATGGTGGCCATCGGCCGCGGCGCCCGTTCCATCACCGACCGCTCGCTCCGGGCCCTCGACCGCAGCGCGTGACCCGTACGACGCGCCGGGGCGAGGGCGTACGAACCCATGAAAGGCAATCGCAGTGACTGAGATCTTCTACGACGACGAAGCCGACCTCTCGATCATCCAGGGGCGGCACGTGGCCGTGCTGGGGTACGGCAGCCAGGGTCACGCCCACGCGCTGTCGCTGCGCGACTCCGGCGTGGACGTCCGCGTCGGCCTGCCCGAGGGCTCCAAGAGCCGCGAGAAGGCCGAGAACGACGGACTGCGCGTCGTCGGCCCGGGCGAGGCGGCCGAGGAGGCCGACCTCGTCATGATCCTCGCGCCCGACCACATCCAGCGCCACCTGTACGCCGAGCACGTCGCGCCCAACCTCGTCGAGGGGGACGCCCTGTTCTTCGGGCACGGGCTCAACATCCGCTACGGCCTGATCGAGGCGCCCGAGGGCGTCGACGTCGCCATGGTGGCGCCCAAGGGCCCGGGCCACCTGGTGCGCCGCCAGTTCACGGCCGGCCGCGGCGTGCCCTGCCTGGTCGCCGTCGAGCAGGACTCCAGCGGCGGCGCCTGGCCGCTGGTGCTGTCGTACGCCAAGGGCATCGGCGGCACCCGCGCCGGCGCGCTGAAGACGACCTTCACCGAGGAGACCGAGACCGACCTGTTCGGCGAGCAGGCCGTGCTGTGCGGCGGCGTGTCCGAGCTGATCAAGACCGGCTTCGAGACGCTGATCGAGGCCGGCTACCAGCCGGAGGTCGCCTACTTCGAGTGCCTGCACGAGATGAAGCTCATCGTCGACCTCATGTACGAGGGCGGCATCTCCAAGATGTACTGGTCGGTCTCCGACACCGCCGAGTACGGCGGCTACACCCGGGGCCCGCGCGTCGTCACCTCCGAGACCAAGAAGGAGATGCAGCGCATCCTCGAAGAGGTGAAGTCGGGGCAGTTCGCCCGCGAGCTGGTCGAGGAGTTCGACGGCGGCCAGGGCGACTTCCGCAAGTACCGCGAGGAGCTGGCCGAGCACCCCATCGAGAAGACCGGCGCCAAGCTGCGCCCGATGATGAGCTGGCTCAAGGACAAGTAGCCGGCGGCACCGCACGGGCGCCTCGCGGGGGATCCTCGCGGGGCGCCCGTGCGGCTTTCAGCACCGCGCGGGCTCTCGTGCGGCGTTCAGCACTGTGCGGGCTTGATCCAGGAGCATTCGAGGTCGCCGGCGCCGGCGTTCTCGGCCACCTTGCTCCGCGGCGCGACCGCGGCGTCCACCGGGGTGTCCCTGTCGAACTTCGCGAGCCTGACCGCGATGGCGTCCTCCAGGTTCTTGGGGGAGGACGACAGGTAGTTGTTGAGCAGGATGGAGAACACCAGGGCCTCGCCCTCGGCGCTGGTCACGTAACCCGACAGGCCCGAGACGCTGGTGAGCGAGCCGGTCTTGGCGTGCACGTTGCCGGCCGCCGGGGTGCCGGCCATGCGGTTGCGCAGCGTCCCGCCGACGAACCGCTCCGAGCGGCCGGCGATCGGCATGGCGTCGTACCAGGTTTGGAACCACGGCTTGGCGCGCAGGGCGATGAGGAACTCGGTGAGCTCGCCCGGCGTCACCGCGTCGAGCCGCGACAGGCCCGAGCCGTCGCGCAGCCGCACCGTGTCGACGCCGTTGGCGCCGGCGAAGGCCAGCACGGCGGCCAGCCCGGCGTCCCAGGTGCCCTGGCCGGACACCTTCCGGCCCATCGCCTTGGTGAGGATCTCGGCGTGCACGTTGTTGCTGAGCTTCATGAACGGCACCAGCAGCTCGCTCAGCGGCATCGACCGCCGGTCGGCCACGCCCGTCGCGGCGGCGGGCGTCGCGCCCCTGCCGGTGGGCCCGAGGACGCGTACCCCGTGCCCGGCGAGGGCCCGGCGGAACAGCGAGGCCGCGTAGCCGGTGGGGTCGTCGACGGCCAGCCACTCGGAGTACTCCGAGGCCACCGTGCCGGTGATCAGCACCCGGTTGGTGCCGTGGACGCGGGTCACCGTCACGTCGGTCGCCGTGCCGGTGGTGGCGCGGTTGTCGATCTTGACGTAGTCGGTCTCCGGCGTGGTGGTGACCTTGACCGGGGCGCCCGGCGCGTCGCCGGGGGCCACGGTGACGATGACCGAGCCGGCGTCGTAGTCGGTGTCGGGGGCGGCGGTCAGCGCCGACACCTGGGCCGCGTAGTAGTACGGCTCGTCGTCCTGCGCCCAGTCGGTGCCGAGGCGCACGTCGTCGAACCAGGTGTCGTCGGCGACCAGCCTGCCGGTGACCAGCTTGACGCCGGAGGCGGCCACCTTGGCGGCGAGCGCGTCGTAGTCGGCGGCCAGCATGGTCGGGTCGCCGGTGCCCTTGAGGTACAGGTCGCCGGCGAGGGTGGAACCCACCCGCTTACCCGACCTCAGGACGCTCGTGGTGAAGCGGTGATCGAGCCCCAGCGTCTCCACGGCGGCCGCGGAGGTGAGCAGCTTGGTGTTGGAGGCGGGGACGAAGATCTTGCCGCTGTCCTGCGCGTAGAGCTGTTCGCCGGTGGCGGCGCTCTTGACCACCACGCCCGCGCGGGCGACGGTCAGGCGCGCGTCGGAGAGGATCTGGTCGAGATCGGCCACGAGATCGGCGACCCCGGGGGCCGGGTCGGCGGCGCCGGCCGGGGCCACCGACCCGGGCGCCCACAACAGCGAGAGGGTGAGGACTCCGGCCGTCAGCAGGCCGGTCGGGCGTCGGGGCATCCGCACGTGGTCCTCCAGAGGTTGACGGCTCGCATCATGCCGCGATCATCGGGAACCCGTACGCAGAGCGCAATACGGAAATGTACTGATATTTCGCGGTACTGAGGAGGGCCGTGCGGCTACTGCGGGACGGAGACGAGGAAGGCGCACTCGCCGAACGAGATCTCGTCGCCGATGCGGACCCGCGCCGGGCCCACCAGACGCCAGCCGTTCACCCGGGTGCCGTTGAGCGAGCCGAGGTCGACCAGCACCCAGGACTCGCGGTCGCGGCGCAGCTCGGCGTGCACACGCGACACCGTGAGGTCGGTGAGCACCAGATCGCACTCGGAGCCGCGGCCGACCACGTACCGCGTGCGGTTGTCGCCGGGCAGCGCCAGCCGGGGCAGGCGCGGGCGCCGCCACGCGCTCTCGACGCGCGTGGTGAGGTCGGAGACCGACGAGACCGCCTCGGTCAGCCTGCGGCGCCACCCCCGCTTCGCGGGCAGGTCGGAGACCAGGTCGTCCAGTTCGCCGCGGCTGCGGGCGCGCAGCGCGCGGTCGACCCGTCCCAGGAAGGTGTCGTGCGAGATCTGCCCGTCGACGGCGTGATCGCGGAGCTCGTTGATCGCGCGATCGCGGTCTCCGTCCGAGGCGCGCACAGGCGGGTGCGTCGAGCTCATCCCTTGAGTATCGGGTCGGCGGCGGCGAGGTGTCCAGATTATGGCGCCCGCGGTTCCCGGCGATCCCGGTCATTCCGGGCAGGCGCCGGGGTCACGCCCGCTCGTCCTGTGACGCCTGCTCCAGGTGGACGGCGGTGAGGTTGTACTTCAGCGTCATGAGGACGCCGGTGAGCGCGATGAAGGCCGGGACGAGCGTGAGCGAGATCACGATGGCGATCAGCGCGCTGCCGGGCTGGGTGACCGGGTTCTCCGGGTCGGAGGCGATGAACCCTCCGACGGCCAGCACCCCGCCGACCACGAGCGCCCCGAGTGCCAGGACGGCGTTCTCCACGGCGGTCCACAGCCCGGTGAAGACGCCGCCCCTGCGCCGGCCGCTCACCGCGGAGTCGTGGGCGATCACGTCGGCCAGCATGGAGAACTGCAGGAGCTGCAGCCCGGCGTACCCCACGCCGACGACCAGGATGCACAGGTGGGAGTACAGGGCCCCGAACACCGGGGTGAGCACGTTCAGCAGCGCGCCGGTGAGGAAGAGGGCCCCCGCGAGCAGCATCGCGCCGCGTTTGTCCATCTTGCGTGCCAGCCACACCCACAGCGGCATGGTCGCCAGCATCGGGCCCACCAGGGCGGCGAACAGGGTGCTGGTGGCCGAGGGCGTGTTCAGCGTGTAGGCCGCGAAGTAGGGCGCGCCGGCCAGCATGACGCCGGCGGCGAGGTTCTGCGCGCTGGACAGGCCCAGCAGCCACAGGAACGGGCGGCTGGCCCTGGCCGCGGCGAGCTGGGTCCGCAGCGACCCCTCGGGCTCGGTGCTGCCGACCAGCGGGGCGCGGGCCGTCCCGAAGAACGAGGCGAGCATCGCGGCGAGCAGGATGACCGCGAAGATGATCCCCATCTGCCGGTAGCCCTCGCGGGAGTCGGCGGCGATGGCCGGCGCGATGATGCCGCTGAGCGCGATGGCCAGCGAGATGAAGATCATCCGCCACTGGAGCAGCGACGTCCGCTCGTGGTAGCCGCGGGTCATCTCCGCCGGCATGGCCTTGTACGGCACCTCGTACAGCGCGTACCCGCTCGCGGCGATGAGGAAGAACACGCCGACGTACAGGGCGGCGGCCGGGCCGGTGAGCGGCGGGCCGGCGAAGGTCAGCGCGAAGCCGGCCGGCAGCACGAGCGCTCCGGCGAGCAGCCACGGGCGCCGGGGGCCCCAGCGGGAGACCGTGCGGTCGGACCACTGGCCCACCAGCGGGTTGAGCAGGAGATCCCATGCCTTCGGCGCGAAGACCACCACGCCCGCCAGCCACGCCGGGACGGCCAGGATGTTGGTCATGTAGAACAACAGCAGCAGGCCGGGGATGGTGCTGAACGTCGCCGTGCAGAACGAGCCGACCCCGTAGCCGAGGCGCACGCCCCGGGTCACGGCCGAAGCCTGGGGCGCTCGCGTCGAGGGGATCATTGCGTCATTACAGCCGAGTGGGCGGGCGGTGGCCAGACCTAATCGTCAGCCTCGTCGGCGGCCGGTCGCCGCGCCGCGCTCAGCTGTCGGACACGTCGGCGCACACGACGTGCGCGCCCAGCTCGATCATGCGGCGTTCGGTGTTGGCGTCGGCGACGCGGGCCATGAGCACCGGCGCCTCGCTGGCGGCGAGCTGGGGCAGCCGTGCCCTGACCATGCGGTGCAGGTCTCTGACGATGTCCTCGGCCGACCGCGTGTGCACCTTGACGTGCAGCATGATGCCCGAGGAGCCCGACACGGTGCGGGCCTCGGAGATCCAGACGTGGTGCACGAGCGGGAAGTCGCGCAGCAGCTCTGAGATCGCCACGCGCAGCGCGGGCAGTATCGGATGGCCGCAGCGCTTGTACCCGGGGTCGACCTGCTGCATCGGGCCCGACAGGTGGGGCCGGGGCGCGGGGATCCACGGCATCGCCGGCGCCTCGTGGGCGCTCTGGGGGATGGCGGCGGTCAGGGTCTCGTTCCGGCCGAGCGGCGAGGGCGGCACGGTGGTGCGGGAGACGGTGGCCATGGCGCCGGTCGCGTAGGCCGTCGGCGAGGCGCTCGACAGGGCCGGCGCGTGCTGCGTGCTGCGGGTGGAGTTGAGGTAACGCTGGAGGTCCTCGATGGGGACGGCCGCGGCGGCGGGCCCGGCGGCGTCGATGACGATCTCGCGCACGCCGGTGACGCGCTGGATGTCGAGGATGATGTCGGCGTCGCAGGCCGACAGGGAGTGGTTGCCGCGGTGGCGCGCGTAGGTGTGCGCGCTGGTGTAGCCGAGGAGGACCCGCTCGCCGGCCTGCGTCGTGCCCAGCACGACTGACCGGTCGGGTCGCACCGCGACCAGGATGCCCCACTCGGCGAGGGCCGCAAGAAGCCGGTGCGGGCTGCCGTGCTGCGCGAGCACTTCTCCGAGAGCGGGGTTCCCGATGCTCATACGAGACACGATAGGTAGTGAGACACAGCTTATCAGCCTAATCGTCAAGAAATGTTGTGATCAATACCAAGATGGCGGCCTTGGGGTGGGATCTAGTGTAGATGGGTAACCGCGAGCCGTCGTCTCGAATGGTGAGCGCTCGTGAGTCGTTTCACAAGCCCCGATACACTCGGTGCCTGTCCGTGCATCCGCACTTCCCGAAGGACCACCAGTGAACAAGCCCGTCGTCTTGGTCGCAGAGGAGCTCTCCGAAGCAGGTCTCGCCGTGCTCGGCGCGGACTTCGAGGTCCGTCACACCGACGGCGCCGATCGATCCAGTCTCCTGCCGGCGCTCGCCGAGGCGGACGCGCTGATCGTTCGCAGCGCCACCCAGGTGGACTCCGAGGCGCTGTCGCACGCCCCCCGCCTGCGCGTGGTCGCGCGGGCCGGCGTCGGGCTCGACAACGTCGACGTCGGGGCCGCCACCAAGGCCGGCGTCATGGTCGTCAACGCGCCGACCTCCAACATCGTCAGCGCGGCCGAGCACACCGTCGCCCTCATCCTCGCCAGCGCGCGCAACGTGGCCCAGGGCCACTCCGCCCTGAAGGGCGGGGAGTGGAAGCGGTCCAAGTACACCGGCATCGAACTGGACGAGAAGGTGGTGGGCGTCCTCGGCCTGGGCCGCATCGGCCAGCTCGTGGCCCAGCGCCTGGCGCCGTTCGGCGTGGAGCTCATCGCCTACGACCCCTACCTGCAGCCGGCGCGCGCCGCGCAGATGGGCGTCCGCCTGCTCTCCCTGGAGGAGGTGCTGGAGCAGGCCGACTTCATCACGGTGCACCTGCCGAAGTCCAAGGAGACCCTCGGGCTCATCGGCGACCGCGAGCTGCACATCGTCAAGCCGTCGGTGCGCATCATCAACGTCGCCCGCGGCGGCATCGTCGACGAGGCCGCCCTCTACACCGCGATCAAGGAGGGCAGGGTCGCCGGCGCCGGCATCGACGTGTTCTCCAAGGAGCCCTGCACCGACAGCCCGCTGTTCGAGCTCGACAGCGTCGTGGTCACCCCGCACCTGGGCGCCTCCACCCACGAGGCGCAGGAGAAGGCCGGCACGCAGGTGGCCCGCAGCGTCAAGCTGGCGCTGGCCGGCGAGTTCGTGCCCGACGCCGTCAACGTCCAGGGCGGCGCCGTCGCCGAGGACGTCAAGCCCGGCCTGCCGCTGGCCGAGAAGCTCGGCCGGGTCTTCACCGCCCTGGCCGGGGAGGTCGCCACGCGGCTGGACGTCGAGATCCGCGGCGAGATCGCCGCCCACGACGTGCGCGTGCTGGAGCTGGCCGCGCTCAAGGGCGTGTTCACCGACGTGGTGGAGGACGCCGTCACCTACGTCAACGCGCCGCTGCTCGCCAAGGACCGCGGGGTCACCGTCGAGCTGGTCACCAGCGAGGAGAGCCCCGACTGGCGCAACGTGGTCACCGTGCGCGGCGTGCTGGCCGACGGCCGCACGGTCTCGGTGTCGGGCACGCTGTCGGGCCCGCGCCAGGTCACCAAGATCGTCGAGGTGAACGGCTTCCCGATGGAGATCGAGCCCACCGACCACCTGGCGTTCTTCAACTACGTCGACCGGCCCGGCATCGTCGGCATCGTGGGCCGCATCCTCGGCGAGCGCGAGGTCAACATCGCGTCCATGCAGGTCTCCCGGGACGCCAAGGGCGGTGAGGCGCTCATCGCGCTCACCGTCGACTCCGCCATCCCGGCCGACGTCGTCGACCAGATCGCCGCCGAGATCGGCGCCGAGGGCGGCCGCACCGTCGACCTCACCGACTGACCGCTCCGCGTCACGCGTACGACCAGGAAGCCCGTCCCAGTGGACGGGCTTCCTGCGGTTCCGGGCCCGGACGACTCATCTCAGATAGCGAGATACTAGGTCGTCCTACAAGACATCTTCGCTACCTGCGGGTAACGTGTGGGAGGACGACGTGCCAGGTTCACGTACTCGTCACCTGCCGCTGCGGGGCCCGACCAGGGCCGGCCACCCGCCGCGGAACGCGCGTCGGCCGCCGAGCCCGTTCGATCCGCGACCCGGATCACGTGGCGGAGCCCCAGGCCCGGATTCTCGATCGGAGTCCGTTCCACGCCACCATCGCGCGATCGTCCGTCGCGCGCCGTCGAGCGAACGAGACCTTGCCATGTATGACATGTATCCCTGGAACCGTCCCGAAGAGCCACGTCACGAGGACGAGGCGCCCGAGCCCGTGCAGGTCGCCCTCGACCGCCGCGACAACGGCGGCGCCCCCGACCAGTGATAGGGGGGTCCGGATCGTGAGATGTGGTGTTCATCAACCGAGACGGGCCTGTAAGGTACGAGCATGCGGGATTCCCAGAGCATCCGTCTTGCCGTCATTCCCGGAGACGGTATCGGCAGCGAGGTGGTCGCCGAGGGGCTGAAGGTCCTCGACGCCGTGGGCCTCAAGGCCGAGACCGCCACCTATGATCTCGGCGCCGCCCGGTACCACGCCACCGGCGAGACGCTGCCCGACGAGGTGCTCGCCGAGCTCGGCGGCTACGACGCCATCCTGCTCGGCGCCGTCGGCGACCCCAGCGTCCCGCCCGGCGTGCTGGAGCGCGACCTCCTGCTCAAGCTGCGCTTCACGCTCGACCACTACGTCAACCTCCGCCCGGTGAAGCTCTTCCCCGGCGTGCGCACCCCGCTCGCCGCCTCAGGCCCCGGCGACATCGACATGATCGTCGTTCGCGAGGGCACCGAGGGGCCGTACGCCGGCGCCGGCGGCGTCATGCGCCGCGGCACCCCGCAGGAGATCGCCACCCAGGAGAGCTTCAACACCGCCTTCGGGGTGGAGCGGGTCGTGCGCTACGCCTTCGACAAGGCCATGGCCCGGCCGCGCAGGAAGCTCACCCTGGTGCACAAGACCAACGTGCTCACCTTCGCCGGCGACCTGTGGGCGCGTGTCGTCGAGCGGGTCTCCGCCGAGTACCCCGAGGTCACCACCGACTACTGCCACGTCGACGCCGCCTCGATGTTCTTCGTCACCCAGCCGCAGCGGTTCGACGTCGTCGTCACCGACAACCTCTTCGGCGACATCCTCACCGACATCGGCGCGGCCATCGCCGGCGGCATCGGCCTGGCCGCCAGCGGCAACATCAACCCCTCGCCGGTGGGCTCGCCGTACTGGGCGCCGAGCATGTTCGAGCCGGTGCACGGCAGCGCCCCCGACATCGCCGGGCAGGGCAAGGCCGACCCCACGGCCACCATCCTGTCCGTCGCCATGATGCTCGACCACCTCGGCATGGCCGACGAGGCGGCCCGCATCGAGCGCGCCGTCGCCGACGACCTGGCCGGTCGCGAGGTGGCCGGCGCGAGCCGGGTCACCCGAGAGATCGGCGACGACATCGCCGGCCGAGTATCCGGCTGAGAGGCCGCCCACGCCGACCGACGCGCATGGCGGCCCTGACCGGGGCGCCGTGCGCGTTTCGCGTTCCCGGGGTCGTGCGGCACCCTAACCGCTCCGTACGGGCACTCCCAGATGTCCAGATGATGCAGTAGTTTCCCGTTACCTGGTCCGTCGCAGAATGGATGCAGGCGAGACCACGAAGAGTAGAGAAGGAACCTTCGACATGACCACCGCTCAGCAGCTCAGCTATGACGTGCAGCTCACCGGCACCGCTCGCACTCCGGCCGAGCGCGAGCAGGTGTTCGCCGATCCCGGGTTCGGCCAGCACTTCACCGACCACATGATCTCCGTCGACTGGACCGAGGGGCGGGGCTGGCACGACGCCCGCCTCATGCCGTACGGGCCGCTGACCCTCGACCCGGCCACGTCGGTCTTCCATTACGCCCAGGAGCTGTTCGAGGGCATGAAGGCCTACCGGCAGACGAGCGGGTCGATCGTCTGCTTCCGGCCGTACGCCAACGCCACGCGGTTCAACCGGTCGGCCGTCCGCATGGCCATGCCCGAGCTGCCCGAGGACGCCTTCGTCGAGTCGCTGGAGCTGCTCGTCCAGACCGACCGCGAGTGGGTGCCCAGGGCCGAGGGCCAAAGCCTCTACCTGCGCCCCTTCATGATCGCGACGCAGCCGGCGCTGGGCGTCAACTACCCCTCGCGCACCTACAAGTACATGGTCATCGCCTCGCCCGCCGGGGCGTACTTCGCGGGCGGCGTCAAGCCGGTCTCGGTCTGGCTGTCGCGCGACTACACCCGCGCCGCGCCCGGCGGCACCGGCTTCGCCAAGTGCGGCGGCAACTACGCCGCGGCGTTCGTCGCCCAGCGCCAGGCCGTCGAGAACGGCTGCGACCAGGTCGTCTGGCTGGACGCCTTCGAGCACCGCTACGTCGAGGAGATGGGCGGGATGAACCTGTTCTTCGTCTTCGGCGACCGCCTGCTCACCCCCGCCCTGACCGGCACCCTGCTGGGCGGCATCACCCGCGACTCGCTGCTCACCCTCGCCGCCGACCTCGGCCTGACGGCCGAGGAGGGCAGGATCTCGATCGAGGAGTGGCGGGCCGGCTGCGAGTCGGGCGAGCTCACCGAGGTCTTCGCCTGCGGAACGGCCGCGGTGATCACGCCGGTCGGCTCGGTCAAGGGCGTCGACGGCGGGTGGACGGTCGGCGACGGCACCCCCGGCGCGCTCACCATGCGCCTGCGTGAGGAGCTGATGGGCATCCAGTACGGCACCCGCCCCGACCCGCACGACTGGATCCACAAGATCTGCTAGGACCCTCCGCCGCCCATGTCCTCCCGCTGGGCGGGCGGGCCGGTGAGCATCCACAGACAGGACCCCCGCCCCCTGGGCGCTCGTGAGGGCGCCCCGGGGTGGCGGCCGCCGGCCCTGGTGCCGGCCGGCTCGGGCCGATCAGTGCTTGCGCACGAACGTGAGGCCGTCGGCGATCGGCAGGATCGTGCTGGTCGCCCGGCTGTCGGCCAGCACCAGGTCGTTGAACTCGCGCATCAGCGCCGCCTCGCCGTCGGTGTAGTCGGCGACGCTGCCGTGCCGCAGCGTGTTGTCCACCAGGATGATCCCGCCGGGGGCCAGCCGCGACATGACGGCCTCGTAGTAGACCGGGTAGCCCGCCTTGTCGGCGTCGATGAACGCCAGGTCGATCTCCGGGCGCACCGGGAAGCTCGTCAGGGTCTCGGCCGCCGGGCCGATGCGCAGCTCCACCAGGTGGGCGACGTCCGCCTTCTCCCAGTACTTGCGGGCGATGGACGTCCACTCCTCGCTGACGTCGAAACACGTCAGCCTGCCGCCCTCCGGGAGCCCCCGGGCGATGCAGATCGACGAGTAGCCGGTGAACGTGCCCACCTCCACGGCGTTCCTGGCGCCGCTGATGCGGGTGATCATCGTGAGGAAGGTGCCCTGCTCGGGGGAGATCTGCATGACCGCGCTGTCGTCGGTGACGGCGACGGTCTCCTCGGCGAGCTCCCTGAGCACGGTGTCGGGCGGTGTCGTGTGGCCCTGGATGTACTCGGCGACACCGGGATTGATGAACGAGAAAGCCTTCATGGCCGCCATTCTCACCGTCCCGGGGCCCGGCCACCACGTCATCGCGGCATGTCGCGCCTAGGGGGACCCCAGTTCTCGCCACACGTTCCGTCTCGGATGGTGGGAGCGATGTGCCACATGCTGGCGCGATGTGGCACACTGAGCGCACCATGTTCTCTCGTCTGCACATTATCGGCAGGCGCGCCGGCTGAGTTAGGGAACCCACCGGCGCGCAGACCTCTCACGTCCGTGAGGGGTCTTTTTGTTTGGGCCTGGGTTCCGGCCCGAGTGGCCGTGCCCCGCGCGGCGAACGGAAAGCACCCCGACCTCCGAAGGAGAGGGCCACGATGGCTGACGACCGCTTCCACGTGTACGACACCACGCTCCGTGACGGCGCCCAACAAGAGGGGCTGTCCCTCAGCGTCGTCGACAAGCTCGCCATCGCCCGGCACCTCGACGGCATGGGCGTGGGCTTCATCGAGGGGGGCTGGCCGGGCGCCAACCCCAAGGACACCGAATTCTTCCGGCGGGCTCGAACAGAGCTCGACCTGAGGCACGCGCAGCTCGCCGCGTTCGGCGCGACCCGCCGAGCCGGTGTGCGGGCGGCCGACGACCCATTGGTCGCCGCTCTGCGCGAATCCGGCGCGCCGGTCGTGACCCTTGTCGCCAAGAGTCACGACCGGCACGTCGAACTGGCGCTGCGCACCACCCTGGCCGAGAACCTCGCGATGATCCGCGACACCGTCTCCCACCTGGCCGGGGAGGGGCAGCGCGTCTTCCTCGACGCCGAGCACTTCTTCGACGGTTACAAGTCCAACCCGGCCTACGCCCTGGAGGTCCTGCTCGTCGCGGCCGAGGCCGGCGCCGACGTCGTCGCGCTGTGCGACACCAACGGCGGCATGCTGCCGGACGAGCTGGCCGAGGTCGTCCAGAAGGCCGTCGGCACCGGCGCCCGCGTCGGCATCCACTGCCACGACGACACCGGCTGTGCGGTGGCCAACTCCCTGGCCGCCGTCCAGGCGGGCGCCACCCACGTCCAGGGCTGCGCCAACGGGTACGGCGAGCGGTCGGGCAACGCCAACCTGTTCACCGTCGTCGCCAACCTCCAGCTCAAGCGGGGCTTCGAGCTGGTGCCGACCGAGTCGCTGTCCGACATGACGCGCATCGCGCACGCGATCAGCGAGGTCACCAACGTCACGCCCAACTCCCACCAGCCCTACGTCGGCGTCTCGGCCTTCGCCCACAAGGCCGGCCTGCACGCCAGCGCGATCAAGGTCGACCCCAACCTCTACCAGCACATCGACCCGGCCGAGGTCGGCAACGACATGCGCATGCTGGTCTCCGACATGGCCGGCCGCGCGTCGGTCGAGCTGAAGGGCAAGGAGCTGGGCTACGCCCTGACCGCCGCCCAGTCGCGCGAGCTGATCGACCGGGTGAAGGAGCTGGAGTCCAGCGGGCACACCTTCGAGGCCGCCGACGCCTCCTTCGAGCTGCTGCTGCGCGACACGGTCACCGGCGAGCGCCGGCGGCACTTCACCGTCGAGTCGTGGCGGGTGATCGTCGAGCGGCGCCCCAGCGGGGACGTCGTCAGCGAGGCCACGGTGAAGCTGCTCACCAAGGAGGAGCGCATCGTCGCCACCGGCGAGGGCAACGGCCCGGTCAACGCGCTCGACCGCGCCGTCCGGCTCGCGCTGGAGAAGCTGTACCCCGAGCTGGCGTCGGTCGAGCTGATCGACTTCAAGGTGCGCATCCTGGAGGGCACGCACGGAAGCGGCGCGGTGACCCGCGTCCTGATCACCTCCAGCGACGCCACCGGCGAGTGGGCCACGGTCGGCGTCGACGAGAACATCATCGAGGCCTCCTGGCAGGCGCTGGAGCAGGCCGTCACCTACGGCCTCCTGCGCGCCGGCCACGGCACCTGACCCCTCTGGCCCCCGGCCTCGCTGCCCCCTTCTGCGGCGGGTCCGACGTTCCGGTAACCTCGCCGCTCGTGCGGGACGAGGTGTACGTGGGGCGCGCGGACGCGGACGCGGCGGGTGACCGAGGCTGGCTGCTCGGCCACTTCAAGCCGCCCGGCGACGTCCGGCACAGCGACGAGGTGGAGATCAAGTGGGGCGTGCACCAGCGCGGCGACGAGCGGGCGCGGTGGGTCGTGGGGGAGAAGCGCAAGGCGCTGCTCATCCTGATCAGCGGCCGCTTCCGCGTGGAGCTGCCCGGCCGCAGCGTCCTGCTGGCCGAGCGCGGCGACTACGTGGTGTGGGGTCAGGGCGTCGACCACTCCTGGTACGCCGAGGAGGAGTCGGTGGTGCTCACCGTCCGCTGGCCCTCCGTCCCCGGCTACGCCGTCTCCCCGCCGGATCCGGAGTGACCGCTCTCGGCCGGCCCGCCTCGGGGCGGCCTGCCCGTCACCTGGCCGCATTTCGCACCGGCTGATGACGGGCCGCTACGGCGGGGCCGCTACGACAGGGTTCCGGAGGCGGAGGCGCGGAAGGAGACGCTGCCGTCGGCGGTCTTGGCCGTGACTCGGGTGCCCGAGCAGGTGACGTCCGGGTCGCCCGTGCCGGGGACGACGATGGTGAGCAGGGACTTCGCGGCGGGGGAGACGACCACCGACGCGGGCACCTTGCGCATGTAGGACGGGGAGATCCAGCCCTGGTACGGGTTGGTCTTGCCGCGCACGACCGCCTGGCCGCCGACCGGCTTGCACGAGGGCATCGCGAGCTGCACGACCGTGGCCTTCCACCCGTCGCGGTCCTTCACGACGATCCGGCCGCCGCTGGTGGAGGTCGGCGACAGGTCGGGGTCCAGGTGCCAGTAGCTGCGTGCCCTGTTGCCCGACGGCACGGTGTCCAGGACGGCCATGAGGTCGTCGCCGTGGCTGACCAGAACCGAGCGGGTGCGGCTGACGCCGTAGGCCTTGTCGGTGAACTTGTACGCCTGCCGGTCGCTCTTGACCGAGGAGTGCGTCAGCGCCGTGGCCGTCCGGGCGCGGAACGGCTTGCCGACGACGACCGGCACGTTGTGCGCCTCCGGCGACATCGTCCAGTAGCGGTAGGCGGTGTTCTCGTAGGAGTGGAAGCCCGCCTCCACCAGCACGTCGCGCCCCTGCGCGGCGTAGGTGACGCCGAGGTGGTCCTCGTGCCCGTGGTACTTCAGCCCGGGCCCGAAGCGGATCGAGTAGTACGCCGACTCGGGCTCGTCCCACTCGGTGCGCCCGAAGACATACCCCGCCTTGAAGATCTGGACCTTCTTGGCGGGGTGCTCGTACCCGGAGGGCCTGACGTCGGCGGCGCCGTCGCCGATCGGCACCATGAAGCCGTCGGGCTTGGTGGCGTGGGTGATGTAGCCCGCCAGCGACTCCCAGCGCTTGGTGATCTCCGACGGCACCTTCCGGCCGCAGTCCTCGATCGACTCCATGGCGACCTTGAGCCGCTCGCGCACGTACACGCCGTACCGGGGCGCCTGCTCCAGCAGCGCGCCCTGCGAGTCGACGCCGAGCTTCACCGTCCCGGTCATGCGCCGGACGGCGAGCGACGCCCACTCCTTGCGGGCGGTGCGGCAGCCGATGCGCAGCAGCGCGATGTCCTGGTCGAGGCCGTGGTTGTGGCCCTTCTGGTACAGCCTCGGGTCGGCCAGCACCTTCCCGTGGTCCACCAGGCTGCCCGTGAGCCAGGACGCCTTGACGTGCTTGCTCAGGCAGACGAGCACCGGCGCGCGCAGCGCGATCGGGTGCTCGTCCCAGGCGTACCGGCTCGCCCGCGAGCTGCCGCGCGGGTTGCTCGCCACCCAGCTCTTGATCAGCTCGGTGGCGCGGGCCAGGTACTTCTCCTCACCGGACGTCTCGTAGTCGGCCACCAGCCTGCCGACCCACCGCAGCGACGAGAACACCATGTCCCAGGACCGGTTCTTGTATGGACTCCACCGCCAGTCGATCTTCTTACCGATCTTCACCGGCGCGAGGTCGAGGAACTGCACCTCCCCCGACATCACCTGCGCCGAGGTAGGCGTAGCGGGAATCCAGTCCCCCTGACACTCAGCCGTCCGCTTGGCCGCCCCCTCAAGGGCCGTCCGCTTGGCCGCTCCCTCAAGAGCACCAGCGGGCGCCGCCTGAGTAGCGACCACCCCGCCAGCCAACAGAACCGACAAGACACAACCGAGCAACCGAGTCCGGCGACGCACGCCAGTTCCTCCTAGACCAAGGTGTAAGACCCGAATGCTCTCCAAACCCCACCAGACCGGTCAAGCCACCCAACCCCCCAGAGTCACATCGTTAACAACCAGTTGCCCACCCACCGCCCCCGCCCCGTCCCACCGCTCTCCTAAGAGTCGCCCCGCCGCCACCCTGCGGGGCGTTCCGCTGCCTCTCCCGGTCCCGTTCCGCTGCCTCGCCGGGGGCCCGGTCCGCTGCCCCGGGCCGCTGCCCGGGCCCGGTCCGGCCTCCCGGCTCCGCCTGACCGCCCCCCATTCGGCGCCGCGACGGTGAGTACCACGGACGTCGAAGTCGGCGCCGCTTACGGCGCCCGGCCCGGCCGGCTGACCGGGCAGAGGTCTCGCGACAGCGGCCCAAGCAGGGCCGGCCCGCAGCCTCTCCCCGGGATCGGTCCGGTACCTCCCGGCTCCGCCTGACCGCCCCCGTTCGGCGCCGCGACGGTGAGTACCACGGACGTCGAAGTCGGCGCCGCTTACGGCGCCCGGCCCGGCCGGCTGACGGGGCAGGGATGTCGCGGCAGCGGCCTAGGCGGGGCCGGTGCTCTGGATGACTTCGAAGGACCATATTTCTGAGCCGGTGGCGGCGGGGCCGCGGGACTGGCCGTGACCGTGGCCTTCGGCCTGGCCGTGGCCGTGGCCCGCTTGACCATGGCCGTGGCCCTGGGCGGCCGCCTCGGAGGAGGCCTGGGCGTGGCCCGCTTGGAAGGCCTGGCTGGACTGCCAGCGCTGGAAGTCCTCCTCGCTGCGCCAGCGGGTGTACACCATGTACCTGTCGGTGCCCTCGACCGGCTTGAGCAGCTCGAACCACTCGAAGCCGTCGGAGGACTCCACCATCCCGGCCCGGCCGGCGAAACGGCGCTCCAGCTCCTCCCGCATCTCGGCCGGAACGGTCAGCACGTTGATCTTCACAACCGGCACAGGAACCTCCTCAGTAGCAACCGGTCAGGAACCGGCCGGCGACCGATCCCGCCCAACACGGGGCCGAACCGGACGGGGCCGCCCCACCGACGGCCATGATCCGGAAGCCCTGTCAACGACACCATACGTTCCACCCCCGCCGCCCACCCCGTCACCCGCTCACGCCGTCCTCGTCACGCCATGTGGCGCGGTGCCGCGGATCCCGCTAGGACCACGTTCGATCTCCCACACCGCCTCGGCCGCCTGCCCCCGGTACGGCGCGGTGCCGTGTCTCCAGCAACACGTTTCGGCATGGCGCTTCGACCATAATGCGGTATTCGTGCGGATTTACTGCGCGGACGGAACACATTCCCGGCGGCCGTATCGCTCATTCCGCAATACTCGGTGTTATTACCCCCCATACAGCAGCGCATAAGAATCTAGGATTCTCCGCATGAAAAAGGCGTACGTCTCGGCCACGTACCGGGACCTGGTCCAGGAGCGGGCCGCCGTACGGCAGGCGCTGGAGGGGATGCGCGTCCACGGCGTGGCCATGGAGGCGTACGTCGCCGACACCCGTCCCCCGCTGGAGAAGTGCCTGCGTGACGTGCGGGAGTGCGACCTCTACATCGGCGTCTTCGCCTTCCGCTACGGCTACGTGCCGGACGGCGAGACCCGGGCGATCACGGAGCTGGAATACCGCGCCGCCGTAGAAGCGGGCATTCCCTGCCTGATCTTCCTCCTGCACGAGGACGCCCCCAGACCACGCTCGATGATCGACCGGGACAGCACGAAGATCGACGCGCTGAGGGAGGAACTGGCCCGAGCTCATGGCGTCAGCTTCTTCTCCACACCGGAAGAGCTCGCCCGCCAGGTCGCGACGGCGGTCCACCACACGCTCGGCCCGCGGGAACCGGTACTGCCGTCGGGCCCGTACCTCGACCCGGAGATCGTCAAGACCTACTACAAACAGCTCGCCAAGCAGTACAGCCGGTTGGACCTGGAGACGCTCACCCCTCCCCAGTACGCCGACGAGATGCGCTTCGCCCTCGGCTCCGTCTTCGTCGAGCAGGACGTGCGCGAGGACCTGCCGCCCCTCGAACTCCCCAAGGAACTACGGCAGTGGATCCGCGCCGAGGGCAACATCGACGAGAAGGACATCCCCGAGGACATCGACATCGACGAGGTGCGCCGCCTCGCCCACGCCTACCGGGAACGGCCGTGCCGCGAGGTCTTCGAGTTCCTCACCTCCGCCGAGTCGCGGAACGTCGTCCTCCTGGGAGACCCCGGCGCCGGAAAGTCGACCCTGGCCCGGTACCTCACCCTCGCCCTGACCGGCCGGGCGGACGACGTCCCGGCCCTGGAGGGGCACCTGCCGCTGCTGATCGAGCTGAAGAGCTACATGGGCGCGGGATACGAGACCTTCCTGGACTTCGTCGACTACCTGCACCGCACCGAGACACGCGGCCTGCCACGCGGGCCCCTGCACAGCTACCTCTCCCAGGGCGGCCAGGCACTCGTCATCTTCGACGGCCTGGACGAGATCTTCGACCCCGAGCAACGGGCCACCGTCACCCGGCGCATCGCGGCCTTCGCCGCCCACTACCCCGCCACCCGCGTGCTGGTCACCTCCCGCATCATCGGCTACGGCAAGACGGTGCTCACCGACGCCGGTTTCGCGCACGCCACCCTGCAGGACCTCAGCACCGACCAGATCAGGGAGTTCCTCACCTCCTGGTACGCCCTCGCCCTGCACGACCGCCCCGCCGACGCGGGCCCGCGCACCGAGCGCATCCTCACCGCCGTCGAGAACGCCCGGTCGATCCGCGAGATGGCCGGTAACCCTCTGCTCCTGACCATCCTCGCCATCATCGGCCGCCACCAGGAGCTGCCCCGCGAGCGCTGGAAGGTCTACGACTTCGCCGCCACGGTGCTCGTCCAGCGCTGGGACGTGGAGCGATACCTGCGCGACAAGCGCCTGGAGAGCGAGTACGTCGGCGAGGAGGAGAAGCGTGAGCTGCTGCGGCGCATCGCGTTGCGCATGCAGGAGGGCGGCCGAGGCGGCACGGGCGGCAACTACCTGACCGCCGACGAACTCCGCGAGGAGTTCGAGTCCTACCTGCGCGGCAGCCGCTTCGGCTACACCCCCGCGAAAGCTACGGCCATCGCCAACGTGATGATCCAGCAGTTCCGCGAACGCAACTTCATCCTCAGCCGCTACGGCACCGAGCTCTACGGCTTCGTGCACCGGGCCTTCCTGGAGTACTTCTGCGCCGACGCCTACCGCTGGCAGCTGGAACGCCACGGCACCATGACCATGGACGACCTCAAGACCAACCTCTTCGGCACCCACTGGAACGACCCGGCCTGGCGCGAAGTCCTGCGCCTCATAGCCGGCATGGTCACCGACGCCCGCACCGCCGACATCGTCATCTACCTCGCCGACGAGGTGAACTGGCCCTGGCCCTGGGCGTTCACCACCACCGGCCCTCCGTGGAACATCGCGTTGGCCGTCCAATGCCTGGCCGAGAAACGTCTCTCAGGTGCCCTGGAGACGGCGGCGGAGCGCGTCCTGATCCGCGTGATCCAACTGATCGAACACCAGGTGGAAGACGGGGACGTTCGTACCAGTGCCCTGCTCGACGAGGAGATCGTCCCAGCCGTCGAATCAGTAGGCGTCCCGTGGCCTCATTCCGAGTGCTTCCTGGACTGGTACGTCAGGCGGGGCGCGGCTCTCCGGCATAAGCGTGCCCTCGAATGCGGCAGCAGAATCGTCGCCGCCGTCTGCCCCGAGGATGATCGACTGCTTGACATCCTCCTGGGGGCTGTTCGCACCACCTCCGACATCTATCCAGGGCTGATCGGCGATGTTCTGCGCCGGTGCGTCAAAAGGCCGCAGGTGTACGCCCGCTGCGTCCACTGGTCGGCTGATCGAGATCCCGTTGTTCGACGGGTCGCGGTGGGGGCGTTGGCCGGTCGAGTGGGTGATCCGGCGGCTCTGCAGATCTTGCTGAAGTGCGCCGTCGACGAGGGGGATGCGATATCCCGGCTGTGGGCCGTTTCGGCTTTGGCGGGTCGGATGGATGACCCGGCGGTGCTGCGGCTGCTGCTGAAGCGTGCTGTCGAGGACGGTCAGGCGCACGTGCGGTTCGTAGCGGTGGGGGTGTTGACGGGCCACTCCGATTCAGCGGTGCACGCGATGCTGCGGCGGCGCGCGGTTGAGGATCCGGACGAGTCCGTGCGGTCGGCGGCGGTACGCGCGCTGGCGGGAGTGGGTGATCCGCGGTTGTTGACGCGCTTCTTGCAAGATCCCGAAGAGGTGGTGCGGCAGACGGCTGTGGCGGCATTGGGGGAGGGCGATGACCCGGCGGTGCTTTCGATGATGCTTGAACGTGCCGTGAGAGACCGACACGCGAGCGTGCGACAAGCGGCGGTGTGGGCGTTGGGGGGCCGAATCGCCGACGCGGCTGTGCTGTCCGTGGTGATGGAGCGTGCCGTGAAAGATCCGGTGGAGGTCGTGCGATTGGTGGCGGTGCAGGCACTGGGGGAGGCGGCTGACGCGGCCGTGCTACCCGTGTTGTCGGGGCGCGCCGTGGATGATTCGGATCCGTCGGTACGAGCTGTGGCGTCGACGATGCTGGAGCGCCGGATCACCGATACGGCTGTACTGTCGCTGTTGCTGGGGCGTGCCGTGGAAGATCCCCACCGAGATGTGCGGCTGGCGGCGGTGGCGGCGTTGAGGGGTCGGGTCGCCGACGCGGCTGTACTGCCGGTGGTGCTGGGGCGTGCTGTGGAAGATTCTGACGAGTATGTGCGCCGGACGGCCTGGGGGGTGTTGGCGAGGCACTTCGGTTCCTCGCATGCTCTGAGCATGGCTGAAGAGCGGGCGGGCGGCAGTTTCGCGGACAGCTCGCCTTGGGTCTCGCGGATGGCTCTTTGTGTGCCGGAGTTCGAGGTGGACGACCTTCCTGATATCGCCTTGCCGAGCGGTCAGGAGCCGGAGTGACGGCGTTCCGCCGGTGATGGGGCCGTGTGCGCGGCTTGGCGTGGGAAGCGCTGAGGGTCGTCTTTCGGGGCCTGGTGGCGGCACTAGCCTTGGGGGGTGCGTATCGCTAGGTTCTCTACGGGTGACGGGGTTGCTTTCGGGGCGGTTGAGGGGGGGCAGGGGGAGGAGTTCGTCTCTCGGCTGAGCGGGCATCCGTTCGGGGAGATCCAGTTCACCGGGGAGCGGTATCCGCTTCAGGAGGTGCGGCTGGTGGCTCCGATGCTGCCCAGCAAGGTGATCGCGGTGGGCAGGAACTACGCCGAGCACGCGCGTGAGATGGGCAACGAGGTTCCCGAGGAGCCGCTGATCTTCTCCAAGCCGTCCACCGCCGTCATCGGGCACGGCGAGGCGATCATGTACCCGCACCGGCTGTCCGAGCGGGTCGACTACGAGGGCGAGCTGGCGGTCGTCATCGGGCGGCTGTGCCGGGAGGTGCCGATCGAGCGGGCGCATGAGGTGATCTTCGGGTACACCTGCGCGAACGACGTCACGGCGCGCGACCTGCAGCGCTCGGACGGGCAGTGGACCCGCGCCAAGGGCTTCGACACCTTCTGCCCGCTCGGGCCGTGGATCCAGACCCAGCTCGACCCTGCCGACCTGGCGATCACCACCACCGTGAACGGCGAACTGCGGCAGAGCGGGCGCACCTCACAGCTCGTGCACGACATCCCCAAGCTCATCGCCTACATCACCGACGTCATGACCCTCATCCCCGGCGACGTCATCCTCACCGGCACGCCCGAAGGGGTCGGGCCCCTGGAGGACGGCGACGAGGTCAGCGTGGGCATCGAAGGCATCGGCACTCTCACGAACCGGGTGGTTCCCCGTGACTGATCTCCCCGAAGGCTCCGCGGCCCCCACGATGCGGGTGCGCTTCGCGCCCTCGCCGACGGGCATCTTCCACGTCGGCGGCGCCCGCTCAGCGCTGTTCAACTGGGCGCTGGCCGAGCAGGCCGGCGGCCGGTTCGTGCTGCGCATCGAGGACACCGACGCGGCGCGCAACCGCCCCGAGTGGACCGAAGGCATCATCTCCGCGCTCGCCTGGATCGGCATCCACGGCGACTCGCCGTACTTCGAGGGCCCGTACTTCCAGTCGGCGTACGAGGCGCAGCACCGCGCCGCCGCCGCCAAGCTGGTCGCGGACGGCCGGGCGTACCACTGCACCTGCACCCGGGAGGACGTCAAGGCGCGCACCGGCTCCGAGCACCAGGGCTACGACGGCTTCTGCCGCGACCGCGGCCTCACCGAGGGCGCCGTCCGCTTCCGCACCCCCGACGACGGCGAGACCGTGGTGGACGACCTCGTCCGGGGCCGCGTCGAGTTCCCCAACCCCGCGATCGAGGACTTCGTCGTCGCCCGCGGCGACGGCTCGCCGCTGTTCGTGCTGGCCAACGTGGTCGACGACATCGAGATGCGCATCACGCACGTCGTCCGCGCCGAGGAGCACCTGTCGAACACGCCCAAGCAGCAGCTGCTGTGGGAGGCGCTCGGCGTCGCGCCGCCCACCTGGGCGCACGTGCCGGTCATCGTCAACGAGAAGCGGCAGAAGCTGTCCAAGCGCCGCGACAAGGTGGCCCTGGAGTCCTACCGCGACGAGGGCTACCTCCCCGAGGCCATGGTCAACTACCTCATGCTGCTCGGCTGGGGGCCGGGGGACGACCGGGAGATCATGCCCTGGTCCGAGATGGTGCCGCTGTTCGACCTCACCCACGTCAACCCCTCGCCGGCGTTCTTCGACGAGAAGAAGCTGCGCGCGTTCAACGGCGAGTACATCCGGGCGCTGTCGCCGGAGGTCTTCGCCGGGCGCTGCGGCCCGTGGCTCGACCCGAGCTGGGACCGTCAGACCTTCGCCAAGGTGGCCCCGCTGGCGCAGACGCGCATCGCCGTCCTGTCGGAGATCACCGCCAACGTCGACTTCCTCTTCCTCCAGGAGCCCGTCTTCGACCAGCCGAGCTGGGACAAGGCCATGAAGCCGGGCGCGCGGGAGATCCTGAGCGACTACCTGGCCCGGCTGGAGACCGTCTCGTTCGATCCCGAGTCGCTCAAGACCGCCCTGGAGGAGGTCGGCCTCGCGCACGGCCTGAAGCTGGGGAAGGCGCAGGCGCCGGTCAGGGTCGCGATCACCGGCCGCACGGTGGGGCTTCCGCTGTTCGAGTCGATCGAGGTCCTCGGCCGCGAGAAGGCCGTCGACCGCCTGCGCGCCGCCCTCACCCGCCTGGAGGGCTGACCCGCCGCCCTCACCACGCCTGGAGGGCGAACCCGCCGCCCCGGCCCGCCTCGACGGGCCGGCCCGCCGCGATGGGCCGCCGGAGACCACGCCCGGCGGCCCGCCGTACGGCTCACAGGAGGCCGCGGCGCTCCAGGAGGGGCTCAAGGCGCGGGTCGCGGCCGCGGAAGTTCCTGAAGGCCGTCATGGCCTCCACGCTGCCCCCCCGCGACAGCAGCTCCCTGCGGAACGTGTCGCCGTTGGCCCGGGTCAGGCCGCCGTTCTCCTTGAACCAGTCGACGGTGTCGGCGTCCAGCACCTCGCTCCAGATGTAGGAGTAGTACCCGGCGCTGTAGCCGCCCGCCCAGATGTGCGCGAAGTACGTGCTGCGGTAGCGCGGTGGCACCAGCGGCAGGTCGACGTTGGCGTGCCGCAGCACCCTGGCCTCGAACTCGCGCGCGTCGCCGGGCTCCTCGTCCTCCAGGGTGTGCCAGGCCCAGTCGAGCAGCGTGGCCGCGAGGTACTCCACCGTCCTGTACCCCTGGTTGTACTTCTGCGCCCGCAGCATCCGGTCGACCAGAGCCTGCGGCATGGGCTCGCCGGTCTCCCAGTGGCGGGCGTAGTTGGCCAGCACCTCCGGCCACACCGCCCACATCTCGTTCACCTGCGAGGGGTACTCCACGAAGTCGCGCGGCACGGCGGTGCCGGAGAACCGCGGGAAGCGCACGTCGGAGAACAGCCCGTGCAGGGCGTGGCCGAACTCGTGGAACATCGTGTTGACCTCGTCGAACGTCATCAGCGTAGGCTCGCCCGCCGGGGGCTTGACGATGTTGAGGTTGTTCACCACCACCGGCCGCGTGCCCTCCAGGGCCGACTGCTTGACCAGGCTGTTCATCCAGGCGCCGCCGCGCTTGGACGGCCGGGCGTAGAAGTCGCCGAGGAACAGGCCCAGCGGCGAGCCGTCGGCGTTGAAGACCTCGAAGACCCGGACGTCGGGGTGGTAGCCCGCCAGGTCGGACCGCTCGGTGATCCGCAACCCGTACAGCTCGCCCGCGGCGTGGAAGACGCCGTCGCGCAGCACCCGGTCGAGCTCGAAGTACGGCCGCATCAGCCGGCCGTCGATGGCGTAACGCGCCTTGCTCACCTTCTCGGCGTAGTACGCCCAGTCCCAGGCGGCGAGGTCGGAGCCGGCCTCCTCGCGCAGTTCCTCGGCCTCCCGGTGGGCGTTGGCCACCGCGGCCGGGGTGAGCTTGGCGAGCATCTCGGTGACGGCCCGCGCGCCGGGCGCGGTCTGGTCGGCGACGACGTACTCGGCGTGGTTCCGGTAGCCCAGCAGCCTGGCGCGCTCGGCCCTGAGCCGGGCGATCTGGACGACCAGTTCGGCGTTGTCACGCACGCCCCGCTCGGTGGAGGCCCGGTGGACGCGCTCGCGCAGGCCGCGGTCGGCCAGCTCGGCCAGCACCGGCTGCCCGGTGGGCAGGACGAGCGTGAGTACGTACTTGCCCGCGAGGCCGCGCGACCGCGCGGTCTCGGCCGCCGCCTTGATCGACTCCTCGGACAGGCCCGCCAGCTCGGCGACGTCCTCGACCACGACCGCCGAGGCGTTGGTGTCGGCGAGCAGGTTCTGCTCGAACCGGGTCGACAGCGTGGACAGCTCCTCGTTGAGCCGCTTCAGCCGCTCCTGGTCCGGGGGGCCCAGCTCGGCGCCGGCCCGGACGAAGTCGGTGACGTACCGCTCCAGCAGCCAGCGGCTCTCCTCGTCCAGCCCTTCGACGGGGATCGCCCCGATCCGGGCGAAGAGCCTGCGGTCGAGGTGGACGGCGTCCTGGTGCTTGGTGAGCTTGGGCGAGACGTCCTTCTGGATCTCCTGAACGGCCGGGTTGGTGTCGGAGGACGCCTGGTTGAAGAAGACCGTGGAGACGCGGTACAGGAGCTGCCCGGAGCGCTCCAGCGCCGCCACGGTGTTGTCGAAGGTCGCCGGCTCCGGGTTGGCGGCGATGGCCTCGACCTCCGCGAGGTGCTCGGCCATGCCGCGTTCGAAGGCGGGCGCGTAGTGCTCTTCGGTGATCTGCGCGAACGGCGGCAGCCCGTACGGCAGGGCACTGGGGACGAAGAAGGGGTTCTCGCTCAACGCGCGGGCTCCTCACATGGGATGGCTTCCCTTGCAGGGTTACACAGGCGGGTGCCGTCAGGCACCGGGAGGCCCGCTTCCGGGGCCCACCAGGGGGGATCCGCCGATTCGCCCGCCGTTTTGGTCCTGGCGGCCAAGCTGGGCTATTCTTTCGACCAGTCGCGAGCGAGTTCCGCCGCAGCGGGGTCGCGAGCATTGGGGTATGGGGTAATTGGCAGCCCGGCTGATTCTGGTTCAGCTAGTCTAGGTTCGAGTCCTGGTACCCCAGCAGGTTGCCAGAGAACGCGGATGCCTTTTCGAGGGCATCCGCGTTCGTCGTTTCAGGCCCACCTTTCTCTTCCCTCTCGGGCGGCACACAACCGGTTTGGCCGTGCTCTGCGAGGTGCGGTAGAGTTACGCCCGTTGCCGAGGCGTCCGCAGGGGCGCCTCAGTCGGTTCCGATCACCGGTCCGGCAGGGCACGCAGTGCGCAGGGTCCCGTCGTCTAGTGGCCTAGGACGCCGCCCTCTCAAGGCGGTAACGCCGGTTCGAATCCGGTCGGGACTACCACACTGCGCGCACGACCTGGCAACAGGTCGGGCATCGCACGGCTCCGTCGTCTAGTGGCCTAGGACGCCGCCCTCTCAAGGCGGTAGCGCCGGTTCGAATCCGGTCGGGGCTACCCACGTAACGCCGAACCCTCGGAAAGCATCGCTTCCGGGGGTTTCCGCGTTTTCCGGCCCGAATCAGCCCGGCGGGCCCACTACGAGTTCAGGCGCGAACCGGGCCGGCCCCGAAGCCCCGGCCGCACGTCCCGAAGCCGGCCGCACGTCGTCGTGCGGCCGGCCGGGCGGGTCAGGCGCGGTCGGCCGAGCCGGAGCGCGCCTTGAACAGCGCGCGCTTGGCCGTCTTGGCCACCTGCTTGTCGGGGTGGGCCTCGGAGATGGCCTCCAGCAGCTCCTCCACGTGCGGGTGCGGCACCTTCCAGATGACCTCCAGCAGGTTGCTCAGCACCGGCGCCGGGCCGATGTCGTGCAGGCTGCTGACGAACTCCGGCGCACCCAGACCCGCGGAGATCGTCCACATGTCGAGGATGAGCCAGTGCGTGTCGCTCTGGGTGGGCTCGGGGGCGTCCTCGACGCCGAGCTGGGTGAGGTGCGTGGCGGCGTACGGGCGCAGCGACGGCTCGTCGAGCACCCCGCGCCAGGCGGGGACGGCCACCGGCCCGAGCGAGCCGACCAGGCTGGCGGCCTGGACCCGGATCAGGGCGTCCGCCTCGTCCTCGGCGGCGGCCTCCAGCAGCTCCTCGGCGGCCGTGGCGGGGTCGCGCAGCTTCATCCAGGCGGCGAACTCGGAGTCGGCCTCCTCCTCGGGAAGGTCGGCGCTGAGCGACAGGAGGTCGAGGGCGGTCATGGCGTCGACCGCGGGGCGCGCGTCCACCTCGAGGTCGTCGTCGTCCAGCAGGTGGACCACGCCCTCCACGCCGAGCGGCGTGAGCCCCACCTCGTCGTCGTCGACGGCGATCATGCCGTAGCCGGACAGCCACTCGAGGACCGGCGCGAGCGGGTCGCCCGCCTCGGCCCACGCGGCGGAGCCGAGGTCGTCGAAGTCGGCGGCGGCCTCGGCCAGCTCCTCGGAGAGCTCCCCGAGCCGCCGCCGGCCGCCCGCGAGCAGCAGCCGGATCAGCAGCGCCCGGGTGAGGCCGGACAGCGCCAGGGTGAGGTCGTCGTCCTCCAGCTCGGGGTCGCCGTAGTCGACCGAGTGCAGGCCGAGCATCCAGGCGTCCAGGACGTCCTCGTCGTTCTCGAACGGCCACGCGGAGGTGTCCTCGTCGACGCTGACGGTGTCCTCGCCGTCGGGGGTGAGGAACTCCAGGTCGACGGCGAGGTTCCACAGGTTCCACAGCGCCGGGACGGCGTGGGCGAGCGGGACCTCGTCGGGCTCCGGAAGGCCGGCGACGGCGAGGGCCTCGCGGATCTCGTCGTCGCTGAGCAGGGTGTCCTCGCCGACCTTGCGGGAGGCGCCCACCCAGACCGCGAGGTCGCGGGCCGTGGCGATCAGCGGCACGGCGCGGGCCGCGGTGGCCAGCTCGGCGTCCGGACGCAGGCGGATGGTGGGCAGATCGGCCAGCTCGTCCGCGAAGGGCTCGAAGTCGCCGAGGCCCTCGACCTCCTCCTCGTCGAGATCCTCCTCTTCCTCTTCGTCCCATTCGCCTTCGCCGAGTGCCTCCTCCATCGCCTCGACGAAGTCGTCTTCGACCGCGTCGAGCTCGTCGAGAAGCTCGTCCAGGCCGTCCGAGGCTTTGGCCAGGCGGCCGGTCTCGGACAGGAACGTGAGGTAGGCACGTACGGCGGGAAGCATGGCGTCGGCCGCGGCGTCGGGATCCTCGACGACCTGAGGCATGCGTTCCACCAGGAGCGGGCGAAGATCATCCCGCTTCCAGACGTGGACGTCGTCACGAGCGATCAGGCGATGCCAAAGAGCGGCGGGCCCCACCATCTCGGGATCACTGTCCGGTGCGTTCTCCGGCGCCCAGAGAATGAACTCTTGAAGGAGGGGACGCAGCTCCGATGCGGCTGCCTCGATGCGATCTGTCACTCCGCCAGGCTAGTGCTTGACGGCGGCCGTCTCTAATCAGTTAGGACGGCTTGGGCGGGCAATCGCCGTACCTCTGCCCTGCGGGCTCGCACCGCCCTCACCTGTTGGGACGGGCCTTACCCGCGGGCCACGCGTGACCCGCGGGACGGCGCCGCGCGGGTCGCGATCAAGGTGACGGGGTGTGCGCGCCCGAACAGGGGGCGATGAGGGGCCTGCGCGGCGGCGATCAGTTGCCGCGGCGCATCGCGTCGCTGATGCGCTCGGCGGCGGCCACCACCGGCCCGGCGTGAATTCTGCCGGGGGTGCGGGTGAGGCGCTCGATCGGGCCGGACACCGAGACGGCCGCGATCACCTTGCCGCTGGTGCCGCGGATGGGCGCCGAGACGCTCGCCACGCCCTGCTCGCGCTCGCCGACGCTGTGCGCCCAGCTGCGTCTGCGCACGCTGGCCAGGGTGGCGGCGGTGAACTTGGCCCCGCGCAGGCCGCGGTGCAGGCGGTCGGGCTCCTCCCAGGCGAGCAGCACCTGGGCGGCCGAGCCGGCCGTCATGGGCAGCGAGCTGCCGACCGGGACGGTGTCGCGCAGGCCGCTCGCGCGCTCGGCGGCGGCGACGCACACCCGCTCGTCGCCCTGCCTGCGGTACAGCTGGGCGCTCTCGCCGGTGATGTCGCGCAGGTGCGTGAGGACGGGGGAGGCGACGGCCAGCAGGCGGTCCTCGCCGGCCGCGGTGGACAGCTCCGACAACCGGGGCCCCAGAATGAAACGACCCTGCGTGTCGCGCGAGACGATGCGGTGATGCTCCAGGGCGACGGCGAGACGATGGGCGGTGGGCCGGGCCAGGCCCGTGGCCTGCACGAGGTTGGCGAGGGAGGCGGGGCCCGCTTCGAGGGCGTTGAGCACGAGGACGGCCTTGTCGAGAACGCCGACTCCGCTAGAGTTGTCCATACCCCGATACTGCCGTCTCGCTATCCGAGATGCAACCGGTGTACCGGTGCCCACCAGGTACTCTTGTCCATATCCCGAAATCTTCGTCTTGAAGTATGAGACGCATCGGGGGAGGAAAAACGCGAGGAGGCGTTCACGACATGGGTCTCACTCTGGCCGAGAAGGTATGGGAGCGGCACGTCGTCCGCCGTGCCGACGGCGAGCCCGACCTGCTCTACATCGACCTGCACCTGGTGCACGAGGTCACCAGCCCGCAGGCCTTCGACGGGCTGCGGCTCGCCGGGCGCAAGGTGCGCCGTCCCGAGCTCACCGTGGCCACCGAGGACCACAACGTGCCCACCGTGCTCGGCCCGATCGCCGACCCCGTGTCCAAGGCCCAGGTGGAGACCCTCCGCAAGAACGCCGCCGAGTTCGGCGTCCGGCTGTACCCCATGGGCGACGCCGGGCAGGGCGTGGTGCACATCATCGGCCCGCAGTTCGGCCTGACCCAGCCCGGCATGACCGTCGTGTGCGGCGACTCCCACACCTCCACCCACGGCGCCTTCGGCGCCATCGCGTTCGGCATCGGCACCTCCGAGGTGGAGCACGTCCTGGCCACCCAGACGCTGCCGGTCTACCGGCCGAAGACCATGGCCATCGAGGTCAACGGCGAGCTGCCCTACGGCGTCACCGCCAAGGACCTGATCCTCGCCATCATCGCCCAGATCGGCACCGGCGGCGGCCAGGGGCACATCATCGAGTACCGCGGCGAGGCCGTGCGCAAGCTCTCCATGGAGGGCCGCATGACGGTCTGCAACATGTCGATCGAGGCCGGCGCCCGCGCTGGCATGATCGCCCCGGACGAGACGACGTTCGCCTACCTCAAGGGCCGCAGGCACGCCCCCACCGGCGAGGCGTGGGACACCGCGGTCGAGTACTGGCGCACGCTGCGCACCGACGACGACGCCGTGTTCGACACCGTCGTCGAGATCGACGCCTCCACGCTGTCGCCGTTCGTCACCTGGGGCACCAACCCGGGCCAGGGCGCGCCGCTGAACACCGCCATCCCCGCCCCCGAGGACACCGGCGACCCCGCCGCCGCCCGCCGGGCGCTGGAGTACATGGGCCTGACCGCCGGCACCCCGCTCACCGAGGTGCGCGTCGACACCGTGTTCGTCGGCTCCTGCACCAACGGCCGGCTGGAGGACCTGCGCGTCGTCGCCGACCTGCTGCGCGGCCGCACGGTCACCGCCCGCACGCTCATCGTGCCGGGCTCGATGCAGGTGAAGGCCGACGCCGAGGCCGAGGGCCTGCACGAGGTGTTCACCGCCGCCGGCGCCGAGTGGCGCGCGGCCGGGTGTTCGATGTGCCTGGGCATGAACCCCGACACCCTGTCCCCGGGGGAGCGCAGCGCGTCCACCTCCAACCGCAACTTCGAGGGCCGCCAGGGCAAGGGCGGGCGCACCCACCTGGTGTCGCCGCAGGTCGCCGCCGCGACCGCCGTCACCGGCCGCCTCACCGCGCCCGCCGACCTGTAAGGAGCCGTACGCATGGAAGCGTTCACCACGCACACCGGCCGGGCCGTGCCCCTGCGCCGCAGCAACGTCGACACCGACCAGATCATCCCCGCCGTCTGGCTCAAGCAGGTCAGCCGCACCGGCTTCGAGAAGGGCCTGTTCGCCGCCTGGCGTGAGGACCCGGCCTTCGTGCTCAACGACCCCACGTACGAGAACGCCTCGATCCTCGTCTCCGGGCCCGACTTCGGCACCGGCTCCTCCCGGGAGCACGCCGTCTGGGCGCTCCAGCAGTACGGCTTCCGCGTCGTGATCTCCGCCAGGTTCGGCGACATCTTCCGGAACAACTCCACCAAGATGGGGCTGCTGCCCGTCGTCCTGCCCGCCGAGGTCGTCGAGAAGCTGCAGGCCGAGGTCGAGGCCGACCCGGCGCTGGAGGTCACCGTCGACCTGGCCGCGCGCGAGGTGCGCTGGGCCGGAGGCTCGGCCGCCTTCGAGATCGACGACTACACCCGCTGGCGGCTGCTGGAGGGCCTGGACGACATCGGCCTGACCCTGCGCCACGCCGACGACATCTCGACGTACGAGAGCGGCCGGCAGCGATGGCTGCCGACGACGGTCTGACGGAGCCCGCGGGCCCCGAGGGCGAGCTGGCGCGGCGGCTGCGCGACGCCTACCGCCGCGTCGCCGCCGCTCCGCTCGCTCCCGGGGACAGGGAACGCTACGCGCGAAGGTTCGTCGTGATCTGCGACCTCGCGAAACGCGACGTGGGCCATGCCGCTGTCCGTTTGGATGCCTTTCTGACTGATCTGGACGCCGATTCGGACGCGAAGAGTAGGCGAAACATCGCGCAATGTGATTGAGTCCTGAGCCCTTGTCCCCTAATTTCAAGCGGGTAAGGGGTTTCTGACCGTTGACTGCTGGGTGCGTGCCGAAACCCCGCGCTTGGCCACACCGGATGAGCCGGGGTCGCGCATGGCAGGCGGCGAGGCTCATCTTCAGACAGCGGTGACAGGGGGAGCAACCTAGATGAACAAGCGAGAACTCGTGGACGCGATCGCTGATCGGGTCGGCGACAGAAAGACGGCCACCGAGGCGGTGAACGCGATCGTCGAGACCATCCAGCACGCGGTGGCGAACGGGGACAAGGTCTCGATCACGGGCTTCGGCGCGTTCGAGATGGCTCACAAGCCCGCCCGCCAGGCGAGGAACCCCTCCACCGGCGAGCCCATCAAGGTGGCCGAGAGCTGGGGGCCGAAGTTCCGCGCCGGCGCCGACTTCAAGGAACAGGTCAACGTGGCCGGCAAGAAGGCGTCCAAGAAGAAGTAGCCACGCATCGCCTCGCTCCGGCGCCCGGTCCCCGCGTGGGCCGGGCGCCGCCGTGTCCGCGGCCGGCGCGTCAGCCGGGCAGCGGGAAGGTCGACAGGGTGACGGCCGTGATGGCGCCGTCGTCGAGGCGGATGTTCACCCGCTGGCCGGTGCGCAGCAGGCGCAGGGGGCCGGCGTCGAAGGCGGCGGTGTCGAACGGCAGCTCGGTGCCGTCGTCGAGGAACACCGATCCGGACCTGGAGTCGGGGTCGAAGACCCGCACGGTGGCCTGCACGACCGCCAGCCTACCGCGAGGGTGGCGCGTCGCCCGGGGGGATGTAGGAGGCCAGGCCGCGCAGGATGATGTCCAGGGCGAGCTCGAACCGGGCGTCGTTGGACTCGTCGAACAGCTTGCCCGACAGCGCCACGATGTTGGGGAACCGCTCGTGCGGCAGCGCGTCGAAGTAGCCCTTGATGGTGGCGCGCATCTCCTCCCAGGTCTCGGCCTTGGAGTCGCGGCGGCGCTCGTCCCACATGCTCTCCTCGTGGACGAAGCCGTCCATGAATGTCGACAGGACGTCGCCGGCCGCCGCGGCGACGGTGTCGGGCAGCCCGGCCACGCGGAATATCGCCAGCAGGCTCTCGACGTGGACGAGCAGCTCGGGGGTGAAGGGCACGTGGGTCATGGAGATCTTCGCCATGTCGCGGTGCAGCAGGAGCCGCCGCCTGCCCTCGCGGGCGAAGTCCTTGACCTGTTCCTGCCAGTTCGCGGGGTCCGGAGGGGGCAGCTCGTGCCCCTCGAACAGCCGCTCGTACATGAGCCGCAGGACCTCGTCCTTGCCGGCGACGTGGGCGTAGAGCCCCGACACCGCCACACCCAGCTCGGCGGCGACCTGGCGCATGCTGAGGCCGTCGTACCCCTCGCGGTCGAGCACGACGTACGCCGCCTCGACGATGCGCTCACGGGTGAGCGGGACGCGCGCGGGGGAGGCCCGCCTGCGCGGTGACCGCTCCCAGGGAGGCGGGGGCACCGCGCCGTCGCCGGGCGCAGGGTCGCTCAACGCGTCACCGCTCTCTCGCGTCCGTGGTGATGACTCGGCCCGAGTCTAGTGGCCGGGTGCACGGCGACGATCGGGCCGGTACCCCCCCTGATTTCGAGATATGTCTTGTCTTGAGGAGGGTCGCGACATATCTTAAGAACGCCGCACTTGCTGGCGAACACTGTTCAATGATAGAACATCGCTCGCATAATATGAACAGTGTTCAGCACGGTGCGTCACATCCCTGAAGACACCGGAGACACCAGGAGCCGGCATGACCACCACCAACCCCCTGCGGCAGGCCCCGCCAGCTCCCGCCGCCTACCGATGGCGCTGGGCGGCGCTGTTCGTGATCCTCGCCGCCGAGGTCATGGACATGCTCGACGCCCTGGTCACCACGATCGCCGCCCCGACGATCCGCGCCGATCTGGGCGGGAGCGCGGCCACCATCCAGTGGCTCGCCGCCGCCTACACGCTCGCGATGGCGGTCGGGCTCATCACCGGCGGCAGGCTCGGCGACATCTTCGGCCGCAAGAGGATGTTCCTGATCGGCGCGGCCGGCTTCACGCTCGCGTCGTTGCTGTGCGGCCTCGCCCTGAGCCCCGAGATGCTGGTCGGCGCCCGCGTCATGCAGGGCCTCTTCGGCGCCGTCATGCTGCCGCAGGGCCTCGGCATGATCAGGGAGATGTTCCCGCCCAAGGAGATGCAGGCCGCGTTCGGCCTGTTCGGGCCGGTCATGGGCCTGTCCTCGGTCGGCGGCCCCATCCTGGCCGGCTGGCTCATCGAGGCCGACTTCTTCGGCACCGGCTGGCGCATGATCTTCCTGATCAACCTGCCCCTCGGCCTGGCCGCGATCATCGCCGGGCTGCGCATCCTGCCCGAGTCACGCTCGCCCCACCCGCTCAGGCTGGACGTCCCCGGGGTGCTGCTCGTCTCCCTCGCCGGGCTGCTGATCGTCTTCCCGCTCGTCCAGGGCCGGGAGCACGGCTGGCCGCTCTGGTCCTTCCTGATGATCGCCGCGTCGGCCGTGATGTTCGCCGTGTTCGGCCGCTACGAGGCGCGCAGGAGCCGGGCCGGCGGCGACCCGCTGGTGGTCGGCTCCCTGTTCCGCAAGCGGGCCTTCACCGGCGGCCTGGTCACCGGCATGGTGTTCTTCGGGGCCATGGTCGGCTTCACCCTCGCGCTCACCCTGTACCTCCAGATCGGCCTGGGGTACTCGACGATGCGAGCCGGCCTCACGCTGGCGCCGTGGTCGCTCGGCATGGTCGTCGGCTTCGGCCTCGCCCAGCCCCTGCAGAGGTTCGGCCGCAGACTGCTGCACGGCGGCACGCTGCTGATGGCCGCGGGTGTGATCGTGCTGATGGTCACGGTGCAGGTCGCCGGGGCCGGCGTGACCCCCTGGCAGTTCGTCCCCGCGCTGCTCGTGGTCGGCACCGGCATGGGCATGCTGATGGCGCCGTTCTTCGACATCGTGCTCGCCGGCGTGGACGACGAGGAGAGCGGGTCGGCGTCCGGCTCGCTGACGGCCGTCCAGCAGCTCGGCAGCGCGCTCGGCGTGGCACTGCTCGGCACGGTGTTCTTCGGCGTGCTCGGGGGCGACTCCGGCGGCGCGCCCGGGGGCGGGGCCGCGAACCCGGCGGCGGCTCAGCTCTTCACCACCGCCATGACCACCGTCCTGTGGGTCGTACTCGGCATGCTGCTGCTCACGTTCGCGCTCGCCTTCCTGCTGCCCAGGCACGCCCGCGAGCCGGCCGGCCACTGAGCGCCGCGTCTCACGAAGGAGTCCTCCAGACGGAGGACTCCTTCAGCGTCTCCACCACCGCGGCCGTGTGCGGGCCGACGCCGAGCGCCAGCGCCGCCGTCAGGTCGGCCGGCGTGTCGACGTCGCGCCGCAGCGACGCGATGCCGTCCGGCGTCAGCTCCTTGGCGCCGCCGGCCAGGTGCCGGGCGCGCGACTCGCCCCCGAACCTCGGAGTGAACGCCACGCCCGGGCGAACGCCGTAGAAGGTGGTGCCGACCTCGGCCGCGTCCGGGACGAACACCTGCTCGAAGTCGGCCGCCGCGGCCAGCGCCACGCCGAGCTCCCCGGGCCGCAGGGCGGGCAGGTCGGCCTGCAACGCCCCCACCGGGTCGTCCGGCGCCAGCCGCGCCGCCTCGGCGCCACCGGTGCGCAGCGCGGCGTTGAGCCCGGCGTCCGGGTCGGGCACCACGAGCGCGCCGAGCGCGGCGAGGGCCCGGGCGGGAACGGGGTCGGCGGTCACCACCACCACCCGCGCCACGCCTGGACAGGCCAGGGCGGCCGACACCGTGTCGCAGGCGATCGCCACGGCGAGCGCGGCCCGGTGCGGCCCGGTCGCGGCGGCCAGGCGGCTCTTGGCGGCGATCAAAGTCTTCACCGGCACCACCAGGGACCAACCGCGCCCATGGCTTGGCCCGCTCCGTTCGGTACCACGCATAGCCTTAGCATCCCGCCTCGACATTCCGTGGAGCCAACCGGGAGACTGATGGCGCACGAGGCATGACTGGAGGAAGTCAATGAGCCGGCCCGGACGACCGCCCATCCCCTTGGAAGCCTTGGTCGTAGCCATCGTCAAGCCACTTCTGCTGCTGTTCACCAGGCGCGACTGGCGTGACCGCGACAACCTGCCGCGCGCGGGGGGTGTGATCATCGCGGCCAACCACCTGTCGTGGAGCGACCCGCTGCTGCTGTCGCACTACGCCTACGTCAACGGGCGCTGGCCGGTGTTCCTGGCCAAGTCGGGGTTGTTCGAGATCCCGGTGATCGGGTGGATCATCAGGAAGTGCAGGCAGATCCCGGTGCTGCGGGGCAGCACCGACGCCGCCCGCTCCCTGCGCCACGCCGAGGACGCCCTGCGCGAGGGCGCCTGCGTCATCTTCTACCCCGAGGGCACGATCACCCGCGACCCCGGCCACTGGCCCATGATGGGCAAGACCGGCGTCGCCCGGCTGGCGCTGGTCACCGGCGTGCCGGTGATCCCGGTGGCCCACTGGGGCGCCCAGGAGCTGCTGCCGTACGGGCAGAAGGCGCCGCGCCCGTTCCCCCGCAAGACCATCCGCGTGGTCGCCGGGCCCCCGGTCGACCTGTCGAAGTACGAAGGCCTGCCCATGCGCGGCAAGGTGCTCAAGGACGCCACCGCCGACATCATGGCCGCGATCACCGCCCAGCTCGGCGAGCTGCGCGGCGAGAAGGCGCCGGACGTCCCCTTCGCCGAGCCCGAGACCCGGGCCGGGTGAGCGCCGTGGCCGGTGGGCCGCCCGGCGGCGCCAGGTGAGCGTACGGTGAGCGCATGACGAGGGCGGTCGTTTTCGGTACGGGTTCATGGGGCACGACGTTCGGGATGATCCTGGCGGAAGCGGGCTGCGCGACCACGCTGTGGGGGCGGCGCGCCGAGGTGGTCGAGGCGATCGACCGCGGGCACGAGAACCCCGAGTACCTCCCCGGCGTGCGGCTGCCGGAGAACCTGCGGGCCACCACCGACGCCGCCGAGGCGATGGAGGGCGCCGACTTCGTCGTGCTGGCCGTCCCCTCCCAGACCCTGCGCGGCAACCTGGAGCGCTGGCGCGAGCACCTGCCCGCCGACGCCATCCTGGTCAGCCTGATGAAGGGCATCGAGCTGCGCACGTCCAAGCGCATGAGCGAGGTCATCTGCGAGGTCGCCGGCGTGCCGCCCGAACGGGTGGCCGTCGTGTCCGGGCCCAACCTGGTGGGCGAGCTGGTGCTGCGCCAGCCCGCGGCCACGGTGGTGGCCAGCGTGGACGAGAAGGTCACCGCGCGGCTGCAGGAGGCCTGCCACCTGCCCTGGTTCCGCGCCTACACCAACACCGACGTGGTGGGGGTGGAGCTCGGCGGCGCGGTCAAGAACGTCATCGCCCTGGCGGTCGGCGTCGCGGCGGGCATGGGGCTGGGCGACAACCTCAGGGCGACGCTCATGACGCGCGGCCTGGCCGAGATCGCCCGCCTGGGCGCGGCCCTGGGCGCCGACCCGCACACCTTCGCCGGGCTGGCCGGCATGGGCGACCTGGTGGCCACCTGCACCTCCCCATTGTCGAGAAACCGTACCTTCGGCGAGAATCTGGGCCGAGGCATGACTATGGCCGAGACCGTGGCCGCCACCCGGCAGACCGCGGAGGGCGTCAAGTCGTGTGAGTCCGTCCTCGACCTGGCCAGGAAGCACGACGTGGAGATGCCGCTCACCGAGGTCGTCGTCGGCGTCGTCCACGACGGGATGACCCCGGGCGAGGCCGCGATGCTGCTCATGTCGCGCACTCCCAAGCCCGAACGCTATGGGGTGTGACACTGTCTCGACGAATGCGCAGACGACTCGGTGAGAACTCCAGGGCCGTGCACCTGCCGCCCGCCCCGATGCCTCGCCAGCTCCCGATCGGCCTGCCCGTGTGGCGCACCGCGGCCTGGAGCTTCGACAGCTCGGCCGAGTACGCCGACGTGCTGGGCGACCGCGTCCCCGGCTTCGCCTACAGCCGCATCGACAACCCCACCGTGGCCGCGTTCGCCTCGGGCATCGCCTCCCTGGAGGGCGCCGCGGCGCCCGAGGACGTCGTCGGGCAGGCGTTCTCCTCCGGCATGGCGGCCGTGAACGCCGTCTTCATGGCCTTCCTGCGCGCCGGCGCGCACGTGGTGGCACCAGCCCCGGTGTACGGCGGCACGTACTCGCTGCTGTCGAACGTGCTGTCGCGTTTCGGGGTGTCGGTCGACTTCGTCGACTACTCCGACCTGCGCCGCGTGCACGCCACCGTGCGCTCGTCCACCAAGCTGATCTACGCCGAGACCCTCGGCAACCCGACGATGGCGGTCGCCGACATCCGGGGGCTCTACCGCATCGCCCGCGAGGCGGGGGCGCTGCTGGTGGTCGACTCCACCATCGCCACCCCGGTGGTGTGCCGCCCGCTGGAGCACGGCGCCGACCTGGTGGTGCACTCCGCCACCAAGTACATCGGCGGGCACGACGACTGCACCGGCGGCGCCGTGGTCGGCCGTCCCGACCTGCTGGCGAAGATCCGCGAGGTGCGCATCGACACCGGCGCCACGCTCTCCCCGGACGACGCCTTCCAGCTCCGCCGCGGCCTGGAGACGCTGCCCCTGCGGGTGCGCCGCATGTGCGCCACCGCGATGGTGTTCGCCGCCGCCGTGGCCAAGCACCCGGCCGTCCGGCGCGTCGACTACCCGGGCCTGGCCGGCCACCCGGGCCACCAGCTCGCCCGCCAGCTCTTCGACTCCGGTCCCGAGGGCACGCGGTACGGCGCCTGCGTCACCGTCACCCCGCACGGCGGCTACGAGGCCGGGGTGATGCTGGCCGACGCCGTGCGGCTCGCTTGCATCGCGACCTCGCTCGGCGGCACGCACACCAAGGTCTCCCACGTCGCCTCCACGACCCACCGCCGGCTCGACGAGGCCGCGCTGACGGCGTCGGGCATCGACGCCGGCGCCGTGCGCTTCTCCATCGGCCTTGAGGACGCCGAGGACCTCATCGCGGACGTCACCGACGCGCTCGACGCATTGCGTTCGAACGCCGCCACGCGTACCTGACAAGCAGGGATGACAGGGACGCAAGGTAGATTCGGGCATCATGAACGAGCAGCATGATTCCCGGCCTCGCGTGCGGGTGGCCGTCGTGTTCGGCGGGCGCAACTCCGAGCATGCGGTGTCGCTGATGGGCGCGGGCAGCGTACTCGCTGCCATCGACAGGTCCAGGTACGACGTGATCCCGATCGGCATCGCGACGGACGGCCGCTGGGTGCTGGCCGCCGACGACCAACGGTTCGAGATCGAGGGCGGGGAGCTGCCGTCGGTCGCCGAGAGCGGCACGGCCCTGGCGCTGCCGTCCGGCGAGGGCGAGCTGATCGCCCTGGACGCCGGGCGGATCCCCGCGTCGCTGGGGGAGGTCGACGTGGTCTTCCCCATGCTGCACGGCCCCTTCGGCGAGGACGGCACCATCCAGGGCCTGCTGGAGATGGCCGGCGTGCGCTACGTGGGCTCCGGCGTGCTGGCCAGCGCGGTCGGCATGGACAAGGCCTACATGAAGGCCGTCATGGCCGCCGCGGGGCTTCCGGTGGGGCCGTACGTGGTCGTGCGCGACCGCGACTGGCGGCTCGAACGCGAGCGGGTGCTCAAGGACGTCGAGGCGCTCGGGTGGCCGGTGTTCGTCAAGCCGTCCCGCGCGGGCTCCAGCCAGGGCATCTCCCGGGCCGGGGACGTCGAGGAGCTGGTGCGGGCCGTCGAGTTCGCCCGCGAGCACGACCCGAAGGTCCTCATCGAGGCCGCGATCGAGGGCAGGGAGATCGAGTGCGCGGTGCTGCAGTCTCCCGGTGACGCGCCGCCCACCGCCAGCGTCCCCGGCGAGGTGCTGGTCGAGGGCGACCACGACTTCTTCGACTTCTCCGCCAAGTACATCGGGTCCGACATGTCGCTCGCGGTGCCCGCGGACATCCCGCCGGCGGTCTGCGAGGAGCTGCAGGCTCTGGCGGTGCGCGCGTTCGAGGCCCTCGGGTGCGAGGGGCTGTCGCGGGTGGACTTCTTCTACACCCCGTCGGGCGGCCTGGTGTTCAACGAGATCAACACGATGCCCGGGTTCACGGCGATGTCGGTGGCGCCGCAGCTGTGGGCCGCCTCCGGCCTTCCGTACGCCTCGCTGGTCGACCGGCTCATCCAGCTGGCCCTGGAACGCCCCCCGGGCCTGCGCTGAGGCTCCGGCGCCGGTTCAGGCCGGCGCCGAGATGGCGAACGAGTCGCGGATGGGACGCGCCAGGTCGACGAGTACGGAGGCGGCCTGGTGCTTGGCGGAGATCGTCACCTCGACGTAGCCGTCACGCGTGATGGCGGTGAACAGGGCGGGGCGGGTGGGGTCGGGGAACCACGGCACGCCGTCGATCTCGGGGATCTGCTGGGTGGGGTCCATGGCGGCGGGACGCGGCACGCCGCAGCGGACGGCGATCTCGCCGGAGCCCCACACGGCCACGTACGGCGAGGGCGGCTCGGAGGGGACGCGCTCGGCGCCGTCCAGGGTGCGCGGCAGCCGGTCGCGGAGCGTGGCGCAGGCCTTCGCCGCGACCCCGGAGGGGGTGGGCGGCTCGACCCTCACGGCCCCGCCGCACCCCGCCAGCGCGACCAGGACCACAGCCGCTGCCGCCCTCGCGACGACGACCCGCACCACGACTCCCCCCGGAAGACGGTTCTACTCAGATGTGCACGATGGGACAGGTGAGCGTACGCGTGATCCCCTCGACGGACTGGATCTGGGCGACGACGAGCTTGCCCAGGTCGTCGACGTTGTCGGCTTCGGCGCGGACGATCACGTCATACGGGCCCGTGACGTCCTCGGCCTGCGTGACGCCGTTGATCGTAGCGATCGCGCCTGCCACCTCCGCGGCCTTGCCGACTTCTGTCTGAATAAGGATGTAGGCCTGCACCATCACGTCCTCCCGGCGGGGCGATCTCTCTAGCAGTGGGCAATGTAGGTCCGTGCCGAACCGTCACCGTACATGGAACACACGTGGAGGTGTGATATCAGAGTTACAGATCTTGGTGAATTTGGGATCATTGCCCGTATTGTTGGACGATTGCCGCAATCTCCGGCGGTATTGCTCGGCCCGGGCGACGACGCCGCGGTGCTCATCGCCCCTGATGGGCGGGTCGTCGTGACGACGGACCTCCTCCTTGAGGGTAGGCACTTTCGCCGCGATTGGTCCAGTGCCCAAGACATCGGGCGGAAGGCGGCGGCACAGAACCTTTCCGACGTGGTGGCCATGGGCGCCGATCCCACCGCCCTTTTCGTCGGCCTGGGGCTGCCAGGAGACCTGCCGGCCGCCTGGCTCGACGGGCTGACCGACGGCTTCCGGGAGGAGTGCGCCCTGGTCGGCGCGAGCGTCGCCGGGGGAGACGTCGTCCGGTCCGAGCTGGTGGTGCTGGGCGTCACCGCGCTCGGCGATCTCGGGGGACGCGCGCCCGTCACCCGCTCGGGCGCGCGTCCCGGGCAGGTGCTGGCGGTGGCCGGGCGCCTCGGCCACGCGGCCGCGGGCCTCGCGCTCTACCAGGCGGGCAACGACGACCCGGCCTTCGCGGCCCTGGCCGGCGCCCACCGGCGCCCCTTGCCTCCGTACGCCTGCGGCCCCGCCGCGGCGGCCCTCGGCGCGACCGCCATGCTCGACGTGAGCGACGGCCTTCTGCAGGACCTCGGGCACGTCGCCCGGGCGAGCGGCGTGTTGATCGACCTCGACCCGGCCGCCCTGGAGGTCCCCGAGACGCTCGCGGCGGCGGGCGCCGCGCTCGGCGTGGACCCGCTGCGCTGGATGCTCACCGGCGGCGAGGACCACGCGCTGGCGGCGGTCTTCCCGGCGGAGGTGACACTTCCATCCGAGTGGCGCCCGATCGGCCGGGTCCTCGAAGGCGAGGGAGTGCAGGTCACGGGCTATGAGGGCCTCCCGGCCGGGTGGGACCACTTCCGTGAGTAACGTGAATATTGTGACAAACACGTGTTAAAGGTGTTATGAAGTGGGGCGCCGTGGTTTACCGAGAGGAAGGCGCTTCATGGGACGCGGACGCCATTCGTCCGGCCGTACAGGCTCGGACCAGGACGACGAGCGCGGCACCGAGGAGTGGCTGAAGGCGGCCGACGACCGCCGGGACCCCGACGACACCGCCGCGTGGCCAGGCCCTGACGCTCTGCGCGACGAGCCCGGGGCCGCCGGGTGGGCGGGCGGCGACGAGCCGGGAAGCGCGCGGGGAGCGGGGCCGGGCGAGCCGGCCGCCGCGATGTGGGCGGACGCCGGCCCCGATGAGCGGCGGATCGACGCCTGGCTGGGTGTGAGCGACGAGCTGCGCGAGCGGGGGCCCGAACCGGATGGCGACGGCCCCGGCGCGCGGGGGACGGGCGCCTGGACCGGCCCCGTCGACCTGCTGGGCGACGGCGTCCCCGACCACGACGCCGGCCCGGGCGAGCACGCGGCGGCGATGTGGGCGGGCGCCGGCCCCGGTGAGCGGCGGATCGACGCCTGGCCGGACACCGGCGCCACGGGCGACGACCAGCCCGGCGAGGACGCCCCGAAGGGGCCGCGCGCGCCGGCCTGGCTGGGCGCGCGGCCGTCCCGCGCCCAGGAGGGCACGGAGGTCGTGCTGACCGCCGAGCCCGCAGACGATCCGGCCGAGGGCGGCCCCGGCCCGCGGCGGCGCAGGAGGGCAGGCGTCGACCGGCCCAAGGCGCGGCGCGGACGCCGTCTGGCGGCCCTGTCCGCCGCCGCGGCCGTCGTGGCGATCGGCACCGCCCTGGTCGGGCTCAAGCTCGGCGGCGCGCCGCTCGACCTCACCGAGGCGCCCGACTGCCCCGCGGGCCAGGCGTGCGCGGCCATCGCCAGCGGCGCGCCCACGGCGGACGTGGCGCCGCCGGGGTTCGCCGACAACGGCGGTTCCACCCCGTCCCCGTCGGAGGAGGAGTCGGCCACGCCGACCCCCAGGAGCTCCGCCGCGAAGTCCACGGCCCCCGCGCCCAGGGCGAGCCGTACGGCCGAGCGAAGGGCGCCGGAAAGCTCAGGACGGCCCACGGCGGCGCCGGAGCGCACCAGGCCCGCGCCCCGGGCCGAGGAGGACCCCGCGCCCGATGAGGAGCCGACGGAGCCGCCGCCCGTCGAGGAGGAGACCGACGCGCCCCTGCCGGACCCGACGCTGAGGGACGAGGAGGACGCCCCGCTGGTCTCGACCGGCCAGGTGACCGTCGACCTCACGATCTCGGAGTCGACCGGCAGCGGCTACACCGGTGAGTTGGCGATCACCAACACCGGCCCCGAGCTGGAGGGCTGGGATCTGCGCGTGCGGGTCGGCGGCACCGTCACCGGCGTGAGCGGCGCCGACTGGTCCCAGCAGGGCGACACGCTGGTCCTCGGCTCCGTGGACACGCTCGGGCCCGACGAGCTCGTCGTGGTCGCCTTCTCGGCCCAGGGGGAGTCCGCGCCCCCCGGCGGGTGCGAGCTCGTGGGAGGAAGCTGCGACCTCAGGTCCGGGGACTCGTTCTCCGCGGCCCCGTAGCCGCGGTCCGGTGAACCAGGGCGCGGGGCGCCCTGGTTTCATGGATCGATGACCCCTCCCCGTGTGCTGACGATCGCAGGCTCCGACTCCGGCGGAGGCGCGGGCATCCAGGCCGACCTGAAGACCATGCTGGCGCACGGGGTGCACGGCATGAGCGTGATCGCGGCGGTCACCGCGCAGAACTCCCTGGGCGTCCAGGGGTACTGGGAGCTGCCGCCCGAAGCGGTGCGCGCCCAGCTCGACTCCGTGCTGGGCGACATCGGCGTCCAGGCGGTGAAGACGGGCATGCTGGCGTCCCCGGCGCTGGTCGCCCTGGTGGCCGAGGTGCTCGCCGGCGTGGACGCTCCGGTGGTGGTGGACCCGGTGGGCGTCTCCAAGCACGGCGACTCCCTGCTGGCGCCCGAGGCCGTCCAGACGGTCGCCTCACGCCTGCTGCCCGTGGCCACGGTGGTGACGCCGAACCTGTGGGAGGTGGAGCAGCTCACGTCGTTCAAGGTCGAGGACGAGGACGACCTGCGCCCGGCGGCCGACGCCCTGCTGGAGCTGGGCCCGGCCTGGGTGCTGGTCAAGGGCGGCCACCTCCCCGGCGCCCCGGTCGACCTGCTCACCGACGGCGTCCAGGAGTTCCGCTACACCGCCGAGCGCCACGACAACCGCCACACCCACGGCACCGGGTGCACGCTGGCGTCGGCCATGGCCTCCCACCTGGCGATGGGGGCGTCCGTGCCCGACGCCGTGGCGCGGGCCAAGGAGTACGTCACCGGGGCGATCGCGCACGGCTTCCCGCTGGGCGCGGGCATCGGCCCGGTGGACCACGCCTGGCGCTGGCGCGAGCCGGCCGGCTGAGGCGAGCCGGCCGGCTGAGAGGCCGGGCGGGAACGCCGAAAGGCCCGCCGCCCTGATCGGGTGGCGGGCCTTGCGAGCGCGGGGTCAGCGAGTGATCTTGCCGGCCTTGATGCACGAGGTGCAGACGCTCAGCCGCTTCGGCGTGTTGCCCACCATGGCACGCACACGCTGGATGTTGGGGTTCCAGCGGCGGCGGGTGCGGCGGTGCGAGTGCGAGATGTTGTTGCCGAAGGTCGGCCCCTTGCCGCAGACGTCGCAGACGGAAGCCACGGTCATCGCTCCTTTGATCAGTCGATAAGGCCCGAAACCGTGGAAGAAGCGGTGGTCGGGCATGCCGGGACACCGGCTGGCCATACGAGGATATCCGACGTCGCCAGGTGCACGCCAAACCAGGACGCGCGGACGGGGATACTCTCGTGGGCCCACCGTAGCGCACCCGCCGAGGGGTCGCGGTTCGCACCTGCGCCTTTCCCCGGTGGGCGACGGATCGCTGCTCACATCTCGATCAGCGGAAATATCATGAATAGTGCGGTTATACAGGTGTGTCGTCGCCTGTGCGGGAAGGCGCACGAGCACGCACGAACAGGCGCACGCGGACAGCGGGAGGCGCCCGCGCACGAGAAGGAGCCCCATGCCGTCCGAGCCCGCCCCCGGCGAGCCCCCCACAGGCGAGCCCGTTCCCGTCGCGCCCGCTACAGGCGAGCACGCTTCCGGGGCGCCCGCCAGAGGCGAGCGCGTTCCCGGGGAGTCCTCCACAGGTGAACCCGCCCCGGGCCCGCGCGTCTCCGGTGCGGTCGGGCCCGCATGCCTGATCGACAGCGGCCCCAGCGGCGAACCCGCTCCGGGTCCGCGTGTCTCCGGTGCGCCCTCCGCGGGCGGGCGCGTCCGGGGGGCACTTCACGTGCTCGACGCTCCGGCCGTACGCCTGTGGTCGCGGGCCTGCGCCGACGCGCTCGGCCGGAACCGCTCGCGGATCGACGCGCTGAACGTCTTCCCGATCCCCGACGGCGACACCGGCACCAACCTCCACCTGACGATGCTGTCGGCCGCCGAGGCCCTGGACGGCCTCCCGTACGACGCCGATGTGGAGACCACCTGGCGCACGCTCGCCCACGGAGCCCTGCTCGGCGCCCGGGGCAACTCCGGCGTGATCGTCAGCCAGGCCCTCCGCGGCATGGCCGAGGTGCTCAGGCAGACCGCCGGAGGCGGCCACGACCTGCGCCGGGCCCTGGTCAGAGCCGCCGAGCTGGCCCGGAGCGCCGTCGCCCGCCCCGTCGAGGGCACCGTGCTCAGCGTCCTCGGCGCCGTGGCCACGGCGGTGCGCGACGTCCCGGCGCGGGATGTGCCGGCGGAACTGGCCGAGGTGGCGGGCAGGGCGGTGGCCGCCGCGCGGGCGGCGCTCGGCCGCACGCCCCAGCAGCTCGACGTGCTGGCCCGCCACGGCGTCGTGGACGCGGGCGCGGCCGGACTGACCGTCATCATCGAGGCGCTGGCCGCCGTGATCACCGGCTCCGCCCCCGCCTCCGACCCCCTCCCGGCGGGCGCGGGCGTAGCCGGTCTCGCGACCGCCGGGCACCCGCGTGCGGACGGCGACGCGGACCCCGCGGAACGGGGCCCGGCGTACGAGGTGATGTACCTGCTGGAGGCCGGTGACGACGCCGTGGACCGGCTGCGCGAGGAGCTCGACCGGCTCGGGGACTGCCTGGTGGTGGTCGGCGGCGAGGGGCTGTGGAACGTGCACGTGCACGTGGACGACGCGGGCGCCGCGGTGGAGGCGGGCATCCGGGCCGGGCGGCCGTACCGGATCAGGATCGACCACCTGGAGGCCGCCGCGCGCACCCATCGGGCCGCGCACGGGCGTGGCGTCGTGGCCGTGGCCGCCGGCGACGGGATCGCCGGGCTGTTCGAGCGGGAGGGCGCCGTCGTGGTGCGGCGCGAGCCGGGGGCCGGGCCGTCGCTCGCCGCCGTGCTGGCCGCGGTCAGGGACGCAGGAACCGAGGTGGCGGTGCTGGCCAACGACTCCGCGACCGCCGCGGTCGCCGCCGCGGCGGCCGAGGTCGCCCGCGAGGAGGGCGTCGTGGTCAGCGTGGTCCCCAGCAGGGCCACCGTCCAGGGCCTCGCCGCTTTGGCCGTCCACGACCCGCTGCGGCGCTTCGACGACGACGTGGTGGCGATGGCCGACGCCGCCGCGCACACCCGGCACGGCCACGTGTGGGTGGCCGACCGCGAGGCGATGACCAGCGCGGGGCTGTGCCGCCCTGGCGACGTGCTGGGCGTGGTCGACGGCGACGTGGCCCTGATCGGCGCCGACCTGCGCCAGGTCGCCGGGGAGACCGTCTCGCGCATGCTGTCGGCCAGCAGCGAGCTGGTCACCCTCATCGCCGGCGCCGGCCCCGGCGCGGACCTGGCCGCGGCCGTCCGCGACCTCCTGGACACCACGCGCCCGGACGTCGAGATCACCGTCTACGAGGGCGGCCAGGGCGGCTACCCCCTCCTCATCGGCGTCGAGTGACCACCCGCCGGAGCCCGCGCCCGCCCGCCGTAGGTGCGGGAAGCGGCTTCCCGGGGCTGGCCGGGCCGGGGATGGGCACGCGGCTGGGCGTTCCAGGGCCCGCCGTGCCGGGGATGGGTACCCGGCTGGCGTTCCAGGGCCGTCCGGGCCGGGGAAGGGCGCCCGGCTGGGCGTTCCAGGGCCCACAAGGCCGGGGATGGGTACCCGACTGGGCGTTCCAGGGCCCACCGGGCCGGTGGGGGATACCCGGCCGGTCCGCGCGGCCGGGCTGCGGCTCGTCGTCCGATTTCCCGCGCCGTCGGCGCGCGGTGAACGGGTCGGCGTGTTCTTGTCGGCGCCGGGCGGTAGAACATGGTGACGTGACGCGTTTCGACGAGCCGCTCACCAAGGCGCTCGACCCGAAGACGGCGGGGCCGCTGGAGTCCTCGCTCAATCTCGCGACCGTCGGCGAGCTGCTGCGGCACTACCCCCGGCGGTACGCCGAACGCGGCGAGCTGACCGCGCTCGACGCCCTTGAGGCGGGCGAGCACGTCACCGTGGTGGGCGAGGTGTCGCGGCTGATGCGCAAGCCCATGCGCAACCGCTCGGGCACCTGGCTGGAGGTCGAGGTCGTCGACGGCAGGCGCAACAAGATCTACCTGTCGTTCTTCGGCCGGGTGTCCCACGTCGTGGAGGGGCGCCTCAAGCCCGGCACGCGCGCGATGTTCTCCGGCAAGGTCGGCAGGTTCGGGCGCGGCGAGGGCGGCAAGTGGCAGCTCAACCATCCCGACTTCGAGCTGTTCGAGGAGTCGGATTCCTCGGCCGCCGAGTTCGCCGCCGCGCCCGTGCCGATCTACCCGGCAGCCAACGGCATCTCCTCGTGGGTGATCCGCAGGGCGGTCGGCGTCGTGCTCGACACGCTCGGCCCGCTCGCCGACCCGCTGCCCGCCGAGGTGCGGTCCCGCCACCGGCTGGCCGGTCTGGCCGACGCGCTGGAGGCCGTCCACCGGCCGCGCGACCGCGGTGACGTCGGCCGGGCCCGCAAGCGGCTGAAGTTCGACGAGGCGTTCGTGCTGCAGTCCGTGCTCGCCCAGCGGCGCCGGGCCGCCGCCGCGTGGCCCGCCGTCCCCCGTCCCCGCCGCGACGACGGCCTGCTGGCCGGCTTCGACGGTCGCCTGCCGTTCCAGCTCACCGAGGGGCAGGTCGAGGTGGGGGAGGAGATCGCCGCCGAGCTGGCGCGCGAGCACCCCATGCACCGCCTTCTGCAGGGCGAGGTCGGCGCGGGCAAGACGGTGGTGGCGCTGCGCGCGATGCTCCAGGTGATCGACGCCGGGGGGCAGGCGGCGCTGCTCGCGCCCACCGAGGTCCTGGCGCAGCAGCACCACAGGTCCATCACCCGCATGCTCGGTGATCTCGGCACTGGCGGGGTGTTCGGCGGCACGGGGGTCGCCCTGCTCACCGGCTCGATGGGCGCGGCCGGGCGCCGCGCCGCCATGCTGGACGCCGCCTCGGGGGCGGCGGGCATCGTCGTGGGCACCCACGCTCTTCTCCAGGAGAAGGTGCGCTTCGCCGACCTCGGGTTCGTGGTCGTCGACGAGCAGCACCGCTTCGGCGTCGAGCAGCGTGACGCCCTGCGCGAGAAGGCCGGCGGCGGCCGTCCGCACGTCCTGGTCATGACCGCCACGCCGATCCCGCGCACGGTCGCCATGACCGTCTTCGGCGATCTGGAGGTCTCCACCCTCACCCAGCTTCCGGCCGGCCGCGCCCCGATCACCACGCACGTGGTCCCGGCCTCCGACAAGCCGCACTTCCTCGAACGCACCTGGGAACGCGTCCGCGAGGAGGTCGGCCTCGGCCGCCAGGCCTACATCGTCTGCCCGCGCATCGGCGAGGCCGAGGGCGACGAGGGCGACCTGGCCGAGCCCGCGGCCGACGACGAGCGGCGTCCGCCGCTCGCGGTGACCGACGTCGCCCCGATGCTGGTCGACGGTCCCCTGCACGGCCTGCGGGTCGAGATCCTGCACGGCCGACTGCAGCCCGACGAGAAGGACGCCGTGATGCGCGCCTTCACCGCCGGCGAGATCGACGTCCTGGTCTCCACCACCGTGATCGAGGTCGGCGTCGACGTCCACAACGCGTCCGTGATGGTCATCATGGACGCCGACCGGTTCGGCGTCTCCCAGCTCCACCAGCTCCGCGGCCGGGTGGGCCGCGGCGGCCTGCCCGGCCTGTGCCTCCTGGTCACCGACTTCCCGGCCGGCACCCCCGCCCGCGACCGCCTCGACGCGGTGGCCGCCACGCTCGACGGCTTCGAGCTGTCCCGCGTCGACCTCGAACAACGCCGCGAGGGCGACGTCCTGGGCGCCGCCCAGTCCGGCCGCAGGTCTTCCTTGAAGATGCTCCAGCTCCTCCGCGACGAGGAGGTCATAGCCCAGGCCCGCGAGGAGGCCGCCGCCCTCCTCGCCGACGACCCCCACCTGGAAGCCAACCCCGCCCTGAAGTCCGAGATAGACCGCCTCCTGGGCGACGACAGAGCCGAGTACCTGGAAAAGACCTGACCCCTCCCCCCGGTCGCCTGCCCACGCCCGCCACGTTTCCCCCCCCCCGCCCCTCTGGGCGCAGGGGGCGGGAGGGGAAGGCGCCCAGGCTGGCGCCGTCCCGCGAACGGTGCCTTCGGCGCGGTCTTCCAAGGGCGGGTCTGACCTGTCGGCTTCCCGCCGTGGCGCGGGCGCCGCTCTTGCCCGCTGGTCGCTTCCCGCGCAGGTGCCGCGCCGTACGGCGGCGCCGTCTTCGCCGTACCCGTGTCGGCCGCGTCGGCGCCGTGTGGGGAGCCTGGGGGGTAGAAAGGCACCCCGCCCGATGCGCACCCCGCGCTCGGGGCGGGCGGCATCGAGCCGGGCGCCGCTCTACGCCCGTCCTGACCTGCCCGGATCGGTCTGGTGCCGTCCCTGCGGATGGTGGCCTTCGGCGCGGTCTTCTGGAGGGCGGCTGTCACCTGCTCGCCTCCCGCCGTGGCGCGGGTGGCTGCCTTGGCCGCTGGTCGCTTCTCCCGCGCAGGTGGTGCGCCGTACGGCGGCGCCGTCTTCGCCGTCCCGGTGCCCGCCGCGTCGGCGCCGTGTGTTGGATGCGGCGGCGGGTTAGGACGGCGCTCCGGCCGATGTGGAAGGGACCCGCCCGTGCCGGCGGGTGGCCGGGCGGGGTGACCGCCGGTCTTCGTAGACACTCGTCCGCTCCAGACCATGCCGATTCGGCGGGCGGGTCGGTGGGGCTTGGGTCAGGCGCAGACCGGGAGGGACGGGTTGTCGTGGGTGCGTACCGCGGGGAGCCAGGCGGTCCCGCCCGGGACGGTGTCCAGGCGGACGCGGAGCCAGCGGGTCGTGCCGACACCGGTCTCGTCCTCCACGTGGTCGCCCTCGAACAGGACGCAGTCGGCGCTGAGGACGTCGTCGTGCCAGACGCGGTGGCTGACCACGTTGGCGGCGTCGTACTTCAGGTACGGGTCGCGGGCCAGGCCCATGCTGCAGGCGGGCACCCGCTTCTCGCTGGCCCGGCAGGCGCCCTCGATGTTGTAGACCCGCACGTCAGCGCTCGGGCGGGCACCCGGAGGGGTGCTCACGACGACCGGCGGGCCGGTGGGTGCGGAGGAGCGTGCCGGAGTCGCCGGGCCCCCGCCCGGCGGTGTCGAAGGGCCGGCGGCCCTCGACCCCTCACCCATCTTCGCCGTGATGACGATCGTCACGGCCAGCGTGGCGAGGGTCGCCGCCGCCGCCACGACGGCCAGCCCCGTCCGCCGGTCGCGCGACCGCGCGCCCCTGCCCGCCGGCGCCCCCACCGACACAGTGGACCGCCACTCGACGTCCACCATCCCGGCCTCCCGGGCCCCGGTGTCCCCTGGCCCCGCGCCTGCGCCCTGGGTGGCGTCGTGCCTGACGGCGGCGTCCTGGGTGGAGGCGCTTTGGGCGGCGTCGTGCCGGACGGCGGCGTCCTGGTGCTCGGGCGCGGTGGGTGTGGGGGACGAGCCTCGGGAGGCGTCGGCCAGGGCCCACAGGCGGTGGAGTTCTCGGAGTTCCTCGTTGCTCGCGCCGCACGCCTTGGCGAAGGCGTGCGCCGGGCCGTAGCTGGAGGGGATCTTGCTGCCCGCGCAGTAACGGTGCAGGCTGGAGCGGCTGATGCCGGTGCGGTTGGCGAGCACCCCGAAGCTCACTCCCGCGCGGTCCTTGAGCACCCGCAAACGGGCGGCGAACTGGTGCGCTTCCCCCGGATTCGTCATAGCGCCTCCATGATAAGGAGCCGCGCCTTCGGCCGCGGAACAGCCATCCCACCCGTGTCCCAGCAGGTCCATCTTCTGCGCAGCTCGCGGCGTATTGGGACGTCTCAGCATCCCACCTCGACCGGTTTCCTTGCTAGCGGTTACCGCTCCCGGCAAGCGTTGGGCCCGGCGGCGACGGGGCGCGGGAATCCGGTACCGCACCGCCGTCACCACCGGTCCATCCACAAGCACGAGGAGAGGAAAACACGATGAAGACGACCATCGCCAAGAGCGCGGCACTCAGCATCGCCGCGGTCGGTTCGCTGCTGGTTGTGCCCGCGGCCGTCCACGCGTCCCAGGCGAGCGCCGCCGCCGTCCCGGTCTCGTGCGCCGGGATGGTGAACCCGGTCAACGCCACGGGCACCGCCACCGCCAAGAGCGCCGCGATGCCGAACGGCCAGACGCTGGAGCTGCGGTACGGGCGCGTCGGCTCCACGCAGTACGCCTGGTCGCGCATTCTCAACTCCCGCAACGGCGACCGGCTCTGGATCGACATCTCCGGAACCGGTGGAAGCTCGTGGACGCAGTGCGACCTGCGGACCCTGAACAGCGCACGCAACTACGGCAACGCGCTGAAGACCAGCAGCAGCTCCCAGGTGTGCATGCGCGCCGGCGCTCGTCCGGCGGGGGCCTCGTCGTCCTACCTCACCGACTGGTGGTGCTGACGCCTGAGGGCTGGACGGGGTGCCGGCTTCCGTGCGGCGCGGCATGGCCGCTCGCGGGGGCCCGTACGGGCTCGGCGCCCCGGGCCGCGGCTGACGCGGCTGTGGAATGACCCAGGGCCCAGCCTTGGGACGGCCTCCCCCCGAATGCCGTCCCCGGCTGGGCCCACCCTCGGGTCAGGTGCCGAGGGCACCGGCGCGCGGAAGGGCTCACGATCACGCCGGTCGGCCTTCCCCTGGGTCACCATGAAGGCCGCAGAACTCATCATGTGGGTTCGACCGCCCCGGGGGAACGACCCTTGCGCATTCGTGCACGACACTTGGGCACTCTTGACCCAGGCGCCCCGCCCGCACGGGCGCCGGGCCCGGAAGGGCCGAGATTCCCCGGGGCGCGAGCTGGGGGGCGCGAGGCCAGGGGAGGGTGAAGCCCGGGAGTGGAGAGGCCCCGGGAGCGCGAGGCCCGAGAGCACGAGGCCCGAGAGCACGAGGCCCCGGGAGCGGAGAGGCCCAAGAGGCGCGAGGCCCCGGAAGCGGAGAGGCCCCCAAGAGCGCGAGGCCCCGGGAGCGCGAGGTCCCAAGAGGCGCGAGGCGCCGGGAGCGGAGAGGCCGCCAAGAGCGCGAGGACTCTGGGAGCGGGAGGCCGGGGGCGAAGGCGGGGGTCCGGGCGGGGGCGCGGGCGGGGAGAATGGGCGGGGAGAATGGGCGGGTGACCCGAGTCATCGCAGGGAGCGCGGGCGGGCGGCGCATCGCCGTGCCGCCGGGGCGCGGTACGCGGCCGACCAGCGACCGCGCCAGGGAAGGGCTGTTCTCCACGATCGGCTCCCTCCTGGGCTCGCTCGACGACGCCAGGGTGCTCGATCTGTACGCCGGGTCGGGCGCGGTGGGCCTGGAGGCGTTGTCCAGGGGCGCGGCGCACGCCACGCTGGTGGAGTCCGACACGCGGGCGGCGCGCACCATCAGGCAGAACGTCGAGGCGCTCGGGCTGGCCGGGGCGGTCGTCCTGGCCGACCGGGCCGAGCGTGTGGTGGCGGGGCCGTGCGCGGAGCCGTTCGACCTGGTGTTCGCCGACCCGCCGTACGCGGTCGCCGACCCGATGGTGCTGCGGGTGCTGGAGGGCCTGCGCGACAACGGCTGGCTCGCCGAGGACGCGCTGGTCGCGGTGGAGCGCGAGTCACGCGGCGGCGACCTGCGCTGGCCCGGGGGCTTCGCGGCCGAGAGGGTCCGTCGCTACGGCGAAGCGGCCGTTTGGTACGGTCGCGCCGCCGGGAACCAGTGAAACTGGGGGTACACCTTGCGTCGCGTCGTCTGTCCGGGGTCCTTCGACCCCGTCACCAACGGTCACCTCGACATCATCGGCCGCACGTCCAGGTTGTACGACGAGGTCGTGGTCGCCGTGCTGATCAACGTCGAGAAGAAGAGCCTGTTCACCGTGGAGGAGCGTGTGGAGACGCTCCAGGCGGTGACCAAGGAGTACGGCAACGTGCGCGTGGACAAGTTCCACGGCCTGCTGGTCGACTACTGCAAGCAGCAGGGCATCCCGGCGATCGTCAAGGGGCTGCGCGCGGTCAGCGACTTCGACTACGAGTTGCAGATGGCCCAGCTGAACTACCGGATGTCGGGCGTGGAGACGCTGTTCATGTCGACCAACCCCGAGTACTCCTTCCTGTCGTCGAGCAGGCTCAAGGAGATCGCGCGGTACGGCGGCGACGTTTCCGGCCTGGTGCCCGATCTGGTGCACCGGATGCTGGTCGAACGGCTGCGTGGTTGAACCCTGGTATTGTTGCTCATCGGCCTTGTACGACGGCGGTGGTTCGCCATGCCTCAAGAGATCGGGAAGACACTGCGTAGCCTCGACCCCCGAGCCCCCTGGGTGATCTCCACTCACGATCTGGGTCGGCGACCGGGGTCCATGCGCGAGTCGGCCCGAGCACTCCCGGCACCGGCGAACCTCGGCGTCGGCATGATCGGCGTCCCTCAGGGCGCCGACGTCGAGCTGGAACTCCGGCTTGAGGCAGTGATGGAGGGCGTGCTCGTCACGGGCACGGCGCGGGCGCCGCTCGGCGGAGAGTGCTCGCGTTGCCTGGATCCGCTGACCTCGGAGATCGAGGTCGGGTTCCAGGAGCTCTACTTCTACTCGGCGGAGGACGCCGCGGAAGACGACTCACTCCTCGACGGCGAACTGCTCGATCTGGAGCCGACCTTCCGCGACGCGGTGGTGCTCGCACTGCCGTTGAGCCCGGTCTGCGGTGACGACTGCCCCGGGCTCTGCACGGAATGCGGTGCCAAGCTGGCCGAGGCCGGCTCTGACCACCGGCACGAGAAGACCGACGCCCGTTGGGCGGCGTTGCAGGGCCTTAGAACATCGGATAACCAAAAGGACCAGGAGGGTTGACGTGGCCGTCCCGAAGCGGAAGATGTCGCGGAGCAACACCCGCTCCCGCCGCGCGCAGTGGAAGACCGCCGCGCCGGCGCTCGTTAAGTGCAACCAGTGCAGGTCGCCGAAGCTGCCGCACGTGGCATGCCCGACCTGCGGCACGTACAACCGCCGTCAGGTCATCGAGCCGTCGGCCTGATTCACGCCCGCGGCGGCCGGTGAGCCGGCCGGATGCCCGTCATCCGGCCGGGTAGACCGACCTCCGCGCAGGCGTGCGGTGGCGGTTCGCCCGCGGCCGTGGTGGGCGCCGGATTGCCGCAATCTCCCGGCGTCCACCACGTTTTCGGGCATTTCCCGCGTTCCATCCGCCATCGCGACCATGGTCGTGACGAATTCGCGTGACGGCCGGAGAATTGCGTCCGAGGAGGAGACGTGGCCGCAGGTGGAAAGCCGGTACCCGTAGAGATCGCGAGAGACGAGCTCGGCCGTGAGCTCGCCATCGAGCTGGACGAGGCATTGCTGGAGCGGGCGCTGACCCACCGCTCCTACGCTTACGAGAACGGTGGCCTGCCCACCAACGAGCGCCTGGAGTTCCTGGGCGACTCCGTGCTGGGCCTGGTGGTCACCGACACCCTGTTCCGCGGCCATCCCGACCTGCCCGAGGGGCAGCTGGCCAAACTGCGGGCCGCGGTCGTCAACATGAGGGCGCTCGCCGACGTCGCCCGCGCGCTCGACCTCGGCCGGTTCACCCGGCTCGGCCGGGGCGAGGAGGGCACCGGCGGCCGCGACAAGTCGTCCATCCTGGCCGACACCCTGGAAGCCGTGATCGGCGCCGTGTACGTCGACAAAGGGCTCGACGAGGCGTTCCGCGTCGTCCACCTGCTGTTCGACCCGCTGATCAAGCGCTCCGCCTCCCTCGGCGCCGGGCTCGACTGGAAGACCTCCCTGCAGGAGCTGACCGCCTCCGAGATGCTCGGCGTCCCCGAGTACCACGTCGACGAGAGCGGGCCCGACCACGCCAAGTCGTTCACCGCCGTCGTGCGGGTCGGCGGCCAGGAGTACGGCTCGGGCGCCGGGCGCAGCAAGAAGGAGGCCGAGCAGCAGGCCGCCGAGGCCGCCTGGAACGCCATCCGCGCGCGCGGCGAGGCCCAGCAGAAGCTGGAGAAGGCGACCACCTGACGCCATGCCCGAACTGCCGGAGGTCGAGGTGGTGCGGCGCGGGCTCGCCCGCTGGGTCGCCGGCCGCACCATCGTGATGGCCGAGGTCCTGCACCCGCGCGCCGTCCGCAGGCACGTGCCCGGGTCGGCGGAGTTCGTCGGACGGCTCGCGGGCCGCACGGTGACCTCCGCGGAGCGCCGCGGCAAGTACCTGTGGATGCCGCTGGACGCCTCCGACGCGCTGCTGGCCCACCTCGGCATGAGCGGGCAGCTCCTGGTCGTCGACCCGGGCTCGCCGCTGGAGAAGCACCTGCGCGTGCGGCTGGCCTTCTCCGACGACGGCCCCGAGCTGCGCTTCGTCGACCAGCGCACGTTCGGGCACCTGCTGGTGGCCCCCATGGCGCCGCTGGCGCGTCCGGTGCCAGAGCCCATCGCGCACATCGCGGCCGACCCCCTTGAGGAGGCCTTCGACGACGACGCGTTCGCGCTGCGGCTGGCCTCCCGGCAGACCGAGGTCAAGCGGGCGCTGCTCGATCAGTCGCTGATCAGCGGGGTGGGCAACATCTACGCCGACGAGGCGCTGTGGCGGGCCCGCTTGCACGGCGGCTTCCCCACTCGGGCGCTCACCCGGCCGAAGATCGACGAGCTGCTGGCGGCGGTCCGCGAGGTGATGGGCGAGGCCCTCGGCCAGGGCGGCACCTCGTTCGACAGCCTGTACGTCAACGTGAACGGCGAGAGCGGCTACTTCGACCGGTCGCTCAACGTGTACGGCCGGGAGGGGGAGCCGTGCGCCCGCTGCGGCGGCGCGGTCCGGCGGGAGGCCTTTATGAACAGGTCCTCCTTCAGTTGCCCCCGTTGTCAACCTCGGACGGCGGCGTGAGCGCCCCCGGCGGCGTCGACTCGGGTCGGGTACGGCTCAACGCGTGGGTGCGCGGCCGGGTTCAGGGGGTCGGTTTCCGCTGGTGGACGCGCGCGCGGGCGCTGGAGCTCGGGCTGGTGGGCTCGGCGTCCAACCTCGCCGACGGCCGCGTGGAGGTAGTCGCCGAGGGGCCGCGCGAGGCCTGCGAGCGGCTCCTCGCCCTGCTCAGGGGCGGTACGACCCCCGGCCGGGTCGACGTCGTGGTGGAGCGCTGGTCGGCGGTTCGCGGTGATTTCGGTGGTTTTGTGGAGCGCTAGCCGCTTCCCTGAAACCCCTTAAATGGTGTATATTTACATGTCGGGAGTGCCCATTGGTGTATTCATGGGGAGCGTTCAACTTGACCGCCTCCATCGCCGGTGCGACTCTTGAGAGGAAACACGCGCACCCCTCCCGCGGCAAGAAGTGCGCGACCCAGTTTGGTCACTCAGCGTGGAGGACCCTTAACCATGGCGAAGGCTCTACTCGGCCACGTCGGCGGTCTCGACCCTCGTATGGTCTCGGAAGTTCGCCGTCTCCAGCAGCGAATCCGTGATCTCGAGGCTGAGCTCACAAGGCTCCAGGCCCAGAACGACGCGCTCGCGCAGTCGCGCGACGAGGCGTTCACCCGTCTGCAGGACCGCGAGCCGGCCCTCACCTGAGGTTCGGTGCGGCAGTACACCGTCAGGGACGCCCCGCAAAGGCGTCCCTTGTCATTTCCCCATCCGGCGACGCCGGCCTCCGGCGCGCCCAGGGGCCCGCGTAGGCCGTCTCTCCCCGTCAAGGCTCCTCAGAGTGACTCCTGTCGACTCCTGAGCCGGTAGTCTGCCCCGCAGGGATCGGCCGGAGAGCCTTCCGGCGGTCCCGCAGCAGACGGGGAGGCGGCGGGTGTATCTCAAGAACCTCACGCTGCGCGGCTTCAAGTCCTTCGCCTCGGCGACCGCCCTGCGGTTCGAGCCGGGCATCACCTGCGTGGTGGGGCCGAACGGCTCGGGCAAGTCCAACGTCGTCGACGCCCTGGCCTGGGTCATGGGCGAGCACAGCGCGAAGTCGCTGCGCGGCGGCAAGATGGAGGACGTCATCTTCGCCGGCACCTCATCCCGCCCGCCGCTCGGGCGCGCCGAGGTCACGCTGACGATCGACAACACCGACGGCGCACTCCCCATCGACTACACCGAGGTCACGATCAGCCGGCTGATGTTCCGGTCGGGCCAGAGCGAGTACGCCATCAACGGCGACACCTGCCGCCTGCTGGACATCCAGGAGCTGCTGTCCGACTCCGGCATCGGCCGCGAGATGCACGTCATCGTCGGCCAGGGCCAGCTCGACACCGTGCTGCACGCCGGGCCCGAGGAGCGCAGGGCCTTCATCGAGGAGGCCGCGGGCGTCCTGAAGCACCGCAAGCGCAAGGAGAAGGCGCTCCGCAAGCTCGACGCCATGCAGGCCAACCTCACCCGCGTGCAAGACCTCGCCACCGAGCTGCGCCGCCAGCTCAAGCCGCTGGGCCGCCAGGCCGAGATCGCGCGCAAGGCGGCGGTGATCCAGGCCGACCTGCGTGACGCCCGCCTGCGCCTGCTCGCCGACGACGTCGTCCGGTTGCGCACCCACCTCGACCGCGAGGCTGCCGACGAGGCCGCCGTCCAGGCCAGGCGCACGGAGGTCGAGGGCGACCTGGCGCGCGGCCAGGCCCGCGAGGCCGAGCTGGAGGCCGCCGAGGGCGCCGTCCAGCCGCGTCTGGCCGCCGCGCAGGAGACCTACTACCGGCTGGCCGGCCTGAAGGAGCGTCTGCACAGCGTCCGCACCGTGGCCGCCGAGCGGCACCGCCACGCGGTCGAGGCCGCCTCCATCGAGCGGCGCGGGCGCGACCCCGAGGACTACGAGCGCGAGGCCGCCGAGGTGCGCGAGCGCGAGCAGGCGCTGGCGGCCGAGGTCGAGCAGGCCGAGGAGATCCTCCAGCAGGCGGTCGACCGCCGTTCCGACGCCGAGAGCGCCCTGGCCGCCGAGGAGCGGCGGCTGGCGGCCGAGGCCAGGGCCGCGGCCGACCGGCGCGAGGGCCTGGCCCGCCTGCGTGGCGAGGTCGCGGCGGTGCGCGGGCGCGCCCGGGCCGCGGAGGAGGAGATCGGGCGCCTGGCCAAGGCGGTCGAGGAGGCCCGGCAGCGCGGCGAGCGCGCCCGCGAGGAGCACGACGCCCTGCAGCTCGCCGAGCCCGCCGCAGACCCGTCGCTCGCCGCCGAGCTGGCGAAGGCGCAGCAGGACGCCGAGCAGGCCTCCGCCGCGGTCGAGGAGGCCCGTGCGGCGGCGCAGGAGGCCAAGGCCGCGGTGGAGGGCCCGCGCGGCGCCCTGGCCGCGGCGCGTTCGGCCGTGGCCGCCGCCCGCGGCGCCGACCAGGAGGCCCAGCGGGCGATCGCCGCCCTGGAGGCCCGGCGCGACGCCCTGCGCATGGGCCTGTCCCAGGGCGCCGACGGAGGCGCCGCGCTGCTGGCGGCCGGGCTCTCCGGCGTGCTCGGGCCGCTGGCCGCGATGATGTCGGTCGAGCCGGGGGCCGAGCCGGCGGTGGCCGCGGTGCTCGGCGCCGCGGCCGAGGCCGTGGCGGTCGAGTCGCTGTCGACCGCCGTGGACGCCATCGAGCTGCTGCGGTCCGACGACGCCGGCAGCGCCGGCCTCGTCGTCGCCTCGGGCGCCGCCGCCTCCCGGCCCCAGGCCGTCGACGGCGCCCGGTGGGCGGCCGATCTCCTCACGGTGCCCGACTCCTTGCGCCCCGCCGTGGAGTCGCTGATGCACGGCGTCGTCGTGGCCGACGACGTCACCGTGGCGCGCAAGCTGGTGGAGCAGCGCCCCGACCTGCGGGCCGTCACCTGGTCGGGCGATCTCGTCGGCGCCTACTACGCCAAGGGCGGCTCAGGGGGCGGCTCCTCGGTGCTGCAGGTGCGCACGGCCCTCGACCAGGCGATCGCCGACCTCGAGGCCGCGGGCGCCACCGCCGAGGTGCGCGCCGCCGCCCTGGAGGAGGCCGCGGAGGCCGAGCGCGCGGCCCAGGCCGCCCTGGAGGCCGCACAGGCGATGGCGGGCCAGGCCCAGACGGCCGTCGACGGCGCCCAGGCGGGGGTGAGCGCGGCGCGTGCCGCGCTCGACACCGTGCGGGCCCGGCAGCGCGAGGCCGACCAGCGGGTCGCCGCCGGGGCGCGGCGGCTGGCCCAGCTCGACGCGGCGGCCGTCGCCGCGCGCGAGGAGGGCGAGCGCCTGGCCAGGAGCGTCGCCGCCGCCGAGGCGGCGCGCGACCACCACCTCGCCGGGGTCGTCGAGCTGGAGGAGAACCTCGCCGAGGCCGAGTACGCCGACGAGCTGACGGCCGAGCCCACCACCGAGACGCGTGACGAGCTGGCGGCCGTCTGCGCGGTCACCCGGCAGGCCGAGATGGAGGCCCGCCTCGCCGTCCGCACGGCCGAGGAGCGGGTCAGAGGGCTGCACGGCCGCGCCGACCAGCTCATGCGGGCGGCCCGCCGCGAGCGCGAGGAGCGCGCGGGCGCCGCCGCGCTGCGTGAGCGGCGCCGGGCGCAGGCCCGCGTGGCCGAGGCCGTCGTGCGCGACGCCGGGCGGGCGCTGGAGGCACTGGAGGTCTCCCTGGCCCTGGCCGCCGGCGAGCGCGAGGAGGCCGAGCGGGCCCGCGGCGAGGTCGACGCCGAGCTCAAGGCCGTGCGCGTGCGGGTGCGCGAGCTGTCCGCCGAGCTCGACGGGCTGGTCAATCGCGTACACGGCAGCGAGGTGGCCCGCACCGAGCAGCGCCTGCGCCTGGAGCAGCTCCAGACCCGCGCCATGGACGAGTACGGCGTCGAGGTGGAGTCCCTGGTGGCCGAGTACGGCCCCGATCAGGCGGTGCCCGGCCCCGACGGCGAGCCAGCTCCGTACGACCGCGCGGAGCAGGAGAAGCGGGCCAGGATCGCCGAGAAGCAGATGAACCAGCTCGGCAAGGTCAACCCGCTGGCCCTGGAGGAGTTCGCGGCCCTGGAGGAGCGGCACGCCTTCCTCAACTCCCAGCTCGAAGACCTGCGCAAGACCCGGCGCGACCTGCTCACCGTCGTCAAGGAGGTCGACGAGCGCGTCGAACAGGTCTTCTCGGCGGCCTATGAGGACGTCGCCCGGGAGTTCGAGGCCATCTTCGGGCGGGTCTTCCCCGGCGGCGAGGGGCGCCTGGTGCTCACCGAGCCGTCCGACATGCTCACCACGGGCGTGGACGTCGAGGCGAGGCCGCCCGGCAAGAAGGTCAAGCGCCTGTCGCTGCTGTCGGGCGGGGAGCGCTCGCTGACCGCCGTCGCGTTCCTGATCTCCATCTTCAAGGCGCGGCCGTCGCCGTTCTACGTCATGGACGAGGTGGAGGCGGCGCTCGACGACACCAACACCCAGCGCCTGCTCACGTTGTTCGAGGAGCTGAGGCAGAGCTCGCAGCTCATCGTCATCACCCACCAGAAGCGCACCATGGAGATCGCCGACGCGCTGTACGGCGTGAGCATGCGCGGGGACGGCGTCACGCAGGTCGTCAGTCAGCGGCTGCGGGAGCGCGAGACCGCCTGACCGCCCGCGTTCCACCGGATAGGTCACGAAATGTCGTGATAAGCGGAGCGGTGTGGGCGAGCCGAGGCCCGACCATGCCCGGCCGTCTGGGAAACTGACTTCTTGTGGATGGGTATCTCGGCATCATTCTGATCGTCCTCCTCATCGCGGTCCTCGCGGTGGGCGGCATGCTCCTGCTCTTCAGGCCCAGGGACAGGCACGCCCCACCGGTCGCGCCCCCGCCGCCGGCCGCCCCTGAGCAGGAACGGGCCCCGGCCGCCGGGGTGGTCGAGGACGACGCCGCGACCACCACCGTGCCGCCGCCCGCCAGGCCGGTGGAGCCCGTGGCGCCCCCGGCGCCCGTCATCGAGATCCCGCCGCCGTCCGCCGGCCGCATGGCGCGGCTGCGCGCCCGGCTCGCCCGCTCGCAGACCTCCCTGGGCAGGGGGCTGCTGGAGCTGCTGTCGCGCGACCGCCTCGACGACGACGCCTGGGACGAGATCGAGGACAAGCTGATCAGCGCCGACATGGGCGTGGCGCCCGCGCGGGCGATCGTCGAGGAGCTGCGCACCAAGGTCAAGGTGCTCGGCTCGCGCTCGCACGACGAGGTGCGCGCGCTGCTGCGCGAGCAGCTCCTCACCCAGGTCGGCGCCGACATGGACCGCACGCTGCGCACCGAGCCGCACGGCGGGCGGCCCGCCGTCGTGCTGGTGGTCGGCGTCAACGGCACCGGCAAGACCACGACCACCGGCAAGCTCGCCCGCTCGCTGATCGGTGACGGCCGCACGGTCCTGCTGGGCGCGGCCGACACCTTCCGCGCCGCCGCCGCCGACCAGCTCCAGACCTGGGGCGAGCGCGTCGGCGCGGAGGTCGTGCGCAAGGACGAGGGCGCCGACCCCGCCTCCGTGGCTTTCGACGCCGTCAGCAGGGGCATCGACGACAACGTCGACGTCGTGATCGTCGACACCGCCGGCCGTCTGCACACCAAGACCGGCCTGATGGACGAGCTGGGCAAGGTCAAGCGGGTCGTGGAGAAGAAGGCCGCGGTCGACGAGGTGCTGCTGGTGCTCGACGCCACCACCGGCCAGAACGGCATGCGGCAGGCCCAGGTGTTCGCCGAGGTGGTGAACGTCACCGGCATCGTGCTCACCAAGCTCGACGGCACGGCCAAGGGCGGCATCGTGATCTCGGTCCAGCGCGAGCTGGGCGTGCCGGTCAAGCTGGTGGGGCTCGGCGAGGGCCCCGACGACCTGGCGCCGTTCGACGCCGAGGTCTTCGTGGACGCCCTGCTGGGCGAGTAGGGCCCTTCAGAACTCCAGGAACGAGCGGAGCCGCCGCAGCGGGGGGTCGATGTCGATCCCCCGCTCGGCGAGCCAGGCGTCGTCGTCGTAGGTGTGCCGGTAGCGTTCGCCGCCGTCGCAGATCAGGGTCACCACGCTGCCCCGCTGCCCGTTCTGGCGCATCTCGTTGATGATCTGCACGGCGGCGGCGACGTTCGTGCCGGTGGAGCCGCCGACGTCGCGCCCGGTGGCCTCGCGCACCCAGCGCATCGCGGCGATCGAGGTGGCGTCCGGCACCCTGACCATGCGGTCGATCACCGTGGGCAGGAACGACGGCTCGACGCGCGGCCGGCCGATGCCCTCGATGCGGGAGCCGGGCGCGGTCGCGCCGGTGTCCCCGCCGACCCACGAGGGGTAGAAGGCCGAGCCCTCCGGGTCGACCACGGCCAGGCGCGTGGCGTGCCGGCGGTACCTGATGTACCGGCCGATCGTGGCGGACGTGCCGCCGGTGCCGGCGCCGACGATGATCCAGGACGGCTCGGGGTGCCGTTCGAGGGCCATCTGCTGGTAGATGCTCTCGGCGATGTTGTTGTTGCCGCGCCAGTCGGTCGCCCGCTCGGCGTAGGTGAACTGGTCCATGAAGTGGCCGCCGCTCTCCTCGGCCAGGCGGCGCGACTCCTCGTAGATGGTGCCGGGGTCCTCCACGAGGCGGCACTTGCCGCCGTAGAACTCGATCAGGGAGATCTTCTCTGGGGAGGTGGTCGCGGGCATCACCGCCACGAACGGCAGGCCGAGCATGCGGGCGAAGTAGGCCTCGCTGACCGCCGTCGAGCCGCTGGAGGCCTCCACCACGGTCGTGGAGGGGCCGATCCAGCCGTTGGCCAGGCCGTACAGGAACAGCGAGCGGGCCAGCCGGTGCTTGAGCGAGCCGGTCGGGTGGACCGACTCGTCCTTGAGGTAGAGCTCCACGCCCCAGCGCGGCGGCAGCGGGAAGACGTGCAGGTGCGTGTCGCAGCTTCGGTTGGCGTCCGCCTCGACGGTGCGGATCGCCTCGGCCACCCAGGCGCGCGCGGCGCGGTCATGTCGGTCCACATGTCTCACACCCCTACGTTAACCTGTCTTGCCGTTCTGTGACCCTTAGCACACTTTCTTCCCATTTGAGCGTTATCTGTTACTATTATGAGACTTGTCCGGTCTGAGGTGTGAGGTAACCGCCCTGGGCTGACCGTGTGCAACCCCTGCCGACTGGCTGGCGCCCCTAACGTGACCCTTACCGGTGAACCGGGACCATGTCATCAGCCGTCAGATGGAGTAGAGCGGTAATTGAACCCGCATGGGTTCATGTCGGATGGGTAACGGGGGACAGCAGGCATGAGGGGGATGAGATGATCTCGATGACCGAACAGCAGCGGCAGACATGGTTCGAGCGCGACGTCATGCCCGTGACGAGTCAGCTTTACGCGTCCGCCATGCGTCTCACCCGGAACGTCGCCGATGCCGAGGACCTGGTGCAGGAGACCGTCACCAAGGCGTTCACCTCCTACCACCAGTTCCGCCCCGGTACGAACCTGAAGGCGTGGCTCCACCGCATCTTGACCAACAACTTCATCAACGACTACCGCAAGAAGCAGCGGTCGCCGAAGCTGTCGGCCGCCGAGGACATCGAGGACTGGCAGCTGGCCGCCGCCGAGTCGCACATGTCCACCGGGTTGCGCTCCGCCGAGACCGAGGCCCTGGAGCAGCTCCCCGACAACGCCGTGATGAACGCTCTGCGCTCCCTGCCCGACGACTTCAAGGTGGCCGTCTACCTGGCGGACGTCGAGGGGTTCGCGTACAAGGAGATCGCCGAGCGCATGGGCACGCCGATCGGGACGGTGATGTCCCGTCTGCACCGTGGCCGCCGCCAGCTCCGCTCGATGCTGGAAGGCTACGCCCACGAGGAGGGCGCCCTGCGCGCTCCGCAGTTCCAGGCCGCCTGAACGGCCGGGGCCGCTCCGGCGACCCCGTGAACCCGCCCTACCCGCGCCCACCCGACCCGCACCCGCTCCGCCCGCACCACAGGACGGCCCCGGCTTCCCGCCGACGGCCCGCGCCGCGTACGCGCCCAGATGACAGCGTCGTCGTCTGGGCTTCTTTCTTTTCCGGGCCGAAGCGCCGCCATCGCCGCCGTTCAGGCCGCGCTCCCGCGTACCCCGAGGTCAGACCGATCACTATTTTCTCCTTGACAAAAAAACTTGTCGGTGAGACGCTTGTGTCAGCTCGAAAGAGGCGCTGATGGAAGCCCGGCCGCGGTCGCGCTCCGGCTGCGCCGGTGAGACCTGCAGCCGCCGTACCGCGGAACACACCGACACGAAGGAATGTGAGATGAGCGTGAACCTGGAGGCCGGGCCCGGACCGCGGGCCGGTCGGCGCGAATGGATCGGGCTTGCCGTCCTGGCCCTGCCCACCCTGCTGCTGTCGCTGGACATCAGCGTGCTCTACCTGGCGCTGCCGCACCTCAGCTCCGACCTCGGGGCGAACGCCGCCCAGCAGCTCTGGATCCTGGACATCTACTCGTTCATGCTCGCGGGCTTCCTCGTGACGATGGGCACGCTCGGCGACCGCATCGGCCGCCGCAGGCTGCTGCTCGGCGGCGCGGTCGCCTTCGGCGTCGCCTCGATCCTCGCCGCCTACTCCACCAGCCCCGAGATGCTGATCGCCTCCAGGGCGCTGCTCGGCGTCGCCGGCGCCACCCTGATGCCCTCCACGCTCGCGCTCATCCGCAACATGTTCCGCGACCCCAAGGAGATGGGCACCGCGGTCGGCGTCTGGTTCGCCTGCTTCATGGGCGGCATGACCCTGGGCCCGCTGGTCGGCGGCCTGCTGCTGGAGCACTTCTGGTGGGGCTCGGCGTTCCTGCTCGGCGTGCCGGTCATGGTCCTGCTGCTGGTGGTCGGCCCCAAGCTCCTGCCGGAGTACCGTGACGCCGCCGCCGGACGGCTCGACTTCGTCAGCGTGGCCCTGTCCCTCGCCGCGATCCTGCCCGCCATCTACGGCCTCAAGGAGCTGGCGCGCGGCGGAGTGCAGGCCCTCCCCGTCGCCGCCCTGATCGCCGGCATCGTGTTCGGCGTGGTGTTCACGCTCCGCCAGCGCCGCCTCGCCAACCCGCTGCTCGACCTGCGCCTGTTCGCCAACCGCAACTTCAGCGCCGCGATGGGCGTCATGCTCATGGCCGGCATCGTCATGGCCGGCACGACCCTGCTGTCCAGCCTGTTCCTGCAGACGGTCGAGGGCGTGTCCCCGATCAGCGCCGGCCTCTGGCTGATCCCGCAGAACATCGCGATGGTCGTCGGGTCCATGGCCGCCCCGGCCCTGGCCCGCAGGTTCCGCCCGGTCTCCGTCATCGCGGCCGGCCTGCTCATCGCCGCGGTGGGCCTGGTCCTGCACAGCCAGGTCGACAGCGTCGGCGGGCTGCCCCTGCTGGTCGCCGGCCTGGTGTTCACCTCCTTCGGCATCTCGTTCCCGATGGCGCTCACCATGAACCTGATCATGGGCTCGGTGCCTCCGCAGCAGGCCGGCTCCGCCGCCTCGATCAGCCAGACCAGCGGCGAGTTCGGGGTGGCCATGGGCATCGCAGCCATGGGCAGCCTCGGCACCTTCGTCTACCGCACCCAGCTCGGCGAGGGACTGCCGAGCGGCGTCCCGCACTCCGCCCTGGAGGGCATCAGCGCCGCCCTGGCCACCGCCCAGCAGCTTCCCGGCCAGCTCGCCTCCGACCTGGTGGACGCCGCCCGTGCCGCCTTCACCAGCGGGCTCAACGTCGTCGCCGTCGTCGGCGCCGCGATCTTCATCGGGCTCGCCCTGCTCTCGGTCACGGTGCTCCGCGGCAACGACCAGCCCAACCAGGGCCCGCAGGCCGCCGACGAGGCCGCGCGGAACGACGCCGCCGTCGCGAACGACGAGCTCGCCGCCGCCGAGGCCGGGTTCGCCGTCGCGGACGCCGGCCCGGCCGACGGCCGCGAAGCCCTCGCCGAGCCGGTGGACGCCCCCCGCGTCCTGGCCCGCGTCGAGTAACCGCCCCGCCGAGCCCCGCCCCACCCGCCCGGTCGCCCCGCCCGAAGGAGGATCCGCCACCCGCGTCACCCCGGCTCCCCAGCCCGGTACGGCCCCCCCGTACCGGGCTTCGCCGTGTCCGGGGCTACGCGGTGGCGATCAGGGCCACCGCGCCCAGCGCAAGGCCCACGCCCGCGGCCTGCACGGCGCTGAGGCGCTCCCCGAGCACGTAGCGGGCCAGCAGCAGCGTGCTTGCCGGGTACAGCGACACCAGGACGGCGACGAGTACCAGCAGCCCGCGCTGGGCGGCCAGCAGGTAGAGCACGTTGGCGGCCATGTCCAGGACGCCGGCCGCCACGATGGCGGGCATGGCCCCCTTCCCGGGCCGCAGCGGGCGCCGGGTCGTCAGCGCCAGCAGGGCGATCGCCGTGACCGACACCATGCGGGCGCCGATCAGCGGCCACACGCCCGCCTCCTGGGGCACCTGCTTGAGCAGGATGAAGAACAGGCCGAACCCCAGCCCGGAGGCGACGGCCTGCATGACGGTCGGAAGGCGGGCCCCGCCCTCCGCGTCGCCCGCCTGCCGGCTGACCAGGATCACGGCCAGCAGCGCCAGCGCCACCCCGCAGAGCGCGAGCAGCGCGGGGCGCTCGCCCATCGCGAGGCCGGCCAGCACCGGCAGCCCGGCCGACGCGGTGGCCGTCGTGGGCGCCACCACCGACATCACCCCACCGGCCAGCGCCCGGTAGAACAGGACGAGCGCGATGCCGCCGGCCATGCCCGCCGCCATGCCCCAGGCCAGCGCGGCCGCGCTGGGCGCGCCCGGGAGCAGCGGCAGCAGGGGCAGCGCGAACAGCAGCCCGGTGATCTGGCTGACCACGACGACGGCGAGCACCCGAGACCGTTTGGTGGCGAACCCGCCGAAGAAGTCCGCCGCGCCGTAGACCACCGCGCACGTCGTCGCCAACAGGACCGCCGTCATCCGCCCTCACCTCTGTCCGGGTTCAACAGTGATTACAACCTATTGGGATCTGCGGTATGAGCTGTGCCGATACGTGACCGGTACGTGGGTGGGGGACGGTTTCCCGGCGGTGAAGGTCATCCTGTGACCGGCGAGAGGTAAAGAAGTGGCCACGGCTGGGTACATCACCGGTGTGTCGAGCGCTGATGGCTTACCCCGCCGGCCGACGGCCGGGCGCCGGGAGGTGGGGGTGTGACGGACCCCCGGGCCGCCCTGGCGAAGCTCCGCGTGGAACTCGAGGGCCTCGGAGTGGCCGATGCCTATGAAGTGTGCGACGACGCGGTCCTTTCGGTGTGGATCGGGTTGGTCGTCACCTTCAGGGATGGTTTCTACCGTTGGTCGGAGGGAGTGGTGATACATCGCCATTTGGGTACAGATCCGGTTGGATGCGCCATTAGGGTGGCGCGTCGTTACGCGGAGCTGCGCGCCGACGTCCCGCCCTGGTGGGAGGAGCTCGCCGCGACTCTGCGAGGGGGAACGGCCGAGAAGTACCCGTGACCCCTGCCGCTGTTCGGGGGGAGCGTGCGGGTGGCGACTATCCGGGTTCGTGGAAACTGGGGGCGGCTCGCGCTCGCCCTGCTCGTGGCGCCGTGGGTCTCGGGATGTGGGGGGCTCGTCGCGTCCCTGGGCGTGGCCGAGCAAGACGACATCGTACGCGTGCGCTCGACCGCGCCGGTCAGGCCGGCGAGCGATCCGCGCATGCTGGTGCTGCGGGTGACCGCCGCCCAGCCGGAATGGCCCGGCACCCGGCCCCTGGTGGCGCCGCCGCGGCGCGCGATCCGGTGCGAGCAGGTCAAGTGCGTGGCGCTGACCTTCGACGACGGCCCGTACGACCACACCGGCGCGGTGCTCGACACGCTGGCCCGGTACGGCGCCAGGGCGACGTTCTTCGTGGTCGGCCAGATGGTGACCCCGCAGAGCACCCATTACCTGCGGCGCATGGTCTCGGAGGGGCACGAGATCGGCAACCACTCGTGGGACCACCCGGCGCTGCCGTCGCTCGCGGGTGACGGCGTCCGCGACCAGCTCGGCCGCACCCAGCGGGCCGTGCGGGCCGCGACCGGCGTGACGATGCGGCTGTTCCGCCCGCCCTACGGCGCCACCGACGGCAAGGTCGCCGAGCAGGCGGCGCGGGCCGGGCTGGCGCAGATCATGTGGGACGTCGACACCATGGACTGGCGCGACCGCGACACCTCGCTGGTCACCCGGCGCGCCTCGGCCGCCGGGTCAGGCTCGGTCGTGCTGATGCACGACATCCACAAGACCACGGCCGACGCCGTGCCCGGCCTGCTTCGCGACCTGGCCGCACGCGGCTACGCCTTCGTGACGGTCTCCGAGCTGTACGGCGCCGACCTGGTGCCCGGCAGAAGCTACGCGGGCCGAACCGGCACCGACGGCGCTACGGGGCGCCGCTGACGCTCTGGAAAAGGATGCCCACGCGCGCCCGCCGCCCGGGGCACGGCCGGCGGGCCGCCGAGGCTTCCGGGACGCCGGCGCCGCCCGCCGTCCGGCGTGGACGGCGCGACGCCGAGCCTCGGTGTGGTCAGCCCCGCTTGGCGCGGGCGGTGGTGCGGGCGCGGCTGGGAGCGTCCAGCACGACCTTGCGAAGGCGGACGTGGTCGGTGGTGATCTCCACGCACTCGTCCTCGCGGCAGAACTCCAGCGCCTGCTCCAGCGACAGCGAGCGCGGCGGGATGACCTTCTCGGTCTCCTCGCTCGTGGAGGAGCGCATGTTGGTGAGCTTCTTCTCCTTGGTGATGTTCACGTCCATGTCGTCGGCCCGGGAGTTCTCACCGATGATCATGCCTTCGTAGACCTCGGTGCCCGGCGTGACGAACAGCGTGCCGCGCTCCTGGAGGTTCACCATGGCGAAGGCGGTCACCGAGCCGCTGCGGTCGGCGACCAGCGAGCCCGTGGCGCGGGTGCGCAGCTCGCCGAACCACGGCTCGTAGGCCTCGAAGACGTGGTGGACGAGGCCGGTGCCGCGGGTCTCGGTGAGGAACTCGGTGCGGAAGCCGATCAGGCCGCGGGCCGGGACCACGAACTCCATGCGGATCCAGCCGGTGCCGTGGTTGGTCATGTTCTCCATGCGGCCCTTGCGGACGGCCAGGAGCTGGGTGATCGCGCCGAGGTACTCCTCGGGGGCGTCCACCGTGAGCCGCTCGACCGGCTCGTGCAGCTTTCCGTCGATCGTGCGGGTGACGACCTGCGGCTTGCCGACGGTCAGCTCGTAGCCCTCGCGGCGCATCTGCTCGACCAGGATGGCGAGCGCGAGCTCGCCGCGGCCCTGGACCTCCCAGGCGTCGGGACGGTCGGTGGGCAGGATGCGCAGGGAGACGTTGCCGACCAGCTCCTTGTCGAGGCGGTCCTTGACCATGCGGGCGGTGACCTTGGAGCCCTTCACCTTGCCCACCAGCGGGCTGGTGTTGGTGGCGATGGTCATCGAGATCGCCGGCTCGTCGACGGTGATCAGCGGCAGCGGGCGCGGGTCGTCGGGGTCGGCGAGGGTCTCACCGATCATGATGTCGGGAATGCCGGCGATGGCGATGATGTCGCCGGGCCCGGCCTGCTCGGCCGGCTTGCGCTCCAGCGCGTCGGTCATCAGCAGCTCGCTGATCTTGACCCGCTGGATGCTGCCGTCGGTGCGGCACCAGGCGACCTGCTGGCCCTTCTTGATGACGCCCTGGTGCACCCGGCACAGCGCGATGCGGCCGAGGTAGCTGGAGGCGTCCAGGTTGGTGACGTGGGCCTGGAACGGCGAGGCGGGGTCGTACGTCGGCGCGGGGATCGTGCTCGTGATCGTCTCGAACAGCGGCTCGAGGTCGGGGGAGTCGGGCATGCCGCCGTCGTCGGGACGCGCGAGGCTGGCCCGGCCGGCCTTGGCCGAGGCGTAGACGATCGGGAAGTCGATCTGCTCCTCGGTGGCGTCGAGGTCCATGAAGAGCTCGTAGACCTCGTCGACGACCTCCTTGATGCGGGCGTCGGGGCGGTCGACCTTGTTGATGCACAGGATGACCGGCATCTTGGCCGACAGCGCCTTGCGCAGCACGAAGCGTGTCTGCGGCAGCGGGCCCTCGGAGGCGTCGACCAGCAGCACCACGCCGTCGACCATGGACAGGCCTCGCTCGACCTCGCCGCCGAAGTCGGCGTGGCCGGGGGTGTCGATGATGTTGAGGGTCATGCCGCTGTGCTTCACGGCGGTGTTCTTGGCGAGAATGGTGATGCCCTTCTCGCGCTCCAGGTCATTGGAGTCCATGACCCGTTCATCGACGTCCTGGTTGGCGCGGAACGCTCCGGACTGCCAGAGCATGGCATCGACCAACGTGGTCTTCCCGTGGTCGACGTGCGCGATGATCGCGATGTTACGCAGGTCGTCGCGGCTGTTCAAAGGCATGATGGAGTCTCGCTCTGGGTCGCTGGAGGCCGGCCGCCGAGTGATGCGGCCTCCACCATTTTAGGTGATCGCTGTTACCGCCGTGTGCCGGTCTTGCGCAAACAGGGGCATAACACGCACGAAGCCGGGTTTTCCTGCCCGGATCATGGCGGCTGCGGCCGCGAAAATGGCGATTGCCAGAAAATCACCCCAGGCCAACCTGCGAAGTCTTCCCGCGGCCGGGTGGGGGCGCCGGGCCCGGGGACTAACGCCGGGACGCCCGGGCAGACACTCTCTCATGGTGGACGAAGGATTTGACCGACTCGCCGCCTCCGCGCGCCAGGTCGCCGAACCGTTCGGCGTGTCCCCGTGCAGGCGAGACTTTCGCTGCAGGCTTGCCGTGTGGGCCCTCGTCATAGGGGCCTTCATCGTCGGATTGCTCATACCGATCACCGTCAAGGCCCAGACCGGGGCCGCGGGACCGCCGGGCGGCCATGCTTCCGCCTGCGCCGAGACGCTCCCGAATAAGCTCGTCGCATGCCTCTCGCCAGAGCATTCCCCGCGACGCTGATCACGAAGGACGGTGTGCGGCTGGACGCCGCGCACACCCCCTCGCGGGGCGAGGCCGAGTTCGGCGTCGTCATAGCCCACGGGTTCACCGGCTCCTGGCGTGAGCGCTCCACGCGGCGCATCGCGCACGTGCTGAGCGGGTTCGGCGGGGTCGTGGCGTTCGACTTCCGCGGCCACGGCCGTTCCGGCGGCCGGTCCACGGTGGGGGACGCCGAGGTGCTCGACCTGGACGCCGCGGTGGCGTACGCCCGGTCGCTCGGCTACTCGCGGGTGGCCACGGTGGGCTTCTCGATGGGCGCGGCGGTGGCCGTCCGCCACGCGGCGCTGCACCGCGGCACCGACGCCGTGGTGGCGGTCAGCGGCCCGGCGCGCTGGTACTACCGCGACACCCGGCCGATGCGCCAGGTGCACTGGGTCATCGAGCGGCCGTCGGGGCGGCTCGTCGCGCGCATCGCCAAGCGCACGCGCATAACGAAGGGCACGTGGGACCCCGTGCCGCTCGCGCCGCACGAGGCGGTCGGGCGGGTCGCGCCCACACCGCTGCTGATCGTGCACGGGGACGCCGACGCCTTCTTCCCGCTCGACCACGCCCACCAGCTGTTCGACGCCGCCCAGGAGCCCAAGGAGCTGTGGGTGGAGCCGGGCTTCGGGCACGCCGAGGCTGCCGCCACCCCCGGCCTGATCAGGCGGGTCGGCGCCTGGGCCGCCCAGGCCGTCTACGACGGCGGTTCACGCCCCGAGAGGTCCGCGACGGCCGGCTGACCTGCCGCGTCGCCTGGACCGCTCCATGCGCGGCCGTGCGGCCGTACGGGATTCGGTTCGCACCAATCGGGGACAGGCCGCGAACCAAATGCCAACAAATGTCGTCTACAACACGGGACGTATGAGATCCAGCGGGAGCGGCCGGCCATGAGCCGTCTCCCAGCGGGGGCGATCTCGGACATCTCTGATTCGCGGGCCGCCGCCCAGCGACGCGGGGGCGCGTTGGGCGGCGGACGCGAGCCGCCTCAGCCGAGGCGCGCGATCGACTTGAGCTCCAGGTAGGACTCCAGGCCCTCGGGGCCCAGCTCGCGGCCGAGGCCGCTGGCCTTGAAGCCGCCGAACGGCGTGGCCGGCTCCATGGTGTTCAGCATGTTCACGCCGTAGGTGCCGGCGCGGACCCGGCGGGCGATGTCCATGCCGTGCTCGGTGTCGGCGGTCCAGACCGTGCCCGACAGGCCGTACTCGCTGTCGTTGGCGATGCGGACGGCGTCGTCCTCGTCCTGGTAGGAGATGACGACCAGGACGGGCCCGAAGATCTCCTCGCGGGCGACGCGCATGTCGTTGGACACGCCGGCGAACACCGTCGGCGCCACGTACCAGCCCCGGTCGAACGGCCGGTCGAGGCCGCCGAGCACGGGCTTGGCGCCCTCGTCGACGCCGAGCTTGATGTAGCCCTCCACCCGCTCCTGCTGGCGCTTGGCGACCATCGGCCCGATGCCGGTGGCCGGGTCGCCGGGGTCGCCGACGGGCTGGCCCGCGACCATGTCGGCCACGGCGTGCACGACCTCGTCGTAGCGGGAGGCCGGCGCCAGGATGCGGGTCTGGGCCACACACGCCTGACCGCTGTTCAGCAGCGAGGCGATGGACAGGAAGCCCATGGCGGCGCCGAGGTCGCAGTCGTCCAGGATGATCGCGGCCGACTTGCCGCCGAGTTCGAGGCTGCAGCGCTTCAGGCCCTGTCCGCAGATCGACGCGATGCGGCGCCCGGCCGCGGTGGAGCCGGTGAAGGCCACCTTGTCGACGCCCGGGTGGGACACCAGGTACTCGCTCGTCTCGCGGCCGGCGGCCACGATGCTGACGACCCCCTCGGGGAAGCCGGCCTCCTCGATCATCTGGGCGAGGAGGTAGCCGTCCAGCGGGGTCTCCGGGGCCGGCTTGACCACGACGGCGCACCCGGCGATCAACGCGGGGGCCAGCTTGGTCATGATGACGAACTGCGGGACGTTCCACGGCACCACGGCCGCGACGACGCCGACCGGCTCGCGGCGCACGGTGACCGGGCCGAACATGCCGGGGCGCTGGTCTTCGACGGCGTACGTCTTCCCCAGCTCGGCGAAGTAGCGCAGCATGCCCAGCGGCTGCGGGGCCTGCGCGAGCTGGGAGAAGGTGATGGGGGAGCCCATCTCCAGCGTGATCAGCTCGGCCAGCTCCGACTGGCGGGCGGCGTAGAGGTCGGCCAGCCTGCCGACCACCTCGGCGCGCTCGGCCATCGTCATCCGCGGCCACGGCCCCTCGTCGAACGCCCTGCGCGCGGCCGCCACGGCGCGGTCCATGTCGGCGGGGGTGGCGTCCGGGACGCGGCCCACCACCTCCTCGGTGTGCGGGGAGACGACGTCGATCGTCCCGGCGCCCGCGGGGGCCACCCACTCGCCCCCGATGAAAAGACGGTCGTGCTGGAGCATTCCTGCCTCCTGGTCTCGAGGGCCGCGTACCTGATCGAGCGCATGTCGATGATCCCGCCGGAAGCGGGGCCCGGCGGCGTTCCCTGAGACAGAAACATGTTCTAGAGCGGTTGGCAAGAGCCCGGGACCCGCGGCGCCCGGCGCCGCTAAGATCGGGCGGCTGGAGACCGGGGCCGCTGCCAGGGCCCGCGGCCTGCCGGTACGCACCGGGAACGTTCACCCGCGGGACGGGCCCAATTATCCGGAACCAGTGCTCGGCGGGTTCATGAAGTGGTAGATACTTCGCCAATGGTGTACAGGTTCTTCCGATCGTGTGGCGGCTCCGGAGATCGGCATCTAGGGTCTCGGGGCGTCGAGAGGAGGGAGGGCTGATGCGGTCAGGCTCGATCGCCGCATTGGCGGCCATGTCGATTGCTCTGTCCTCGATGCCCGCCCTGTCGGCGGCCGAGGCCAAGCCCAGCCCTCAGGCGCAGCTCAACAAGCTCACCAAGCAGGCGTCCGACCTGCAGAAGGCCTACCGCGGCGAGATCGCGAGCCTTGAGGACACCCGGCGCGCCGCGCAGAAGGCCGGTGACCGCGTCAAGAAGCTGCGGGCCGACCTGGCCAAGGCCGAGGAGCAGGTCGCACAGTTCTACCGCAACTCCTACATGTCGGGCACGGTGGACGGCCCCCGGGTGCTGAGCTACGAGGGCGACCCCGACTCCATCCTCGGCCAGGTCGCCACCGTCACCTACCTCGCCGAGGAGAAGAACCAGCGCCTGAAGGTCATCGGCGACCTGATCAAGGAGTCGCGGGCGGCCAAGAAGGAGGCCGACGGCAAGATCGTCGACCTGAAGAAGGAGATCAAGGAGCTGGAGGACAAGAAGGAGGACGTCGAGCGCCTCCTGAAGAAGTTCGGCTTCCAGACCCCCGACGCCGGCAGCGGCCTCACCGCGCGCATGGTCAGCATCCGCAACGTCATCATGCAGAACTACCCCATGCCGTTCGGCGTCGGCTGCCTGCGCCCCGGCGACCCCGGCGAGCACGGCAAGGGCCGCGCCTGCGACTTCATGATGAGCACCGGCGGCCGCATGCCCGACGCCGCCTCCATGGCCCGCGGCGACGCCCTGGCCGAGTGGGCCATCGACAACGGCCGCGCGCTGGGCATCATGTACATCATCTGGCGCCAGCGCTACTACGACATCCGCACCGGCGCCGGCTGGCGCCAGATGTCCGACCGCGGCGGCATCACCGCCAACCACTACGACCACGTCCACGTCTCGGTCTTCTGACGATCAAGGCCCCGGGCTCCTGAGCGCCTCGCGACGCCGGCGCCTTGAGGTGCCCGCACGGTCCGCGCACCCACCCCAGATCCCCCGACCGGCGCCGGTACGGCGGGTTCCCGTGCGGTGAACGCGGCGCCGTGTGCGGCGGCCGGCCCAGGGGTTGGGCCAGGTTGAGCGTGCCCGCCCGTCGAGCCGCCACCCCGGATCCCCCGACCGGGGCCGGTACGGCGGGTTCCCGTGCGGTGAACGCGGCGCCGTGCGCGGCGGCCGGCCCTCCCGCGTGCGGGCGTCGTAGAGGGCTCAGTCGCCGTTCCACGGGGCGGGGCGGGTGGTGATGTGGTCTCTCAGCCAGTGGTAGGAGGCCTTGGGGGTGCGTTTCTGGGTGGGGAAGTCGACGTGGACGAGGCCGAAGCGCTGGGTGAAGCCCTCGGCCCACTCGAAGTTGTCCAGCAGCGACCACACGTAGTACCCGCGCACGTCCACGCCCTCGGCCATCGCGGCGCCGAGCGCCCTGATGTGGCCGTCGAGGAAGGCGACGCGCGCCTGGTCGTCCACCACGCCGTCCGGGCCGGGCTCGTCCGCCAGTGAGCAGCCGTTCTCGGTCACGTACACCGGCGGCAGCGCGTCGCCGTACCTGGCTCTGAGGCCCACCAGCAGCTCGCGCAGGCCGTCGGGCACCACGGGCCAGCCGAAGGCGGTGGTGGGGTGGCCGGTGACGCCGGCGTCCTCCCAGGGCAGCGGCAGGGTGCCGGACGGGGCGGCGATGCGGGTCGGGGTGTAGTAGTTCACCCCGAGCCCGTCCAGGGGCTGGGCGATGATCTCCAGGTCGCCGTCCCGGACCGCGTCGATGCCGTCCAGCTCGTACGCCGAGAGATCCGGATACGAACCCAGCAGGACGGGATCGTTGAACAACCTGTTGTGAAGCGTGTCGTACGCCTCGGCGGCCCGCGCGTCCTCGGGCGACGCGGAGGCCGGCCACACGGGCGTGCAGTTGTTGGTCAGCAGCACCCGCTCGGCGCCGGCCGTCCGGAGCGCCTGGACGGCCAGGCCGTGGCCGAGGAGCTGGTGGTGGGCGACGGGCAGCGCGTCCATGAAGAGCGTGTGGCCGGGGGCGTGGGTGCCCAGGCCGTACCCGAAGGCCATGTGGACGAACGGCTCGTTCAGCGTGATCCACAGCGGCACCCGGTCGGCCAGGCGCTCGGCCACGACGGCCGTGTAGTCCGCCAGGCGGTGGGCGGTGTCGCGGGCGAGCCAGCCGCCCCGGTCCTCCAGGGCCTGCGGCAGGTCCCAGTGGAACAGCGTGGCCGCCGGCACGATGCCCTCCGCGCAGAGCGCGTCGACCAGGCGGTCGTAGAAGTCCAGCCCCCGCTCGTTGACCGGGCCGCGGCCGTCCGGCTGGACTCTCGGCCACGATATGGAGAAGCGGTAGGAGTTCACCCCCAGCCCGGCCAGGAGCGTGACATCCTCGGACCAGCGGTGGTAGTGATCGCACGCGACGTCCCCGGTGTGGCCGTCGCGCACGCGGCCAGGCTGGCGCGTGAAGGTGTCCCAGACGGAGGCCCCTCGGCCGTCCTCCGTGGCGGCGCCCTCGATCTGGTAGGACGCGGTAGCCGTACCCCACAGGAACATGACGACCTCCGGCGATGCGAATGAATCTCATGTTAGGCATCGCGGGCGATGGCGGGAGGATGATGGGCAGATGACGAACGTCTCCGCAGGGACGCTGCGCCGCCGTCCCGCCCAGCGCCGCAGCGTGGAGCGGGTCGCGCGCATGCTGGACGAATGCGCCCGCCTTCTGGAGGAGGTCGGGTACGAAGGGCTGACCACCAAGGAGGTGGCCCGCAGGGCGGGCGTGCCGATCGGCACGTTCTACCAGTTCTTCCCCGACAAGCAGGGCCTGGTACGCGCCCTGGCCCTGCGCAACCTGGACGCGTTCCTCGCCCGGCTCACCACCCGGTTCGCGTCGGCCGGCATCACCGACTGGACCGGCGCCGTCGACCTCGCGGTGGACGAGTTCGTGGAGATGAAGCGCACCACGCCCGGGTTCGCCGTCGTCGACTTCGGCGAGGTGCTGTTCACCCCCGGCGGCCCGCCGGTGAAGGGCACCAAGCGGCTTCTGGACGCCGCCCTGGAGAACAACGTCATCGTCGCCGACCGCCTGCGCGGGCTCGTCGTCGACCTGCTCGGCGCCCCCACCGACCCCGGCCTGGCCCGGGCGCTGTTCGTCGCCGTGGAGGCCGCCGACGCCGTCCTGAAGCTCGCCTTCCGCGTCCGCCCCGGCGGCGACCCCGACCTCATCGCCGAGTGCAAGGTCCTGATCCGCCGCTACCTGTCCGACCACATCTCCGGCGGCTGACCCGCCACCCCCGGCCGCGGGGGTGCCGTCAGGCGAGGGCCGGGTCGTCCAGGCGGGCGCGCACCTCGTCGTCCAGCTTGAGGTCGACCGCCGCGAGGGCCTCTTCGAGCTGCGGCGCGGAGCTGACGCCGACGATCGGGACGATGTCCTGGGCGAGCAGCCAGGCCAGGACCACCTGGTTGGGCGTCGCGCCCAGCTCGGCGGCCACCTCGCGGAGCCGCGCCAGGCGGCGGGCCGTCCCCGGGTGGTCGTAGTGGGCCGGCACGGGCCGGTCGGCCCTGCCGCTGTACGCGCCCGCCAGCAGCGAGGTGTAGACCCACAGCCGCAGGCCCTCGGTGCGCACGTAGTCGAGCGTCTCCTCGCCGACCTGCACGTGCCCCGCCTCCGGCAGCCGCACGCCCGGCCTCGGGCGCAGGTAGGAGTGCCTGAGCTGCACGTGCGAGTAGGGCGCCCAGCCGTTCGCGACGGCCAGGGCGCGGGCGCGCTCCAGCCGCCAGGACGGGTGGTTGGAGGCGCCCACGGCCTTGGCGGCGCCGTCCGCCACCAGCCCGGCGAACGCCTCCACCTGCTCCTGGAGCGGCGTGCTCCGGTCCTGGATGTGCGCCCAGTAGACGTCGACGTGGTCGGTCCGCAGCCGGCGCAGGCTTTCGCGCACGGCGGCGCGGACGGTCGGCGCCGACAGGCCCTCGGCGGAGTCCAGCGTGCGATCACCGGGGATGGTGGGACGGCCGCCGCACTTGGTGCTGAGCACCACCCGGTCGCGGTTGCCCCGGGCGGACAGCCACGCGCCGATCGTGGCCTCGCTCTCGTCGCCCGTGGCCCCCTCCATCCAGAAGGGGTAGTTGTTGGATGTGTCGATCATGGTGCCGCCCGCCTCGACGAAACGGTCGAGGAGCGCGAACGACGTGGCTTCGTCCACGGCGGTGCCGAAGGGGATCGTCCCGAGTGCGATGTGTGTCATGCGCCACACCCTGCACGCTGGAGCGGACTCCAGGTCAACCCCATTGACCTGGAGCCCACTCCAGGTGCCATGCTCGGGGGGTGACCGTCTACACCCCCGGGCAGGTCGCGGAGGAGACCGGCTTCAGCCTGGACACTCTGCGGTACTACGAGCGCATCGGCCTGCTGGAACCGGTGGAGCGCAACGCCGCCGGCCAGAGGCGCTTCAGCGAGGAGGACGTGGGCTGGCTCGGCATGGTGCGGTGCCTGCGCGACACCGGCATGCCCATCGCCGCGATGCTCCGCTTCGCCCAACTCGTACGCAGCGGCGACCACACCGTGGCCGACCGCATCGGCGTCCTGGAATCCCACGACGCCGCCATCGAGGCCCAGATCACCCTGCTCAGAGAACGCCAGCGGGCCATCCAACGAAAAATCCAGTACTACCGCGACGTCCAGGCCGTAGCCGAACTGCGCGAAACCCCCGACCCCGCTCGCCGATAGCCGCCCTCCGGCTCGCGGCGCACCCCGGTGACCCGCCGCACGGCGGCGCCGCCTTCGCCGTAGGCCTTCTCGCCGGTGCGGCGCCGGAAGTGGGCACTGCGCGTGCGGAGAAACGGGTCCTCGTCCTGGCCGGTGGCGGAGGTCGGACTAGCGTCAGGTGGCGGTGGGGGATACGCCGTAGGCGCTGGCCTGGAGGGAGTAGAGGTCGGCGTAGATGCCGTTCAGGTGCATGAGGTCGTCGTGGGTGCCCTGCTCGGTCACCTTGCCGTGGTCGAGGACGTAGATGCGGTCGGCATGGCGGGCGCTGGCCAGGCGGTGGGTGATCAGCAGGACGGTGCGGCCGTCGGCGTGGCGGCGGATGCGTTCGAAGAGGGCGTGCTCGGCGCGGGCGTCCAGCGCGGCCGTCGGCTCGTCGCAGATGAGCAGGGGGGCGTCGCGGTAGAAGCCCCTGGCCACGGCGATGCGCTGCCACTGGCCGCCCGAGGGCTCGTGGCCGTCCTTGAAGCGGCGGTCGAGCAGGGTGCGGTAGCCGTGCGGCAGCTCGGCCACGACCTGGTCGGCGCCCGCCACCTCGGCGGAGGCGTGCACGGCGGCCTCGCCGCGCTCAAGGCCCATGGTGATGTTGTCCTTCGCCGAGAGCGGCCAGCGGGTGTGGTCCTGGGCGATGACCGCGATGTTGCGCCGCAGATCATCCTGGTCGACGGCGGCGATGTCGACGTCGTCCCACCGCACCTGCCCGCTCGCCGGCTCGTACAGCCCGGCGAGGATCTTGGAGAGCGTCGTCTTGCCCGAGCCGTTCTCGCCGACGAGCGCGACCACCTCGCCCTGGTCGATGTGGATGGACACGTGGTCGAGCGCGGCTTCGTCCTTACCTGGATAGTTGAACGTCACATCATCGACCGTGATGCGCTTGAAGGCGGGCGGTGACCGCCGGGGGCGGGCCGCGCCCATGCGCTCGCGCGCCTGGGCGCAGAAGTCGAGGAAGTCGGTGAAGTAGAGCCCCTCCTCGTACAGCCGGTTGGTGGCGTACATGAGGTTGGTCAAAGACGTCTGCCCCGACCTGATGGCCAGGACGGCCGTGCCCGCCACGGCCAGCGGGACGGCGGCGATCGCGAGCAGGACGCCGAGCGCGACGTAGACCAGGGCGGTGCCGAGGCCGCTGAGCGCCTCGCCGATGAGCTTGGCCACCGTCTGCCTGCGGGCCAGCCGCAGCACGACATCCTGCTCGGTGCCGGCCACGACGTCGTACAGCCGCATCAGGAAGCGGCGCATGGTGAACGAGCGCACCTCGGCGGCGGTCTCGCGGTCGGCCATGAGCTCGGTGAGGATCCACTTGCGGCGGTACACCGGGATCAGCGCGTACATGGTCGTGTAACGCATGCGTGCCGAGCGGACGGCGGCCCAGGCGTCGGGGATGACGGCCAGCACGAGCAGCGGCAGCAGCACCGGGTGCAGGATGCCGAGCACGCCGGCCGCGGCGGCGATGCCGATGAAGCCGGTCAGCAGGTTGATGGCGGAGCTCACCACGTTGTCGACGATGCTGACGCCGCGGGTGCGGGCCCGCTGGAGGGAGTCGTGGAACTCGGGGTCGTCGAAGCAGATCAGGTCGACCCGGCTGGTGAGGTCGTAGAGCTGCTTCTCGGCGATGCGGGACACCTGCGGCTCCAGCCGGGACTGCGCCCACCCGGCCCCGGCCTCCAGCGCCGACCGCAGCGCCGCGGCCACGCCGACGAGCAGCAGGCTGGGCAGGGCGGCCCTCACCCGATCGGGCGTGGGACCGGCCGAGAACAGCGCCTGGAGCACGCCGGTGGTGGCCAGCAGCCCGAAGGCCGTGAACAGGCCGCCCAGCACGCTGAGGCCCACCGTGGCGGCGGTGTCGCGCGGGCTCGCGCGCCAGGCCATGCCGACCGCCTGGCCGATGAGCGCGGGCAGCCTGCGGGCGATGGTGAGGAACCCCACGCCGGTCATCGTGGCGGTGTGGGTGTGCCAGTCGCTGAAGGTGACCTCGCCGAGATCGACCAGCGCCTCTTCGGCGGCGGGCGCCTCGGCGCCGGGCCCGGCCTGCGGAGGCGGGCGGGTGCCCTCGGACGGGCGGGGATCGGCGCCGTCGAGCCCGCGGAGGGCTCCGGAGGTGTCGGTGGGTGACGACCCGGGCGCCGGGGCGGAGGGGGATGCGTCCTCAGAGGAGGGGGCGGAGCCGTCGGCGGGCGATGATTGCTGACGAGAGTCGGCCATGTTCGAAGTGTGAACGCTGCCACCGACAGTTTACAGCGAGCGAGCAAAAGACTGCTGTTTTAGATGAAAGCCGCAATTATTGCGATTCGCCAACATGCGCGCGTCGCCGGATTGAGGGCTTTCGAGCTCAGAGCCCTTGACGCCGCGAGCCGCGGCACCGTTTGGCGGGGGTGGCGGGTTCGGGAAGCTCGGAGGCAAGGCGCTCCGCCTCATCGTGCAGTGCGGCGATGAGAAGGAGTTCGAGGCCCAGATCTTCCAGGTCGACGGTCTCCATCCGAGTCTCCCGAGGTGAGTGCTCCACCGGCCCGGAAAGCGTCCTCGGAGCCGGTGCTCGTGGAAGCTTACCTTCCGTGACGGCGGACGACGAACCTGGGCTCTGTTGATCACCGCTTGTATATAAAGGACAGGCCGAAACCGGGCCGTGGGTTGGCACTTGAAGTCGGCCCGCCCGGGTGCCTGATGCGGGGAAGGGGTCCGCGTCGTGCGTCAAAGCCGTCTCCCGCCGCCGGAGCGCCGGGCCCTGCCCGTGGACCGGCTCGGTGCGGAACGTGCCATCACCCGAGCGGACTACGTCAGCGGAGCGCCGTTCGTACGTATGATCACAGCAGAGTAGCCAATGTGATCATATTTACGGAAGATGTTAATCAGGGGTATCCCGGGTATCCGACAAGTAAAACGTTCAGCGGCGCTTGACCCCTCGCTTCACTCATCGGGAGATATCGCCGAACACCTTCGCATTTACTGGCATGATCAACACACTTCACAAGCGAGGATGCGAATCGGGCATGATTCCGGCGCGCTGCGTTCCTTGGATGTGACACTTGGTGATGGCCCTGCCGGGCGGTCCCATCGCGCCATGCGCGCCCAGGACGCCGCGTGGCCTTGCACGACACGGTGAGGTCGCCTCGGAGGGGTGGAGACCGAGCCCGGGTCGCGCGGCCCGTGAGCCCGGGCCGCGGCGTCTCCCGCTGATGCACGCGGCCCGGGCTCGCCTCCCGGCCGCCGCCGTGGGCTATATGGAGACGTTATTTCACCACCCTTGACGGCCGGGTCGTGAGGTGGCTTGATTGCCTACTGACAACGTTGTCACACATGGCCGGATCAGGGGACGGGCGTGCGTGTACAGCCCTCCCAACCTGGAAGGACCATGGAAATGCGACGACGGTGGATGTCGGCCGTCGCGGTCACCGTGGCGGGCATGCTCTCCCTCGCCGCCTGTGGCGGCGGCACGGAGCAGGCGACCGGCGGCGGCACGGCGAAGAAGCAGGTCGAGGTCTTCTCATGGTGGACGGGCCCCGGCGAGGCCGACGGCCTGAAGGCCATGAGGGACATCTTCCAGAAGCAGAACCCCGACCTGACCTTCTTCGACGCCGCCGTCGCGGGCGGCTCGGGGGACAAGGCGCGGGCTCTGCTGTCCAGCAAGCTGCAGGCCAACCAGCCGCCGGACACCTTCCAGGGGCACGCCGGAGCCGAGCTGCAGGGCTACATCAAGGCCGGCAAGCTGGAGCCGCTGAACGCCCTCTACGACGAGCTGAAGCTCAAGGACGTCTTCCCGCAGCAGCTCGTCGACCAGATCACCTACGAGGGGAACGTCTACTCGGTGCCGGTGAACATCCACCGGTCCAACGTCCTGTGGTTCAACCCCGAGATCCTCAAGGAAGCCGGGGTGGCCGGGGCGCCCAAGACGATCGAGGAGTTCGTCACGGCGCTGGAGGCCGTCAAGAAGACCGGGAAGATCCCGCTGTCCATCGGCTCTGAGTGGACGGTCGTCCACCTGCTCGAGAGCGTGATGCTCGGCTCCATGGGCACCGACGCCTACAACGGCCTGTGGGCCAAGGGCGCCGACTGGTCGGGCGCGGCCGTCACCAAGGCGCTGAACGACTTCAAGACGATCATGTCGTACGCCGGAGCGCCCCAGGACGACTGGCAGCCCGCCGCCAAGCAGGTCGCGGACGGCGCCGCCGCGTTCAACATCATGGGCGACTGGGCCTACGGCTACTTCCACAACCCTCCGGACGGCGGGCTCGGCAAGACCTCCAAGGAGGACTTCGACTGGGCGGCGTCGCCGGGCACCGATGGCACGTTCATGTGGCTGTCCGACAGCTTCACCCTGCCCAAGGGCGCCCCGAACAAGGAAGGCGCCATGGCCTGGCTCAAGGTCGCGGCCAGCAAGGAGGGGCAGGACGCCTTCAACCCCAAGAAGGGCTCCATTCCGGCGCGCAAGGACGCCGACAGCGCGCTGTACACCGACTACCTGAAGTGGGACCTGGAGCAGTGGGCCAACGGCAAGCTGGCCGGCTCCCTCCAGCACGGTGTGGTCGCCAACGACCCCTGGAAGACGGCCATCACCGAGGCGGTGGGCCTGTTCCTGCAGAGCAAGGACGCCGCAAAGCTCCAGCAGGCACTCGCCGAGGCGGCCCAGTCCAACAACCAGTGAACCAGCCGGTTCCCGTACGGCTCGCGCCCGCCCGGAGCGGGCGCGAGCCTTCTTGGGGGTGTACGTGTCGCGTGTGCGCAGATGGCTGCCGGGGCTTCTCCTGGTCACGCCGTCGATCATCGCGATAGCCGTCTTCGTCTACGGCATGCTCGGCTGGAACTTCCGGCTCGCCATGACCGACCAGCACGACGAGATCTCCACCGGTGAGTTCGTCGGGCTGGAGAACTTCGTCTCGCTCTGGGACCAGGAGCGCTGGGGCATCTCCGTCCGGCACGCGATCGTCTTCACGGCGGTCTTCGTCGGCGGCGCGCTGATCCTCGGGTGGCTGCTGGCCTTCCTGATGGAGAAGGGCATCCGGGGCGAGGGCGGGTTCCGCACGATCTACCTGTTCCCGATGGCCATCTCCTTCGTCGCCACCGGCGTGGTGTGGCGGTGGCTGATGAACAGCGGCCAGGACGACCAGGCGGTCGGGCTGAACCGGCTGTTCGACGGCCTCGGCCTGGACTTCCTGCAGAACTCGTGGTTCCGCGACCAGGACTGGGGGATGGCCGCCATGGCCATTCCAGCGATCTGGCAGATGTCCGGATATGTCATGGCGTTGTTCCTGGCCGGGTTCCGCGGCGTCCCCGAGGAGCTGCGTGAGGCCGCCCGGGTGGACGGCTGCCGCGAGTGGCAGGTCTACCGGTACGTCGTGCTGCCGTTCCTGCGGCCGGTCACGCTGTCGGCCCTGATCATCCTCGGCCACATCTCGCTCAAGGTCTTCGACCTGATCGTGTCGGTGTCCGGCAAGCAGATCATCACCGACGTGCCCGCCGTCTTCATGTGGGTGGCCGTCTTCGACTCCCACGACCCGGCCAAGGGCGCGACGATCGCCGCGTACATCGTGCTGTCGGTGACCGTCTTCGTCGTGCCGTACCTGATCTGGAACGCCCGCAGAGAGAGGCGCTCATGACCACGGCCGTCGCGGCCCCGCCCAGGGCGGGCAACCAGGCCCCGAAGGCCCCCCGCCGGGCCCGCTGGCCCGTCTACCTCAGGTTCACGCTGCTGCTGGGCTTCATCGTGGTCTTCCTGATCCCGGTGTACGTGCTGCTGGTGACCAGCTTCAAGCCGCTGAGCGAGGCCGACCCGAGCCAGGCGTGGAGCCTGCCCTCGGTGTGGACCACCGAGGCGTGGCAGGTCGCATGGGAGCGGCTCAAGCCGGGCATCGCTAACAGCTTCCTGCTGGCCGTCCCCGGCGCGCTGATCTCGGCCGCGCTGGGCGCGATGAACGGGTTCGTGCTGTCCAAGTGGCGGTTCCCCGGCTCCGACCTGGTGTTCACGCTGTTCCTGTTCGGCATGTTCATCCCCTACCAGGGGGTGATGATCCCGCTCGTCCAGCTCATGGTGACGCTGGGCGTGTACGGGGGCATCCCGGGGCTCGTGCTCGCGCACGTGGTGTACGGCATCCCGATCTGCACGCTGATCTTCAGGAACTACTACGTGACGATCCCGGACGAGCTGATGGAGGCGTCCAGGGTCGACGGCGCGGGGATGCTGCGGACGTTCTGGTCGATCGTGCTGCCGGTGTCGGGGCCCGCGTTCGCGGTCGTCATCATCTGGCAGTTCACCTCGATGTGGAACGACTTCCTGTTCGCGGTCTTCCTCACCGGCCCGACGTCCTGGCCGACCACGGTGATGCTCAACAACATCGCCGGTGCCCAGACCGTGCCGTACAGCCAGCAGATGGCCGCCGCGATCATAGCCTCGGTGCCGACGATGGTGGTCTACGTCCTGCTCGGCCGGTTCTTCATGCGCGGCCTGATGGCGGGCGCACTCAAGGGCTGATCCCCGGCGTCCGGCTCAGGCGTCGCCGGGCTCAGGCGTCGTCGGCTCAGGCGTCGTCAGGCCGGTCGCCGATCAGTGCCTCGCCGAGGGCCGTGCGGTGGTAGAGCACCGCGCGGCCCGTCCTGGTGCCGCTGATCAGGCCGGCGCCGCGAAGCGCGGCGACGTGGTCGCCGGCGCCGCCCACGCTGAGCGTGAGCAGCGCCGCGAGCTGCGTCGTGGTGGCGGGCAGGGCGTGCAGGATCGCCGACCGGGTCTTCCCGATGAGCCGGGCCAGCCCGTCCCTGCGCGCCGGGGGGACGGCGACGCCCCAGGCCGGGTAGGCCAGCGCGTACGGCCAGGCGTCCTCCAGGTAGGCGCCGACGCCGGTGCCGCACACGCTCGGCACGAACAGCAGGCCCCGGCCGCCGAGCCGGTGTGTCTCGTCGGAGCCGGCGTGGTCCATGCGCAGCTCGATGTGCGCCGGGTCGCGCTCCGTCCGCAGCCGGATGCGCGGGCTCAGGTCCTCCAGGGCGGCGCTCCACCCGTACGTCGCCAGCCGCCCGGCGCGCCGCACGACGTCACGTTCGAGGATCGCCTTGAACCGCGGCCAGTCGGGCGCGAGGATCTCGCGCCACGCGGCCTCAAGGGTGTCGGCGAACACCTGCGCCACGTCGGGACGCTCCAGCGTCGCCCTGATCTCCGGCGGCGGCGCGGGCAGACCGGCCAGGTTCCTCGCGATCTCGTCGTGCGCCTGCGCCGGGGGAGTGGCCCGGACGACCGCCAGCTCGTCCTCGATCGCGACGTTCACCCCGGACGGCGGCGGGCCGGTGAAGTCGGCGTTGTACGCGCCGCGGCGGAACAGCGTGACGAGCGCGGCCATGCCCGGCTCGCGCAGCAGCCGCACGTAGACGGCGCGCTTGCTCGCGGCCCACGGCTGGAGCACCCCGGCCTCATGGGAGCCGGAGAGGATCCGCAGGGCGTGCAGGGTCTCGATCAGCGGCGAGATGGCGAACCGGCTGGCCATGACGTCCTGCGGCCCGACCTCGATGCGGATCGTCCACCCCATGCTTCGTCCCACGACCTTTCGTCTGCGGACGAAAGCTTAGCCCCGCGCGGTCCCGGTGCCCCAGCATCGTTCCGGGAGGTGCCATGACGGGGGACCCGAGGCGGGCGACGTTCGGCGAGGTGTTCGCGGTTCGTGAGTTCCGCGTGCTGTTCGGCGGCTACGTGCTGATGGTGATGGGCGACAGCGTGAAGATGCTGGCGTTCTCGGTACTGGTGTACGACCGGACGGGGTCGGCGGGGCTGTCGGCGGCGGCCTGGATGAGCGGGTTCCTGCCGTACGTCATCGGGGCGGTGCTGTTCCTGTCGCTGGCCGACCGGATGCGCCCCCGGCGCCTGATGGTCGCCGGCGAGCTGGTGCGGGTCGCGCTCTGCCTGCTGCTGGGCTTCGCCGGGCTGCCGGTCTGGGCGATGCTGCTCATCGTGGTCGCCACGGGCGCGGTCACCCCGGTCTTCGGCGCCGCGCGCAACTCGGTGCTGCCCGACCTGCTGCCCGGGGACGCGTTCGTGCTCGGCCGTTCCGTCCTGATGGTCACGGCCGCGGGCGCGCAGATCGCCGGCCTGGCCGCCGGAGGCGCCCTCCTGGCCCTCGCCGGCCCCACCGGCGCCCTCCTCCTCACCGCCGCCCTGTCCCTGGTCAGCGCCGTCTTCCTCCGCTTCGGCCTCCCCGACCGCCCCGCCCGCTCCGAGACCGCGCCGGGCGACGGCGCGGGTCCGCTGCCCGGCCAGGGAACCGGCGTCGGGGGCCACGGGACGAGCCGGACGCGCGCCCCCGTGCCCGAGGCGCGGGTCAACCCCGTGCGGGCCACGCTGCGCGTCAACCGCCTGCTGCTGGCCGACGGCCGCATCCGGGGCCTGCTGCTCGCCGCGTGGGTGCCGGTCATGTTCGTGACCGGGGCCGAGGCCGTGGTGGTCCCGTACTTCACCGAGCGCGGCGCCCCGTCCCAGGTGGGCCTCGTCCTGGCCGCGTTCGCGGCGGGGATGGCTCTGGGGAACTTCGTCGTCGGCAGGTTCGCCGCCCCGGCGCTGCGCGAGCGCCTCACCCTGCCCCTGGCCGTCCTCGCCGGCCTCCCCCTGCTGGGCTTCGCCGCGTCCCCCGGCGTCGTCCTCTGCATGGTGATCGGCGTGCTCAGCGGAACAGGCCTCGCCTACGGCCTGGGCTACCAGCGCCGCTTCGTGGACGTGGTCCCCGAAGCCGTACGCGGCCAGGCGTTCGGCCTGCTCACCTCGGGCCAGATGACCACCCAGGGCCTCGGCGCCGCCCTGACCGGCGCCGCCGCCGAACTCATCCCACCCCACCTGGCCATAGCCGCCGCCGGCGCCTGCACCGTCCTCGGCTCCCTGGCCCTCGCGAGACACCTCAACCCGGCCCCGTCCCCACCACCCGAGCCGGTCAGAACTTCACCTCACACCACACCGTCCGCCCTGCCTGATCGTCCGTGACGCCCCAGCGCTGGGAGATCTCCTCCACCAGGAGGAGCCCGCGACCGCCTTCGCTCCAGAGGTCGCCGGAGACGTATGGACGGTCGGGGGAGCCGGTGTCTCTGACGCTCACCCTGATGGCGTGATCGCTTTCCGAGAGCGTCACCCAGATGGGGCCGCCGTGCCGTGAGCCCGAATGCAGAACGGCGTTCGCCGTGAGCTCCGTGGCGAGCAGCATGACGTCGTCCAACGCGGGGTGCCCCGAGCCGAGCCTCCCCCGGACGAAGGCCCGCGCCACCGGAACCGACGCCACCGTGCCGATGAGTTCCAGCGATCCCGACAACCTGTCCGTCGCCATGTCGCGCCTCGTTCCGATGTCGAGGTGACACGGGGAACCCTGCGAGATCGAGAGGAGTCCCATGCCATCTGCTGGTTTGCTCCTCTCAGCGTGACTTCTTTGATTACCTTGTGGAGTCGGATGGTTGCACTATGAACACACGGTCGGGTGCGGCGGCCGTGGTAAGCCGTGCGAGTGGAGGAGGGGTCATGCCGCAGCCGGTGGAATTGAACCCGGAGGCCTCGCCGTTGGCGCGGTTCGGCTTCGAGGTCAGGCGTCATCGTGTGGCGGCGAGCCTGACGCAGGGGCAGCTGGCGCGACTGCTTCTGTTCTCCACGAGCATGGTCGGCATGGTGGAACGGGCCGAACGCAAGCCTGAGAGGGCCTTCGCCCAGCGATGCGATGAGATCTTCCGTCTCGACGGCACCCTGTCCGAGCTGTGGCTGATGGCCGACCGGTGGAAGGACGCCGCGCCCTCATGGTTCCGCCACGGCCTGGACGCCGAGCAGGAGGCCACGGCCGTCCGATCCTGGGATCCGCTGCTGGTCTACGGCCTGATGCAGACCGAGGCCTACGCGCGGCACGTGCTCGCGGGGGAACCGGGGATCACCCCCGAGTTGCTTGAGCAGCGCCTCGCCACGCGACTCCAGCGCAAGTCCATCCTCACCAAAGCCGACCCTCCGACGGTGTGGGCCATCATCGACGAGGGCGTTCTGCACCGGCCCATCGGTGACCCCACCGTCATGCGGCGGCAGTTGGAGTATCTGCTGGAGATCGCGGAGCACCCTAGGGTGAAGATCCAGGTTCTCCCTTTCGAGGCCCAATCGACCTGCGGTCTGATGAGTGCCTTCGTGATCACGGAGCTTCCCGGGCACTGGACAACCGTCTGGGCGGAGTCTTCGATACAGGGGACCGTCACCGATGATCCCCAGACGGTGAAGGCGATCACCGATCGGTACGACGCGTTGCGTGTGGAGGCGCTGCCTCGGCACATGAGCTTGAGAATCATAAGTAAGGAGATGAGCAGGTGGATCTGAGCGCTGCGAGCTGGCGGAAGTCCTCCAGGTCGGGTTCGGACGGGGGATCCTGCGTGGAAGTGGCGGCGAATCTGGTCGGGGTGGTCGGGGTGCGGGACAGTAAGGACGTCGGAGGGCCGGTGGTCGTGGTCCGGGCGGAGGAGTGGCGGGTCTTTCTCGCGTCGGGGCTGGTGCGGTGACGCGATCGCCGGCGCAGGTGGTGGGGGAGGACATGGTGGGGATTCCCGCCGGGCGGATCCTCCTGCACGACGAGGGCACCAGGCGGAGCTGGAACGTCGAGGTCGAGGGGTTCCGGCTGGGGGCGTATCCCGTGACCCGCGAGCTGTACGAGGGCGTTCTGGGTGGGGAGGCCGCCGGGGCGGCGAGGGCTCGGGTGCCGGTCAGCGAGGTGTCGTGGCTGGAGGCCGTGCGGTTCTGCAATCTCGTCTCGCGGGAGGCAAGGCTCTCGCCGTGTTACTCGATGGGGGACGACCGGGACGGGCTGGACGTGGTCTGCGACCCGGGGGCCGGGGGGTACCGGCTGCCGTCCGAGGCGGAGTGGGAGTACGCGTGCCGGGCCGGTTCGCCGGGCGTCCGTTACGGGGAGCTGGACGAGATCGCCTGGCACCGGGGGAACTCCGGTGGCCGGGCGCACGACGTCGCCACCCGGGCGCCGAACGCGTGGGGGCTCTACGACATGATCGGCAACGTGTGGGAGTGGTGCTGGGACGTCTACGACCCCGGCGTCTACGGGCCGTACCGCGTGTTCCGCGGCGGGGGCTGGGGCGACCTGCCCCGGGCGTGCCGGGCGTCGTGCCGCCGCAAGAGCCACCCCACCTTCCACATCGACGACCTCGGCTTCCGGCTCGCCCGGTCGGTGTGAGCGGGTGGCGCTTCTACTCGGGCGACCTTGGGGAGGGCGAGCGCCCGTCAGTGTCAGCCGGTGGGCTCCTCGCTGGGGCGGCCCTGGGTGAGGGCGAGCGCCTGGTCACTGTGAGCCGGTGGCGTTTCTGCTCGGGCGGCCGAGGGTGAGGACGAACAGGGCGCCCGCCGCGGCCACCACGGCGGTGAGCAGCAGGCCGAAGGCGTAGCCCTCGACCAGGGCGGCCACCGGGCCCGCGCCGGTGTGGGCGGCGGTCCACGCGGTCGCCCCGGCGACCATCGCGGCCACGCCGACCGCCACGCCGACCTGCTGGAAGGTGTTCAGGATGCCCGACAGGACGCCCTGCTCCCCGGGCCGGCCGCCGGTCGTCGCCAGGATGCTGCACCCGACGAACGCCGGCCCCAGCCCGAGGCCGAACACCAGCAGGCCGGGCAGCAGATCGGCGAGGTAGGTGCTGTCGGCGCCGATGCGGATGAGCATCACCTCGCCCAGGCAGGCCAGGGCCAGCCCCGTGGCCGCGACGAACCTGGCCGGCATCCGGGCGGTCAGGCGGGGCGCCAGGATGCCGCCCGCCAGCGCCATGACGCTGGTGGGGGCGACGGCCAGGCCGGTCTGGAGTGGCGAGTAGTTCAGCACGCCCATCATGTACAGCATCAGGAAGAAGTTCTGGGCGGAGCAGACGCCGGCTATGCAGAGGGTCGCCAGGTTCCCGCTCGCGATCGTGCGGTGCGCCAGGAGACGCGGCGGGATCATCGGCACGGGCGACCGCCGCTGGATCAGCACGAAGCTCGTGAGCAGGACGGCCGACACGGCGAGTGACGAGGCGGCGGACGCCGAGGACGGGCCGCTCCGCTGCGCCTCGGTCACCCCGTAGATCAGCGACCCGATGCCCAGCGTGGCCGTCACCGCGCCCGGAACGTCGACACCGGCCCGGGTGGCGCGCGAGAGGCGGCGGGTGCCGTTCCCGGCGGGCGTTCGTGCCCCGCTCGCGTCGCCGGTCGGCGCGGCGAGTGCCCCGGGGCGTCCCGGCGCGTCGGCCCGCGTTTCCGTCGCCGGCGGGGCGTCGGCGCGGCGGGACGGCCGGTCGGCGGGCAGGATCCTGGACGCGGCGATGGCGATCACGCCCAGCGGGACGTTGACCAGGAAGACCGCCGGCCAGCCCAGGGTGTCGGTGAGGACGCCGCCGAGCACCAGCCCTGCCCCGGCGCCGGTGGCTCCCATGCCGCTCCAGACGCCCAGCGCGCGGTCGCGCCGGGCGCCCTCCGCGAAGGCGATCAGGAGCAGCGCCAGAGCCGTCGCGGAGATCAGCGCGGCGCCGAGCCCCTGCGCCACCCGCGCCGCCAGCAGCACGCCGGACGTTGGGGAGAGCCCGCACGCCGCCGACGCCGCCGAGAACACCGCCGTGCCCGTGACGAACAGGCGGCGGCGTCCCAGCAGGTCGCCCGCGCGACCGGCCAGCAGGAGCAGGCCGCCGAAGGTCGCGGCGTACAGCGTGACGACGTACTGCAGGTCGGCGGGCGTCATGGACAGGTCGGTCCCGATGGCGGGCAGCGCCACGTTGGCGATCGTGGCGTCCAGGACGACCATGAACTGCACCGTGCACACGAGGAGGAGCACCCCGACACCGGCCTCCCCGGCCGCCGTGTCCCGGGCTCCGGTCGGGGGATGGTCAAGGCTCGCCTGGCCGTCGCCGTCCGCGGTGCCGTCCCCGCCGGCGCCCTGGAAGCCGGTCGGACGGCGCTCATGGCCGGCTTGGGGCTCTGCGTGCGTGGTGCGGTCGCCGCCGTCCGTGTCCGTGGCGTCCGCCGGACGGGGGGCGCGGTCCGTCGCCTGGACGTCGTCCGGTGGCGGGGTGGTCACGCGGTGAGTCCGCCGTCGATGGGCATGCGGACGCCGTGCAGGTAGTCGGCCTCGGCGCTCGCCAGGAAGAGCGTGGCGGCGACGACGTCGTCCACGGTGGCGATGCGGCCGGCCGGGATGGTGGGGAGGATCTGGGTCTCCACGTCGACGTGGGCGCGCACCGGCAGGGACATCGGCGCGTCGACCATGGCGGGGCTGACCACGTTGACGTTCAGACCCTGGGGGCCGAACTCGTGGGCCCACGTCTGCGTGAGGTTGTCCAGCGCCGCCTTCGACGAGTTGTACACCGACGTGCCGGCCCAGCTCTTGATCGTCCCGATGCTCCCCACGTTGACGATCTTGCCGCCGCGCCGCCGCAGCAGGTGCGGCAGGGCGGCCTGGGTGACGAAGTAGGTGGCCTTGTAGTTGAGCGAGACGACGCGGTCGAACTCGTCCTCGGTGACGCTTTCGGTGGGCCCCGCGCCGAAGGCGGCGGCGTTGTTGATCAGGATGTCCAGCCCGCCGAACGCCGTGACCGCGCCGGAAACCGCGGCCTCCCGCTCCGCCCGCACGGTGAGGTCGGCCGCGATGAAGTGGGCCCGGCCGCCCGCCGCGGTGATCTCCTCGGCGATGCGCTCCCCGAGCTCGGCACGCCTGCCCACGAGCGTGACCGACGCGCCCTCGCGCGCGAACGCCCGTGCTACGGCCTCGCCGATTCCGGACGTGGCGCCGGTGACGAGGGTGGATCGGCCAGCGAGACGGCCCGGGCCGGTCGTGGCGGGAAGGGTCTCAGTGCTCATGCTCTGGACGTTAACCAGACCTGATCCATATGGTCAAAGATTGAATCTTGATAGATCGATAAGCTGGACGCATGAACTTCGACCTGCGGCACCTCGAAGGCTTCGTCGCCGTCGCCGAGGAGCTGCACTTCGGCCGGGCGGCCGAACGCCTGCGCATCGCCCAGCCCGCCTTGTCCCAGCAGATCCAGCGGCTGGAGGCGTCGCTCGGGGTCGAGCTGCTCGTCCGCGAGCGGCGCCGCACCCGGCTGAGCGACGTGGGGGAGCTGTTCCTCGTCGAGGCCCGCCGCACGCTGGCACAGGCCGAGACGGCGCGGTCGGTGGCCCGGCGCGCGCAACGCGGCGAGCTGGGCCGGCTGCGCGTGGGCTACACGCCGAGCACGTCGTCGGGGGCCTTCCTCGCCATGCTGGCCGGTTTCCGTGAGCGCTACTCCGACGTGCAGGTGGAGCTGAGCGAGCTGGCGCAGGGCGGCCGGTCGCAGCCGCTGGACGACGACGTGGTGGACGTCGCCTTCGTCGCCAGGCTCGGCCTGTTCCCCTGCTCGCCCGGCCTGGGGAGCCGCGAGCTGTCGGTCGAGCCGTTCGTCGCCGCCCTTCGCGCCGATCATCCGCTCGCCGCCCGGCCGACGCTCGACCTCGCGGAGCTGTCGGACGAAGGCTTCGTCGTCCTCGAACCGCAGGGCTGCGCCGAGTGGCACGAGACCCTGAACGAGATGTGCCGCCTAGCCGGTTTCGCCCCGCACATCGCCCACCAGGTCGGCGAGCTCTCCACCCAGCTCATGATCGTCGCCGCGGGCCTCGGCGTGGCCCTCGTCCCCGCCTCCACCCGGGCCCTGCGCGGAGAGGGCGTCTCCTTCGTCCCCCTGACGGGCCCCACCACCCAGATCACCTCGGCGGTCCTCTGGCGCTCCAACGACCGCTCGCCCGTCCTGCGCCGCTTCATCGAATGCCTGAACCCGGCGACCGAGGCCTTCCACCCCATCCGCGAACCGATCCCCCAACACTGACCAGCTCACTCGGCCCGTTCCTCCGCCGACGCCACGCCTTCCCAGCGCCCCCTCGGAAATGGTGCCTTCGGCGCAGCCTGTCGAGGGCGCCCCTCACCGGGCCTCGACCCGCCATCGCGCACGCCGCCTGGTCGCCGCCCTGGGACGTGTCGCCGGCCTGCGCCTCACCCGGACGGACGTTTCCCGTCGTTGTTCACGAGTGCTATCAGGGAAGCCGTGTCGACAAGGCTCGGCAGAACATGGTCGGCCCCGGCTCGACGCAGGTCGTCCACCGAACTGCGCCCCGACGCCACCGCGATCACCGTGACCCCGGCCTCCTGGCCGGCTTCGACATCGGCAGGGGTATCCCCGATGAGAATCGCATTCGCCGGGGTGGCGGGCTCGCCGAACTCGAAGCTCGCTCGCCCCAATGCGATACGCACCAGTTCCGCACGTACATCGTCATCTTCGCCGAAGGCGCCGATGGGCCATGTGACATGCCTATCAAGTCCAAACAATTCCATCTTGATTCGGGCCACCTGACGAACATTGCCCGTCAGTACGGTTTGGACGACGCCGGGGAGTTCGGCGAGCGCATCAAGCGCGACTGCCGCTCCAGGTAGCGCGTATCCGCGCTCACGCAGTTCCGCCGACCTTGCCCTGTGCGTCTCGGCGAGAGCTTCGGCGAACCTTTCGAAATCGCTCCGATCTGTTGTCAGGCCGTGCAGTTTCGCCGTCTCCCTGAAGATCACCGATTCGGTGATCCCGTCCACTTTCGCCTGCTGCCGCATCGGAACGCCGGTGGTCTTCTTGAAAGCCTCCGCGGAGAACTCGCGGCCGACTCCCCGGGTGTCCACGAGTGTGTGGTCGATGTCCCAGAGCACAATCCGACGAGCCGACATGTTCTCCTCCTGCCGCGACCCCCGAGGGGTCAGACTGTCATACGGACACGGGTCTCCTCACGCCGATCTTCCTACGGTCCAGCTCAACGCATCAGCGAGAAGAGGTTGCCGGGATGGGTTCACCCAACCTCCCGATTGGCGAACGGGTTCGCTACTGGCGCGAAAAGAAGCAACGTAAGCAGGCTGCGGTCGCCGGACTGTGCGGGATCACCGAGGAGTATCTGTCGCAGATCGAGCGCGGTCTCAAGGTGCCGTCCCTGCCGGTTTTGCACTCTCTCGCGGTCGAGCTCGGCGTGCCGATGTCGGCTTTGCTGGGTGAGTTGAACCGAAGTGAACCCCCCGCCAGGGCTGCCGACGTGGACCCGCATGTCGTAAGTGCCTTGTTGGGCTACCGCTTGCCCTGCGGTCCCGAGCCGACGCCGACCGCCCTTCTTCGAGACCGCGTCGAGGCGGCATGGCGCATGTGGCAGACCAGTCCGACCCGGTTCACCGATGCGGCAGCCGTCCTGCCCGGCCTGATCAGCGACCTCGAACGTGCCGTTCAGGCGGTTCGGCTCGGCGCTGACGATTCCGCACGGCGTGAAGTGCAGCGCGTGGCAGCCGACCTGTACTTCATGCTCCGGTCCTACTGCCGCCGTGTCGGCCGTGTCGACTTGTCCCTCATGGCCGCCGACCGTGCGCTGCGTGCCGCAGAGGAAGCTGATGATCCCATTCGAATCGGTGCCGCGCGATGGAATCTCGGACATGTCCTCCTCGCGAGTGCCGAGCATGAGGCGGCGGAGCAGATCGCGGCTCTGGGAATCCGGCAGCTTGCCCAGGCGGCGCCTGAGGACGCGAACGCGGTCGCTCTTGCGGGCGCACTGGAACTGATCGCGGTCGTCGCCGATTCCCGCCGTAAGCGCTGGACCAAAGCTCGAGATCGTCTGTTCACCCGGGCCACGGCACAGGCTCAGCAAGCGGGCGAAGGCAACGTCATGTGGACCGTCTTCGGACCGACGAACGTGGAGTTGCACAGCATGAGCATCGACATGGAGGCAGGCAAAGCCGCCGAAGCGCTGCGCCTCGCGGATCAGATCGATGCCAGTCGGCTCCCCTCCATCGAGCGCCGTTTCACGTTCCAGCTCGAAGTGGCTCGCTGCCACGACATCCGACGCGAAGACCCCGCAGTGCTGGTTCACCTGTTGGACCTGGAGCGACTGGCTCCGGAAGACCTGACTCGAAGCCCTCTCGCCCAGGACATCATCACTCGCCTGCGGCGCCGTGTTCGGCCCACGTATCGACGGCAGGTCAACGCGCTCGCACAGCGTCTGCAAGTACCTTGACCTGCCGAACCACGGGTTATCCGAACTGACTGTTCGGGTGGTCCCCCGTCTTCGTGCGTACCGTCGACATGTCCACGTGATGGACAAGGCTGTGACCGTGCATTTGGCGGATCCCCGCTGACGTATCCCAGACGCAGTCGGACGGGACGTCGTTCGCGTGCCCCGGCACATCGGCCTAGCCACGCTTCATCACCTACCGCAGCACGATTCGCCGATCATCGTCGATCGGAGCGAGCGCACGACATACCGCAGGAAGTGAGGTGCTGCCCCATGGGAAAGCCTGAATTCACCAATACGGTAGGCGCCCCATCACGTGTGTCCAAGCCTCCCGGCGGCCGGCACCGCGACGGGGTGCTGCCCGACCAGTTCGTCTCTCGCCGGTTCGACCAGGTCAAGAAGGCCGCCGCCGCGCAGCTCGATCGCATGGAGCCCGGCTGGCTGATCCTCTACGGCGAGTGGACCCGCGAGTTCGTCGCGTTCGCGCGGTGGGCTGCTGAGCCGGTGCGTGTCGCTTCGGCCACCGTGGACGAGTTACGGGGCTTGATGCGGGAGGCCGAGCTGGGGAAGATGTTCCGGTCAGTGGCCCGGCGGGGTGCGGCGTGACCGACCCGTACGGCTTCTCGCCGAGCGCGAGCATCTCGGTGGGCGGGTACTTCCCGAAGACCACCGGCCGGTCGCCGAGCCCTCGTCAGCGCCCGGTGATTCCCGAACTGGCCGAGTTGGTCGAACGTCAGATCAAAGCGATCCACCAGACTTACCCGGCATGGCTCGTCGTCCGCCTGGTCGATGACCATGGTGTCCCGCAGGGCTGGACGGCGACCCGGCACGCCGAACTGACCGATGGCCAGCTCGCGATGGGTCTGCTCCCGTTTCTCGCCGCGGGGGATGCGCCTGCTCTGGTGATGGCGCTGGCCGCCCAGGACGCCATCGCTCATCCGGCCGGGTACGCCGAGATCGCCTCATGGCGGGTGATCGCCACCAGTGGCCCGAATGCTCCGGCTGACGGGAGGGGTTCCAAATGAGCGAGCCAGAGGTCCTGTGGCTTGCGCGGCGGTGACGGAGTGGGCTGGATGAGGGTCGCTCTGGGCAGGCTGCGCCGAAGGCACCATTTGAGGGACGGCTGTCTGGAAGGGACGGCTGTCTGGAAGGGACGGCTGTCTGGAAGGGACGGCTGTCTGGAAGGGACGGCTGTCTGGAAGGGACGGGTGCGGGGTGGTCAGGGGGCGGGGGGGAGTTCGCCGGAGCCTCGGGGGATGAGGCGGGTGGGGAGCTCTACGCGTTCGGTGGGGCCGTTGTCGCCGGACAGGCGGCGGAAGAGCAGTTCGGCTGAGGTGCGGCCGAGGGCGGGGGGGTCTTGGGCCACGACCGTGACGGCGGGGACGAGCAGGTCGGCGAGGTCGAAGTCGTCGAAGCCCACGAGGGCGACCCGCGAGGGGTAGCGCGCCAGGGCGCGCAGGGTGGTGAGGGTGGTGCGGCCGTTGCCGGTGAGCAGGGCCGTGGGCGGGTGCGGCCCCGTCATCAGGCGGGCCACGTCGGCGTCCACCCGGGCCTGGTCGGGCGGGCCCATCGCCACCAGGGACGCGTCGTAGGGCACCCCGGCCGCCTCCAGGCCCTGGCGGAACCCGCGGTGGCGCTCGGCGGCGGTGAAGATGACGGCGCTGTCGCCGACGAAACCGATGCGGCGGTGGCCGTGGGCGATCAGGTGGGCCACCCCCGAGCGGGCGCCGCCGGTGTTGTCGCACAGCACCGTGTCGACGTCGACGTCGGGCCCGGCGGGGCGGTCGGCGAAGACCGCGCGGATGCCGGCGGCCAGCTCGGGACCGAGGTAGGCGTGGTCGGACCCGGCCGGCACGACGACCAGCCCGTCCACCCGGCGGGCGCAGAAGGCCAGGACCAGCTCGCGCTCGCGGCGGGGGTCCTCGCCGGAGGAGCCGGTGAAGACGAGCGAGCCGTGGCTGCGGGCGACGTCCTCGACGGCGCGGCTGAGCCCGGAGTAGAAAGGGTCGGCGACGTCCTCGATGATCAGGCCGATCGTCGCGGTGCGCCCCCGGCGCAGCACGCGCGCCCCCTCGTTGCGGCGGTAGCCGAGCCGCTCGATGGCCTGCCGGACGCGCTCGGCGGTCGCCGCGTTGACCCCGGGTTCGTCGTTGACGACCCGGGAGACCGTCTTCAGCGCGACCCCGGCCGTGGCCGCGACGTCGTTCATCGTGGGCCGGCCGCGTCTCGTCTCTGCCACGCGGTGCATCATCGCGCATTCACTCCGTGTTGACAACGTTGTCAATGCCGGCTCCGGCATGTCGCGCGCGCGGCGGACGGTCGCCGTGAAACGTTCACCGGCGCACCGCGGACGATGTCGGCAGCCGGACGGAGAACGTGGAGCCCTCCCCGGGGACGCTGGTCGCCGACAGCGAGCCGCCGTGCGCCTCGACCAGCTTGGGGGCGATGGCCAGGCCGAGCCCGCTGCCGCCGGTCCGGCGGTCGCGTGACTTGTCCACCCCGCCAGAACCGCTCGAAGACCAGCGGCAGGTCGTCCGGGCCGATCCCCGAGCCAGTGTCCGTCACGTCGATCACCACCTCGCCGCCTTCAACGCGGGCGCGCAGGCGCACGTCCCCTCCTCCGGGAGTGTGCCTCACGGCGTTGGACACCAGGTTGCCCACCGCCTGCCGCAGCCGCACCGGGTCGGCGAACACCTCGGTGCCGCCGTCGGCGCGCGTGGACAGTGTGACGCCCGCCGCGTCCGCGCCGCCCCGGTGCGCGGCGGCGACCTGGGCCAGCAACCCTCCGGCGTCCACCGGCTCCCGGTGGAGGCTCATCTCGCCCGCGTCGGCCAGCGCCAGGTCTCGCAGGTCGTCGATGATGCGCTGGAGCAGCAGGGCCTCCTCAAGCAGCGACGACATCAGGGCCCGGTCGCGGGCAGTGCCGTGCGGGGGCCGGCGCCGGTGGCGTGCAGGTCGGCCTCGATGCGGGCGGCGGCGGCCAGCAGCGGGGGGAGCAGGTCGCGGCGGGCCGACTCGACGGTGGTGCGGCTGGCGTGTGAGGACACGTTGACGGCGGCGACCACCCGGCCCGCCCGATCGCGCACGGGCGCGGCGATCGAGCGCAGGCCCTCCTCCAGCTCCTGGTCGACCATCGCCCACCCCTGGGACCGCACGCGCCCCAGCTCGGCCTCGAGCGCGGCCCGGGAGGTGACGGTGCGCGAGGTGTGCCGCTCCAGCGTGGCCCGGGAGAAGTAGGCCTCCAGTTCGGCCGGCGGCGACCAGGCCAGCAGCACCCGGCCCATCGAGGTGGAGTGCGCGGGGAACCGCGTGCCGATGCTGATCGTCACGCGCATGATGCGGCTGGTCGGCACGCGGGCCACGTACACGATGTCGGGCATGTCGAGCACCGAGACCGACGCCGACTCGTGCACCTCGGCCACCAGCCGCTCCAGGTGCGGCAGGGCCACCTCGGGCAGCGACAGGCTCGACAGGTAGGCGTACCCCAGCTCCAGCACGCGGGGGGACAGCGAGAACAGTCGCCCGTCGGTGTGGACGTACCCGAGCTCCACCAGCGTCAGCAGGAACCGGCGGGCGGCCGCCCGCGTGAGCCCGGTGGCCCGGGCCACCTCGCTGAGCGTCAGCTCGGGATTGGCGGCGTCGAAGGCCCTGATGACCGCGAGCCCGCGGGCCAGCGACTGGACGTACTCCTCCGCCATGTGGTGGCCCCCTTCCGCGCTGACCGTTATACCAGTGCGCGCCGCCCCGCCCGCGCCCAGGAACGGCACGCCCCCGCCGCCGGGGTCGCTCAGGCGCACAGACGCTCAGGTGCTCAGTTCCAGAAGCAGATCCGGCTGAGGGAGGCCTGGTTCCTGCTCGCCACCGACCCGGGCGGCCGGCGGACGCATCAGCACGATCGGCGGACCACGGTTCCCGTGGGCCTTTGAAGCGGCGCCGCGACGGTGGGGGGTGTCGCGGTGAAGACGGCGCCGTCAACGGTGCTCAGCCGGGCGGGGTTGGGTGGGCGAGGCTGGCGGTGCCTGTCAGACGGAGAGGTTGAAGGAGACGCGGCCGTGTCTTGTGCCGTTGACCTGGAGTTCTATGGCGTGTTCGCCGGGGTGGTAGCGGCGGGTGGTTATGGGGCGGAAGGAGTGGCGCTTGGCCGTCTCGTAGCTCTGGGCGGGGGTGAGGGTGCGCTCGGCCAGTTTGAAGACCTTTTCGGCCTGGGTGCCGTTGGCCTTGCGGAAGTGGATGACGTAGTCGATGGCGACCCGGGCCGGTTCGGGGGTGGTGTTGGTGACGGCGACGGTGAAGGTCAGGTCGCCGCCGCCGGGAACGTGGTGTTCCAGGAGGTTCGGGCCGGAGACCGCGAGGGGGGTGTCCACGTCGAAGCCCATCAGCGCCAGGGCCGCGGGGTGCGCTTTCTTGATCAGTGTGCGCAGGGCGTGGCGGACCAGGCGGGGGGTGGTGTCGGCGGGGTCGGCCAGCCAGCGGGCGGCCGTCGCGGCCGCGAGCTCGGGGTCGATGCGGCTGATGTCGTTGAGGTGGTTGGCCACCGATCGGCGGACGGTCTCGGAGTCGTCGCGGCGCAGCGCGTCGAGGATGGGGATCGTCTTGGCGGGGTCGGCTGTCAGGGCGGGCACGCCTCGGGCCCACGGCAGCCGGGGGCGGGTGCCCTCGCTGGCCAGCCGGCGCACGTGTGGATCAGGATGCGCGGACCAGAGCCGAGCGGCCTCCAGCGTGCGCGCGAGGTCGGTGTTCAGGAAGGTGCGGAGGGCGAACTCCGACGTCAGGCGGGGGGTCAGCTCCGCCAGCAGCTTCAGGCCGTCGTCGAGATCGGCCGCGGAACCGGAGGCGCAGGCGAGCGTGGCGACCGCTTCGGACACCGGCCACACGAGCCACCCGGAGAAGCCGGGCCGTCGCAGCGCCGCGCGGAGGACCTCGGCGGCCGGCCGGTAGCCGGCCGGGAGGTCGAGCAGCAGCGCGTCGCGCACGGCACGGGCGCGCTCGCCCAGGCCGAGCTCGCCCAGCTCACCGGCGACCTCGGCGACGTGGCGCCACTCGCGGCCGGGCGCGGCCACGCGCAGCAGCCCGGCGAGGGTGTCGACGTCGGCGCTGCTGAGCAGCTCGTCGGCGGTCGGCATGAGCGGGGCCTCCGTGGGGTTCGAGAACAGCTTGCGGACGCCGTTCACCCAGCTCGGCGGCGTCTTCCCGGATGCTAACCCTCGCCGCCGACAATCCCGGAACCCCGCCCGACGGCCGACCCGCCGGGGCGGGTCCGAGCACCGCACGCCGACCGCGGGACTCATCCCCGGACACCGCACGGCGGCACGAAGCGCCGGGGCGCGTCCGATTGAGTTCAGCGGCACGGTGTGGTGGAGGGCGGTGAAGCCGTTCTCGGTTGTCTTCCGGCGGCTGAGGACGGCCGCTTGCGCCACCGTGGGTGGGTTCGGTCGAGGGTCGCCCTTGAGGAGAGTGCCGGAGGCGCCTTTTCGAGGGGGTCGACGGATCGGTGGCGACGACGGCAGAAGTGCCGCGAGCTGTGCCGCCGCCATGAAGATCATCGCTAGCCGGACCTGCGTGAGGCCTGACGGCAGGGGCGCTTCGATTCGCTACCGGTGGAGGTGGCGTCGTTTGCCGGTGGGGACCGGGAGTCTGCGCGGGGTCAGGTCAGGGCGCGTAGGGCCTGGAGTTCGTCGGGGGTGGGGGGTTCGGTTCGTTGGAGGGTGGGGGCGGCCGTGAGGGGCCAGGCGGTGGCCTCCTGGGCTTGGGCGAGGGTGGTGCCGGGGTGGAGGTGGGTGAGGCGGAGCTCCTCGGTGCCGGGGTCGGGTTCGAGGATGCCCAGGTCGGTGATGACGGTGCGGGGGCCGTGGCCGCGCAGGCCCAGGCGGGCGCGGTCGCCCGCCGCTCGTCCGAAGCCGACCGAGGTGACGAAGTCGACGCGGTCGACGAAGGCGCGGCGGCTCTGGCGGACGATGACGATCACCTCGCCGCAGGAGGCGGCGATCTCCGGGGCGCCGCCCGCGCCGGGCAGCCGCACCTTCGGGTCGGCGTAGTCGCCGATCGCGGTGGTGTTGATGTTGCCGAAGCGGTCGATCTGGGCGGCGCCGAGGAAGCCGACGTCGATGCGCCCGGGCTGCAGCCAGTAGTTGAAGATCTCCGGGACGCTCACCACGGTGTCGGCGGTCTCGGCCAGGATGCCGTCGCCGATCGAGAGCGGCAGGTGGTCGGGCTTGGCGCCGATGGTGCCCGACTCGTAGATCAGCGTCAGGCCGGGGGCGTGCGTCCTGCGGGCCAGGTTGGCCGCCGTGCTGGGCAACCCGATGCCGACGAAGCACGAGAGCCCGTCGTGGAGCCGCCGGGCGGCGGCGATCGTCATCATCTCGTCGGCGGTCCAGCTCACCGTCGCCTCCCCGTCGGGCCCACGTCCGCTCGGCGTGGGGGGTTCACGCGTGGTTTCCTGGGGCTTCGGGGGCGCGAGCGGCCGGGGGCGGCGGGGTGCCGGCGGCCTGCGACAGGACGTTGTCCCGCATCCAGGAGAGGAACGTGGACTGGTCGCGGCTGATGGCGTCCCAGGCGGAGTAGAAGGCGTTGTCGCGCACCGAGTAGCCCTGGGTGTAGGACGGGTGGGAGCCGCCGGGGGCGGGGGAGACGTAGTCGACGGCCCAGGACGGCAGCACCACGGCGCCGGGGACGGGGGTCAGCGTGTCGACGATCTCCTCCACGGTCACCAGGGAGCGGCGGGAGGCGAGCACGACCTCCTTCTGGACGCCGGTGATGCCCCAGAGCTGCACGTTGCCCCGCCGGTCGGCGCGCTGGGCGTGCACGATGCCGGCGTCGGGGGTGATCGCGGGCACCGCGGTCAGCTCCTCGCCGGTGAACGGGCAGGTGATGGGCTTGATCGTGGCGGTGACGCCGGGAAGGTCGGTGCCCCGGTACCCGCGCAGGACGGCGAAGGGCAGGCCGGACGCGCCGGCGACGTAGGCGTTCGCCATGCCCGCGTGGCTGTGCTCCTCGATCTCCAGGGAGCGGCTCTGCACGGCGTCGCGGAAGCGGTGCAGCGACCCGACGCCGGGGTTGCCGCCCCAGGAGAAGACGAGCTTCCTGGCGCAGCCCATGCCGATCATCTGGTCGTAGACGAGGTCGGGCGTCATCCTGATGAGGGTCAGCCCGCCGCGGCCCTGGCGGATGATCTCGTGCGCCGCGGCGAACGGGATGAGGTGGGTGAACCCCTCCAGCGCCACGCTGTCGCCGTCGTGCACGACCTCCGCGACCGCGTCCGCGAGCGGAACGACCTGGGCCACGCCACCTCCAGCCTGCTCGCAGAGCCGACACTGTTCGCCAGGCGAACGGACATTCTCGCCCTCGACGCTACTGACCACCCCCCGACCCGGTCAACCTCTCGCCAGGTCGGCCCGGTCGTGGAGTGTCGGTATGTTACGGCGGCGTTGACGGGGCAGGGCGAGCGGCGTAGCTTGCACAGCAAACGTTCTCGGGCAGAACTTTTGTTCGCTCAGCGAACGGGCTCCCACCTGCTCCTGGAGTGCTCATGCGCCGCTCGGTCCGCGCCGCCGCGATCGCCCCGCCGGCGACGACGACCGCCCGCGACTCCCCGGGGAGCCCTGCGGCGGCCGGCGGCGGGGACGCCGCCGGCGCCGACACGTCCGCCTGGGCGGGCGGGTGATCATGCTCTTGTCCTCGCCGGCCGTCGTCACCGAGGACCTGAAGATCGGCTTCCCGCCGGAGCGCGATCAGCTCCCCACCCGCGGCCTGCCGCGCTTCGCCGAGCCGCGCGGCCACGTCCGCGCCGGGACCCGGCGCGCGAACGGCCCGATGAGCGTCCCGGCGGCGCGCCGCCGTCCTGGCCGAGGGCCGGCGGGACGCGCGGTGAGCGGCCGGGGGTCCCACGGCTCGTACCGGTCGACCGACCGGAGCTCCATCCACCCGAGAGGGGATTGATCGTGGACTTCCTCGATCCCAAGGTCTGGACCGGCTCCATCTACGGCGCCGACGGCTGGGCGCCGTCGCTGGCCGGGGACGCGCCCGTGGTCGAGCCCGCGACCGGCCACGAGATCGGCCGCGCCGGAGTCGCCGGCCCCGGCGACGTCGCCGCCTCGGCCGCTCGCGCCGCGCAGGCGCAGCGCGCGTGGGCCGCCACCTCCTTCGAGGAGCGCGCGGCCGTGTTGCGCCGGGCCGGGCGCCTGTTCGAGGAGCACGCGGCCGCCATCGCCGGCTGGCTGGTGCGCGAGGCGGGCAGCGTGCCCGGCAAGGCGGGCTTCGAGACGCACGTGGCCGCCCAGGAGTGCTACGAGGCCGCGGCGCTGGCGTCCCAGCCGCCGGGCGAGATCCTGCCCACCGCCAAGCGGCGGCTCAGCCTCGCGCGCCGCGTGCCCGCCGGGGTCGTCGGGGTGATCGCGCCGTTCAACGTGCCGCTGATCCTGGGCATCCGCTCGGTGGCGCCCGCGCTGGCGCTCGGCAACGCCGTGGTGTTCAAGCCCGACCCGCGCACCGCCGTCTGCGGCGGCGTCGCGGTCGCCCGCGTGTTCGAGGAGGCGGGCCTGCCGCCTGGCCTGCTGCACGTCCTGCCGGGCGGCGCGGAGACCGGGCAGGCGATCGTCACCGACCCGAGGATCCGGGTGATCTCCTTCACCGGTTCGACCGCCGCGGGGCGGGCGGTCGGGGAGCTGGGCGCCCGCCACCTCAAGCGCGTCCACCTGGAGCTCGGCGGGAACTCGGCACTGGTCGTCCTGGACGACGCCGACCTCGACCTCGCCGTCTCGGCCGCCGCGTGGAGCTCGTTCTTCCACCAGGGCCAGATCTGCATGACGGCGGGCAGGCACCTGGTGCACGCCTCGATCAAGGACGAGTACGTCGAGCGGCTCGCGGCCAAGGCCGACGCCATGCCGGTCGGCGACCCGGCGACCCAGGAGGTCGCGCTCGGCCCGCTGATCGACGAGCGCCAGCGCGACAAGGTGCACGCCCTGGTCACCGGCAGCGTCGACGGCGGCGCCCGGCTGGCCGCCGGCGGCACCTTCGAGAGCCTGTTCTACCGTCCCACCGTGCTCACCGACCTGACGCCGGCCGCGCCGGCGTACGCGCAGGAGGTGTTCGGGCCGGTGGCCCCGGTCATGCCGTTCTCCTCGCCCGAGGAGGCCGCCGCCCTGGCGGCCGACAGCGAGTACGGGCTCTCGCTGGGCATCCTCACCCGCGACGCCATGAAGGGCCTGGCCCTGGCCGACCTGGTGCCCACCGGCATCGTGCACATCAACGACCAGACGGTGGACGACGAGGCGGTGGCCCCCTTCGGCGGCGTGGGCGCCTCGGGCACCGGCTCGCGCTTCGGCGGCACCCGGGCCAACGTCGAGGCGTTCACCGAGACCCAGTGGGTGACCATGCAGGGCGACATCGCCCGATATCCGTTCTGACCGCGCGAGGTTCAGACCCTCGTGGGCGCTTGTGTGACGTTCGATAGGCTCCGGGGCTCATGAGGCGTCCGAGACCCGCGGTGGTGCTGCTGCTCGCGGGCCTCGTGCTCGCCTCGCTCAACCTGCGTCCCGCGCTCGCCGGAGTGTCGCCGCTGCTCGGCGACATCATGCGCGACCTGTCGCTCACCCCGGCGGCGGGCGGGGCGATCACCACCGTCATGGTGGTCTGCCTGGGCGTCGCGGCCCCGCTCGCGCCCGCCATGGTGTCGCGCATCGGCGTCGACCAGACGCTGCTGGCCGCGCTGGTCGTGCTGGCCGCCGGGGTCGGGCTGCGCGGCGCGGGCGGCGTCGTCGCGCTGTACGCGGGGTCGGCGGTCGCCGGGACGGCCATCGCGACCATGAACGTGATCATGCCGGCGGTGGTGAAGCGGCACTTCCCCGGCAGGGTCGGCGTGCTCACCGGCGTCTACGTCTCGGGCCTGGTGACCGGCGCGGCGGGAGCCTCGGCGCTCATGGTGCCGCTCGCGGAGGAGTACGGCTGGCGGGCCGCGTCCGCGTCGGTCGCCGCGCCGGCGCTGGCCGCCGCCGTGCTGTGGGCCCCGCAGGCGTTCGCCCCGCGTCACCGCGAGACGGGCGGCGGACGCCGGCCGTACGCCACGCTGCTTCGCAGGCGCGTCACCTGGTACGTCATGGGCTTCATGGGTGTCCAGTCGATGACGTTCTACGTCATGCTGGCCTGGCTGCCGACGATCTTCCGCGACGCCGGGCTCCCCGCCGACCAGGCCGGGTACCTGCTGGCCCTCACCAACCTCGCGCAGATCGCCGCCACGCTCACCGTGCCCGTCCACGCGGGGCGGGCGCCCTCGCAGGCGCCGCACGTCGCCGTGGCGGCCGTGCTGACCGCGGTCGGGTACCTGGGCGTGCTGCTCGCCCCGGCGACGGCGCCCTGGCTGTGGATGGTGGTGCTGGGCCTCGGCCAGGGCGCGTCGATCGCGCTCGCCCTGCTGATCATCACACTGCGGGCCCCCGACCCCGCCTCGGTGACCGCGTTGTCGGCGGTCGCGCAGTCGTCCGGCTACGTGCTGGCCGCGCTCGGCCCGCTCGCCGCCGGGCTGCTCCACCAGCTCTCCGGCGGCTGGACGGTGCCGCTGGCCGCCGGGCTCGGCGCCTGCGTCGTGCAGCTCGCGCTCGGCCTGCCGGCCGGGCGGGCCGAACCCGGGCGGCACCCGCGTGTCACGCGGGAGGCGGGGGTGTGACCTGGCCTACCATCGATCGTGATCATCATTCGCTGGCTCCTGGCCGGCGCGGTGTCGATCGTCCCGCCGGTGGCGCCCGCGGACGCCGCCGGCCCCTTCGCCGTCACGACGCCCGCCGGGGCGGCCGTCCCCCGCCCCGGGGCGACGCCCCCCGGAGCCGGAGCCGAGGGCACGGCCGGCGGGAAGGCTCCCGAGCCCCGCCCCGCCGTGATCGGGCACCGGGGCGCGTGCGCGTACCGCCCGGAGCACACGCTGCTGTCGTACGAGACCGCGATCCGCATGGGCGCGGACTTCATCGAACCCGACCTGGTGTCCACCAAGGACCACGTGCTCGTCACCCGGCACGAGAACGAGATCTCCCAGACCACCGACGTCGCCCGGCACCCGGAGTTCGCGTCCCGCAGGACCACCAAGGTCATCGACGGCCGCACGCTGACCGGCTGGTTCACCGAAGACTTCACCCTGGCCGAGCTGAACACGCTGCGCGCCGTCGAGCGCCTGCCCGGGCTGCGCCCGGTCAGCGCCGCCTACGACGGCCGGGAGCGCGTCGCGACCTTCGAGCAGGTCGTCGCGCTCGCGCGGCGGCGCGGCGTGGGCGTGTACCCGGAGACCAAGCACCCGGGGTACTTCGCCGCCATCGGCCTGCCGCTGGAGCGGCCGATGCTGGCGACCCTCGCCCGGCACGGCTGGCGCGAGCGGTCCGACCCGGTGTTCGTCCAGTCGTTCGAGACGGCGAACCTCAAGGCGATGCGCGGCAGCACGCGGCTCCGCCTCGTCCAGCTCCTGGAGGCCTCCGGGGCGCCCCGCGACCTGATGGCGGCGGGCGACCCGCGCACCTACCGCGACCTGGCCACGCCCGCCGGGCTGCGCGAGATCGCCACCTACGCCGACGCGGTCGGCGCGCACACCCACCTGCTGGTGCCCCAGGACTCGGCCGGCCGCCGGCATCCCGCCACCACGCTGGTGCGCGACGCGCACGACGCCGGCCTGAAGGTCCACGTGTGGACGGTACGGCCGGAGAACTCCCACCTCCCGGCGGATTTCCGCACGGGCGACCCGGCGTCCCCCGGCCACGCGCGCGCCCACGGCGACATGGCCGGCTGGCTCCGCGAGCTCCACACCCTCGGCGTCGACGGCGTCTTCACCGACGACCCGGGCGTCGCCAGGCGCGTCCGGGACACGCCCGGCTAGACCAGCGCCGCCTCGTCGGCGCCGACCTGGCGGAGCTCGTCGGCGTAGCTGACCGAGGTGCGGCGCATGACGCCGTCGTCGCTGATCGAGTACTGGCCGAGGCGCCACAGCGGGGGGGAGTAGGCGTGGATGGACACGCTGGCCTCGGCGTGGCCGTTGATGCGGTGGATGTGCTCGGGGCCGAACGACAGCGTCTGGCCCTCGGAGACCAGGGTCTCCAGGTGCTCGCCGCCGATGCGGGGGTTGGCCTCCACGAGCGTGCCCGCGAGCACCCGCACCGCGCCGGAGGAGACGTCGTGGTCGTGCCAGCCGGTGTCGTCGTCGCGGCGCCAGCAGATGACCCAGATGTCGACGTAGGAGTCGCGGTAGAGGGAGGTGTAGTGCCGCGCCTCGCCGGCTTCGCCGAACGAGACGGTGTGCGACCACAACTCCGGCCGCCGCGCGAGGTCGTCGACCAGCTCCCGCAGCTCGTGCTTGCCGAGGAAGCGCTCAGGCAGGGACTCCCAGCTCATCGCGCTCGGCTCCTTTCTCTTTCCAGTAGGCGTGCCGGGTTGGTGACCGACATCTGGTGTTCGGCGGCCTCGCCCAGGAGGGTCTCGGCCGGTGAGGCGTAGGGGCGGTCGGAGCCGAGGACGACGACCTCGACGCCGAGCACGCGGGTGACGGCGTCGATGGCCTGGTGGCCGTAGGAGGAGGTCTCCAGGAACACGTCGGGGTCCACGACGCCGCGGGTCGTGCCGCCCCGGGCGATGAAGCGCTCGACGTGCAGGGGGGCCAGGCCGGCGAGCAGCGCGAAGCAGACGCGCAGCCGCGGGTGCCGGGGGCGGCCGAAGGCGTGGAAGGCGTACCAGGCGGCGTGCATCTGCTGGACGTACGGGACGACCGCGGGCCACCACCCGGGCGTGCCGGGCGCGGACGCCGGGCCGGGGTGGACGAACAGCGGCAGGCCGCGCTCTTCGAGCAGGTCGAGCAGGGCGGCGGCGCGGGTGAGGCCGTCGGCGTCGAGCAGGGCGGTCGCCGGGAGCTGCAGGCCCGCGAAGCCGCGGTCGAGCACGGCGGCCGTGCGGCCGGGGTCGATCTCGGTGACGCAGGTGGAGGCCCAGGCCCCGAACGCGGACGGCAGCCCGAGCGCGCCCTCGTGGTAGGCGGTGAGCAGCGGCCAGGCCTCCCCGGCGGGCAGGTGCTCGATGCCGAGCGGGCTGGACAGCGAGACCAGCGCGAGGTCGAACCCGCGGTTCAGCTTGAGCCGCCGGTCGAGGTCGTGGTCGGCGGGGTTCACCTCGTAGGGCTCCTCGCCGTCGAGGAACAGCGTCCAGCCGTCGAGGTAGGGCGGCGCGGCGCGCCGCCGCAGCGCCTCCACGAACTCGCGGGTCCAGATGTGCTGGTGCACGTCGATGCTCATCGTCATCACCTCCTCGCAGGTCAGAGTGTACCCGACTATTCCTACTATCTTTGTAGGCAATCTCTCGGGACCACTCGTGAAGCGGTTCACTGATTCGTTTCAGTGAACCGCTTCACCTACCTTCCCGTCAAGTCTTTCCCGCGCCGGTCCGGTCGAGCCGGATGCCTCACCGGCGGGGGGGTGGGCATAGGCTGTGGACGTGTCGCGTTCCCAGCCGCGCAAACGGGCGACGATCCGCGAGGTGGCCCAGGCGACCGGTCTGTCTCCCGCGGCGGTCTCCTACGCGTTGCGCGGCATGCAGGTCTCCGAGGAGACCATCGAGCGGGTGCGTCAGGCCGCCGCCGAGCTGGGGTACGAAGCCGATCCCATCGCCCGTGCGCTGGCGAGCGGGCGCACCGGCATGATCGGCCTGCTGTGCGGCTCGCTTGAGGACCTTTGGCAGCAGTCGCTGGCGGTCGGCATCGGGCGCGGGCTGCGGGAGAAGGACCGCTACGCCCTGATCCTCGACGCCGCCGGCGACCCGGCGCGGGAGCGCAGCCTGGCCCACCAGCTCCGCGACCAGCGGGTGGACGGCATGATCGTCCAGCCCGTCGACCCCGCGGCCCCCATGTGGGCCGCGCTGGCCGACACGCTTCCCGTGGTCGCCATCGGCGACGCCCTGACCGGCGCGAGGACCGCGGGGGAGGTGGTGTTCGACAACCGCAGGGGCGTGACGCTGGCCCTGGAGTACCTGAAGGGCAAGGGCCACCGCCGCCTCGCCGTGCTCACCCCCACCCGCCCCAGCACGCCCGACCGGCCCGCCGACGTCCACGTGACCGCCGAGGCCGAGCGCCTGGGCCTCGACATCGACGTCGTGACCGCCCCGCACGGGCTGGGGCCCACCACCGAAGCGGCGCGCGCCGTGCTCGCCTCCGGCTCGCGGCCGACCGCCGCCTTCTGTTTCTCCGACTCCATCGCCTACGGCGTTTACGCGGCGGCTGGGGAGGCGGGCCTGACGGTTCCGGGCGACATCTCCGTCATGGGGTATGACGACCACCCCATGTCGGGCCTGCTCACCCCGGGCCTGACCACCGTCGACTGGGACATCGACGGCATCGTGCGGGCCGCCGTGCGCCTGGTCGTCGCGGCGGCCGACGGGCAGACGCGCAGGCGCCGCGTCATCCAGGCCCCCGAGCTTCGTGAACGCGGGTCGGTGGGCCCGCCGGCGGGCTGACGGCGTCCGGCGGCCAGGCCCGGCGTTCCGCGGGCGGGCTCAGTCGTCGTTCAGGCCGAGCAGCAGGTCGGCCAGCCAGCTGATGAGGCCGACCAGGATGGCGCCCCAGAAGGCGGCCCAGAAGCCGGTGACGGCGAACGGCAGGTCGAGCTGCTCGGCGATCCAGCTGGTCAGAAGCAGGAGCAGCGCGTTGACGATCAGCGCGAACAGGCCGAGCGTCAGCACGTAGAAGGCGCACCCGATGGTCTTGATGATCGGCTTCAGCACGGCGTTCACGATGCCGAAGATCAGCGCGACGGCGATGAGCGTGCCGGCCGTCGTCGCCGTGGTGCCGCCGGAGACGTTGATCCCGGGCACCAGATACGTGGCCGCCCAGAGCGCGCCCGCGACGACAAGGATCTTGAGGATGATCTTCACGCGGTCGATGCTCGCACGGGTCGCCTGGTGATCGGTAGGGTCTCACGGCCTGTCGAGCTCCTGTTTGGCGGTCCGAGCCCGTTTGACGACGGAAACGTGGGCAAGTTGATCGCCAAGATGTGCATATCACCCCTTTGACGGGGAGAAGTGGGGAAGGAGGTGTCCGATGGACCAGGACGAGCTGCGGTCGCTGTCGCCCAAGGAGCTCCACGACAGGGCGGTCCACTACGCCGTGGCGCACGGTGACGTCGGCTTCCTGTGGGAACTGTTGAAGATCATTCCCGCGGCCGAGGCCGCGAGCGGCCACGGTGGCGAGGCGGCCAACGACCTCAGCCGGGTCTCGGCGCTGCTCAGCGACGCCATGGCCTCCGGCGAGGGTCACCTCGGCGAGGCGCTGCGCCCGGTCTACGTGGATTATCTGTCCAAACACCCCGACGCCTGAGCCGGCGTCCGGAGGCCTAGGCTCGCTTCCATGGCATCGGTGAATGTGGAGCGTACAGAAGACGGCTTCGTGGCGCGCAACGACCGTGGCGCGCGGGTCGCGATCGGCGGCGGCGAGGAGGAGGGGGTGTTCACCCCCGTCGAGTTGCTGCTGGCGGCGGTGGGCGGCTGCAACATCGTGACGGTGGAGCCGCTCACCGCGCAACGCGGCCACCGCCTGATGCGGCTGGCCATGACGGTCGAGGCGTCCAAGATCGAGCCGACGCTGCTCGGCCCCGTCACGATCACCTACGACGTCCAGCTGCCCGAGGACGACCCCAAGGCGGACGAGATCTATCGGGCGGTCGCGCACCGCGTCCACGAACGGCACTGCACCGTCAGCAGGTCGCTGGAGAAGGGCACCGAGGTCAGGGTCGTACTGCCGGAGTGACCCATGGCTCCCGGGTGCGACCAGGCGGGTCACGTCCCGGGAGTTAGACCGAATCTATACCTTGCGATGACGACCCCCTCAGGCCCCGGTATGTAGTGTTAAGGCAGGTCAAGGGGGATGCGTTAGCGCCTGGAAAGGCGCGCGAGAGCTATCTGCCACAAGGACGCGGTGGGGGACCGCGTCCGTCCTGCGGGACCGCCCGGTGTCTTTGGGGGAAGGCATCGGCGCTGGACCGTAAGAATCGGGGCCGGACAGGCGGGGGACTGTCCGGCCCCGACTCATGCCCCGCCCCGACTCATGCCCGGCCCGTGGGTACACCTGGCCCGGCTGTACGCCCCTGAGAGTCCTGGCCGCGGCGACGCCCTCCGCCCCCCGCCGCTTAGGCCGCCCCCCGCCGCTTACGCCGGCTTCGCCTCCGCCCGCCGAAGCGCCGCCTGCCCTCTCTTCCCAGGCGGTGTCGCCACGGGCTCCCCGGGCTGCCGACTCTCAAACCGGAGGATGCTCCCTTTATGCCTTTATATGCAGATTCATAGACTTTGGGGGGTTAAGGTAGATCTTATTCCCCTTTCGTACGGTATCGTTTGCTTTGTCCTGACCCTGTGGGTAAGGTTCTGGCCAACCGGGTGGTGACCTGGTCTTCCGCCGGAAGCCGCCACCCAGCGTCGAGTCCCCAAGAGCGCGACACGCTCGGCGGGAACCGGGAACCCAATCTCATCGGGGTGAATCCGCGAAAGCGGTAGGGCGACTCCTTAGTCCGAACCCGTCAGCTAACCCGGTAGACGCGTACGGAAAGGAGACCCGAGTGGAGTACTTCACTCCCCACGAATCGCCACTTGGGCGACCCTAGATCTCGGATCACGCCGTCAGAAGCGGCAGACGAGTCGGCTCATGGCAGTCGTCCCCCGGCGAACACCTCGCCACTCACGGACGGTGCCGGCCAAGCGCCACAGCTTACCGACCTTCTTAGAAGAAACCGTGCCCCTCGGCACCGCGATCGACGATGTCTCGCGAACCGGCCGGCAGCGCTTTCCCTCACGCCCCCGAGGCTTCTTCGTCATACGGAGCGTGTTCCATGCCTTCTGATGAAAGATCCTAACTCCCCATGACCTTTTTCCAGAACTCCCCCAAACACCGCTTCGGATGCGGGATCGCGGCCGCCGCCTTCACCTGTGCGAGCGTCCTCGGCGCGACGGCGGTCCACGCGGACAGCAAGCAGCGGCCCCTAGACCCCGCACCCGAGACCACGCAGACCACGGAGATCGCCGAGCCCATCCTGCTCAAGGGCACCACCAAGGCCTCCTACTACTGGGACGACGCCTCCGGCCGCATGGGCGACACCGGCCTCCCTGCCAGCGGCAAGCCCATGCAGAAGGGCCTGTTCGCCAGCCCGAGCTGGCCCCTCCTCACCGAGGGCTACGTGATCTACAAGGGCAAGAAGGCCCCGTTCTTCATCGGCGACCGCGGCCCCGGCATCCCGTCGAACAACGGCGTCATGCTCGACATGGACGGCAAGACCTTCGCCGAACTGGTCGGCGGCAGCTTCAACATGTCCACCCTGACGGTCGCCGGCTTCGGGCCGGGCCACGTCGAGGTCGAGTACGTCGTGACCAAGTGGGGCCCGGGCGTGGGCAAGAAGGACCACCCCGTCCCCTTCTCCAGCGGCGCCTGGAGCGTCCGCGACAACGACCCCGCCACGCCCCCCGCCGCCCCGGCCACCCCCGTGGCCGCCACCGTCGAGTGACCGCTGAAGCACCCTTCGCCGCCGGACCCCCGCCGTCGCCCCGCCGGCGAGCGCCTGGCCACCCCCCATCGCACACGATGTGCGCGCCCTCGCCGGGGCTGCTAAAGTCACCGTAGTCACGCGCCGCTAGCTCAGTTGGTTAGAGCAGCTGACTCTTAATCAGCGGGTCCGGGGTTCGAGTCCCTGGCGGCGCACCACGGCCAAGGCCGATGACAAGGGCATTCTCGTCACCGACGAGGGTGCCCGCAGTCATTTCAGGCCCTCTCGCGGGCCGCTGGCCGGGGGCGGTCCGTCACTTCCCGCCCTCCCGCCGGGGTCCGTCACCTCCGCGATCTTCCCGTGGCACCGCTCACGGGCGGGCCGGGGGGCGAATCGCCAGGGCGTGGCGGAAGACGTCGCGCGGGTCCCACCGGGCCTTCACCCGCTGGAGGCGGGGGTAGTTGTCCCCGTAGTAGATCGTCGACCACGGCACGCCGGAAGTGTTCCACCGAGGGTCGGCGTGGTCGGCGTCCGGGTAGTTGATGTAGGCGCCGCCGAGGTTGCCGCCGGGCACCGGTACGCCGCCGGTGCCGGCGAAGGTCTGCCGGTGGAACCGGCGGATCCACTCCAGGTGCGCCGCGCCGTCCCGGCTCGCGTCCCAGGTGCTCAGGTGGAGCACCTTGAGGATCGACGAGCGCTCCGCGGTCGCCGTCGCCGACGGGGCCACCGCGTTGACCGCGCCGCCGTACGAAAGGAGCCACAGCAGGCCGCTCGACGAGACGTCCCCGGGGGTGCCGAGGTGGTCGTAGGCGACGTCGGCCTGCTCCTCGGTGAAGCGCGCGCGCAGGTAGGCGGACTTGCCCTTGTAGCGCCCCGACTCCGCCTCCTCGCCCAGCGACAGGGTGCGCGCCGCCTGGAACCACGGGTACCGCTCGAACGGCGTGACGAACACCTCGGGGGTGACGCCCTCGGCGACGGCGGCGAAGAAGTCGCCCATCAGCTTCTCCGCCCCGGGCACCCCCGCGTCCATCTGCGCGGGGAGCAGCATCCCGCCCGGGTCGTCGCCCGCCTGGCGGCCGGGGATCAGCAGCGAGCCCCACAGGGTGGCGTACGGGCCTCCCGGAGCGCTGTTGCGCTCGTGCCACTCGCCGTGGTTGCGCAGCAGCCTGCGGAACGATTCCCGGTCCATGCCGTTCCACGACCAGACGGCCGTGCCGGACAGGACGGTGGCCGGAGGCTTCGGCAGCAGCCTGCCCGGGTCGTTCCCCCTGGCGCCGGGGTCGCGCATCCAGTACCGGGTGACGACGCCGAAGTTCCCGCCGCCGCCCCCGGTGTGCGCCCACCACAGGTCGTGGTTGGGGTCGGCCGGGTTCCTGGTCGCCACCACCGCCCGGGCCCGTCCCGAGCGATCCACCACCACGACCTCCACGGCGTGCAGGTAGTCGACCGTCAGGCCGTCGCGCCGCGACAGCGGGCCGTACCCGCCGCCCGCGATGTGGCCGCCGGCGGCCACGCCCCCGCACTGGCCGCCGGGGATCGTGACGCCCCAGCCCAGGTAGAGCTTCCGGTAGGTCTGCATCAAAGTGGCGCCGGCCTCGACGGCGAACGCGCCGCGCTCCTCGTCGAAGTAGACCTCCGACATCTCGCACAGGTCGATCACGACCTGCGCCCCCTCGCCGACGAAGTTCTCGTAGCAGTGGCCGCCGCTGCGCACGGTGACCCGCCGGTTCGCGCGCACGGCGTCGCCGACCGCCTTGACCACCTGCTCGGTGGAGCCGACGAGGTGGAAGTACTCCGGCTCGTGACGGAACCGCTGGTTCGTCCTGCGCACCGCCAGATCCCCGTAACGGGGGTCAGCCGGCCGCACGACGACCGGCCCGAGCGGCGGCGCCGCCCCCGCCGCGCCCGCCGCCCCCGCCCTGGCCGCCGCGGGCTCGGCGATCCCCGCCGCCACCACCCCGCCGCCGAGCGCCGCCGTGCCGCCGATGAACCCCCGCCGGGTGACCTCGCTCATGTGAACCCCCTGGTACGTACCGGAAACGCCGCCTCCCCCGACGCTAGGAGCTCGGCGGGGGCGGGGGAATGCACCCAGTTGCACACGAGGGGTGGAGGTAACTGCACCGGCCGCGCCCGGGGGCGTCGCGGTGGAAGGACGATCCTCAGCGTGGCGGGGGGTCGTCGTCTCCGTCGCGCCGCGCTCTATGGACCGCGGCCGAGTACCGGCCCGGTCGCTGCTGATCTGGCTGGCTTTGTGTGGCAATTCATAGATATTCGCCGGTCTGACGGGCAGGTGGACCGGCGATGACCAACCCTGACCTGATCTTCGCCCTCGGGGGCGCGGGCGCGCTGCTCGCCGCGGTGTTGCCGGCGGTGCTCAGCCGGCGGCCGTTCTCCCTGCCCCTGGCCTGCGTCATCGGCGGCGTCCTGATCTTCCTGCTGCCGCTTCCGCTACCCGAACCGGACCCGGTCGCCCACCGGGTCGCCCTGGAGCACATCACCGAGATCTGCGTGGTGATCTCCCTGATGGGGGCCGGGCTGGCGATCAACCGCAGGGTCTCCCTGCGCGGCTGGTCGACCACCTGGCGGCTGCTGGGCCTCACGATGCCGCTGACGGTCGCCGCCGTCGCCACCGCGGCCGCGCTGCTCATGGGGCTGCCGATCGCGGCGGCCCTGCTGCTCGGCGCGGTGCTCGCGCCGACCGACCCGGTGCTCGCGTCCGATGTGCAGGTGGGCGAGCCGGTCGACGCCGAGAACGCCGACGACGAGGTGCGCTTCTCCCTCACCTCGGAGGCCGGACTCAACGACGGCCTGGCCTTCCCCATCGTCTACGCCGCCATCGCGCTGGCCGCCGCCGGCGGCACGGGGTGGCTCGGCGAGTGGGCGCTGGTGGACGTGCTGTACCGGACGGCCGCGGGCGTGCTCGGCGGCCTGCTGATCGGCGCCCTCCTCGGCCGCCTGTTCTTCCACACCCAGCGGGAGAACCTGCGCCTGGCCGAGCACCGCGACGGCTTCGTCGCCCTGGCGGCCACCTTCCTGGCCTACGGCATGACCGAACTCGTCCACGGCTACGGCTTCATCGCCGTCTTCGTCACCGCCTGCACGATCAGGAACGCCGAACGCGCCCACGGCTACAACGCCGTCCTGCACGGCTTCATCGAGCAGGTCGAGCGCCTGCTCACCGCCTGGCTGCTGCTCCTGCTCGGCGGCTTCGTCGCCGCCGGCGGCCTCGCCGCGCTCACCTGGCAGGGCGCCGCCGTCGGCCTGCTCCTCCTGCTGGTCATCCGCCCGGCGGCCGGCTGGCTCACCCAGCTGGGCGGCCGCACCGGCCTGCGCGAGCGCGCCGTGACCTCGTTCTTCGGCATCCGGGGAATCGGCTCGCTGTACTACCTGGCCTACGCCCTCAACCAGGCCGACTTCGGCATCCCCGAGGAGCAGCTCTGGGCCGTGGCCTGCTTCACCGTCCTGGCCTCCGTGGTCCTGCACGGTGTCACCGCCACACCCGTCATGTCCCGCCTCGACCGCCTGCGCGCCCGCACCCCCGACCCCAAGCCCTTGGTCCCCGAAGAGGCCTGATCGCACCGGAGGCCGCGCCGTCGTCAGGGGATGTCGTAGTGGGCGCGGACCTCGGCCAGGAAGGCGGGGCGGTCGGTGGCGGTGGTCAGGGCCTGGTCGATGTGGGTCAGGAGGCCCACGGCGCCGGCGAAGTGGACGGCTCGGACCGGGGTCTGGGGGCCTAGTTCCCGCAGGGTGGGCTCCCAGGTGTTCGCGGCGGTCATGGGCAGGGCCGAGGCGTCGTCGGCGCCCGTCAGGGGGCCGTTGAGGGTGGAGGAGAGGGCCAGGAGGTTGAAGACCTGCTCCTCGCGCCAGCGGGTCGGCTCGGCGAGGAAGGCGCAGACGAACTCGTCCACCTGCTGGGTGCTGGCGCCGACGGCGCCCGGGGCGCCTGTGCGCAGGGCCTCGACGATTCGCTGTGCCGCCTGCACGGTGAGCTTCTTCTTGTACCGCACGATCTTGCCGTTCAGCGAGACGTCGTAGTGGTTCTGCTCCGCGCGCTGCAGACGGTAGTGCTGGCCGAGGAAGGCGAAGGGCCCGCTCTGGTTCCCCGCCGTGGCGAACATGGCGCGCTGGGCCTCGATGAGGGCGTGCTTCTGACGGAGGTCCCTCAGCCCCTTCGCGTCGGCGGGGGTGGCCGGCGCGCTGACCCGGGGCAGCAGGTCGGAGGTGACGAGGCGGACCAGCAGCCACTGGAAGAGCTGCCGGTCGTGCCGGAACGCGTAGGTGACCTTGGGGGCGAGCATGTCCCGCAGGAGGCGTGTCAGCTCGGCGACGAGCCAGGGGCGGTCCTCGTGGAGGGCCGCCGTGAGCTGGAGCAGCGTGGCGGCGTCCTCGTAGGCCGCGGGGCCGGCGCCGGGGTCGCCGACGGTGATGTGGCCTTGGGGGTGGACATGCATGCTGCGGTCACCTTTCGCGGGGGAGCGGCGCGGTCGCTCACGGTGACGTCCCGGTGGAGCGTTCCAGCTCACGTCCGCACGCGGGCCGGGATTCCTGACGGGCGGCGGCGCCGGGTCGTGTGCACGTGGGTTCGCCCAGGCCAGCCCGGGAGCGTGACTCCCGAAGGTACGGGATGCCGCTCGGCCGGTAAAGGGACGATTACTAATTGTCCCCCTTTAAGGAATTATTTCTGTTTTGTGATGCAGAGAGGCGCTCGTGGTCAGTCCGACAGGCGTTCGGCGAGCCAGGCCAGGGACATGGGGTAGCGGTAGTCGATGGCGCCGTGGCCGGCGTCGAAGAGCTCGAAGCGGATGGTGTCCTTCGGGATTCCGTTGTCCAGCAGCGCCTGGTGGAATGCCTGGGCGCCGAGGTCGAGGAAGTACTCGTCCCGCGTTCCCGCGTCGATCCAGATGGCCCGCATCGACCTGAGCGCCTCGACGTGGGCGGGCACCATGCGCACAGGGTCCCAGGCGAGCCAGCGCTGCCAGACCTCGTCGCGCAGCGCGCCGGTGTGCGGGTCGAAGGGAAGCTCCGGCACTCCGTCGGGGCGGGGCGAGAAGGCCGCCGAACAGCCCATGATCATCAGCAGTGCGTCGTCCGCCTCTTCGGTGAACGCCGTGCGCGACCGGAACTCCTTCCACCACCGGTGGATGTCGCCGTCGTAGGCGCGAAGGTAGCGGGCGCCCTTGGCGAACTCCGACAGGTAGCAGTACTCGTACAGCGCGTCGCCCGCGTGGGTGGCCAGGGCCCCGAAGACGTCCGGGCGCAGCATAGGGGTGATCATCGCGCCGAATCCGCCGCTCGACTTGCCGGTGATCGCGCGCCGGTCGCGCTCGGCCATGGTGCGGTAGCGGGCGTCGACCCAGGGCACCACCTCGTCACAGAGGTAGGAGTGGTAGCGCCCCGTGCCCGGCGAGTCGACGAACTGGCTGCCGCCGTAGGACGTCCAGGCGTCCACGTAGACGACGATCACCGGCGGCGCCTCGCCCCGGGCGAACACGTCGTCGGCGGTCTCGGGGAACGGGCGGCGGAACGGCATGCGGTTGCGCCACATGGCCAGGTGACCGGTGTACCCCTGGATGACGTACACGCAGGGGTACCGCCGGTCGGGCTCCTCGTCGTATCCCGGCGGCACGTACACCCACAGCGGACGCTCGTGCGGGTCGCCCAGCGGGTTGCCGCGCAGCAGCTCGCTCTCGATCACGTGCTCGTCGATGCGTCCGACGAGATCGGCCCGCCAAGGCAGCATGGTGTCCTCCTTCGGTTCTCACCGGGGTGTCACCGGCCCCCTGAGCATTCTGCCGCCCCGCGGCACCCGCCCGGGAGGGCGGGGGAGCCTGGGGCCACCGTAACCCGGCCGGCCTCGCCCGCGGGCGCCGCGGGCGGGTTCCGGCCGGCCCGCGGCGCGGACGCCGGCCGCCCCGTGCCCGCCCCGTCCGCAGGCGGCCCGGGGCACCCCTCCGACACACGATAGGGGATAGGCGAATCCTGTTTCACGTATAATGGAACGGCTGTGTAAAGCCGGTGCACCGGTGTGGCGCGTCACGTGCCACCCGGCCATGGAGGACACATCGATCTGCGGCGGGAGAACCGCGGTGAACATGCTCTACGACGACGAGCGGTTGCGTGTCGCCCTGGTCGCCCCGGGAGAGGTGCGGCTGACCGGTGACATCGACTTCTCCAACAGCGCCCATCTCGCGGCCGGGCTGGCCGCCGCGACCGCCGAGCACGGTGAGCTGGCCGTCGACGTCGCCGGAGTGACCTTCGTCGACCTCTCCGGGCTCCGCGCCCTGCTCCAGCCGTACGCCCTGCCGGAGACGCGCTGGTACGGCAGCCGCTCGCCGGTCGACGCGGCCGAGCCCGCGCACGCCGCCGCTCCGGTCGGGAGCGGCGTCCCCCAGGGCAGCCCGCCCGAATTGCGCAACATCCCACCGCGCATGCGCCGCCTGATAGAGATCATCGGCTGGCGCCTCCCCGCCCGTGCCAACGGCGGAGGCCCCGCGGCGCGCTAGAACCGGGCGGGTTCAGACGGGGAGCCGGGCGGAGGCGCCCGCGGGGAGCTTGGCGGCGAGGACGTCCACGCGTTCGATGGTCGCCGGGCGGCTGAGGAACTCGTCGGACCTCGCCTGAAGGGCGCCGACGACCCTGCCCGCCAGGTGCGCCCGGCGGGCGTCGTCGTCGTCGAAGACGTCGAAGACGCCGAAGGTGGTGCAGTTGATGCGTACCGCGAACCAGGCGGTTGTCTCGTGCTCCTCCTCGACCTGGTCCAGCACGTCGCGCAGTAGCCGCGCGACCAGGTGCTCCTTGCCGGGGCGGGCGTACAGACGCACGAGCAGACCGACGGAGGCCATCGTGATCCCCCCTCGCGGAGCGAGACCGCTGAATACCGTCTTCCTCCCGTACCCGATGGCTCGGCACGGCGAACGCCGCCGAAGTGAACCTTGCCCAGGTTTGGTGAGATTCTTGGGCAATCGGGGCAACCGCTGACCGGAACCGCTACTCGGCGGCCTCGCCGGGCCGCCACGGCTGGATCCACGACGTGGCCGGCCAGCCCTCGGCCGCCGCCATGAGCGGGTAGGCCGTGGCGCCGTCGATCGACTCGCGGACGATGTCGGCGTGGCCGGCGTGCCGGGCCGTCTCGGTGATCAGGTGGAGCAGGACCCAGCGCACCGACCAGGCCTCGACGTCCGGGGGGCACCACGGCACGCCCCTGGGCGCCGGGACCGCCTGCCCGAGGTCGGCGATGCCACGCACGACCTCGTCGGTCTCCCGGGCGGCCGACTCGTGTTCGGCCAGCACGCCGTCGAGCGTCTCGCCGGGGCCCATGACGAACCCCTTCTGGTAGGCGTCCGGCGAGGGGCGCGGGCCGCGCCGGATGGTGTTCATCCAGGTCCGCTCCACGGACGCGCAGTGCTTGATCAGGCCGCCGACGCTCAGCGCGGAGGCGGTGGGCGTGGCCCGGGCCTGCTCGTCGGTCAGCCCGTGGGCGGCGGTGCGGAGAACGTACCTGTGCTGGGCGAGGTAACCGAGGAGGCCTTCGCGCTCATCGGCGACCGGCGGGACGATCACGGGCATGCGGCGGCACCCTTCCGCGGGATGGATCCCTCTTCGACGACCCCTGATCCTCTCACCGGGCGCGACGTTCCGCGGGGGTGGGTCAGAGGGCCGGCGGGTCGGGCAGGGCCGGGCGCTCGGGCGGGAGTACGGGGAAGGCGCGGGGGCGCGGAGCCGGGGCGGGCAGGACGATGGCGGTGAGGATCAGGCGGTCGCGGACCAGCCAGCGGCCGGAGAAGCCCGTCAGCTTGGCGCCGTTGACCCAGGGGCCCGTCACGAGGATGCGGGCGTGGAAGGAACGGCGGTCGTCGTCGAGCTCGATCGCCACCTCCTCGAAGTCGAGCCAGCGCTGCGCCAGCGGGAACCACGCCTTGTACACCGACTCCTTGGCGCTGAACAGCAGCCGCTCCCAGCAGACGTGCCGGTTGCGGCGGGAGAGCTCGCGCAGGTGCTCGCGTTCGGCCGGCAGCGACACCGCGTCCAGGACGCCCGGCGGCAGCGCCTCGTGGGGCTCGGCGTCGACGCCGATCGTGGTGGCGCGCGTGGAGAGGGCGAGCACCGCGCCCCGGTAGCCCGCGCAGTGCGTCATGCTGCCCACGACACCCTTCGGCCACTGGGGCTCGCCCCGCAGCCCGGGCAGGATGGGCGCGGCGGGCACGCCGAGGCGCGCCATCGCGCGCCGCGCGCACAGCCGCGCGGTGGTGAACTCCTTGCGGCGCTTGTCGACGGCCGCCGAGATGATCTGCTCCTCCTCGGGGAAGAGCGGCGCGTCCGCCGGGTCGTCGAACATGTCGACCGACGCCACGTACGAGGGGAGGATGCTCTCGATCACGCGTTGGCCCCCTGCGGCGCCGGGAGGATGCGCCGGATCGCCTTGGCGCCGTCCCAGCCGTACTGGCGGCGCTCACGCGGGTAGCCGAGCGAGACCTCCTCGAAGCGGACGCCGTCGTGCCAGGTGGTCCTCGGGATGTGCAGGTGGCCGTAGACGACGGTCGCCGCGTTGTAGCGCAGGTGCCAGTCGGCGGTCTCGACCGTTCCGCACCACTGCGCGAACTGCGGGTAGTGCAGGATGTCGGTCGACGCGCGGACCATGGGGAAGTGGTTCACCAGGACCGTCGGCAGGTCGGGGTCGCGGGCGTCCAGCCGGATGCGCGTCTCGTGCAGCCGGGCCCGGCACCAGGCGTCGCGCGACGGGTGCGGGTCGGGATGCAGCATGAACTCGTCGGTGCAGACGACGCCGCTCTTCTGCGCCCAGGCGAGCGCCTCCTCCTTGGTGGTGCCCGGCGGCCGGAAGGAGTAGTCGTACAGCACGAACAGCGGGGCGATCGTCACCGGCCCGCCGGGCCCCTCGTAGACGGCGTAGGGATCCTCGGGGGTGAGCACGCCGAGGCGCCGGCACATGTCGACCAGATGGCGGTAGCGCTCCTCGCCGCGCAGCTGCACGGGATCGCCCTTGGGGGTCCACAGCTCGTGGTTGCCCGGCGCCCAGATGACGGTGGCGAATCGGTCTTTGAGCAGGGAGAGCGCCCACTCGATGTCGGCGAAGAACTCGCCGACGTCGCCGGCGACGATCAGCCAGTCGGCGTCGGACTCCGGCCACAGATCCTGCACGATCTGGCGGTTCTCCGGGTAGGCGACGTGGAGATCGCTGATCGCCATGAGTCTGCCACTGGCCACGCCGCCGCTCGTCACATGGCGATGGTAGCGGCGGCGCCGCCGGGCGGGAACGTCTGCCAGGGTCCCTGCGGGGTCATGCCCGCCCAGGCCGGAGAAGGGGTTAGCGTTTCACCATGACCGCCACCATCGTCGCCAAGGACCTCGCCGCCGGGCACGGCGACAGGTCCCTCTTCTCCGGCCTCGACCTCGCCGTCGCCCAGGAGGACGTCATCGGCCTGGTCGGCGTGAACGGGGCGGGCAAGACGACGCTGCTGCGCATCCTGGCCGGCCTGACCGCCCCCGAGCACGGCTCCGTGCAGCTCAGCCCGCCGTCGGCGGTCGTGGGCTACCTGCCGCAGGAGCGCGAGCGCCGCCCCGGCGAGACCGTCGACGCCTTCCTCGCCAGGCGCACCGGGGTCGCCGCCGCGCAGCGCGAGCTCGACACCGCCACCGAGGGCCTGGTGGAGGGCCGCCCGGGCTCCGACGACGCCTACTCCACCGCCCTGGAGCGCTGGCTCGCCCTGGGCGGCGCCGACCTCGCCGAGCGCGCCGAGGAGGTCGTCGCCGAACTGGGCCTCACGGTCGGGCTCGACCGCCCGATGACCGCGCTTTCCGGCGGGCAGGCGGCGCGGGCGGGCATGGCGTCCCTCCTGCTGAGCCGCTACGACGTGTTCCTGCTGGACGAGCCCACCAACGACCTCGACCTCGACGGGCTCGACCGGCTGGAGCGCTTCGTCACCGGCCTGCGCGCCGGGACGGTGGTGGTGAGCCACGACCGCGAGTTCCTGTCCCGCACGGTGACCAGGGTCGTCGAGATCGACCTGCCCCAGCAGCAGGTCAACGTCTACGGCGGCGGCTACGAGTCGTACCTGACCGAGCGGGAGGTCGCGCGCCGCCACGCCCGCGCCGAGTACGACGAGTTCGCCGACACCCGCGCCGGGCTGGAGGCCAGGGCGCGCACGCAGCGGGCGTGGATGGAGAAGGGCGTGAAGAACGCCCGGCGCAAGGCGCCCGACAACGACAAGATCGGGCGCAAGTTCCGCAGCGAGGCCACCGAGAAGCAGGCGGCCAAGGCCCGCCAGACCGAGCGGCTGATCGAACGGCTCGACGCGGTCGAGGAGCCCCGCAAGGAGTGGGAGCTGCGCATGGAGATCGCCGCGGCACCCCGGGCGGGCGCGGTGGTCGCCACCCTGCGCGGGGCGGTGGTCCGGCGCGGCGGGTTCACGCTGGGCCCGGTCGACCTGGAGGTCGGGTGGGCCGAGCGGGTGGCGGTCACCGGGGCCAACGGGTCGGGCAAGACCACCCTGCTGGCCGCGCTGCTCGGCCGGGTGCCGCTCGACGAGGGGAACGCCGCGCTCGGCCCGGGTGTGGTGGTGGGCGAGGTCGACCAGGCCCGCGCCCTGTTCCTCGGCGACGAGCCCCTGCTGGACGCCTTCGGCGCCGCCGTGCCCGACCTCGCCCCCGCCGACGTCCGCACGCTGCTGGCGAAGTTCGGGCTGCGGGCCGCCCACGTGCTGCGGCCGGCGGCCACCCTGTCGCCCGGCGAACGCACCCGCGCCGCGCTCGCGCTGCTCCAGGCGCGAGGGGTGAACCTGCTTGTGCTCGACGAGCCCACCAACCACCTCGACCTGGTGGCCATCGAGCAGCTCGAGTCGGCGCTCGACTCCTACGCCGGCACCCTGCTGCTGGTCACCCACGACCGGCGCATGCTCAAGGCCGTGCACACCTCCCGTCACCTGCGCCTGGCGGGCGGGCAGGTGCGGGAGGCCCTCGCTCCGTGACCTGAGGGCCCGGCGCGAACCCGCCGAGATCCCGCCGCGAAATTCGGTGCCGTCTCCGGTGAACCGGCCGCCGCCGCGCCGCGTACCTCCTGGTGCGAATCGCCGTGCCCGTATGCGCGCATGTCCGCGTAGCGGGTGACGGCGCAGGTCATCTGGGAAGGGAATCGCGGTGCCCGTGCTTAGCGTCCGGAAGAAAGTCGTTCCGGTGGCGGCCGGGCTGGCCGCCGCCGTGTTGCTGACCTCTCCGGGGAGCGCGATCGCCGAGCCGCGTCCCACCGTCGCCCAGGCCGAGGCCAAGCTGGCGAAGCTCGAAGGCCAGGCCGAGAAGATGGTCGAGCGCTACAACACGGTGGACGACAGGTACAAGAAGGCCAGGAAGGGCTACCAGAAGCTGGACGACGAGCTGAAGGCCGAGCGCGCCAAGGTCGAGGACCTTCGCGAGAGCGTCGTCACGGCGGCCTCGGGCATGTACCAGTACGGGCAGCTCATGAGCGTGGCCGGCGTGGTCTCCCAGGACGACCCGTCGGGGCTGCTCGCCGGGCTCGCCGTGGCCGGCCAGGTGTCGGCGGAGCAGGCCGAGACGCTGGAGGAGTTCGACGTCGCGACGCGCGGGCTGCGCGAGCGCCGCGACAAGGCCAAGGGCGCCTACGACGACCTCACCGAGCTGCTCGACGAGGTGCGCGGCGAGCGCAAGGAGGTCGAGAAGCTGGTCGGCGAGCAGGAACGCCTGCTCCGGCGGCTCAACCGGTTCAACGCGGGCAACCCCAACAGCGCCGGCGTCACCTACAAGGGGCCCGCGTCCGGCAACGCCAGGGTGGCGCTCCAGTTCGCGTACAAGCAGGTGGGCAAGCCGTACCGGTTCGGCGGGACCGGGCCGGACTCCTACGACTGCTCCGGGTTCGCCCAGGCTTCCTGGGCCAAGGGCGGGGTCAAGCTGCCCCGCACGACCTACCAGCAGTGGGCGTGGGGCGCCAAGCGGCGGGTGTCGGTGAACGACCTCCAGGCCGGCGACCTGGTGTTCACCAACGGCCTCGGCCACATGGGCATCTACGCCGGCGACGGCAAGATCGTGCACGCCCCCCGCACGGGCGACGTCGTCAAGATCGTCCCGTTCGACTCCTACTGGCGCGGCCGCCTGGTCGGAGTCGTCCGCCCCTGAGCCCGGCGCGCCACCTCGGGCGCGTCCCGCGACGAAAGGCCCTGACCACCCGGGTCTTCGCCGCTTCCTGTCGCGGCGACCGCTGAGCGCGGACGCGGCGTCTTCTCGGGAGGCTCGTGCGGTCCGCCAGGGATTCTCGAGTCCGTGCGCGTACAGGTGTCACCGAGGGTTCGTGCTGAGGAGGACGCGCATGGACAAGGTGACAGCCGGCGGGGCCCCCGGGACCGGTGACGGGTACGACGGCGTGGTGTCGGTGCGCGCGATGCCGCGCTGGTACGGCACGCTCTTCGTCACCGACACCCTCGAACGCTTCGGCTTCTACGGCATGCAGGCCATCCTGGTGCTGTACGCGGCGGCCCCGCTCTCGCAGGGCGGGCTCGGCCTGGCCGCCGCCGACGCCGCGTCCCTGTTCGGGGCGTGGATCGGCCTGATGTTCCTGCTGTCGCTCGGCGGCGGCTGGGCGGGCGACCGGCTGCTCGGCCAGCGGCCGGCGATGCTGGCGGGCACCTTGCTCAGCGGTGCGGGTTACCTGATGCTCGCCGTCCCCTCCGGGGTGATGACGGCGGTGGGGCTGGGCGTGCTGGCTATCGGCGGCGGCCTGTTCAAGCCGAACCACCAGGCGCTGATCAACCTGATGTTCGGCGGCAGCAGGGGGCGCGAGTCGGGCATCTCGCTCATGTACGTCGGCGTCCAGGTGTCCGCGCTGATCGCGCCGCTGGTGACCGGCTACCTCGGTGAGCGGGTGAGCTGGCACCTGGGCTTCTCGGTCGCGGCGGTGGCCGCGCTCGCCACCGGCGCCGTGCTCGCGTCCGCGGCGGCCCAGTTCGGCGGCGTCGGCGACCGGCCGCCGCGCCCGCTGGGCGCCCAGGAGCGCCGCGTCGCCGCCGCCCGGGCGGCGGTCGCCGGCACGGTGCTGGCGGTGGTGCTGGCGGCCCTGGCGATCGCGGGCGCCCTGGGCCCGCGAACGGCGATCATGTGCACCGGGCTGCTCAGCGTGGTCCTGCCGCCCGCCGGCTACCTCATGCTGTACCGGAACCGCGAGCTGAGCGGGGCCGACCGGCGCCGGCTCCGCGCGTTCCTGGCGGTGCTGCTCGGGAGCGCGCTCTTCTGGATGATCATCGCGCACGCGGCGTCCCTGCTCACGCTGTTCGCCCGCGACCACGTCGACCTGGACGTCCTGGGCTTCCGGGTGCCGGTCGGCTGGCTCCAGGCCGCGACCCCGCTGTTCATCCTGGTGCTCGCGCCCATGATCGCCTCGGCGCTGCCCCGCATCGGCGGCCGACGCCACGTCCCGGTCAAGTTCGCCACCGGCCTGCTGCTGGTGGGCGGCGGGTTCCTGCTGATGTCGGTGGCGGCCGGGCTCGCGGCCGGGGGCGCGAGGATCTCCCCGCTCTGGCTCATCGTCGTCTACCTGACCCACGCGTGCGGCGAGGTCGTGGTCGCGGCGGTCACCATCTCGGCGCTGGCCGACGTGCTGCCCCGCCCGTTCATGGGCCGGGTCGTCGGTGTGTACTGGCTGTTCGCCGCGCTCGGCGGCGGCCTGGGCAGCGGGGTGGTGCGCCTGGCCGAGGTCGTGCCCGAGGACCTCTACTACCTCGGCCTCGGCCTGCTCGCGACGCTGGCCGGGCTCGCGTTCCTGCTGCGCCGGGCCGCGCTCAGCCGCGCGCTGGCGACCGGCGACCAGGGGGAGGCGGCGGCGGACGGCCCCGGGCCGCGCACCTCGTCGGCGGGAGTCTGAGAAACCGGTGAGGTTTGTGTTGTCCGGGTGAGGACGGGCGGTCTCCTGTACAGGAGTGAACCCCATGTCCCCGACGAAGGACCTCATCCCCATCATGAGTGCAACTGTTCCGCACGGCATCACAGCGGGTCGCACGGCCCGTCGGCGGCTTCGCCCGGTCGCGTCCGCCGTCACGCTGGCGGCGGTGCTGGGCGCGTCGCTGGTGAACGGAGCCCTGCCCGCCGGTGCCGCCGAAGCCCCCCTGTCCCAAGGCCGCACCGTGACCGCCTCCTCCTCGGAGGGGACGGCGCTGTCGCCCGCCGCGGCGGTGGACGGCAAGAGCGGCACCCGCTGGTCCAGCGCCTTCAGCGACAAGCAGTGGCTGCGGGTGGACCTGGGCGAGGTCGCCGAGATCGACAGGATCGTGCTGAACTGGGAGCGCGCCTACGCCACCGCGTTCCGCGTCCAGACCTCCACGGGAAGCGGCGGCTGGAAGACGGTCTACTCCACGACCGCCGGCAAGGGCGGCGTCCAGACGCTGGACGTGTCGGCCAGCGCCCGGTACGTGCGGCTGTACTCCACCAAGCGGGCCACCCGGTACGGGGTCTCGCTCTGGGAGTTCCAGGTCTTCGGCGAGGGCTCGGCCACCCCGGCGCCCAGCGCCACCCCGACCAGGCCCGCCCCCAGCTCCAGCCCCTCCAAGCCCGCGCCGAGCACCACGCCGACCAAGCCGGCGCCGAGCACCACGCCGACCAAGCCGGCGCCCAGTGCGAGCCCGAGCAAGACGCCCACCAAGCCCTCCGCCGCCTCCGCCAAGAAGGGCGTGGGCGTGTGGCAGATGCCCGGCGTGAGCACCGCGCTCGCCAACTCCAAGGCGAGCTGGTACTACACCTGGGCCGTCAACCACAACGGCGTCACCACGCCCGCCGGGACGCAGTTCGTTCCGATGATCTGGGGGGCGGCCAGCGTCACCGAGGCGAACCTCGCCCAGGCCAAGGCCGCGGGCCCGTACCTGCTGGGCTTCAACGAGCCCGACTTCGCCGAGCAGTCGAACATGAGCGTGGACCAGGCGCTGTCGCTGTGGCCCAAGCTGATGAACGCCGGAAAGGTGCTGGGCAGCCCCGCCGTCGCCTGGGGCGGCGACCGCGCGGGCGGCTGGCTCGACCGGTTCATGACCGGCGCGGCCGAGCGGAACTACCGGGTCGACTTCATCACCCTGCACTGGTACGGCGGCGACTTCCGCACCGAGGCCGCGGTGGGCCAGCTCAAGTCGTACATCCAGAACGTCTACAACCGGTACCGCAAGCCGATCTGGCTGACGGAGTACGCCCTGATCGACTTCTCCAACGGCGTCAGGTTCCCCACCGAGGCGCAGCAGGCGGCGTTCGTCACCGCGTCGGCCGAGATGCTGGAGTCGCTGCCGTACGTGCAGCGTTACGCCTGGTTCGGCCTCGGCGCCGACGACGACAAGCCCAGCAGCGGCCTGTTCCACAGTGACGGCAGCGCCACCCCGGCGGGCCGGGCCTTCCAGGCCATCCACTGACGCACGCGCACCGGTGGCGGCCCGTCCTTCCCACGGGCCGCCACCGGTGCGGTGATCACGCGAAGTCGCGGGCCGCCGCCTTGAGCGCGGCGGGGACGTCGCCGGTGACGGGCGCGCCGTGCCCCACGCAGGCGAGCGAGGTGTCGAGCCCGGCAAGGTCGCGGAACGACCGCATGGTGCGCTCGCGGTCGAGGTTGAAGACGCCCAGCGTCACCCGCCCGTCCACGTGCGCCACGGTGTCGCCGGTGAACAGCACGCCGTGGCGGGGCAGGTGGACGGCGATGCTGCCGTCGGTGTGCCCGGGCGTGGCGACGACGCGCGCCCCGCCGCCGAAGTCGATGACCTCGCCGTCGTCGAGCTCGTGGTCGACGGGGCAGGGCGGGGCCGGCGGCAGGCCCGAGGCGACGCGGGCGTGCAGCTCGCGCTCCCAGTCGAGGAAGTCGGGCGGCGGGCCCGGCACGTCCCCGCGGATCACGGGCGCCTCCAGCCGGTGCGCCAGGACGGCCACCCCGCCCCAGGCCCTGATCTCGGCCGCCGAGCCGGTGTGGTCCTCGTGGAAGTGGGTCAGCACCACGCGGGTGAGATCGCTCCTGCGGTGACCCAGCGTGGTGAGGGCCTCGGCGATCTCCTCGCCCGAGCCCGCGATGCCGGTGTCGACCAGGGTCAGCGAGGAGCCGTCGCGCCACAGGTACGCCTGGCCGAAGCGGGGCTGGAGCAGGTGAAGGCCGGGGCGAAGCTCGGTGATCTCCATACCGCGACCCTAGGTCGGCGGCCCGGCGAGCCGGCGCCCTTCCGCGCTGGGCGGAAGGGCCCGCGCGGTCAGGGGCCGGCGCCGGCCGCCGCGGCGGCGGCGTCCCGCTCGCGCCGCAGCGGTTCGTACAGGCGTGACCAGGGGTTGTAGAGACCGGCGGGGACCATGTAGAGGTTCGTGACGACCTGCATCAGCACGACGAACACGGCGTACTGCGCCAGGTTGAGGGCGGGCACCGCGTCCACGGGCAGCGTGTAGGCCATCACGATGCGCACGACCGCGTCGAGGATCAGCCCCACCCCCCACATGGCGCCGACCACCCGCCACAGCCGGCGGAAGCGCGGCAGCCGCTCCCACAGCACGTCCCAGCCCGGGCGGCCCGGGCCGACGCGGTGGCCCAGCAGCGCCCGCGCGAAGGGCAGGACCAGAGGACGGTTCCGCGCGCTGACCAGAATCCACACGCCCGACACGAGCGCCAGCACCCCCTCCTTGGCGAGCAGGAAACGAGGGCTGTCGCTGATCAGCGAGGTCGCGACGGTCGCCACCGTCATGACGGACACGAAGATGGACAGGTGGCTCGGCCCGCGTCTCCCGCGCAGGCCGAGCAGCCCGCTCACGCCTGGGGCCAGCGCGCTGACCAGGAGCGCGGCCTGGTAGCTCAGTCCCGCCCATCGCAGCACGTAGTAGAGCCCGACGGGGATCGCGATGTCGACCGCCAGCGCCGCTCCCGAGCGCACCCGGCGCGCCTTGGACGGCGTCGCGGGCCGGTCGCCGGTCGTGTGCGGCTCCCTCACCTCGGGGGCCGTCGTCGTCGCGGGGTCGCCGGTCGTTCCGGTCTCGTGGTGCCGCGCGTCGTCCGGCGGGGGAGTCATCGGGCGGCGCGGGTGGCGAGGTCGAACAGGGTGACCATCTCGTCGGCGCAGGCGTCGACGTCCCGGCCGGGATCCGCCTGCAGGAGGAAGGGCAGGTTCTCGATGGCGCGCTGGACGGTCATCGCCATCACGCGGGTGTCGAAGGCGCGGAACTCGCCCTCGTGCTGCCCCCACCGCAGGATCTTCTCGACGTGCTCGAGCGTGTCCAGGTCGGCGGCGGCGTCGTGCGATCGGGTCGCGCCCTCGCCCTGGAAGTTCAGGAAGATCTCCATGAGCGCCGTCATCTGCGCGCGGTGCGTGGCGATGTAGCCGACCAGCGAGCGGATGTAGGCGCGCAGGGCGCCCGAGGCCGTGCGCTCGGCGCCGACCCGTTCGGTCATGAAGCCGCCCATGTCGGTGTAGACCTCGGTGAGGATCTGCCTGATCAGCTCCTCCTTGCCCGCGAAGTGGTAGGAGATCAGCCGTGTGCTGCTCAGGCCGGCGTGGGCGGCGATGCGGGCGAAGGACGCCTGGTTGTAGCCCAGCTCGGCGATGGTCTCGATCGCGGCCCGCACGATCTGGGCGCGTCGCGCGGCGCCCGCGGGGGTGTCCTTCCGCCCGCCGGCCGCGCGTGGCGGGCAGGCGTCGTCCGTGCCGGTGCCCTCCGGCTCGGTCTTCCTGGGCGGAGGCTGATTTACTCGCATGAGTAAAAAGTAACTCAGATGAGTAACGCGGGCAAGGGTGTGGCGGCAGCCCGTGGCCGTCCGCGGTGCGCGGCATAGGTGAAGGTTCGCCGGTGGAAGCGACGTTTGAGATTCGTGGGAGGGAAAGAAGGGGGACGAGGACCGAAGGAGGCAATTCCATGACCATCGCCGGAAGCATTTTCCTGATCATGCTCGGTGCCATCCTCACCTGGGCGGTCGAGTTCGACCTCGCGGGTGTGGACATCAACGTCGTCGGCGTGATCCTCATGCTCGGCGGGATCGCCGGCCTGCTGTTCGGCATCTGGCGGATGACCACCGTGCGCCGGACCGCCGTCACCCGCACCAACACCCCGGTCGCCCCCGTCTCGCCGGTCGTTCCGGCCGACGGCACCCGGACCCAGGTCTACGAGGAGCGCCGCTACGACGACCCCATGGTGTAACCGGCGTCCGGATTCCTGGAAGAGCCCGGACCTCGGCGCCGCGGCCGGTGGGCGCCGCACGCGGATCGGGCGGCGTGTCCCGGTGGGCGGAGTCCGCCATGCCTCGCCTCTGACGCGAAGGTCATGACAGGTTCCGGAGCTGGACGGTGTCGCCCAACGTTCTGGCAGGCCGGCGCCTCGGACTGCCAGGCTGAAGCCGACAGACCGACGTGGCGGCGCCGGCCTCGCCCGCCACGGGCCAAGGAGGTAACCATGCCCGCGAAGCGTGAACTGCCGTCGACCCTGGAGCGCTCGCCCAAGGAGGCCCAGGAGACGTGGATCAAGGCGCACGACTCCGCCGTGCAGACGTACGGCGAGGGTGAGAGGGCGCACCGCACCGCCTTCTCCGCGCTGAAGCACTCCTTCGAGAAGGTCGGCGACCACTGGGAGCCGAAGGCGAAGAAGGGCCCGTCCGACGCCCAGGCCGCGCGCAGCACGCCCAGCAAGGGCGAGACCGCCGAGGGTGTGGACGCCAACGCCAGCAAGCAGCACCTCTACGAGATCGCGACCAGGCTCGGCGTCGACGGCCGGTCGAAGATGACCAAGGAAGAGCTCGTCGAGGCCATCAAGAAGGCCAACCGGAGGGCCTCCGCGAAGGCGCGGTGACCCGCCGCAGTCCTGCGTTCATCTCACGGTCATCCAGCGGGCGCGAACCCGTTAGACCCTGCGCCGAAGGGGTAGCGGGGGTCCATGGCGAAGGGAGAGATGATGGCGGATATCAAGAGTGACGGACTGGCCGGCGTCAAGCAGCACGCGGCCGAGCTGGGCGCCGTGGCCGGCGACAAGGCCGGCGAGCTGGCGTCCAAGGCCGGCGAGAAGGCGGGCGACCTGGCCGCCAAGGCCGGCGACAAGGCCGGCGACCTCGCGGCGAAGGCGCAGGACCGCGCGGGCGATCTCGCCGCCAAGGCCGGCGACAAGGCCGGCGAGCTGGCGTCCAGGGCCGGCGACAAGGCGGGCGACCTCTCGGTCGTCGCCGGTGAGAAGGCCAGCGAGCTCGCGGGCCGCGCCGGGGAGCTGGCCGAGAAGGCCAGGGCCAACATGCCGCCCGAGATGCGCGACGCCACCGACAAGGCCCTCGCCCAGGCCAAGAAGCGCCCGTGGGCCGCCGCCGCCCTCGCGCTGGGCGCGCTGCTGGTCTGGCGCATGCTGCGCGGGAAGAAGTAGCCGTGAAGAAGCTCGCCTACAGGTCGGTGAGCGCGCTGTCCGGCATGGCCGGCGGCTACGTCTCCGCGATGATCTTCAAGCAGGTCTGGAAGCTGGTCGCCGGCAAGGACGACGCGCCGGACGCCCTCTCCAAGGAGTACCGCTGGAGCGAGGTGCTGTTCGCCGCCGCCATCCAGGGCGCCGTCTTCGGTGTCGTCAAGGCGGCGATCGACCGGGCGAGCGCCCAGTCGATCGAGAACGCCACGGGGACGTGGCCCGGCAAGTAGCCCGCCCCCTCCCGGACTGAAGGCCGTGCGCGGACCCCGCGCACGGCCTCTCCGCGTCCGCCCCCGGGAGCACACCGTCGGTGACGGTCCCGGGCGCGCGAAGACGGGCACCGGCGTGAAGCCGGTGCCCGCACTGGTCACCATGGGTCAGCGGCGCCCTCTGAGCGCCGCCAGGGTGGCCAGCGCGGCGCCGCCCGCGCCGGCGAGCACGGCGCCGCGGTGCTGCGAAAGCCACACCTGCACGCTGCGGTCCTTGGAACGACGGTCGAACCCGCCGTGCGCTCCGTAGTCGCGGTTCTCGTCCGCCGGATCCCACAGGTTGGCGACGCCGGTGGGCCGCTTCTCGTCGGTCTGCTGCGAGCGCACGCCCGTGCGGCCGAGGTAGCGGTCGATCAGGCCCGGCGCCAGCCGCTCGCCGATGATGGTGGCCACCGTGCTGCCGCCGACCCAGTACTCCCGCCTCGACGGATGCTCGGCGGCGTACACGATCGCCTGGGCGGCGACCTCGGGCTGGTAGATGGGCGGCACGGGCTGCGGGTGGCGGCGCAGGCGCGACAGCACCCAGTCGAACTGGGGCGTGTTCACGGCCGGGAGCTGCACCATGGTGATCCTCACGTCGCTGCGCTCGTCGAGCAGCTCGGTGCGCACCGACTCGGTGAACCCCTTGATCGCGTGCTTCGCCCCGCAGTAGGCCGACTGGAGGGGAATGCCGCGGTAGGCGAGCGCGGAGCCGGTCTGCACGATGACGCCCCTGTTGCGGGGGATCATCCTGCGCAGCGCGGCCCGAGTTCCCCACACGTAGCCGAGATAGGTGACGGCCGTCGTCCGCTCGAACTCCGCCGGCTCGACCTCGGTGAACGGGGCGAACACCGACGAGAACGCGACGTTGATCCACACGTCGATCGGGCCCAGCTCCGCCTCGACGGCGTCCGCCGCGGCGTCGACCTGCTCGTGGTCGGCGACGTCGGCCGGGAACACCTTGGCGATGCCTCCCTCGACGCCCACCTCGGTGGCCGCGGTGGCGAGGCCGGTCTCCCCGCGGGCGATGAGCGCCACCTTGGCGCCCCTGTGCCCCAGCATGCGCACGACCGCGCGGCCGACGCCACCACTGGCGCCGGTCACGACGACCACCTTGCCGGTCAGCACATCGTCCCCCCTCACGTCATCGACTGCGCTCCGCCGCCGAGGCGCCGCTGGCGGCGGATCGCCAGCACCATGTCCACGATCGCGATCACGGCTACCACACCCAGCGCGACGGCGACGATCGTCGCCCCCGCCACGAAGGCGAGCACGCCCAGCGCGAGCGCGATGAACACCACGAACGAGGCCAAGCGGATGTGAAGCACGTCACGGGGCGTCGCCCTGACCATGGGCTTGCCTGTCTCGGACCGCTGCTCCGGAGTCTCGGTCATCCGGGTCCCCCTTTCTGCTGATCCTCCCCTACCCGACAAACCTGACGTCATGTGCGGTCCCGGGCGTACCACGGGGCCGGCGGGATGGCACCGTCCTGACCTTTCGCCGCGTGACGTCGTCTTCGAGCTACCGTGCAGGCCCGGGTCCAAACCTGCGCCGCCGCCGGGGCATGGGTCAGCGGACCGGCGCCGACAGGGCCTTTCGGGCGGCGGAGACGACGTCGGCCACGGCGACCGCGCGCGGATCGCCGCCCCCGGCGAGCACCAGGTGCTGGGGCCGGTCGGGCGGCGGGCCCCAGCGGCCCGGCGGCCGGGGCCCGAAGACGGCGACCGACGGGGTGCCGTAGGCGGTGGCCAGGCGGGCCATGCCGGTGTCCCCGCTGATCACCAGCCGCGCGCCGGCCACCAGGGCGCACAGCTCGCCCAGCGACGTGCGCCCGGCGAGCACCGCCGACGGCGGCAGCACGGCCTGGGCGGCGACGAGCAGGGCCATGGGACGCTCCCGGGCGCCGCCGGTCACCACCACGCGCAGGCCCTCCGCGGCCACGGCACGCGCGACCTGGGCGAAGCGGTCGGGCGGCCAGCGCCGCGCCGGGTCGTCCCCGCCCGGGTGGATCACCACGCCGCCGGGGGCGGGGGAGGGGTGGGCGGGCGCGGACAGCAGGAGGTCGGCGGGGTCGGGGCGCGAGCCGTACCACCTGACGAGCCGGCACCAGCGTTCCACCTCGTGGTCGTGCTCCTGCCAGCGCGGGCCCTTCAGCCGGGGGAACGCGGGGTTGGCGTAGGCCCACAGCCGCAGCGGGCGCGCGTCCATGAGCAGGCGGTGGCTGAGCGGCCCGCGTCCGTGCATGTTGACCGCCACGTCCGGCCGCCGGCCGTTCCACGTGAAGGCGTCCAGGCCGGACGTGGGATGGATGTGGTCGACCGCGCCGGTCAGCGCGGCCAGGTCGCGCAGGCACTCGGGCGCCGCCAGGGCGACGCTGAGGCCGCCGCGGCGCAGCGCGCGGAGGGCGGGGACGGCGGTGAGCAGGTCCCCGATGCCCCGAGCGCGTAGCACCAGCGCGAGGCTCATCGTGGGGAGAGGGGGCTCGCGTGCCCGGACACCATCGCGATCTTCACCGGTCTCCTCCTGGTCGGCCGATTCGCCTGTGTGTCCGGCTTCGAGAGCCGGATCGGCGGCCCGGCATGGGCACGCGCGCGGCGCGCGGGCGCGTGTCGCGGGTGTCCGGCCGCGGCGGGCTTCGGCGGTCTTCAGTTGTGACCATGACGGGTCGCCGGCGAGCGCTTTCCGCCGCGCCGTACCGGCGGTGGCGAAGCGCGCTACACCGACAAACACGGTCAGGGCACCGTTTTATCCTCGAATCGAGGGACCAAACCTCTCCCGTTTCGCCCTCGCCATGACGGGCAGGCGAGACGGTATCCGATCGGAGGGGGTAACCGATGTCCGACGCTCGACATCATGAAGCGCCACACCCCGACGCACCGCATTACGTGGCCGCCCGCGTCCAGCGGGCGCTCGCCGAGGACGACCGCACCCACGAGCTGGGGATCCGGGTCGACATCCGCGGCGACCAGCTCTACCTGCGTGGAAAGGTCGAGGGCGGCGAGCGCCGTCGCCAGGTGGCGGCCGTGGCCGGTGAGACGGCGCCCGGCCTGACGGTGCACAACGAGGTCACCGTGGTGGAGGTCAGGGAACCGGGTGAGGAGGAGACCCTGTGAAGATCCGAGTCGCCGCCGTCGGTGACGTGCACCTCGGGGAGGACATCCGCGGGCGGTACCGGCGGACGCTGGACGGCATCGAGGAGCGCGCCGACGTCCTGCTGATCGCCGGGGATCTCACCCGCCACGGCACGCCGGAGGAGGGGCGCATCGTCGCCGAGGAGTTCCGCGACCTGCCCGTGCCGGTGGTGACCGTGCTGGGCAACCACGACTACCAGTCCGACGCCGAGGAGGAGGTCGCCGACCTGCTGCGCGAGGCCGGCATCCAGGTGCTCCAGGACGATTCCACGATCGTCGAGTGCGGGCCCGATGGCGTGCGGCTCGGCCTGGTCGGCGGCAAGGGCTTCGGCGGCGGCTTCGCCGGCAAGTGCGCGAGCGAGTTCGGCGAGCCGGAGATGAAGGCGTTCGTCCGGCACACCAGGGAGATCGCCGACCTGTGGCAGAAGGCTTTGAAGGGCCTGGACGCCGACTACCGGGTCGTGCTGAGCCACTACTCCCCGGTCAAGGACACCCTGGCGGGCGAGCCACTGGAGATCTACCCCTTCCTCGGCAGCTACCTGCTGGCCGAGGCGGTGGACTCCGAGGGGGCCGACCTGTTCATCCACGGGCACGCGCACGCCGGCGAGGAGAAGGGCGTGACGCCCGGAGGCATCCGCGTCCGCAACGTCGCCCTGCCCGTGCTGGGCCGCGCGTACGCCGTCTACTGCCTCGGCGGCGAGGACCCCGAAAGCTGTTGAGAGTCCGCCCGGGCGAGCCGGAGAGTCCGCCCGGGCGACCCGCCGCCGGGCCGGGCCACTCGGCTCCGGGCGTGGAAATGCCGCTGAGCCGCCGGGTTCTCCCTCGGCGGCTCAGCGGAGTTCTTGGGATAGATGCTGTCAGGACAAGTACGTATTCATCGGAAACCTGCGGCGTATCGTGCGCAGGGGACATCGGCCGACGGCCGGGACGGGCCGTGGCTTGAGGGCGTGGCTCACCGACGGCAGGACCCGCCGGTCAGGTGCTATTCGAGCGGCACGGCAGCCGGTGACGTCCGCCGGCGGACCGGCTAGGCCGGCCCGCCGCTACCGCGGTCCACTCGTTGCGCTTTCTGTGTTGTTAAGGATTGAAGATGCTGACGCCACCCGGGCCGACGAGGAATCCGAGGACGATGAGGACGATCCCCCACAGGAGATCGCGGCGTGCCAGGATGACGTAGATCCCGGCGATGACCAGTACGACGGCGATGATCCAAAGAAGTGTAGCCATGGACATCCATTGCCCTGACAAATGAGCCTTTAACGTTTTTGCGGATCAACTCTTGCTATCGCGCGAGCAATGGTGAAGTCACAGCCAAGCGGGCCGCCGACCATGGCAAACGGGCGCCTCCCAGGGTCAGTGCCGTGAGAAGCGCCCGTCATGCGCCGGTGCGCGTCGTTCCGGGGCGCCCGCGTGCGCCCCGTGGGAGCCGGTCAGACGCTGTCGCGCGTGCTCCCGCCGTGGCGCGACAGCGTGACGAGCGGCTGGACGAACCAGAGCCAGGCGCTCAGCCCCGCCACGGCGCCGGCCAGCAGGGCCGCGGGCAGCGTGCCGAGGTAGGACTCGACGACCAGTCCCGTCGAGCAGGTCAGGGCGAGGGCGAGCGCGATGCCGCCCACCACGCTGAGCCGGTTGGCCCGGTGGAGCATCAGCTCCTTGAGCTTGCTGCGGAACATGATGCGGTGCTGGGTGGCCGGGGCGATGAAGCAGATGGAAGCGATCGCCGCGCTCAGCATCGCCACGTAGAACAGCCAGCGGCCCGTCTGGTCGACCTTGTCGAACCCGGCGGAGAAGGGAAGGGTGAGCAGGAAGGCGAACAGCACCTGCACACCCGTCGCCGCGACCCGCAACCCCTGGAGCAGCTCGCCGAGCTCGCGGTCGACCCGTTCCTTGTGGGTCTCGTCGGACTCGGGGTCGGGGGCGGGGGTCGGGGGGAGGTCACTCAACGTCATCGGGGGGTCTTGCTCCTTCCAGGCCCGAAGGCCCGAACCGTACGCCTGACCGGCGCCTCGGAGTCCACTCATCCGCGCCGGTAGGCCAGAACCATACGCCTGTGGGCGTTACCTGGGGGTACGGCCCCTTCTGCGGCGGTAAGTCACAACCATCCGCCTGACCGTCACGAGCGCGGCCCCCAGGGCCGCGTACGCCATGATCCCCAGCAGCACGGTGAGCCAGGCGGCTCCCGCCTGGCCCGCCACCACGCTCAGCAGGGTGCAGGCCAGCAGGGTGAGCAGGGCGAGCGCCAGCCGTTTGGCGTACGGGGTCTCCTGCAGCGCCTTCAGCGTGCCGAACGAGATCTCGCTCATGACCCCTCCGCCGCCTTCATCAGGCGCGCGTACCCGAGCTGGAGCCAGTCGGAGACGGCGACGGCGGACATCACGGCGCCGGCGAGCCGGGTGACGCCGGGGGCGAACACCAGGCCGGCGGCGTAGGCGGTGGCGATCCACTGGGAGAGGCAGAAGGGGCAGGTGAGCAGCTCGCCCATGGCGTGCTTCGTGCCGTGCCCGCGCACCTCCTCCTTCAGCTCGGCGGGCCCGCTAACCCCGGTGTAGCGGGTGAAGGGCGCCCGCAGCGGGCTGGTCACCGCGTCCTTGGCGAGCGTCCGCGACAGGCGGTGCGTGGTCAGGCCCATCAGCGCGAGGTCCATCACGGAGACGCGCTCGGGCGCCTTCGCGCCCGTCAGCTTTCCGACCGCCAGCAGCCCCGCGACGGCTCCCCCGTAAACGCCCAGGACGCGTAGATAGGAGCCGAGTGGCCGTTCAGCCCCGTTCGCGTAGGCGTGCTCCGCTTTGCGGAGGGTATCGGTGAGGTTGTTGGTCATATCTCGCGCCTACCCTGCGCGCGCCCCGCCATGCCGTGCGTTTGGGCCGGGAAAGGGCGGGTACGGAGGGTCGATCTTCTAGCTTCCACTGCGGTTTGGGGGAGTCGTTGGGCAGTCATACGCATGAGGTCACCGACGCGATCATCGACACGTTGAAGCGCGCCGGATCCGTGCTCAAGAGCGAGGGCGTGAGGTTCGCCCTCGCCGGAGGGTGCGCCGCCTACGCGAGGGGGGCCGCCCCATCGCTGCACGACGTCGACTTCGTGCTGGTCGAGGAGGACGTCCCCCGCGCCCTGGAGGTTCTGAGGAAGGAGGGGTTCCGCACCGCCAAGCCGCCGGAGGACTGGCTGGTCAAGGCCTTCGACGAGCAGGACACGCTGGTAGATCTGATCTTCAGGATCGAGGAGCGCGCGATCACCCCCGAGATGATCGCACGCGCCCAGATGATCAACACCGGGGCGCTGAGCGTGCCCGTGATGGACGCCACCGATCTCGTGATCTCGTGGATTCTGCCGATGTCCGAGCACAGCTGCGACTACGGCTCGATCCTGCCGCAGGTGCGCGCGCTGCGGGAGCAGGTGAACTGGGACCAGGTGGCGGTCGCCGCCTCGGTGTCGCCGTACGCCTCCACCTTCCTCACTCTGCTCGACCGGCTCGGCGTGGCGTGCCCCAAGCCGCCGGCCGACAACGCCGACACGACCTGGCCCTGACGCTCCTCCGGCGGAGCTGGAGCCGTACACGACCGAAGGCCGCGCCGTGAGGCGCGGCCTTCCCTCGTACAGGGTGTCTCTGGCTTGGCCGACGGGCCGTCGTGCGGCGCCCGTCAGATGGTGCCGGGCCCGAAGGGGAACCGGCCGTAGTACTCGCCAACCTTGTCGCGGTAGGCGGTCTCCTTGTAGCCGGCCTCGTCGAACTCCGGCGCGTCCTTGATCTCCTGCTTGGTGCGGGCGACGAAGACCTTCTTCTCCTGCGGGTCCACCTGCGTGACCGTGCTCGCGGGGAGGAGGACCTTCTTGCCGAAGATCCAGGGGCCGGTGTCGACGATCAGATAGCTCTCGCCGACCTCGTACGTCGCGTCGTCGATGGAGCCGATCCTGCCGTCGGTGGCCTCCACGTGGTAGCCCACCACGTCGAAACTCTGGCCGGTGCCGGTCAGGGCCGGGCTGTAGGTCCACAGATCCTGCTGCATTTCCTGCTCCCTTCGATTGGATTCGTCGGGCACCCTTCCGCCTACCCGGCCGGCCCGCGGCAAACGTCGTGCCGCCGGCAGAGCCGCCTTACCCTGAGGACAGCCCGGCCGATCAACCCCCGCCCACCAGGGGGGATCCGTCCCGGGCCGGTCACGGAAGAAACGCCCGGGGAACGCCGGCGGGCGGCCCGCCGGCACAGGCACCCCCGTAGTACCGCTAACCTAGACGTGTCACTCGCGCCGCTAGCTCAGTTGGTTAGAGCAGCTGACTCTTAATCAGCGGGTCCGGGGTTCGAGTCCCTGGCGGCGCACCACGGCATCATCGGGCACCCTCCCACGAGGGTGCCCGTCGTCGTTTCCGGCCCCGTCCATCACCTGGCCGTCCCCCTCTCGCCGCAGCACCAAACTGCGGCTATTGTGATGAAAGAGACATTTCCGTCAGACCGCATGAAACCGGTCTCCGACGCCCCCCGGAAGAAGGACCAGCCCGATGTCTGATGTCATCCACTGTCTGGACCGCCTTCGCAAGGCGTTCAACCGCCACGACCTGGACGAGCTGGGCAACTGCTTCGGTTTGCACGCGGTCCTGGTCGCGCCGGACGGCATCGGACAGGAGCGAGACGAGATCGCCTCGTACTACGGCCAGTTCATGGAGGCGTTCCCCGACTCCCGGTGCACGCCGCAGTCGGTGCTCCCGACGATCGACTCTCTGGCGGCGGAGTACACGCTCACCGGCACCCACAAGGGGCCGTGGCTGGTACCGGGCGGCGGGGTGATCGAGGCGACGCTACGGCCGATCGCCATCCGAGCGTGCAGCGTCTCCTACGTGGAGGACGGGCTCATCGTCAGCCACCGCATCTACTACGACCAGTTCGAGCTGGCGGCCCAGGTCGGCGCCCGCCTGTGCTTCGCGGACGCGGAGGCCGTCTGCTGATCGCCCGGCCCGGCCGCCGGGCGCGGGGTGTGTCGGTTCGCTGATGTCGTCGCCGCTTGTGGTGGAATCTCCGTGTGCCCCCCGGAAAGATCCACGAGCGTGGTCGTGCTGGGTGCCGGAGGGCGGTGTGCGGCTCCGTGCGGCTCCGCGACGAGTCCGACACGAGGAGCGGTCGATGTTCCTGCACACCAAGCACCTGCAGTACGAAGCGAAGCCCGAGAAGCCGGACCCCGTCTACGCGCACAAGCTTCAGGAACTGCTCGGCGGCGCGTACGGCGAGATGACCGTCACCATGCAGTACCTGTTCCAGGGGTGGAACTGCCGGATGGCCGGCAAGTACAAAGATCTGATCATGGACATCGCGACCGAGGAGATCGGTCACGTCGAGATGATCGCCACGATGATCGCCCGTCTGCTGGAAGGCGCTCCGGCCACCGCGGTGACCAAGATGGCGATGGCCGACCCCGTGGTGGGGGCGGTGCTCGGCGGCATGGACCCGCAACAGGTCATCGTCGCCGGCGGCGGCGCGCTGCCGGCCGACAGCAACGGTTATCCGTGGAACGGCCGCTTCGTCATCGCCAGCGGCAACCTGCTCGCGGACTTCCACGCCAACGTCGCCGCCGAGGCCCAGGGCCGTCTGCAGACCGCCCGCCTGTACAACATGACCGACGACCCGGGCGTCAAGGACATGCTGAAGTTCAACCTCGCCCGTGACACCCTGCACCAGAACCTGTGGCTGAAGGCGATCGAGGAGCTCCAGGCGGACGGCCTGGAGGGGGTCGTCGCCCCCGACGCGCTGTTCGACGAGGAGCACGCCGAGCACGCCTCCACGATCTGGGACCTGTCGGAGGGCACCGAGGGGACGCAGGGCGGCTGGGCGTCCGGCCCGCAGCCGGACGGCCGGCACGAGTTCTCCTACCTGCTCGACCCGCAGCCGCTCGGCGGCATCGGGTCGCCCCCGCCGCCCGATCCCAAGCTCTACGCCACCTACGACGGCAGCCTGGGCGAGCCGCGCGGGCCCGCCCTCGGCACCGAGGCCGGCCCGCTCGGCAAGCTGAAGGACAAGCTCACCTGACCATCCCCCGGCGCGGGCCGCGCGCCCGCGCCGGGGCCGCCGGGTCGCCGTTTGCCGTGGCCAGGCGGGGGTAACCGGCGAGAATGTCAGACGATCAGACTTCGACGCCGCCCGCGCAGACCCAGCCGTATCCGGGCCACACCGCCCACATGCACCCGGAGCCGGAAGACGAGATGCGCGACTACGCCGGGCGCGGCCTGCTGGAGGGCAGGCGGGCCCTCGTCACCGGCGGCGACTCCGGAATCGGGCGCGCCGTGGCCGTCGCCTTCGCCAAGGAGGGCGCGGACGTGGCCATCGCCTACCTGAGCGAGCACAAGGACGCCGAGCACACCAGGAACCTGGTGGAACAGGCCGGCCGCCGCTGCGTCGCCATTCCCGGCGACCTGGCCGAGCTCCAGCACTGCGAGCACGTGGTGCGGCGGACCGTCGAGGAGCTCGGCGGGCTGGACGTGCTCGTCAACAACGTGGCCACACAGGCGCCGGTCCAGTCGCTGGAGGAGCTGTCCGACGAGCAGTGGGAGCGCACGTTCGCCGTGAACATCCACAGCTACTTCCGGGTGACCAAGGCGGCCCTGCGGCACATCCCGAGGGGAGGCGCCATCATCAACACCTCCTCGATCAACGGCCTGCGCGGAAACAAGACGCTGCTCGACTACTCGGCCACCAAGGGCGCGATCAACGCCTTCACCTACGCGCTCGCGCAGAACCTGGTCGAGCGCGGTATCCGCGTCAACGCGGTGGCCCCCGGCCCGGTCTGGACCCCGCTGATCCCCTCGACCTTCCCCGAGGAGAAGGTCGAGAAGTTCGGCGAGCAGGTGCCCATGAAGCGCCCCGCCCACCCCGACGAGATCGCGCCTTCGTTCGTCTTCTTCGCCTCCGACCGGCTGTCCTCGTACTACACCGGTGAGATCCTCGCCCCCATCGGCGGCGAGACGCTGCCGGGTTAGCGAACGGCGCCCGCGGTCCGGTCGGGCCGCGGGCGGGGCTCGCCTTCCGGGGTGCGCCGGGCGGCCCCCGGACGGCGGGAGCGGGACGTGGTGCGCCGTGTCCCTGTGCGGCCACGAGGTTGACACCCATTCATGTATTTCCTACTTTAAAATAGTAAGTGTCCCATGCGCCCGGTGACCCCCACCGCGCGATGCTCACGCGCCGCAGGCGTGTGGCGAGGAGACGAGGAGAGCATGCCCCGTTCGCAGGAAGTCCCGCACGGTCATCCCCTGCGCCTCGTGGCCAGGCTCGTCATCGACCTGCGCAGGACGGCCGCGGGGCTGTGTAGCTGATCTCCCGCTGAAGCCCTCCGCTCCCGGCGCCCGGCGCCGGTCGAGCGGCACGCCTTCCCGAAGGGGACGGCCGATCGAAGACCGCCGTATGCGCACCCGCCCGGGCCGCGGAACCCTCGCGCGCCCTCGCGACCGCGCCGTAGCGCACGCGAAAGGCCTCAACGATGTCCGCTGACCTGCTCGGCATGCACGAAGCCGGTTCCCGCGCCGGAACCGGCCCGGCCGTCCCCGCCACGGACGCCGCGCACCGCCCACGACCATCCCGGAGGAACCCGGCCCCCCGCGAGGCCGTGCCCGGCCGCGATGGGACGGCCGCAGGCAAGGCCGTCACCGGCGGGACGGGCACCGGTGAGGTGGGCGCCGGCCGGGCCGAGTCGGACACCGCCCCGGTCGCGGAGCAGCGGGCGCTCGCCGCGTTCGCGGCGCGGCGCGACCTCGTGTACCTGCCGAGCCTGATCGCCGCCGACCTGACGCTCGAACGGCTGCGGGCCGGGCAGGCGGTGATCGTGCGCGGCATGGGGCCCGGCTTCACCCGCCTGCTCGCGCCGCTCACCGTGGGGCGCGGCGGCCGGTTCACCCGCGACCGGGACGGCGAGCCGGTCTACCATCCCAGCGGCCGCGAGCCCCTGCTGTACGTGGGATCACGCAGAGGCGTGCCGCCGCACGCCCAGGCGGGGTACGGGTTCCGCGGCCAGACCGGCCCGCCGCGGTTCCTCACCGAGGCCGAGCTCGCCGGACCGCCCGGCGACTTCCGCCGCGACCTGTGGCCGGCGGTGGCCAAGGAACTGGGCTACGCCTACTACCGCGAGCTGCTCACCGCCCACCCGTCGAGGACGCGCATGCGCTGGCCCGACTTCGAGGACGCCTACGCCGCCGAGCCGTGGGGCGGCAAGGAGATGCGCGCGCTGATCCGCAAGGCCGCGCCCAAGCCGTCCGACCGGCTCGACCTCGACCGGCTCGACCGCCCGCTGCGCGGCATGCGCTTCGGCGACTCCGCCGGCCTGCAACGGTGGATGCACGGCTACATGGCCGCCGGCCTGCGGCGACGGACCGACCCCGCGCACAGCGCCGACCTCGCCATGGCCGAAGCGCTGGTGGCCCTGCACGCCGTCCTGCCGCCCGACCCGTGGTTCGACGGCCTGGTCTCCCTGGTCGCCGACGGCCCGCCCGCGCCCCGCCTCGCGGAGCTGCGCGCCGTCGCCAGGGCCGGCGTGCTCACCTTCCTCGGCGAGAGCCCGCGCGTCGAGGCCGACCAGCCGAGCGGCGCCTGGCGGGCGTCCGGCGCCTCCGCCCCCGGCACGGTGCTGGCAAGGGCGCTGATCGAGACCCCGATCCCCGCCCCGGGAAGGAGCAGGCTCGCCGGCGCCCGGTTCCGCGCCGCGGCGTGAGACGCATCGCCGATGACGGTTCGTACCGGTAGCAAAGCCCCGATTCCCCGCCACGGGCGCGACCCGGTTTCCTACAGTGAACGGGTATGCACGCAAAAGCGCGTCGCAAGACACTGTGGCGGAGGGCCGGCTGGACGCTCCTCGGCGTCCTGGCCCTCACGGTGCTGGTCGGGGCCACCGTGGCGGCGTACTGGCCCCTGGCGGACGCCGTCGCCGTGCACGACTCGCGCGGGCTCACCGGGACGGCGCGCACCAAGGCGCTGATCCAGGCCCGCAAGGACGCCCGCGGGCAGTTCATCCAGGCCGGCACGTGGCTGCTGGCCGCGTTCGCGTTCGTCTTCACCGCGGCGAACTTCACACTGGCGCGGCGCCAGGGCGACCTCAACCGGGCCGCGCTCGAACTCACCCGGGGCACCTTCCAGCTGAGCGAGCAGGGCCAGGTCACCGAGCGCTTCACCCGGGCGATCGACCAGCTCGGGTCGTCCAACGTCGACGTGCGGCTGGGCGGCGTCTACGCCCTGGAACGCGTGGCGGTGGACTCGCCGCGCGACCAGCCCGCCATCGTGGCGGTGCTCGCCGCCTTCGTGCAGCGTCGTTCGCGCATGGAGCCGGAGCGGCTGGGGGACGACCCGGCGGGCGAGGCGCGCGCGGCCGTCTCGGTGATCGCCCGGCGCGACACCGGCGCGGACGGCGGCAGGGTCAACCTCAGGAGGGCCAGGCTGCTCGGGCTGGCCCTCGACGACGCCCGGCTCACCGGCGCCGACCTGTACCAGGCCGATCTCGGTGAGGCGGTGCTGGTCAGGGGGCGGCTGGCCGGCGTCGTCGCGGGGGAGGCGAACCTGCGCGGGGCGCACCTGACCGAATGCGACCTGCTCGGCGCCGACCTCACCGGCGCCACGCTCTCCGAAGCCGTTCTCACCGACGGGCGGTGGGACGAGGCGACCCTGGTGAAGGCCGTGCTCCCGCGGGCCCGGCTGTGCCGGGTGAGCCTGCGCGGGGCGGTCATGACCGAGGCGGTGCTCGACGGCGCGGAGCTGGAGGAGTGCGATCTCACCGGGGCGAAGCTGGGCAGGGCGGGGCTCACGGCCGCGAAGCTCGTCGGGACGGAGCTGGCGGGCGCCGACCTGACCAGGGCCAACCTGTCGAGGGCCGTGTGCCGCGACGCGGGCCTGGAGGGGGCCGACCTCACCGACGCCGTCGTGGCCGGCGCCGACCTCACGGGCGCCCGGCTGCGCGGCGCGACCCTTCTTCGCGCCAACCTCTCCGGCGCCGTGCTCTCCGGCGCCGACCTGTCCGGGATCGACCTGACCCGGGTGAAGGTGGCGGGTCTCAACCTGGACGGCGCGATCGTGGAGGCGGACCCGCCGCTGCCCGCGGGGTGGCGGCGCGGCGCGGACGGGCGGGTACGCAGGGACGCCGGCGGAACGCCCTGACCCGGCCGGGCAGGACTCGGGCGCCGCCCCTTCGGGCGGGCAGGACGCGGCCGTCACCCTCCGGGCTGGGAGGACTCAGCCGCTGCTCCGTGGGCGCGGGAGTCAGCCGCCGCCCTGCGGCCGGGTGCGGGTGTTCTCCGCCGCGGGTGACCTCGCCGTCCGGGCGTTCGTCCTGCCGGGCGCGGAGAGCGCCCGCATGAGCTCACCGGCGACGCTGGAGTTCCCCGGCAGCCGGGACACGGCCGATCTCAGCATCACCACCGCGGTCGCGGTGTCGCCGGTCAGCAGGTGCAGGCGGCCCACCGCCGCCAGCAGGGCGCCCGCCGCCGCCGTGTCCCTCAGGGCCTCCAGGAGCGACGCGCCCCGCAGATAGTGGTCGGTGGCCAGGGAGACCTCGTCGCGGCTGTAGGAGATGTCGCCCAGGAGGGTCTCGGCCTCCGCCTGGGCTCGCAGACTGCGGCCGGGGCCCTGCCGCAGCACCTGGCGGGCGTGCCAGGAGGCGAGATCGGGCTCGCCGTCGGCCAGCGCGTTCGTCGCGGCGCGCAGGCGGTCGGCGGGCGCGGGGGCGTGCTGCCCGGCCGAGGGGGCGGCGAGCAGCTCCACGGCGAGCCGCAGCGGGGGGACCACGCGGTCGTTCGGCAGCTCGAACCACCGGGAGCCGGAGCGGGTCTCGGCCTTGAGCAGCCGGTGGTCGTGCAGAGTGCGAAGGACGTTGTTCGGCATGCCCGCGGTCGCCTGCGGCCCCTCGCCGACCGGGCGGCGGGCGCCCTCGGGGGTGACGAAGGTGTCCTGGATCCAGCCGCAGAGCCGGCCGGCGTCCATGTTGAGATAGTCGGCCACCCCGCGCACGGCGCTGCCGACCGCCGCCGTGGCGAGCCAGAGGTCGACGCTGCCGATGCGGTGGGCGTCCTGCACGGTGACGGAGGTGAGGTCGCCGGGCAGGTGCTGCCACAGCCACGCGCAGACCGCCTGCAGGTGCAGGGGATGGACGGTGCTCTCGCGCACCGGCCGCCTGCGGCCGAGATCGTCGGTGACCCACCCGGAGAGCAGCTCGTCGACCAGGGCCTCGGCGGTGCCGGGGCTGAGCGACAGGCGGGTGCCCTTCAGCGGGCGCCGCACGGCCTCGACCGCGGCCGCCCTGCCCAGCGCGGGCAGGTGCTGAGAGGCGACGTCGTGCCGCCGGTCCAGCCCCATGTCGCGCAGGAGATCGGCGAGCCGGTCGTCCTGGACGGACACCAGGAGGTTCACCTGGGGGTCGGCCTCCAGCGCCTGGAGGAGCTGGCCGAGGAGCGGCATGCGGCCGGCGCGCGGGGCGGGCGATCCGCGGTAGAGATCCTCCGCCTGGTCGAGGCAGAGGAGGAGGGGGGAGCGCGACGGCTGCGCGCGACGGTGGCGGGCCAGAAACTCGGAGATGGTCAGGCGGGAAAGCGCGAGCGGGTCACCGGCGGGATCCCACGACCACAGCAGCGACAGGACGTGGGAATTGTGCTCGGGCAGCGCTGCCGCGGGGAAAACTCGGGTGGGCAGGGCGCGCCCCGCGGGGAAATGCTCGATGTTCCGATCGGCGATTATCGGGATCGCGCCCGCGTTCACGAGTGAGGTTTTGCCGACGCCCGGCGGCCCGTACAAAATGGTCACCCTATGGGTGCGCCACAGATCGGCGACACGGAGGGATATTTCGTCGCGGCCGAAGAAGAGATGGCGCTCCGACGTCTCGAACGCGCGAGTTCCTGGGTAGGGGCGCCCAGCCGCTCCCCCCTCGCTCACGGAGGGCTCGTCGGCGGGGTGTACGGCCGCGGGCACGGGTGCGGGACGACGCACGACCGGGCCCGGAACACGATCAGCATGCTAGCCCGCCGGGCCGCCGAGCCGGGGCGCTTTGCACAGGTGGAGCGGGGCAGGCCCGGGGGCGCGGTGTCGGCTTTCGGCGGCTCGTTCATGATCGCGTGCCCCGGGAGCCGTCAGAGGCTGGCCAGAAAGGCCAGGACGGGATCCGAGGTGTCCTCGGCGCGCCGCATGATGCGCGCGAGCGCGTGATGCAGGCTCGTCGGGCCGAGCGCTTCGAGGTCGGTCAACGACAGCCCGGTAAGGTCGATCATCTGCGTTTCCACCGGATCTGAGAAGTCGGGCATTATCCCCCCTGGCGCGTCGCCAGCCCCATCATCCCTGATCAACGGGCCGGTGGCCATCATCTCGCCGACTTCGCAGGAGTATTTCTATGCTTTATCCCTTATGTCGCCTTCGGTGGGCGGACATCGATCCGGCCTGACTCGACGCCCGCCGCGCCGTTGTCGATTGTCTAGGATGAGGGATTGAAAGCCGAATATGCAGACGGCAGGGGATATCGTGAGCCTCGGTGGATCGAACGACCGGCCTCGGGCGCCCAGGGTCTGGGGTTCGGTGCCGAAACGCGACAAGAACTTCACCGGACGCGTCGAATCGCTCGCCCACCTGAGAAACCAGGTAAGCCGCGGCGAGCGCCGAATCCTGCTGCACGCGCTGCAGGGGCTCAGCGGCGTGGGCAAGACGCACCTCGCCGCCGAGTACGCGCACCGCTACCGCGACGACTACGACCTCGTGTGGTGGATCCTCGCCGACCAGCCCCATCTCGTGCCCGGCATGCTCGCCGCCCTGGCACCCCATCTCGACCTGCCGGACGCGGCGGCCGTCGGGGTGCGGGAGACCGCCGTCGCGGTGCTCGACGCCCTGCGCCGCGGCGAGAAGTACGAGCGGTGGCTCCTGGTCTTCGACAACGCCGGAGACCCCGAGTCCCTGCTCGACCTCCTGCCCGACGGCCCGGGCGACACGCTGATCACCTCGCGCGACCAGGCGTGGGAGGGGGTGGTCAACACCCTCAACGTCGACGTCTTCCGGCGCCACGAGAGCATCGACTTCCTCCACCGCCGCGTCCGCGGGATCACCGAGTCGGAGGCGCAGGCGCTCGCCGAGGCCCTCGGCGACCTGCCGCTTGCGCTGGAGCAGGCGGGCGCGCTGATCTCCCAGAGCGGCATGCCGCCCGAGGAGTACCTCAGCCTGCTGAAGACCCAGACCACCCGGCTCATGGACGAGGGCAAGCCGCCGAACCACTTCTCGGTCACGGCGACGTTCCGGCTCTCGGTGACGCACCTGCGGGAGGTCTTCCCCGAGGCCGTCGTCCTGCTGAGCTGCTGCGCCCACTTCGGCCCCCAGCCGATCCCCCGCGAGGTGCTCAGCGAGGGGCGCTCCGCCGTCGCCGACCCGCTCGCCCCCATCCTGCGCGACCCCCTGATGTTCACCAAGGCCGTCAGCACGCTCGGCAGGTACGCCCTCGTCAGCGCCGACATGCCGGGGCGCACGCTGCAGGTCCACCGCCTGGTGCAGGCGCTGGCGCGTGACGAGCTCACCGGCGAGGAGGGCGAGGAATTCCAGGAGGCCGCACACCGTCTGCTGGCGGCGGCCACCCCGAGGGATCCCGACAGCGCCGTCACCTGGCCGCGCTTCGCCGCGCTACTGCCGCACGTGGAGTCCTCCGAGGCCGTCCGGTGCGCTGTGGGCGAGACCCGGTTCATGATCAGAAGCTTCGTCCGCTACCTGTACATCGCCGGGGACGCGCCCACCGCCCTGCGGTACGCCCAGCAGGCGCTGGAACACTGGTCGGCCGACCCCGCCACCGCGCCGGCCGACCTCGCCGCGATGCGGCGCCACCTCGGCGTCGTCCTGCGCGACCTCGGCCGGTACGCCGAGGCGTCGGACGTCAACAGGCGGGCCGTGGCCGACGCCGAGGCGCTGTTCGGCTTCGAGAGCACCGAGACCCTGCGGCTCACCAACAGCCACGGCGCCGATCTGCGCGCCGTCGGCGACTTCCGCGGCGCGCTCAGCCTCGACGACGACTGCGTGCGGCGGCTGCGCGAGTTCCTGGGCGAGGGGCACTACAACACGCTGCGCGCCGAGAACAACCTCGCGATCGACCTGGCGCTGAACAGCCGCTTCGAGGAGGCCAGGGAACTCGGGCTCAAGGTCTACCAGGGCGAGCGCGACATCCAGGGAAGCGACGCGCATCCGCTGGTGCTCATCGTGAAGAACAACCTGGCCCGTGCCATCCGCCTGTGCGGTGACTACGAGGACGGCCGGATACTCAGCGAGGACTGTCACGGCTCGTCGGTCAACGTGATGGGGGCCGACCACCCTTCGACGCTCCTGATGCTCAAGGACGTCGCCATCGCCCAGCGTCGGGTGGAGGGCGGCACCGAGGAGGCCGTCGCCCTCGCCGCCGAGGTGCTCGCCGCCCATGAGCGGGTGCGCGGCCACGCCCATCCCGACACGCTGGCGGCGGCCGTCGCCCTCGTCAACGCGCTGCGCGAGGCGGGCCGGCTGGAGGAGGCGATGAGCCTCGCCACCGAGACGGTGGACGTCTACCCGCGGGTCTTCGGCGCCGACCACCCCTACACGCTGGGATGCCGGGTGAACGTGGCCCTGCTGCGGCGTCTGTCCGGCGATCCCCAGGGCGCGCGGGAGGCCGACGAGGCGACCCTCGCCAAGCTGACCTCCCTGCTGGGGCCCGACCACCACTACTCCCTGATGTGCGGCGCCAACCTGGCGAGCGACCTCGCCGCCCTGGGGGAGACCGACCTCGCGCGTCTACGGGGGCAGGAGACCCTCGACCGCATGCGGTCGGTGCTCGGCCGCCTGCATCCCCTCACGCTGGCCTGCGCCGCGAACCTCGCGAGCGACCTCGCGAGCCTGGGGCTGGAGGCCGAGAGCGCCCGGCTCCTCGCCGAGACGCTGGAGGAGTACGCGCGTACTCTCGGCCCCGGCCACCCGCGGGCGGTGGCGGCACGGGAGGGGCGGCGGCTGCCCTTCGACTTCGACCCGCCGCCCATCTGACGAACGCCGCCGGCCGGTCTAGCGGGCGTCGCTCCAGCGCGCCCGGTGGGTCTCGGCCGCCGCGCGGGCCGAGGCCACGGCGGCGGCGGGGACGGCGTCGTCGCGCCATTCGCCCAGCGCCGACCGCATGCCGGCCAGGAAGCCGAGCCCCAGCCGGTTGAACCGGTCGCTCCCGGCGAGGACCTCCACGGTCTGCGCCGTGGCGTCCCGCCAGCGGGTGAACTCGACGTGGGACGCCAGGCCGGGCTCGTCGTCGTGGTGGCGCTGACGCCGCCAGAACGCTGCCACGCCGAGGTGGGCGTACGCGCCGTGCAGGAGCCCGCCGATCGGGCGGGGGTCCTCCCGCCAGGGCGCGTAGAACAGCGTCTCGGCGCCGGGGGCCGGCGGCTCGATGAGGTCCACGAGGTCGAGGATCGCGGCGAGCTTGGCGTGCTGGATCTCGTGCGCGAACGTGAGCGCCAGCGCCGTGGCGTCCGGCGGGCGCGAGGTCGCGACGCAGCCGAACGTCTCCCGCGAGGTGGCGCTGGAGCCGCCCGCGGCCCCGCCGCGCAGGGGCGTGAGCACCGTGGTCATGGTGCGCACCTCCTCGGCGACGGCCCGGTGACGCAGCACGAGCAGCTTCCACGCCTCCTGGAAGACCGCCTGCCAGTGGGCGGCCTCCGCGCCGTCCAGGCGTGGCGCGAGCGGTGCCTCCGGTGGGAAGCGGTGCTCGTCGAGATCGTCCACGAGCACCTGGAAGGGCACGCCCTCCGCGGTCGCCGACAGCCGTCGCATGCCCTGCCAGGCGTCGCCGTCCCGGGTGTGGTCCCGCGGCACCGTGACCGTCGAGCGCGGGCCGACGATCTCGGCGCCGGTCGCGTGGACCCGCACCAGGCACGTCGCGTCGCCCGGCGGTGACCCCGGCTCCGGCGCGTCGAAGAAGGCGCGCCCGACCGACGGCAGCATGAGGGTGCCGAGGCCGCCGCGTCGTTCCATGGGGACGGCCACCGTGCGCGGGATCCGCTCCCGGATCGCCACCGCCGCGGCGACGCAGGCCAGACGCTCTGGCGCGGCCGGCTCGCCTCGCGCCATGCGCCGCACCGTGTCGAGGGCCCACCCTCCGGTCGCGGGGTGGGCCAGCACGTCGTCCACCGTCCGGGGCGCCCTGCCCTGCAGGTCGGTGAGCAGCCGGTACGCCCCCCGGACCGGGCCGGTCGAGGGGTGGCCGCCGGCGGTGACGGCCTCGACGGCCGCGCGCACGAGCAGGAGGTGCTTGCCCTTCTCGGCCGCGGCGAGCCAACGGCCGGCCGCCGCGCCGCCGCCTCCGCGCGCCAGGGCTTCGAACATCTCCGGAGGCATCAGCAGCCGTCCCGGGCGCCCGCTCACCTCGCCCGCATTCCGGCGATGTCGGCGGCCAGGCGCCCGCGGACGTGGGTGATGAACCGATAGAGGTCGGCGCAGTAAACGGACGGATTGGCGAAACCGTGCCCGGCCCGATATCGGTGCGCGTACAGTCCCGCGCCGCAGACGCGGTGGATATCACATGACCGGCAGGTCGCGGCCAGGGCGGCGGCGCCGATTTGACGGGCGGCGAAAGCGGGCCGCACCAGCGCCTCGTCGAAACTGTCGGACGCGACGTGCAGCCCGGTGTGGGCGGCGCCGGCATACGCCGATTTGAGGAAATCCGACTGCTGGACGCCGCCGTCGGTCTCGACGACGAGAATGGCGACCGGTTCGAGGCCGAGCCCTTCCATGGGGGACGTTCCGTCGAGCAGCAGGTGAATGACTTCCTCGAAGAGGCGCACCCGCACTTCGCGGACGGGGGTGTCGTACCAGCGGTCGAACGCTCGCACGAGCCAGTCGGCATAAGGCGTCGCACCTGAGCCGGGAACCATTCCGGGAGGCGGTTCCGTCCAGTTACCGTGCGGCAGGAGAAAATCGATCGCGGGCGGGTCGAATTTCAACAGGGCCTGGTAGGCGTCGACGGGGTCGTTGGCCAGGTCGACGGTGCACAGCAGCCCGCGGAACAGCCGGCGGTAGGGCGCGGACGACAGCCGCCGCAGGGCAGCGGTCACCGACGCGTGGCTTCCCTGCCCGTTCGGCCTGCGGCGATGCCGGTCGTGGGCGGTCACGTCGCCGTCGAGGCTCACCGCGACCTGTATGTCGAGCTCGTCGAGCAGGCGGAGGTTTCCGGCGTCCAGCGACACTCCATTGGTCTGCAGGGATATGCGGACGGCGGTAATCCCCCGCAGGGCCGATCGCGCCCGGCCGGCTATTAACGACAGCAGTTCGCGACCGGCCAGCAACGGTTCGCCGCCGTGCAGAATGAGGTGCACGGAATCGAGCCGGTGCGCCGACGCGTGCTCGGCGATCCTTCGCACGACATGGCCGACGGTCTCGGCCGACATTCGCGTCGGCTGGCCGCGCCAGCTCTGGTCGGCCATGGTGTAGACGTAGCAGTAGTCGCAGGCGAGGTCGCACCTGCTGTTGATCTTCAGAACGTATTCCCGGAATGGCGCGGGCCGCCACCCGCTGGAGATCAGGGCCCGCACGTCCAGCGTTTCGGGCCATTCGTTTCCGTTCTGGCGCATCGCTGATCTCCCGTACCATCGGAATGGCTGAGACACCGTCTTTAGTGTGATGGCCGGAAAGTGCCGGCGCAACGACGCCCCGCGCCATATGCGCGGCCGGTCACCCGTCACGCGCCGCCGCGGTGTCCCCGCCGTTTTCCGGGGCGCCGGGCTCGACGGTCAGCCGCGTTCCGGCGGGAAGGGCGGGGCGAGGCTCCAGACGCGCACGGTCTCGTCGCGGCTGCCGCTGAGGGCCACCGGGGTGCCGTTCCTGGTGCCGACGGCCACGGCCCAGACACAGTCGGTGTGGCCGGTGAAGGGCGCGCCGATCTGCTTGTGAGCGGACAGGTCCCAGGCGCGGACGGTCCGGTCGTCGCTGCCGGAGACGGCGACGGGGAGGCCGTTCACCTCGCCGAACGCCACCGACCAGATCACCCCGTCGTGCCCGGTCATCGTGGCGCCGAGCTGCCGGCGGGTGAGCAGGTCGAAGACGCGGACGGTCTTGTCGGCGCCGCCGGTGACGGCCACCGGGGTGCCGTCGACCTGGCCGAACGCGATGGCCCGCACCCAGCCCTTGTGGCCGGTGAGGCGGCCGGTCTCCTTTCCGGTGGTGAGGTCCCAGACCCGCACGGTCTTGTCGTCGCCGCCGGTCACGGCGACCGGACGGCGGTCGACCTCGCCGAAGGCGATCGCCCACACGGTGGCGGAGTGCCCGGTCATCGGCGCGCGCAGCGGGTTTCCCGTGGCGATGTCCCAGAGGCGGACGGTGCGGTCGGCGCCGCCGGTGATGGCGACGGCCCTGCCGTCCAGCCGGCCCACCGCCACGGCCTTGACGTCGTCGGTGTGCCCGGTGAGCGGGGCGCCGATCTGCTCGCCCTTGAGTACGTCCCAGACGCGCACGGTGTTGTCGTCGCTGCCGGTGACCGCGATGGGCCTGCCGTTCAGCTCGCCGTAGCCGATCGACCTTACCCAGCCGGTGTGCCGGGTGATGGCGTCACCGAGCTGCTCGCCCTTGACGAGGTCGAAGACGCGCACGGTGGTGTCGTCGCCGCCGGTGACCGCCACCGGCGTGCCGTTCGCGTCGCCGACCGCGATGGACCGGATGTCATTGCTGTGTTCGGTCAGCTTGTACACCGGGGCGGCGAACGTGGCGGCCGGCGCGGCCTCGGTGCCGCCGGTACCGGACGGGGCGGGCGAGACCGGCGAGGAGAGCGTCGTGCCGACGCGCGACGAGGAGCCCCGCGGGGTCTCGCCGGGCAGGAACTGGAACGCCAGCAGGCCCGCCACGGCGAGCGCGCCCGCGCCGGCCGCCACCAGCGCGCGGCGCGGGATCCGGCGGCGGGGACCCGCCGGCCGGGAGGCGACGGTCGCGGCCTCCGGGACGCCCGAGCCGGCGGGCGTCCCGGGCCGCGTGGGAGCACCGGCGGCGTCCGGGCCCGGCGGGGGCGCGGCGGATCCGGGGGAGGTGGGGGAGGTGGGAGCCCCGGCGTCCGGAGGCGGCGCACCGCGACCCCCCGGGGCGGTGGCCGGACGTGCCGGCGTGGCGGGGCGCTCAGGTGCGGCCGGGTGCCCGGTGCCGGCGTGCCCGGGCGTGGCCCGCGGCCCCGCGCCGCTCGGGCGCGTGGTGCCGGGAGGGGGCGTCCGCGAGAGGGACGGCGGGGGGAGCTGAAGGGTGGCCGGGGCGGCGGGCAGGCCCTCGCCGGTGAGGGTACGGAAGATCTCGGCGGTCGCGGGGCGGTTCGCCGGGTCCTTGGCGAGGCAGGCCGCCAGCAGGGGGCGCAACGGGGCGGGGACGCCCGACAGGTCGGGCTCGCGGTGCAGGATCGCGCTGACCACCACGGGGAGGGTGTCGCCGGGGAACGCGCGGTGCCCGGTGGCCGCGTAGACCATCGTGCACGCCCAGCTGAAGACGTCCGCGCTCTGGCCGCTCGACTCGGTGGTGAACTGCTCGGGCGCCATGTAGGGCGGGGTCCCGACGGCTCCGGTGCGGGTGACGGCGGTGTGGTCGAGCGCGCGCGAGATGCCGAAGTCGATGACCACCGGCCCCTCGGGGCCGAGGATGACGTTGCTCGGCTTGAAGTCGCGGTGCACGATTCCCGCTCGGTGGATCGCGGCGAGCGCGCTGATCGTCGCGACGGCGAGCCGGTCGAGGCCGCCGCCCGCGCGCGGGCCGTCCCTGGAGACCAGGACGTCCAGCGAGACTCCGGGGATGTACTCGCTGACGATGTAGGGCCGGTCGTCCTGCAGCCCCATGTCGAGCACCCTGGCGGTGCAGAAGGGCGCGACCCTGCGGGCGACGTCCACCTCGCGCAGGAACCGCCTGCGGGCGTCGGCGTCGTCGGCCATCCAGGCGTGCAGGACCTTCACGGCCACGTCGCCGCCGGACGGCGATCGCCCGAGATAGACGACCCCCTGGCCCCCTCCGCCGAGGCGGCGGATCAGCCGGTAGCCGCCGATCTCGTCGAGTTTCTCCAGGTCACGCGGGGGAGGACCGGACAATGCCCCACCTCTTCCGCGTACATGGTGAAACACAGCGTGATCAGGTTGTTTCATGATAATGCTTCGCCGACGATAGCGCTCTGGCTTGGTTTGGCGGGGAAATCCGGCGCCTTCGGCCGGGTTCGGGCGCGGTGCCGCGCGCGCTTGCCGGTACGCCGGGTTTTCGGGCGACCACGGCAGGTGGTTTTTGTGGGCGAAAAACCGTATTCCCGCCCATAACCCCCGCTTGTGCGCGACTATGGCAGTGATAGGCCCGCCAAAGCAGGATTCGATAACTGTTCCGTGGCCTGTGGCACAGGGCGGTCTCGCCCGGCCGGTGTCCTATGGCTTCGGTGAACAGGCCGGTGACGTGCCGGTTCCCCCACAGGATGGTTTCTCGATGAGTTCGTCCATCGGCCGGCGGCAGCCGGCGCGGCGGCGCGTGGGATGGCTGATCGCCTTCGGCGTCGTGCAGATGGTCGCCGGAGGGGTGGCCACCGTCGGCGCGCTCGCCTCGGCGCCGCTCGCCCCGGCGTCCGCGCGCGAGGTCACCGGGGGCTCGCTGGTCTGGACGCTGAGCGACGCGCTGGACCCGCCCTCCGAGGAGCAGTCCGGCACGCCGGACGGCCAGGCCGAGGACGACGTCGAAGTCCAGCTCGGCGGGGGAGCCGTACGCGACGGCGGCGCGATCCGCTTCCCGGCCACCGGGGGCTCCTATGATCCCGCCGCGGGAACGGGCACCGTGTTCTACGACGGCAGCGTCACCCTGACCAGGGGCGACGCGCGGGTGGTCATCGCGGGGCCGGTGGTCGAGCTGGCCGGCGCGTCCTCGGCGCTCCGCGCCCTGACGATCCCGCCGGACCCGCCCGTGGACCCGTCCGAGACCCCCGCCCCCGAGACCCCCGCCCCCGAGACCCCCGCACCCGAGACTCCCGCACCCGAGGAGACGCCGCCCGGCGACGGCCCGCCCGCGCCTGAGGACGGCCCGCTCGATGACGCGCCGCCGGTCGGAGCCGACGGCCCGCCGCCGGCCGAGGACGCGCCGGGGGACCTCCCGTCCGACGGCGCCGCACCGCGGGACGAGCCCGCCGCCGGATCGCAGAACATGCCGCTCGCGGCCCCCGAGCCCGAGGACACCGGCACCGTCACCCCGGCGCCTCCGTCGGACGGTCCCTCCTCGACCGCGAGCCCCTCTCCGCTCACCCAGCTCGCCACGCTCGTCGTCGACACGGACGCCGCCGTCGTCGAGGGGACGAAACTGACGTGGACCGCCGTGCCCGCGCAGGCCACCATCGCCGCGCACACGCTGTTGCGCGAAGTGCTGGGCGCCGGCTTCGAGTTCACGCCGCTCACGGTCAGCCTCACCTACCGGCCGCCCCCCAGCCCTTCGGGAAGCACCACGCCCTCCTCGGACCCGTGTCCCACGGGTTCCGCGTCCCCCTCGGTGACGCCCTCGGGCTCGGGCAGCCCGACGCCGTCGGGCAGCACATCCCCGTCCGTGCAGCCGTTCGGCCGGGGCAGGCCCAGCGAGTCCGTGACCCCGACCCCCTCCGCCACGCCGAGCGGCCCGGGAACCCCGACCCCTTCTGTGACGCCCAGCGTCCCGGGGACCCCGACCCCGTCCGTGACTCCCAGCGGCCCGGGAACCCCGACGCCTCCGGTCACGCCGAGCGACTCGGGGACCCCGACCCCGACCCCGTCCCCCGAGTGCCCCACTCCCACTCCCCCCATCACGCCGACGCCGACGCCGACCGTCACGTGCCCGACCCCCACGCCGACGCCCACCCCCAGCGCGACGCCCACCCCCAGCGCGACGCCCACCCCCAGCGCGACGCCCACCCCCAGCGCGACGCCGACGCCCACCCCGACGCCCAGCGCCACGCCGACGCCCAGCGCGACGCCGACGCCGAGTCCCTCCAGCACCCCGACGGACTGCCCCACCACCCCCACCCCGACACCCACGCCGACGCCCACCGACTCCTCCAGCTCCACGCCGTCGCAGACCCCCACCAGCTCCTCACCCCGGCCGACGCGGACCGTCACGGAGTTCACCACGGCGCCCACGCAGGTCAGCACGGAAGAGCTGGCCGTGACCGGTGACGGGTACGTCATCCCGCTGATGACCGTGGGCATCGGGCTCATCGTCGGGGGAGGGATCACCCTGCGCGCCTCCCGGCGGACCGCCTACCTGCCGGACGACGACCAGTGACGGACACCGTCGAGCGTGACGCGCCCTCGCACGACAGGCCGGCGAGCTGATGGTCACCATCGGCGTGGTGGTGCTGCTGTTCGCGGCCTACGCGGTGTACGGCAAGGCGTGGCGGATCGACGCCGAGCAGCACCAGATGGCCGACGAACTGGACAAGCGCTGGAACCGGGGGGCGGCCGCCGACAGCCCGGTGCCGGGCCAGCCCATGGCCCGCATGTACGTCCCGCGGCTGGACAAGAAGTGGGCGGTCGTCGAGGGCGTGCGCCAGGCCGACCTGCGCAGGGGGCCGGGGCACTACAAGAAGACCGCGCGTCCGGGGGAGATCGGCAACGTGGGCATCGCCGGTCACCGCATCTCGTCGGTGTTCTGGGACGTCGACCGGCTGCGCAAGGGCGACGTCATCGTGGCGGAGACCCGCACGGGGTGGTTCGTCTACCGGGTGGTCCGGCAGCGGCTCGTGCTGCCCGGCCAGGTCGAGGTGATCGCCCCGAACCCCGACAAGCCCGGACAGCCGCCGACCAAGGCGATGCTCACCCTCACCACCTGCAACCCCAAGTTTCAGAACTGGCAGCGCCTCGTCGTGCACGCCGAGCTGGAACGCGAGCAGGCCAAGTCGCTCGGCCGCCCCGCCGAGCTGAAGGGGCTTCAGTGATGTACGCGTGGATCTGGCGGCGGCTGCCCGGCGGGCGCGCCGCCAAGGCGGCCTGCTCGGCGGTGCTGCTCGTGGCGGCCGTCCTGCTGCTGTGGTTCGTGGTGTTCCCCGTGGTGGACGGCCTGCTGCCGCTGAACGACGTCGCGGTGGGCGAGGCCGAGTAGGGCGAGCGGCCGGCGTCAGGCGGGCGCGGGCCGCGGCACGGTGGCCCGCCACAGGCGGCGGCACGACACCGCCGCCGCGGCGAGCAGCAGCCCGTTGCGCAGAGCGAGGATGGCCACGCCCAGCGGCGTGCTCGCCTGGACCGCGTCGAAGAGCAGGGGGAACTCCAGCATGGTCGCCGCCGTGGCCGCCAGCACCAGCGCCGCGACCGGCCGCTGGCTGGTGCCGCGCACGGCGAGGCAGGCGGCGGCCAGGCCGACCAGCCACACCATGTACTGCGGGCTGATGACCCGGCTGGTGACCACGAACAGCAGGATGGCGGCCATCGCGGCGTCGACCGGGGTGGCCGCGGTCCACGTCTCGGCCCGCCCCCGCCAGTACAGCAGCCAGCTCAGGCCGGCCAGCGTGGCGGCCAGCGAGAGGCGGGCGACCCCCTCGGCGTACGGGCCGAGCATCTCCATCGAGCCGTAGTTGTAGCTCACCATGCCCGGCCACCCGAACCAGCGGGCGACGTGGAAGCCGAGCGCCCAGACCGACTCCACCTCCACGCCTCGGCCCCGCTGCGCCGTGATGAAGTCCAGCCCGCTGCCCCTGAAGGCGAGCAGCACCAGGAGCGTCGACACGCCCGCGCCGGCCGCCGCCCCGGCCAAGGCCCGCACGGTGGCGCGGCCGGGCGGGGCGCCCAGCAGGGCGACGGCGGGCCACAGCTTGAGCCCGGCGCCGATCCCGAGCGTCACGCCGTACCGCAGGGGGGAGGCCGAGAGCTGGAGCAGGCCCGAGACGGCGATCGCGGCGACGATGAGGTCGAACCGGGCGTAGACGACGGGGCCGAGCAGCGGCACGCCGAACAGCCACACCCAGGCCCCGGCCCGGGTGTGCCCGTCGGCGACCGCGGGCGCTCGTACGAGCGCGGCCATGGTCAGCGCGTCGAAGGCGACCACGATGACGAGGAAGGCGTTGAAGTAGTCGAACGGCAGCATGCCCGGGGCCCAGATGACCAGCGCGGCGGCGGGCGGATACTGCCAGGTCACGTCGCCGACGGGCAGGGTGCCGGTCTTCAGGGTCTGGTGCCAGGCGTTGTAGACGCCGACCACGTCCCAGCTCACGCTGTGGAAGACGGGCAGGATGTCGAGCACCATGAGCAGCAGCAGGACGCGGGTCCCCAGCCACAGGTACGTGATCGTCAGGGCTTTGCCGGTGGCGATGCGCCGTAACGGGACCTCGTCTCCCACCCGTGGGAATCTACTTGTCTTCAGGGAGCATTCGCTACATCCCCTGCCAAATCCCCTGAAATCCCCGCTTCCTCAGTGCTGAGCGCGCCACGAAGGCGGTGGGCGGTGGCGACCATGGTGCCGAGCGCGGCCTCCACCTCCTCGTAGGTGCGGGTCTTCAGGCCGCAGTCGGGGTTCACCCACAGCTGGGCGCCGGGCAGGGTCCGCAGCGCCTTGCGCAGCGCCGCCTCCACCTCCTCGGCCGCGGGGACGCGGGGGGAGTGGATGTCGTACACGCCCGGTCCGAGGCCCCGGCGGAAGCCGCCCACGGCCGGTTCGTCGAGCACCCGCGAGCGCGAGCGCGCCGACTCGATGCTGGTCACGTCGGCGTCCAGGGCGTCGACGGCGCCGAGGATCTGGTCGGCGTCGGAGTAGCACAGGTGGGTGTGGATCTGCGTGCGGTCGGCCGCGCCCGACGTCGCCCGCCGGTACGCCCCGACGGCCCACTCCAGGTAGGCGTCCTGGCGGTCGCGGCGCAGCGGCATCATCTCGCGCAGGGCCGGCTCGTCCACCTGGATGATGGAGACGCCCGCCGCCTCCAGGTCGCGCACCTCCTCGCGGATGGCGTCGGCTACCTGGAACACCACGTCGCGCAGCGGGAGGTCCCGCCGGACGAAGGACCAGGCGACGATGGTGACCGGCCCCGTCAGCATGCCCTTGACCGGCTTGGCGGTGAGCGACGACGCGTACTCGGCCCAGCCGACGGTGATCGGCGCCGGCCGCCGCACGTCGCCGTGCAGGATGGGCGGCCTGGTGCACCGGGAGCCGTACGACTGCACCCAGCCGTGCCGGGTGACGGCGAAGCCGTCGAGGTGCTCGGCGAAGTACTGCACCATGTCGTTGCGCTCGGGCTCGCCGTGGACGAGCACGTCCAGCCCGAGCCGCTCCTGCACGCGGATCGCGCGCTCGATCTCGTGCCGCACCCGGCGGTTGTACTCGGCCTCTCCCAGCTCCCCGGCCGCCAGCGCGGCCCGCGCCGCCCGCAGCTCGCCGGTCTGCGGAAACGACCCGATCGTCGTCGTCGGCAACGGCGGCAACCGCAGGTGCGCCGCCTGCGCGGCCGCCCGCACCTCATACGCCGACCGCTCCCGCGCGACGGGCACGCCGGCCGTCCCGGCCCGCGCCGTCCCCGCCTCCGGAGCGTCCGCCCGTGACGGGACGTCCGCGTCGCCGGGACGCGGCGCCGCCGGCACGGTCGCGCCGCCGGCGGGGGTGGCGGCCAGGCGGCGGGACAGCTCCACCACCTCGGCGACCTTCTGGTCGGCGAAGGCCAGGCGGCGCCTCAGCTCCGGGTCCAGGCCCGTCTCGACGTCCACGTCGTAGGGCACGTGCAGCAGCGAGCAGGACGTGCTCACCGCCACCTGCCCGACGCGTTCGCGCAGGGCGGCCAGCGTGGCCAGCGCCCGGTCGGCGTCGGTGCGCCAGACGTCCCGCCCCGACACCACCCCGGCGACGAGCGTCTTGCCCGCCAGGGCGTCCGCCCAGGCCAGGCCCGCCGGGGCGCCCCGCACGAGGTCCACGCCGACGGCCTCGACCGGCGTGCCCGCGAGTACGGGGAGCGCCTCGCCCGGGTCGCCGAAGCTGGTGGCGACGAACAGGCCGGGACGGTCCGGCAGCGAGCCGAGCCGTTCGTACGCGGTCCGGACGGCGTCCAGCTCGGCGCCGGTGCGGTCGGCGGCGAGCGCGGGCTCGTCGAGCTGCACCCAGTCGGCGCCCTCGGCGGCGAGCGCCTCCAGGACGCGCTCATAGGCGGCGAGCACGTCGCCGAGCCGGTCCAGCGGCACGAACCCGGCCGGGCTGCCCGGCGCCGCCCGCGACAGCAGCAGGAACGTCACCGGCCCGACCAGCACGGGCCGGGTCGCGAGCCCCAGGGCCCGCGCCTCCCGCACCTCGGCGACCGGCTTGGCGGGGAGCGGCTGGAAGACGGTGCCGGTGCCGATCTCCGGCACGATGTAGTGGTAGTTGGTGTCGAACCACTTGGTCATCCGCAGCGGCGCCACGTCCGCCGTGCCGCGCGCCATGGCGAACGACGTGTCCTCGACGGTCCCGCGCCGGTAGCGCTCGGGCACCGCGTCCAGCATCACCGCCGTGTCCAGCACCTGGTCGTAGAGCGAGAAGGTGTTGGACGGCACCCCGCCGAGCCCCAGCGAGTCCAGCCGCCGCCACGTCTCCCGGCGCAACCGGGCCCCCGTCCGCCGCAGCTCCTGCACCCCGGCGTCCCCGCGCCAGTAGGCCTCCAGCGCCCGCTTCAACTCCCGATGCCGCCCGATCCGGGGATACCCCGAAACCGTGGACGCGGGAAAGGACGACGTGACTCCGGCGGACATGCAAGCTCCCTACGACGAGACGATCAGATCCCCGCATCGTCCCCGCCCCCGGCCCGGCGTCACCGCGATCTATTGATGGTGGTTATGGCCTCTCTGTGTCACCACCCGGGTCCCGGACGCTCCTCCGGCCACGGGCCTCATCGCCTCAGCAGTGGGTGGCCGTCCTACCCGGGCCGTCCGGCGCGGGGGGCCGGCATCCCGTCCGTGCGATCGATAAGCGCCGCTTATCGGCGGAAGGGAGGTGCCGGTGGCGAGGCTCTTGCACCCGCTCGACCCCTATGTAAGAGTCTTACTCATGCCTCCACAGATAACCGTCGCGGTGGCGACCGTGCTCGGCGTCTTCCTCGAAGACCCGGCCAGGGTCCGCTACGGCTACGACCTCATGAAGGAGACCGGCTTCGCCAGCGGAAAGGTCTATCCGCTGCTGGCCCGGCTGCGCGGCGCGGGATGGCTGACCGTGACGGAGGAGGACGTCGACCCGGCGGTGGCCGGCCGACCGGCCCGGCGCGGATACCGGCTGACCGCCGAGGGCACACAGGTCGCCCGGCGGGAGCTCGCCAGGCTCGACGAACGGCTCCGGCCGGCCCGCGACCCGCGCGGCATGCGCCCGGAGGGGGGACTCGCATGAGCGGTGTGCTGCTGGCGGGCGGTGTGATCGTCACCTTCGTCGGCCTGCTCGTCTACGACATGCTGCAGGGCCTGATCAACGAGGAGGTCAGGGTGCGACTCGGAAGACTGCCCTTCACGATCCTGAGGCTCGCAGCCCGCCAGTTACCCGAGGAGTTACGCCAGGAGATCTACGAGAACGAATGGGTGGCGGACCTGCGGTTCCTGCTCAGCGAGGACGCCGAATCCGGGCCGATCACCCGGCTGGTCACCGCCAACCGGTTCGCGTTGTCCCTGCTCCTGCGGCGAGGGGGCGCACGCACCGCGAAAGAGCTGTACGCGCACACCGCGCCGTCCATGCGCGAGTTCACCGACATCCGCCACCTGCCCCGCAACCGCCGCAGACGGTTCCACGCGCTCACCGCGCGGCTGAGGGAGCTGTCCGCCCTTCCGGTGGGGAACCTGGACGACGGCGCCCTCGCGCGCCTGGCGGCGGGCATCGCGATCGCCTGCCAGGCACTGGTCGACGACCGTGCCGAACGTCCGGCCGCGGCCCTCGCCGCGCCCCTCCTCAGCGCGTCGCACCCGCTGGCCTGGCGCCTGGGGCTCGACCACCCGGCCATGCTCGACCTGCGCCGCGCCCACGCTCACGCTCGGCTCCAGATGGGCCACGCGGTGGCCGAGGGGCTGCTCCGCGAGCTGCGCCGGGACGAGGCCAGGCTCTTCGGCCGCGAGGACCCACGCACGTTCCGCACCCGGCACCTCCTGTGGTGGGCCGCGGCGATGGCGGGACGCCTCGCGGAGGCGGAGGCGGGCCTGCTCGACCTCGAAGCCCGCATGGCGCGCCTGGCCGACCCCGACCTGCCGCTGCTCCGGCACATCCAGTGCAAGCGGAGCTGGGTGCAGGGCTTGCTGGGCAAGGTGCGCGAAGCGGTGGAGGGGTACGACAGGGTCACCGCCGACCGGTCGAGGGAGCTGGGCGCCCGGCACGTCGACACGCTCGACACCAGGCACAGCGAGGGCAAGATGTTCGTCCTCGGCGGGCACGCCGTGCGGGGGCGCGACATCCTGCGCCCGGTGCTGCGCGAACGCAGGCGCCTGCGTGGCCGCGGGCATCCCGACACGCTGGAGACGGCGAAGTACCTCGCCGTGGCCCGCTTCTCGGCCGGCCCCCCGCGCGGCGCCGTGGCGCGCCGCCTTCTGCGGGCACGACTCCAGCGCATTCTCACCGCGCAGATCCGCTCGCGGGGGGCCGACCACCCCGACACCCGCGACACCCTGCGATTGCTCGCCAAGTACACCACCCGCGAGGAGACTTCATGAAGCTCGGCTTTCTCACCGCCTGTCTCGGCGGGCAGTCGCTGGAGCAGGTCGCCGCATGGGCGTCCGCAACCGGGTACGACTGCCTGGAGGTGGCGGTCTGGCCGCCCGGCGGCGCGCACGAGCACAACGCCGCCCACCTCGACGTCGCGAACTTCACCGCCGCGGACGCCGAGCGGGTCGGCGAGCTGATGAGCCGGTACTCCCTGACGATCCCCACGGTGACCTACTGCGACAACAACCTGCACGCGGACGACCGGCTACGTGAAAGCATTCACCGGCACCTGCGGTCGGTGATCGACACCGCCGCGCTGCTGGGGGTCCGCAACGTCTGCACGTTCATCGGGCGGGACGTCAACCGGTCGGTGGCCGACAACCTGAAGTCGGGCGAGCGGCACCTGCGCCCGCTGGTGGAGTACGCGGGGGAACGCGGGGTGCGGCTGCTCGCCGAGAACTGCCCGATGGAGGGGTGGCACCCCGACGGCTACCCGAGCAACCTCGCCTACTCGCCCGAGCTGTGGGACTGGATGGCCGACCTCGGGTTCGGCCTCACCTACGACCCCTCCCACCTGCCCTGGCTGGGCATCGACCCGATCGACGCGCTGCGGTACGCCCTGCGGCGCGGCATGGTCGTCCACGTGCAGGCCAAGGACATCGAGATCGACGAACGGGCCCGCACCCGTTACGGCGTCTTCGGCAAGACGGTCGGCCGCGCCTCGCCCACCGACGTCGGCTGGTGGCGCTACCGCGTCCCCGGCCGCGGCGGGCTCGACTGGAACCGCGTCATCGACACCCTCTACGCCCACGGGTACGACGGCACCGTCTCGGTCGAGCACGAGGACCCCGTGTGGGGCGGCACGCTCGCCAAGACCCACGAGGGGCTGCGCATCGCCGCCGGAACCCTGCGCCCCCTCATCGGCCCCGAGGCCCACGACCCCGGCGCCGCCGGCCCGGGCCCGGGTGGCGGCGCCGGGTGGTGATACTGGAGCGTGGAGTCGGAGCTTGGCCTTCGTGACGTGCGGTGTTTCGTCTGTGTGGCGCGGGTGCTGAGCTTCTCGCGTGCCGCCGCCGAGTTGGGGATGTCGCAGCCCGCGGTGAGTCAGGCGGTGGGGCGGCTGGAGCGAGCCTCGGGGGTCCGGCTGTTCGAGCGGACCAGCCGGGAGGTGCGGCTGTCCACGGCGGGGAAGGGGCTGCTGGCCCGGGCGGAGGCGTTGCTGGAGGCGGCCGCCTCGTTCTCGGCGGAGGCGGCGCGGCTGGCAATCTCTCCCCGGCCGGTCATCCGGCTCGCCTACGCGCCGCTGGTCGGGGGGCTGGCCGCGCGGGCCGCCCGTCGCCTCGGCGAGGGCGAGCCCTCGGTCGACGTCGAGCTGCGGGCCATGGGGTGGCGCGCCGCCACCCAGGCGCTCACGCGCGGAGAGGTCGGGGTGGCCATCCTCGGGGCGCCGTTTCCCGTGGGGTTCACCACCGGCGTCCGGTTCCACGTGACGGTCGGGCACCTCGCCGTGCCCGCCGGCGACCCGCTGGCCGGGCTCGCGCGGCTGACGCCGGCGCAGCTCGGCCGGCACCGGGTGCTGCTGCCGCGCAACCGGCCGCCCGGCGGCATGTGGGCCCGGGTGGCGGCCACGCTGCGCGGCGAGCACCAGCACCGCGTGGTCGGCGAGGACATCGACGACTTCACGGCCGTACTCGACCTGGTGGCGGCCGGGGCCGGGCTGCTGCCCGTGCCGCACCTGCTCGCCGCGTCGATCCGGCGGGACGACGTGCGCTTCGTCCCGTTCGACGCCGGCGACCTCCGCCTCACCTTCGGCCTGGCCTGGCCCCCCGGGCGCGTCCCCTCCGAGGTGACGACGCTCGTCCACACCGTCCAGCGCACCCTGTGGACCAGGTGAACGGCCGCACTTCTCTCAGCGGAAGTCGGCGGCGTGGTCGACGGCCCACTGGCGGAACGTCGCGGCGGGTCTGCCGAGCACGTCACGCACGGTGGAGGTGACCGGCTCGGGGGAGGCGGCCATCGCGGCGTGGGCGTCGAGCACCTCCTCCGCCGTGGAGGCGGGCCAGCCTTCGGCGACCATCTCCCGGTGCGCCTCCCGCCGCGTCAGCTCCTCCCAGCGCGCGGGGCGGCCGACCGCCTCGCCGATGAGGGTGACCTGCTCGGCCATGGTCACCGTCTCCGGGCCGGTCAGCACGTACCGAAGCCCGGCGTGGCCGTCCTCGGTCAGGGCGCGCACGCCGACGGCCGCGATGTCGCGCTCGTGGATCAGCGACCGGGCCGCCTTCCCGTGGGCGCCGCGGACGACGCCGGTGGCGCGGATCCTCGGCGCCCACAGCAGCGTGTTCGTCGCGAAGCCGGATGGACGCAGCAACGTCCACCGCGCCCCCGACTCCTCGATCAGGCGCTCCAGGAAGGCGTGGGAGCCGAGGATCGACCCGGGCACCCCCTCCTGGTCGGCGGACGTGCCGTTCGCCGACACGTAGACGACGTGGCCCGCGCGCTTGGCGATCGCCTCGACGACGGCCGGCGCGGCGCGGTCGGCCGACAGGGTGGGCCAGACGAGGAACACCGACGCGACCCCCTCCAGGGCGGCGTCCAGCGAACCCGGGTCGCCCAGGTCGCCGCGCACGACCTCGGCGCCGCCGGGCAGGCGGGCCGAGGCGGGGTCGCGGGTGAGCGCCCGCACGGCGGCCCCGGCGTCCAGGAGCTGGGAGACGACGTGCCGGCCGACGTTGCCCGTCGCTCCGGTGACCAGGATCATGAGCGGTTCCCTTCGTCAGCGGTCGGTTCACGCCCAGCATGTGACCTCAACAGAAGTTGAGGTCAACCGGCGCTGAGGCGGCCGGTTCAGGCCCGCGCGCGACCTCGGCTGAAGTTGAGGTCGACCGGCGCTGTGGCGGCCGGTTCAGGCCCGCGCGCGACCTCGGCTGAAGTCGGCACGAGCCGTGCGGCGGCGCGCCGCACGGAGCCACGGAAGGTAAAGCCTGAGGTCGTGCCCCGTGGGTGCGTGGTAAAGCGCCCCTACCGGGGAAGAGAAGTGGCTGGCGCCTGGGGAAGGCCGCCGACAGGAGGTGGTCCCGATGCGGAACGCGGGGCGATGGCTGACGCTGCGGGCGCGTCTGTACCGGCCGGACGGCAACCGGCTGCGGCGGCGCTCCGATCGGCTTGAGAGCTTCGCCGTGCTGGTCTCCCTGCTGCTGTTCGCGGGCGGCTTCGCGCTCGCCTTCGCGGTCGGGGACTCCGTCTACCGCGGCGGCGTCGCCGCCGAGCGTTCGGGCCGGTGGGTGTCGGCGCTGGCGGCGCGGGACGCTCCCGTGCCGCGTGTGTCCGCCGAGGGCATGTCCGCCCAGCCGCCGGTCGCCGTCACCTGGACCGAGCCCGGCGGGCGCACGGTGAGCGGCGAGGCGCCGGTGGTGTCCGGCACCAAGGCCGGCGCCGTCGTCCAGGTGTGGCTCGACGCCTCGGGCACGCCCGGCGCCGGGCCCCCCGACCACGGCGTCACGCTGGCCCGCACGGTGGCGAGCGCGCTCGGCACCGTGGCCGTCTGCGGCGTCCTGCTGCTCGGCTGCCTCGCGCTGGTGCGCCGCGCGCTCGACCGCGGCCGGTACGCCGACTGGGACCTCGCCTGGTTCGCCGCCGACCAGCGCCGCTGGCACAAGCCCGAGACCTCCTGACCCTTCCGAGGGCCCAGGCGCGGCACGCTTACCCGTCGCTAATCCCCGCCCGCGTAGACATTGGTCCTGTTCCCGGGCGCGTGTCCCGGGGGCGGGAGGAGGACGCAGATGACGGTCCGGCGGCTGGCCCTGGTGGCCGGAGTACTCCCGGTGCTCGTGCTGGCCGGGTGCGGAGCGGCCGAGGCGCCCCAGGTGGCCTCGGCGTCGGGGGCGAAGGGGAGCGCGGCGGCGTCGCCGTCGGCCTCGCCGGCGGTGTCCAGCGACCCGCTGAAGTTCGCGCAGTGCATGCGTGAGCACGGCATCGACATGAAGGACCCCGAGCAGGGCGGCAGGATCTCCATCAAGATCAAGAAGGGGGACGAGGGCAAGCTGGACACGGCGCAGAAGGCCTGCGGCAAGTACATGCAGGGTGGCGGCGACGGCCCCGGCCGGGACGACCCCGCGGTCAGGGACGCCATGCTGAAGTTCGCCGCGTGCATGCGCGCCGAGGGCCTGGACGTGCCCGACCCGGAGCCGGGGAAGGGGGGCATCCGCATCAGGAGGGACGACAGTGTCTCCGAAGAGGTGTTCGAGCGGGCGCACAAGAAGTGCGAGCACTTCATGCCGGGCGCCGCAACCGGCAAGGGTGGCCCGGCCGGCGAGACCCGCTCGGGCGGCTGACCCGGGCGGTCAGGCCGCGGGGAGGTGGACGGTGACGCGGAGGCCGCCTTCGGGGCGGGCGGCGGCCTCCACGCGGCCCCGGTGGGCGGTGACGATCGCCCGGACGATCGACAGGCCGAGGCCCGAGCCGTGGGCGGAGCCGACGCGGTCGTGCAGCCTGCGGAAGGGCTCGAACAGCTCGCCGACCTCGTGCCCGGGGATCGGGACGCCGGAGTTCTCCACCCGGACCACCACCTGCCCGTCCTCGCGGGTGACGGCGGTCTCGACCGTGCCGTCCTTGACGTTGTACTTCAGCGCGTTCTCGACGAGGTTGTACACGCACCGCTCGATCAGCACCGGGTCGCCCGCCGCCACGGCGGGGTCCAGGCGCGCGGTCATGACGACCCGCCGCCGTCGCGCCGTGGCACGCAAAGAGTCCTCGACGGCCCGCACCACCTCGTCGACCTGCACGGCCCTGCTGGCGACGACCTCGTGCTCGGAGCGGGTGAGCAGGAGCAGGCCCTCGATCAGCCGCTCGTGCCTGGCGGTGGTGGCGAGCAGGGCGGTGCCGAGCCGCACCAGGTCCTCGGACGGTTCGGGGTCCTCCAGTGCCACCTCCAGCAGCGTCCGGTTGATCGCCAGCGGGGTGCGCAGTTCGTGCGAGGCGTTGAGCACGAAGCGCCGCTGGGTGTCGAAGGCGCGCTGAAGCCGGTCGAGCATGGCGTCGAAGGTGTCGGCGAGGCGCTTGACGTCGTCGTTCGGGCCTTGGAGCGCGATCCGCTCGTGCAGGGTGCTCTCCGACAGCCGCCGGGCGGTCTCGGTGACGCGGCTCAACGGCCGCAGCGCCCGGGCGGCCACGAAGTGCCCGAGGATGATCGCCAGCACGCCGACCGCCACCATGACGAGCGCCGAGTTCTGCAGCAGATCGCCGAGCACCTGCTCCTTGCCCTGCTCGATCCGGTAGGCGAAGTCCCTGGTGATGCGCAGGGCGAACACCTTCGGCCGCCCATCGGGGACGGGCACGGCCGAGTCGATCGGCGGCGGGTAGAACTCCCGCTCCAGCGCGCTCGCGGTCAGCAGGTACGTCACCAGGAGCAGCGCCGACCCGGCCGCGAAGAACAGGCCGCTGTAGATGACGGTGAGCCGGGCCCGCAGGCCCACGCCGCTGCGCGCCGTCCGCAGCAGCCGGCGGATCATCCCCCCTCCCCGGGGGCGGGACCCGCCGAGGGGCGGCCCAGCCGGTAGCCCAGGCCCGGGACGGTGCGCAGCACCTCGGGCGGGCCCAGCTTCCTGCGCAGGGTGGTGATGGTGACGCGCAGCGCGCCCGTGCCCGACTCGACGTTCTCGTCCCACGCCCGCGCCACCAGCTCCCGCGCCGACACCGTCGTGCCGTCGGCCCGCATCAGCTCGGTCAGCATGGCGAACTCCTTGCGGGTGAGCGCCACCGGCCGGCCGTCTCTGACCACCGTCCGCGCCCCCAGGTCGAGCCGCACCCCGTCCCGCTCAAGGACGGCTGGCCGGGTGCTCGCCGTGCGGCGCGCCAGCGTGCGGATGCGCGCGACCAGCTCGGCGAACGCGAACGGCTTGACGAGGTAGTCGTCGGCCCCCAGCGCCAGCCCTTCGATCCGGTCGCCGACCCGCCCCGCGGCCGTCAGCATGAGCACGCGGCCCGCGCCGCCTCCGGCGGCCAGCGTGCGGCAGACCTCGTCGCCGTGCAGTTCGGGAAGGTCGCGGTCCAGCACGATCACGTCGTACCGGACGTAGGCCAGCCTCTCCAGCGCCTCCGCGCCGTCGTACACCACGTCCACCGCGATGGCGCGGCGGCGCAGCCCCCGGGCGATGGCGTCGGCGAGCTGGTCCTCGTCCTCGACGACGAGCACACGCATCGCGGCCCCCTTCCGATGGATCGACGTTCCAGCGTGGCGCACCAGGCGTTAGGCACCGGTAAGGAGTGGAGTCGCCGGATACGACCGTGTCACCGGTCTTATCCGCCGCTAATCGCCTTCCCGCTAGAACTCGTCCCTGTCGGTGGGCGTGGGTCCCACGGCGCGGAGGTGAGGGGAATGAGGGTCAGACGGCCGGGTGTGATCCCGGCCGGGGTGGCGGTGGCGGTGGTGCTCGCCGGAGCGGCGGCGACGATGGCGATGACCGACGCCGGCGCCGCTCCGGCGGCGCCGACCGGCGTCGTGCCCCCGGCCACGGCCGAGATCACCCGCGGCGACCTCACGGACACGACGTCGGTCGGCGGCACGCTGACGTACGTCGGCGAGCGCCGCGTCTACGCGGGCGGCCGGGGCACGGTGACCGCCGTCCCCAAGGAGGGCGCGACGGTGACCCGGGGCCGCGCGCTGATGAAGGTGGACCGCCGGCCCGCCGTGCTCATGTACGGCGAGCTGCCGATGTACCGGACGCTGGCGCTGGGCGTCTCCAACGGGCCCGACGTCGAGCAGCTGGAGCGCAACCTCCGGGCACTCGGCTACGGCGACGACATGACGGTGGACACCGACTTCACCTGGGCCACCACGCGGGCCGTCCTGGACTGGCAGGACGACCGGGGCCTGCCCGAGACCGGGTCGGTGGACGCGGGCCAGGTGGTCTTCCTGCCCGGCCCCGTGCGGGTGGTGGACGTCAAGATGGAGGTCGGCGACGCGGTGGCCCCCGGGCGCCAGGTGCTCGCCGTCACCTCCACCCGCCGCATCGTGCACGTGGACCTGGACGCCGCCGACCAGTCGCTGGTGAAGAAGGGCACCCCCGTGTCGGTGGAGCTGCCGGGCGGGCGGGAGGTCGAGGGCCGGATCAGCAGCGTCGGCACGGTGGCCAAGGCCTCGGGAGAGGAGGGCGAGCCCGAGAGCGACGGTGAGGCGACCGTCGACGTGGAGATCACCCTGCGCTCCGCGGGGAAGGCCAAGCTGCTGGACCAGGCGCCGGTCACGGTCACCGTGGAGAGCGAGCGGGTGAAGGACGTCCTGTCCGTCCCGGTAGAGGCGCTGCTGGCCCTCCGGGAGGGCGGTTTCGGCGTCGAAGTGGTCGAGGGGGCCACCTCGCGGGTGGTCGCGGTGGAGACCGGCGTGTACGGCGGGGGCCGCGTCGAGATCTCCGGGACCGGCCTGGCCGAGGGCATGAAGGTCGGGGTGCCGGAACGGTGACCGCCATCGTCGAGCTCACCGGCGTGCGCAAGGTGTACGGCGGCACGGTGGAGGCGCTGCGCGGGGTGGACGTCACCATCCTGCCGGGGGAGCTGGCCGCGATCGTCGGCCCCTCCGGATCGGGCAAGTCCACCCTCCTTCACCTGATCGGCACGCTGGACCGGCCCAGCTCGGGCACGGTCCGCATCGCGGGCTACGAGGTCGGGAAGCTGACCGACCGGGAGCTGTCCGCGCTGCGCGCCCGGCACATCGGGTTCGTCTTCCAGCAGTTCCACCTGGCGCCGGGGACGACGGCGCTGGACAACGTCGCCGACGGCCTGCTCTACACCGGCCGCCGCGTCCGCGAGCGGCGGGAGCGGGCGGCGGCGGCGCTCGAACGGGTGGGGCTCGGGCACCGGCTGGGCCACCGGCCGCACCAGCTCTCGGGCGGGGAGCAGCAGCGGGTGGCCGTCGCCCGCGCCGTGGTCGGCGACCCGGCGCTGCTGCTGGCCGACGAGCCGACCGGCAACCTGGACTCGGCGGCGGGCTCGGACGTGCTGGCGGTGCTGCGCGACCTGAACGACTCGGGCACGACGGTGACGGTCATCACGCACGACATGGACGTCGCCGCGTGGGCCCCACGCCGCATCCGCGTCCGCGACGGCCTCATCGCCTCCGACGACCACCCCGCCGACGGCCAGGAGGCCGATGGCGTCCCGTCCCCCGCGGGGAAGGGGGGCACCCGTGAGTAGGCTGTCGCGCTCGGTCGGGGAGGGGCCCGCGCGGGCGGTGCTCGTGCCGGCGCGGCTGTCCGGGGGCGACGTCCTGCGGGTCGGGATGGCCGGGCTGCGGACGCGTCCGGCGCGGGTGGTGCTGTCGGCGCTGGGCATCGCGATCGGCATCGCGACGATGGTGGCCGTCATCGGCATCTCGTCCTCCTCCCGGGAGGACCTGCTGCGCAGCCTGGACGCGCTCGGCACGAACCTGCTCACCGTCCAGCCGGGCCAGACCCTGTTCGGGGACGACGCCAAGCTGCCCGAGGGGTCGGCCGCGATGGTGCGGCGGATCGGCCCGGTGACGACTGCCGCGGCCACCGGCACGACCGACGTCACCATCCGCAGGACCGACCGGGTGCCCACCGAGGTCACCGGCGGCATCGCCGTGCAGGCGGCCGAGCAGGACCTGCTCACCACGCTGCGCGGATCGGTCCGCACGGGCACCTGGCTGAACGCGGCCACGGCCGAGCAGCCGGCCGTGGTGCTCGGTTCGGTGGCGGCCCGGCGGCTGGGGATCGAGCGCACGGGCGTGCACGTGTGGATGGGCGACCGCTGGTTCAGCGTGATCGGGATCCTGGCGCCGATGCCGCTGGCGCCGGAGATCGAGCGCTCGGCCCTGGTGGGATGGCCGTCCGCCGAGCGTTACCTCGGCTTCGACGGCCATCCGACCACCGTCTACGAGCGGTCGGACGACGAGGCGGTGCAGGCCGTCCGCGCGGCGCTGCCCCGCACGGTGAACCCCGAGAACCCGGACGAGGTGGAGGTGAGCAGGCCGTCCGACGCCCTTGAGGCGAAGGCCGCGGCGGCGGGGGCGTTCACCAACCTGCTGCTCGGGCTGGGCGCGGTCGCGTTGCTGGTCGGCGGGGTCGGCGTGGCGAACACGATGGTGATCTCGGTGCTGGAGCGCCGCCGCGAGATCGGCCTGCGCCGGTCGCTCGGCGCCACCCGCGGCCAGGTGCGCGTCCAGTTCCTCGCCGAGTCGCTGCTGCTGTCGGTGCTGGGCGGCCTGACCGGCACCCTGCTGGGCGCGGCCACCACCACGGGCTACGCCCTCTCCCGGGGCTGGCCCGCCGTGGTACCGCCCTGGGCGATGGCCGGCGCCCTGGGCGCCACCCTCGTGATCGGCGCCCTGGCAGGCCTCTACCCGGCGATGCGCGCCGCCCGCCTCCCCCCGACAGTGGCCCTCGCCGGCACCTGAGGCGGACCGGGAAGGTGGCTGGACCGTCCCCCCCAAAGGTGCCTCCGGCGCAGCTCTATCCAGGCGGCGCTCTGGTCACCGGGGCCCGTCCGTCGCGCGGGCCGCGCGCCGGGGGTGGTGACTTGGGGGCCGACGTACGGAAGTACGTCACCGTGGCGGGGACGGTCGCCCTGGTCGGGCGGGTGTGATGTGCCGGGTCCGTCCCCGGAATGGTGCCTTCGGCGCAGTTCTATTCAGGCGGCGCCCCGGTCACCGCCACCCGGCCGTCGCGCAGGCCGCGCGCCGATCGAGGACGACGTGGTGCTTCTGGTCGGCGAGCTCGTCGCCAATTCCGTGAAGCACTCGGAGTCGGGGCGGAGGCCGGGCGGCGTCGTGAGCCTGCGGGTGTACGACGACGGTCGCACGGTACGGGTGGAAGTGGTCGATGAGGGTTCCGCCACCGACATCCCGCGGATCCCGTCGCAGGTCGACCCGTTCCGTGAGAGTGGACGTGGGCTCTGGCTGGTCCGGGAGCTCTCCTCGGCGTGGGGGTGGAGGAAGGATCCCACGAGCCGAACCGTGTGGTTCGAAGTGGCGGATTGACGAGGAGCCACCTTCGGCGCGTGGGTTGCGCGGAGGACGGTCATCGGTGGGCGGAGTGGCTCCTGAGGAGAACGGCGCACGAAGGCACCATTCTGGGGACGGGACGCGTCTCACGCCGGGGCGGTTTGTCCGGGTTGCTCTGGTGCAGGCCGCGCGCCGGCGTCGTCGCGGTCGTGGTCGTCGCGGTCGGGGTCGTCGGGGTCGTCGGGGTCGTCGGGGTCGTCGCGGTTATCGCGGTCTCGCGCTGCGGGCCTTGATCTGGGCACCGGCGAATAGACTCGCGGTATGTTCGAGTCGGCTGACTTCGATCTGGCTCCCTATGCCGGCCTCGACGCGGCGGCGTACGTGCGGCATACGTACAACAGCTGGGACGACGTCGGTTGGCGGTCACTGCTCGTGCAGGGCTTCACCCACGCGGCCGAGGCCGAACACGTTCCGCTTCCCGCGGTGTCCGATCTGCATCTCGTGCTCTGCGTGGCGGGGAACGCGGACATGTCGATACACACGGGTGGGAAGCCTGTTCGGCGCCGCTGGGTTCCGGGGCACCTGGAGCTCATGGTCCCCGGTCGCGCCACTTCCATGAGCTACCGGGCGACGTCCAGGTTGAGCACCATCCAGGTACACATCCCCTCGCTGACCGTCAAGCGGACCACCGGAGCGCTCGGCGGCCGTGAGCCCGACTTCGAAGCGCTGTCCGCCGCCCTCCGGGCGGGAGATCCGGTCGTCGAACAGCTTCTGCGCTCCCTGGCGGGTGCCAGCGGCGTCAGCGACCTGTACGCGGAGTCCGCGGCGGCGTTCCTCTCGACGCACGTGCTGACCGCCGGCAGAAACGAGCGCCTGCCCGGTCCCGAGCACGCCGCCGTCCGGGCGGGCGTCGCCATCATGCGGGAGCGCCTGGCGGAGCCTCTGACGCTCGCCACGATCGCCGCCGAGGTTCACCTGAGTGTGTACCACTTTGTCCGCGTCTTCCGGGAGGCCACCGGCCAGACACCGCACCGGTACCTCATCCAGTTGCGGATCGAGCGGGCGCGGCGGCTCCTGGTCACCACTTCCCTCAGCGTTGAGCAGATCGCCGGGCGCTGCGGGTTCGCCAGCCCAGGCGCGTTGTCATCGGCCTTCCTGCGCCACACCGGCGTCCGTCCCTCGGCCTACCGCAAGAACTGATCGATCCTCGGCAATCGCGCGCATGTCCCCTCAAGGCGGCGATGCCTACGTTTGGGCACATGCCGTACTCCTATGGCGTGACCGCACGCTCGCCGGCTGCTCCTGAAGCCGTGTTCGCGGCGCTCACTCACGCGGCCACCTGGCCGCTGTGGTCGCCGATCGACTCCGCCGACGTCCAGGGTGGTGATCCCGCGGACCGGCAGCAAGTAGGCGACACCCGGATCTTCCGTACCGGCCGTAGTGTCGCGCTGGAGCGGATCGTCGAACTGATCGCCGACCGGCGGTTCGTCTATGACAACGTGGGCGGGCCCTTCAGGTCCTACCGCGGGACCATCGATCTCGCGCCGGCGCCCGGAGGGGGCACCGACATCACCTGGTGCGGCGCCTTCGACCCCAAGACGCCGTTCTCGGGGCCCTTGTGGCGGTGGTACCTGACCCGCTTCATGCAGCGTATGGCCGACGGCCTGGCCGCATACGCCAAGGGCGGAACCGTTTAGTCAGCGCCTTACCGGCGGCGCCTCCGGCGCGGTGCGTGTACCCCCGCCGCGCTCGGCGGCTGACTTCCCGCGCCTTCGAGGGACCACGCATGAAGTGAAGGGACACACGATGACCAGGACGAATCCACGCTCCCTCCGTCGCCGACGGTGGTGGACGCTGTGGGGGGTGATGAGCGTGTCCGCGATCGGCATCGCCGTCCAGGCGGTGCCGCCGTACGTGTCCGGCAACCCGGCCGCCGTCCCGTTGCCGCTCAACCCGGACGTGGCGCTGCATTATCTGGTCCTGACGGCACATGCCCTTCCCGGTGGCCTCGCCCTGTTCATCGGGCCGTTGCAGTTCATGAGCAAGCTCCGCCTCCGCCGGCCGAAGTTGCACCGCGTCATCGGACGGGTGTACATGATCTCCATCGTGATCGCCTCCGTCGCGGCCGTGTTCGCCGCCGCGGTCACGATCAGCGGCTTCTCCGTCCAGGTCGCCTTCTCCATCCTCGTGGCGGCCTGGCTGTACACGCTGGCCATGGCTTACCGGTCCATCCGCCGGGGCGAGGCGCAGGTGCACCGGATCTGGATGATCCGCAACTACGCCCTGACGTTCGCCGCGGTCACCCTGCGCGTCTACCTGATCGCCGGGCTGCAGCTGCTCCCCTCGGTGGAGTTCGAAGCGATATACACCACCGCCGTATGGGCGTCGATCCTGGGCAACGTGCTCGTGGCCGAGTACTTCATCGTCCAGTGCACGCGGGCGCCGTCGGCTCGCCGTCAGCAGCGCCGGGACTCCCCGCTGGTCACGACGACAAGCTGACGGCCGTGTACCTCGCCGGTCCCGTCGGCCGATGGGCACGATGGGATCCCCCGGGTGGCGGGGGTGGAATGCGGAGGGATCTGGAAGGTGTCAGACGTTGAGGGGGGGTAGGCGGGGGGTGAGGGCGGGCAGACAGCCCTCGTCGTCCTTTCCGGGAGTGCCGGGCGGGGCGGTACGGAGCCTGAGCCGACCACAAAGGGTGGCACCACGATGCGAAAGTTCTCCCTCGTAGCCCTGTCCCGCCAGCAGCTCGAGCGCGCGGCCGAGTCAACCGTGGGGCTCGCGGCCGACACCGTCATCGGCGGGCACGAGCGTGTCCTGCGGCAGACGGTGATCGCGCTCACCAAGGGCTCGGTGCAGGGCGATCACGACCCCAACGGCGAGGCGACGGTCTACGTCCTGTTCGGGAGGGTGCGCCTGGTCACCGACGAGGCGTCGTGGGACGCGATCACCGGAGACCTGCTCCTGGTTCCGGGGGTCCGCCACCGCCTGGAGGCGGTGGAGGACTCGGCGGTCCTACTGACCGTGGCCATGCCCAACTCCGCCTGATCGGGCACACCGACCCGCGCCGCCGCTCCCGGCCGCCTTCGCGGCGGCCGGGAAGGGGCGTCAGGCCAGCGTGGCCGCGTGCGGGTCCCAGTCGGTGGGCAGCGGTTCCGGGAGCGGGACCGTCGACTGGACGGTGCGGAACTCGGCCCGGTCGGCCGACTCGATGATCGCCGTCATGACCTCCAGCACGTGCAGGGCCAGGGCGCCGGACGCGCGGTGCGGGCGGCCCGCCCGCAGCGCCTGGGCCATGTCCAGCACGCCGAGGCCCCGCCCGATCGTCGTGCCCTGGACGGGCAGCTCGCGCCAGTCGTCGTCCCCGGCGCCGCGCACCTTCACCGGCCCTTCGAAGGTGTTGGGGTCGGGAAGCGACAGCACCCCCTCGGTGCCGATGATCTCGATCGTCTTGCTGTCGTCGGTGGAGTCGAAGCTGAACGTCGTGGAGGCGCTGGGCCCGGCGGCGAAGTCGACCAGCGCCATGACGTGCGTCGGCACCTCCACCACGAAGCTCGTGCCGCCCTTGGGGCCCGACCCGATCACCCGGCGCGGCCGGGCCTGCCGCGCGGAGGCCGCCACCCGCGACAGCGGGCCGAGCATGGAGGCGAGCGCGGTCAGGTAGTACGGCCCGAGGTCGAACAGCGGCCCGGCGCCGCGCTGGAAGAGGAACTCCGGGCTCGGATGCCACGACTCGGGCCCGGGGTTGCGCAGCACCACGTTGGCGGCGACCGGCGTGCCGATCACCCCGGACGCCAGCGCCCGCGCCGCCGACTGCAGGCCGGCGCCGAGGAACGTGTCGGGCGCGTTGCCGACGCGCAGCCCCCGGGCGTCCGCCTCGGCCAGCAGCTTCTCGCCCTCCTCCAGGGTGAGCGTCAGCGGCTTCTCCCCGTACACGTGCTTGCCGGCGCGCACGGCGGCGGTGGCGACGGCGGCGTGCGCGGCCGGGATGGTGAGGTTGACGACGAGCTCGACGTCGCGCAGGGCGAGGATCGTCTCGACGTCACCCGACACCGGCACGCCGTGCTTGCGCGCGGCCTCCGCGGCCCGGCCGGTGTCCAGGTCGGCGACGCCGAGCACCCGCAGGTCGGGGAAGGCGGTGAGGTTGCGCAGGTAGGCGTCGCTGATCACTCCGGCGCCGACGACGGCGACGCCGACGGGCCCGCCGCTCACCTGCTCTCCAGACCGGTCAGGTAGGCGTGGCTGCGGGCGAGCGCCTCGACCACGTCGGTGGCGCAGGAGTCCAGCTCGACGATCCGCCACGCGTCCGGCCTGGCGGCGAGGATCTCCGGCACGGCGATCGTGCCCTCGCCGACGGCGGTGTGCGGCTCGCCCTTGACGCCCGGGCCGTCCTTCACGTGCAGGGCCAGCACGCGGTCGCCGAGGCGGCCGAGCAGCTCCGGCACGTCGGCGCCGCCGACGGACGCCCAGTAGGTGTCGATCTCCAGGAAGACCCGCGGCTCCAGCAGCGCGGCCAGGGCCTCGATGGCGTGCACGCCGTCCACCCGAGGCTCGATCTCCCACCAGTGGTTGTGGTAGCCGATCCGCATGCCGTACGGCGCCGCGCTCTCGGCCAGGCCGTTGAGCAGGTCGGCCGTGCGCTGGAGGCCGTCGCGGGTGGTGAACTCCTCCTCGGCGATGCCGCCGGGGATGATGACCAGGTCGGTGCCGATGGTGGCGACCGCGTCGAGGACCACGGGGGGCTCCTCGCTCAGCAGCGCGTAGGCATGCGTGCTGGAGACGGCGAGTCCGAGGTCGTCGGCCACCTGCCGGAAGCCTTTGGGGTCGTCCATCGGGTCGTACGGCTCCACGGCGCCGTAGCCGATCTCCGCTATCCGCCTCAAGACATCATCGCGATCGTCCTTCATCTGGTCGCGAACCGTGTACAACTGCACGCCCAGCGGTGTCGCCATCAGGGTCGTGTCCTCCTGGATCAGGCGGGGGGACGTGCTCGCGCGGGCGCGCGTCACCGTCCCCCATCCGAATTGACGGGTTAAACGCTAAGACGCCGGTTTTGGAATGACAACGGGTGGTCCACGTGGATTCACGGATCCCCTGGTGGCGAGGGCACGGCCCCGCGAGTTCCGGTCGGGTTGGACGTCAGGTCATGACCGGACCGGTCGAGCGTCGACGACGCCGGCGCGGGGACGCCGGTGCCGAACTTTGTTCCGTCAGGTGGGGTGCCAGGGTTTCGTCAAGATCGGGCGGGGAACGGAAATCCTGTGTCAACAGCCTGTTGCCACGGTGCTTCCTTCGTTCGAGGCCGGTAACGCGGCGTGCCGTCGACGGGCATGCCGGGGAGGGGCGGAAAAAGCTTTACCGAGCCTTGGGCGTAGAAGGCACCGTGCGGGGTGCAGTGTTGCTGCTGGTCACGGCATCGTGCGTGGGGCGGGAGCCGGTCGGCCGCATCCTCGCGCACCGATGGGACGCGACACGCCGGGCCCATCCCAGGCGGCCCGGACGGCGACGCAGTAAGGAGAGACCATGGCCAGACCGAAGGAAGCCCCCGGCCTGATCGGCGAGCTGGCCGCGGAGTTCGCGGGCACCCTCATCCTCATCCTCTTCGGAACCGCCGTGGTCGCGCAGGTGGTGGCGGGCGGCATCGGCGACCACGACAGCATCGCCTGGGCGTGGGGCCTCGGCGTCACCCTCGGCATCTACGTCGCCGGGCGCGCCAGCGGCGCGCACCTGAACCCCGCCGTCACCGTCGCGCTGGCCGTCTTCAAGGGCTTCGAGTGGCGCAAGGTGCTGCCGTACGCGCTCGCGCAGACCGCCGGCGCGTTCCTGGCCGCGATGCTCGTGCGGTGGAACTACGACGAGGTGCTGTCCAAGGTCGACCCCGGGCACACCATCGCCACGCAGGGCGTCTTCTCCACGCTGCCGGGCAACGGCACCCTGCCGGTGCACGAGTGGGGGGCCTTCCGCGACCAGGTGATCGGCACGGCCATCCTGCTGTTCCTCGTCCTCGCGGTCACCGACATGAACAACACCTCTCCGGCCGCCAACCTCGCCCCGTTCGTCATCGGCCTCATCGTCGTGGCGATCGGCATGGCCTGGGGCACCAACGCCGGCTACGCGATCAACCCGGCCCGCGACTTCGGGCCGCGCCTCGCCTCGTTCCTCACCGGCTACGAGACGGCCTGGCGCGACCAGTACGGCAACCTGTACTTCTGGGTGCCCATCCTCGGGCCGCTGATCGGCGCCGTGCTGGGGGCCGGCCTCTATCAGGCGCTGATCGCCCGCTTCCTGCCCTCCGTGGAGGAGCCCGAGCCGGGTACCGTCCCCACCGAGAGAGAAGCCGTCAAGTAAGGACGCCGACCGGCGCCGCAACGGAGCGTGCGCCGGTCCAAGGTCACAAGCAGTGCCGGCCACAGGCCAGAAGGCCACCAGGGAGGCAACGATCAATGGCTGACTTCGTCGGAGCGGTCGACCAGGGCACCACCAGCACCCGCTTCATGATCTTCGACCACGGCGGCAACGAGGTCGCCCGCCACCAGCTCGAACACGAGCAGATCCTCCCGCAGGCGGGGTGGGTCGAGCACAACCCCGTGGAGATCTGGGAGCGCACCCGCGCGGTGGTGGAGACCGCGCTCGGCAAGGCCAACCTGTCGGCGGCCGACCTGGTCGCGCTGGGCATCACCAACCAGCGCGAGACGACCGTGGTCTGGAACCGCAGGACCGGGCGGCCGTACTACAACGCCATCGTCTGGCAGGACACCCGCACCGACCGCATCGCCAGCGCGCTGGAGCGCGAGGGCAAGGGCGAGGTGATCCGCCGCAAGGCGGGGCTGCCGCCGGCCACGTACTTCTCCGGCGGCAAGATCAAGTGGATCCTCGACAACGTCGACGGCGTACGCGCCGCCGCCGAGGCCGGGGACGCGGTGTTCGGCAACACCGACTCGTGGCTGCTGTGGAACCTCACCGGCGGCACCGACGGCGGCGTGCACGTCACCGACCCCACCAACGCCAGCCGCACGATGCTCATGAACCTGGAGACGCTCGACTGGGACGACGAGCTGCTGTCGTTCTTCGACATCCCGCGCGCGATGCTGCCCGAGATCCGCCCCTCCTCCAACCCCGAGCTGTACGGCGTCACCCGTGCGGGCGGGCCGCTGCGCGGCGAGGTGCCGCTCTCGGGCGACCTCGGCGACCAGCAGGCGGCGACCGTGGGCCAGGTGTGCTTCGGCGTCGGCGAGGCCAAGAACACCTACGGCACGGGCAACTTCCTGCTGCTCAACACCGGCAACGAGCTGGTGCGCTCCGAGCACGGGCTGCTCACCACCGTCTGCTACCAGTTCGGCGGCGAGAAGCCGGTGTACGCGCTGGAGGGCTCGATCGCGGTCACCGGGTCGGCCGTGCAGTGGCTGCGCGACCAGCTCGGCATCATCTCGGGCGCGGCGCAGAGCGAGTCGCTGGCCCGCCAGGTCGACGACAACGGCGGCGTGTACTTCGTGCCCGCCTTCTCCGGCCTGTTCGCGCCCTACTGGCGGTCGGACGCGCGTGGCGCCATCGTCGGCCTGTCGCGGTACAACACCAACGCGCACATCGCCCGCGCCACGCTGGAGGCGATCTGCTACCAGACGCGCGACGTCGTCGAGGCCATGAAGAACGACTCCGGCGTGCCGCTGGACGTGCTGCGCGTGGACGGCGGCGTCACGGCGAACGACCTGTGCATGCAGATCCAGGCCGACGTGCTCGGCGTGCCGGTGTCCAAGCCGGTGGTCGCCGAGACCACGGCACTCGGCGCGGCCTACGCGGCCGGTCTCGCGCTGGGCTTCTGGGGCTCCACCGAGGAGCTGAAGCGGAACTGGAACGAGGACCGCCGCTGGCTGCCGACCTGGTCCGAGGAGCGGCGCGCCGAGGGGTACACCGCCTGGAAGAAGGCCGTGGAGCGCACCCTCGACTGGGTCGACGTCGACTGAGCCCCCGGCGCACGGCGAGGCCGGCCGCGTCGAGGTGCCGACGCGACCGGCCCGCCCGGCGGCCCGCCCACAGGCCGCCTGTCCGGGGAGTCGTTCCTCCTCAGGAGGTCACGGGCAGTTGTGGACGGCGCTCCTGGCTGAGGCGACCACCACGTCGGCCACCCCCGGGACGCTGACGCGCAGGCCGTTGACCAGCATCCCCGCCGAGGCCCCGGCGACCGGCTTCTGCTCGTTCATGGTCACCGTGATCGTGCCCACCCTGATGGTGCTGTTGGGAGCGACCGTGCCCACCGGCTGCGCCACGCCGCCGATGGTCAACGACCCGATCTCCACCGTGCCGGCCGCGGCGGCGGTGTACGGCCCCACCTGGCACCGGGTGGTGGAGGTGGCCTTGACGTTGCCGATCCGCACGGCCGGCAGCCCGGGAAGGCCGATGTCCACCGTCCCCGTGGTCGCCTGGCCCGTGGAGGCGCCCGCCCCGGTCACCACGCTCGCCTTGAGCGCGGAGGCGCCGACGAGCGGCAGGGACAGCGTGGCCGCCGTCCGCTCGGTGGCCGACCTGGAGGCCGTGGACACCTCGCCGGTGTCGGCCACGACGGTCTGCGGCAGCAGGAGCGTCTTGACCGACAGCGCGTACGACCGGCCGGAGTGGTACAGCAGCTTGGCCGTCCCCGAGGCGGACGACGGCAGGTAACAGGCGTCGCCCGCGTAGGCCGCCGTGACGGCCGCGCTCGTCGCCGTGGCCGGCTGGGCCACGACGGCGATCTCGCACCGCGCCACGCCCGCCGCGTCCGTCGTCGCCGTGCACGACTGCGCCGAGGTTCCGGCGCCGAGGGTCAGGACCACCGCCCGGCCCGCGACCGGGCCGCCGGCCGCGTCGGTGAGCGTGGCCCGCAGCGTGGCCGGGTGGTCGTTGGCCACGTTGGCGGGGCCGTCGACCTTCAGGCCGGTGGCGACCAGCACCCGCGTGTCCGCCCTCGCGGTGTCGTTGGCCGCGCCCGGGTCGGGGCCCGCCAGGTTGTCCACCACGGCCGTCGCCGTGATCGTGCAGGTGACGCCGTCGTGCACCACCTTGTCGGGGACCTTCGCGCGGATCGTGATCTCACGGGCGGCGCCCGGGATCAGCTCGTCGAGGCCGCAGCGCAGCACGGCGCCGTCCCTGGCGCACGGGACGCTGCTGTCGACGAAGGACACCACGGCCGGCAGCGTGGTCGTGACCACGACCGAACTCGCCGGGTTGGGCCCGTGGTTGGTCGCCGTCACCTTCCAGGTCAGCGTCTCCCCGCCCTTCACGGGGTCGGGGGCGGCGCTGATCGCCACGCCGACGTCGGTGCTGTTGGCCGCCTCACGGGTGCGGTCCAGGTCCTCGCGCGTCGGAAGCGGCTCGAAGTCGGGCTGGGCGACGATCGGCTCCACGGCCTCGGACCTGCGGGGGCCGCCGAGGAAGCCCGGGTAGGCGATCGAGGCGGCGACCCTGTTCCAGTCGTGGAACCCGGTCAGCGTGTCGGCGCTGCTCATCAGGGGGACGCAGCCGCGCGGCCTGCGCACGCCGAACGCGTCGGGCGGGCCGGCGGTGTTGATGTTCACCGGCGGCGTGACCGTCGTGTCGGTCTTGTCGCCGTCGCCGTTCCAGTCGGGCTCGTCGTTCAGCTCCTCGGTGATCTTGCGGCCCTGGACGCCGGGCGTGGCCGGATCCTGGTCGAGGCCGTCGACGAAGCGGTAGCGGTTGGCGTTGTCGTTCGGGTCCAGGCGCGTGCCGGGCTCGGTCAGCGCGGTCTCGACGAGCTGACCGGGCACCGTGCCGCGCGAGGTGCCGTCCAGGGCGAGGCGGGGCGGCGAGAAGTCCAGGACGGTGCCGCCCCCGACCCGCGGGACGCCGCCCTGCAGGTCGTAGTTCATGACGCTGACGTAGTTGGGCTTGCAGTTCACGGTCGTGTCGCCGCCGTGCTCCAGCCCCAGGGTGTGGCCGAGCTCGTGCAGCAGCGTGCCGCCGTCGTGGTTGTAGTCGACGAAGAAGCGGTTGTTGGTGCTCGCCTGCCCGCCGATGCCGCAGCCGGTGTCCGGCCCGCCGCCATCGGTGTCCACGTCCTGGGTGGTGCTGATGGCGTACCGGAACACCCCGCGCCGGACGGCGGCGAACTGGGTGTTCGCGGCGTTGACGAAGGCGGTGTCGATGCCGCAGTTGCCGAGCGCGCCGATCAGGGCGCCGCCGCCGAGGTTGTCGCCGACCAGGCAAGCCGGGTTGCCGGTGTCGGCGTTGTTGCAGTCGCCGGGCAGCGGGTCCTCGACGCTGGTGTCCAGGAAGGCGCAGTCGGGGTCGGCGCCGTCGGTGAGCAGGTCGCCCCCGTTGTCGCGGTCGTCGGTGCACGTGCCGGCCGGTTGCTGGCGCCGGGCGGTCGTGTCGACCAGGGCGCCGGTGTCGACCCACAGGTTGATGCCTCGGGACCCGTCGGGGTTGTCCACCGGGGCGGCCCGCATGGCGTTCTTCATCGCCTGGACGTCCGCCCTGGTGGGCGCCTGGCCGGCGGAGTAGTCCAGCTCCAGGAAGACGTCCTTGCGCAGCGGGTCGGCGCCGAGCCTTCTCAGGTCCAGGGCCATGGAGCCGTCGGGGTTGCGGATGCCGTGGATCTCGGCCAGGTTGCTCAGGCCGTCGCCGTCGCTGTCGGTGCTCGCGCCGACGGTCGAGGTCAGGGTGAAGCCGATCCGCGTCTGGCGCCCGTCGTTGACCCGGGGGATGCCGTGGTCGCCGTCGCCCTCGGCGCAGGTGTGGCCCACCGGCCGGCCGTCCCGCAGGCACGGCGTGCCGACGGCGAGGTCGTCGCCGGTGAACGTGTTCGTGACGACGTCGTAGAGGAGGTTCAGCTCCACGTCCTCGTTACGCGGGCTGATGTCCATCTGGTCGTCGTCGAAGTTGAGGTCGCTGTCGTAGTCCCAGATCTGGATGGTGACCGGCACCGTGGTGGCGTCGCCCGGGATGTCGACCACGCGGCTGAAGAACCAGCCGTTGGGAGCTTCGGAGGTGCCGAGGGGCTCGAACTCGTCGTCCTCGATGCGGGGGCCCCTCGGGAAGGTCACGTCGCCGATCTTGACGACCGGGTAGTAGTCCCCGTCTCCCGAGGCGTCGTCCGGGTTCTCGATCTGCTTGAGGTAGTCGACGCGGACGGCCAGCGTGACGCTGGTGTCGGCCGCGGCGGGGCCGGGCATGACGCCGGTCAGCCCGGCGAGCAGGACGCCGGCGACCAGCGCCGGCCCCCATCTCCCGCCTGTGACGCGTCTCGCGCGTGCCCTGGTGCGTGCCGGCGGCGCGGCCGCCGTGGTGTGTGTCATCGAGACCCCTCCCAGATGCCGTCGATGCGGTGGCCTCGCGCACGGCGCCCCGAGATCGGCGTCCGTACCCCACTCCGTCAGCCGTCGCCGGATGCGTGAGGACCATGCGATACGTCGCGAATAGCTGGCCATATGGCAGCAAGGGAGAGTCTGTGATGGCTCGCGGGGGAGTACATGAGTACCTCCCTACTCAAACCCCCGCGCCCGTCCTTGAGGGCCGGCGTTGGCCGTGAGGGCGGTGTCCGGGCCCGCGCGGCGTTCGGTGGCGCGAGCGATGGCAGGGGAGGGCCCGGCGGGGAGGGCGGTGGCTGGTGCGGGGGCCGTTCGCGGCTGGGGCCTCGGTTTCCGATGGCGGTCGACGTCACGCCTTGCGGGGAAAGCGGGCCGGATACTCAGCCTGGCCGGGAATTCGTGCGGTTCGCCGTTTCTTGGACGGCTGGTGGATTCTCGGATTTACCTGTTTATTTGTTGTACGGTGAAGGCGGGCCTGGCTTTTTCGCTTTCCGTGTCAGTCCCAGGTGGTGCCGTTGTCGTCGGCGGGGATCTCGCCCTCGGCGAGCAGCTTGGCGGAGTCCCAGGTGGTGCCGTCGTCGTCGCTGGTGGAGGCGGAGTCCCAGGTGGTGCCGTCCTTGTCGGCGGGGGTGTCCCAGGTGGTGCCGGCGACGACGTGGGTGCTTGGGGCGTACTCGGCGGCCTGGCTCGTGGCGGCGTAGAGGCCGATCGCGGCGGTGAGGGAGACGGCGGCGGAGACGAAGCCGGCGGAGATCTTGGCGGTGAGGGAGGTCGTGGAGTTCATTTCTTTTTCCTCTTTCGGTGGTTGTTTTGTTTTCTTCTCGCACCACCAACTCTCCGCTTTTCGAGGCTTCGGAACCAGATGAATGGACGGCAGCAAGCTGCCCGCCGCTGGCACTTTGCTGCCACCCCCCGCGCCCCGTTCCACAGGCCCGAAGAAAGTCCAGCTCAGCGCGGTTCTCCGTACGCTGACGGGAAGAGGTTGACTCGCGCCGTTGTTGAAAGATCGCCGGGTGTCCAGCGAGTCCGGACGGCGCCTGGTGAAGGGAGACGAGTTGATGATCTACGACGAGTACCAGCGGGGGCAGGCGTTCTTCGACGCCAAGGACTTCCCGGAGGCGGCGCGCATCCTCGGCCAGGTCGTCGACCGCCACCCCGACAACCGTGCCGCCGTGGAGCTGCTGGCGAGGGCCTACTTCCACAGCGCCCAGCTCACCCGGGCCGAGCGCACCCTCAAGAAGCTCATCGACCTGGAGCCGGCGAACGCCTGGGCCTATGAGGCCCTGGCCCGCACCCTGGAGCGCAGGAACCTGCCCGACGAGGCCGCCGGCTACCGCAAGCTCGCCGTGGCCATGGGCGCGGAGCAGGAGCCCGGCGCGGAGGTCTCGATCTTCGCCGCCGACCTCGGCTGAGGCCCGGCCGCGTGAGGCACCTGGGCGTTCTCGCGCACAGCGCGGAGGGGGCCGCGCTGTGCTTCCTGGCCTTCTGCCAGGAGGGCTTCGCGGAGCTCGGCGCGCATGAGCATCCTGATGTGACGCTGGACTGCATCGCGCTGGCGCGCAGCATGCCGTCCTGGGACGCCGGCGACCACCCGCCGATCCGTGAGACGCTCGCGCAGAGCGTGCGCCGGCTGGCCCGGGCGGGGGCGGAGTTCTTCGTCTGCCCCGACAACACCGCCCACATGGCCCTGGAACTGCCGGGGGAGGATCTCGCCCTGCCCGGGCTGCACATCGCCGAGGTGGTGGCCGGCCGCGCGGCCCGGGACGGCCGCCGCCGGGTGGGGGTGCTCGGCACCCGCTATCTGATGGAGGGGCCCGTCTATCCGGAGGCGCTCGCCCGGCGCGGGCTGGACGCCGTGATCCCGGGCCCCGGGGACCGCGAGCTGGTCGACCGCGTCATCTTCGAGGAGCTGCTGAACGGGGTGTTCGCCGAGCCCTCACGGCGGGAGTACGGCCGGGTCATCTCGCGGCTGGCCGAGCGGGGCTGTGACGCGGTGGCCCTGGTGTGCACGGAGATCCCGCTCCTGGTGACCCCTGCCGCGTCGCCGCTGCCGACCCTCGACTCGACCCGGCTGCTGGCGCGCGCGGCGTTCGAGGTCGCCGTCGGGCGGCGCCCGCTGCCGTCGTGGCGCGGCGGCCCCGTCGAGGGCTGACGCCTCCCACCTGTTCACGCCGGGTTTCCGGGGTGTTCCCCGCGCTCTCGCGCTCGGCATCCGCGCCTTCCCGCCCATCTCCGCTGGCCTGTGACGGCCCGCCGGATTGTTAGGGCAGGGCCTCACCAACTTGACTGATTCCCGTCAGCAAATGCTGATATTTGGCGATATGTCGTGTAATGACATTGTCCGTTCTGTCTCGTCAACCCCCCATGGACCTGGCACTCCTCGCCGCGCCGGGTCCGGAGACAGAAGGAGAGACTCGTGCGTCGAGTCCCCGTCCTCGCCGCGACCGCCATCGCGTTCGCCGCCGTCGCCCTCACCCCGAGCACCGCCCACGCCCTCACGCCGCCGAACATCCCCTCGGCGAGCACCGCCCGCTCCGAGCTGGCGGCCCTCACCGTCGACGTCGAAAGGAACTCCGGCAGCTACAACCGGGACCTGTTCCCGCACTGGAGCACCGTCTCCGGCGCGTGCAACACCCGGGAGACCGTGCTCATCCGCGACGGCGTCGGAGTCGTCACCAACTCAAGCTGCGCCGCGACCTCGGGCAGGTGGACCTCGCCCTACGACGGCGCCACCTGGACCGCCGCGTCGGACGTCGACATCGACCACATGGTGGCCCTGGCCGAGGCCTGGCGCTCCGGCGCGTACGCCTGGACGACCTCCCGGCGCCAGTCCTTCGCCAACGACCGCACCAACCCCCAGCTCTGGAGCGTCACCGACAACGTCAACCAGGCCAAGGGCGACTCCGACCCCGCCCGCTGGAAGCCCCCGCTGACCTCGTTCTGGTGCACCTACGCCCGGGCCTACATCGACGTGAAGTACGAGTGGGGCCTGACCGTCGACAGCGGCGAGAAGTCCGCCCTGTCGTCCATGCTCGACCGCTGCTGACCGGCGTCCCGGCCCGGCCCTTCCCGCCGTCCCCCCGGGCGGCGGGAAAGGCGCGCTCAGTGCCGGCTGCGGCCGCTGACCAGGTCGCGGATCCGGTCGGCGGCCCCCACGAAGGGGCCGGTGGCCTTGAGGACGCCCGGCCTGGGCGGGGTGTGCGGGTGCGGCCGGGTGGGCGCGATCCGCTTGGCCCGCTGGAGCTTGGAGCCGAGCTCGTCGGCACGCTCGGGGCTGATCACCAGGCGCAGCTCGGGCCAGACCTCCCGCTCCTCGTAGGCGATGTGCTCGCGGGCCGCCTCGATGAACGCGCTCAGCATCTCCTCGTGCCGGACGTTCCCCGGCTCGAAGCCGATCAGGTCGTTGAGCACGAACTTGGCTTCCTGCTCCTGCCTGACGGCGTGCTCGGCCAGCTCACGGCCGTTGGGCACCAGCTCGCGGACCGCCGGCCAGAAGTACTCCTCCTCGACGGCCTCGTGCTTGGACTCCTCGGTGATGAGCCGCTCGACCTGCCGCTTGCGTCTCGCCAGCCGATCGCCGTCGCTCATGCCGCGCGCGGCGGGCCCCGACTCCAGCTCGGACATCATGCTCTTGACCTCTTCGTGGTCCCGTTCGAGGACCTCGAACACGTTCGCCATGGCTGTGCCTCCCGTACCGGTGGCGTGTTCCCTCCCTTGGGCGTTGCCTGCATTTGTGCAGGTAAACATGGGTTCGAGGCGCTATGGAAGGGGTTCAGCCCTTCTCGGAGCCTTCGTTGGCCCCCCGGACGAAGTACCGCTGGAACACCACGAAGATCACCGCGACCGGGATCGTCGCCAGCACGGCGGCCCCGAGCTTCAGCGGGTACTGGGTTCCGGTGCCCAGCGACCCGCTGACCAGGTCGGCCAGCCCGCGCGGCAGCGTGAACAGCCCCGGGCTCTGGACGGCCACCAGGCTGTGCGGAAACTCGTTCCACGTCCCCTGGAACGAGATGATGGTGAGCGTGATCAGCGCGGGCCTGCCCATGGGCAGCACCACCGACCAGAAGGTGCGCAAGACCCCGGCGCCGTCGATGCGCGCCGCCTCCTCCACGCTGACCGGGATCGACTCGAAGAACTGCTTCATGATGAACACGCCGGCCGCGTCGGCGAGCACCGGCAGGATCAGCGCCGCGTAGCTGTCGTACATGCCGAGCTGGTTGAGCACCAGGAACTTCGGGATGAACAGCACCACCCCCGGCACGGCGATCACCGCGACGATCGCGCCGAACATCGCCCGCCTCCCGCGGAAGCGCAGCCGCGCGAGCGCGTACCCGGCCATCGAGTCCAGGAGGACCCGCGCCACGGTGACCGCGACGGTCACCAGCAGCGAGTTGCCGAGCCACAGCGGCAGGTCGGTGCCGAGGAACACCCGCTCGTAGGCGTCGAGCGTCAGCGGGTGGGGCACCGGCGACAGCGGGTCGGCGGCCGCGTCGGGCTCGGTCTTCAGCGAGTTCGCGATCTGGATGACGAACGGGTAGAGGAAGACCAGCGCGAAGAAGATCAGGGTGGCGTAGCCGAGGAAGGTGCCGGCCAGGCCGCGGCGCTCCCCGGGGCGGCGGGGGACGGCTCGCGGTGCCATCCGGTCGTCACGGGCCGACATGTCAGGACCTCCCCGGGCGTGCGCCGCGGCGCGAGGACGCCGGCGCCGCGGCACGGTCGCGCATCACCCAGCGCTGGAGCAGCGCGAGCAGCACGATGATGACGAACAGGATGAAGGAGATCGCCGTTCCCGACCCGTAGTCGAAGTCGCGGAACGCCGTCTGGTACGACAGGAACGCCGGCGTCAGCGTCGACTTGGCCGGGCCGCCCTGGCTCATCACGTACACCTGGTCGAACACCTGCCAGGTGGAGATCAGCCCCAGCGTCAGCACCAGGAAGACGGTGGGCTTGAGCATCGGCAGCGTCACGTACCGGAAGCGCTGCCAGCGGCCCGCCCCGTCGATGAGGCTCGCCTCCTCCAGCGTGACCGGGATGTCCTGCAGCGCCGCCAGGAACATCAGCATGAACGTGCCGGACGTCGTCCACACGACCAGCGTGATGATCGTGCACATCGCGACGCTCGGCCCCGACAGCCACTCCCACCACGACAACCCCAGCGGGCCGCCGCCGGTCAGCGCGGCCGGCGGGGCGTCCAGGTCGGCCAGGCCCAGGCCGCTCAGCAGCAGGTGCAGCACGCCCCGGGCGTCGGAGAACCACTGCGGGCCCCGGATGCCGAAGACGCCGAGCAGCCCGCTGACCGCGCCGGAGTTGGCGAACATGAACAGGAAGACGACGCTGATCGCGACCGAGCTGGTCACCGAGGGGAAGAAGAACGCGCTGCGGAAGAACGCCCTTCCCTTGAGCATCCGGCGGTTCACCACCAGGGCGAGGCCGAGCGCCAGGACGGTCTGCGCCGGCACGACGATGGCCACGTAGTAGACGTTGTTGCGAATGCTCGTGACGAAGTTCAGCCGGCCCAGGTCGTCCTCGGTGAACAGCCGGGTGTAGTTGTCGAGCCCGACGAAGGGCACCCGCCCGGTGAACGGGCTGCCCTGCCCGTTCCACGCGGTCAGGCTCACCCACAGCGCCATGAGGATCGGCAGCAGCATGAACAGGCCGAGAATCGCCACCACGGGCGCCAGGAACAGCCAGCCCGCCAGGTTCTCGCGCGTGGCGGACGTGCGGCGCCCCAGGCGGCGGCCGCGTCCGACGGTGATGTCCACGTCTTGCCTCTCTCGGTGGCGATTCCCGCCCGTCCGGCCGCTCAGTTCCCCAGTGCCGACTGGATGTTCTTCTGCAGGCGCTTGAGCAGCTCCGCCGGCGCGGTCGACTCCAGCTGCTGGAGGCCGCCGTCGAAGTCGGCCAGCACGCTGTCCATCTTCGGCGCGTTGACCGCGCCCCGGCCGTACCCGGCGGCGTCCACGAAGGGCGCGTCGGCGGGGAACGCCTTGACGAAGGCGTCCTTGGCCGACTGGCGCGAGGGCGTGACGCCGAACGCCTTGGCGAACGTCATCTGCTGGTCGGCCTTGGTCATGGCCTCGACGAAGCTGATCGCCTGCTCCTTGTGCCGGCTCTTGGCCGCGACGCCCCAGCAGGTGGTGAACGACAGCGTGCCCTTGCCCGCCGGGCCCGCGGGCAGCTCGTAGGCGGTGTACTTGACGTCGGGGAAGTCCGCCGTCATGGCGCCCTTGATCCAGTTGCCCTCGATCGCCATGACCGCCTTGCCCTTGCCGAACGCCTCGCCGCCCCACCCGGCGTCCAGCTCCTTGGGGTAACGCGCCAGGTCGTCCTTGAGCAGCGTCCTGACGTACTCCAGCGCCTTGAGGTTCTCGGGGGAGTCGGCCGTCGCCTGCTTGCCGTCGGGGCTGGCGATCCAGCCGCCCGCCTGCACCATGAACGCGCCGACCCGGTCGCGGGTGTCGCCCATCACCAGCGGCGCCATGCCCTCGGCCTTGATCTTCTCGGCAACCGAGGTGAGCTCGTCCCAGGTGGCCGGGATGTCGGACTCCTTGAGGCCGGCCTTCTTCCACAGGTCGTCGTTGACGATCAGGGCCAGCGTGGAGAAGTCCTTGGGAACGCAGTACAGCTTGCCGTCGCGGCTGAAGGACGTGCGCAGGTTCTCGTAGAAGTCCCGCGGGTCGGAGATCTTGTCCCCGTACGGCTCCAGCGCGCCGACGCCGGCGTAGTCGGGGAAGCGGGAGGCGTCGACGTAGAAGACGTCGGGCGGGTTGTCGCCGGCGAAGGCCTGGCCGAGCTGCTGCACGAGGTCCTGCGCGGGCGTGACGGTCGCCTTGTTGCCGGTGGCCTCGGCCCAGGCCGCCGCCGCCTCGTTCACCGCGGTCGTCTCGGCCTCCCCGGAGGAGCCGATGAGGATGCGCAGGTCCGCCGGGCCGCTGCTCTGCGGCGCGGCGCCCTGCGCGCCGCCTTCGTCGAAGCCGCTGCCGCATGCCGCCGAGGCGAGAAGGGTGCCGCAGGTCGCGACGGCGAGCGCCGCCGTCCGGAGGTAGCCGCGATTCTTCATGACACTGTCCTGATCGTCGTGGTGGTGGGTCTGTCGTTGGCGGTGGTCGCCGGCCGTCCCGCTGGGCGGCCGGTCAGGCCGACAGGCGGCGTACCAGCGCGGGTTCCAGCAGCACCTGCGCTGGCGGCCCGTCGCCGTCCCCCGGCCCGTCGAGCTGGCGCGCCAGCAGGTCGACGCAGGCCGCCGCGGCCTCGGCCAGCGGCTGGCTGACGCTGGCGAGGCCGACGGCGCGGGCCACGGGCGTGTCGTCGAATCCGACCACGGCGATCCGCCGGCCGGTCCGCAGCGCGCCGAGCGCCAGCGAGTCGCTCACGCAGACCAGGGCGGTCACCGGGCGGGCGGCGTCGAGCAGCGCGTGGGCCGCGGCCTCGCCCTCCGGGACGCCGTCGGCGGTGGTGTGGTCGAACTCCGCCGGGTCGATGCCCTCGGCGGCCAGCGTGCGGGCCCATCCGGCGCGGCGGTCGTCCCCGACGCCCGAGCCCGCGGGCCAGCCGAGGAACCCGATGTGCCGGTGGCCGGCGTCGAGCAGGTGGCGGGTGGCCATGGCGGTGCCCGCGGCGCCGTCCACGTCGACCCACGGGTACGCGAGCTCGGGCGGCGCGCCCCACGGGCGGCCGAAGGTGACGAACGGGATGCGCTGCCCCCACAGCCACGCGGTGCGCGGGTCGCCGTAGTCGGTGCTGGTCAGCACGAAGGCGTCGGGCTCGTACACCCCGAGCAGGTCGTCGAACGTGGCGAGCTCGGCGTCGTGGTCGCCGGCCGTGTACAGCAGCACGCGGTAGCCCGCGAGGGCGGCCGACTCGGTGAGGCCGTGCAGGAAGCGGTCGAACACCGAGCCGTTGATCCCGTCCTCCTGGGCGGGCTCGACGCGCACGGCGATCAGCCGCGACCTGCCGGTGCGCATCTGCCGGGCGGCCTGGCTGGCGCGGTAGCCGAGCGCCTTCACGGCCTCGCGCACGCGCTGGCGGGTCTCCTCGCGGACCAGTTCCGGGGAGTTGAGCACGTTGGACACCGTCTGCCGCGACACCTTCGCGCGCCGGGCGACGTCGGCGATCGTCACCTTGTCGGCCATGGTTACCTTTCCGCCATTTGAACGTTCAAGACGGACTATGGCACGATTGGATCGTTCAAGTAAAGGCAATGTTTCGCAGGCGTCACGCCCCGGTCATTCCCGGGCGTGGCGTTCGCCTGAGAGCCAGGGGGCCATGCGTGTTCGACCACGGAGCCGCGCCGGAAGCCGAGACCACCTCCAGCGTGGCGGGCGGATCGCCGGGGCCCGAGGCCGGTGCGCGCCCGCGGCCGGTCGCCGCGGCCGGCGCGCGGGCTGGTGCGGAGCGGCCCCTGCAGCCGTTGCTGCACGACCTGGTCGGCGCGGTGCTGGCGCCCAGCAGCGCGCTGGGCGGCGCTGACGGGCAGATTCGCGCGGCCGGGGCCCAGGGCCTGTTCCACGCCGACTCGCGTGCGCTGTCGCTCGCCGTCCTGCGCGTCGACGGCCATGAGCCCGAACCCATCGGCCACGCACTCACCGGGCCTGGCGGGGCGCGGTTCGTCTCCCTCCTGCGCCGGCTCGGCGACCCGGGGCCCGACCCCACCGTGCGCGTCGACCGTGCCCGTCAGGTCACGGCGGGCGGCATGGCGGAGACCATCGAGATCGTCTCCAGCGCCTCGGTTCCCGTCGCGGGCACCGTCACCCTGGCCCTGGGCTGCGACTTCGCCCCCATCGAGGTGGTGAAGTCCGGCGGCGCCCCCGTCTCGGCCCCGGCGGCCGGCGGCGCGCCCGGCACCCTGTCGTGGACGTCCGGCCGCATCCGGGTACGGGTGACCGGCCACGACGGCGCCCTGGCGGAGCCGGCCCAGCGGCACGCGGAGGGGCGCGCGGAGGCCGCGCCGGACGATCACGCGGTGTCGCGCGACGGGCATGTCCTGGTCCGGCCCGACCGCGGCGCGGGCGTCCTGACCGAGGGGCCGGACGGCGCCGCCGAGGGCGGGCGGCTGCGGTGGGACGTCGAGCTGCCGCCGCGCGGGCGGGTGCGGCTGCGCTGGGAGGTCGCCGTCCACGACCCCGAGGCCGTGGTGACCGCGCCCACCGGCCCGGTCGAGTGGAGCAGGCCGAGCGTCGCCGCCGCCGACCACCGGCTGCCGCGCCTGCTCGACCAGTCCCTGGACGACCTGGTCTCCCTGCGGCTGGCCGAGGCCGGCGCCCCGGCAGACACCTTCCTCGGCGCGGGCGTGCCGTGGTTCCTCACCCTCTTCGGCCGCGACAGCATCTGGGCCGCCCGCATGCTGCTGCCGCTCGGCACCGGCCTGGCCGCGGGCACGCTGCGCGTCCTCGCGCGGCGCCAGGGCCTGCGCGCCGGCCCCGCCTCGGGCGAGGCGCCCGGCAAGATCATGCACGAGCTGCGGCGGCACGAGTTCGCGCTCGGGGCCGACGGCCCGCGCCTGCCCGCCGCCTACTACGGCACCATCGACGCCACCCCGCTGTGGGTGAGCCTGCTGCACGACGCCTGGCGGTGGGGCATGCCCGAGGCCGACGTCGCCGAGCTGCTGCCCGCCATGGAGGCCGCGCTCGGCTGGCTCGGCGGCGACGCCGACGCCGACGGCGACGGGTTCCTCGAGTACATCGACACCACCGGCCGCGGCCTGGCCAACCAGGGCTGGAAGGACTCCGGCGACTCGGTACGCTTCCGCGACGGCCGGCAGGCCGAGCCGCCCATCGCGCTCGCCGAGGTGCAGGGGTACGCCTACGAGGCCGCACGGCACGCCGCCGCGCTGCTGGAGGCGTTCGGACGGCCCGGCGCGGCCCGCTGGAGCGAGTACGCCGACGCGATGGCCGAGCGGTTCCGCGCCCGCTTCTGGGTCGAGGGGCCGCACGGCCGGTACCCCGCCCTGGCCCTCGACCGCGACAAGCGCCCGGTGGACGCGCTGACCAGCAACATCGGGCACCTGCTCGGCACCGGCCTGCTGTCGGAGCACGAGTCCGCCGACGTCGCGAACCTGCTCGGCTCACCCGCCATGGCCGGGGCGTTCGGGCTGCGCACCATGTCGGCCGAGGACGGCGCGTACAGCCCGCTGTCGTACCACTGCGGGTCGGTCTGGGCGCACGACACGGCCATCGTCGTGTCGGGCCTGGCCCGCGCGGGGTTCGGGACGCACGCGGCCCGGCTGGCCGAGGGCCTGCTCGCGGCGGGGGAGTCGTACGGCTACCGGCTGCCGGAGCTGTTCGCCGGGGACGAGCGGGAGGCGGTGGTCAGGCCGGTGCCCTACCCGGCCGCCTGCCGCCCCCAGGCGTGGTCCGCGGCGGCGGCCGTCGCCGTCCTGCACGCGGCCGTGGGCCTGTACCCGGACGTGCCGGGGGGCCGGGTGGCGCTGCGCCCGATGGCCGGCGCCCCGCTCGGCGCGATCACGGCCCGGGGCCTGCGCGTCGCGGGCGCGGACGTCGCCGTCACGGTCGCCCCCGACGGCACGGCCGTGCTCACCGGCCTGCCCCCGGGCCTGTCCCTCGCCTGACGCCTTCCGGGGGCGCCGGGGCGTCGCCCGGGGCCTCCTGGGCGCACCGGGCGATCCCGGCGGCCGGGGGGCGCCGTGACGCGCGCCGCGGGGCGTGGCGTCAGCGGCGGGGGTGCTTGAACTTGAGGGTGCCCATGCCGACGCGGCCGTTGACCCGAAGCACCGGCATGCCGGCGACCGACGGGGCGTCGGCCTTGTTGACCACGCTGCCCATGCCGGTCGTCACGTTCTCGACGCGCACGGTCCAGCCCCGGGGGACGATGACGGTCATGCCGCCGCCGCCCAGCGTCGCGTCCAGCGCCACCTCCCGGTGCCGGCAGGTGGCCCGCGTGAAGTCGATCTTCAAGGAGCCCCAGCCGCACTCGGCGACGAGGCGCGCGGGCACCACCCACTCGCCGACCTGCTGGATGCTGCCCGAATGGGAGCGCAGCACCAGCGGCTCCTCGGTGGACGACAGAGCCAGCCCCCCGGGCAGGTCGCTCGTCACCAGGGCCAGCTCGGCGTAGGTCTTCGCGCGGTACGTCGCGTCCAGCCGCTCGTTCAGCTCGTCCAGGGAGATGCGGCCCTCGCCGGCGGCGACCCTCAGGCGCTCGGCGGCCTGTTCGCGGTCGTCGTCCGACGCCCGCACATTGCCTACAACGTCCGTCATACCGGTCACGGTAGTCGAGGATGCCGATCATTCTGTAGCTCCGTACCGTAGAGATCATGGCCGCGGAACGGGACAGGACGGGTGGTTGTGCGGTACCACGGAGGGCGTGGCGGAATCCCCTCGAACCACCGTATCGGCGACCCGACATCCTAGAGGCGTGATCGGCTCCGGGACGGTGGAGATGGACGATGGACGGCGCGGGCGTCTGCCCCCGGCGGTGCGCCCGCTGTTCGACGACGGCGGCGGCGGTCGCACGCTCGCGGTCGAGCTGCCGGACGGAGCGGTGGTGTTCCCCGACCCGACCTACGCCCGGTTCCCGGCGCGCAAGCGCCCGGCGTTCTGGCTCAGCGAGGGCCCGGTCAGCGGCGAGCTGTGGGCGCGGCTGCGGGCCGAGCACCCGAACTCGGGGCTGTGGCCGGTGCTGCTGGAGGACTCCGTGCAGCCGTGGTCGGTCGGGCAGATCGCGCCCGACGCCGCCACCGAGATCGACAACTTCCACGTCGACGCGTTCATGGAGGAGGTCTGGTCCGACTGGGTGGAGCGCGCCTCGGCCGACCAGCTGGAGATCCTCGACCCCTTCGGCCCGGTCTGCCCGGAACCGGCGGCGCCCGCCGAGCCGAGGTACGACCCCGGCGAGCTGGCCGACCACTACGCCGCCACGCTGGCCGAGCGCGGGGCGCCGCTCGGGCTGGCGGCCGTGCAGCGGGGCGCCGACGCGCTGGCCGTCATGGGCTGGCAGGGCGCGCTGCACCACAACGAGTGGAACGTCCCGCTGGCCGCCGTAGTCCGGAGCTGGGAGGACCGCTTCGCCGCGCGCCTGGTCGGCATGGGGTTCAACACGCTGGAGCTGAGCGTGGCGGCGCCTCCCCGCACGCCCCGGCACGCCCTGGATGTCGCCGCCGAACACTGGACCTTCTGCCCGGACGCCATCCTGCAGGGGGCGGGCACGCTCCTCGACTACGCCGAGCAGATCGTCGGACGGCACACCTGGTCGTTCTGGTGGGACTGAGCACCCCGCCGCTGTGACGCTGATCATGCCGTTCGGTCAGGACATGTCAGGCCAGGCGTATGAATCCGCTCGTGCGGCCGTGAGATGATTGCCCCGTGCTTCGCCCAGGCATGGTGTGACGGTGATCGCCGGCGAGGCGCACGACACCGTCGTCAGGGGGCCGGTCTCCGCGCGTATGTGCGAGGGGGAGGGCCGCCCGCTGAACAGCAGGAGGTCCACATGACTGCCGACGCATCCGGAACCACAGCCGACGAGCCGGAGCAGGACCGCGCGCCGGAGGCCGAGGGCTCCGAGGACGAGCTGAAGCGCAAGTTCCGCGAGGCGCTCGACCGCAAGCGCCAGAACCAGGCCGAGAGCAACGACACCGGCAAGGGCAAGGGCGGCTCGAAGATCCACGGCACGCACGGGCCCGCCGCCAGCAAGCGCTCCTTCCGCCGCAAGAGCGGCGGCTGACCACCCGCCCCGGGTCATCCCCGGCCCGGGGCGCAGGTCACCCCTTCGGCCGCCGTACCGGGGGGTTCCGCCACCCGTGAGGCCGGCGGCTCCGGCACCGCCGAGGCCGCCGGCCTTCGCGCGGTAGGGGCCGTGGAGGCCGCCGGGCCCGGCGCCGGAAGGCCGGGCCACCCTTGTGGCGTGGCCGCCGGCGACGGCGACGCGGTGGCGCCGGGGATCGCGCGCGGGGGCGCGCACTCCGCCTCCCGGGGGCCCGTCCGGAAGAGCCAGAGGGCCGCCAGCACGGCGACGACCACCACGCTCACGGAGACGAGGAGAACCCGGCGCCCGTTCCATCCGCCGGGCTCGTACCACCCGCGGCCGGGGGCTTCGCCCCTCCTCCGCTCGCCCCGACCGGTGACCTGGCCGTCTCCGACGGTCACTCGGTCGCCCCCGTGGGTCACCCGTCCGTCTCCGACGGTCACTCGGTCGCCCCCGCCGGTCACCCGCCCGTCCTCGCCGGTCAGCCGCTCATCCCTGCCGGGCACCCGCCCGTCTCCGCCGGGCGCCGGGGCGGGCCTTCCCGCGCGGCCGGGGCGCCGTCCCGGGGGCCGCGCGTCCGGCGCGGGCCCGACGGGGCTGCGCGGGACGAAACCGTGGCCGGGCTCCACGGCGAAGCGCTCCTCGTCCGCCAGGAAGCGCCGGTACGTGCCGAGCGCCGTCTCCAGGCAGAGGCGCAGGTCGGCGCCGTCGACGTCCCCGGCCGCCATGTCCCCGGCGCAGGTGAACCCGTAGACCAGGTGGAGCGGGCGGCTGTTCTCGTCCCGCGGCTCGCGGTCGGCGGGCAGGGCGCCGGGGTCCGTGAGGTCGGCCGCCGTCAGCAGGTGCGTGGCGTGCACGACGGTCAGCGGCGGGTCCACGCCCTCGGTCAGCCGCGTGACGGCCGGCCGGGAGCCGGGCGCGCCCGGGGCGACCGAGCCGTCCAGCGCCCCGTGGGCGCGGCGGGCCACCAGGAAGTCGGGCGCCAGCAGCACCCGGTAGCCGCGGCGCCGCCCCCGGGCGACGAGGAACGGCCAGGCTCGCGCGGCGGGGGAGCGCTCGCCCTTGGCGGGGAGGCGGGCGTCCATCTCAGAGGCCGTGCGTGAGGCGGCTGTGCGGCAGCCGGTCCTCCAGGATGTCCACCTTGCGGCGCATGTCCTGGATGACGCGGTGCCGGGCGCGCCGGAGGTTCTCCATGCGCCGCTCGGCCTCGCCCAGCTCGGTGGCGAGGGCCCGCTCCCGCTCGCCGGGCGCGCCGGCCCGGGAGTCCAGGAAGAGCCCGAGCAGCGCGTCGCCGGCCAGCCCCGCGACCGGGCCGAAGCCGGCGAGCAGGGTGCGGCCGGCGAGGTGCCCGGCGAAGACGCCGAGGGAGGTGAGCGCCTCCAGCGGTCCCTGCCGCGTCCTGCGACGCAGCTCGGCCTCCAGCGCGCGCCTGCCCTCGTGGTCCAGCCTGCTCTCGACGTGCTCGAACAGGTCGGGGACGACCGCCGAGAGCGGGATGTCGACGTTGGTGGGGTGGACGTCCTGCCGCGACGTCTTCACGATCTCCCCGGCTTCGTCGATGGTCGCGAACCCCGGCCCGACCGCGCTCACGGGCACGAGGCGGACCACCCGCGTGCCGCCGCGCAGCGCGACCAGGGTCCGGAAATGGTCGTTGGACGTCAGCACGTCGCGAACGATGCTCAGCCGCGTGGCCTCGTCGGGATGCAGGTCGGCCAGCAGGTCCCACTTGGTGATGATGAACGTGATCGGCCGGTCGGCGTGGATCATGGCCGGCAGCAGCGCGTCGAGCGTGCGCCGCAGGTGGGCGCCGCCGGCGGCGTTCCGGTCCAGGTGCTGCTTGATCCAGTAGCCGTCGATGACGCCGAACAGCGCGTCCGCGGACCGGGCCTGCTCGAAGAGCTCCTCCTGGCGCTCGCTGGAGCCGTCGTCCTGCACCTCGCTGAGCAGCTCCCCGGCGTACTCCAGGTACTTGAGACGCAGGATGTCGTGCGCGGCGCCGGAGACGAACGTCTGCACGGTGAAGGTGAACTGCCTGCTCTCGCCCTTCAGCGTGCCCCGGGGCCAGGAGTGGGACGACCTGGTGTCGGCCATCTCGGCGTACCACTCGTTGAGCAGCAGCCGGTCGCGCGGCGGCACGGTGAGGAAGTACGACTGGCCGGCGGGCGTCTGCAGACGGTTGTACATGCTGGCCAGCAGCAGGGTCTTGCCCGAGCCGGCCAGGCCGAGTGCCACGATCTGGAAGGTCGGGGCCTCCTCGGTCACGGTGATCGGCCGGGCCGCCCGCCGTCCGCGCAGTCGAGAGGCGCGGACGGCCAGCACCACGGCGAGCACCACGAGCAGTACTGCGACGATCATGCCCACGTCCACTCCCTCCGCTTGACCGGCGCGGGCGCGCCTCTACGAGCGTCGCGGGTCGCGGGTGCGTGGGCCTGAGTACACCCCTACTCAAATCAGGCGCGCCCCCTCCGCGCCCCGGCCCGGCGAGGTTTCAACCCGACAAATAATCATGTTTCAAGTGATTCACATCGCGGACTCATTGCCGTAATCTGAGTGGGAGCGCTCCCACAAAGGAGGGGCAGTGTTCCTCACCTCCCTTGCCGCCGGACTGTCCGCGCCGAGCCATCTCGGGCCCCTGCCTTTGCGCACGGCCGAGTGGGTGCTCGCCGCCGACACCCGCAGTGTCCGCGCGGCCCGAGTGCTCGTCTGCCGGGAACTGCAGCGCTGGGGCGCCGGCCGCCTCGTCGACGACTGTTCCCTCATCGTGAGCGAGCTGGTGACGAACTCGATCAGGCACGGCGGCACGGCGTTCTCGCTGCGGCTCGGCTCCGACGGCACCTGGGTCTACGGCGAGGTCTTCGACCCCGGCGAAGGGCTGCCCCGCGAGGCCCCCGACGACCTCGACGCGACGGGCGGCCGAGGGCTGGTCATCGTGGGAGCCCTGGCCGACGAGTGGGGCGTCGTCCCGTCCGGCGGCGGCGGCAAGACCGTCTGGTTCGTCACCGGCACCGACACCTACCCGCAAGGGCGCGCGTCCGCGTGACCGGACGCCCCGCCATGCGCGGCGGCGGTCAGCGGAAGGCGTCCAGGCCGGTGAGAGCCCTGCCGAGCGTGAGGGCGTGCACCTCTTCCGTGCCCTCGTAGGTCGCCACGGTCTCCAGGTTCACCATGTGACGCATCACCGGGTACTCCAGGGTGATGCCGTTGGCGCCGTGGATGCTCCGCGCGGCGGCCGCCACGCGCTGGGCGGCGCGCACGTTGGCGAGCTTGCCGAAGCTGACGTGCGAGTGGTGGGCGCGCCCGGCGTCCTTCAGCCGCCCGACACGCAGAGCGGTCATCATCGCGTGGTTGACGTCGACGAGCATGTCGGCCAGCTTGCGCTGGGTGAGCTGGAAGCCGCCGATCGGGCGGTCGAACTGCACGCGGGTCTTGGAGTAGTCGACCGACGCCAGCAGGCAGGTGCGGGCCGCGCCCGCGACGCCCCACACGATGCCGAACCGCGCCTCCGACAGGCACGACAGCGGCGCCCTGAGCCCCTCGGCGCCGGGCAGGAGGGCGTCCCCGGGCAGCCGCACGCCGTCGAGCACCAGCTCGGAGGTGATGGAGGCGCGCAGCGACAGCTTCTTGTGTATGACGTTGGCGCTGAAGCCGGGCGCGGAGGCCGGCACGAGGAAGCCGCGGATGCCGTCGTCGGTCGCGGCCCAGACCACGGCGACGTCGGCCACCGAACCGTTGGTGATCCACATCTTGGTGCCGTCGAGCACCCAGTCGGCGCCGTCGCGCCGGGCGCGGGTGCGCATCGAGCCCGGGTCGCTGCCGGAGTCGGGCTCGGTGAGGCCGAAGCAGCCGAGCGCCTCCCCGGACGCCATGCGCGGCAGCCACTCGCGCCGCTGCTCCTCCGAGCCGAACCGGTGGATCGCCGTCATCGCCAGCGACCCCTGCACCGAGACGAAGCTGCGCAGCCCGCTGTCCACGGCCTCCAGCTCGCGGCAGGCCAGCCCGTAGCTGACGGCGTTGGTGCCGGCGCACCCGTACCCGGACAGGTTCATGCCGAACAGCCCGAGCCGCCCCAGCCCCTTGGCCAGGCCGCGGGGGTCGGGGATCGTGCCGGCGTCGAACCAGTCGGCGACGTGCGGCAGCAGCTCGGCGGCGCCGTAGTCGCGGACGGCGTCGCGGATCGCGCGCTCCTCGTCGGTCAGCTCGCGGTCAACGTCGAGGAAGTCATGCGGGTTCATGTGCCTCACCGTCAAGGGTCGCGGAGGTGCTCGTCGGATGCCGCTCCTGTTACCAGCACCCAATCACAGTCCGCCCCGGGCGCCGCCACGCGCCCGGGATCTCCTAACGGCGCCTGTCGCGAGGGGCCAGGTGCTTGAGCGCCCGATCGAAGGCGTCGCCGAACGGGTTGTCCTGGACGAGGTAGGTCCAGGTGGCGGTGGGGCGGGTCAGGCCGCTTTCGAGCGCGTCGATGCCCTCTGAGGTGATCGTCGCGGTCTGGAAGGTCTCGACGGAGCGGCGTTCGACCTCGTCCATCAGGCGGCGGTACGCGGCGACGGCCTCGCGGTTGAACTCGTCGATCGGCACCAGCCTGTGGCCCAGCGAACGCAGGTGGATGCCCTCGCGCACGTCGGCCATGAAGCCCAGGTGCTCGGTCCAGCCGCGGTCGAGGTGGAACAGCACGATCTCGCGGGCGACGGCGCGCAGCACGGCGTCGTCGACGTCCGCGCTCAGCTCCTGCCAGCGTTCGGCGCTGGAGGCGGCCAGCGCGTCGGCCCCGGCGTCGCCGCGCAGCACCTTGTCGCGCTGCTGCAGCACCAGCTCGCGCTGCCGCTCCAGCAGCCGCGTGTAGCGCCAGGTGTTGCGGTGGATCTCCATGTGCGCGCCCTCGGCGACACGCTGGGCGTGGGCGACGATGTACGTGGCGCGCTTGTGCCGGACGACGCCGTCGGAGTCGGGGGCGGGGAGCTGCTCGTCGGGGGCGTAGTGCGTGATCAGGTCGTCTTCCAGGCTCACGAAGAACACCGACCCGCCGGGGTCGCCCTGGCGGCCGGCGCGGCCCCTGAGCTGGTCGTCCAGGCGGCTGCTGGCGTGCCGGCCGGAGCCGATGACGTACAGGCCGCCGAGCTCGCCGACGCCCTCGCCGAGCCGGATGTCGGTGCCGCGGCCGGCCATCTGCGTCGAGACGGTGATCGAGGACCGGGCGCCGGCCTCGGCGATGATCGCGGCCTCCTCGGCGTCGTTCTTGGCGTTGAGCACGACGCAGTCGAGGCCGTTGGCGCGCAGCTTGCCCGAGAGCCGCTCGGACTCCGAGACGTCGAGCGTGCCGATCAGGATGGGGCGGCCGGTCGCGTGGACGGCGGTGATCTCCTCGACCAGGGCGCGGTCCTTGTCGGCGACCGTGCCGAACACGCGGTCGGGCTCGTCGACGCGCACGCACGGCTTGTTGGACGGGATGACCGCGACCTTCAGGTCGTAGAACTCCCGGAACTGGTCTTCGACCGCCACGGCCGTGCCGGTCATGCCGCAGATCTGCGGGTAGCGGCGGACGAGGCCCTGGATGGTGATGGAGTCGAGGATCTCGCCGGTCTCGCTGGCGGGCAGCGCCTCCTTGGCCTCGACGGCCGCCTGCAGGCCGTCGGGCCACCGCTGCAGCGTCGCGACCCGGCCGCGCGACTGGCTGACGAGGTGGATGCGGCCGTCGCGCACCAGGTAGTCGACGTCGCGGCTGAGCAGCGCGTGGGCGTGCAGGGCGAGGTTCACCTGGGTGAGGACCTCGGGCGACTCGTACAGGTTGATGTCGCCGAGAGCCTTCTCGACGGCGTCGATGCCCTTCGCGGTGAGGGAGACGTTGCGTCCCTGGTCGTCCAGCTCGTAGTGGTAGCCGCGCGACAGCCGCCGGACGACCTCGGCGGCCTCGGGGGCGTCCACGCCGGGGTCGGCGGCGCCGGCGAGGACGAGCGGCACGCGGGCCTCGTCGACCAGGACGGAGTCGGCCTCGTCGACCAGCGCGACGCCGGGCTCGGGCACGATGACGTCGGCGGGGTCGGTGGCCATGCGGTCGCGCAGGACGTCGAAGCCGATCTCGCTGACCGAGGCGTAGGTGACGTCCTTGGCGTAGGCCTCCCTGCGCTCCTCGGGCGTGGAGTCCTGGCTGATCCAGCCCACCGAGACGCCGAGCGCCTCGTACAACGGGCCCATCCACTCGGCGTCGCGCCGGGCGAGGTAGTCGTTGACGGAGATCACGTGGACGCGCTGCCCCCGCAGGGCGTACCCGGCGGCGGCGATCGCCCCGGAGAGGGTCTTGCCCTCGCCGGTGGCCATCTCGGCGACGCGGCCGGACATCAGGGCGAGCGCGCCGACGAGCTGCACGTCGAACGGGCGCATCTTGAGGGTGCGATCGGCGGCCTCGCGCACGATGGCACAGAACTCCGGCAGATCGTCCACCGGCGGCCGGGGGAGGTCGGTCAGTTGCCTGATCCGCTCCTCACGGGTGCCCGCCTGGGTGGCAACGCGCTCAAAAGGGCTGATCGGCGCGCTTCCCGGGCGATCCAGGAGATTTCTGATTTTTTGCGATATCGAGGCCACGTACCCTCCAACGCCTCCAACTCTAACCGCGTTCCCGCCAGGGTCCGGCCCGCCGCGCGCGTCCAAACCGCCCCTCTCAGGGCCCGCCGGGCCCGCGCCGGGGCGTCCCGGCAGGTCAGGTGCTGTGCGCCGGGACGTCCGGCCGCGCCGACCCGTGCCGGTCGGAAAGCGGGATCTCCTTGACGAAGAACGCGAGCACGCAGCCGACCGCCACCACCGGCGCCACATACAGGAAGATCGGCGGCAGCGCCTGGGCGTAGGCCCTGGCGATCGTGTCGCGCACGGGCGGCGCCAGATGACGCAGCACCTGCGGCGTGACCGCGTTGACGTCCCGCACCGGCAGCCGCGCCCCGCTCGCCGCCAGCGCTTCGGCCAGGCGGTGGGTGAACAGGGCGCCCACCAGCGACGTGCCCAGCGACGCGCCGGTCTGCCGGAAGTAGTTCACCGCCGAGGTGGCGACGCCCACGTCCCGGTGCGCGACGGAGTTCTGCACGATCAGCACCAGCGTCTGCAGCACCATGCCCAGGCCGAACCCGGCCACGAACATGTACACCGCGTTCAGCACCATCGAGGAGTAGGCGCTCATGCGGGACAGCAGCACCAGCCCGGCCGCGAACACCCCCATTCCCACGATCGGGAAGACGCGGTAGCGACCGGTCGCCGAGATCAGCCTGCCCGACCCGATCGAGGTGATCGTCATGCCGGCGACCATGGGCAGCATGAGCAGGCCCGACTGGGTGGCGCTCGCGCCGTTCACCATCTGCAGGAACGTCGGCAGGAACGCGATGGCCGCGAACATGCCGACCCCGAGGCACAGCGAGATCGCCGCCGGGAGCGCGAACAGGTTCTCCTTGAACAGGCGCAGCGGGATGACCGGCTCCGGCGCGGCCCGCTCGGCGAACACGAAGGCGACGGCGAGCACGACGGCCATCGCCGCCAGCACGATGATCGTGGGGGAGTTCCAGGGGAACTCCGTGCCGCCCCAGCTCGTCACGAGCACGACGCAGGTGGAGGCGCCGGCCAGCAGCGCGGTGCCGAGGACGTCCAGCTTCGGCCGCGCCCGCGGCTTCGGCACGTCGAGCAGCATCGTGACGAGCGTCAGCGCCAGCAGGCCGAGCGGCAGGTTGACGTAGAAGCACCACCGCCAGCTCGTGTGGTCGGTGAGGAAGCCGCCCACCAGGGGGCCGATCACCGACGACAGCCCCCAGACGGCGCCGATGATGCCGGTGTACCGCCCGCGTTCACGCGGTGAGACCAGGTCGGCCACGATGGCCTGCACCCCGATCATGAGCCCGCCGCCGCCGAGCCCCTGCAGGGCCCGGAAGCCGATCAGCTCGGCCATGTTCTGCGCGAGCCCGCACAGCACGGAGCCGACCAGGAAGATCACGATGGCGGCCTGAAAGACGATCTTCCTGCCGACCAGGTCGCCCAGCTTGCCGTAGATCGGCAGCCCGATCGTCGCGGCGAGGATGTAGGCGGTGACGATCCACCCGATGTGGTCAAGCCCCCGCAGATCCCCCACGATCGTGGGCAGAGCGGTGGAGACGATCGTCTGATCGAGCGCCGCCAGCAACAGCGCGACCATCAGCCCGAAGAACACCACATTGACCTGCCGCCCGGCCCCCGCCCCCTCGACGTCCATCCCCCACCCCACCCCTCCAAGCACACCGCCGACCCGCCCCGCCTCCAAGACTTAGCACGCCCCACCCACCCCACCCCCGAACCCCACCCAACTTGCCCACCCCCCAAACCCCCCATGACTCCCCCACAACGACCCCCGCCCCCCGCCCGGGAGGAGCCGTTGAAACTTGCAGGATGCGGGCAGGTCGAAAGTTACAAGTTGCGGGCAATGGGCACCGAGCTACCCGTGTTTGTCCTTAAGCTGGCTGGGTGCTCCCGCTGACTCCCTCGCCCCTGCCCCGCGCTGCCCGCCGTCTGCCCGCGGGTGGTCGCTCGTGATGTGGGTGGGAGTGTCCATCGCGCTGGTGGGCGCCCTGGGGTACGCGGCCGGCGCCGCACTGCAGCAGTACGAGGCGGTGCGCGCGGGAGCCTCGCTCAAGCTGGTCAGGCGGCCCCGGTGGGTCGTCGGCGGCATCATCGGGCTGCTGGGTGCGGGGATGCACGCGGTCGCTCTGGCCCTCGCCCCGCTCGTGCTGGTGCAGCCGGTCAGCGTGGCGACGCTGGTCTTCGCCGTCCCGCTCGCGGCGGCCCTGCACGGCAGGCGTCCCAGCAAGGAGGAGATCCTCGGCTCGGTGGCGGTCGCGGCGGGTCTGCTCGGGCTGATGCTCCTGATCCCGCACAGCGACGTCCGCCCCGTGATGTCGACCCCCGAGGCGCTGGGCTTCCTCGCGTGTGTGGCGCTCGTGGCCGGCGTGTGCGAGCTCGCGGCGCGGCGCGCCAGCGGCTCGGGCAAGGCGCTGCTGCTGTCGGTCGGCGCGGGAGCGGTCACCGCGTCGGTGTCCACGCTCGTGCGGGTCGTCGGCGGCGGGCTGGACGGCGATCTGTCCCGGCTCCTGCACTGGTTCACGGTCGCCATCCCGATCCTGCTGGTCTGCGCGATCATTCTGCTGCAGAGGTCGTACGCCATCGGCCACTTCGGCATCGCCTACGCCGGCGTGCAGGTGGTCGACCCGATCACCTCCGTGCTGGCGGGCACCATCCTGCTCGGCGAGCCGGTCCCGAGCGGCGTCGGCAACGTGATCCCCGCCCTCGCCGCCGCCGCCGTCCTGATCGCCGGGACGATCACCCTGAGCCGGCTCACCCCGGACACCACCCACGCCGTCACCACGCCCCACCCCGAGATCCCCGTCCCCATTCCGGCCCAGCCCATCGCGGGCACGATCCCGGCCCAGCCGTCCTCGGACGAGCAACTGAGCCCCTCCCGCCGGTAACGCGGTCCCCGCCCGGGGCCGTTGTCGGACGGGCACCTGAGCCTTCCGTGCGCCGGTAACGCGGTCCCCGCCCGGGCGGGTTTCGGACGAGCACCTGAGGCCCTTGGCGGCCGTCGCGTGGTCCCCGGCACCGGGAAGACGATGTGGGGCCTCCCGTAGTGCGGGTCTCGTCCCGGCTCCGGCCGGGCGGATGGGTTCCAGCCCCTTCCGCCGTCGGCGCTCTGCTTCAGGACGCCGGTGGGCGCCAGGTGAAGACCTCGTCGAAACTGCGCAGGCCGGCGGACTCGCCGAGGCGGCCGGCCAGGGATACGGCGGCGTCTCTGGCGGCGACGGCGAGCGGGTTCGACCAGAGGGTCAGGCGGCAGAGCGCCCGCGACCTTTCCATGATCTTGGTGGTGCGGGGGAGCCGCGCCGAGGTGTACGCGGCGAGGTCGGGCGTTCCGCCGGCCCGGCCCGCGACGTGGGCCAGGACGACCGCGTCCTCGATCGCCTGACAGGCGCCCTGGCCCAGGTTGGGGGTCATCACGTGCGCCGCGTCGCCCAGCAGGGCCACCCGGCCGGTGTGCAGGGCGGGCAGGGGGGACAGCCAGTAGATGTCGTGCTGGAGGACCTCCTCCTCCCGTGCCGCCTCGATCAGGCTCGGGATCGGGTCGTGCCAGCCGCGGAACAGCCGGAGCAGTTCCTCTCGCCGGCCGCCGCCATCCCCGTGGCGGGGGTTCATCGGGGCGGTGGCGTAGCAGTACACCTGGTCGTTCACGAGCGGCATGACGCCGAACACCTTCCCGCGACCCCAGGTCTCGCCGCCGCGGATCTCTCCCTTGGGGCGCGGGACGACGATGCGCCAGCTCGTCACGCCGGCGGGGGCCGGGCCGGGGTGGGCGGGGAACAGGGAGCGGCGGACGGCCGAGTGGATGCCGTCGGCCGCCACGACCAGGTCGGCCTCCAGCTCGCCCGCGCTCGTGGTGACCCGCCCCGTGGCGGCGTCGACGCCGTGCACGGTGGTGCCGAGGCGCAGGGACTCGGGGGCGACCCGTCGTGCGAGCACGTCCACCAGGATGGTGCGCAGCAGCAGCACGGTCGGGTCGCCGAACCGGGCCGCCGCGGCCTCGGCGGTCGAGCGCAACATCCACCGCCCGCCGGCCCGGCGCAGGCCCGCCTCGCCTTGCAACGCCGCCAGCTCGCGCACCTCGTCGCCCGCGCCGATCGTGTCCAGAGCCTTCAACGCGTTGGGCGCGATCGCGATGCCGGCGCCGACCCGCTCCAGCGACTCGGCTCGTTCGCAGACCGTCACCGACCAGCCCTGCCTGGTCAGGGCGGCCGCGGCGGTGAGCCCGCCGATCCCGCTACCGATCACTACCGCATGAGACATGACCCCTCCTTCACTACACCTGTAGTGAGGCTACTACAGGTGTAGTCTGGCCCTATGCGCAGGGAGGAGCTGGTCGCGGACGCCGCCATAACGCTGCTGGTCGAGAGGGGTATGCGCGGTCTCACCCACCGCGCCGTCGACGAGGCGGCGGGGCTGCCGCTCGGTTCAACGTCCAACCTCGCCCGCACCCGTGCCGCCCTACTGGCTCTCACCCTGGCCCGGCTCACCGCCCTGGAGGAGGGCTACTTCGCCGCCGTCCCCGGCGCCGGCACCGTCCCCGACGCGGGCGCCGTTCCTGGTCCGGGCGCCGTTCCCGGCGCGGAGGTCATTCCCGGACCGGATACCGTCGTCCCCGGCGCGGGCGCCGTTCCTGGTCCGGGCGCCGTTCCCGGCGTGGACGCCGTCCCCGTCCCGGATGTCACAGTCCCCCGTCCGGACACCGTCCCGGCCCAGGAGGTGGACCTGGGGCCCGAGCGGCTCACCGACTTGGTGGTCCAACTGCTGCACGGCCAGCTCACCACCGGCCGTCGCACCACGATCGCCCGGTACGAGCTGGCCCTGGAGGCCACGCGCCGCCCCGAGCTGCGCACCATCTACGCCCAGGCGGGCCGCCGCTTCCGCGAGGTCGCCACCGCCATGCTGGCCGCCGCCGGCTCCCCCGACCCGGCACGCCACGGCAGGCAGCTCGTCGCCTACGGCGAGGGCGTCATCTTCGACGCCATCGCCGGCGCCGGCGCCGTCCCCACCCTGCAAGAACTCACCGCCGGCACCACCGAACTCCTCCGAGGAATGCTGTCCTGCGCCCACCCGGCGCCGTAACCCCCCGGGCGGGCCACCGCACACGGCGCCGCCTTCGCCGCCCGGGGTGGGGCGGGGGTGAGGGGGCGTGGTTCGCTGTATGGGGTTGGGGGCGTGGCGGCTTCTGGGAGTCGGGGCGTGCTTTGTCGGGTGAGGGCCGGGGCCGTGGTGGCGGCGAGGGCGGGGGTGTCGGGTGGGGGAGGTCGACAGGCATACCGGCCGGTCGGTACGCTCCTCGGGTCGGGACCACAGGGGGAGCGCGATGGCCGCACATACCGAGACAGGGCCGCCGGGGCTCGATCTCGACCGGCTGAGGGAGTATCTGGCCGGTCACGGCCTGGCCGGAGGGCCTCTGGTGGGTGAGGTCATCCACGGGGGGAAGTCGAACCTGACGTACGTCGTCCGCGATGGCGACCACAGGTTCGTCGTGCGCAGGCCGCCGCTCGGGCACGTGCTCGCCACGGCGCACGACATGGCCCGCGAGTACCGCGTCATGACGGCGCTGCGCGACACCGGTGTGCCGGTCCCGCGCACCTACCATCTGTGCGACGACCCGGGCGTCCTCGGCGCGCCGTTCTACGTGATGGAGTTCGTCGAGGGCGGCCAGCCGCCGGCGACCCCCGAGATCGAGGCCGAGCTGGTCGACATCCTGGCCCGGCTGCACGCCCTGGACCCCGCCAAGATCGGGCTCGGCGACTTCGGCCGCCCCGAGGGCTTCCTGGAACGGCAGGTCAGGCGCTGGAAGCGGCAGCTCGACGCCTCCCGCAGCCGGGAGGTGCCCGGCATCGACGAGTTGTTCACCCGCCTCGACGACGCCGTGCCCGTCACGCAGCGGCACACGATCGTGCACGGCGACTTCAAGCTCGGCAACACGCTGATCGCCCACGGGCGGGTGCGCGCCGTGGTCGACTGGGAGATGTCGACGCTCGGCGACCCGCTCACCGACCTCGCCCTGTTCCTGCTCTACGGCGACTTCGCGGCCCTGGACACCGGCGGGACGACCCCTGCGGGCCCCGAACACGGGACGACCGCCGCGGCCGGCGCACACGGGGCGGCTCCTGCCGGTGGCACGCCCGGGACGCTCCCGGCGGGCGGCGCGCACGGGACGGCTCCCGTGGGTGGCGCGCACGGGACGGCTCCCGTGGGTGGCGGACACGGGACGGCCCCTGCGGGCCCCGCGCGTGAGGTGGCCCCCGCGGGGCTCGTAGGCGAGCCGGCCGTTGGTGGCGGCGTGGGTGAGGCGGCCATCACGGGCCCCGCGCGCGAGCGCGGTGGTGAGCTGGCCGCGCGGTACGCCGCCGCGGCCGGTCTCGACATCTCGCGGCTGGGCTGGTACGTCGCGCTCGCCTGTTTCAAGCTCGCGGTGATCGCCGAGGGCATCCACTTCCGCTATACGCAGGGCCTCACCGTCGGCGAGGGCTTCGCGCAGATCGGCGAGAGCGTCGCGCCGCTCGCCGCCCACGGCCTGAACGCACTGGAGGAGTGATGGACTTCGCGTTCGACACCAAGACGGAGGAACTGCGACAGCGGCTGCTCACGTTCATGGACGAGTGCGTGTACCCGGCGGAGGCCGCCTTCGAGCGGCAGGCGGCCGAGAGCGGGTGGAGCGCCCCGCCGCTGATGGAGGATTTGAAGCAGGAGGCGCGCACCCGGGGCCTGTGGAACCTGTTCCTCCCGGGGGAGCACGGCGCCGGGCTGACCAACCTCCAGTACGCGCCGCTCGCCGAGATCATGGGCCGCAGCCCGCACATCGCGCCCGCCGCCACCAACTGCGCGGCCCCGGACACCGGCAACATGGAAGTGCTGTCCATGTTCGGCACCGAATGGCAGCGCAAGACCTGGCTCGACCCGCTGCTGGCGGGCGAGATCCGCTCGGCGTTCGCGATGACCGAGCCCGACGTCGCGTCCTCGGACGCCACCAACATCGCGACGTCGATCGTCCGCGACGGCGGCGAGTACGTCGTCAACGGCCGCAAGTGGTTCGCCTCCGGCGCGATGAACCCGCGCTGCGCGATCTTCATCGTGATGGGCCGGACGTCCCAGGACGGGCCGTCCCGCCGCCGGCAGAGCATGCTGCTGGTGCCCCGGGACACCCCCGGCCTCACCGTCAAGCGCGGCATGCACGTCTTCGGGTACACCGACGCCGACCACGGCGGCCACGCCGAGCTGCTGTTCGAGGACGTGCGCGTCCCCGTGGACAACCTGGTCGGCGAGGAGGGCGGCGGCTTCGGCATCGCCCAGGCCCGGCTCGGCCCCGGCCGCATCCACCACTGCATGCGCCTGATCGGCATGGCCGAGCGCGCCGTCGACCTGATGTGCGCACGAGCCCTGTCGCGGACGGCGTTCGGCGCGCCGGTGGCCCAGCAGGGCGTGGTACAGGACTGGATCGCCGAGTCGCGCGTGAAGATCGAGCAGCTCCGCCTGCTGGTGCTGAAGACCGCCTGGCTCATGGACACCGTCGGCAACCAGGGCGCGCACACCGAGATCCAGGCCATCAAGATCGCGACACCGGTCGCCGTCGAGTGGATTCTCGACAAGGCCATCCAGGTCCACGGCGCGGGCGGCGTCAGCCAGGACTTCCCGCTCGCCGCGCTCTGGGCGGCCGCCCGCTCCCTGCGGCTGGCCGACGGGCCGGACGAGGTGCACAAGCGCTCGCTGGCGCACCGGGAGCTCAAGAAGCACACGCCGGAAGGGGACCGTCCGTGACACTCGACGAGGCGGCGATCAGGGACCGCGCGCGCGCCCTGCTCGCCGAGCACGACCCGGCGCGGACCGACCGCGTCACGTTCCTGCGGGCCCGGTTCGACGCCGGGCTCGCCTGGGTGCACTACCCCGAGGGCCTCGGCGGCCTCGGCGCCCCGCGCGAGCTCCAGCAGGTCGTGGAGCGAGAGCTGGAGGGGACGCCGCAGCTCGACGTCGGCAAGATGGGCATCGGCCTGGGGATGGCCGCGCCGACGATCCTCACGTTCGGCACCGAGGAGCAGAAGCGGCGCTACCTGCGGCCGCTGTGGACCGGCGAGGAGATCTGGTGCCAGCTCTTCAGCGAGCCGGGCGCCGGGTCCGACCTCGCCACCCTCGCCACCCGGGCCGTCAGGGACGGTGACGAGTGGGTGGTCGACGGGCAGAAGGTGTGGACGTCCGGGGCCCACCTCTCCCGCTGGGCCATCCTCGTCGCGCGCACCGACCCGGACGTGCCCAAGCACCGCGGCCTGACGTACTTCGTCTGCGACATGCACGCGCCCGGGGTGGACGTCCGCCCGCTGCGGCAGATCACCGGCGAGGCCGAGTTCAACGAGGTCTTCCTCACCGGCGTCCGGCTCCCCGACACGCTGCGGCTGGGCGAGGTCGGCGAGGGCTGGCGGGTGGCGCAGCACACCCTCATGAACGAGCGGGTGGCGATCGGCGGCGCACCGGGGCGGCGCGGCGGCGGCCTGATGGGCATCGTCGCCCGGACCTGGCGCGAGCGGCCCGAGATCCGCACCCACGACCTGCACGGGCGCCTGCTCCATCTCTGGGTCGAGGCCGAGGTCACCCGGCTCGCCGGCGCGCGCCTGCGCGAGCAGCTCGCCGCGGGCGCGCCCGGGCCGGAGGGCTCGGGCATGAAGCTGGCCTTCGCCCGCCTCAACCAGGCGCTGTCCGGCATCGACGTCGAGATGCGCGGCGAGGAGGGGCTCGGCTACGACGACTGGACGTTCCGGCGCTCCGACACCGTCGACTTCGTGGGCCGCGGCCCCGGCTACCGCTACCTGCGGGCCAAGGGCAACTCCATCGAGGGCGGCACGTCGGAGATCCTGCGCACCATCATCGCCGAGCGTGTGCTCGGCCTGCCCGCCGAGCCGCGCGTCGACAAGGACGTCCCGTGGAAGGACCTGCCGCGATGACCCCGCCGTACCCCGGGGCGGTGGAGTTCCCGCGCCCAGTGACCGCCGAGCCGTGCGTCGACAAGGACGTCCCCTGGAAGGACCTGCCGCGATGACCCTGCTGTACTCCGAGGTTGAGGAGGAGCTGCGGGCGGCGGTCCGCGGCCTGCTCGCCGACCGGCACCCTCCCGCGACGGTGATCGCCCGGGTGGAGGCGGCCTCGCCGTACGACGCCGACCTGTGGAAGACGCTGGCCCGCGACATCGGCGTGGCCGGCCTGCTCGTCCCCGAGGAGCTCGACGGCGCCGGAGCCACCGCCCGGGAGGCCGCCGTCGTCCTGGAGGAGCTCGGCCGGGCCGTCACCCCCGTGCCGTTCCTCACCAGCTCCGTGCTGGCCACCCAGGCCCTGGTGGCCGCCGCCACGGACGCCGCCGCCCCGTTGCTCACCGCCCTGGCCACCGGCCAGACCACCGCCGCCCTGGCCGTCTCCTTCGCCACCTCGCCGTACGTCTTCCCCGCCACGGGTGCGCCCGGCACGGCCGCCGGGGGAGCGGTGACGGCCGGAACGGCCGGCGGTGCCGCGAGCGCCGGAACGGCCGGTGAGGCGGTGACCGTCGGGGCGGACGGCACGCTGAGCGGGCGGGTGCGGGCCGTCGCGGGAGCCGACGTCGCGGACGTGCTGATCGTCCCCGCCTCGGGGGCCCTGTACGCCGTGGACGCCGCCGACGCGGCCGTGAACCCGCTGGTCTCCCTGGACATGACCCGCCCGGTCGCCGACGTCACCTTCACCGCCGCACCGGCCCGGAGGGTGGCCGAGGACCTGGAGCCGTTGCGGACCGCCCTGCGGTACGGCGCCGGGCTCCTGGCGTCCGAGCAGCTCGGCGTCGCCGAGTGGTGCCTCACCACCACCGTGGCCTACGTCAAGGAACGCCGCCAGTTCGCCAGGCCGGTCGGGTCCTTCCAGGCGCTGAAGCACCGCCTGGCCGACCTGTGGATGGAGATCGTGCAGGCGCGCGCCGCCGCCCGCAACGCGGCGGACGCCCTGGCCACCGGCACCGACACCGACACAGCCGTCGCCATCGCCCAGGCCTGGTGCGGCACCGTGGCCGTGCACGCGGCCGAGGAGTGCGTGCAGCTCCACGGCGGCATCGGCATGACGTGGGAACACCCCGCCCACCTGTACCTGAAGCGCGCCAAGGCCGACGAGATAGCCCTGGGCACCCCCGCCGCCCACCGCACCTCCCTGGCCACCCCCGCCGGCCTCCCCAGCCCACCCGCCTGACCCGTCCCCCCGACGGCACGGCTGCCCGCCGTAGACGGCGCCGACTTCGCCGTTCCTCTCCCCGCCGTCCCTCTCCCCGGCGCCGTGGGAGAGGTCCCTGGGGGTGGAGGCGGGTGGTGGAGGCGGCGGCCTGCACCTCCACCAACGTTCCGCAGTCAACCGGCCGCCGTCGCCTTCAAATGGTGCCTTCGGCGCAGCCTGTCGAGGGTGCCCCTCATCGGGCCTCAGCCCGTCGTCGGCGCGGTAGCGCTAAGCCGCCGGAAGGCATCACCGAACCGCGACGACCAGGGGCGGCGCGGGGCAGGGCGGATGCTTGCGCGGTGACGGATGGAACGGGGGGAGCGTCGCCCCTTGGGAGGCTGTGCCGAAGGCCATGGGTGGAGGCGGTGCGAGAGGTGGGGGGCGGGCTTCCGAGGGGGGCGGGGAATCAGGTCGGGGGGCGGAGGGAGGAGAGGAGGAGGTCGGCGAAGTGGCGGGCGATGGTGGCGCCGGGCAGGGGGCCGTCGGCGTGGTACCACGTGCCCAGGTGGTGGACCGAGCCGAAGAAGTAGTCGACGACGAGGTCGGCGGGGACGTCGTCGCGGAAGACGCCGGCGCGCTGGCCCTCCTCGACCAGGTCGCGGAAGCGTTCGTGGTAGCGGCGGCGCTCGGCGCGGACGGCCTTCTGGGTCTCGGGGGCGAGCTGGTGCATCGACCGGAAGAAGATCTTGGTGTCGTCCAGGTTGTCGACCGAGGTGACGATGACGTCGGCGGCCGCCGCGTGCACCCGGTCGGCGATCGGCTCGCCCGCGCCGGCGAACATGGCCAGCCGCTCGGTCTGCAACCGCAGCACGCGCGCGTAGATCTCGCGCAGCAGGTCGTCCTTGGAGTCGAAGTAGTGGTACATCGCGCCCTTGGTCACCCCGGCGGCCGACACGATCTCCTGGACGGAGGTGTTCTCGAACCCCTTCTCGGCGAACAGGCGCGTGGCCACCGCCAGCAGCCGTTGCCGCACCGGCTCGTCCCTCACCCCGCCGGTGCCGTCAGAAGCCGCCGGTTCCCGCACTGCGCCGCGCGCCATGTCGCACGCCTCCCCCTGGGTCGATCCCCCCTTAGCGTACCGACTGGTCGGTCAACGACAGGCGACATCACCTTCGAGCGTGCGGAGTTGGTTCTCCGGCCCGCCTTGTCACCGCCGCGCTCTGTGTCGCAGGGGAGTTGATTCCGTAACCTTTGTAAAGTTGGGACTCCTGGTTGGGTATCCACCAACTGTCAGCAGAGCCCGAAATCGTGGGGGTTTCCGGTGCCCAATGGGTCCATCTACGTGCCGCCCAATGACAAGTACAAGTGGGGCACGCCCTCGGTCATGTACGAGCTCCGTTGGCGCGAGACGAGGCCGGAGCGCCGCCGCCGCCGCCACGTCATGGCGGTGGCCGGAGCGCTCCTGTTCCTCGCGTTCGCGTTCTACCGGACGCTACCGATGCCGTTCCTGGTCGGGCTGCTCGGCGGCGCCGCCGTCTGGGCCGGGGACGCGATCGTCTCGTGGCGGATGTTCGAGGCCACGGCCGTGTGGCGCGGCAAGCGCAGCGGCGCCGTCCGGACCGGGCGTGTGCTGCGGCGCAGGCTCCGCCGCCAGGGCTACCGCGTGCTGGACGGCCGCGCCGTCCCGGGCAAGGCGTCCATCGACCACCTGGTGATCGGCCCCGGCGGGGTGTGGGTCGTCGACAACGAGGCGTGGGCCCCCGACACCGACATCGCGGCGTACGGCGGCAAGCTGTTCCTGGGCGAGCGGTCCGGTTCCACGGTGGCGGCCGCGCTGGTCGACGTCGCCCACTCCATGACCGAGCTGCTGTCGCGCGAGTCGGGCATCCCGATCGAGGCCTATCCCGTGCTCGTCGTGCACGGAGGCCGCCTGAGGACGGGCATGCTGACGGCCGAGGGCATGACCCTGCTCACCCCGCGCAAGGCCGCCGCGTGGATCCTCGGCGACGCCCACGCCGAACTGGACGAGGAGCACGTCGAACTCCTGGCCCGCACCGCCGCCCGCATCCTGCGCCGCATGTGACGCCATCGGCCGCCACCGGCCGAGCGCACCTCTCCGCCGCACCGGGGAGGTGCGTCCCGGTCACCGCAGGTCCTCGACGAACGCCGCGAGCTGGGTGACGTTGCGGCACTCGCGCATCTCGACCACGCCGCCGTACGCCGTCGCCAGCGAGTCGCCCGTGTCCCACTGCGCGCGGGGCTCGGGGTTCAGCCAGTACGTGTGGCGCGCCTCGCGCGTGAGGCGTCGCACGGTGTCGAGCCTCGGCGGCTGGTAGTTGCACCGGGCGTCGCCCAGGATGAGCAGCGACGTCTTCGGCCCCACGGCGTCGCCGTACCGCGCCGCGAACCGCTCGAACGCCTGCCCGTAGTCGCTGCGGCCGAAGCGGCTGATGTCGGCCTCCGCGGTCATCCGGGTGATCGCGTCCAGCACGTCGGCGCCGGGGGCGAAGAAGCGGGTGATCTCGTCCACCGTGTCCACGAAGGCGAACGCGCGCACCTTCGTGAACTGCTCGCGCAACGCGTACGTCAGCAGCAGGGTGAAGTGCGAGAACGTGGACACCGAGTCGCTGGCGTCGCACAGGATCACCAGCTCGGGCTTGTGCGGCCGGCGCGGCCGCATGTGCGTGACCAGCGGCACGCCGCCGGTGCCGAGCGAGGCCCTGACGGTGCGCCGGAAGTCCAGCCGCCCGCGGTGCCCGAGGCGCTGCTTGACGGTGAGACGGGTCGCGAGGCGCCGCGCCAGCGGGTGGACCTCGCGCCGCAGGGCCTCCAGGTCGGTCTTGGCGGCCCGGAGGAAGTCGATCCGGTCCACCGGGGGACGCACCGCCGACCGGGCGATCCTGTCGATCCCGGACTCCTCGGCGATCCTCCTGCGCACGTCCGCGGCGACCGCGTCCTCGAACCCGGAGACGGCGTCGGCGAGCCGCCGGCGGGCGACCTTCTCGGCCAGCCCGCCGCGCTCCTCACCGGCGAGGGCCTCGCGCAGCATCCCGGCCATCAGCGTGCCGGGGGACAGGGCGCGCAGCACGGGGTAGGAGAACCACGCCTGCCGCCCCGGCGCCGCGGGCTGCCGCCCGAACCGCTCGACCGCCGCCCGCACGAACTCCCCGAACGCGGGGTCCCCTGAGGCGCCGGCGCCGTCCCGCAGCAGCTCCGCCAGCCGCTCCCGCAGCTCGGAGACCTCGGCCCGCTCCAGATCCGGGCCGTCGCCCGCGTCCCGCCTCGCCGGGCCGGTGACCGGAGGGAACCACAGGTCGAACAGCGTGTCGAACCCCGGCCGGTGCACCGCCCGCTTGACCAGCGTGGCGGCGTACGCCTCCCGCAGGGTCTCCCGCTCGGTGAGCTCGATCACCCGAAGCGCGCGAGCCGCGTCCAGCCCCTCGGCCGGCGACACCGGTATTCCCGCCTCCCGCAGGGCGTGCACGAACCGCACATGCCGCTCAAGCAGCGACATCGCCCACCTCCTCCGTCACAAGGGCCGGAGCCCGGTCCCGATGAGCTGAAACCGGCCTGCAGCCGTCCGATACCCGCCGCCCCTGACGCGGGACCGCTCGCGCCACCGCATCAACCGCGCCGCCGTGTGGGCGATGGGCCGGGTGACGCCGCACAGGCAGGCGGCCCGTCACCGCGCGGGCAGCCCCAGTTCCTTCACCGCGCGGGCGTGGTCGGACGCGTGCTTGAGCACCACGCCCAGCGTGCCCGCCGTCGTCGCCTCGTCCAGCTCGGCACGCCCGAGGGCGAGCAGCGTGCGTGCCCAGTCGATGGTCTCGGCGATCGAGGGGGACTTCTTCAGCTCCAGGGCCCGCAGCGTGGCCACCGTGCGGGCGAGCCGCTCGGCCAGCGCCGCCTCGATGCCAGGGACGCGCGCCAGCACGATGTCCCGCTCCCGCTCGGGGGTGGGATAGTCCAGGTGCAGGTAGAGACAGCGCCGCTTCAACGCCTCCGACAGCTCCCGCGTCGCGTTCGAGGTGAGCACGACGTACGGCAGCCGCGTCGCGGCGATCGTGCCCAGCTCGGGAACCGTCACCTGGTAGTCGGAGAGGATCTCCAGCAGCAGCCCCTCCACCTCGACGTCCGCCTTGTCGGTCTCGTCGATCAGCAGGACCGTCGGCCCGGTACGCCGGATGGCCTTCAGCAGCGGCCGCTCAAGGAGGAACTCCTCGGTGAAGATGTCGTCATGCGTCTCCTCCCAGGCCCGCTCCCCTGAGGCCTGGATGCGCAGAAGCTGCTTCTTGTAGTTCCACTCGTACAACGCCCGGGCCTCGTCCAGCCCTTCGTAACACTGCAGCCGGATCAGCTCCGCCCCCGCGGCCTCTGCCACGGCCTTGGCGAGCTGCGTCTTACCCACCCCCGCCGGCCCTTCGACCAGCAGCGGCTTGCCCAGCGCCGCGGCGAGGAACACCGACGTCGCGATGCCGTCATCGGCCAGGTAATCCACGGCGGCGAGCCGTTCCCCCGCCTCAGCGGGCGAGTCGAACCACGACGTCATCATGCTCCCGTCCCCAACCCGAATGTTGTTCTAGCGTACCGTCCCACACCCGGACGAACCTCCCCCGACATGCGCTAGTCTTGGTGCCCGTGAGCGCCGCTAGCTCAGTTGGTTAGAGCAGCTGACTCTTAATCAGCGGGTCCGGGGTTCGAGTCCCTGGCGGCGCACCTGAACTGGGCACCCTCCACCGTGTGGAGGGTGCCCAGTGGTGTTTCCGCGCCGGTGCGCGCCCGTCGCGCGGGGTGCGACGGCGCCGGGTTGGCCGGCCCCTCGCCCGCTCGTTGGCGCTCCTCGGGTGTGAGCGGGACGTTCCGCGTGCTCCGCGCGGCCGGAAACCGGGCACCGGCCCAGGCGGGTCGCCTGGGCCGGCGCTGATTCGGGAGCGGTCGGGGGTTACGCCCGGGTCCACCTCTGGTTGGCCGAGCCGTTGCAGGAGCTGATGGTCACGCCGGAGGAGTTGCCGGTGCCGGTGACGTTGAGGCACAGGTTGTTGGCGGCGCTGGTGACGGTGCCGTTGGAGTTGAACACCCACTGCTGGTTGTTGTTGCCGTGGCAGTCGTAGAGCTGGACCCGGGTGCCGGAGCCGGCGTTGGTCGGGGAGTCCAGGCACTTGCCGAGGGTCTGCAGCTGCCTGCCCGAGGTGTGGGTGAACCTCTGGTTCGCGTTGGTGTGGCAGTCGTAGATCTGCAGCTGGGTGCCGTTGGCGGTGGCGCTGTTCGGCGAGTCGACGCACCGGCCCGCGCCCTCGTTGCGCAGCCGGAACGACGCGCCGGGGGTGGGGGTCGCGGTCGGGGTGACGGTCGGCGTCACGGTCGGGCTGGCCGTCGGGGTGGGGTCAGCGCCGGTAAGGCCGAAGAACTGGACGGCGATGGCGGCCATGCCGCTGGAGGGGAGGTTGTGGCCGGCGCCTTGGATGCTGTAGGC
>NZ_JARWAC010000014.1 GCF_029846175.1 Sphaerisporangium sp. TRM90804 | reverse complement strand
GCACGGAGGAAAAAACAATCATGCACTGGCTTTTAACACACTGTTGAGTTCTCAAGAAACGGACGCGTACACCGACCGCGACCGGAAATCTTCGTTCCGGCTCGACCGGGGCTCACCGTTCTGTTGTTACTTAGTTTACCCGCCCGACACAATTCGCGTCAAATCGTTTGATTTGTTGCTTACCGGGTTAAAGCGGGCATTACTTCTACCCTGTTTCCAGAGCAACCCTACCAACTTACTCTATCGCTTTCCTATTGTCCAGCGAAACAGTCAGTCGTTTCGCGGAAATCGGTCGACGACACAGCGGCGCAGGACTCTCCGTCGAAGACGGTGAATCCGTTGCGTTGGCCGGGATTTCCCGGGAGCCAGGCGCCTGATGGCGACCTGTCGTTCCCTGGGGCGTAGAGAACACTAAACGCCCGCCGGAGACCCGTCAAATCGCTGTGACGGTGATCCTCGCAGGTCAGTAACCGACCCCCGCAAAGTCTCACGCATCCGCCACAGGACTGTTACCAGGCATCCGCCGGCTTCCGTACGCCCGGTGGGGAGCGGCCGGAAGCCGAGCGGTGTCGAGACGTCAGGCCGAGCGCAGCTCGACGCCGCCCACGGACCGCTTCCCGCGCCGGAGCACCAGGAAGCGCCCGTGCAGCAGGTCGTCGTCGGTTGGCACGTACGCCTCGTCGGAGACCTTCACGTTGTTGACGTACGCCCCGCCCTCCTTGATGGCGCGGCGCGCGGCCGACTTGCTCTCGACCAGCCCGCTCTCGGCCAGCAGGTCGACGAGGGTGGCCCCCAGGGCGGGCACCGTGGCGGTGGGCACCTCCGCGAGGGCGGCCGCCAGCGTGCGCTCGGGCAGCGCCTCCAGGGACCCCTGGCCGAACAGCGCCGCGGAGGCCGCGATCACCGCGGCGCACTCGTCGGCGCCGTGCAGCAGCGTGGTGAACTCCTCGGCGAGCGCGCGCTGCGCCTCACGCGCGGCCGGACGCTCCGAGGCGCTCTTCTCCAGAGCCTCGATCTCGTCGCGGGACCGGAAGCTGAAGATCTTGAGGAACCGCACGACGTCGCGGTCGTCGGCGTTCAGCCAGAACTGGTAGAAGGCGTAGGGCGAGGTCAGCTCGGGGTCTAGCCACACCGCCCCCCCGGCGGTCTTGCCGAACTTGGTGCCGTCGGCCTTGGTGATCAGCGGCACGGTCAGCGCGTGCACGTGGGCGCCCTCGACCCGGCGGATCAGGTCGCAGCCGGCCGTGATGTTGCCCCACTGGTCGCTGCCGCCGATCTGCAGCGTGCACCCGTGCCTGCGGTGCAGCTCCAGGTAGTCGTTGGCCTGCAGGATCTGGTAGCTGAACTCGGTGTAGCTGAGGCCCTCGCCCGCCAGGCGCGCGGAGACGGACTCGCGGGCCAGCATGCGGTTCACCGGGAAGTGCTTGCCGACGTCGCGCAGGAAGTCGATCGCCGAGAGGCCGGCGGTCCAGTCGAGGTTGCTGACCAGGACCGAGCCGGAGCCCTCGGACAGGTCGATGAACTTCTCCACCTGCACGCGGATGCGCCGCACCCACTCGGCGACGGTCTCGGCGGAGTTGAGCGACCGCTCCTCGCTCTTGCCGCTGGGGTCGCCGATCAGACCGGTGGCGCCTCCGACCAGGCCGATCGCCCGGTGCCCGGCGCGTTCGATGCGGGTGAGGGCCAACAGCGGCACGAGGTTGCCGACGTGCAGCGAGGGGGCTGTCGGGTCGAACCCGCAATAGACCGTGATCGGACCCTCGGCCATCGCCGCCCGCAGGGCGTCGATGTCGGTGGACTGCGCGATCAAGCCGCGCCACGCAAGGTCATCGAGGATGTCGGTCACGGTCCTGGCTTTCGTGGGTCGGTCAGCGGATGGAAGTGCGGCTTTCGCCCGATCGAGGCTTTCGCCTCGTCAGACAAGCCTGCCCGATCATCTCACCACTTCGCCACCGAAAAGGCGCCGGGCAGCTCACCCGGGCCGCCGCTTGGGCACATGCTTGCGGTACGGCGACACCGTGGGGTCGCCGTCGATCCAGTAGCGCCAGGGGATGTCCGCGGCGCTGGAGACGCCGGTGCGCGGGCCCGTGCGGATCAGGGCGGCGTCCGGCGGGTCGCCCTCCAGGACCCGCGGCTCCCCCGCCGCGGGGTCGCGGCCCGAGTCGTCGCAGCAGTCGAGGCCGTTGTGCTCACGGGCGATGCCCAGGGCGACCGCCAGGCGCGCCGGCCCGCGCCCGAGGTCGCGGTCGAGGAGTGGACGGTTCGCGCCGGTGGTCGCGGCGGCGTCGCCCGGGCGGGCGCGCCGCCTGCGGGCCTCCTGCACGCCCTCGATCACCTCGCCGGCGCGCAGCAGCACCCCCGAGCCCATGCCCTCGGGCATGCACACGAGGTTGACGCAGTAGTGCATGCCGTAGGTGAAGTAGACGTACAGGTGCCCGGGCGGGCCGAACATGACCGCGTTGCGCGGGGTGCGGCCGCGGTAGGTGTGGGAGGCGGGGTCCTCACCGGGCGGGCCGTACGCCTCCACCTCGGTGAGGCGGACGGCGACCGGCCCGTGCACGAGGACGCGCCCGAGAAGGTCGGGCGCGACCTCGTGGGAAGGCCGGTCGAAGAACTCCCGGTCTAGGACCCGCTCGCCCACGCCGCCTGCCCGTCGACCGTCTCGCGCAGCGTGAGGAGCTGGTTGCGCACCTGGGCGGGGGCGGTGCCGCCGTACGCCTTGCGCGAGGCCAGCGCGCCCTGCACGTTGAGCACCTCCAGCGCGCCGGGCAGCTCCTCGCCGTCGGGCCCGGTGAGCCCGCCGGCGCCCGGGGCGAAGTGCGGGGAGATCTTGGCGAGATCCTCCTCGGTGAGCCGCTCGAAGGTGGTGTCGTTGACCTGGCACCACACCACCAGATGGCCGACCGCCTCGTGGGCGTCGCGGAACGGCACCCCCTTGCGCACCAGCAGCTCGGCGAGGTCGGTGGCCAGGGCGAAGCCGTCGGGCGCCGAGGTCTCCAGCCTCGCGGTGTTGACCCGCATGGTGGCGACGAGCCCGGAGACCGCCGGGAGCACCAGCAGCAGGGTGTCGACGGCGTCGAACACCGGCTCCTTGTCCTCCTGCAGGTCGCGGTTGTAGGTCAGAGGCAGGCCCTTGAGCGTGGTGAGGAGCGCGGTGAGGTCGCCGATGAGCCTGCCCGATTTGCCCCGGGCCAGCTCCGCGACGTCGGGGTTCTTCTTCTGCGGCATGATCGACGAGCCGGTCGAGTAGGCGTCGTCCATCTCGATCCAGTGGAACTCCTGTGAGGCCCACAGGACGATCTCCTCGCCCAGGCGCGACAGGTGGATGCCGATCATCGCGGCGCAGAACAGGAACTCCGCGGCGAAGTCGCGGTCGGCGACGGCGTCCATGGAGTTCGCCGCCGCCGAGGTGAAGCCGAGCTCCTCGGCGACCGCCTGCGGGTCCAGCGGCAGCGAGGAGCCGGCCAGCGCGCCGGCGCCCAGCGGGGAGACGGCCGCGCGGCGGTCCCAGTCGCGCAGGCGGTCGACGTCGCGGGCCAGCGGGTGGACGTGGGCCAGGAGCTGATGGCCGAACGACACCGGCTGGGCGTGCTGCAGGTGCGTCATGCCGGGGGCCGCGGTGGACGCGTGCTCCTCGGCCTGGCTCATCAGCGCCGTCTCCAGCTCCACCAGCCGCGACACGATGTGGCGGACGTGGTCGCGCAGGTAGAGCCGCAGGTCGGTCGCCACCTGGTCGTTGCGGCTGCGGCCTGCGCGCAGCTTGCCGCCGAGCGAGCCGAGCCGCTCCAGCAGCCCGCGCTCCAGCGCGGTGTGCACGTCCTCGTCGGCCACGGTGGGCCGGAACTCGCCGGCCTTGCAGGCCCGATCGAGGTCGTCGAGCGCGCCGATCATGCGTTCGAGCTCGTCGGCGGTGAGCAGCCCCGCCTGATGCAGCACCCGGGCGTGCGCCCGTGACGCCAGCAGGTCGTACGGGGCGAGCCGCCAGTCGAACTGCACGCTCACTGAGAGCCGTGTCAGCGCGTCCGCCGGACCGCCCTCGAACCTGCCACCCCAGAGCCGCATGGGCTTGCCACCCTCAGCCACCGTTCTCCTCTTCTCCTCGCCGTTGCCAATCCGCGACCCTAGCCCACTCGGGGGCTCAGCCGAGACGCTCGTCCCGCGCGGCGGCGATCTTGGAGGGCAGGCTCCACAGCTGGACGAAGCCCTTGGCGAGGGACTGGTCGAAGGCGTCGCCGGTGTCGTAGGTCGCCAGCGAGAAGTCGTACAGGGACGCCTCCGAGCGCCGGCCGGTCACCACGGCGCGCCCGCCGTGCAGCGTCATGCGGATCTCGCCGGTGACGTGCTTCTGGGTGTCGGCGATGAAGGCGTCGAGCGCGTGCTTGAGCGGCGAGAACCACAGGCCGTCGTACACCAGCTCGCCCCAGCGCTGGTCGACCGTCCGCTTGAACCGGGCGAGGTCGCGCTCGACGGTGACGCTCTCGAGCTCCAGGTGGGCGGTGATCAGCGCGATCGCCCCGGGGGCCTCGTAGACCTCGCGGGACTTGATGCCGACCAGCCGGTCCTCGACCATGTCGAGGCGGCCGACGCCCTGGGCGCCGGCGCGCCGGTTGAGCTCGGCGATGATCTGGAACGGCGTCATGGGGAGGCCGTCCACGGCGACCGGGACGCCGGCCTCGAAGCTGATCACGACCTCGTCGGCCTCGCGCGGCTGCGCGGGGTCGGCGGTGTAGGCGTAGACGTCCTCGATGGGGCCGTTCCAGATGTCCTCCAGGAAGCCGGTCTCGACGGCCCTGCCCCAGATGTTCTGGTCGATGGAGTACGGCGACTTCTTGGTGACGTCGATCGGCAGCCCCTTCTCCTCGGCGAAGGCGATGGCCTTGTCGCGGGTCCAGGCGTAGTCGCGCGCGGGCGCGATCACCTTGAGCGAGGGGTTGAGTGCGGCGAGACCGGCCTCGAAGCGGACCTGGTCGTTGCCCTTGCCCGTGCAGCCGTGCGAGACGTGCGTGCCCTTGAACTCCTTGGCCGCGGCGACCAGGTGCTTGACGATCAGCGGGCGCGACAGCGCGGAGACCAGCGGGTAGCGGTCCATGTAGAGCGCGTTGGCCTGCAGGGCGGGCACGCAGAAGTCGGCGGCGAACTCCTCGCGGGCGTCCACGACCACCGACTCGACGGCGCCGCAGTCGAGGGCGCGCTTGCGGATTACCTCCATGTCCTCGCCGCCCTGGCCGACGTCGACCGCGACGGCGACGACCTCGGCGCCGGTCTTGTCGGCGAGGAAGGGAATCGCCACGGACGTGTCGAGGCCTCCGGAGAAGGCGAGTACCACCCTGTCGCTCATTTATCTGCTCTCCCTGGAAAGAATTCGGTATGGCCTGTGCGGAATGCCCGGTGCGCGGCGCCGTCGTCGGCGCCCGCTCACGCGGGCTGGCCTCGTCGGGCGGTCAGCCCGAGCAGGGCGTCGGCGAGCTCGGCTCCGCCCGCGGGGTCGCGGCTGATGACGAGGATCGTGTCGTCACCGGCCACGGTGCCGAGGATGGACGGCCACTCGGCGTGGTCGATGGCGGAGGCCAGGAACTGCGCGGCCCCGGGGGGCGTCCGCACGATGACGAGGTTGGCCGAGGACTCGGCCGACACCAGGAAGTCCTCGGAGACGCGCCGCAGCCGGGAAGCGGGAGTCTCGCCGCCGCCGTTGCGGGTGAGCAGCGGGATGCGCCCGCCGCCCTCGCCCGGCAGGGCGTACACCAGCGCCCCGTCGTCGGCCCGCAGCTTGAGGGCGCCCAGCTCGTCCAGGTCGCGTGAGAGTGTGGCCTGGGTGACCTCGACGCCGCTCTCGGCGAGCAGCCGGGCCAGCTCCGGCTGGGAGCGCACGCGGTGCCGGGTGACCAGGTCGGCGATCTTGGCCAGCCTGCCGGCCTTGGTCAGCGGGATCGTCATCGCGTCACCAGCCAGTGCAGCAGCGCCTTCTGGGCGTGCAGGCGGTTCTCGGCCTGGTCCCACACCAGGCTCTGCGGGCCGTCGAGCGCCTCGGCGGTGACCTCCAGGCCGCGGTAGGCCGGCAGACAGTGCAGGACGACGGCGCCGGGCGCGGCGGCCGCGAGCAGCGCGGCGTTCACCTGGTAGGGCATGAGGTCGGCGACCCGCTGGTCCTTGCCCTCCTGCCCCATCGACACCCAGGTGTCGGTGGCCAGGACGTGCGCCCCGGACGCCGCCCGCTCTGCGTCGGTCAGCACCGCGACCGAGCCGCCGGTGGACGCGGCGATCTCCGCCGCCCGGTCGAGGATCACGGCGTCCGGCTGGTAGGCGGCCGGGGCGGCGACGCGCACGTGCATGCCGGCGGTGGCGCCGCCGAGCAGGTAGGAGTGCGCCATGTTGTTGGCGCCGTCGCCGAAGTAGGCGAGGGTCTGCCCTGCCAGCGGCCCGCGGCTCTCGCGGATCGTGAGCAGGTCGGCGAGCACCTGGCACGGGTGGAAGAGGTCGGTCAGCGCGTTGACGACGGGCACGGAGGAGGCCGAGGCCATCGCCTCCACACGCTCCTGGCCGAAGGTGCGCCAGACGATGGCGGCGACCTGCCGTTCGAGGACGCGCGCGGTGTCCTCGACGGGCTCGCCCCGGCCCATCTGGGAGTTCGCGCCGTCGATGATCAGCGGCTGCCCGCCGAGTTCGGCGATGCCGACGGCGAAGGAGATGCGGGTGCGGGTGGAGTGCTTGTCGAAGAGCACCGCGACGGTCATCGGGCCCTCGAAGGGGCGGTATCCGTGGCGGTCCTTCTTCATCGCCTCGGCGAGGTCGAGCACCTCGGCCTGCTCGGCCGGCGTCAGGTCGTCGTCGCGCAGGAAGTGCCGGACGGGGCGGCCCGCGCTCAGGGGGCCGGCTCCGCTCGTGGGTGCGCCGGTCACGGGGTCACCTCCGCGAGGATCGCCGGCAGGGCGGCGAGGAACGAGTCGATCTGCTCGAAGGTGATCACCAGCGCCGGCGCCAGGCGCACGGCGTCGGGCTGCACGGCGTTCACCAGGAAACCGGCGCGCTGGGCGGCCGCCTGGACGTCGGCCGCGCGCTCGGCGGACAGCACCATCGCCAGCCACAGCCCCCGGCCACGCACCCCCGACACCAGCGGGTGTCCGAGGGCCTGGATCCCGCTGGACAGCCGCTCGCCGGCGGCGCGGGCGTGGGCCAACAGGCCGTCGTGGTCGATGGTGTCCAGGACGGCCAGGGCCGCCGCGCAGGAGACGGGGTTGCCGCCGAAGGTGGAGCCGTGGTCGCCCTTGGCGAAGATGACGCCGGCGTCGCCGAAGCCGACGCAGGCGCCGATCGGCATGCCCCCGCCCAGCCCCTTGGCCAGGGTGAGCACGTCGGGGACGACGCCGTCGTGCTGGTGGGCGAACCAGTGCCCCGTGCGCCCGATGGCCGACTGGATCTCGTCGAGCACCAGCAGCGCGCCGGTGGTGTCGCAGATCTCGCGCGCGGCGGTCATGTAGCCGGGCGGCGGGGGCACGACGCCGGCCTCGCCCTGCGTGGGCTCCAGGAAGACGGCGGCGCACTCGTGCGTGACGGCCTGCTTGAGCGCGTCGGCGTCGCCGTAGGGGATGAAGCGCACGTCGAGCGGGAAGGGGCCGAACTGGTCGCGGATGGACGCCTTGCCGGTCAGGGCGAGCGCGCCGAGGGTGCGGCCGTGGAAGCCGTTCTCGGCGGCGACGAAGTACCGCCTGCCTGTCGTCCTGCCGTACTTGATGGCGAGCTTGGCGGCGCACTCGTTGGCCTCGGTGCCGGAGTTGGCGAGGAAGACGCGGCCCGGGGTGCGCAGCAGGCCGAGCAGGCGCTCGGCAAGCAGGACCTCCGGCTCGTTGACCAGCAGGTTGGAGCTGTGGGCCAGCGTGGCCGCCTGGCGGGACACGGCCTCCACCAGGGCGGGGTGGCCGTGGCCGAGCGAGCTGACCGCGATGCCGGCGAACAGGTCGAGATAACGCGCCCCGTCGGCGTCCCACAGATAGGCGCCCTCGCCGCGGGCCAGCGCGAGCGGGGGCACGCCGTAGTTGGGCATGAACGCGGCCTCGAAGCGGTCGCGCAGATCGGCGTTCGCCGTCCGCGCCGGGCCCGCGGTCACTGGGCGGCCTCCGGTAGCACCATGGTTCCGATCCCCTCGTCCGTGAAGATTTCGAGCAGCACGGCGTGCGGCACCCGGCCGTCCAGCACGTGCGCCTGGGGCACGCCGCCGGTCACGGCGGTCAGGCAGGCCTCCATCTTGGGCACCATGCCGCTGGACAGCTCCGGCAGGAGCTTGGCCAGCTCGCCGGCGCTCACCCGGCTGATCACCTCGGACGGGGAGCCGTCCTTGGAGGCGGGCCAGTCGGCGTACAGGCCCTCGACGTCGGTGAGCACCACGAGCTTGCGGGCGCCGAGCGCGACGGCCAGCGCGGCCGCGGCGGTGTCGGCGTTGACGTTGTAGACCTCGCCGTCCTCGCCGCGGGCGACCGAGGACACCACCGGGATGCGGCCGTCGTCCAGCAGCGCGCGCACGACCCCGGCCTCGACCTCGACGATCTCGCCGACCTGGCCGATGTCGACCAGTTCGCCGTCGACCTCGGCGTGCTTGCGCTCGGCGGTGAACAGGTGGGCGTCCTCGCCGGACATGCCGATCGCGAACGGCCCGTGCCGGTTGATCAGGCCGACGACGTCGCGGTTCACCTGGCCGACCAGGACCATGCGTACCACCTGCATCGCCTCGGGTGTGGTGACGCGGAGCCCGGCGGTGAAGCTGCTCTCGATGCCCAGGCGGTCGAGATGGGCGTTGATCTGCGGGCCGCCGCCGTGCACGACGACCGGCTTGAGGCCGGCGTGCAGCAGGAACGCCATGTCGTCGGCGAAGCCGCGGCGCAGGGCCTCGTCGGCCATCGCGTGCCCGCCGTACTTGACCACGACGGTCTCGCCGCGGAACCGCGCCAGCCAGGGCAGGGCCTCGATGAGCACGACCGCCTTGGCGTGCGCGCCGGAGATGGACGGGGCCGCCGGGACGGCCCGGCCGTGTGCCGCCGGGCCGCTCATGTGGAGTACGCCGAGTTCTCGTGGACGTACTCGGCGGTGAGGTCGGTGGTGTGGACGGTGGCCGAGTGCGGGCCCGCCGACAGGTCGATGGTGATCGTCACGTCGCGGGGGCGCAGGTCGACCTTGGCACGGTCGTCTCCGGCGGCGCCGCCGCGGCAGACCCAGATGCCGTTGATCGCGACGTTGACGCGGTCGGGGTGGAAGGCGGCGTCGGTGGTGCCGACCGCCGACAGGACCCGGCCCCAGTTGGGGTCCTCACCGTGGATGGCGCACTTGAGCAGGTTGGACCTGGCAACGGCCCGGCCGACGGTCAGGGCGTCCTGCTCGGCGGCCGCGCCCACGACCTCGATGGCGATCGCCTTGGAGGCGCCCTCGGCGTCGACCAGGAGCTGGCGGGCGAGGTCGGCGCAGACCTCGGTCACCTTCTTCTCGAACTCCGCGAGGTCGGGCGTCACGCCTGAGGCGGCGCTGGCGAGCAGCAGCACGGTGTCGTTGGTGGACATGCAGCCGTCGGTGTCGAGCCGGTCGAAGGTCACGGCGACGGCCCGGCGCAGCACGCGGTCGAGCTCCTCGGCGGGAAGGTCGGCGTCGGTGGTGACCACGCAGAGCATGGTGGCCAGGGCCGGGGCCAGCATGCCCGCGCCCTTGGCCATGCCGCCCACCATGTAGCCGCCGCCCTTGCGGAAGGCGATCTTGGTGACGGTGTCGGTGGTGCGGATGGCGTCGGCGGCGTTCAGGCCGCCGTCGCGGGTGAGCCGGCCCGCGGCCTCGCCGACGCCGTCCAGCAGCCTGTCGACGGGCAGCCGCTCGCCGATCAGGCCGGTGGAGCAGACGGCGATCTCACCGGCCGAGTCGCCGAGCAGCTCGGCGACCTTCTCGGCGGTCGCGTGGGTGTCCTGGAAGCCGAGCGGGCCGGTGCAGGCGTTGGCGCCGCCGGAGTTGAGGACGACGGCCTTGACCCGGCCGCCGGACACCACCTGCTGGGACCACAGCACCGGTGCCGCCTTGACACGGTTGCGGGTGAACACCCCGGCCGCGGCCCGCGAGGGGCCGTCGTTGACGACGATGGCGACGTCGCGCTCGCCGCTCGCCTTGAGGCCGGCGGCGACGCCCGCCGCGCGGAATCCGAGGGGTGCGGTGACGCTCATGCGCGCTCACCGCCGGGCGTGTGGAACGACGTCGTGCGGGCTCCCCCGCTTACGCGGGCGGCTGTGACGAGAGGGCTCACGGGGCGACTCCATCGAGGGGAAGGCCGAGTTCTTCGGCCAGGCCGAGGGCGAGGTTGGCGCTCTGGATCGCGCCGCCCGCCGTTCCCTTGGTGAGGTTGTCGATGGCCACGACCGCCACCACACGGCCGGACCGCTCGTCGAGCGCCACCTGCAGTGCGGCGGTGTTGGCGCCCAGCGTCATCGCCGTCGCCGGCCAGGTGCCCTCGGGCAGCAGGCGCAGGAACGGCTCGTCCTTGACCGCCGCCGCGTACGCCTCGCGCAGCGCGGCCGCGGTGAGGCCGGGCGCGGCCGGGGCGGTGCAGGTGGCGAGGATGCCCCGGCTCATGGGGGCCAGCATCGGGGTGAAGGAGACCTTCACCGGCCGGCCGGCGACCCGGGACAGGTTCTGCTCCATCTCGGGGGTGTGGCGGTGCACCCCGCCGACCCCGTAGGCGGCGACCGAGCCCATGACCTCGCTGCCGAGCAGGTTGGTCTTGGCCGAACGGCCGGCGCCAGAGGTGCCGCTGGCCGCGACCACCACGACGTCGGGCTCGGCGAGCCCGGCGGCGAAGGCCGGGAACAGGGCCAGGGTGACGGAGGTCGGGTAGCAGCCGGGCACCGCGACGCGGCGGGCGCCGCGGAGCACGTCGCGCTGGCCGGGAAGTTCGGGCAGGCCGTAGGGCCAGGTGCCGGCGTGGTCGCCGCCGTAGAAGTGGGCCCACTCGGCGGCGTCCTCCAGCCGGAAGTCGGCGCCGCAGTCGACGACCAGCGTGCCGTCGCCGAGCCGCTCGGCGACGGCGGCGGACCGGCCGTGCGGCAGGGCGAGGAAGACGACGTCGTGCCCGGCCAGGGCCTCGGGGGTGGTCTCCAGCAGGACACGGCCGGCCAGGGAGGGCAGGTGCGGCTGGTGCGCGCCGAGCGTGCCGCCGGCGTTGGAGCCGGCCGTCAGCGCGCCGATCTCGACGGCGGGATGGCGCAGCAGGAGGCGCAGCAGCTCGCCCCCGGCGTAACCGCTGGCTCCCGCGACCGCCGCCCTCATGAAACCTCCCGCATGGTCATGCATTCGACCTCATAGCTACACGGTGAAAGTATGCACCTCGCGGGATCTTCATGCAAATCATTCGCCACGGCGATCTCACCTCCGGAACAAGCCTCTGTTATACGTACCTACCGGTCGGTATCCTCACTTTCCAGCCGATCCGTACTCAGCGCCGGGAGTCACCACGCATGACTGTCACTCCAGACCAGGCCCAGGAACAGCTCACCGCGCCGGGCCAGCTCTTCGAGATGGACGAGGTCGAGATCCGAGGGGCGAGGATCCGGACATGGAAGCACGCCCCCACGACGTTCCGGACGATGCTGGAGAACAGCCGATTCCACGGCGACGCCGTCTTCCTCGTCTACGAGGACGAGCGGATCACCTACGAGGAGCACTTCCGCCGGGCCGCCACCCTCGCCAACCGGCTGGTCGAGGACTTCGGCGTGACCAAGGGCGACCGGATCGCCATCGCCATGCGCAACTACCCCGAATGGGTGGTCGCCTTCTCGGCCACGCTGGCGGCCGGCGCGATCGCCGTCCCGCTCAACGCCTGGTGGACCACTCCGGAGCTGGAGTACGGCGTGTCCGACTCGGGGGCCAAGGTGATCTTCGCCGACGGTGAGCGCGCCGAGCGGCTGCGCGGGAGCACCGTGCCGGTGATCGTCACCCGCTCCCCCGGCGACCTGCCCCCCGGCGCGCGGGACCTGGCCGACGTGCTCGGCGAGGTGCGCGCCGACGTCACCCTGCCCGCCGTCGAGTTCGCGCCCGAGGACCCGGCCACGATCTTCTACACCTCCGGCACCACCGGCCGCCCCAAGGGCGCGCTCGGCACCCACCGCAACCTCGGCCAGGCGCCGATGACCGTCGCCTACGCGATGCTGCGCAGCGTGGCGCTGGCGGGCAAGGACCCCGCCACCGCGGCCGGCACCCGGCGCATCACCCTGCTGACGGTGCCGCTCTTCCACGCCACCGGCTGCTTCGCCGTGCTGACGGCGACCATGTTCACCGGCGGCGGCCTGGTGCTGATGTACAAGTGGGATCCCGGGCAGGCGCTGCGGCTCATCGAGCGCGAGAAGGTCACCGTGCTCACCGGCGTCCCCACCAACGCCTGGCAGCTGCTGTCGCACCCCGACTTCGGCAAGTACGACATCTCCAGCCTCGGCGGGGTGAGCTACGGCGGCGCGCCCGCCCCGCCCAAGCTGCTGGAGCGCATCGGCGAACAGCTTCCCCAGCGGCAGGCGTCCAACGGGTACGGCATGACCGAGACCACCGCCCTGGCCGTGTACAACAGCGGCGCCACCTACCAGGCGCGGCCCGACAGCATCGGCCTGCCGGTCGCCGTCTGCGACGTGCGGATCTCCGACCCCATGGGCGGCGAGGTGCCGGTGGGGCAGGTCGGCGAGCTGTGCATGCGCGGCCCCAACGTGATCGCCGGGTACTGGAACCGGCCGGAGGCGACCGCCGAGACCTTCGTCGGCGGGTGGCTGCACACCGGCGACCTGGCCAAGGTGGACGAGGACGGATTCGTGTACATCGTCGACCGGGCCAAGGACATGGTCATCCGGGGCGGCGAGAACGTCTACTGCGCCGAGGTCGAGGCCGCCCTGTTCGAGCACCCGGCGATCGACGACGCCGCCGTGATCGGCATCCCCGACGAGGAGCTCGGCGAGCAGGTCGGCGCGGTCGTGCGGCTCAAGCCCGGCGTGCCGGCGACGCCGGAGGAGCTCAGGGCGTTCCTGAGCGGGACGCTGGCGCCGTTCAAGGTCCCCGTCCGGTTCTGGTTCCGCGACTCGGAGCTGCCCCGCAACCCCGGCGGGAAGATCCTCAAGACCCATCTGCGCAAGGAGACCCTGGGCCTGTAGCCCGTCTCCCGCACGCCCGCGGGCACCCTGCGATGAGGGGCGGGCCGATGCCGCTGACGTCACCGTCCGCCGCGCGCCCGCGGGCACCCGGCCCGCCGTCCTGAGGCCGGGGCCCGCCGGCCGGGGCGAAATTCGGTTGCCCTGACCAGGCACGGCCCTCCACACTGCCGCCTGTGCCCACCACGCCCGGACGGTCTCTGACCCGGCTGCTGCTTCGGCTGCGCATGGATTTGAGCCCGCTGCGCCAGTCCCGCGACTTCCGGCTGCTGCTCGGCTCCAGCATGATCACCATGTTCGGCAGCGTGGTGACCATGGTGGCCGTTCCGTACCAGATGAAGCAGCTCACCGGCTCCTACGTCGCCGTCGGCCTGGTCAGCCTCGCGGAGTTCGTGCCGATGGTGGTGTGCGGCCTGTGGGGCGGGGCCATCGCCGACGCGCTCGACCGGCGCAAGATCGTGATCTGGTCCGAGGTCGGCCTCTGCTTCACCTCGGTGCTGCTGATGGCGAACACGCTGCTGCTGCCCCCGCAGGCCCAGATCCCGGTGCTGTACGTCGTGGCGGCGCTGGCGGCCGGCCTGGCCAGCCTGCGCGGGCCCAGCGAGCAGGCGATCCTGAACCGGGTGCTCAAGCTCGACCACATGGGCGCGGCCTTCGCCATCCAGAGCCTGGCCCGCAACGTCGGCATGATCATCGGCCCGGCGGTCGGCGGGGTGATCGTCGTCGTGCTCGGCCCCGCCACGGCCTACGGCATCGACGTGGTGTCCTTCCTGCTGTCGTTGTACCTGCTGGTGCGGGTCGCCCCCGTCGCCGTCCCCGGCGACGGCAGCCCAGCGTCGCTGCGGTCCCTGGTCGAGGGCGTGCGCTACGCCGTCCGGCGCCCCGACCTGATGGGCACCTACCTGGTCGACATCGCCGCGATGGTGTTCGCGTTCTCCAACGCCCTCTACCCGTTCCTCGCCGACGAGCTGCGCCATCCCACGGCTCTCGGCCTGCTGTACGCGGCCGGCGGCATCGGCTCGGCGATCGCCTCGGCCACGTCGGGCTGGACGAGCCACGTGCACCGCCACGGCCGCGCGGTCATCATCGCGGCCTCGCTGTGGGGCGCCGGGGTCGCCCTGGCTTCGCTGATGCCCAACATCTGGCTGGTGGCGGTCTTCCTGGCCGTCGCCGGCGGCGCCGACACGATCAGCGGCGTGTTCCGCAGCGTGATCTGGAACCAGACCATCCCCGACGAGTACCGCGGCCGTCTGGCCGGCATCGAACTGCTCTCGTACTCCACCGGCCCCATGCTCGGCGACGCCAGGGCCGGCTTCATGGCCCAGCTGGGCGGCGCCCGCTTCTCCCTGGGCGCGGGCGGCCTCCTGTGCATCGGCGCCGTGGCCGCCATGGCCGCCGCCCTCCCCGCCTTCCGCCGCTACGACGCCCGCACCGACGAACACGCCCTGGCCCAACGCGCCCGCCGCGCCGAGCCCACGGCCACCGTCTAGGCGAGCGGGGCCGCGAGCCCCGGCTTCAAGTCTCGTGCGGGGGGGCGCGCGGAAATGGCACTCCCTCGCGTCATCGGGAGGCCGTGCGAGGTGCACGGGTCGGGCTGTGTGGGTGTCATGGGCGAGGGCGATCCTCACCGGGGCCATTGATCCGTTGTTGGGGCGAGCGTATGTTCCTCCCAACCGAGTACACCTCATGTTTCTGGGGGTTCTCTCACATGCACGCACGTCTCCGGCGCACGATGATCGCGGCCACCGCCCTCGGGATCGTCGCGCTGGCATCCCCCGTCGTGCCCGCATCGGCGGCCACCGCCACCACCGCCGCCACGACGACCACGACCTCCACCACCACGGCCTTCTACCCCGCCGACGACTACTGTCTCGGCGAGTGCGCGGACGTGCTGCCGCCCGGGCAGAACGGCAACGCCACCCTGGTCGACATCCTGGCCAACCAGTCGCTGGGCACCAGGCCCCGGCACAGCGACGACCAGCTCGGCAAGTACGCCGGGCTGATCTCCGGCTACACCGGGCTGACGAACGACCAGATCGCCACGTTCTTCAACGACGCCTCGTTCGGCGTGCCGGCGGGGCAGGTGGAGAGCACCGTCAGCCCGCGGGCGGACGTGACGATCGTCCGCGACCGGGCCACCGGGGTGCCGCACATCACCGGGACGACCCGCGAGGGCACCATGTTCGGCGCCGGGTACGCCGGCGCGCAGGACCGGCTGTGGGTCATGGACCTGCTCAGGCACGTCGGCCGGGGCGAGCTGACCCCGTTCGCCGGAGGCGCGCCCGGCAACCGGGCGCTGGAGCAGAGCGTCTGGCGCAACGCCCCCTACACCGAGGCCGACCTGCAGACCCAGATCGACCGGCTGCGCGACTCCGGCCCCCGCGGGGCGCAGCTCTACGCCGACGTCCGCGAGTACATCAACGGCGTCAACGCCTACATCGACCGCTGCATGGCCGACCGGAACTGCCCCGGCGAGTACGTCCTGACCGGGCACCTGGACGCGATCACCAACGCGGGCGGGCCCGTGGACTTCACCATGACCGACCTGGTCGCGGTGTCCGGCGTGATCGGCGGGCTCTTCGGCGGAGGCGGCGGCGCGGAGATGCAGTCGGCGCTCGTCCGGGTGGCCGCGCGCGCCAAGTACGGGACGGCGGCCGGCGACCAGGTGTGGGCCGCGTTCCGCGCGCAGAACGACCCCGAGGCGGTGCTCACCCTGCACAACGGGCAGAGCTTCCCCTTCGGCGCCGCGCCCGCCGCCACCGGCGTCGTGCTGCCCGAACCGGCCACGACCTCGCCGGTCGACATCACCCAGAACGAGAGCGGCTCGGCCACCTCCGCCGCCTCCACGGCCAAGGGCGTGCTCGACGGGCTGCTGGTGGACAACTCCAAGCCCGGCATGTCCAACGCGGTGGTCGTCTCGGCCGCCGAGTCGGCGTCCGGGCACCCGATCGCGGTGTTCGGCCCGCAGACCGGGTACTTCGCCCCTCAGCTGCTCATGCTGCAGGAGCTGTCGGGGCCGGGCGTCAGGGCACGCGGCGTCGCGTTCGCCGGCGTCAACCTCTACGTGCTGCTCGGCCGGGGAACGGACTACGCCTGGAGCGCCACCTCCAGCGGCCAGGACATCACCGACACCTACGCCGTGCGGCTGTGCGACCCGGCGGGCGGAACGCCCACCGTGGCCTCCGACCACTACCTGTACCACGGCACCTGCACGGCGATGGAGACGCTGAAGAAGACCAACCGCTGGCGGCCCACCGTCGCCGACCCCACCGCCCCGGGGTCCTACGACCTGGTGGTCAAGCGGACGAAGTACGGCCTGGTCACCTGGCGGGGCACCGTCGGCGGGCAGCCCACCGCGTACACCGCCCTGCGCTCGACCTACCAGCACGAGGCCGACTCGGCCGTCGGGTTCCAGATGTTCAACGACCCCTCGCAGATGGGGGACGCCACGGCGTTCAGGAACTCGGCCTCCACCATCGGCTTCGCCTTCAACTGGTTCTACGTCAACTCCTCCCAGTCGTCGTACTTCATGTCCGGGAACAACCCCGTCCGCTCGGCGGTGTCGGATCCGAACCTGCCGATGACGGCCGACCCGGCCCACGAATGGGCCGGCTACGACCCTGCGACCAACACCGCCACCTACGCCCCGGCCGCCGCCCACCCGCAGGCCACCGACCAGGACTACTTCGTGAGCTGGAACAACAAGCAGGCCAAGGACTACGGGGCCTCCGACGGCAACTTCAGCTTCGGCGCCGTCCACCGCGCCGACCTGCTGGACGCGCCGGTGAAGGCGGCCCTGGCCGGGGCCGGCAAGCTGGACCGGGCCGGCACCGTCAAGATCATGGCCGAGGCCGCCGTCACCGACCTGCGGGGCAAGGAGGTCCTGCCCGACCTGCTGCGGGTCATCGGCTCCGCACCGGTGAGCGACCCGGCGCAGGCCTCGGCGGTCGCCAGGCTGTCCGCGTGGGCCGCCTCGGGCGCCAAGCGGCTGGAGACCTCGCCCGGCTCCAGGGCGTACGCGCACGCGGACGCGATCCGCGCGTTCGACGCCTGGTGGCCCAGGCTCGTCCAGGCCCAGTTCAGGCCCGGGCTCGGCGACCCGCTGTACCGGTCGCTGGTCGACGCAATGCAGATCAACGAGTCCCCCTCGGGCCACCAGCGCGGAGACCTCTCCTCGCTGCCCGGCTCGGCCGGCGAGGCCCAGGCGCACAAGGGGTCCTCGTTCCAGTACGGCTGGTGGGGCTACGTCAGCAAGGACGTGCGCGCGGTGCTCGGTGATCCGGTCGCCGGTCCGCTTCCCGCGAAGTACTGCGGGGACGGCACCGTCGCGGGCTGCCGCACGGTGCTGCTGAACAGCCTGGCGGCGGCGCTGGCGGAGCCGGCCACGACCACCTACCCGGGCGACGACGTCTGCTCGGCGGGCGACCAGTGGTGCGCCGACTCCATCGAGCACTCGCCGCTGGGCGGCATCAAGCACTCGCTGATCTCGTGGCAGAACCGGCCGACCTACCAGCAGGTCGTGTCCTTCCCGGCACGCAGGGGCGAGGCCGTCGCCAACGTGGCCGCCGGGAAGACGGCCCGCGCGTCCAGCAGCGAGTTCTTCCTGCTCTACCCGGCGAGCAAGGCCGTGGACGGCGACCCGTCGACCCGCTGGTCGAGCGCGGCCAGCGACAACCAGTACATCCAGGTCGACCTCGGCGCCCCCACCTCAGTGGCCCGGGTCATCCTGCGGTGGGAGGCGGCCTACGGGTCGGCGTACGCGATCCAGACCTCCACCGACGGATCCGCCTGGACCACCCGCCACAGCACCACCGCCGGCAACGGCGGCGTCGACAACGTGACCTTCGCCCCGGTCACCGCCCGCTACGTGCGCATGCAGGGCACGACCCGGGCGACGTCGTACGGCTACTCGCTCTACGAACTGGAGGTCTACCCCCGCTGAGGCGGCGGACCCCTCGCAACCGGCCGGCGGCGGACGCCCTCCGCCGCCGGGCCCGGGCCGCCCACCGCCCCCGTTCGCCTCAGGAGGGCTCAGGAGGGCTCGAGATGCCGGAGCACCCGCGCGCGCGTCGCGGTGCCGAGACGATCCAGCAGGTGGACGGCGCGCCGTTCCGGTAGCGATCTCAGCAACCCCGCGACGGCCGCGGGCGGCACGTGCCCGAGGACCTCGCCGACCGTCTTCGCCGAATGCTCCGACATGGCGTCCACCACGTGCGCGGCGACCGGCCCGGCGGCGAGGATCGTGATGATCCCGGCCGCGGTCCTGGCGTAGGCGCGCACGAGGATACGAGCGGCCTCGTGCGGCGGCATCACGGTCAACAGCCGGGCGGCGGCGTCCAAGTCCATGTAGTCGAGCGCCCGGCCCGCCCTGGCCGCCTTCAGCGTCTGCAACAGTGCCGCGGTCTCCCGGCCGCCGAACGCCATCGCGCCCAGCAGAACGCCCGTGGTCCGGGCCGGGGTCACCGCCAGGATCGAGGCCGCCACATCGCGGGGCAGGGCGAGCAGGACGCGCCCGGCGACGTCGGGGGCCTCCTTCGCCAGCAGATCCCGGCCGGCTTCGGCGGGCAGCCGCGCGCAGAGGCGTGCGGCGGACTCGGCGGGCAGGTCGCCGAGAGGCGCGGACGGCCGCGGCGGGGCGGCCTGGGGCCGCGGCGGGGCGGCCTGGGGCCGCGGCGGGGCGGCCTGGGGCCGCGGCGGGGCGTCACCGCCCGGCCGGGGTCGGTGCGGCGCCGCCGGTCGAGCGCTCGCCGCTCGTCCGGCGTGCCGGTCACGCGTGCCCGGTCCCGCCTGTGCGGGACGGGCGGCGTGGTTTCGGACGAGGGACCGCAGGACGAGATCGAGCTCGCCCGCCTTCATCCGCCGATCGGGGTCCTTGTGGAGCAGCCGCGCGATCGCCTCGGACAGCGGGCCTCGGCGCGCGGGCCGGGGGCAGGCGTGGTCGGTGATGGCACGCAAGGTGGCGACCACCTCCTCGCGCCCGAAGGGCGAATACCGCTCAAGCGCCCAGAAGAGGGTCACCCCGAGCGACCACAGGTCGGAGGCGGGCGTCAACGTGCGGCCGTCTATGCGTTCGGGGGACATGAACTCCAGGGTGCCGACGAAGCCGTTCTGCGCGGTCAGGGGGCTCGCGCCGCCGATCTGCGCGACGCCGAAGTCCACCAGCAGCACCTCGCCGGCCCGCCCGATGACGATGTTGGCGGGCTTCACGTCGCGGTGCAGCACCCCCGCGTCGTGCGCGGCGTTCAGTCCTCCGAGCACGTGGAGGCCGATCCGCGCGATGTCGCGTTCGTCCAGCTCTCCCTCGTCGATGAGGTCGCGAAGCGACCGGCCCTCGATGTACGCCATGACGATCCACGGGCACCCTCGGTCCTCGAACACGTCGTGGATGTCGACGACGCTGGGGTGCTTGATGCCGGCCGCGGCGCGCGCCTCCCGCAGGGCACGCTCGCGGCGCACCGCCATCGGCTCCCCGTTCGCGACCAGCACGAGCTCCTTGAGCGCGACGCGGCGCCCGAGCAGTTCGTCGGCGGCGAGCCACACGTTTCCCATGCCGCCCCTGCCGAGCGGCTCCAGAAGCCGGTACCTGCCCCTGAGCAGGCTGTTCCGCGAGGCGGACGTCATCGGCATCTCAATCGTCGTCGGGGAACAGCTCGCGTCTGCGGGACCGCTCGGGGCCTCCGGCCTGCGAGAGCGTGATCGCGCGCGTGTCCGGCATCTCGCGGAGCGACTCGTCCTCCAGGGACGCGGAGTCGTCTCCCAGGTGCGCGGACGGTCCCAGGTGCGCGGACGGCGGCGGGGGCCCGGGCTCGGGCGGGACGACGGGAGGAACAGCGACGGGATCGTGCGCGGCGCGCCATTGCGCGGCCGGCTCCCTCACCCAGATGTCGTCCAGCCCCTGCTGCCTCGTTCTCGACCCGGTCCAGGCGTCCGCGTTGAGGCTTTCCCTGGCGCCGATGAACTCCTTGCGCGCCATGAGGTCGAGCACCTTCTCGTAGTTCCCCGGCTTCTGCATCAGTTTGACGGCGACCGGCAGGCACTCGATCAGCAGGAAGAGAAGGAAGAGAAGGAATCTGGCCGCGTTGAGCGTCAAATCCCTGCCGGAAACCTGGTTGAGAGCCTGCAGCCGGATCAGAAGGCCGTTGAGGCTCTGGTTCTCCGCGTCGAACGACGCCTGCAGTTCCATCTGCCGGCGCTCGGCCACGTCGAGTTGGCTTCGCAGTTTGGGAAGTTCGGCCCTCGCCGCCTCCAGCCGGATGCCCTTCGCGTCCTCGCTGGTGGCGGTGAGTTCTCTCTTGCGCTCCTCGATCTGGTTATTCAGCCGGTCGACGCGTTGCCGCGCTTTTTCGTAGTTCTTCTTGCTGGTCTGCGCGAGCACGCCGTCCCCCTTGCGGGGACAGTCGGGCCCGCCGTAGAGCTGGCACTGCCATTCGTCGTACTGCTCCTTGACGACCCCCTGCTGGGCGTCACGCTCGGCGAGCAGCGACTTCATCTTCGGGTCCTTCGCCGGGTCCTGCGCCACCTCCCCGCCCGATGTGACGATCTTCTCCTGGGCGGCCAGCGCGCCGCGAAGGCGCGTGACCTCCGCGCCGACGGCGCCCCTGTTCTGCTGGTCGGTGAACGCGCCGGCGCGGTCCTGTTTGATCTCGACGATCTGGGCGTCGATCTCGGATTTGAAGATCTGGAGCACGAGGGGGGTGGAGATCACCACGCCGAGCAGCGCGGCCATGATGATCCGCGGCACGGCCAACCGCCACCGGCGCGGTCCGTCGGGCTGGATCGAGCCGACCAGCCACCGGTCGAGGCTGAGAATGGCGAGTCCCCAGACCAGGCTGGCGGGGATGGCGACGAGTAGGTGAATGCCGAGGGCACTGTGCAAGGCGAACGCCATGGAGACGGCGGCCAGCACGCTGGTGGTGAGCACCGCGCCGCCGATGCCCTCGAACTTGCCGCGTTCGGTCGCACAGTGCTTGAGAACCTCCGGACGGGCGCCGGATAGGACAACTAGGACATTCTGCATTTACCACTCCCAGCATCAGCAGTGGCCTGAAGTCAGGGACACCCTAATTGCGGCCCACCACATCAGCACCCATCGCCATTTAGGCTATACATATAACTCAGCATGGTCATACTAGGGCGCATTGCAAAGATCACGCGGATAAGTCCGCCGGGGGATCAAGATCCAGCGAACGGCGCACCGCCAAGAGTGCTCCGTTTGTTCCACGCACGTTATTGGAGCGGCATTTGACCCTTTTGGGGGATAATCCCCTGCGTAAGGCTCTTGTCGAAGGAATAGCCGACCTGGTGGAGTCTCGTCGACTGATCGTCTTCGACGTCGCGGCCGAGGGCGTCACCCCTTTCGAGGTACGCCGCGACGAGGCCGGCACACCACGGGGCTGGGCCAACCCGACGGTGCGCTGGGACGGCGCCATGGCCGCCGCGGCCGCACGGGCGGTGGACCTGGCCGCCGGCGAGCCCGGCCGCGACACGGTCATCCTGGTGAACACCTCCCCCGACGGCTCACCGGCCGGCGAGGCGATGGACCGGCTGCAGGCGGCGCTTCCGGAGGCCGCCGCCTTCGCCGAGACGGGCGCGAGGGTCGACGAACTGCTCCGCGAGGCCATCGCCGACGATCCCCTGGTGCAGTCGTATGACCTCATCGTCGCGAAACGGCACCCCGTCACGGGCCGGCTCCGGCTGGGCGGTCACCCGCTGTTCGGCCTGGAGTCGCGCCGCGGCGCGGTGGCGGAGGTGGCGATCCGGTGCGAGCCCAGCGACGAGGACGGCGTCATGTTCGCCGTCGCGGCCTGGCAGGATCGCCGGCCGAGGCTGCTGTCCGTCCACGCCGCGAGGCTGCCCCCCGGCCGTCACACCGTGGTCGCCCAGCTCATACGTCCAGGACGTGTCGAGTTCTCCGAGCCGCCGGGGATGGTCAGGTCTGATCGCACCTGGGAGGAACTGGTCGACGCGGTGCCGCCGCGGCTCGACCACCCCCCGGCCGGCCCGGTGCATCTCGTCTGCGCGGTCGAGGTCGACGGGCCCGGCGAACAGGTCCACGAGCGCATCGGCCGGGTGGGGCAGCTCGTCTCGGCGATCGCCGACGACCTCGCGGACGCGCTGAGGGTCTCGCTGATCGCCTACGGCTCCCACGCGTACCAGCGAGGGGCCGTCGACGAACCGCTTCACGTGCCGAGCTGGCAGGTCTCCGCCAAGCGCGCCCACGAGGCACTGCGCCGTCTGGAGGATCGCCATCCGGAGCACGACGCGGCCGCCGTCCACGGATACTTCTACGCGGCCCCGGTCGAGGACGTGCTGGAGGAGGTGACCCGCAGGCTCGGCGCCGGGGACGGCGGCCGCGCGCTCCTGCTCACGGTCGGGGCCCGGCCGCCCCACCCCCCTCGGGCCGACCTGTCGGAGATCCTGCCCTGTCCCGGCCGGTACGACTGGGAGAGGCTCCTGTCGCGGCTCGAAACGCTCCCCGGCCTGACCTTCGGCGCCATCTGCGACCACCCGCCCCGCGAGGCGCACCCCGTCTGGCGGCGTCTGGGAAAGGACGCGCTCGCCCACCTGGAGGCCGTGGACGTGCGCACCTTCAGCACGGCGCTGGGCCTCGCGGCCCCCTCCCGCCGCCGCATCCCCTTTCCGTTCCTGGCCGCGCCCTGAGCCGGCTCGCACCATGGATTGAGTGAGGTCCGATCATGCCCCCTGAGCAGCAGAAGCCGTCGCCACCCGAGCACAGCATCGCCATATGGGGCGCGCCGGGCAGTGGCAAGACCACGTTCCTGGCCGCCCTGAACATCGCTCTCATGCACAAGAAGGGCCCGTGGCGCATCTTCGGCAGCGACGGTCCCTCAAGCGACTTCCTGGTCGAGATGACGACCGCCTTGTCCAAGAACCAGAGTTTTCCCGAGGCGACGCAGGCCATAGGCAACTACAGATGGGTGCTGAGCCGCAAGGCGGACGACGACGGGCCGGGGCGAAGCCTGAGACCGAAGCCGAAGACCGCCCACCGCATCGGCCTGGACGTGGTCGACGCGCCGGGCGGCTTCTACCACGCCCAGCGCGCCAAAGCGGGCCCTGATCGCGAGGCCCTGCTGGACAACCTGGAACGCAGCAGCGGCATCGTCTACCTCTTCGACCCGATCCGGGAGTTCAAGTCCGGCGACGCGTTCGACTTCCTGCACGGGGTGCTGACCGATCTCGCGGGGCGGATGCTCTCCAACGGCGAGTACGCCGACGACATGCTGCCGCACCATCTGGCGGTGTGCGTCACCAAGTTCGACGACCTTCGTGTCCTTCGGACGGCTCAGAAGCTCGGGATGCTGATGCCGGACCCCGACGACCAGCACTCCTTCCCCCGGGTCGACGACGACTACGCGGAGGAGTTGTTCCAGGAGCTGTGCTCGGTGTCCTCCAGCGGGTACGCCGGGATGGTCGTGCCCGCCCTCAAGCAGTTCTTCCGGCGCGAGCAGATCAAGTTCTTCGTGACCTCGTCGATCGGGTTCTTCGTGGATCCCGCCAAGGGAAGCTTCGATCTCGACGACCCGCAGAACCTGCTGCCGGAGGCGCCAAGGCATCCGGGAGAGCCCGCCGGGCCCGGCGGGCCGCCCGCCAAGAGATACCGCATCCGAGGGCCGGTGTATCCGATCAACGTGGTCGAGCCGATGCTCTGGCTCGGACAGCGGATGGCCGCCCAGGCGCCGAGAAGGACGGCCGGCAGGTGAGGCCCACGGTGAAGATCGTCGCCGAGTGGGCGGTCTGGGGGAAGCGGCAGGGCACGGAGGACGACTACGGGGTCCTGCGCTGCAACAAGGGTCACTTCAGCGACGCCGACTTCCGCGACATCATGACCAGGTGGACGCCGGGGACCCTCGCCAGCCTGCCCGAGGTGACGATCAGTTACGTCAACGGACCCGGCGACGTCGCGTACGTCGGCATGGCCATCCAGTGCTGGTCCGACGAGCAGGACGGATTCGGCCGTCCCATCGCCGTCACCCGCTACGCCTGCGTCCCCTACACCGACCTGGCCTGCGGGCCGGTGTCATACGAGGACCTGGCACGCGCCTTCGACCAGGACCCGGGCACGGACGCCGCGTCCGCCCGCGCCCCGCTGGTCCTGGACGTCCCGGCGTTCGACCACGGCGACATCGCGTCACGGGTCGACCGCACGCACATGGCGGCGGCGGCGCTGCTGCTGACCGACCGGCAGGTGTGCATCGTCGGCGCCGACGCCCTGCCCATGATCGAGCGGCTGCGGCACCTCGACACCGTGGCGGCGCTGCTCCCCTACGGCCTGCGAACAAGGCTGACGGCCTCCACCTGGACCGACAGCTCGGCGGCGCACCGCATCAGACTCGCCTTCGCCAAACACCCCCGGGACGAGGCGCACGCCGTCACCTGGGGGGCCGGCGACGACATCGGCGTGCCGGGCGGCGACATCGCCCGCCGCTACTTCGAGCTGCTGCTCCAGCGCTCCCCCGCCGAGCTCGTCGACAGGCTGGCCCGCACCACCGAGCCGCTGACGTTCAAGACCCCCTCGGAGGCTCTGGCACTGCTGGACGACTCCGGTCGCACGCTGGTCGCCGGCGGCTCCCCCGCCCCGGCGCACACCGTCGAGGAGGACCTGCACCTGTGCGCCGGCCTGCTCGCCGAGAGACGCACAGGCGAGCTCAGCGTCGTCGTCGGGCGGCTCGGCCGCAGTGCGCAGCTTCGTGAACCCGCCGGTGAGGAGCCGGAGCGTTACCGGGAGATCATCGAGACCCGCCTGCTGCCGGCCGCGACGACCAACCTCACCGACGACATGGCGGTCGAGTTCCTCCAGGTGCTGCTGACCCTCGGTTACGGGCGCAGGCTCACCGTCGAGTCCTACGAGAGGATCATGCGGGCGGGCGGGCGGAACCCGTCGCTGGTGAGGGCGATGTGGCCGCGCCTGCAGGCGGCCGAGCCCGGCGTCGCCGTGCGACTCGCGCTGCATCTGGACAGGACCCAGCAGGCCCGGCTCCTCGGACAGGTTCAGACCCCGGACCTCGTCGCGGAGGCGGCGCGCGAACCGTTCCACCCCGCGCTGGTCCTGCGCGTGCACCAGGAGTTGGTCTCACGGGGGGCGGGGACCGAGGATCCCGAGATCGCCCCCGCGCTGGGCAGGCACGCCTACCTGGCGGACGCGATCGCGGCGGCGCACCCGGACGACCCCGAGGCCCAGATCCGCCGCCTGAGGCAACTGCTCGTCGCGGCCTACGGCGCGTCCCTGGACCAGAGCCACGTCGAGGAGATCCTGGCCTGCGTCATGCGACCGCCGCGGGCGAGGCTCGTCACCGCGGCGATGGACCAGTACGGAGACGCGGCCGAAGACGCGCTGCGGGAGGCCGTGCTGGGCCGGGCCGGGCTGGGCGGGACGAAACCGTGGCACGAGCTGGGGCAGGCGTACGCCCCGGAAGCCGAGGCGCCGGTCGACGGGCAGACCACACGATGGTTCCGCAAGACCGGGTTCAGGCTCCGCAACCGGGATGCCGAGCTTCTCGCCGAGGACTCCCCGGTCCCCGACGTCGAGCCGCCCTCCCCGCTCATCCCGCCTCTCGGCAAGATCCTTCTGTGGGCCGTCGGGATCGTGATGGCCGGCACGCTCGCCTACCTGGCCGCCTTCCACGGCTAGCGTCCGACTGGTGAGGATCGATTGATCGTACGAGTCACCCCCGATTGGGCGATCCACGGGAAGCGTCCGGGTGCCCGGGACGGCGACGAGATCCTGGCCCACAGCCAGGGCCGGTTCACCCGCGACGAATTCGCCCAGATCATCGCCCGGTTCGCGCCGGGCGGCCAGGCCGACCTGCCGCAGGTGACCACCAGCTGGGTGGACGACGGCGAGAACGCGCACGTCGGCATGGCCATCCAGGAGCGGTCCGACGACAGGGACGGGCTGGGACGAGACATCGCCGTCACCCGCTACTTCTGCGCCCCCTACGCCCAGCTCGCCCACGGCCCGGTGTCGTACGAGGCCCTCTACACGGGCTTCGGCGGGTGCGCGCTGCCGGTCGAGGGCCTGCCCACCGTCCATGTGCCCGCACCGGACTGGGCGTCGACCGCCGCGGCGGTGGACGACACGGCCATGGCCGCGGCCGCCCTTCTCCTCACCGGCAGGCCCGTATGCGTCGTGGGCGCCGAACACGTGCCGCTCGCCGACCGGCTGCGGTTCCTCGACACGGCGGCGGCGCTGCTCCCCTACGGTTTCCGGAGCAGGCTGACCACCTCCACCTGGACCGACAGCGCGGTACGGCACCGCATCAGGTTGTCGTTCGCGCGGCACGCCCCGGCGGAAGCCCACAAGATCAGATGGAGCGGCCCGGTATCCGTGGACGAGTACCCCGACACCGCCCGGCGCTACCACGCCATGCTGGCGAACCACGAGGACCCGGGCGACCTCGTGACACGGTTCGCGCGCGACACCAGGCCACGCTCCATGAAGGCCGCCGACCTCGCCGCGTTCGTCGCCCTCATCGAGGACGACGACGCCCGGTACAGGGTTCCGCCGCGTACCCGCACCGCCCACCAGGCGGCGGCCGAGCTTCTGATCGCGTGCGCCGACGGCCTCGACCAGGGGCGGACCGAGCGCCTCGCGGGCCGGCTCGACCGGCTCGACGCGCTGAGGGGCGCGGTCACCGCCGGCGACCATATGCGGGACATCCGGAACATCGTCGGCGACCGCAGGCTGCTCGTCACGGCACAGTCCCTTGATCGGGAACTGCGGGAACGGCTGTACGGCATCGTGCTGAGCATGGCGTACGGGTCGCTGCTGACGCTGGACGACTTCGAGGAGATCCGGCGGAACGCCGACCACTGGATCGCCCCGCCGCTGGCGGCGGCGCTACGCCGGCTGACCCCGGCCGAACCCGCCGTCACGTTGAAGCTCGCCGCGTACCTGGACCCGGAGGAACAGGTCTCCGTCCTCAAGCCGCTCGACTCGGACGTGCTGATCAAGGCCGCGACGCGGGAGCCCGTCGAGCCGCACACCCTTCACACGCTGTGCGCGGTGCTGACGGCACGCGGGGACGACCGGGCCAACCGGGCGGCGATCACCCGGGAGCTGGGAGAGCGGGGAGACCTGCTGACCGCGGTCCAAGTGCTGCACGCCGACCATCCCGACGACCAGGTGTGGAGCTTTCACACCCTGCTGACCGTCGCGCACGGCCAGGTGATCGACCGGGAGACCCTGGAGCGACACTTCCTGCCCCACCTCGGCTCGCGCTCGGCACCGCTGCTCACCGCCCTGGCCATGATGTGCACCCCCGAAGCCCGCGGCCGCCTCGCGGAGGCGGTGCTCATGGCCCTGTTCGAACAGGCGGGAATCACCCGCGAGCTGCTCCAGAGGATCGGCATCGCGCCGGACCCGCCGGGACGGGGCCAGGCCGATGCCGGCGAGGCGCTCTCCGATCCGCCGGGCGGGCCACGTCGCCTCAACGTCCTGGACCCCCGGCGCTGGAGGACGTGATCCGGCACGGGCGGCAGGTGAAGGCCACCTGCCGCCCGCCCGCCTAGACTCCTCGCAGCTGGGCGCCGGTGCGTTCGCCGGCGAGGGCTACGGCGGCGTCGCGGGCCGCGGTGGTCTCCTCGACGGTGAGGGTGCGGTCGGCGGCGCGGAAGCGCAGGGTGTAGGCCAGGGACTTCTTGCCCTCGCCCACCTGGGCGCCGGTGTAGACGTCGAACAGCCGGATCGACTCCAGCAGCTCGCCCGCGCCCTCGCGCAGCGCCGCCTCGACCCCGGCGACCGGCACCTCGGCGGGGACGACGAGCGCGACGTCCTGCGTGGCGACGGGGTACGCCGACACCGGACGGGCCTGCGCCGGGCCCGGCAGGACGGCCTCCAGGACGTCGAGCTCGAGCTCCATCGCCGCGGTGCGCGGCGGCAGGCCGTACGCCTCGACCACGCGCGGGTGCAGCTCGCCGGCGTGCCCCAGCAGGGCCTCCCCGACGTACAGGGCGGCGCACCGCCCCGGGTGCCACGGCTCGTGGTGGTCGGCGTGGACGGTGACGGCCACCCCGGCCTCGCGGGCGACCGCGCGGGCGGCCTCGACGGCGTCGGCCCAGGAGGCCGGGCGGCCCGCGCCCCACCAGCCCGAGCGCACCCGCTCACCGGCCAGCACGACCGCCACCCGCAGCGGCTGGCGGGGCAGCGCAGCGGTGATGCTCGACAGCTCCTCCTCGCTCGGCCGGCGGTCGACGCCGAGCACCGGCGCCTTGGCCGGCGCGCCCGGCTCGGGGCGGTAGACCAGGCCGACCTCGAACAGGGCGGCGTCGCCGAACCCGCGGCCGGCGTTGCGCACCATGGTCTTGAGCAGGCCGGGCAGCAGCGTCGTGCGCATCAGCGGCTCGTCCTCGCTCAGCGGGTTGGCCAGGCGCACCGCGCGGCGGCGGTCGTCGTCGGCGGCCAGGCGGAGCTGGTCGAGGTCGCGGGAGCCCATGAACGGATAGGCCAGCGTCTCAACGTAGCCGGCGGCGGCCAGCGCGCGGCCGACGCGGCGGCGCAGCCGCTGCGTCTCGGTGAGGCCGGCGCCCGCGGGGGCGGCCGGAAGCACCGACGGCAGCCCCTCGTACCCCTCAAGCCGGATGACCTCCTCGGCGAGGTCGTTGGGGTCGGTCAGGTCGGGACGCCACGACGGCGGGGTGACCGCCAGCAGCTCGGCCTGGCTCGGGTGGCCGGGCGGGGCCAGCAGGTCGGCCGCGACCGGCACCGACCCCTCGGCGCCCGCCCTGCCGACCGACTCGCCGTGGCCGACGACCGTGCAGCCGACCTGCTCCAGCCGGCGCACGACGGTGTCGCGGCCGTACGTCACGCCCGCGACCTGGTCGGGGTGGTCGGCCGGGATGGTGATCGTGACCGGCTCGACCTCGGCCCAGGCGTGCGTGACGCCGGGCTCGGCGGTGCCGCCGCCGAAGGCGACCAGCATCTGCACCGCGCGCCAGGAGGCGTACAGCGGCAGCTCGCGGTCGACGCCGCGCTCGAACCGGCGCGAGGCCTCGCTGACGAGGTTGTGGCGCCGGGACATGCGGGCGGTGCCGGTGGGCGAGAAGTGCGCCGCCTCGATGACCAGCTCGGTGGAGGCGGCGGAGATCTCGGTCTCCAGGCCGCCCATGGTGCCGGCCATCGAGATCGGGCCCGAGGAGTCGGTGATCAGGATGTCGTCGGGGTGCAGCTCGCGCACCACGTGGTCGAGGGTCTCCAGCGTCTCGCCCGGCGCGGCCCTGCGCACGACCACGGGCCCGGTGAGCCGGGCGCGGTCGAAGGCGTGCAGCGGCTGGCCCAGTTCGATCATCAGGTAGTTGGTGATGTCGACGGCCAGCGAGACCGGGCGCATGCCCGCGCGGGTGAGCCGCACGCGCATCCACATCGGCGTCTCGGCCGTGGGGTCGACGCCCGACACCGCGCGCAGCACGAAGCGGTCGCACGCCGAGGGGTCGGCGATGGACGCCGGGTGGGACTCCTCGGTGAACGCCGGGGGCTCCACGTCGGCGGGGTCGCGCCAGGGCACGCCGAAGGCGGTGGCGGCCTCGCGGGCCACGCCCCGGACCGACAGCGCGTACCCGCGGTCGGGGGTGACCTCCAGCTCGATGACGTCGTCGCGCAGGCCGAGCAGCTCGACGACGTCGGCGCCCAGGGGCGTGTCGGACGGCAGGATCATGATGCCGTCGTGGTCGTCGCCGACGCCGAGCTCGCGGGCCGAGCAGATCATGCCGTCGGAGAGCCGGCCGTAGGTCTTGCGGGAGCCGACCTCGAACCCGCCCGGCAGCACCGCGCCGGGCAGCGCCACCGGGACGCGGTCGCCGACCGCGAAGTTGACGGCGCCGCAGATGAGCCAGCGCGGCGCGGCCTCGCCGACCTCGAGCGAGCAGTAGCGGATGGGCTTCTTGAAGCCGGTGAGCTCCTCGATCGACAGGACCTCGCCGACGACGACGTTCTTGATGTCGTAGCCGACCGACTCGATCGACTCCAGCTTGAGCCCGGCGGCGGTCAGCTTGTCGGCGACCTCGTGGGCGGTGACGGCGGGCAGGTCGACGTACTCCCGCAGCCAGGAGAGCGGGAACCTCATCAGACCTCCATACCGAACGGGAGCGTGAAGCGCACGTCTCCCTCGACCATGTCCCTCATGTCCTCGGCGTTGTGGCGGAACATCAACGTGCGCTCCACGCCCATGCCGAAGGCGAACCCGCTGTAGCGGGCGGGGTCGACGCCGCAGGCCACCAGCACCCGGGGGTTGACCATGCCGCAGCCGCCCCACTCGATCCAGCCCTCGGACTTGCAGGTGCGGCAGGGCGGGTTGCCCGGCACGGCCGAGGCGCCGCGGCACACGAAGCACCGCAGGTCCATCTCGGCGGAGGGCTCGGTGAAGGGGAAGTAGTTCGGGCGGAAGCGGGTCATGATGCCTTCGCCGAACATGACCTCGGCGAAGCGGTCGAGCGTGCCCTTGAGGTGGGCCATGGTGAGGCCCTCGTCGACGGCCAGGCCCTCGATCTGGTGGAACACCGGGGTGTGCGTGGCGTCGAGCTCGTCGGTGCGGAAGACCTTGCCGGGCGAGATGACGTACACCGGCAGATCACGCGAGAGCAGGGCGCGGACCTGCACCGGGGAGGTCTGGGTGCGCAGCACCATGCCGGAGTCGACCGACTCGACGAAGAAGGTGTCGTGCTCGGACCTCGCCGGGTGGTCGGCCGCGATGTTGAGGGCGTCGAAGTTGAACCACTCGCCCTCCAGCTCGGGGCCCTCGGCGATCTCGTAGCCCATGGCGACGAAGGCGTCGGCCACGCGCTCCTGCAGCGTGGTCAGCGGGTGGCGGGCGCCGGCGGGCGTGTGGTCCCAGGGAAGGGTGACGTCGACGGTCTCCTCCACCAGCACCCGCTCGTCGCGCTCGGCCTGCAGCACGGCCTGCCGGGCGGCCAGGGCCTCGGAGATCGCCTTGCGCGCGCCGCCGATGCGCTTGCCGGCCTCGGCGCGCGCCTGCGGCGGCAGCGCGCCGATCTCGCGGTTGGCCAGCGCGATCGGGGAGCGGTCGCCGGAGTGGGCCAGCCGCGCCTGCTTGAGTGCGTCGAGGTCGGCGGCCGCGTCGATCGCGGCGACGGCTTCGGCCTGCATGCGCGCCACCTCGTCGGCGTGCAACGGCGTCACCTCGACCGGGTCATAGGTGTTCGACAAGAGTGAGCTCCGTATCCAGGGCTTGAGCGGGCACGATTCTAGTGCGTCGCGGGTGGCCCGCCGGCCGCGGGCGAGGGCCTGTGGACGGCCCTCACGGCCGGAGGCCGGCGGAGGTCGTCGCCGACCTCCGCGACCGCACGCCTGGCGCGGGTGTGAGCCCCCGCACCAGCGGTGGGCGGCCCACCGGCCGTTCCGGACGACGCCTCAGGCGAAGTCGGGGGTGCCGGTGGGCATGGTAAATCGGAACTCCGCGCCGCCGCCGGGAGCCCGCTGCACGGTGATGGTGCCGCCGTGCGCCTCGACGAGGCCCTTGACGATGAAGAGGCCGAGGCCGGTGCCGCCGCGGCGGCGGCCGTTGCCGCGCCAGAACTGCCGGAAGACGCGCGGGGCCAGCTCGGGTGCGACACCCTCGCCTTGGTCGCGCACGGACACGGCGACTCCCCACTCGATGGGCTCCACGACTATCGTCACGGTACCGCGCCCGTGACGCATCGCATTTTCCAGCAGGTTTCCGAGGATCTGGTCAACCTTGTCCTGGTCGAGCCAGGTCTCGGGGAGGCGGTCGCCCACTTCGAGCCGGAAGCGCTCGGGGGCCTCGCCGGCGGCCACCCATCCCGCGATGATCTTACGGGCCCTGGCGGGGATGTCGACCACCTGGCGGTGGATCTGCAGCCGCCCGGACTCGATGCGCGACACGTCCAGCAGCTCGGTGATCAGCCGGGTGACGCGGTCGGCGTCGGCGTTGACGGTCTCCAGCATCACGCGCTTCTGGTCGTCGGTGAAGCGCTCCCACTTGGCCAGCAGGGTGGCGGTGAAGCCCTTGACGCTGGTGAGCGGCGAGCGCAGCTCGTGGGCGACCGTGGACACGAGGTCGGCCCTGCTGCGCTCCAGCCGGGCGCGGGCCGCGCAGCCGCGCAGGGTGACGACCACCCGCACGACGTCGCCGCCGCGCTCGGGCCCGCGGACGAACCGCACGGCCACCAGCAGCTCCTGGCCGCCGGGCAGCGACAGGGAGCACTCGGGCTGGCGGCTGCGGATGCGCAGCCCGCCGTAGGCGTCCAGCCATTTCCACCAGTCGCGGCCGTCGTCGTCGCGCAGCGGCAGGACGTCGGGGAAGTGCCTTCCCACGGCCTGCTCGGGAGTCACTCCGGTGAGGCGGGCGGCGGCCTGGTTGAAGCCCACGACCCGGCCGCGGTGATCGGCCACGACGACGCCGTCGGGGAGATCGTCGATCTGGATCGCACACGCGGCATCGGCGCCCCGTCGGTCGGTCTGTCCGCCGTGCACACCGCCTCCTCGACGACTACAGGGCCGACAATAGCGGGTTTCCGGTGCCCGACGGCAGCCCCGCTTCTGGCCGGGGCGGGCGCGCCGGGAGGGCGGGGCCCGCGCGTCCCTCAGACGGGCGTGGCGGCACGACGGGCCCGCGCCGAGGCATACAGGCACACCGCGGCCGCCGTGGCCAGGTTGAGGCTCTCGGCGCGTCCGTAGATGGGGACGCGCACCACCTCGTCGGCGAGGCCGAGAACCTCCTCGGGAAGCCCCCACGCCTCGTTGCCGAAGATCCAGGCCGTCGGGCCGCTCAGGTCGACGTCGTCGAGCGTCCGGCTCCCCGCCCCGTCGGCGGCGAGGACCCGCAGGCCCTTGGCCCGCAGTTCGCCCACGGCCGCGGCCACGGGCGCGGCGGTGGCGACCGGCAGGTGGAACAGGCTGCCGGCGCTGGCGCGCACGCACTTGCCGTTGTACGGGTCGACGGAGGCGTCGGTGAAGACCACGCCGTCGGCGCCCGCGGCGTCGGCCGTGCGCAGAACCGTTCCGGCGTTGCCCGGGTCGCGCACGTAGGCGAGCACGGCGACCAGGCCGGCCCCCTCGGGAACGGCCTCGGCCAGGGGGACGTGCACGAAGCGGCAGACCGCGAGCAGCCCCTGGGGCGTGACGGTCTGGGCCAGCTCGGCCATGACCTCGCCGCTCGCGCCGTGCACCGGCACCCCGGCCAGCCGAGCGGCCGTCAGGATCTCCGGATGGCGCGACTCGGCCTCCGCGGTGGTGAACACCTCGGTGACGACGCCGGGAAGGCCCAGCGCCTCCCTGACCGCCTGGGGGCCCTCTGCGAGGAACGCGCGGTCGCGGTCTCTGAAGGCTCGCTTGGTCAGGCGCTTGGCCGCCTTGACCCGCGGGGACCTGGTGTTGGTCAGCTCTGATCCGGCCATGTGTCCCCCTGGAGAGCCCGCGCGGCGCGACGGCGCGCGGGCGTGTAAACAGATGAACGACCCGCTCCGAAAGAGAACGAGTCGTTCACCGGGTCGTGCGCCGCCGGCTCAGGCGACCGGCGCGTTCACGTCGGCCGGCAGTGCCTTCCTGGCGGCCTCGGCCAGCGCCGTGAAGGCCTGGCTGTCGTTGACGGCGAGGTCGGCGAGGATCTTGCGGTCGACCTCGACCCCGGCGATCCGCAGACCCTGGATGAAGCGGTTGTAGGTGATGCCGTTCGCGCGCGCCGCGGCGTTGATGCGCTGGATCCAAAGGCGCCGGAAGGTGCCCTTCTTGTCCTTGCGGTCGCGGTAGGCGTAGGTCATCGAGTGGAGCATCTGCTCCTTGGCCTTGCGGTACAGACGCGACCGCTGACCCCGGTAACCACTCGCCCGCTCGAGGACGACGCGGCGCTTCTTCTTGGCGTTGAGCGCCCGCTTTACGCGTGCCATTGTTCTATCTCCCCGGGGGTTCGGTTACTTGCCCAGCAGCTTCTTGATCTTTTTGGAGTCGGCATCGGACACGACGACCTCCGGCGCGAGACGGCGCGTCAGCTTGGACGACTTGTGCTCGTTGTAGTGAGCACGGTTCGCCCGACGGCGAATGATCTTGCCGCTGCCGCTGAGGCGGAACCGCTTCTTCGCACCGCTGTGCGTCTTCATCTTCGGCATGTCAGCCGTCTCTCCCTCATTCGTCCGTGCCGATGTACCGGGTCAAGTTACCCCAGGCAGACGATCGCCTGACTGGAGTTCTGACCCGGTCACGGTTGTGCTTGTCCGCGCCGCGCCGCGCGCTCAGGCGCGCCGCCTCACTCCTGCGGTTCCGCCCCCGCCAGTTCCTGCTCGAGCTCGGCCCCTTCGGGCGAGTCGTCGGAACGCGTACGGGCGGCCGCCCGCTCGGCCTTCGCTTCGGCCTTCTTCTTGTGCGGCCCGATCACCATGATCATGTTTCGGCCGTCCTGCTTCGGCTGGGACTCGACGAAGCCGAGCTCCGTGACGTCCTCGGCGAGCCGCTGCAGAAGGCGGAAACCCAGTTCCGGGCGGGACTGCTCACGCCCGCGGAACATGATCGTGACCTTGACCTTGTCCCCCGCTTTGAGGAACCGAACGACGTGACCCTTCTTGGTCTCGTAGTCGTGCGGATCGATCTTCGGCCGGAGCTTGATCTCCTTGATGATCGTGTGCGCCTGGTTGCGGCGCGCCTCGCGTGCCTTCATCGCGGACTCGTACTTGAACTTGCCGTAGTCCATGAGCTTGCACACGGGCGGCCGAGCCGTGGCCGCGACCTCGACCAGGTCGAGATCGGACTCCTGGGCCAGCTTGAGCGCGTCACCGATGGTGACGATGCCGACCTGCTCGCCGTTCGGGCCGACGAGGCGGACCTCGGGCACACGAATACGCTCGTTGATGCGGGGCTCAGTGCTGATGGGACCTCCTAGGTACCTGGCGTATCCTGCGTCGCTGCTCGATCGCGCCCGGGGATGTCGCCCTGTACGTGCGAAAAGCCCCACACGTCGCGCATGCGGGGCCACTGAGCCCTTCGGTCGTCCGAAGGTGAACTCGCCGGAAGTCGATACCGGTGTGATCCTTGACCCGCCGGCCTCGCGGCCGATCAGGTGGGAGGAGGGCCTCCGCTTGCGCGTCCAGCAGTTTCGTGCCGGACCGATCAAGCAGTAACACTACCACAACACCGTGTACCTATCGAATGATTCCCCGCCCGCTGCACGGGGCGCGACCGGCGCGCCACGCACCGTCATCATCGCGGCCGGTGCGGGCGTCTCAGCGCGCCGGGGCCGCCGCGCGCCGGGCGATCTCGGCCTCGCCGGCGGCGCGCATGGTCTCGACGGGGGCGTCCCGCCGGCCGGTGTGCAGCTCCACCTGGAGCGCGGCCTGGTGCAGCAGCATGGCGAAGCCGCTGACGACCGTGCCGCCCGCGGCGCGCACGGCGCGCGCCAGGGGGGTGGGCCACGGGGCGTACACGACGTCGAGCAGGGCGGGCACGCGGCCGACGGCGCCGGCGAACCCGTCGGCCGCGCCCGGCGGCAGCGTGGAGACCACCAGGTCGACGTCGAGCAGGCCGTCGACCTTGTCGAAGGTCTCCACGCGCAGCGCCATGCCCAGCCGCTCGGCGACCCGCGCGGTCTCCCCCGCGCGCGACGGGTCGCGGACGGCGAGCGACGCCTCGCCCAGCCCCAGCTCGCGCAGCGCGGCCAGCGCCGAGGCGGCCGTCGCGCCGCCGCCCAGGATCGTGGCCGCCCTGGGCGGCAGGACGCCGGATTCGGCGAGCGCGCCCACGATGCCGTACACGTCGGTGTTCTCCCCGTGCCGGGCTCCGTCGCGGAACACCACGGTGTTGGCCCCGCCGACCTCGACCGCGAGCGCCGAGACGGTGTCGAGCAGGGGCAGCACCGCCCGTTTCAGCGGCATGGTGAGCGAGAGGCCGGCCCATTCGGGGCCCATGCCGGCCATCAGGGCGGGCAGGGCCGCCTCGTCGCACTCGACGGCGTCGTACCGCCAGCCGGTCAGCCCGAGGGCCTGGTAGGCGGCCCGGTGCAGGAACGGCGACAGCGAGTGCGCGATGGGCGACCCGAGGACGGCGGCACGCCGCATCAGCCGCCCCGCTGGTTCCGGTTGAACTCCTCGACCAGCTTCTGGTGCTCGATGTCGGAGTCGGTGAACTTGGTGATGTTGCGGTCGGGGTCGACGGTGACGAAGTACAGCCACGGGCCCGGCGTCGGGTCGAGGGCCGCCTCGATCGCGTCGTCGCCGGGGTTGCCGATGGGCCCCGGCGGCAGGCCGAGGCGCTTGTAGGTGTTGTACGGCGACTTGCTCTCCAGGTCCGCGTGGGTGGCGGAGATGCCGAACTTGTTGAGGCCGTACATCACGGTGCTGTCCATCGAGAGCGTCAGCGGGGGGTTGCGGCTCATCCGGTTGTAGATGACCCGGGAGACCTTGCCCATGTCGGCGACGGTGCCCGCCTCGGCCTGCGCGATGCTGGCGATGGTGAGGATCTCCATGGGCGTGCGGCCGACCTCCTTGGCGCGGGAGACCAGGTCGGCCTCCTCGGCGGCGTGCTCGTAACGCTGGACCATCTCGGCGAGGATGTCCTGCGCGCTCGACCTCGGCGAGATCTCGTAGGTGGCCGGGAAGGCGAAGCCCTCCAGCTTGCCCTTGGCGTACTCGGGCAGCCCGAGCGCCTCGGCGTCCCTGGCGGCGCGCCGGAACTCCGTGACGGGCTTGCCGGTCGCGGCGGCGAGCTGCGTCAGGATCTGCGAGAGCCGCAGGCCCTCCTTCAGCGTGACGGTGCTCTTCAGCCGCTTGCCCGGGTCGAGCAGCGGCACCGCGCCGCTCGCCGCCATGCCCTTGCGGAGCTTGTACTCGCCGGGCTGCAGCGAGGCGGTCTTGCCCGCCGCCCCGATCGCGTTGATGAACGCCCGCTCACTGGCCACCACGCCCTGCTCGACGAGGGTCTGGGCGACCTGGCTGGCGCTCTGGCCCTCCTTGATCTCCACGACCACCTCGCCCGTGCCCGGGCCCGCGAAGTCCTTGACGGTGGTTACGCCGCGTATCCACTGGTAGCCGTAGTACCCGCCGACGCCGAGGACGCCGACGATGATGAGCATCGCGACCAGGAACGCCGCGTAGCCCTTGCGGCGCTGGCGGCGCTGGCGCCTCCTGCTGCGGCTGCGGGTGCTCCTCGCACCGCGTGACCTGCGCCGGGGACCTTCGTCGTCCTCGGCGCCCAGCAGACCATCGAGGTCGAGATCGTTCATAGGTGCGCTCGCCAATCTCCCGGTAGGACCGGCCGTCCGTCAAGCGCGTGCCCGTTTTCGAGGGGATCCGCCAGGCACGCGGCCGTTCCACGCCCGGCACCGCACCGGCCCGGGTCACCGGGAGTGTACGGCACACGGTGGCTGTCCCCTCAAGCATCACTGCTGTCCGAGACGTCTGTTGAGCTCTTCTCGGAACTTCACGAACTCGCTCTCTTTGTCGGTGAATTTCGTGATTCTACGCTTTGGATCGACCGTGACGAACCAGTTCCAAGCGCCCTTTGCGGGATGAAGCGCCGCTCGCAGCGCCGCCTCCCCCGGGTTGCCGATCGGGCCGGCCGGCAGCCCTCGGTGCATGTAGGTGTTGTACGGGGTGTCCTTCTTGATCTCGGCGTTGGACGCCACGATGCCGTGCTTGCCGAGGCCGTACATCACCGTGCTGTCCATCTCGAGCTTGGCCCCGGCGGCCAGCCGGTTGTAGATCACCCTGGCGATCTTCGGATAGTCGGCCTCTCCCCCGCCCTCGGCCTGCACGATGCTCGCGACCACCACGATCTGGTGGCGGCTCAGGCGGTGCCTGGCCGCGCCGGCCTCCAGGTCCAGATCGGCCGCGGCGCGCTTGAACCTGCGGACCAGCGCGCTCATCAGGTCGCGCGCCGTGGTCCGCTGCTCGATGTCGTAGGTGGCCGGGAAGAGGTAGCCCTCGACGGCCCCTCCCGCGTACGCGGGCAGCCCCAGCCCGGCCGGCGCGGCGGCCAGCGCCGACAGGTCCTTGGCGGGCAGTCCCGAGCCCCTGGCCAGCCGGGCGACGACCTCGGAGGCGCGCAGCCCCTCGGGCAGGGTGACCCGCTTGCGGATCCGCGACCGCGGCGCCAGCAGCAGGTCGACGGCGGAGCCCGCCGACATGCGCTTGCGCAGCAGGTAGCGCCCCGGCCGCAGGCCGCCGGCCTTGCCGCGCCGCTCCACCTCGCGCACGAAGGCGCGGGTGCTCGCCACCACGCCGGCCCCCACCAGGACGTCGCCGATCGCGCCCGCGCTCGCACCCGGCGCGATCTCCACGACTGCCGGGCCCGAACCGGGCCCGTCGAAGTCCTCCGGGGCCACCAGCGGCCGGAACAGCGTGAGCGCGGCGGTCAGCCCGAGGGTGACGAGCACGGCGCTGCCGGCCGCGACGAGCAGCACGGCGCGCCGCCGCCCGCGCCGCGCCGCCTCCCGACGCCCGGCGACGGAGGCGTCCCGCGGCTCCTCGGCGAAGGAGATCAGCCCGCCGGAGTCGCCCTCCGGCTCCGGCGGGGCGTCGGGACCCTCCGGCGGCCCCTCGGGACGGTCGAAGCCGCCCTCCCGCTCCGGCGGGGCCGCGGTGCCCTGCGGCGGCCCCTCACCCCCCGGGACGTCCACCGGCCCCTCGGGACGGGCGAAGCCGCCCTCCGGCTCCGGCGCCGCGGTGCCCTGCGGCGGCCCCTCACCCCCCGGGACGTCCACGGGCTCCTCGGAACGGGCGAAGCCGCCCTCCGGCTCCGGGGAACGTTCCAAGACGCCGTCGCCGGGCGCCGGGGCGCCAAGGGGCGCCTCAGGGTCGCCGGGGCGGCCTTGCGGATCCCGGGACCGGCTGAACAGGCGTGCGGGCCCGTCCTCCGGCTCCGGGCCCTCGCCGGGGCCTTCCGGCCGACCGGCCTCGCCGGGGCCGGGCGGGCGGGTCACCTGACCGGCCCGGCGCTCGATCCCCCGCCGGGGCGTTCCCCCGGCGGATCGAGGGGCCTGCCCGGCGGCGCGCCGCTCGCGCGCTCGGCGTCCAGGGCGGCCTGGAGCAGGACCACGGCCGCCATCTGGTCGACCATCGCCCGCTGCTTCTTCGCCGTCACGCCGCCGTCGCGCAGGCGCTGCTGGGCGGTCACGGTGGTCAGCCGCTCGTCATACAGGCGGATCGGAGTGGGCGCGAGGCGCGCGGCCAGCCGGCCCGCGAACTCGCGCGCGGCGGCCGCCGCGTGGCTCTCGCGCCCCGACAGCGAGGTCGGCAGGCCGACGACGACCTCGACGGCCTCATGCTCGGCGGCGATGGCGGCGATGCGGTCGACGTCGCCCCGCCCCCTGCGGACGGTCTCGACCGGCGTGGCCAGCAGCCCCGAGGGGTCGCTGCGCGCCACGCCGACCCGGACCGACCCGGCGTCCACCCCCAGGCGGACGCCGCGTCTCACGGCGCCCCCCGGGCGGGGCGGCCCGCCGGGAAGCGCCGGCTCGTCAGGCCGAGCCGGGCCTCCGGCAGAAGCCCCCGCGCTGTTCGCACGCTCAGGACAGGGTCTCGCGCACCGCGTGCTCGACGGCGCCGAGCGCGTCGCCGATCGCCTCGGCACGCACCCCACCGCCCTGCGCGACGTCATCCTTGCCGCCACCGCCACCCCCAAGTGCCTTGGCGGCCACGCCGACCAGACGCCCGGCCTTGAGTCCCCGGCCGCGTCCCGCGTCGTTCACGGCGGCCACCACGACAGGGCGGTCTGCGGGCACACCCGCGATCAGGATCATCGCGGCGCGGTCACCGGGGAACCGGCCGCGCACGTCAAGGGCGAGTTTACGCAGGTCATCGGGGGAAGTCCCGTCAGGCGCGCGGTGCGTCACGACCGAGACGCCGTCGATGTCGCGGGCGGAGGAGGCGAGCTCGCCGGCGACCTCGAGCACGCGGGCCGAGCGCAGCTTCTCGAGCTCCCGCTCGGCGGCGCGAAGGCGGGAGACGATGCCCTCGACACGCTCGGGAAGCTCCTCGCGGCGCACCTTGAGCTGCTCGCTGAGCTGGGCCACCAGCACGCTCTCGCGGGCGAGGAAACGGAAGGCGTCCACCCCGACCAGGGCCTCCACCCGGCGCACGCCGGCGCCGATCGAGGACTCGCCGAGCACCTTCACCACGCCGAGCTGGCCGGAGCTGGCGACGTGCGTGCCGCCGCACAGCTCGCGGGAGTAGTCGCCGACCTCGACGATGCGGACCTCGTCGCCGTACTTCTCGCCGAACAGCGCCAGCGCGCCCATGGACCGCGCCTCGCTGAGCGAGGTGTGGTAGGCGTGGACCTTCAGATCGTTGACGAGGACGGCGTTGACCTCCTCCTCGACGTCGCGCAGCACGCTCACCGGCACGGCGCCGGAGGCGGTGAAGTCGAAGCGGAAGCGGCCGGGGGAGTTCTCGGAGCCGGCCTGGGCCGCGCTCTCGCCGAGCGCGTTGCGGAACCCGCGGTGCACCAGGTGGGTGGCGGTGTGGCTGCGGGAGATCGCGCGGCGGCGCTCGACGTCGATCTCGGCCTGGACCGCCTCGCCGACGCGGATCTCGCCCTGGGCGACCTTGCCGCGGTGCACGACCAGGCCCGCGAACGGCGACTGCACGTCGACGATCTCGACCAGGGCCCCGCCGGCGCGGATCGTACCCTGGTCGCAGAGCTGGCCGCCGCCCTCGGCGTAGAACGGGGTGCGGTCGAGCACGACCTCGACCGTGGTGCCGGCGCCGGCCGCCGGGACCGACGCCCCGTCGACGAGCAGGCCGACGACGGTCGCCTCGGCGAGGGTGTGGTCGTAGCCGAGGAACTCGACCCTGCCGGCGCGGTCGAGCATCGCGCCGAGCACCGAGACGTCGGCGTTGCCGGTCTTCTTGGCCGCGGAGTCGGCCTTGGCGCGGTCGCGCTGCTCGTTCATCAGGCGGCGGAAGCCGTCCTCGTCGACCCGCAGGCCCTGCTCGGCGGCCATCTCGAGCGTGAGGTCGATGGGGAAGCCGTAGGTGTCGTGGAGCTGGAACGCCTGCCCGCCCGCCAGGACGGGGGCTCCCTTGCGCTTGGTCTCCTCGACGGCCGCGTCGAAGATCGCGGTGCCGGTGCGGAGCGTGCCGAGGAAGGAGGTCTCCTCGGCGTCGATCACGGTGTGGATGTGCGCGGCGTCGCTCTTGAGCTCGGGGTACTGGTCGCCCATGGCGGCGATGGTGGTGGCGGCGAGCTCGTGCATGTAGCGCTCCTCGCCCGCGCCGAGCAGCCGCAGGTTGCGGATGGCGCGGCGCAGCATGCGGCGCAGCACGTAGCCCCGGCCCTCGTTGGAGGGCAGCACTCCGTCGCCGACGAGCATGACGCCGGCGCGCAGGTGGTCGGCGACCACGCGCAGCGAGACGTCGGCCCGGGCGTCCCTGCCGTAGCGGGACCGGGTGAGCTCGGCGGCCTTGTCGAGGATCTTGTAGGTGGTGTCGATCTCGTAGATGTTGTCGACGCCCTGCAGGATCGCGGCCATGCGCTCCAGGCCCATGCCGGTGTCGACGCTCTTGGCCGGCAGGTCGCCCAGGATCGGGAAGCCCTCCTTGCCGCCGCCGGCGCCGCGCTCGAACTGCATGAAGACGTTGTTCCACACCTCGAGGTAACGGGTCTCGTCGGCCACCGGGCCGCCCTCGGCGCCGTACTCGGGGCCGCGGTCGTAGTAGATCTCGGTGCACGGGCCGCACGGGCCGGGCACGCCCATCGACCAGAAGTTGTCGGCCATGCCGCGCCGCTGGATGCGCTCCGCGGGCACGCCCACCTTGTCGTGCCAGATGCCGAAGGCCTCGTCGTCGTCGAGGTAGACGGTGGCCCAGAGGCGGTCCTCGGGGAAGCCGAACCCGCCCTCGGACTCGGGCTTGGTCAGCAGCTCCCAGGCGTAGGGGATCGCCTGGTCCTTGAAGTAGTCGCCGAAGGAGAAGTTGCCGAGCATCTGGAAGAAGCTGGCGTGGCGGGTGGTCTTGCCGACCTCGTCGATGTCGAGGGTGCGCATGACCTTCTGCGCGCTGGCCGCGCGGGGGTAGGGCGGCTTCTTCTGGCCGAGGAAGTAGGGCTTGAAGGGCACCATGCCGGCGTTGACCAGCAGCAGGGTCGGGTCTTCGGCGACCAGGCTGGCCGAGGGCACGATCGTGTGGCCGCGCTCCTCGAAGAAGCGCAGGAAGCGGCGGGCGATCTCTGCCGACTCCATCTCAGCGGCCGTCCTTTACATCGTGGTGGTGGATGACTTCGAAATCGTCGAGCCCGTAGCGCGCCCGCAGCTCGGACTCCCTGCCCGCGGACAGGCGCCGTGCCTCGTCGGCGAACTGGCGCGCGCCGGCCGCCAGGCCCACGGCGCGGTCGGCCGCGCGGCGGGCCAGGTGGTCGGGCTTCAACGCCTGAAGCCTACGCGTCGCCCAGGCCCCGGCGTACGCGCCCAGGGCGAGGTAGAACAGCCGGCGGATCACGGGAGCCTCCGCCCGCGCTCCAGGCGGCGCGGGGAGGGGGCCCTGCGCGCCGCGGCGCCGCGGATGCCGTGGACCAGCGCCGAGGCCTTGATGAGCGGGCGGGCGAAGATCGTGGAGGCGACGCCGGTGACCTTCACCATGTTGCCGCTGACCTCCTTCATGTCGCCGGCGATGGCCTCGACGGCGACGAGCTGGCGGTTGGTCTCGGCCACCGTGGCGCTGACGTCGTCGAGCAGGGGGATCACGCGGTCGCTGAGATCGGCCACCATCTTGGTGGTCTGGGTCAGCAGGCGGGAGAGCCTGACGAGCACCACCACCAGAAAGCTGACCAGGATCGCCCAGAACATGGCGACGATGAGGCCGGCGACCTCTCCCGCGGTAAGCATGTCGTGCGTCCCCTCGGAGATGACCTACGGATGTGCGGCCCGGCTCGGGCGGCGGAACAGGGGAGACCCTATCGCGCCGGGAGTCGCGTGCCCGCGCCAAGCGCGCCACCTGTGGACGACGGCCCGCCGGCGCGAGGCTCAGGCGCGGCCGCGGAGGAACTCGCGGATCTTGGACCAGCGGTCGGCGACGTGCGTCTCGGCACCGTGCCGGGTCGGCTCGTAGTAGCGGCGGTCGCGCACCTCCTCGGGCGCGTAGTCCTGGCGCACGAGGCCGTGCTCGAAGTCGTGGGGGTACTGGTAGCCCTTGCCGTGGCCGAGCTTGGCCGCGCCCGGGTAGTGGCCGTCGCGCAGGTGGCCGGGCACCTGGCCGATCAGGCCGCGCCGGACGTCGTCGGAGGCGGCGCCGATGGCCTTGATCACGGCGTTGGACTTGGGCGCGAGCGCGCAGTGGATCACCGCGTGGGCGAGGTTGATGCGCCCCTCGGGCAGGCCGATCATCTGCACGGCCTGGGCGGCGGCGACCGCGACCTGCAGGCAGGTGGGGTCGGCCATGCCGACGTCCTCGGAGGCGAAGATGACGATGCGGCGGGCCAGGAACCGGGGGTCCTCCCCCGCCTCGATCATGCGTGCCAGGTAGTGCAGCGCGGCGTCGGCGTCCGAGCCGCGCATGCTCTTGATGAAGGCGCTGATCACGTCGTAGTGCTGGTCGCCCTGCCGGTCGTAGCGCACCGCGGCCTTGTCGACGGCCTTCTCGACCGTCTCGACGGTGATCTCGCCGTCCGGGACGAGCAGCGCCGCGGCCTCCAGGTAGGTGAGCGAGCGGCGGGCGTCTCCCCCGGCCAGGCGCACCAGGTGGTCGACCGCCTCGGGCGCCGGGCGCACCCGCCCGCCCAGGCCCCGGGGGTCGCGCCAGGCCCGGTCGAGCACGGCCCGGATGTCGTCGTCGGACAGCGGCTCCAGGGTGAGCAGCAGCGAGCGTGACAGCAGCGGGGAGATCACCGAGAAGAACGGGTTCTCGGTAGTGGCCCCGATGAAGGTGACCCAGCGGTTCTCCACCGCCGGGAGCAGGGCGTCCTGCTGGGCCTTGTTGAAGCGGTGGACCTCGTCGACGAACAGGACGGTCTGGCGCCCGGTCATGCCGAGCTCCTTCTTGGCCTGGTCGATGGCCGCGCGCACGTCCTTGACCCCGGCCGAGACCGCCGACACCTCGACGAACCGGCGTTCGGTCACGCCGGCGACGACGTAGGCCAGGGTGGTCTTGCCGGTGCCCGGCGGGCCCCACAGGAAGAGCGACATCGGCGCCTCGCTCTCGACGAGCCGGCGCAGGGGCGTGCCGTCGCCGAGCAGGTGGCGCTGGCCCAGCACCTCGTCGAGCGTGCGCGGCCGCATGCGGACGGCCAGCGGCTCCTGGCTCCGATGCGCCTCCCGCGCGGCCGAGTCGAACAAACTCTCCACGCCTCGACACTACCGCTGATAGAGCAGGTCGATCGTGTCGTGGTTGCGGCCCCAGGTGAGCTCGAAGGTCCAGCAGCCGGGGGCGGGGACGTCGATCGAGCTCGGGTAGATCTCCCCGGGGCCGGAGTTCGGCGGGAAGGAGCCCTGGACCACGGGCTCGCTCCGGCCGCGCGGGCGGCCCTCGTAGCGCAGGTCGTCCGTGCCGCGCGGCAGCCGCACGTACCAGAGGATCTTGTTGTACGGGTTGGTCGGCTTGCCGGCGCGCAGCTTCCTGGTGAACAGGTAGCCGAGAACGTCGCCCTCGCGCCCGACGACGAACCTGGTCCCGGGCGCGTTCACCGTGGCCCAGTCCGGCGGCCGGCCCTCGCGCACCGGGGTCTCCCCGCACCCGCCCGCGGCCGTCGGCGACGTCCCGGCCGCCGGCGCCGCCGAGGCGGTGGGCCCGGTCGCCGGGGGCGTGCCTGGGGGCGAGGGGGTGACGGGGTTCGCGGACGACGGGGCGGTGGCGCACGCGGCGGCGAGCGCCGCGCACACCGTCAGGATGACGATGTTCCTCATGCCCGTGTCTACCGCGCGCGGGCCCGGAGGGTTCCGTGCCGCCCTCACGCGGCTCAGCCCCAGACGGCGACGGCTCCGCTGTGGCCGGACCTGACGGCGTAGAAGCCCGCGACCAGGGCCAGCACCACGGTGACCACGGTCAGCAGCGTGGTGGTGACCTTGCCCAGCCGCAGCGAGGAGTAGACCAGCGCCAGTGCGGACGCCCCGAGCCCGATCGTGCTGTACAGCAGCGGGCCGGCGTACCCCTCGTGCTCGGCGATCCGCATGCCGAGCTCCCCTTCGGGCAGGCCGCCGGCGAAGGTGTGGGCCTTGAACGCCTCGCCGCTCTGTTCGGCCGCGAAGGCGGCGGCCGGCGCGGCGAGCGCCAGCAGGGTCACCGCCCAGCCCAGTCGCGGGCGCACGCGCGGCACGAGGCCGTAGACGACCGAACCGACGGCCAGCAGCGGAATGAAGATCACGGCGGCGTGGACGATCAGGGGGTGGGCGGGCAGCCCGAGAATCTGTTCGAACATGGATGCTGGCTCCTCGTGTGGGCTCGTCGTCCCTATACGGATGCGGCCGCCGCGGGGTTCCCCGAGGCGGTCCGGATCGCGCGGACGCCCCCTGCGGCCGTGCGAGCCCATGGTCGCGGGCTGGTCGTCAGATCACCATAAGAGATTGAGAACCGCAACTTTCCCCCTCGCAACGATCTGGCACACCAGGTCAAAGACGATCTCCCCCGGGGGCGAACTGGGCGTTTTATGCATGCTCAACACAAAGGCCGGTACGATTCCCGGGCATCGCAGTCATCTATCGGCAAATGGAAGGCATACCGTGACCGACGTGGATCGCCAGACCCAGCTGGCACGGGAGCACCGCGAACGGCAGGAAGAGCGCGCCGCCACGAAGCGCCCGTCCAAGCGCAACACGATCATCGGTGCGGGGGTCGGCGTCATCCTGGTCGCGGGCGGCATCATCGCGGCCACCACGCTCATGGGCGGCGAGGACGACACCGTCGCACCGGGTGCGGCCCCCGGCCCCTCCGCCTCGGCGGGCGCGTCCCCCCCTGCCGCGCTGCCCATCCCCACCACCGACCCGGGCCAGGCCGGCCCCGTCTCCTGCGAGTACCGCAAGGACGACAGCGGGTCGCCCGAGAAGAACGTGGGCAAGCCTCCGTCCAAGCCGAACACGAAGCTCAAGACCATGACGCTGGACACCAACCAGGGTCAGATCGTCATCGAGCTCGCCACCGCGCAGGCGCCGTGCACGGTCAACTCGTTCGCGTTCCTGGCGAAGAAGAACTACTTCGACAACACCCGCTGCCACCGCCTGGCCACCGTGGAGACCACCGGTCTGGGCATGCTCCAGTGCGGCGACCCGCTCGCCAAGGGCGACGGCAAGTCCAAGGACGACGGTACGGGCAGCCCGGGCTACCTGTTCGGCGACGAGAACCTCGGCGGCATCCCCTACACCCGGGGAACGGTCGCGATGGCCCAGGGCGGCGAGGACGCGAACTCCAACGGCAGCCAGTTCTGGATCTCGTTCTCCGACGAGAACATCCAGCTCGCGAGCGCGGGAGCCGCGTACACGCCGTTCGGCGTGGTGACCAAGGGCATGGACGTCGTCGACAAGATCGCCAAGGGCGGCATCATCCCGTTCGGCGGCGACCCGCTGTCCGACGTGCGGGGCGAGGGCTCAAACGCCCCCAAGCTCCCGGTCGTCATCAAGAACGTGACCCTGCGCTGACGCCCCGGGGCGATCGGCCCCCACGCGGCACGCAGAAAGCCCCGGCGCCTGGCGCGCCGGGGCTTTCCCGTCGATGTGCGGCCTTCTGCGCCCTCCGGCCGGGCTCCCGATGGTTTCGGAGCCCCGGCGCGGAGGAGTGCCGTCAGGAGCCCGTAGAGGGCACGGCGGGCGCGGCCGCCCGCGGCGGGGCGGCGTCGACGCCGGCCTCCTTACGCTGGGCGGAGGTGATCGGGGTGGGGGCGCCGGTCAGGGGGTCGAAGCCCGAGGCGGTCTTGGGGAAGGCGATCACGTCGCGGATCGACTCCCCGCCGGCCAGCAGCATGCAGATGCGGTCCCACCCGTAGGCGATGCCGCCGTGCGGGGGCGGGCCGTACTTGAACGCCTCCAGCAGGAAGCCGAACTTGGACTCGGCCTCCTCCTTGGAGATGCCCAGCACGTCGAAGACCCGCTGCTGCATCTCGGCGCGGTGGATGCGGATCGAGCCGCCACCGATCTCCATGCCGTTGCAGACCATGTCGTAGGCGTACGCCAGGGCCTCGCCCGGATGGTCCTGGAAACTGTCGGCCCACTCGGGCTTCGGGCCGGTGAACGGGTGGTGCACGGCCGTCCAGCCGATCCGCGCGCCGGCGTCGTCGAGGACGGGCTCGAACATCGGGGCGTCGACGACCCACAGGAAGTTCCACGCGGACTCGTCGATCAGGCCGCAGCGGCGGCCGATCTCCAGGCGCGCGGCGCCCAGCAGGTCGCGCGAGGCGGACGGGTCGCCCGCCGCGAAGAAGACGGCGTCGCCCTCGGAGGCGCCCGCCGCGGCCGCCAGCCCGGCGCGCTCCCGCTCGGAGAGGTTCTTGGCGACCGGGCCGCCGAGCTCGCCGCCCGGCTGCACCAGGACGTACGCCAGCCCCCTGGCCCCGCGCGACTTGGCCCACTCCTGCCAGGCGTCGAGCTCCTTGCGGGTCTGGGACGCCCCGCCGGGCATGACGACGGCGCCGACGTAGGGCGCCTGGAACACCCGGAAGGCGGTCTCGGCGAAGTGGCCGGTCATCTCGACCAGCTCGCAGCCGAAGCGCAGGTCGGGCTTGTCGGAGCCGAAGCGCTCCATCGCCTCTCGGTAGGTCAGCCGCGGGACCGGCGACGGCAGCTCGTAGCCCACGGTCTCCTTCCAGACGCGGCCGATCAGCGCCTCGCCCAGCGCCATGACGTCCTCCTGGTCGACGAAGGACATCTCAACGTCGATCTGGGTGAACTCGGGCTGCCGGTCGGCGCGCAGGTCCTCGTCGCGGAAGCAGCGCGCGAGCTGGTAGTAGCGCTCCAGCCCGCCCACCATGAGCAGCTGCTTGAACAGCTGGGGCGACTGCGGCAGCGCGTACCAGCTCCCGGGCTGCAGGCGCACCGGCACCAGGAAGTCGCGGGCGCCCTCGGGCGTGGACCTGGTGAGATCGGGCGTCTCGACGTACAGGAAGCCGTGCTCGCGCATCACCTCGTGCGCCAGGTAGGTGGCGGTGGAACGGGCGCGAATGGCCTGGGCGACCTGCTGGCGGCGCATGTCGAGGTAGCGGTACTTCAGCCGCGCCTCCTCCGACACCCCGCCACCGCCCTCGATCGGGAACGGCAGCGGCGCCGACTCGCTGAGCACCTCGACCTCCGAGGCGACGACCTCGATGGCCCCGGTGGGCAGGTCGGGGTTCTCGTTGCCCTCGGGCCGGGCGCGAACCTCCCCGGTGATCCTGACGCAGTACTCCGAGCGCAGGTCGTGCGCGTGGTCCTCCTCGCGGAACACCACCTGCGCCGTGCCGGAGGCGTCGCGCAGGTCGATGAAGACCACGCCGCCGTGGTCGCGGCGGCGTGCCACCCATCCGGCGAGCGTCACCGGCTGCCCGGCGTGCTCCTCGCGCAGCGATCCGGCGGTGTGCGTGCGGATCATTTGGTCAGTATCTCCTTCAGCGTCGTGACGATCTCGGCGAGCGGCAGGGCGGTCTGGTCGCCGCTCACAAGGTCTTTCACCTGGGCGGTGCCGGCGGCGAGATCACGTTCGCCGACGATCACCGCGTAGGCCGCCCCCGAGCGGTCGGCGCCCTTCATGGCGCCCTTGAGGCCCCGGCCGTCGAAGGCCATGTCGGCGGCGACGCCGGCCGCCCGCAGCTCGTGGACGAGCGTGAACACGCGCCTGGCGGCCTCCTCGCCGAGCGGCACGGCGTAGACCTCGACGCGGGGCGGCGCCGGGCGGTCGTCGTTCTCGGCCTCCACGGCCATGATGATGCGGTCGACGCCGACGGCGAAGCCGATGCCGGGCAGCGCGGGGCCGCCGATGTCCTCCGAGAGGCCGTCGTAGCGCCCGCCGCCGCCGATGCCCGACTGGGCGCCCAGCATGGGGTGGTCGAACTCGTAGGTGGTGCGGGTGTAGTAGTCGAGCCCGCGCACCAGCCGCGGGGTGTCCTCCCACGGGATCCGCAGGTCCTCCAGCAGCGACCGGACGCGGTCGTGGTGGGCCTTGCAGGAGGCGCACAGGTGGTCGGTGATCAGCGGGGCGTTCTCGACCAGCGCCCGCACCTCGGGCCGCTTGTCGTCGAGCACCCGCAGCGGGTTGATCTCGATGCGCCGGCGGGTGTCCTCGTCGAGGTCGAGGGCGCGCAGGAACTCCTGCAGGGCGGCGCGGTAGGCCGGGCGGCACTGCTTGCAGCCCAGCGTGTTCAGCAGCAGCCGCACGCGGGTCAGGCCGAGCGCCTGGTAGCCCGCCCAGGCCAGGGCGATGGTCTCGGCGTCCACCGCCGGGTCCTCGCTGCCGATGGCCTCGACGTTGAACTGCTGGAGCTGGCGGAACCGGCCGGCCTGGGGGCGCTCGTAGCGGAACGCCGGGCCGGTGGCCCACAGCTTGACCGGGAGCTGGCCGTGGTGCAGGCCGTGCTCCAGCACCGAGCGCATGACGCCCGCGGTGAACTCCGGGCGCAGGGTGACCGAGCGCCCGCCGCGGTCGGCGAAGGTGTACATCTCCTTGGAGACGACGTCGGTGGATGCGCCGACCCCCCGCGCGAACAGCTCGGTGTCCTCGAAGACCGGCACCTCGATGTAGGAGTATCCGGCGTTGCCCGCGGCGGTGGCGAACGCCTCGCGCACCGCGAGGAACGTCGCCGAGCGCGGCGGCAGATATTCAGGTACGCCCTTGGGCGCTTGAAAGCTCATCACAGTCCCCTGGTTGGACCCACGAACGGCCTTGCCTCAGCAAGATACGGGTTGGCGGCCCGTTCACGGCCGATCGTCGTGCCCGGGCCGTGGCCGGGCAGCACCGTCGTGTCGTCCGGCAGGCCGAGGCAGACCCTGCCGAGGCTGCGCAGGATGGTGGCGTAGTCGCCGCCCGGCAGGTCGGTGCGCCCGATGGACCCGGCGAACAGCAGGTCGCCGGAGAACATCACCCGCTCGCCGGGAAGCCGGAAGGTGACCGACCCCCGGGTGTGGCCCGGCGCGTGGTCGACGGTGATCGCCATGCCCGCCAGCTCCAGCACCGCGCCGTCGGTCAGCTCGCGCACGTCGTCGGGCTCGGTGAACTCCATGCCGCCGAACAACTGCCGCCCCGCCATGGGCGAGAGCCCCTTGCCGGGATCGGCCAGCATCTCGCGGTCGTCTGAATGTATCCACGCGGGCACGTCGCGCGCCCCGCACACCGGGGCCACCGACCAGGTGTGGTCGATGTGCCCGTGGGTGAGCAGCACGGCCACCGGCTTGAGCCGATGCTCGCGAAGCAGGGAGTCGAGACCGGCCACGGCGTCCTGACCAGGGTCGACGACCACGCACTCCTCGCCCGCGGCGGGAGCCACGACGTAGCAGTTGGTCTGGAAGGAGCCTGCGGGAAAGCCGTCGATGAGCACGGAAGCGGTCCTCGGGTGATCGATCTCGTCAAGGAAAGCGGATGGGAATGTAACCGAAGGGTACCGGTGCGGGTCGCCGGGCTGCGAACCATCACCCGTAGGCCGATACGATTCGCCCACTCCATAAAGGTGGCGGTCGCCCCGCGAGGCGGCCAAACCCCCACAACTCCGGCAGTCGGGAGGACTCAGCGTGGCGACCGGCAAAGACCGTCAAAGGCAACTGGCACGGGAGCATTACGAACGGCAGGCGCAGCGGCGCCTCGAACGCGAGGCTCGCAAGAAGCGGGTGGCGATCATCGGGACGACCGCCGGCGTGCTCGTCGTGGTGGGCGGCATCTTCGCGGCCGTCGCGCTGATCGGCGGTGGAGACTCCCAGACACAGGCCGCCTCGTCCGCCACGCCGGCGCCCTCCGCGCCGCCGTCGTCCGCGCCTCCGACGCCCAAGCCGTACGACGCCGCGAGCGGCACGTGCGACTACGTCGCCGACGCCGCGGGCGGCCCCTCCAAGAACGTCGGCGTGCCCCCGGCGAAGGCCGACACCTCCCCCAAGAGCATGACCCTGGCCACCAGCCAGGGTGACATCGTGGTGAAGCTGGCCACCGACAAGGCGCCCTGCACGGTCAACTCCTTCGCGTTCCTGGCGAAGAAGAAGTACTTCGACGGCAGCAAGTGCCACCGCATGGGCCCGGACGCCTTCCCGATGCTGCAGTGCGGCGACCCGCTGGCCAAGGCGGACGGCAAGAACCCGACCGACGGCCAGGGCGGCCCCGGCTACCGCTTCTCCGACGAGAACCTGAAGGACGCCAAGTACACCCGCGGGGTGGTCGCGATGGCCAACGGGGGGCCGGGCACCAACGGAAGCCAGTTCTTCATCATCTTCGGCGACCTGACCCTCCCCCCGAACTACACACCGTTCGGTACCGTCACAAAGGGGCTCGAAATCCTCGACAAGGTGGCCAAGAAGGGCGTCCTGCCGGGCGGCATGGGCGATGGCACCGGAGCCCCCAAAGAGCCCGTCGAAATCAATCGCGTGACAATCTCTGGCAAGAGCTGACGTAATACAACCAAGGACGCGTAGCGTCCTGGAGGCTGATTCGAGTGCGGGAGGACACGGTGAGCACCGACCCGTGGGGCCGGGTAGACGACGACGGCACCGTCTACGTTCGTACGGCCGAGGGAGAACGGGCCGTCGGGTCCTGGCAGGCCGGCGAACCGGAAGAGGCCCTCGCCTACTTCCATCGCAAGTACGACGAGCTGGCCACGCAGGTGGAGCTGCTCGAACAGCGGGTCCGGGGAACCGACCTGCCGCCCGCACAGGCCGAGGCGACGATCGTCAAGCTGCGCGAGTCCATCGCCGGCGCGAACGCCGTCGGCGACCTCGCCGGCCTGGAGTCCCGCCTGGAGGCGCTCTCCGAGCTGGTCGGCAAGCGCCGCGAGGAGGTCAAGGCCGCCCGCGACCAGGCACGCGCCCAGTCGCGGGAGATCAAGGAGCGCATCGTCGCCGAGGCCGAGCGCATCGCCGAGGACGCCACCCACTGGAAGTCCGGCGGCGAGCGGCTGCGCCAGCTCGTCGAGGAGTGGAAGGGCGCCGAGCGCATCGACCGGGTGACCGAGGCCGCCCTGTGGAAGCGCCTGTCGGCCGCACGCACCGCGTTCGCCAAGCGGCGCAAGTCGTACTTCGCCGGTCTGGACGAGCAGCGCGAGTCGGTGCGCAGCCTCAAGGAGCGCATCGTCGCCGAGGCCGAGGCGCTGGCCACCTCGACCGACTGGGGCGAGACGGCCTCGGCCTACCGCGAGCTCATGCGCCGGTGGAAGACCGCCGGCCGGGCCTCGCGCGAGGCCGAGGACGAGCTGTGGAACCGCTTCAAGGGCGCCCAGGACCAGTTCTTCCAGGCCCGCTCGGCGGTGTTCGCCGAGCGCGACGCCTCGCTGCGGGAGAACGCCGAGGCCAAGGAGCGCATCCTCGCCGACGCCGAGCGCATCCTGCCGGTGACCGACGCCAGGGCCGCGCGCGCGGCGCTGCGGACGGTGCTGGAACGCTGGGAGGCGGTCGGCCCGGTGCCGCGCGAGTCCAGGGACAAGCTGGAGGGCGGTCTACGGAAGATCGACGACGCCGTCCGCAAGGCCGAGGAGGCCGAGTGGAAGCGGTCGAACCCCGAGGCCCGCGCCCGCGCCCAGACCACCGTCGACCAGCTCCGCCGGTCGCTCGACCAGCTGGAGGGCCGCCTGGCCAAGGCCAGGGCCGCCGGCAAGGACAAGGAGGTCAAGGAGTCGGAGGAGGCCATCGCCGCCCGCCGCTCCTGGCTGGAGGAGGCCGAGCGCACCCTGGCCGAGTTCTCCTGACCCGCTCGCGACTCTCCCCGCCCCTCCCGGACGAGCACCGTGCCCGTCCGGGTGGACGCGTTCAGCTGTTGACGCGGTAGACGTCGTAGACGCCCTGCACGTTGCGCACGGCCTTCAGCACGTGCCCGAGGTGCTTGGGATCGCCCATCTCGAAGGTGAACTTGCTGACCGCGGTGCGGTCGCGCGAGGTGGTGACCGACGCCGACAGGATGTTGACGTGCTGGTCGGACAGCGTGCGGGTGATGTCGGACAGCAGGCGCGGCCGGTCGAGGGCCTCCACCTGGATGGCCACCAGGAACACCGAGTCGTCGCCCGGCGACCAGCTCACCTCGACGAGGCGGTCGGGCTCGGCGCGGAGCTGGTCGATGTTGGGGCAGTTGGTGCGGTGCACCGACACCCCGTGGCCGCGGGTGACGAACCCGACGATCTCGTCTCCGGGCACCGGCGTGCAGCACCGCGACAGCCGGACCCACATGTCGGACTCGCCCGCGACGATCACGCCGGCGTTGGTGCCGGTGCGCGGCCTGCCCCGCAGCTTGGTGGGGACGGCGGCCTCGGCGATGTCCTCCTCGGCGCCCTCGACGCCGCCCAGCGACTGCACGAGCTTCTCGACGACCGTCTGCGCGCTCATGTGGCTCTCGCCCACGGCCGCGTACAGCGCCGAGACGTCGGGGTAGCGCAGGTCTCTGGCCAGGGCCAGCAGGCTCTCGCCGGACATCAGCCGCTGCAGCGGGAGGCCCTGCTTGCGCATGGCCCGGCCGATGGCCTCCTTGCCCGCCTCGATGGCGGTCTCCCGCCGCTCCTTGGAGAACCACTGGCGGATCTTGTTGCGGGCCCGGCCGCTCTTGACGAACTTCAGCCAGTCGCGGGAGGGGCCGGCGTCGGGCGACTTGGAGGTGAAGATCTCCACGGCGTCGCCGTTGCTCAGCCGCGACTCAAGCGGCACCAGGCGGCCGTTCACCCGCGCGCCGATGCACCGGTGACCGACCTCGGTGTGCACCGCGTAGGCGAAGTCGACCGGCGTGGCGCCCTCGGGCAGGGCGATGACCTGGCCGCGCGGGGTGAAGACGAACACCTCGGAGACCGACAGGTCGAAGCGCAGCGACTCCAGGAACTCGCCGGGGTCGGAGGTCTCCTTCTGCCAGTCGAGGAGCTGCCGCAGCCAGGCCATGTCGCCGGCGGACTTCACCCGCGCGCCCGCGGGCCCGCTGACGCCCATCTCCTCCTTGTACTTCCAGTGCGCCGCTACGCCGTACTCGGCGCGGTGGTGCATCGCGCGGGTGCGGATCTGCAGCTCCACCGGCTTGCCCTCGGGGCCGATGACGGTGGTGTGCAGCGACTGGTACATGTTGAACTTGGGCATCGCGATGTAGTCTTTGAACCGCCCGGGGACGGGGTTCCACCGCGCGTGGATGGTGCCGAGCGCCGCGTAGCAGTCGCGAACGGTGTCCACGAGCACCCGGATGCCCACCAGGTCGTAGATGTCGTCGAACGCGACCTCGCGCGCGATCATCTTCTGGTAGATCGAGTAGTAGTGCTTGGGCCTGCCCTTGACCGCCGCGCGGATCTTCGCGTCACGCAGGTCGGCGGAGACCTTCTCGATGACCTCCTGCAGGAACAGGTCGCGGCGCGGCGCGCGCTCGGACACCATGCGGGCGATCTCGTCGTACCGCTTGGGGTAGAGCATCCCGAACGCGAGATCCTCCAGCTCCCACTTGATGGTGTTCATGCCCAGCCGGTGGGCCAGCGGCGCGAAGATCTCCAGCGTCTCGCGAGCCTTCTGCTCCTGCTTGTGCCGGGGCAGGTAGCGCAGGGTGCGCATGTTGTGGAGGCGGTCGGCGAGCTTGATCACCAGGACGCGGATGTCGCGGGACATCGCCACGACCATCTTGCGCACGGTCTCGGCCTGGGCGGCGTCGCCGAACTTGACCTTGTCGAGCTTGGTGACCCCGTCGACCAGCAGGGCGATGTTCTCGCCGAAGTCGCTGCCCAGCTCGTCGAGCCCGTAGGCGGTGTCCTCGACGGTGTCGTGCAGCAGGGCCGCGCACAGGGTCTCGTCGTCGGTGCCGAGCTCGGCGAGGATGGTGGCCACCGCGAGCGGGTGGGTGATGTACGGATCGCCGCTCTTGCGCTTCTGGTCTCGGTGGTGGTGCGCCGCGACGTCGTAGGCCCGCTCGATCAGCCGTAGATCGGCCTTGGGATGTGTGGCCCGGACCGTCTTGAACAGAGGTTCCAGCACCGGATTCATCGCGCCACCCCATTGCCCCCCGAACCGGGACAGCCTGCGGCGTACGGCAGGCGCCGGTCTTTCGTCGGTGCCTGCGGACATGGCTAAACCCGTCTCCTCCGCGGGCGCGGATACCGGCTCAGGGGTGTCGGTCACGTCGGGCGGGGCCATGTCACGGGGCACTCAGACTCCTCACGTCGAGTCCAGATGCTCCAGTGTATCCGTGGTGCGGGGCCCGTCTTCCGCGAGCCGATCAGACGACGACCAGAGCCCGCGGCTCGACGCCGTCGAGCCGCTCGCGGCCCTTGAGGAAGGCGAGCTCCATCAGCACCGAGACGCCCACCACGTGGGCGCCCGCGCGGTTGACCAGCTCGACCGCCGCCCGGGCGGTGCCGCCGGTGGCGAGCACGTCGTCGACGACGAGCACGCGCTCGCCCGGGGCGAAGGCGTCGCGGTGCACCTCGATCACCGCCGAGCCGTACTCCAGGTCGTAGGAGGCGTCGAACGTCGCCGCGGGCAGCTTGCCCTTCTTGCGGATGGGGACGAAACCGGCCCCCGCGCGCAGGGCCACCGGGGCGGCGAGGATGAAGCCCCGGGCCTCGATGCCGACGACCTTGTCGACGTCCAGGCCCTCGGCCAGGGCGTCGATCACGGCCGAGAAGGCGGCGTGGTCGGCCAGCAGCGGGGTGATGTCCTTGAAGACGATGCCGGGCTTGGGGTAGTCGGGGACGTCCCTGATCAGGTCGAGGATCAGCTCGGTCAGGTCGCGCATCTGGGGGATCCTTCCCGGCGGCGACGCGCCCCCGCGACACCGGGTGTCGCGGGGGCGCGTCGGTGGTGCCTCGGGCCGGGCGCCGCGCCAGGGCCCTCCCGGGCGGGAGGGGCCTCGCGGCGGCGCCCGGTCGTCAGCGCTTCTTGCGCTTGGCCCCGGCGTTCGCGCCGGTGGCGGAGGACTGCGACCCCGCCGCCGCCGGCTCCTTGCCCTTGACGACGCGGGGGGCGTCCTGCACGTCGGCCTTGCGGTTGGCGGCCAGCCGCTTGCTGAGCGCGAGGTACTTCGGCTCGCGCTCCTTGAGCCGCACGAGCAGCGGGGTCGCCACGCACAGCGAGGAGTAGGTGCCGACGATCATTCCGACGAACAGGGCGAGCGAGAGGTCCTTCAGCGTGCCGGCGCCGAGCAGGGTCGTGCCGATGAACAGGATGGCCGCGACCGGCAGGATCGCCACCAGCGAGGTGTTCAGCGAGCGGACCAGGGTGTGGTTCAGCGCGTTGTTGGCGGCCTCGGTGTAGGTCATCTTGGAGGTCGCGCCGAGCTTGGCCGTGACCTCCTTGATCATGTCGAACACCACGACGGCGTCGTACAACGAGTATCCGAGGATCGTCAGGAAGCCCAGCATCGTCGCGGGGGTCACCTCGAACCCCGACCACGCGTAGACGCCGGCGGTGATCACCAGGTCGTGCAACAGCGCGACCACCGCGGCCAGCGCCATCTTCCACTCGAACGCCATGGTGAGGTACAGGATGATCGCGATCATGAACACGATCAGGCCGATGATGGCCTTGTTCAGCACCTCACCTCCCCAGGTGGCGCCGATGATCTGCTTGCTGATCTCGGTGCCGGGGATGTCGTAGGTGCCGGCGACGGCGTTCTGGACCCGGCTGACCTCGGCGGCGGGAAGGCTCTCGGTGGTGACCCGCCAGCGGGGGCCGGCCTCCTGGACGATGACCTGGTGGACGCCGGCGTCCTGGAACGTCTCGCGCACCTGCTCGATGGTCGAGGACGCGGGCTTGGCGAAGCTGAAGACCGAGCCGCCCTTGAACTCCACGCCGAGGTTCAGCCCCTGGACCACCAGGCCCAGGATGGAGATCGCCAGCAGCACGCCGGACAGGGAGTACCAGAGCCTGTAGCGGCCGACGAAGTCGATGTCGACCTCGCCGCGGTACAGGCGGCGCCCGATTACCCCGATGCGCGACATCAGCCCTCCTGCGGAATGGTCGTGCGGACGGCGGGCGTCTCGCGGCTCATGCGCTCGGCGTCCAGGCCCGACAGCTTGTGGCCCTTGGCGAAGAACGGGGACCGCGCCAGCGCCGCGACGAACGGCTTGGTGAAGAGGAACACCACCACGATGTCGATCAGCGTGGTGAGCCCCATCGCGAAGGCGAACCCGGCGACGCCGCCGACCGCCAGGAAGTACAGCACGATCGCGGCGATGAACATGACCGCGTCGGCGATCAGGATCGTGCGCCGGGCGCGCACCCAGGCGACCTCCACGGCGACCCGCAGCGAGCGCCTGCCCTCCTTCATCTCGTCACGCATGCGTTCGAAGTAGACGATGAAGGAGTCGGCGGTGATGCCGATCGAGACCACCAGGCCGATGATGTGCGGCAGCGACAGCCGGAAGTTGGCGTTGTGGCCCAGGATCACCACGGCCTGGTAGGTCAGGATCGTGGCGACCGCGAGGCTGGCCACCGCGACCAGGCCGAGGCCCCGGTAGTAGAACAGGCAGTACAGGACCACCAGGATCAGGCCGATGCCGCCGGCGAGCAGGCCGCCGTGCAGCTGGTCGGCGCCCAGCGTGGAGGAGACCTCCTCGATGGAGCTCTGGACGAACTTCAGCGGCAGCGCGCCGAACTTGAGCTGGTTGGCCAGGGCCTCGGCCGTCACCTGCGTGAAGCTGCCAGAGATGCGGGCCTGGCCGCCGGGGATGGGCTCCTCGATGGTGGGGGCCGAGATCACCACGCCGTCGAGCACCATCGCGAGCTGGTTGCGCGGCTCCGGGGCGCTGGTGATCTGCCCGGTGATGGTCGCGAACTGGCTGGCGCCCTTGCTCTTGAAGTTGACCGAGACGATCCACTCGCCGGTGGTGGAGTCGACGCCGGAGGTGGCGCCGGACACCTCGGTGCCCTTCACCGCGGCCTTGTCGAGGATGTACCTCGCGGTGCCGTCGTCGCTGCACGCCGCGTACTGCTTGTCGGGGTTGTCCTGCGTGCCCTGGCCGGCGTTCTTCGCGCAGTCGAGCTTCTTGAACTGCTCGGCCACCGCGGGGTCGATGCCGGTCATGTCGACGCCGGCGAGCGGGTCCTGCTCGGCGGGGGCCGAGGGCTGCCCCGAGGGCGCGGGGGTGCCGGGGCTGGGAGTGGCCTCGCCCGACTTCTCGGCGGACGGCGAGGGGGCGGGCGTCGGGGCGGTCAGCGCCGACGACAGCGCCCGGCCGGCCGGGGTGCCGCTGGGCGCCGGCTCGGCCGTCGCGCCGGGCTTGGCGGACGTGGACGGCGCCGGGGTGGCCCCGCCGCTGCCGGACGGCGCCGGAGTCGCCGGGGCGGTGGGGAGCGCACCGGGCGGAATGGCGGCCGGCGCCCACGCGAGCACCTGGCGGAACCGCAGCTCGGCGGTGGTGCCGAGACGCTTGACGACCTCATCGGACCCCGCGCCGGGCACGGAGATGATGATGTTGTCACCCGACTTGGCGACCTCGGCGTCGGAGATGCCGCTGCCGTTCACCCGCTCGCGGATGATGTTGACGGCGAGGTCGAGGCTCTCCTCGGTGGGCGCCGCGCCGGTCTCGGTCTGCGGCGAGAGCGTCACCGTGGTGCCGCCGGCGAGATCGAGGCCGAACTTGGGCACGAACGACTGCTGCAGGAGCATCGCCGCGCCCATGGCGAGGATGAGCGCCAGCAGCGCCAGGAGCACACGCCCCGGCTTGCTCTGGCTACTGGTCGATGAGGCCACTGGTGGTCAGTTCTTTCGTCAAGGGGTTTGCGGCGAGCCTACCTTCAGGCCCTCGGGCTGGTCGGGCCCTCGTCTCCCCGGCGGTCGGGGACGTCGGTCGCCGCTTCGTCGGCGATGGACTCGTGAAGGCCATCTCTATTGTCCACCGGGTCGTCCTCGACCGGAGTCAGCACACGGCCGATGGCGCCCTTGACCCACCGGGTTCGCACGCCGGGGGCCAGCTCAAGGATTACGTCGTCGTCCTCGACGGCGACGACGTCGGCGAACAGGCCGGTCGTCGTCATCACACGGACGCCCGGGGTCAGGCTGTTCTGCATCTGCGCCTGCTCCTGCTGCCGCTTTCGCTGCGGGCGGATGAGCAGGAAGTAAAAGACCACGACCAGCAAGATCAGTGGCACGAACGATCCAAGGCCCTGCACGGGGCTTCCTTCCGGTTACGAGCTGACCGGCCTGCGCCGGATTGTCTGACGGCGAGCAGCACGGCGGCACGCTGATCGTCTCAGCGTACACAGCCAGCCAAGCCACGGAGTTTAGGCGAGCTTGTCAAAGCCCGGCAACGAACCCACGCTTCAGCGGGCGGGAAAGTTCCCGTTGTCACCGATCTGTGACCGCCCCATACAGCAACCTTGAAACTTTCCGGTCTCCCGCCCCCACCGGCTACTCCGCGCGGCGGGACGGGCCGCCGTCCGGTGCCGCCGGCCGGGGGCGCCGGGCGGCGGGGCGGCGGCCGGAGGCGGCAGGCCGCCGGAGGCTTGTCAACGGCCGTGTCAGAACGCCTGCCGCGCGCTCAGGGGGTGTCGAAGAGCATCGGATACCCGGCGGCGCCGAAGGCGTCCGGCGGCGGTGTCAGGCCCAGGTGGCCCCACGCCGCCGCAGTCGCCACCCGGCCGCGGGGGGTGCGGGCGAGCAGGCCCTGCCGCACCAGGAACGGCTCGGCGACGACCTCGACGGTCTCGGGCTCCTCCCCCACCGCGACCGCCAGCGTGGACAGCCCGACGGGCCCGCCGCCGAACTTGCGCAGCAGCGCGCCGAGCACCGCGCGGTCGAGCCGGTCGAGCCCCTCGGCGTCCACCTCGTACAGGTCGAGGGCCGTGGAGGCGATCTCCCTGGTGATGACGCCGTCGGTGCGGACCTCGGCGAAGTCGCGCACGCGGCGCAGCAGGCGGTTGGCGATGCGGGGCGTGCCGCGCGACCTGCGGGCGATCTCGTGCGCCCCCTCGTCGGGGATGTCCAGGCCGAGCAGCCGCGACGAGCGGTACAGCACCTGCTCCAGCTCGCCGACGTCGTAGAAGTCCATGTGGGCGACGAAGCCGAAGCGGTCGCGCAGCGGCGCGGGCAGCAGGCCGGCGCGGGTGGTGGCCCCCACCAGCGTGAAGGGGGCGATCTCCAGCGGGATCGCGGTGGCCCCCGGCCCCTTGCCGACCACGATGTCGACGCGGAAGTCCTCCATGGCCAGGTAGAGCATCTCCTCGGCCGGGCGGGCCATGCGGTGGATCTCGTCGATGAACAGCACCTCGCCCTCGGCGAGGGTGGACAGGATGGCCGCCAGGTCGCCCGCGCGTTCCAGGGCCGGGCCGGAGGTGAGCCGCAGCGGCGCGCCGAGCTCGGCGGCGATGATCATCGCCAGGGTGGTCTTGCCCAGCCCCGGGGAGCCGCTCATCAGCACGTGGTCGGGCGGGCGGGCGCGGCGCAGCGCGCTTTCGAGCACCAGCGAGAGCTGCTCGCGCACGCGGGCCTGGCCGATGAACTCGCTGAGCCGTTTGGGCCGCAGCGCGGACTCGATCGCCCGCTCGTCGCCTTCGGCGTCGGGGGACACGAGCTCTCTGTCGGGGGTCATCGCGGCCCTATCGCTTGCTCAGGGCCCGCAGGGCCGCCTTCAGCAGGGCCGCCACCTGGGGGGCGCGGCCCGCGGCGATCTCGGCGTCGGCCTCGGGGGACACGGTGGCGACGGCCTCGTCGGCGTCCTTGGCCGAGTAGCCGAGGCCGACGAGACCGGAGTGCACCTGCTCGCTCCAGGCGGGCGCCCTGGCGTGCCCGTTGAGCGCCGCGGCGACGGCGGCGTCGGGCGTGCCGAGCTTGTCCTTCAGCTCCAGGATGATGCGCTGCGCGCCCTTCTGGCCGATGCCCGGGACCAGCGTGAGCGCCTTGACGTCGGCGGTGGCGACCGCGACCCGCAGCGCGTTGGGGGCGTGCACGGCGAGCATGGCGAGCGCGAGCCGGGGGCCGACGCCGGAGGCGGTCTGGAGCATCTCGAAGACCGTGCGCTCGTCGTCGGTGCCGAAGCCGTAGAGGGTGAGGGACTCCTCGCGCACGATCAGCGACGTCGCCAGCCGGGCGTCCTCCCCGGCTCGCAGCGTGGCCAGCGTGCCCGGGGTGCAGTGGACGAGCACCCCCACGCCGCCGACCTCGACCACGGCGGCGTCGGGACCGAGGGCGGCCACCCGCCCGGACACCGAGGCGATCACCGTTGCGCTCCCTTCACCGGCGCCCCGCGCGGTGCGGCGGGGCGTCTGGCCTTGGCGACGGCTTCGGCGAGGCGGTTCTGGGTGCCGCCGCGCCAGATGTGGCAGATTGCCAGCGCCAGCGCGTCGGCGGCGTCGGCGGGCTTGGGCATGGCGTCGAGCCGCAGCAGGCGGGTGACCATCGCACCGACCTGCGCCTTGTCGGCGTTGCCGTAGCCGGTGATCGCGGCCTTGACCTCCGAGGGGGTGTGCAGGGCGACCGGCAGGCCGCGCCTGGCCGCGCAGACGATGGCCACGGCGGAGGCCTGGGCGGTGCCCATCACCGTGCGCAGGTTGCTCTGGCTGAAGACCCGCTCGACCGCCACGGCGTCGGGCCGCACGTCGTCGAGCCAGCGCTCGATCTCGGCCTCGATGGCCACCAGCCGCGCGCCGATGTCGTCCCCGGCGGGGGTGCGCGCGACGCCGACCCTGACCAGCGTGAGCGGCGCGCCCGCGCGCCCCTGGACGGCGCCGAGGCCGCAGCGGGTGAGCCCGGGGTCGACCCCCATCACCCGCAGCTCGGGCAGCGGCACCGGCTCGCCTCCCAAAGTCGCCGAACACCTGTTCGGCCCCGAACTCTACCGCGACCGACCCACCCGCGCACCCCGGCACGCCCGCCCGTGTCGGCCCTGTGGAAGCGTCTCGTGATCCGGCCGCCGAACCCGGGTCGGCACGAGTGCGACCCGCAGGAACGATCACCAGGTCGCGCGACGTACGGCGGCGCCGGCCTCTCCGTCCCGCTTCCCACCGACGCGTCGCCGGGTCAGAAGTAGTCGATCATGTAGGGCTTGGCGGCGAACGCGCTGCCGAGGAGTTCGTCCACGGCCGGCGCGCCGCCGGTGACCAGGCCGGTGCGGCGCAGGGTGGCGGGCTGGACGCCCGCGAACAGGGCCGAGACGCCGCCGATGGAGAAGCGCGGCGCCTCCGGGGCCCGGCCGCCGGCGGCGGAGAGCGTGCCCTTTCCGCCGGAGACCTCCAGGCGCCAGGCGCCGGAGTTGGCCGGGCGCTCGGGGTCGTCGACGCTCACCACGGTGTCGAGCGTGACGCCGGCCGGGTAGCCGCGGGCGGCGACGGCGGCGGGCAGGTCGACGAGGCGGAACATCCAGCGGACCTGCTGGACCGCGTCGTGCGAGCGCTCGCGCAGCAGCCACAGCACCGGGTCGTCGGGCTCGACGCTGGCGGTCACGGTGGAGGCGACGGTCGACGCGGTGCCGACCAGCGACCACAGCGCCCTGGCGGTGGCCTCGGAGCCGGCGACGAGGTTGTCGACGTTGATGTCGCCCTTGTGCCAGCGGTAGACCGCGAAGCCGTCGTCTGCCAGGTAGGCGAAGTCGTCCTCGTCGGAGAGCCAGAGGCGGGTGACGCGCTCCTCCCAGCCCAGCGGCCCGGAGGCGCGCGAGGCGCCGTAGACGCGTTCCAGGACGTTCCTCAGCTCCGGGGCGTCGTCGGGGCCGATCCTGCGCAGCTTGACGCCGCCGCCCCCGTCGCCGAGCGTGCGCAGCGCCTCGGTGGGCAGCGTGACGCGGTGGCGGCTCCCGGCGTGCTCCCAGCCGAGGCCGCGGTACAGCGGGGTGGTCGCGGGGTAGAGCGCGGAGGCCACGTGGCCGAGGTCGGCGCAGCGCTCGATGGTGGCCCGCATGAGGGCCCGCCCGACGCCGCGGCCGCGGTCCTCGGGGGCGACCGTGACGCCGGCGACGCCGCCCATGGACAGCGGCCGGCCGTGCCACCACTGGTCGTAGTCGTTGATCCTGCTGGTGCCGATCAGGCGGGTGCCGTCGAAGACGCCGAGGTAGCGCCCGGCGCCGAGCATCGGCGTGACGATCTCACGCCAGAGCCCGGCGTCGCCCGCCGGGATGGGGCCGAAGGCCCGCTTGCGGCCGTCGAGGACGGCGTCGAGGTCGTCGACCGCGAGGTCACGGATTTCCACAACGGCCAAACCTAGGGCCGGCGCGGGGGCCGGTCGAGTCGTTTTCCGTCCCCGGCCGGCGGCGCGCCGGCCGGGGAGGGACGCCGGTCAGTCGTCGAGCTTGGCCAGGACCTCGTCGCTGACGTCGAAATTGGCGTAGACGTTCTGCACGTCGTCGCTGTCCTCCAGCGCGTCGATGAGGCGGAAGACCTTGCGGGCGGACTCCTCGTCGAGCGGGACGCTCAGGGTCGGCAGGAGGCTGCTCTCGGCGGAGTCGTAGTCGATGCCGGCCTCCTGCAGCGCCTTGCGCACCGGCACGAGGTCGCCGGCCTCGGAGACCACCTCGAAGGAGTCGCCGAGGTCGTTGACCTCCTCGGCCCCGGCGTCCAGGACGGCCACCAGCACGTCGTCCTCGCCCAGCTCGCCCTTGGGGACGATCACGACGCCCTTGCGGTTGAACATGTAGGACACCGAGCCGGGATCGGCCATGGAGCCGCCGTTGCGCGTCATCGCGACGCGGACCTCGGAGGCGGCGCGGTTGCGGTTGTCGGTGAGGCACTCGACCAGCACCGCGACGCCGCCGGGCGCGTAGCCCTCGTACATGATGGTCTGCCACTCGGCGCCGCCGGCCTCAAGGCCGCCGCCGCGTTTGCGGGCGCGCTCGATGTTCTCGAGCGGGACGGAGTTCTTGCGCGCCTTCTGCACGGCGTCGTACAGCGTGGGGTTGCCGTCCGGGTCGGGCCCGCCGGTGCGGGCGGCCACCTCGATGTTCTTGATGAGCTTGGCGAACAGCTTGCCGCGCTTGGCGTCGACCACGGCCTTCTTGTGCTTCGTCGTCGCCCATTTGGAGTGGCCGGACATCGGCTAGAGCTCCCTCACCATGTCGAGAAAATACGAATGTACCCGCGTGTCCCCCGTCAGCTCCGGATGGAAGGACGTCGCGAGCAGAGGTCCCTGCCGGACCGCGACGATCCTATCTCCCGGCTCGGCGACGCCCAGCACCTCGACGTCGGCTCCGACCGACTCGACCCACGGCGCCCGGATGAAGACGGCGTTCAGGCGGCCCCGGCCCGCGAAGTCCAGCGACGCCTCGAAGGAGTCGACCTGGCGGCCGAAGGCGTTGCGCCGCACCACCATGTCGATGCCGCCGAGGGTCTGCTGGCCCTCGATGCCGCCCTGGATGCGGTCGGCCAGCAGGATCATCCCGGCGCAGGATCCGTAGGTGGGCATGCCGGACTTGACGCGCATGCGCAGCGGGTCGAGCAGCTCGAACGCGTCGGCGAGCTTCCAGATGGTGGTGGACTCCCCGCCGGGGACGACCAGCGCGTCGACGGCCTCCAGCTCGGCGGGGCGGCGGACGGCCACGGCCGAGGCGCCCACGGCTTCGAGGGAGCGCACGTGTTCACGCACGTCGCCCTGCAGGGCGAGCACGCCGATCTTCGGCGCAGACGTCACCGGTGTTCCTCCTGATCGATCCCCCGCACGGACGCCGGCGTGCCGCGCGGGCACGGGTACGGCCGCGGACGCGCCCCCGGACAGATGTGCTCCCCCGTCGGGACGCCGCCCTCCGCACGCCAGGACGCGTGCGGCTCCGGCTCGTGCATGCGTCAGGAAAGCGTACGGCCATGGGAGACAACGTCCCAAACGCCGCTGGACTTCCCGGATCGCGGCGGCGAAGGCGCCGGGGCCCCGGCCCCGGGCGGTCAGGTCTTGCGGACGAGCCCTGGGGACCCGTCGGCGATCGTGAACGTCCTGGCCGTGCGCACCGGGGCGCCGGGCCTGCTCACGTAGGGCACGATCTTGAAGTGGGCGGTGAGCACGGTGGGCTCGACCTTGAGCAGCAGGTATCCGCGCCGCCGCAGGTGGAACCGCAGGTGATGGTTCTTGTCGACCAGGGCGTCCCGGGCGCGGTCGTGGTCGTGCCCGTCTCCCCCGCTGGAGATCGAGGTGACCGCCAGCTCGGTGCCGACCACGCGCGAGTCGGGGTCGTCGTAGTCGAGGGCCAGGTCGCCGGCCCAATGCGAGTGCACGTCGCCGGTGAGCACGACCGCGTTGCGCACGCCGGCGTCCACCCAGCCGCGCGTGACCCGCGTCCGGGAGCCGGAGTAGCCGTCCCAGGCGTCCTGCCTGACCACGTCGGCCGAGCCGGGGTCCCTGCTGCGCCGGCCGAAGAAGACCTGCTGGCCGATGAGGTCCCAGGTCGTGTGCGACCGGCCGAACCCGTCCAGCAGCCATCGCTCCTGCTCGGCCCCCATGATCGTGCGCTGGTCGTCGTCGGAGTCCTCGCAGTCCTTGAAACCGGCCCCGCAGTTCACGCCGTCGCGGTACTGGCGGGTGTCGAGCATGTGCAGCGTCGCGAGGCCGCCCCACTCCAGCCGCCGGTAGAGCCGGATCGCGGCCCCGTGCGGGACGCATTCCTTGCGCAGCGGCATGTGCTCGTAGTAGGCGCGGAACGCGGCCTCGCACCGGTCGGCCGAGCCCGGCGCCATCCAGTTGTTGAGCACCTCGTGGTCGTCCATGATCGCCACCCACGGCGCGGCCGCGTGGGCGGCGCGCAGGTCGGCGTCGGTCTTGTAGAGGGCGTGCCTGCGCCGGTAGCCGGCCAGCGTCCGCGCCTCGGGCCCCTCGTGCGTGCGGACGTTGCCGCCCGGGCACTGCCGCTCGCCCTTGCCGTACTCGTAGAGGTAGTCGCCGAGGTGCAGCACCAGGTCGGGGCGCTCCTGGGCGACCCTGGCGTAGGCGGTGAAGTGGCCGTGCTCGTAGTTGGCGCACGACGTCACCGCCAGGGTGAGCGCCTTGACGGCGGCTCCGGCGGCGGGCGCGGTCACCGCGCGGCCGATCGGCGAGACGTAGGGGCCGGCCTTGAAGCGGTACCAGTACTCCCGGCCGGGCTCAAGGCCGGTGACCTCGACGTGCAGGCTGTGCGCCCACTCGCGAACGGCGTGCTCGGTGCCGCGCCTCACCACCCGCGTGCAGGCGGAGTCGCCGGCCACCTCCCAGTAGACCGGCACGGACGTGGCCGGCATGCCGCCGTAGCCGTCTTCGGCCAGCGGGACGGGCGCGAGGCGCGTCCACAGCACGAAGCCGTCGGGCGTGGGGTCGCCGCTCGCCACGCCCAGCAGGAAGGGCTCTCCGTACGCGACTCGAAGGGGCGGCATCGGCACCCCGGACGCCAGCCCCAGGACGAGGAACGATCGCCTGTCGAGCACACCACGATCATCAGCTATTCACGGCAAACGCCGTGCATAGCGACACCCAGGTCAACGGGGGTATTTCAGACGATCACCCCATTTCTTCCCGGCGCCCCGGAAGTGGCGGCGCCGGGAAGGCGTCAGGGCCCCCGGCGGGCTACCAGCCCCGGGTGGCCAGGCGCTCGGAGTCGGGCAGCGTCGCCACGTTGATGCCGACCATGGCCTCGCCCAGGCCGCGCGACACCTTGGCGATCACGTCGGGGTCGTCGTGGAAGGTGGTGGCCTTGACGATCGCCGCCGCCCGCTTGGCGGGGTCGCCGGACTTGAAGATGCCCGAGCCGACGAACACGCCCTCGGCGCCGAGCTGCATCATCATCGCGGCGTCGGCCGGGGTGGCGATGCCGCCGGCGGTGAACAGCACGACGGGCAGCTTGCCGGCCTTGGCGACCTCGGCGACCAGCTCGTAGGGGGCGCGCAGCTCCTTGGCGGCGGCGTACAGCTCGGCCTCGTCGAGGCCGGCCAGGCGCCGGATGTCGCCGCGGATCTGCCGCATGTGGCGCACGGCCTCCACGACGTTGCCGGTGCCGGCCTCGCCCTTGGAGCGGATCATCGCGGCGCCCTCGGAGATGCGGCGCAGCGCCTCGCCGAGGTTGGTGGCCCCGCAGACGAAGGGGACGGTGAAGGCCCACTTGTCGATGTGGTGGGCCTCGTCGGCGGGCGTGAGGACCTCGGACTCGTCGACGTAGTCGACGCCGATGGCCTGCAGGACCTTGGCCTCGGCGAAGTGGCCGATGCGGGCCTTGGCCATGACGGGGATGGAGACGGCGGCGATGATGCCGTCGATCATGTCGGGGTCGCTCATGCGCGACACGCCGCCCTCGGCCCGGATGTCGGCGGGCACACGCTCGAGGGCCATCACGGCCACCGCGCCGGCGTCCTCGGCGATCTTCGCCTGCTCCGCGGTGACGACGTCCATGATGACGCCGCCCTTGAGCATCTCGGCCATGCCGCGCTTCACACGGGCGGTGCCGGTGCTGGCGGCGTCGTTGACTTCGGGGGTGCTGCTGGACACGGTCCTACCTCACGAGCGCGCGACGATGGTTTCAGCTTCCATGTTAGGCGCTGATCGGAACGGCCCTAGACCCTACGTACCGTCATAAAGGGCCCCCGGTTTTGGACAGGATGGCGGGCCCTTGTCAGGGTTGCACCGGCTTGGGGGCGGCCAGCACGATCCAGACCTGGCCCCGGCTGAACGTCATCGGCTCGCCGTCCGGGGTGGTGAACTTCGTGCCCTCCTCCTCCGAGGGGCGCGACCACCGGGCGCTGTATGCCTTGCCGTCGCGCAGGACGACCGCCTTGCCCTTGCCGGTGGACTGGATCAGCGGCGTGTAGCTGCCGGTGAAGTCGTGGAACTGCGAGCGGGTGGTCTTGGCGTACTGCACCACGATGGTGGGCGCGCCGAGCTGCCCGCCCTCGGCGGCCATGTTCTTGGCGCCGTCCTGCGCCACCAGCCACCGCTTCTGGTCGGCCGACCAGGTGAAGGTGAAGTTCGCCGCCGGGTACCGCACGGTGAACGACTTGCGGGCGGTGCCGCCCTCCTGGACGTCGCCGAACTCGAAGCCGATGTCCTTGGCCTTGGTCGCCTTGGGCGCCGCCGACAGCAGCTTCTTGGGCTCGGCGAACAGGTTGTACGGCGCCGAGCGCCCGGGCTGGCGGAAGTAGGCCCCCGGCCGCGCGCTGTCGGAGACGTCGAACAGCGACGCCTGCTGCACCAGGGGGATCATCTTGGTCTGCACACCCGAGTAGGCGAGGGCGGGCTTGCCGAACATGGACAGGATGTGCAGGTCGGAGATGCGTGCGCTGCGCACCGGGCCGACCTTGGCCGGGATCTTGGAGGAGAACACCGCCATCAGGCGGGTGAGCCCGCCCTCGACCTGCTCGACGTAGACCAGGTCGGCGCTGCGCAGCCCCTGCTGGGGCCGCCCGGCCGCCGTGTTCTCGATCTTCACCGCCAGCACGGGCTTGCGCGCGGCCACCGGCTGCCCCGTGAAGGGATGCTCGGGCGGCGGCTCAGGCGTGGCCGGCGCGGACGTCACCGGCTGCGCCCCCTGCGTGGCAGGCGCCCTCTCATCCCCCGACGAGCAGGCCGCCACGGGCACTAGCACGGCGGCCCCCGCGAGCGCGACGCCGATCACCCGAAAAACCCGCACAGTAGGGCTCCTCCCGATTTGCCGGAAATCGCCATGAGCTTACCGATGCTGGCCACAGGTTCCCGCTGCTACGACCGAACTTCCCAAGATTCACGGTCACCGCGCGGTAAAGGTTTCTCCACTTCGCCGCGAAAGGCACTCCGGCCCACGGTCCAACCTCGGCGGTGACGCGCTCCAACCGCCCAGGCGCCGCTCCTCGCGGACCGCACGCCGAAGCGGGTTTGTGCAGGTGGAATGCACCCTTATATCCCGATAAATCACCATCTCACCCAGACGAGGCCTGCCCAAGCCACAGCCCTCCGGGTCCTCCGTCAGCCGATCGAGGCCACCGGGACGGGCTGCCGCCTCGTCGTCAACGGGCCGGTGACATCGCTCCGATGTCGCCGTCGACGTCCTTCACCGGCCGCCCTCCAGCAAACGAGCGACGTCACGCCAGAACTTGTCGAAGGAGGGCGCGTTCTTACGTGCCTGAGCCATGTCGAAGACCATGGCGAGGCCTGCCTGGTCGACCGTCGGCCGATAGGAGGTGCCGTCGACCTTCCGCACGGAGAGCCATCCCTTCGCGTCGCGCGGACCTTCGGGATCAACGGGGGGCTCCAGGGGACTCGCCAGTCCTCGGCGGCCCGCGAGCGAGGGGGCGGCGGCGAGAAACCACGACTCGAACTCCCGGTTGGCCAGCACCACCGAGATGTTCCTGTCACTCCGCGCCCGCCCGGCCCGCGCCAGGAGTTCCGGCCCCAGGGCCGCGGGGCAGTCATCGTCCGCGTCGATGAGCAGCAGGATGCCGCCTCGGCCGTCGACCTGGTAGGAGGCCTGCAGCACCGCGCTTTCGACTCCGCCGGGGCTGAGCAGTTTCGATCGTGGAACCCGGCGAGGAGGGGGAATCGCCACGGTCCGGATCGAGAGCTCCTCCGCGATCCTTCGGAGCAGGACAGGGAGCGCCTTGACCTCCCCATCGCCTTCTACGACCGCCGCGATGGTGATCGCCTCGGTCATTCGGCCCCCTCCGGACCGGCCCCGAACCCGGTCTCGGCGGGCGGCTTGGGCTGGAGCTGACTCCCGCGCATCAGCTCACCGATCGTGGCTCGCCTGTCTTCGACGATGCGGCGGCTGACGTCGTCGATCTCACCGATCGTCGTGATCCCCTCTGACATGGTCACGACTCGCACGGACCGCGGATCGATCTCGTCGCGGTCGAGCAGATCGGCGCTCTGCGTGGTCACCACCACCTGGACACGCTCGCTCGCTTCGGTCAGCGCGTCGAACAGCGCCCCGGCAGCCGCTGGATGCAGTGACGTCTCGGGTTCCTCGATGCCCAGCAGGGCCACCTCGCCTTCGAGTACGGCGGGCTGGAACAGCGCGGTCAACACACCGGCGGCGCGCAGGGTGCCCTCGGACATCGCCTCCGGCCCGAAGGCCAGGTCTCGGTCCCCGTGACGGGTGCGCAGCTCGACGGTGGAGTAGCTGTCCAGGACACGTTCGCTCACCCCCGTGGCTTCAGGGACGATCGCCCGGATGTAGTCGTCGATGCGTGCCTTCCACGCCGGATGCTCACGGTCGAGCGTTCCCAGGAAAGACCCCACATGCTCGGCGGACGGGCCCAGATACCGCTGCCGCGTGCGGGACTCGATCCGCCTCATCCGCTCGACGTCCACCTGGTAGAAGAACATGGAGATCAGGTTCAGATGGATCCGCGCGAACACACCCTCCACAGCGGCGGCGACCGGGAGGTAAAGCCGGTCTTTCTCGATGCGGCCCTCACGGGCGGAACCACCGGTGATACGACCACCGCCGACACTGAAGCCGTCTTCGCCAGGGACGGAGCCTTGTCCGCCGGCCACTGAGGTGTCGCCCATTCCCGGGTGGCGGTGAGCGAGGCACCGCTCCCAGCGCACTTCGAAGGGACGACGGCCGGAACGGTCGCGACCGATGGCGAATCCGTACCGCACGCGTATCGACTCGCCCTCGAAGGGCACCATGAGCTCCAGGTCGAAGCTCAGCTCGTCGGCGTCCTCCGCCGGGCGCCGGAGGACTTCTTCCAGGCCTCCGCGCGTTTCGAGGGCATTGGCCGGTGTCGTGCCAAGGGCGTGGGCCAGGAACTGCAGAGCGTCGAGAAAGTTGCTCTTGCCGGCCGCGTTCGGGCCCAATAGGACAAGCAGCGGCGCGAACGTGACATCGCATGACGCGATGCTCCTGTAGTTCCGCACTCGTATTCTCCGCAGAAACGGCAGGTCCCGATCCATCACACCCCCTTGCCGTCCGCCTCATCGATTCGCCGGGTACGCCGAGCTTGAGCCGAGATCCGCCCCATGCGCAGCCGCCCGGCGCGAGACACCGCGATGCATCACGGTACAAGATCGAGAAGAGCAGACGGCGCCCCACGGAGGATGTTACGGAGAGGACGGGGCTTGACGGCGGTTCTGTCGCGCGACGGCGAGGTGGGATTGGGGGCAAGGGTCGCCTCTGAGAAGGCTGCGCCGAAGGCACCATCTCAGAGGGCCGCCGCCGGATTGATGTGGGCAGCGCCGGGCCGGGAACGGGCGGTCAGGTGTGTTTGACGAAGGTGCCGAGCTCGTCCTCGTCCACGGCGGTTCGCCTGCGCGACCGCCAGGTCGGCTTGGGTGAGAGTCGCCTCTGAGAGGGCTGCGCCGAAGGCACCGTTTCAGAGGGCCGCCGCCGGAGAGATGTGAGCGGCGCTTGGCTGACGCGGGGCCGGGGGCGGTCAGGTGTGTTTGGCGAAGGTGGCGGGCTCGTCGTCGTCGATCTCGAAGAACGACGGGTACTCGGTGTGGCCGGCGAGGCGGAGGGTCTTGGCGAGCCATCGGCGCTGGGCGTGGCGGGTCTGGCCGACGGCGTTGTTGTAGAAGCGGCGGGAGTAGATGACCTTGGTCACCGCCGTGTCCAGCTCGGCGATCAGCTCGGGGCCTGCGGGGGTCTCGGCCAGGCGCTCCTTGAAGCGCTCCTGGTCGATCACGGCGCGCAGGGTGCGGGACAGGTCGCTCTCGGCGTGCTCGCGCTCCTCGGGGCCGGCGGTGCGTGCCTCGTGGGTGGCGGCGGCCAGCACGAGGCTGGTGGCGGGGTCGAGGATGCGGGACGCCGCCAGCTCCAGGCAGACGGCCGCCCGCCGCACCAGGGCGGCGTCCAGGGCCTCGCGCGCACTCTCCAGGCGGATGTGCAGGCGGTCGAGACGGCCGGCGCGCCAGGAGACGTAGACGGCGGTGATCACCGCCACGACCGCCAGTACGACGATCGTCGTCACGAGGTTCACCTGGCCTCACCGGGGTGCACGTGGGCGGCCTCCGGTGGCCGGGCTTGCCCGTCGGCCTCGGCGTGTTCAGATGCCCGGCCTGGACGGGCTTGCCCGTCGGGCTCGGCGTGGTCACGTGCGGGGGCCGGGCGGGGCTCGGGTGCGGGGGGCTCGGCGGTGCGGGGGCGGCCCGTCTGCTCCTCCTCGACGACGCCGGCGCCGGTGGCGGTGACGGTCTCGTAGACGCGGACGACGTCGCGGGCGACGGTGGACCAGTCGTACTCGCGGACGGCCAGGCGGGCCTCGTCGGAGAGCTTGGCGCGGCGGGCGGGGTCGTCCAGGAGCGCGGCGGCGCCCTGGGCCAGGGAGGCGGCGTCCCCGGTGGTGAACAGGGCACCCGCCTGGCCCTCGCCCAGCACCTTGCGGAAGGCGGGGATGTCGCTGGCCAGGATGGCGGCCCCGGCGGCCATGGCCTCGGCCAGGACGATGCCGAAGCTCTCGCCGTGGGTGTTGGGCGCGCAGAAGACGTCGACGGAGTGGTAGGCGCGGACCTTGTCGTGCTCGCTCACCATGCCGAGGACGCCGACGCGGTCGCGCAGCGACGCCGGGACCTTGGCCAGCGCGTCGTCGGCGTCGCCCGGGCCGGCCAGCAGCAGGCGCACGCCGGGGCGGTCGGGCGCGAGCCGCGTGAACGCCTCCAGCAGCACGGGCAGGCCCTTGCGGGGCTCGTCCATGCGCCCGAGGAAGCCGATCACGCCGCCGTCGGGGCCCCACCCGGGAAGGGGCTCGCCCTCGGCGTAACGGCTCACGGTGACGCCGTTGGGGATCAGGACGGCGTCGCCGCCGACGTGCTCGACGAGGGTCTTGCGTGCGGCGTCGGAGACGGCGATGCGGCCGGTGATCTTCTCCAGGGCGCTCTGCAGGACCGGCGCCGACACCGACAGGGCGCGTGAGCGCTGGAAGGAGGCGTGGAAGGTGGCGACGATGGGGCCGCGGGCCGCCCAGCAGGCCAGCAGGCCGACCGAGGGCACGGCGGGCTCGTGGACGTGCAGGACGTCGAAGCGGCCCTCGCGCAGCCACTTGCGCACGCGGTTGGCCGACAGGAACCCGAACGCCAGGCGCGCCACCGACCCGTTGTAGGGCACGGGGATCGCTCGGCCGGCGGAGGTCACGTAGTAGGGCAGCGGCGCGTCGTCGGAGGCGGGGGCGATCACCGAGACCTGGTGGCCGTCGGCGATGAGCGCCTCGGCCAGGTCGCGGACGTGGGCCATCACCCCGCCCGGGACGTCCCAGGTGTAGGGGCAGACCATGCCGATCCTCATGGCGCCGCCACCAAGCCTCCGGGCCGGACGGCGGCCCCGGCTAGACGGTCACCCGGCCGTTCGCCCATGGCCGGCGCGGCCGACACGGCTTCCGGCCGGACGACGGGCGTGGCGCGCCCGGCCCCGGCTACACGGTCACCCGGCCGCCCGCCCATGGCCGGCGCGGCTCCCGGTCGGACGGCGGGCGTGGTGGGCGTGGCTCCGGGCACGCCGTTACGCTGCCGGCCGCCCATGGCCGGCGCGGCCGACACGGCTCCCGGCCGGACGGCGGGAGCGGCGGGCCCGGTGTCGGTGACGCGGTCGACCTGCCGAGTGGGCGTGTTCACCCGGCCACCTCGGGGGACGGCGTACGGGGCTCCAGGTCGTCCAGCCACAGGCGCTGGAGCATGTGCCAGTCTTCTGGGTGCTCGGCGATGCCCTCCTGGAAGACGCGCGCCAGGCTCTGGGTCATGGCGGCGACCTTCTCCTGGCGGGTGCCCTCGGCCGGGACGGGGATCTCCTCGTGGATGTGGACGCCCCAGCCGTCGCCCTCGAACCACAGTGTCGCGGGGTGCAGGGCGGCTCCGGTCTGGACGGCCAGCAGGGCGGGGCCGGCGACCATGCGGGTTCTGCCGTCGAAGAAGTCGACCTCGATGCCGCGCTCGGTCAGGTCGCGCTCGGCCGGCAGGCAGACGGCGCGGCCCGCGCGCAGGCGCTGGGCGAGCGTGCCGAAGGCGTGCGCGGTGCCGCCTCCCTTGGAGGTGAGGGGCAGGACCTCCATGCCCAGGCTCTCGCGGAAGCCGACGAAGCGCTCGTACAGCGACTCGGGCTTGAGCCGCTCCATCACGGTGGTGAACGGGTAGCCCCGGTGGACCAGCCACGCGCCCGCCAGGTCCCAGTTGCCCATGTGGGGAAGGGCGAGCACGATGCCGCGGCCGCTGTCGACGGTGTTGAAGATGCGGTCTCCGTGGACGTCGTGCATCTTCGTCAGGATGCGCTCGCGGCCGATGACCGGCAGGCGCAGCGCCTCCATCCAGTACCGGAAGTAGGACCGCATGCCGGCCCGGCTGAGGTCGCGGATCGAGGGGTCCTCGACGTCCTTGCCCGTGACGCGGGCGAGGTTGGACTCCAGCCGCCGCACGGGCTTGCCCCTGCGGCGCCACAGGATGTCGGCGATGAGGCGGAAGGCCCACGCGGCCACGCGTTCCGGCAGCTTGGGAACCAGCACCCAGCCCAGGTGGTAGGCCCAGGCGACGAGCCGATCAGTCATCGGGAGGTTCACCCCACGGTAGGGAAGTAGGCCGAGCCGCCGGCGAGGCGGGTCGTATCTTCATGTTGGCACCGTCTGGCGGTAAACGTGCAAGATCCGCTGGGCGGCGGTGAACGCGCTGACGACGGCGAGGAGCCACAGGCCCGCCGCCAGGGCGTACGGCACGCCGAGGCCGGCGAGCAGGGCCGCCAGCAGCACGACCACCAGCCGTTCTGGCCGCTCGGCCAGGCCGACGTCGCAGTTCAGCCCGAGCCCCTCGGCGCGCGCCTTGGCGTAGGAGACCACGGCGCCGGCGACCAGGCAGAACAGGGCGACGGAGGCGAGCAGCAGATCTCCGGTGGACACGAACCACAGGATCAGGCCGGAGAAGATCGCGGCGTCGCCCACGCGGTCGAGCGTGGAGTCGAGGAAGGCACCCCAGGTGCTCCCCGTGCCGAGCATGCGCGCGAGGACGCCGTCGAGCAGGTCGGCGAAGGCGAACAGGCCGACGACGAGCGTGCCCCAGAAGAGCTCGCCCCGAGGGTAGAACCCCAGCGCCCCCGCGGCCACGCCGAGCGTGCCGATCGCGGTGACGGCGTTGGGGCTGACGCCGCCACGGGCCAGCGCCCGGCCTAGCGGGGTGAGCACGCGGGTGACGGCGGGACGCAGAAGCTTCAACATCGCGGTCCGATCGTAGGCCACCTGGGGCCTGGGGTTCGAATGGAGCCACTGGGACGGCCCGCCGGCGCCAGGGAAACGGAAGAAAGGGAGAAAATCGACAATAGGCCACCAATCAGGCGAATCTACCGTCGAGTGGCTCGGCATTCTTCTGCAAGCACTTTTGCCGGTTCCCTCTTGTGATACGCGCCACAGAGGTTAAGGGTGGATGAACAACCGCGCTCTTCGGGGCGGCGGGCGCGGCGGCGGACGATGCGGTCGCGCGCGGCCGCATCCCACGGCGAGACGCGGGAGGCGACGTGCCGGAAAGAACATCGGGCGGACCATCGGGAGCCGCCGGCAGAGCACCCTCGGCCGACCGGCCGGATGCGGTGCGCAATGTCGTGCTGGTCGGCCATTCCGGATCAGGTAAGACCACGCTCGTCGAGGCCCTGCTGGCCGCGACGGGCACCATCCAGCGTGCCGGGCGCGTGGAGGACGGCACCACGGTGAGCGACTTCGACGAGGTCGAGGTGCGCCAGCAGCGCTCCGTGAACCTGTCGGTCGCTCCGCTCACGCACAACGGCATCAAGATCAACCTGCTCGACACGCCCGGGTACGCCGACTTCGTCGGCGACCTGCGCGCGGGCCTGCGCGCGGCCGACGCCGCCCTGTTCGTGGTCTCGGCCGTGGACGGCGTCGACGGGCTCACCCGGATCATCTGGGAGGAGTGCGGCCTGGTCGGCATGCCCAGGGCCGTCGTGATCACCAAGATCGACCACCAGCGCGCCGACTTCGACGACGTCGTCGCCACCTGCCAGGGCGTCTTCGGCGACGGCGTGGCCCCGCTCTACCTGCCCGTGGTGACCGACGGGCACGTCAACGGCCTCATCGGCCTGCTGTCGCAGAAGTTCTACAACTACGCCACCGGCACCCGCACCGAGAAGGCGCCCGGCGCCGGCTACCAGGACCAGATCGACACCTACCGCGGCTCGCTCATCGAGGGGATCATCCAGGAGAGCGAGGACGAGTCCCTCATGGACCGCTACCTCTCCGGGGAGGAGATCGACGACAAGGCCCTGATCGAGGACCTCGAGAAGGCCGTGGCCCGCGGCGGCTTCTACCCCGTCCTGGCGACCTGCGCCGCTCCCGGCTCCGGCCCGATCGTCGGCATGGAGGAGCTCCTGGAGGTGATCACCCAGGGCTTCCCGTCGCCGATGGAGCACTCCATGCCCGAGATCACCACCATCGACGGCAAGCCGGCGCCCGCGATCACCTGCGACCCCGACGGCCCGCTGGTCGCCGAGGTCGTCAAGACCACCAGCGATCCCTACGTCGGCCGCATCAGCCTGGTGCGCGTCTTCTCCGGCACCTTGCGCCCCGACATGGTGGTCCACGTCTCCGGGCACGGCCTCGGCGACCGCGGCCACGAGGACCACGACCTGGACGAGCGCATCGGCGCGCTGTCCTCGCCGCTGGGCAAGCACCAGCGGACGATCGCCAAGTGCGTCGCCGGCGACATCTGCGCCGTGGCCAAGCTCGGCCGGGCCGAGACCGGCGACACCCTGTCCGACAAGGACCGGCCGCTGCTGGTCACCTCCTGGACGATGCCCGAGCCGCTGCTGCCGGTCGCCGTCCGCGCCAAGTCCAAGGCCGACGAGGACAAGCTGTCCCAGGCGCTCGGGCGCCTGGTCGCCGAGGACCCGACGCTGCGCCTGGAGAACAACCCCGAGACCCACCAGCTCGTGCTCTGGTGCATGGGCGAGGCGCACGCCGACGTGCTGCTGGACCACCTGACCCGGCGGCACGGCGTCGAGGTGGAGCGCGTCGAGCTTCGGGTGCCGCTGCGCGAGACGTTCGGCGGCAAGACCCGGGGCATGGGACGCAACGTCAAGCAGACCGGCGGGCACGGGCAGTACGCCGTCTGCCACGTGGAGGTCGAGCCGCTGCCGTCGGGCGGCGGGTTCGAGTTCGTCGACAAGATCGTCGGCGGCGTGGTGCCGCGCCAGTTCATCCCCTCGGTCGAGAAGGGCGTGCGCGCCCAGATGGACCGGGGCGTGCTGGCCGGGTACCCGATGGTCGACGTCCGGGTGACGCTGTACGACGGCAAGGCCCACTCGGTCGACTCCTCCGACATGGCCTTCCAGATCGCCGGGCAGCTCGCGCTGAAGGACGCGGCGGCCAAGGTGCAGGCGCTCCTGCTCGAACCCGTCGACGAGGTCTCGGTGCTGGTGGAGGACGAGCACGTCGGCGGCGTGATGTCCGACCTGTCCTCGCGGCGCGGGCGCGTCCTCGGCACCGAGCCGGTCGGCACCGGACGCACGCTGGTCAAGGCCGAGGTGCCGCAGCTGGAGATCACCCGGTACGCCATCGACCTGCGGTCGCTCTCGCACGGCACGGGCAGCTTCCACCGGAGCTTCCTGCGCTACGAGCCGCTCCCCTCCCACCTGGCCGAGAAGATGAGAACCGCCTCCGACTAGCCCTCTCGCGGCCACGGGCCCCCGGCGGAGCCGCGCCGGGGAGCCCGTCCGCCCCGAGGCGGCCGGGCTCCCGCAGGGACGCGGCGGGCGCGTCACGAGCCGGGCGGCGGCGCGCTCCCGTTGTGGAACGGGTTCCGCTTCAGCCGGTCGGGCGTGACCAGCAGGCGGATCACGCCCGCCTTGACCTGCCAGGCGTTCCACACCGTCCAACCGGCGCCGACCCGTCCGGCGGGAAGCGGCTCGAAGGACAGGCCGCCGCCGGCCGGGTCGGTCCTCACGAGGCTGAACACCGTGGTGAGGCCGCGCCTGCGCGCCTCGGCCGCGATCTCGGCCACCGGGCGGCCGTCCCCGAGCCGGACCCCGGCGAACATCTCGCCCGGCGCCATGGCCCGGTCGAAGTCGGCGTACTCCTCCCCCGCCCGGGCGGGCCGCCCGAGCCGGACGTCCACCGTGCCGGTGAACTCCGCCGGGATGCGCATCACCATCACGCAGCCGTCGTCGCGGCCCGGCCGGCATCCGGGCGGGCTCGTGTCCATCGTCAGCGCGAGGCCACCGATCCGCGGGCCGGCCGGCTCCACCGGCCCGGGGTCGGGGGCCCCGCGCATGGTGATCATCCGGCCGAGGATCGTGCCGGCGGCGCCCGGCGAGACGGGCACCGGGCGGAGCCGGATGTCCAGGCCGACCGCCTGGAAGGCCTCGGTGTACTTCCGGTGGTCGGCGAACGGGTCGGTGATCCGGGCGACGTAGCGCCCGCCCTCCAGGCTGATGTCCAGCGCGGAGTTCGCGTAGCTCGTGGCGCCGCCGCCGCGCAGCACCCCGGGCCCGAACGCCACGGCGGCGACGAGCGTGCCGGCGATCGCCGTCCCCACCGCCACGCGCGCCCCCCAGGCCCGCCGCCGGAGCGCCGGGGCCTCGCCCGGGCCGGACACGATGGAGTCGAGCAGTGCCCGCGCCCCCGTGGCGGACGCCTGACCGGCCAGTTCACGATCGTGGACGCGGGCCAGCCGGCCCACCAGCTCTTCGGTGCCGCTCACAACGACCTCCCCGTCTGTACCTGAGCGCTCCGGCTCACCGGCATGTACTCGACCCCGGCCGCCGCCAGCGCGCGCGAGAAACGCCTCCGGGCGCGGTGCAGCCGGATGCGTACGGCGTTGCGCGACCCGCCGAGGACGCGGGCGATCTCGCCGGCGTCCAGCCCTTCCCAGGCGACCAGCGCCAGCAGCTCCCGGTCGTCATCGGGCAGCTCGCGGAACACCCGGCCGATGGCGCCCATCTCCAGGTTCTCCTCGGCCGGGAAGGGCCGGGCGTACAGCTGGGCGAGCTCCTCGGTCAGCTCGGCGCGACGGGCGTGGTGGCGCGTCTGGCGGCGGCGGTGGTTGGCGAGGACGTTCCGCGCCACGCCGTACAGCCAGAGCCTCGCCTCCTCACCGGGCGGCAGGTCGGCCACGCGGCGCCACGCGATCTCGAACGTCTCGGCCACCACGTCCGCCGCGTCCTCGGGTGAGTCGCAGCGGCGCATGGCGTAGCCGAGGATCCGTTCGTAGCCGGCTAGGTAGACGGCTTCGTACCGGTCTCTGCGGGTGTCATCCACGGGCGGTTCCCATGGGCGGCCTCCTGTCGTGGGCGGGTTCGTCCCTCCGTTCATGTCGGCAGGCGGCGAATCATTTCGATTTGCCCGGCAATCGCCATAGATCGAGTGATTCTCATCGGCCCAGATCAGCGAGGGGTACCCGATCCCACCCGGCACGGCAGCCCCAAAAGTCACAGGAGTATCACGATACCGTTTCTTTTATTCGGCCTTACCACCCCTTTGCCGATGCCAGACTGAGGTCCCATGCGAAACGGACACCGGCCCTTGCTCGCCGCCGCCACCGTCGCCGTGGCCACCGCAGGCGTCGCCTACGTCTTCGGTCCCGGGCCCGCCCCGGCGGACACCGCCGCCGGACGAGCGGCCGACCGGACGGCCGACCAGGCCTCCGAGGGGGCGCGGAGCGCCGCGGGCGCCGCGGCCTGCGAGGTGGACGCCGCCTATCCCAAACGGCAGCTCCGGGGCGTGTGGATCGCCACCGTGCGCAACATCGACTGGCCCGCCAAGCCCGGCCTGTCACCCGCCCGCCAGCAGGCCGACTACGTCCGCATCCTCGACGACGCGGTCAAGCGCAGGCTCAACGCGGTGTTCGTCCAGGTGCGCCCCGCCTCGGACGCCTTCTACAAGTCCCCCCACGAGCCCTGGTCGCAGTGGCTCACCGGCACCGCCGGCCGCGACCCGGGCTGGGACCCGCTGCCCTTCCTCATCGCCGAGGCCCACCGGCGGGGGCTGGAGTTCCACGCGTGGTTCAACCCGTACCGCGCGGGGGACGGCGGCGACCCGGCGAAGCTGCCCGCCACGCACCCCGCGCGCCGCAACCCCTCGTGGGTCGTCAGGCACGAGGGCAAGCTGTACTACAACCCCGGCCTGCCGCAGGTGCGCGCGCACACCGTCAAGGTGATCCAGGACGTCGTGCAGCGGTACGACGTCGACGGCGTCCACTTCGACGACTACTTCTACCCGTATCCCGGCAAGGGCACGAAGTTCGCCGACAAGAGCGCCTTTACAAAGTACGGTAAGGGCAAGTCCCTGGCCGCCTGGCGCCGCGCCAACGTCAACACGCTGGTCGCCGAGGTCGGCCAGGCCGTGCACGCGGCCAAGCCGCACGTGAAGTTCGGCATCAGCCCGTTCGGCATCTGGCGCAACTCCTCCAACGACCCGACGGGCTCGGCCACCAAGGGCCTGTCGGCCTACGACTCCATCTACTCCGACGCCCGGGCGTGGATCAAGGCCAGGTCCGTCGACTACGTCATGCCGCAGCTCTACTGGCCGCGCGGCTTCGCCGCCGCCGACTACGCCAAGCTCGTCCCCTGGTGGGCGCGCGAGGTGCGCTCCACCGGCGTCCACCTGTACGTCGGCCAGGCGCTGTACCGGGTGGGCACCCGCGACACCCCGGCGTGGACCAAGGCCGGCGAGCTGCCCGCCCACCTGACGCTCAACCGCAAGCACCCCGAGGTCGCGGGCGACGTCTACTTCAGCGCGGCCCACCTGGCCAAGAACCCGCTGGGCGTGCTCGACCGCCTGGTCAAGGACCACTACACCCGCCCGGCGCTGCTCCCGCTGATGCCACAGCGGGGCGGCACGGCGCCGGCCGTGCCCGCCGGTCTGCGCCGGTCGGGCGAGTCGCTGCTGTGGAAGGCCTCCCCCGGGGCCCGCGCGTACGCGGTCTACCGGGTGGCGAACGGCAAGGCCGACGCGTGCGCCACCGCCGACGCCCGCAACCTCGTCGCCGTCGTGCCGGCCACCGGGACGGCCGAGCAGGCCCATCCGGCCGCCGACGGCGGCGCCTACCTGGTGACCGCCGTCGACCGCCTGGGCAACGAGAGCGCCCCCGCGGCCGCCCCGCTCACCTGAGGCCGCGCGGGCTCGTTCGCGCGACGTTCAGCCCGAATCCCTGGACCGCGAGGCCGGTTTCCCGTACGGTGCCAGGGATTTGCCGGTGGACGTCATGGGAGGTCAGTGGTGAGGCGGACGCTGGGCGCGTTGGCCGTGATCCTGTTGGGGCTGATCATGGCCCCCGCCGCGAGCGCGGACGCGGAGGATCCCCGGCGGGTGGCCCTCATCGGCGTCCCGGGGCTTCGCTGGCACGATCTGACCGCGGCCGCAACCCCCAACCTGTGGCGGCTGGCGGGCCAGAGCGCGCTCGGCTCGCTGTCGGTGCGCACGGTCGGCAGGACGACCTGCCCCTACGACGGCTGGCTGACGGTCTCGGCCGGGGTCAGGTCGTCGGTCGGGTCGCGCTGCGGGCCGCCGCCGAGGTTCGAGACGCCGGGCCCGGGCGCCCTCATCCCCGACTTCAACTGGCTGTGGACCGTCCGCGACGCCGAGCACGCCGGCACGCTCGGCGAGGCCGCGCACGCGGCCGGGCAGTGCACCACGGCGGTGGGCCCGGGCGCGGTGCTGGCGCTCGCCGACCGGTCCGGGCGCGTCGACCGGTACGCGCCCACGCCCGCCGAGCTCACCGACTGGTCGGCGTGCCGCCTGATCGCCGTCGACGTCGACGACCTCGTGCGCCCCTACCTCGACGGGGAGGTGCTGTCGGGCGTCCCGGAGAAGCTCTCCCCCGCCGCCCGCGCCGCCGCGCTGCGGGCCGCCGACGCCGAGGCCGGCGCCGTGCTGGGCATGCTGCCGCCCGGCACCGACGTGCTGCTCGCGGGCCTGGCCGACCACGGATCCGAGCCGCACCTGCGGGCCGCGATGTGGCGGGCGGCGGGCACCGGCGGGCGATTCCTGGGCGCCGCCTCCACCCACCGCGGCGACATGGTGATCGTGCCCGACCTCACCGCCACCATGCTGCGCACGGCCGGCGTCGAGGTGCCGCACACGGTCATCGGCGTGCCCTGGAGCGCCGGCGAGCCGGCAGGCGCCGACGAGGCCGCCGCCGCGCTGCGCCACGCCGACGTGGCCGGGCAGACGATCCGGCAGCTGGGCGGTGGGTTCTTCACCACCCTGGCGGTGCTGCAGGTGCTGTTCTACGGGCTCACCTTCCTGCTGCTGCGCCGCCGCCGGGGCCTCGGCGGCGTCCGGGTCGCCGCGCTGGCCCTGGCGTCGCTGCCGGTCTCCACCTACCTGGTCAACCTGCTGCCCTGGGAGCGCGCCTCCGCGCCCGCGACGGCGCTGGTCGCCGGCGTGCTGGGCTGCGCGGCGGCGCTCACGACCGCCGCGCTCGCCCTGCCGGGGCTGTGGGCGCGGCTGCGGGGCCGTCCCGGCTCGGGAGACGTCCTCGGACCGGCCGCGATCGTGGCGGGCGTCACGGCCGCCACGCTGCTCGGCGACCTGCTGACCGGCACCACGCTGCAGCTCGACAGCCTCATGGGCTACACCGGCGTCGTGGGGGCCCGCTACTACGGGCTGGGCAACATCCCGTTCGCCCTGATGGCCACCGCCGTGCTCCTGGTCGCCACGATCATGGCCGACGGGCTGGTGCGCAACGGCCGCCGCCGGGCCGCCGTCGCGCTGGTGGCGTCGCTCGGCGCGTTCGCGGTCGTGCTGGACGGCTGGCCGGGGGTCGGCAGCGACTTCGGCGGCGTGATCGCCTTCGTCCCCGGCATCGCGGTGACGGCGCTGCTGGTCGCCGGCAGCCGGGTGTCGATCTTCAAGCTGGGGGCCTTCTGCGTGGCGGGCGGCGTCCTGGTGATGGGCATCGCCTACCTCGACTACCTGCGCCCGCCCGGCTCACGCACCCACCTGGGGCGCTTCGCCGGCCAGGTGGCCGACGGCACCTTCCTGCCGGTGATCCTCAGGAAGCTGGAGGCCATGCTCAGCACCCTGCTGTCGCCCAACCTCATGCCGATCGTGATCGCCGCCGCGGCGTTCCTGGTCTTCGCGGTGTTCCGCCCGGGCGCGGCCACCGCCGGCCTGCTCCCCGCGGTGTTCGAGCGCGCGCCCATGCTGCGGGCCGGCCTGGTGGGCGCCCTGGTGAGCGGCGTGGTCGGCATGCTGGTCAACGACTCGGGCGCCGCCGTTCTGTCGATGGCGCTGGCCCTGGCGGTGCCGCTGCTGCTGTCGGCGGGGGTTCGCACGCTGGAGCCGGGCACCGCGCCGGAGCCCGCGCCCGTGCTGCGCCCCGTGACGACCTGACCTCAGGCCGGCCAGGAGCCGGCCAGCAGGTCGCGGGTCTCCTGCAGGAGCTGCGGCAGCACCTTTGTGTGGCCGACCACCGGCATGAAGTTGGTGTCGCCGCCCCAGCGGGGCACCACGTGCTGGTGCAGGTGCCCCGCGATGCCGGCGCCCGCCACGTGGCCGAGGTTCATGCCGACGTTGAACCCCTGCGCGCCGCTCGCCTTGCGCAGGGACAGCAACGCCCGCTTGGTGAAGGCGGCCAGCTCGGCGGTCTCGTCGTCGTCGAGGTCGGCGTAGTCGGCCACGTGCCGGTACGGGCAGACCATCAGGTGCCCGGAGTTGTAGGGGTACAGGTTGAGCACGGCGTACACACGCGAGCCGCGGGCGACGACGAGCCCCTCCTGGTCGCTCATCTCGGGGATCACGCAGAACGGGCAGCCGTCCCCCGGCCCGGTGCCGGTGGGCTTGTTCTCCCCCTTGATGTAGGCCATCCGGTGGGGCGTCCACAGACGCTGGAAGTTGTCGGGCTCTCCGGCACCGGACTGCTCAATCGGCTCCTGCATGCCATGCAGCATAAGACGAGAGCGCCCGGCTCGCGCCGGGCGGTCGCGTCACACCTGTGCGCGGCGCTCCACGGCGTCGACGATCTCGGCGATCGCCTCCTCCACCGGGACGCCGTTCTTCTGCTCGCCGTCGCGGTAGCGGAACGAGACGGCGCCCTTGGCGACGTCGTCGTCGCCCGCGAGGAGCATGAAGGGCACCTTGGACTTCTGCGCGTTGCGGATCTTCTTCTGCATGCGGTCGGCCGAGCCGTCGACCTCCACCCGGATGCCCTTGGCGCGCAGCCTCTCGGCGATCTCGGCCAGGTAGGGCGCGTGGGTGTCGGAGATGGGGATGCCGGTCACCTGCACGGGCGCGAGCCAGGGCGGGAACGCCCCGGCGTAGTGCTCGACCAGGACGCCGAAGAACCGCTCGATCGAGCCGAACAGCGCGCGGTGGATCATGACGGGCCGCTGCCGGGACCCGTCGGCGCCCTGGAACTCCAGCTCGAAGCGCTCGGGGAGGTTCAGGTCGACCTGGATGGTGGACATCTGCCAGGTGCGGCCGATGGCGTCCTTGGCCTGCACGGAGATCTTCGGCCCGTAGAAGGCGGCGCCGCCCTCGTCGAGCACGAGGTCGAGGCTCTCGGCCCCGGCCGCGGCCCGCAGCGCCTCGGTGGCCTCGGCCCAGACCTCGTCGGTGCCGATGGACTTCTCGGGGTCGCGGGTGGACAGCTCCAGGTAGAAGTCGTCCAGGCCGTAGTCGCGCAGCAGGCCGAGCACGAACCGCAGCAGGCTCTTGAGCTCGTCCTGCATCTGGTCGCGGGTGCAGTAGATGTGCGCGTCGTCCTGGGTCATGCCCCGCACGCGGGTGAGGCCGTGCACCACGCCGGACTTCTCGTAGCGGTAGACGGTGCCGAACTCGAACAGGCGCAGCGGCAGCTCGCGGTAGGACCGCCCCCGCGACCTGAAGACCAGGTTGTGCATGGGGCAGTTCATGGGCTTGAGGTAGTAGCGCGCGCCCTCGAGCTCCATGGGGGGGAACATGCCGTCGGCGTACCAGTCGAGGTGGCCGGAGGTCTGGTAGAGGTGCTCCTTGGTGATGTGCGGGGTGTTCACGAAGGAGTAGCCGGCCTCCTCGTGCCTGCGCCGCGAGTAGTCCTCCATGACGCGGCGGACGACGCCGCCCTTGGGGTGGAACACCGCCAGGCCCGAGCCCAGCTCGGTCGGGAAGGAGAACAGGTCGAGCTCGGCGCCGAGCTTGCGGTGGTCGCGCTTCTCGGCCTCCTCCAGCATGCGCAGGTAGTCGTCCTGCTTCTCGCGGGACTCCCAGGCGGTGCCGTAGATGCGCTGGAGCTGGGGGTTCTTCTCGCTGCCCCGCCAGTAGGCGCCGCCCGAGCGCATGAGCTTGAACGCGGGGATGGCCCGGGTGGTGGGCACGTGCGGGCCGCGGCACAGGTCTTTCCAGCACAGGGCGCCGGTCTTGGGGTCGAGGTTGTCGTAGATGGTGAGCTGGTCGCCGCCCACCTCGACGCTCTCCTCGTCGGCGGCGCCGCCCTTGAGCCCGATGAGCTCCAGCTTGTACGGCTCGGCGGCGAGCTCCTCGCGCGCGGCCTCGTCGGAGACGGCGCGGCGCGCGAACAGCTGGCCCTGCTTGACGATCTCGCGCATGCGCTTCTCGACGCGCTTGAGGTCGTCGGGGGTGAACGGCGACTCGACGTCGAAGTCGTAGTAGAAGCCGTTCTCGACGGGCGGCCCGATGCCCAGCCGCGCGCCGGGGAAGAGCTCCTGGACGGCCTGGGCCATCACGTGCGCGGTGGAGTGGCGCAGGATCGCCCGCCCCTCCTCGGAGGCGGCGGTGACCGGCTCGACGACGTCGCCGTCGGCGACGGCGGTGGCGAGGTCGCGCGGCTCGCCGTTGACCCGGGCGGCGACGACGGTGCGGCCGTCGGCCTCCAGCGCCTCCCCGGCCGTCGTCCCCTGCGCGACCGCACGCTCGGCTCCGGCGAGGGTGACGCGTATTTCAGGGGCGGCGGACACGGTTGCTCCAGGGGCTCGGCGGGCGTTCGCTTATCGTGCCGATGTTACCGCCGATCCGCCCGGCGATGACGCCGGCGACCGCCCGGCGCCCTACGCCTTGCGCCGGAGCTGCTGGGGCTGGTAGCCGAGCGCGGTGAGCTGGGCGCGGGTGCCGCGGAAGACGTTGCGGTCGGTGGAGCCGTGGCCGTACTGGTGGATGGTCCACCTGTTCCAGGGCGGCGGCACGACCGGGTGCCCCTTGGGGTGGCTGGGGGCGGCGATCCACAGGGGGTAGTCGCCCAGGCCCTGGCAGTACCCGCGTCTGGCGAAGGCCAGGAAGGTGTAGATCAGCGGGGTGACGCCGGTCAGGCGGCTCACCACGTGGCACCAGCGCCTGGCGAACGCGGCCACCTCCCGGGGCGGCAGGTGGCCCGAGCGCTCCAGGTCGAGGGCGATCAGGTCGCCCCGGTGCAGGCCGCCCGCCGCGTCGAGCACGTCGAGGAAGTGGCGCACCTGGTCGTCGGGGTCGCCCCTGGGGTGCGCGAAGTGGTAGGCCCCGCAGACCAGCCAGTTCTCCCGCATGCCGACCCAGTTGCGGGCGAACCACTTGTCGGTGAAGCCGGTTCCCTCACTGGCCTTGGCGAAGGCGAAGTCGACACCGCCGTCGGCGTGCTCCGCCCAGTCGACGGTTCCCTGCCAGTTGGACACATCTACCCCGTGCAGCATGAAGCCTTCAACTCTCCCCGTCGCCTCGCCCCCGGGGGATTTTAGTGAGCCCGCCCCCCTCGGGCCGCCCGGACACGCCCGGACCTGACGATCGGGCCCTGCCTGGCCCGCGCCACCGGGGCACCGCCCGCACCCGCGAAATTTTGGGCATTCACCACCTTCACCCCCTGGTACCGCCGCCCCGTCACGGCGTCAGATGGAGGGGGAAGCCTAGGAGGTCGACATGGCCGTGCCGACGCGCCGCCGGCCGGCGCACGCGAGCCCTCCGGCGCGCTCCCGGGCGCGCCGAGGCCCGGGGCCGCCGAGGTGATCCGGGTCTTCCTGCTGGACGACCACGAGATCGTGCGGCGCGGGGTGGCCTCGCTGCTGGAGGCCGAGGGCGACATCGAGATCGCCGGCGAGGCCGGGACCGCCGGGCAGGCGCTGGCCCGCATCCCCGCGCTCAAGCCCGACGTCGCCGTCCTGGACGTGCGCCTGCCCGACGGCGACGGGGTCGAGGTGTGCCGCGAGGTGCTGTCGCGCACCCCGGGGCTGTCGTGCCTGATGCTCACGTCCTTCGCCGACGACGACGCGCTGTTCGGCGCGGTCATGGCGGGGGCCGCCGGCTACGTGCTCAAGCAGATCCACGGCTCCGACCTGGTGGGCGCCGTGCGGACGGCCGCCGGCGGGCGGTGCCTGCTCGACCCGGCCACCACCGCCTCCCTGCTCCGGCGGCTGCGCGACCAGGCGGCCAGGCGCGATCCGCTGGCCGTGCTGACCGGGCAGGAGCGGCACATCCTGGAGCTGATCGGGGAGGGGCTGACCAACCGGCAGATCGGCGAGCGCCTGTTCCTGGCAGAGAAGACCGTGAAGAACTACGTGTCCAACCTGCTGGCCAAGCTCGACATGCGGCGCCGCACGCAGGCCGCGGCCCTGGCCGCGCGGCTCGGGGCCGTCCACCGGCCCTGACGGGGGCCCCGCGCCGCCTACCGGCTCACCCTCCGAGCGGGACCCGCCAGTGGACGCACGTGCCGCCGCCCTCGCGCCCGGACGCCGTGAACGCGCCGCCGAGGCGGTCGGCGCGGTCCTGGAGGTTGCGCAGGCCGCTGCGCCGCGCGCCCGGGGGCAGCCCGACGCCGTCGTCCCGGACGGTCAGGCACAGCCAGCCGTCCGCCACCTCGACCGTGACGTCGGCCCTGGAGGCCCTGGCGTGCCGCACCACGTTGGACAGCGCCTCGCGCAGCACGGCGAGCAGGTGGCCGGCGAGCGCGGGCGGGACGCCGCTGTCCAGCGGCCCGTCCATGCGCAGGCCGGGCATGAAGCCGAGGTGGCCGCGCGAGCCCTCCACCAGCTCGGCGACCAGGCCGCGCAGGCTTGGGTCCCCGGCGTCCCGGGGCGCCTGGAGGGCGAAGATGGTGGAGCGGATCTGGCGTATGGTGCCGTCCAGCTCGTCGATCGCGTGCCTGACGCGGGAGGACGCCTCGGGCCGCTCGACCAGGCGCTCGGCGCTCATGAGCGTCATGGCGGCCGCGAACAGCCGCTGGATGACCACGTCGTGCAGGTCCTTGGCGATGCGGTCGCGGTCCTCCAGCAGGCCGAGCCGCTCGGCGTCCCTGCGGGCCTCGGCCAGCTCCAGCGCGACGGAGGCCTGCCCGGCGAACGAGTGCAGCACGCGCACCTGCGACTGGCTGAAGGGGGTGCGCCCCGACCGCTTGCACAGGGCCAGCACGCCGCGCACCGCGTCGGCGGCCCCGAGCGGGACCGCCAGGGCGGGGCCGACCGGCACCTCGCCGGCGACCGCGGCCAGCGCCTCGGTCTCGGGCAGACCGGTGACCACGACCGGCAGCCCTTCAGCGAAGGCCCGGCCGGGCAGCGACCCGGCCGCCGCCTCCACCGCCTTCTCGCCGTCGGAGATGATCCCGTCGGCGCCGTGCGCGATGACGACACGCAGCTTGTCGCCGTCCAGGGTGGGCAGCAGCACGGCGGCCACGTCGGCGTCGCCCATCTCGCGAGCCCGGCGGGCCAGCAGGGCGAGCACCTCCTGGGAGCCGGCGCCCGACAGCAGACTGGTGGTGACCTCCGAGGACGCCTGGAGCCACGCCTCGCGCCTGCGGCTCTCCTCGTACAGGCGGGCGTTCTCGATCGCGACGCCCGCGGCGGTGGCGAGGGCGACGACGATGGCCTCGTCCTCCTCCTCGAAGTCGCCGCCGCCGCGCTTCTCGGTGAGGTAGAGGTTGCCGAAGACCTCGTCGCGCACCCTGATGGGGACGCCGAGGAAGGAGCCCATGGGCGGGTGTCCCGGCGGGAAGCCGTAGGACTCCCGGTGGTCGGTGATGCGGTGCAGGCGCAGCGTCTTGGGCTCCTTGATGAGCAGGCCGAGCAGGCCGAGCCCGTGGGGCCAGTGCTCGATGGCGGCGATCTCCTGCTCGCTCAGCCCGACGGGCACGAACTGGATCAGCGTGTCGCCCTCGCCGATGAGCCCGAGCGCGCCGTAGGAGGCGTCCACCAGGGTGGTGGCGGTCTCGACGATGCGGCGCAGCATCGTCTCCAGGTCGAGGCAGCCGCCCACCGCGACGACGGCCTCGAGCAGCGCCCGGATCCGGTCGCGGGTCGCCAGCACGGTCTCCAGCCGGATCCGCAGCTCGGACAGCAGCTCGTCCAGGCGCATGTGCGGCATGAGCGAGCGCGGTTCGACATCCGCCATACAAGGAGTGTCCCACCGCACAACCGGGACGAACCCGTACATAACGGATTAATGCCACATTCGGTAATTATTAGGTGGATGGCCCTCCATCGGGGGTGCGCCGGGGCCGGACGACGGCGACCGGCGAGCGGGCGTGCCGCAGCACCCCCTGGCCCACCGGGCCGAGCACGGGCGGGCCCGAGTCGAGCGCCCGCGAACCGACCACGACCAGGTCCGCCGTCCGCGAGGCGTCCGCCAGGGCCGAGACCGGGTGGCCCCGGACCGTCCGGGCCGCCACCGGCACGTCGGGGTGGCGCTCCTGCCAGGACAGCAGGCGATCGCGCACCCCCCGGGACACCTGGGCCAGGGCCTGCTGCGCTCCCCCGGCGTAGGCGGCGGCGAAGGGCGGGAACGGCGGCACCGGCCAGGCGTGGACGGCGCGCAGCAGCGCCCCGCGCAGCCCCGCCTCCCGCATGCCGAACTCCATGGCGGCGTCGGCCGTCTCGGAGCCGTCGTAGCCGACGACCACCTCGCCGTGACAGGTGGAGGCCGGGCCGCGCACGACCACCACGGGCGCGGCGGCGTGCCCGGCGACCGACCTGCCGACCGAGCCGAGCACCAGGCCCGCGATGCCGCCGAGCCCCCTGCTGCCGAGGATCAGCTCGTCGGCGTCCTCGGCCTCGGTGGTGAGCCTCTCGGCCACGGCGCCGGTGACCAGCGCGGCGCTGACCTCCACCCCCGGCGCGTTGCCGTGCACCCACGCCACGGCGGCGGCCAGCGCGTCGTGCCAGTACGAGGGCACCGAGTCCTCGGAGTCCGGCGCCGCCTTCAGCGGGAAGTCGTACGTCCACGGCTCCCGCACGTGCACGATCCTCAGCCGGGCCCCCCGGCGCCCGGCGTCGTCGGCGGCCCAGGCCACCGCGGCCGCCGCCGAGGGGGAGCCGTCGACGCCGACGACGACCCGCCCGGTCATCGCGCGCCCCCGCGCGGCGGCGGGGCCGGAGCGCCGGCCAGGCCCGCTCCCCCGCCGTCCCCGGCCGGTGGGACCCGGCCGCCCGATCCCCGCGCGAAGTTCCCGAGCGTCATCGTCGATCGCCTCCTCGCTCCCCGCCTCCAGCATCCCTCCCGGCGCGCCAGGCCGTCAGCGCCGAAGGTCCCCGCCGGGGAGGGACCTTCGGCCGGCCCGTCACGCCCGGACCGCCACGCCGAGGGAACCTCGGTTTCCGCCAAGGGGTTGCATCCAGGCGCAGAGCGAGCTAACCTACAACTGAACTTAGAGATTTCCTCACCACCGAGCAGCAAGGAGGTTCCCCAAATGCTGTTGACGTCGGTCGATCCCTTTGTCCAGGAGTTCGAGCGCCAGTTCGACCGCCTGACCCGCAGGGCCCTCAGCGGCGGCGAGGGAGGCGCGAGCGCGGTCATGCCGCTGGACGGAATCCGCCGCAAGGACGACGTCGTGCTCCGCTTCGACCTGCCGGGCGCCGACCCCGACTCGATCGAGGTCACGGTCGACCGCGGCGTGCTGTCGGTCAGCGCCCGCCGCGAGGAGGAGTTCGGCGAGGACGACCGGGTGTTCGTCCGCGAGCGTGTCATGGGCGCCTTCACCCGGCGCGTCTACCTGTCCGAGCACCTCGACAGCGAGCACGTCGACGCGGCCTACCACAACGGGGTGCTACAGCTACGCATCCCGGTGCTGGAGAAGGCCCGCCCCCGCAAGGTCGAGATCCAGCGTGGCGACACCAGGGCGATCCGCGCCTGACGCACGCCACGGGCCGGCGCCGCCTGACGCGGCGCCGGCCCGTCCGTTTGGAGGCACACATGGCCCGACTGCCCATCGACGACCACCTCGCCCCGCTGTACTCCCTGGGCCAGGTCGCCGACATGCTCCGGGTGCAGCAGGCCTTCCTGCGCCGCCTGGACGAGTTCGAGGTGGTCCGCCCGCACCGGTCCGCCGGAGGCCAGCGCCGCTACTCCCGCGACGACATCACGCGCGTGCAGTACGTCGTCGAACTGTCCGACGAGGGCATGACGCTGATCGCCATCCGCCGCATCCTGGAGCTGGAACGGCAGGTCGAAGCGCTCACCAGGGAGCTGGAGGCGACACGGCGCCTCCTGCCCCCCGGCGGCCCGCGACCGCCGGGCTGACCGCCGCGCGGCCCCGCCTACACCCAGGGGCGGAACACCGCCCGCACGCAGCCGTCCTTCTTGTTCTTGAACATGTCGTAGCCCATCGGCGCGTCGTCGAGGGACATGGTGTGCGTGGCGAGGTGCGCCGTGCGCAGCTCCCCCTGCTCCACCAGGTCCAGCAGCCTCGGGATGAAGCGCTGGCCGTGCTGCTGGGCTCCGCGCAGCGTCAGGCCCTTGTTCATCAGGGCGCCGAGCGGGAACTTGTCCACCATCCCGGCGAACACCCCCAGGACGAAGACCGACCCTCCCTTGCGGCAGGCGTGGATCGCCTCCCGCACGGCGGTGGGCCGATCGGTCTGCATCCTGACCCGCTGCTTGGCCCTGTCGTAGAGGCCGAGAGCGCCGGGACCGTCGGCCTCCATGCCGACCGCCTCGATGCACACGTCCGGCCCCCGGCCGCCGGTCCGCTCCTTCAGCTCGGCGTAGATGTCGGTGCGGGTGTAGTCGAGCGTCTCGGCGCCGATGTGGCGCTCGGTCATGGCCATGCGCTCGGGGAGGTGGTCGATCGCGATGACCCGCTCGGCGCCGAGCAGCATCGCCGCGCGCGCCGCCATCTGCCCGACCGCCCCGCACCCCCACACCGCCACCACGTCTCCGGGGCGGACTCCGCCCATCTCGGCGCCCATCCAGCCCGTGGGCGCCGAGTCCGAGACGAACAGGGCGTTCATGTCGTCGACCCCGTCGGGCACGGCGAAGGCGGTCTGGTCGCCGAACGGCACCCGGACGTACTCGGCGTGGCTGCCCTGGTAACCGCCCATCGCGTGGGAGTAGCCGAAGATGCCCGCCGTGTCGCCGCCCCACATCATGTCGGTGATGCCCGGTTTGGTGTTGCTGTTCTCGCACAGCGACCACATGCCGTGCTCGCACTGCCAGCACCGCCCGCAGCCGATGATCGAGCACACCACCACCCTGTCGCCGATCTTGTGCGTGCGCACCTGCGAGCCGACCTCGACGACCTCGCCGAGGAACTCGTGCCCGATGACGTCGCCCGAGCGCATGGCCGGGATGTACCCGCCGAGCAGGTGCAGGTCGGACCCGCACGTGGTCGTGAGCCGCACCCGGACGATGATGTCCTGGTCGTTGACGATGCCGGGGTCGGGCACACGCTCGACCATCAGCTCGTTCACACCCTGCCAGCACAGTGCCTTCACAGCCGTCCCTCCCCGCCCGCGCGCCGCGCGGCCATGTCCACCAGCGCGCCCGCCGGAGTCGGCCGCCTCGTCCCCGAGACGCTCGACGACCGCAGCACCTCACCGGTCTCGATCAGGCACTTCGACTCGCGCAGCGCCCGCCGCACCGCCTGGCGCGGATCGGTGCCGCCGAGCCGGGCCATGACCTCCTCGGCCCCCGAGGGCACCGGGGCCAGCGGCCGGGCGCCCAGCTCGGTGCCCCGGTCGCCCGGCGCCTCGCGCACCATCACCTCGATCGTGTCCCCGAGCCTGGCCAGCGGCTCGGGCAGGCGCCCCTCCGGCACCACCTCCTCGGGCCGCCGGTTGACGGTGACCATCAACCACCTGCTCGCCTCGCGGTAGGCCTTCTCCTTGGTCCGGCGCGACGCGAGCCACCGCATCGTCCCCATGCCGATCCCGCCGAGCGTCACCGCCCCCATGACAGCACGCTTCATGCCATCTCCCCCTTGATGGACAACTGCTCGGATGGCTACCCATATCCCCCCACGGCTACCTGGATGTCACACGCACTTGGGCAGGAGTTGACGGGCACCTGACCCGGCGTCACGGGGACGGCGCGGCCTCACCAGTACATGAGCGCGGCCTGTCCCGACCCTCGGGCCGAGTACAGGCGCACGCGCACGACGTACCGGCGGCCCTTCACCAGATGGGCGGTGACCGAGGAGTTGCGCGGCCGTCCGCCGTCGTCGTCGGCCTCCATGAAACGGGGCTCGCCGTCGATCTCCTCGAACAGCCCGAGCACGGTGTCGCTCTGGCCGAACGTGGCGACGGTGTAGTCGCGGGTGCCCTCGGGGACGATCAGGTGGTCGGCCTGCTCGCCGGGCCCCAGGTCGAGCGGGACGGAGGTGAACGCCGACAGCCGGACCGGCCCCGCGGGGCCGGTCGCGGGGTACCAGCGGCGCGCGAACTCGGCGTCGAGCCGGGAGAGCGTGCCCGGGGGGACCAGGCCCTTGCGGAACTCCTCGGGCTCCAGGATCATCCCCTCCCCGAACTCGTACTCCATGATCGACTGGAAGTCCCACGGCGAGCCGTCGACCTCCGCCGGGTCGAGCTTGCGGATGATGTTGTGGAAGGTCTTCTGCCGGGACCACATGTTGGGCGGGCCGGCCAGCTCGCGGTAGACCGCCTCCTCGTCCCACACGATGCCGGCGAACGGGCTCTGGTGCTCGTGGGGCATGCCGAGGACGTGCCCGAGCTCGTGCAGCGCCGTCGCGCGCCCGTGGGCGGTGGTCAGCGGCCAGCCGAAGTTGACCGTGCGCTCGCCGGTGGGGATGCCCAGCGCGTCGCGCCCGAGGTAGGACCACGAGCCGTCGCCGCGCATGAACCCGATGCGGATCTCGGCCTCGTCGCGGTCGGCGACCTCGGTGAACTCCAGGCCGATGCCGACCTCCTTCCATTGGCGGAACGCCTGGCGGACGGCCTCGCGCTGCGCCTCGTCGCCCACCCAGGAGACGAACCTGGACGGCCCGTCGCTGATCTGGACCATGGAGCCGTCGGTCTCGCGGTCGAAGAAGTAGTAGTGCAGCACGGTGCCGTTCAGCCACTTCAGCCGTCCCGAGACGAGGGCCGCCAGTCGCCTGCCGCCCAGCCCGTCGGCCGGGGTCAGTACGGACTGGGCCGCCAGCTCGCAGTACCGGGTGTGCTCGCCGTCGTAGGTCATGCTCATCTTCGGCCTCCTGTCGATGTACCGACAAGGCTGGGAAGCCGGCGCCGCGCGCGCATGAGTAAGGCGCTACCCATCTTCCGGCGCGCGGCCCCGGGCAGAGCGCGCCGGTGCGCTCAGGCCGCGCCGATGGCGGTGAACGACCAGCCGGTGGCCTGGTGGCCGGGATCGCCGGGCAGCGCGCGCCTGGCGTCGCGCAGCGCCTCGGCCATGCCCAGGCCGGCGCGCAGCCCGTCGTGCAGGGACAGCATCAGCGGCACCACCGCCTCGTCGCTGACCGGCACGAGACTGGCCACGATCCCCGCGGTGCCCAGGGGCAGCAGCGCGGCGGCCAGGCCGAGCAGCTCGTCGGCTCCCACCGGCGCGAGGCGGCCGGAGTCGCAGCTCGGCAGGACGATGCGGTACGGGGCGCGGCCCAGCCCTTCGACGTCGTGCACGGTGAGCCTGCCGTCGTCCATGCGCAGCGAGGAGAACATCGGGCTGTCGGCGCGGAAGTCCCCGTGCGCGGCGATGTGCGCGAGCGGAGCCCCGTCGACGGCCGCGAGCACGGCCGAGACGGTGGCGGTGCCGTCGCGCAGCACGGTCGCCGCCGGGTACGCGCCGGCCAGGGAGGGGACCTCGCCGCCACCGGTGGCGAGGCCGGGCCCGCGCACGAGCACGACGCCGCCCCCGGCCGGGGCCGGCACCCGCTTGGCCCGCAGCCAGGCGCGCGCCGACGGCGAGACGCCGAGCACGCGGTCGCGCAGCGCCGGGAGCGCCGCCCACGGCACCCCGTGCAGCCGGCCCGGCGGGACCATCACCACCGCGCCCGGCCCCAGGTGGCGCACGGCGGGGCCCAGCAGCGTCTCCTGGAGCCGGCGCGCCCCGGCCTCCAGCGCCAGCAGCCGCGCGGCCGCCGGGCCGGACGGCCGCGCCGCCGGCCCGGCGGGGGCGGGCTCGTAGGCCAGGCGGCGCAAACCCGCCCGCAGGTGCTCGATCTCGCCGGCGGCGTCGGCCACCCGGCCGGCCTGGAAGCGGCGGACCCTGCCCCTGCCGCACAGCAGCACGTGGACGTCGCCGTCGACGTCGACGATCTCGACGAGCCAGCCGTCGCCGAGCTCCTCCAGGAGCGCGCGCGGGTCGAAGGGCCGGCCTTCGGCGGTGCCCTCGCCGCGCGAGCGGAGCGTCCGCGCGCGGATCGCCCGCTCCAGCCGCCGCTGCTCGCGCTCCAGCGCCGGGGCGGGCCGCCCCTCGGACCGGGCCGCCTCGACCCGGCCGGTGATCTCGCGGTACGCGGTGGTGTCCCGGAGCACGTCCTGGTCGACCGGCGGGCGGGACGGCGGGACGGCCAGCGCGGTCGCCCGCCACCGCTCGCTCCACACCAGCAGCCGCCGGGGGTCGCCGGAGCGCAGGGCGGCGCGCTGGGCGACGGCGGCCAGCTCGGCGCCCTGCGCCGTGGCCCGCGCCCGCAGCTCGGAGGCGCCCAGGGTCAGCCGGTGCTCGTCCAGCGCGTCCAGGCCGCTGCGGCAGGCGTGGAACACCGTGCGGGCGCGGCCGGCGGCGGCGGCGCGCAGCGCCTCGGCCAGCCAGCCGTCGGCGCGGGCCGGGGCCGGGCCCCGGTGGCGTCCGGAGGCCGCCGCGGCCAGGTGCCGGTCGGCGTCGGACGCCCAGCCCAGGGCCAGGGCGGCGCGGCCGGCGAGCAGGGACGCCTGGACGGTCTCCGGCGAGCCGAGCCGGGCCAGGCGGGCGGCGAGCACCGCGATGTCGCCCACCATGCGCCCGGAGACCCGGCCGCCGGCGACGCGGGCCTGGAACAGCACGAGCCGGGCGTGGGCCTCCCACCAGCCACGGCGCTGGCTGGTGAACAGCCGCAGGGCGGTGAGGGCGCGCGCGACCGCGGTGCCTGGGTCGCCCGCGGCCATCGCCGACTGGGCGGCGACGAGCACCAGCTCGGCCTTCACCGTCGCCTGCCCGCGCGTCTGGTCGATCAGGGCCGCCGCCCGGTCGGCCTCCTGGAGCGCCTCTTCGGCCAGCCCCGCCGCGAGCAGCACCGCGCACCGGTCGATGTACAGGGCCAGCGCGGGGGTGCCGAGGGCGCCGAGCCGGATGGCCACCTCGTCGTAGTGGCGCAGGGCGGCGGGCAGGTCGCCGGCGCGGTACGCCACCGAGCCGCGGTTCCAGACGGCCAGGACGCGGTCGTGGTCCTGCTCGGTGAGCTCCCACAGCCGCTCGGCGGCGGAGAAGTCGAGGTCGACCTGCTCGATGGCGCCGAAGGAAAGGTGCACCAGCCCGCGCAGGGTCAGGGCGCGCGCGGTCCAGATCGTGTCGCCGGCCGCCCGCAGCACCGGGACGGCGCGTCGCAGGTCGTCCAGCGCCTCCCGGTGGCGGCCGAGGATCCACAGGACGCGCCCGCGCCGGAACAGCACGCGGGCCGCCGTCAGGGAGTCGCCGCGCACCGCCGCGGCGTCCAGGCAGGCCAGCCCCTCGGCGGTGCGGCCGGCGTGGACGACGGCGACGCCGAGGGCGGCGAGCGCGTCGGCCTCCCGGTCGGGCGAGCCGCTCCGGCGGGCGAGCGAGCGGGCCCGCCGCAGGTGGCCGATGGCGACGGTGAGGTCGCCGAAGTCGCGCTCCCAGATGCCGATCACCTGGTGGGCGACGGAGGCGTCGTGCGGCGGGGGCGCCGAGGACAGCAGCGCCCGGGCCCGGGCCAGCGCCTCGGCGGGGCGCGCGAACACCATGGGGAGCAGGTCGGCGGCCGACCCCGCCCTCTCGCGCACCGGTGCGCTTCCCCCACCCACGCACGAGATGCTAAACGTGGGGCTCGGGGGCGTCCACGTGTATCAGCCGAGCGTCATCCGGCTCTTACGGGCGAAGACATGCACCGACCACCGCTCGAAGGGGAGCTGCGATGGCGCTCGACCGGTTCAGGGAACAGATGAGGCTCATCTCCGAGGCGATGGGGGGCGTGGAGCTGGTCGCGGGCCCGCACGACGACGACCCCAGGTACATCTACCAGAGCGGCCACGTGCTGGCCCGCGTGGAGGAGCTGCCCGACGTCGTCCCCGCGGTCAACGTGGGGCGGACCGAGTCCGTGCGGGTGCCGCACGAGAGCGAGGCGCGGGCGGGCCTGGTGCGGATCGAGGTCGTCGACCCCTCCCTGTCCGACTCGCGTGACGGCGGGGTGACCGAGACCCTCGGCAAACTGCGGGAGATGGAGACGCGCAACGGGCGGCGGATGCTCAGCCGCAACAACGTCGTCGCCATCACCCCCGGGGTGGTGAACTCCTGCCCCTCCGACGAGCCGGCGCCGACCGACGCCGACCTGCACCCGCGCCCGTCCATGACGGGCGCCGCGCTCTCCGGCGTCGAAGTGATGATCATCGACACCGGGCTGCTGCAGGGGTTCGAGACCGAGCATCCGTGGATGGCGCACGTCAGGGCGGAGGGGTTCAACAAGCCCGCCTTCGCCGACGGCCACATCCCGATGTACGCCGGGCACGGCACGTTCATCGCCGGGCTGCTGGTCGCCGTGGCGCCGTCCGCGCGGGTGCGGGTGTCGGCCGCGCTCAACGACGCGGGGTCCATCCTGGAGGACGACTTCGGCCAGACGCTGCTGGACGCCCTGGGGCCCGACTGGCCGGCCGTGATCAGCCTTTCGGCCGGCACCGAGAGCGACGACGGCGGGCCGCTGATGGGCCTGGAGGACTTCATGCGGGAGCTGGACGTCAGGGAGGGCACGCTGCTCGTGGCCGCCGCCGGCAACAACGGCTCCGACGTGCCGTTCTGGCCCGCGGCGCACACCCTCACCCCGCACCGCGCCGGCGTGCTGTCGGTGGGCGCGCTGCGCGCCGACGGCGACGGCAGCGCGTGCTTCAGCAACCACGGCGACTGGGTGAGCGTGTTCGCGCCCGGCGAGCGCCTGGTCGGCCCGTTCGCCGGCCGCGCCGGCACCGACGACCCGTACCTGTACCAGCACTCGACGTTCGACCACTGCCGCTACAAGCTCGACCCCGATGATCCCCGCCCGTTCTACTACGACTGCACCTGCGGATTCCCGCCGCGCGTCGGGCGGCTGAGCGTCGAGGACGCCGACTCGCCCGCGCGGGTGTCGACCGCCGAGTTCGACGGGCGGGCCATCTGGAGCGGCACGTCGTTCGCCACACCGCTCGTCGCCGCCATGGTCGTCAACTACATGCTCGAGAAGAACGTGTCCGATCCTCGGGCCGCCGCCCGCGACCTCATCCAGGATCGCTCCGAGCACGTGACGGTGCGGGGACGGCGGGCGCGCGCCCTGCGCCCCGACGGGTGGGACGCCCAGCCCGTGGCCGCCTTCCCGCCCTTACCCGCGCCGCCGCAGCCATGAGACCGCCCCTCGGGGGAGAGCGCCGGAGCGGGCGTGCGCGGGGGGCCGTGCGGCGTACGATGATGATCCCCGCCGTAAGGGATCTCCCGTGGACCGTGAGACGATCGGCGACGTCTTCGTGGCCGCCGCGGGCGGTGACGCCGCCGCGTGGAAGGCCCTCGTCGAAGGGCTCTCCCCCCTCGTGTGGTCGGTCGTGCGCGCCTACGGGCTGTCGGACGCCGACGGGCGCGAGGTGTTCCAGACGACGTGGTTCCGGCTCCTGCAGAACCTCACGCGCGTCCGCGAGCCCGGGAAGGTGGGCTCATGGCTGGCCAGCACGGCGCGGCACGAATGCCTGAAGATCATCCAGGCCGCCCGCCGGGTCTCCCCCTCCGGCGACCCCGAGGTCTTCGAGCGCGTCCCCGACCCGTGGACGCCGGAGGAGGCGCTGCTGTCGTCGGAGGAGGAGGACGCGCGGGCGGAGCGCCTGCGGGTGATGTGGGCGGCGTTCGAGGAGCTGAGCGAGGCCTGCAGGCGCCTGCTGCGCGTGCTGATGGCCAGCCCCCGCCCGCAGTACGCCGAGGTGTCGGCGGCGCTGGGCATCCCGGTCGGCGGCATCGGGCCGACCCGCCAGCGCTGCCTGCGCCGCCTGAGGGCGCTGCTGGCCGAGCGGGGCGTCCGGTGAGCGCCGGGCGGGCGCGGCGATGAGCGCCGGGGGCTCCGGCGGGGACCCGGCGGACGGCCGCGGGCCGGGCGAGGAGGCCATGGACGAGGACGCACGGCTGGAGGAGGCGCTGCGCCAGGCGGCGGCGCTCATCGACCCGGTGCCGCCTGAGCTGCTCCAGATCGCCGTGGAGGCCTTCACGCTGCGCACGATGGACGCCGAGCTGGCCGCCCTGGCCTTCGACTCGCTGGCCGAGCCCGCGCGCGTGCGGGGCGGCGACCAGCCGCGCCTGGCCACCTTCCACACCCCCTGGGTGACCATCGACGTGGAGGTCACGGTCGCCGGCGCCACCGGCCGCGTCCTCGGCCAGGTGATCCCTCCCCTGCCGGTCGAGATCGAGGTGCTGGGCCACCCGGCCGCGGTGACGGCCGACGCCGCCGGCCGCTTCGTGTGCGAGCGGGTGCCCGCGGGGCCGTTCAGCCTGCGCTGCCGGTTCGGCGACGCCGTGGTGGTCACCGAATGGATCGCCATTTGACGTTCGCGGCGGTAATCGCGCGACGGCCAACGGTGTGAACCATGCGGTGAACGGCACGGGCGTGGCAGGTGCGCCCGTCGCCGTCCCCCGGAAGCGCCCCCCGCCCCGGCGGTGCTCCGGATGCGAGGGCCCGGCCATATGGCGGCGATAAAAGTCACGACATACCGCCATAGGTTGCTCACACAAGGTGACAAAATGCTGCTCGTATTATTCCTACTCTCTGTCGGAGATGAGGCGCAAAACGATGGCGCCAGGGCATTGCCTTATCGGCCGCCACGTAAGGCGTGCCATTGGCGGGCGCCCGAATGGCCGGCACACCGCCGGCCGGGGCTCCGGCCTGCGATTGACCGGCCCCTGCGGGGAAATAGGCCCGGGCAATGCTCGGCCACGGGCCAATAGTTTGGGGGCGCCCGGTCGCGGCCGGCGCTCGTGGCGCACGGCGGATCTTCGGGGCGCGGGATCGGCTCCCGGGCGGCCGAGGGCCTGATAATCGCGGAGATCGCCCTCCGCGTCAAGTGTCACGGAGGGCAGAGATTTCGGGATTGCCACGAGAACCGGCCCGCATACGGGTGCCCGGAAGCCCGGCGGCTCAAGCCGAGCACGGATCGGCGCCCCATCGCAGGGGTTATCACCCGAATGGACGGAGGCGATGACGGTGTGCCGCGATGCCGGGATTTCGCCGGGCCGGCACCCCGGTGACCACCGGGGGCGGCTAACACACGAGCAGGCAACGAATAGGGCTCACGCTGACAAATTCGCTGAAGTCAGCATCACCTTCCCGAAAGCCGGCTCGTGACGCCGGCGGTCCGGGCACGGTCGTGACAGCCGTGACGGCCCTGGCCAGGCCCGTCTTCGCCGGCGGCGGGAAGCGGGCGCGCCCGCGCCGAAGGACGGCGCGGCCACCCCGCCCGATGCGAGCACGGCCGCCACAAAGGCGGCCCTGGGATGATCCGGCCGGCGGATCTCGTGCTCGTCGGGGCGGCTCAATCGAGGTGGGACGGGTTACTCATTCACTGAGCCGCTTCGTACTGCGCGACGATGTGCGAGGCGATCCGGCCGCGCTCGCTGACGTTCAGCCCGTGCGCCTTGGCCCACGCCCGGATCTCGGAGCTTTTGTCACGAGAGGGCCGCTGGCCACCGCCCCGCTTACGGCCGCGGGCGGCACCGCCGCCATCGGCCTTGCGGGCGCTGGACACGAAAGGCGAAAGGGCCTCACGGAGATTCCTGGCGTTTTTGTCGTTCAGATCGATCTCGTAGCTGGTGCCGTCAATGGCGAAGACGACGGTCTCTTTTGCTTCGCCCCCATCGATGTCGTCGATGAGAAGCGTCTGGATCTGTGTCGCCATCTCGCACTCCTTTCACAGGGCTTAGTTCAACTCCTCAAGAATATACCCGCCTTCCGGCCTCTCCCACGCGGAGAACACCACGACACATTGCCGCCCCCTAGGCGTAACTCCGCGGTTTCGGGCGGCCGCACCTTTATCGGTGGGCCCACCAGCGCCGCGCCGAACCGCGGGCCGCCCCCCGTCACCCTGAGCTGGTCTCAGCACCATATGCACGCGTGAGCGGTCATATCGCCGACTACAGATATCGTGGACGGCAGGTCTTCCATCATGGAAGGGCCGGTCGTCATTGAGCATGACTCACCTATAGCGGGCCGCCGGGAAGGCATGCCCGTCCCGTTCCCACCGCCGCGCGGGCGGCGAAGCCCGGCGCCGTCACGAGCGGGTCCCGCGGCCGCCGTACAGTTGCGCCATGGGCATGGTCAAGACCGTCGGGCTCGTACTCCACCCGCAGCGCGACTCCAAGCAGGCCATCGACACGATCGTCGAGTGGGCGCAGGGCCGTGGCAACACGGTGCTCGGCCTCCCCGACGAGGTCGACCGCATCCACTGCAGCGCCGTGGCGGTCGACAGCGCCACCCTGGTGAACTCGGCCGACCTGCTGGTCAGCCTGGGCGGGGACGGCACCATGCTGCGCACCATGCGCCTGGTCTCCGGGCGCACCACTCCGGTGCTCGGGGTGAACCTGGGCAAGCTGGGGTTCCTGGCCGAGATCGACGTGGAGGAGCTGCCGACCGCGCTGTCGGCCATCGACGAACACCGCTTCACGATCGAGCCGCGCATGGCCGTGCGGGCCACGCTCTCCTGCGGGCCGGCGGTGACCGCCTTCAACGACATCGCGCTGGTGCGCATCCCCGGCGACGGGCTCGCCGCGGTGTCGATCTCGGTGGGCGGCAACCCGTTCGTCCGCTACGCCTCCGACGCGGTGATCGTGGCCACCTCCACCGGGTCGACCGCCTACAGCTTCTCGGCGGGAGGCCCGCTGGTCTCCCCCATGGTGGAGGGGTTCCTCGTCGTCCCGGCCGCCGCGCACTCCTCGTTCAACCGCGCCCTGGTGCTCTCGGCCGAGGAGGAGGTGACGCTCGACCTGCTTCCCAGCAGCGGCAGGCTCGCCGTGGAGGTCGACGGCACCATCGGCGGCAACCTGGGCCCCGGCGACAGCGTCACGGTGACCGCGCTGCGCGGCGCCGGCCGCGTGGTGCGGCTCGGCACCACGACGTTCTACGAGCGCGCCCGCCGCAAGCTGCGCGTCAGGGGCAGCGCCGAGGTCGACTGAGCGCACGTGAGAGCAGGCGGCCCGGGGGCCGCCTGCTCGTGAACACGAGCGTCCCCGCCTACCGGCGGAACGCGGCGGCGCCCCGGCGGCCGGTTACGCGCCGCGAGCGCCTGCCCATGAGGTTCACCCAGCCCGCGCCGACCATGGTCACCGCGCCCGCGGCGATGATCCACACCGGGCGGCGCGCCGCCTCGTGCACCAGGCGGTCGGCGACGCCGGCCGGGCCGCCCGCGCCGTCCCCGCCGTACGTGCGCCCGGGGCCCTTGGGCTCGCCCGTGTTGGTGGCCGCGGCGCGGAGCCGGTCGGCCAGCATGGTGGCCCTCTCCCGGGCCACCGCCCCCGTCCGCACGGCCTTCTCGCGGGCCACCACCCCGGTCCGGACGGCGTGCTGCCGTGCCCGGGCCTTGACGTCGACCTTGTGCGCCAGCGCCTCGACCGTGCGCCCGAGCTCCTCGCGGGTGTGGGCGATGTCCTGGCGGAGCGCCTCCTCCTCCGTCCCCCCGCGCCGGTGCCCGTCCCGCTCGGCGACGCCTTCCCCGGCGGGCGGGCGGTCGTGCCCGGGCTCGGCGGGCGGCGCCTCGTGCGCCGCGCGGGCGGGGCCGGACAGCCCGGCGAGCGGGTCGCCCGCCCCGTGGGAGACCACGGGCTTGACGTACGGCTTGGGCGGGGCGTGCACCTCGGGCACGTTGAGCGACGGCCCCGCCGACTCGGGGGTCGCGGTGCCGGGCTCCTGCCGGTGCAGGCCCACCTCGCCCGCGGTCGGGCGGTGCCAGGTGTTCGCGGGATCGGTCTCGGTCATCGGTGTGCCCCCTCTTTCACGGCGTCGACATCGGCCCTGATGCTCTTCATGGCCTCCTGGGGAAGCGGCGGCGTCGCCCGGCCCACCTGTCCCTTGCCCGCGAGCGCGAGCACGCCGGCCACCACGAGCAGGACCACGCCGACCACGGCGGCGGCGATCCAGGGCGTGAGCACGGTGGCCAGCAGCATGATGACGGCCGCGACCAGGGCTCCGGCGCCGTACAGGGCGCACGCGGCGGCGCCGCCGAACATGCCGGCGCCCATGCGGGCCCGGCGCCCCTTGCGGGACAGTTCGAGCGTGGCCAGGCGGATCTCGTCCCGGACCAGCCGGGAGACCTCCTCGGAGAGTCGTTTGATGAGGTCCGCGGTGGTGGGTGCCGCGTCCGGGCGCGCCGTGACGTCACGTTCTCTGAGGCTTGTCATGCGTACCCCCTTTCCGGCTTGTCGCCTGGGTGCCCCCTGACGTGCGGGGCAAACTAGGTGGAGCGGCGGATCAGGGAGATGACGGCCCGTTCCACGCCGCCGTGCGTCGCGAGCTGCCCGAAGGCGGCGTCGGCCCCTAGCTGGGCGAGCGCCCGTTCGATCGTCCGCCCCTTCTCGTACGCCTCGATCACCCGCGGGTCGATGTAGGAGGCGCGGGCGACGGCCGGGGTGTTGCCGAGGTACTCGGCCACCTCCGAGACGACGCGGTTGACCGCGCGCTTCCTGCCGGTCCTGTGCCGGGCGCGTGAGGACACCGCGAGGCCGACGGCGGCCAGCACGGTGGCGTGCCAGGTGCGGAAGTCCTTGGCCGACACGTCGCAGTCGAGCGTCTCGCGGAGGTAGGAGTTGATGTCGGCGCTGCGGACGTCGACCCACGTGCCGTTGTCCTCGAACCGCAGCAGCTCCCCCTCCTCCCTCCCCTTGTGCAGGGCGGTGACCACCCTGCAGACGTCGGTGTCGACGAGCTCCAGCTCCCGGGTCTTGCCGCCCTTGGCGGGATACAGGCACGACACCCGGCCGCCGTCGCACCTGATGTGCTCCATGCGCAGCGTCGCCAGCCCGAAGGAGTCGTACTCCTCGCCGCCGACGCGGAAGAAGCCGATGTCGAGCATGCGCGCCGCGGCGGCGAGCACGCGCCGTCGCGACAGGTCCTCCCCCTGCAGGTGCTCGTGGACGGTCTGCCTGAAGTCCGGGAGCCGGGCCGCCATCTCGCGGACCCGGTCGAACTTCACCCGGTCCTGCTCCACCCGCCAGACGTCGTGGTACCGGTACTGGCGCCTGCCGGCCTTGTCGGTGCCGGTGGCCTGGATGTGCCCCTCGGGCGAGCGGCAGATCCAGACGTCGGACCAGGCGGGCGGTATGCCGAGGCCCCGGATGCGCTCAAGCGTCGTCTTGCCGGTCACCGGGCGGCCGTCGGGCCAGCGGTAGCTGAATCCCTTGCCGTGCCGTCTGCGGCGGATGCCGGGCTCGGCGGGGTCGCTGTGTCGAAGCTCCGTCACGGGCGCACACTTACCCGCGCCCGGACCGGCAAACAGGGCGTCCGCCCGAGGCGGGCCGGGGGCCGGGCGTGGCGTGGTGTGCGCCGCCACACCCGGACCACTCGGCTCACCTCATGGCCGCGGGCGTCGGTATGTGGCGGTTGCCGACGGCCATCGCACCCAGGCCGAGCAGCAGGATGACGATTCCGGTGACGACGTTGTTCCAGATGGAACTCGTCGTGGCCGACCGGATGATCCAGGGCGACAGGATCGTCCACACCCCCAGGATGGGGGCGATCCACGTCAGACCGTGGGTGCGCCCATAGGCGGACGCGAACCCCAGAGCGAGGGCCGCCAGCGCCAGGCCGATGACCATGTTGTTCACGGCGAGCCTCGACAGGCCGTTGAACCCCACCACCCATGGCGATATCGCCAGATAGAGCCCCGCGAGCAGGGTCAGCCCGTCGATCATCTGGGCGACCATGCTGGAGCTCGCCGTCTCGTACTTGGCGCGCATCTGGACGATGTCCGGATGCGCCTCAAGGCCGGTCGGTCTGGTCATAACCTCACCGCCTTCCGAAAACTCGCGGAACAGATCAATGTCGCCATACCCCTTCGGACATGGGCGGTCACAGCGGTCAAAGCAAACATTTAGGCTTATATCGCCTGATCACTCGCTTAACGCCCGGTATGCACGAGCCGCGCCACGCCGTGCCGGACGGCGTGGCGCGGCGTGACCCGCCGGCTCCGGTCAGGTTCCGTAGACGTTCAGATCCCAGAGGGAGTAGCCCCACTGGGTCCCCCGTTGGGTGCCGTAGACCCGCACGTACCGGCCGGTGCCGTTCAGCGCGACCTCGTCGACGCCGCCGTTCCCGGTGGTGGTGGAGTAGACGGTGCGCCAGGTGGCGTTGTCGGCGGAGGCCTGGACCTGGTAGGCCCGCCCGTAGGCCGTCTCCCAGGTCAGCCTGGCTCGGGAGAGGGTGCGCGAGGAGCCGAGATCCACGGTGATCCACTGCGGGTCGGAGTACGCGCTGCCCCACCGGGTCGCGGAGTCGCCGTCGACCGCGCTCGCGCCGGTCAGGCCGTCGGCGACGCTGGAGACGGTCACCGGCCGTCCCCGCGCGAGGTCGGTGCCGGTGCCGGACGGGGTGCTGACGCCGGGGCCCGCGAAGGTGTAACTGTCGACGTCGTACAGGGCGCTGGTGCCGGTGTTGGTGCCGGAGAAGACCAGGTAGAGATCGTGGGTGCCGTCGTCGGGCTTGGTGACCGGCGCGGTGAGCTCCACGTAGTTGTCCCACCCCCCGGTGCTCGCCACCGTGAACCGCGCGACCTCCGGGCCGGTGGGCGAGTCGTAGCGGAACGACAGGGTGCCGCCCGCGTTGGCGGAGGAGACCCGCGCCTTGACCTGGTTGATGCCCCTCAGGCTGACCGGGTGGTGGCGGACCCACTCGCCGTTCTGGATGTCGCCGAGCCGCTTGCCGCCCTCGGCCGCGCTCTGCTCGATGACCCTGGGCCCGTTGAGCTGCACGTAGTGCTCGGCCTGCCACTGCTTGGGCCACAGGGTGATCTCCCGCTGGCCGGTGAGCGGGACGGTGCCGGCGGCGCCCCTGTCGGTGTAGGAGGAGCGCATGACGAAGAACTGCGTCGCGTCCAGGCCGGCGTGGATGGGGCCGGTGTTGACCGTGAAGCCGCAGCCGGTGCCCTCCCCCTCCTCGTGCGCGTGCTCCTGGTGGCCGAGCGCGGCGCGGACGACGACGCTCGCGCAGGGGACGGTGCCGTCCTGCGGGTCGGTGGCACCCCCGGTCGCGGTCAGGTTCTCTCCCCAGCCGTACATGCCGCCGGCGGGAAGGCCCGACAGCGTCACGGCCGGCCGGTCGTTGCCGACCACGACCGCGACCACGACCGTCCCGGTGCGCCCGCCGGGGTCGCGGACGGTGAGGCGGGCCCGCTTGTCGCCGGCGGTGGTGTAGGTGTGGGAGGGGTTGGCGGCGGTGGAGTCGGTGGTGCCGTTGTCGTCGAAGTCCCAGGCGTGGGTCAGCGGCTCGCCGTCGGGGTCGGAGCTGCCGGCGCTGGAGAAGGTCACCGCGAGCGGGGGCAGGCCGTTGTCCCTGTTCACCGACGCGACGGCGACGGGTGACCGCCCGCCCTGCACGTAGTTGATCTTGTAGAGGCCGGCGTCGGCGGCGCCGGAGAAGTATCCGCTGCCGTACTCCAGCAGGTACAGCGACCCGTCGGGGCCGAACTCCATGTCGATGGGGTGGACGAAGCTCATGCCCTGCAGCACCGGCTCGATGATCGTCGGCGTGCCGGTGGAAGGGTCGCCGTCGCCGAACTGGACCTCCTTGATCCAGTTGCGGCAGTACTCGGAGATCAGCAGCTTGTCGTCATAGTAGGCGGGCCACTTCACGTCCGAGACGAGGCCCGCGTTGTAGTGGTAGACCTCGGCGTGGTTGGGCGAGCCGCAGCCTCCGGGGTTGTCCAGGGCCGGCCACTCCCTGCTGCCGCCGTGCTGCTCCCACACCAGCGCGGGCTTGGTGGGCGGGAGCTGACGCAGGCCGGTGTTGCGCGGCGAGTCGTTGACGGGCCCGGCCGTGCCGCCGCAGGGGAACCAGCCGCGGGGCGCGTTGGCGGCGAAGTCCCAGTCGTTGTAGGCCACGTCGGGCCCGCCGCAGTACGGCCAGCCGTAGTTGCCCGGGCCGGTGGCGCGGTTGAACTCGTCGTAGGCGGCCGGGCCGCGGTTGGCGATGGTCGCCCCCGCGTCGGGGCCGACCTCGCCCCAGTACAGGGTGTTGTTCGCCTGCCTGTCGACCCAGACGCGGTACGGGTTGCGGGTGCCCATGATGTAGATCTCGGGCCGGGTGGACGCGGTGCCCGGGGCGAACAGGTTGCCGGCCGGGACGGTGTAGGTCCCGTTGTTCTCCGGGTGGATGCGGTTGATCTTGCCGCGCAGGTCGTTGGTGTTGCCCGAGGTGCGCTGCGCGTCGTACTGGGGGTTGCGGCCGGTCCGCTCGTCGATGGGCGCCATGCCGGCCGAGTCGCCGCCGGAGTTGGTGTTGTCGCCCACCGCGAAGTACAGGTTCTCGTTGGAGTCCCAGCTCATCGACCCGGCCGAGTGGCAGCACAGGTCGCGCTCGGTCGGCCATTCGATGATCATGTCCTCGCTCGCCGGGTCGAGGACGTTGGCGGTGGCGTTGAAGGTGAATCGGGAGATCCGGTTGACCAGCGGCGTCACCTTCGGCGAGTAGAACAGGTACACCCAGCGGTTGGCGGCGAAGCGCGGGTGCAGGGTGATCCCGATGAGGCCGTCCTCGAACCGGGCGTCGAGCTGCACGGTGAGCGCGACGCTCGTGGTCCGGGTGGCCGGGCTGTACAGCCGCACCTGGCCGCCTGCGGCGCTGGACCCCCGGTTGATGTAGAGGACCTTGCCGTCGGGCAGGACCGACAGCTCGATGGGCTCGCCCATCGACAGGCCGCCGTCCAGCTTGACCTTCTCGAACCCGCTGGTGGCGGGCGGGGCCAGCAGGGCGGCGCGGGCGGGCGGGGCCGCGGGCACCGAGGCGGCGGGCGGGCCCGCCGCGGTCGCCGCGGCGCCGGCGGTGCCGTCGACGGCTCCCGCCGTCACGACCGAGGCGAAGGCGAGCAGTACCGCGCCGGCGACCGTTCGAAGGCGCGCGAAAGCAGACATGGTTGCTCCAGGAACGCTGGCTGGGGGGACGGCGCCTCAGGCGGCGCCGGTGGGCCGGCGGCCCGCGCCGCGACGGGCGCGGGACCGCCGCGGGGACGGCCGGTCAGCCGCCGTAGACGTTCAGATCCCAGAGGGAGTAGCCCCACTGGGTCGCCCGCTGGGTGCCGTAGACCCGCACGTACCGGCCGGTGCCGTCGAGGGTGACCTCGTCGACGCCGCCGTTCCCGGTGGTGGTGGAGTAGACGGTGCGCCAGGTGGCGTTGTCGGCGGAGGCCTGGACCTGGTAGGCCCGCCCGTAGGCCGTCTCCCAGGTCAGCCTGGCTCGGGAGAGGGTGCGCGAGGAGCCGAGATCCACGGTGATCCACTGCGGGTCGGAGTACGCGCTGCCCCACCGGGTCGCGGAGTCGCCGTCGACGGCGTTGGCCCCGGCGTGCCGGCTGCCGGGCTCGACGCTGGAGACGGTGACCGGGCGGCCCCGCGCCAGGTCGGTGACGGCGGCGTCCCGCCTGATCCTGACGTTGCGGTAGTTGATGTCGAGCCCGTCGCCGTCGTTCTGCAGGCCGATGTACCCGTTGGCGATGGCGCGGGCGCTCGTGTAGTCGTTGATCTTGACGCCGTTCAGCCATATCTCGACGCGCTGCCCGTGCACGCCGATCTCGTAGGTGTTCCACGACCCGGGCGGGTTGAGCGCGGCGGCGCGCAGGGCGGCGTCGGGGGCCTTGAAGCCGTAGACGCCGCCCGTGGTGCGCGACGGGTCGGCGTCGGTGGCGTCGATCTGGATCTCGTGTCCCTGGTCGACCGGCTTCCAGGGGTCGCCCCGGGGGTCGGGGAAGCCGATGAACACCCCGCCGTTGTCGTCGCCGGGCATCATCCAGTCGACCTTGAGGGAGTAGTCGCCGAAGGTGCTGACCGGGTACCACAGCAGGCCCATGCCGCCGAAGGAGGTCAGCGTGCCGTCGGCCAGGGTGAACCCGCCGGGCCCGGCCTGCCGCCACCGCGACAGGGAGGTCTGGGTGCCGTCGAAGAGCGGGGTGTAACCGGTCTCCGGCCGGCAGTCGGCGGCCCTGGCGCCCGCCGCGAACTGGATGCCGCCCAGCAGCATCCTGGTGAAGTGGGGCTCGGTGTACGACTCCTCGGTGTGGCCGAGGCCGGTGTACCAGGACCTGCCGCCGCCGTAGTTCTGGCACCAGGTGATGGGGTGGTCCCCCATCGTCCCGCCGGAGTAGGAGGACTCATCGAGGCTGGCCAGCACCTTGACCGCGGAGCGCGGGTTGGTGCGGTAGTTGTACCACTCGTCGAGCCGGTTCCAGGTCTGCGGCAGGTGGGAGGTGGAGACGTGGGACCGGTCCTCCACCCGGATGGCGGCCTGCTGGTTGGCCGGGTGGGAGCTGAAGTACGCGCCCACCAGGCCGCCGTACCACGGCCAGTCGTACTCGGTGTCGGCAGCGGCGTGCACGCCGGCGTAGCCGCCGCCCGAGGCGATGTAGGACTGGAAGGCCGTCTGCTGGGCGGCGTTGAGCACGTCGCCGGTGGTGGAGAGCCAGACGACCGCCTCGTACTGGGCCAGGTTGGCGGTGGTGAACGCCCCGGCGTCCTCGGTGGCGGTCACCGTGAAGCCGTTGGCCGCGCCGAGCCGCTGGATGGCCGCGACGCCGGCCGGGATGGACGAGTGCCGGAACCCGGCGGTCTTGGAGAACACGAGGATCTTGGTCAACGGTGCCGCCGATGCCGGGGATGGAACGGACAGGACCGACAAGGCCGCCACCACGGCGACGGCCAGGGCCGCCAGGGCCCGTAGCGGGGCCGGCCGCGGGCGGCCGGGCCGGGGAGGCGGCTGTGCGACGGGGGGCGCGTTGCGCATGACGTGCTCCTTGGCGTTACAGGAGAAGGAGCGCGCCGCCGCACCCTTGAAGGAGAAGCCGAGATCCGTGCCGTGGAAGACTTTCGCCGATCTCGACGAAACATGACACGCTCCGGCGGAGGCGTCAAGCGTTCAGGGCCCCGGTTACCTCCAAGTAGCATCGCCATACATCGGGTGATTTTCGCGCAGCGCCAAGGCCAGGCAAGAAGCACGCCCCGGCACCTCCCGCCTCACACCCCTCCCCGTACGCACTTGCTTCCGCTTCGTCATCTGACGCCTAGGCGGACTCCGGACCCGTACCTCTCTTGACGCCCGGAGACATCCGATGTTAACTGCGCCTGACAGAACCAAGGTCGCGACAGTGCGATGTCCAGGATTCGGCGGGGCTCTCGCCTGGTCGACGCGCGCGCCCTCGGAGAGAGGCTGCCGCGGCCGGCACCGCGGCGACGAAGGGAGTCCGGCGTTGATGAGGTTGATCCGTTATCTGCTGAGCGTGGCCGCGGGCGTGTGCCTCGTGGCCGCCATCACGGCGGTCCCCGTGATGGCGGCCCCCACCGACCAGGCGTTCGACCCGGTCAACGGCAATCTGCGGGTGAACTACGGCAGTTACCTGGCCAAGCACGACATCGTCTACAACCGCCCGAACACCAACCCGCTGCACGGCCTCACCGTCGGCAACGGCCGCATGGGCGCGATGGCCTGGCACCAGAACGGGCTGACGATGCAGGTGTCCGGCGTGGACACCTCACAGCAGACCGCCTTCGGCGCCGGCCTGGCCACCCTGCAGACCAGCCCGCCGATGGACAGCGGGTACTCCAGCTACCAGCAGCGACTGTCGCTGTACGACGGCACGCTCACCACCAGGTACGACTCCAACCGCACCGTCACCGTCATGGGCGCCCCCAACTCCGAGGTGATGGGCGTGCACGTGGACGACACCCGCGGCGGGGTCTCCAGCGTGTCCTTCGAACTGAGCCTGTGGGACCTCAACTCGGTCGGCAACAGCGGCGACGTGCGCGACCTGAACACCTGGCGCACCGTCACCCCCTACGCCGACGCGAGCGGCATCGGCCTGAGCCGGGGGCAGAGCGACCCCGAGGGCTTCGGCTACACCCTGGCGGCCACCGTGGAGGGCGCGAGCTACACCACCCAGGTGATCAACAACACCCGGGTGCGGATCACCATCACGCCCACCTCCAGCTACACGATCTGGTTCGCCTCGGCCAGCCGGATCAACGCTCCTGGCGGCAACTCGGTGAACCAGGCGAAGTCCATCCTCAACGGCGTCAAGAGCACCGGGTACACCAGCACGCTGAACAACTTCCGCAACTGGTGGCACGGGTTCTGGGGCAAGTCGTTCGTCCAGTACGGCAACGGCTCCGGCGACGCCGACTACATGGAGAACGTCTACTACCTCAGCACGTACATGATCGCCGCGGGCGGGTACGGCAACTACCCGTTCCACTTCATCAACGGGGTGTTCCGGGCGACCGGCGACGCCACCAAGTGGAGCAACGCCTACTGGTACTGGAACCAGCGCGACGTCTACAACTCCTTCCTCGCCTCCAACCACGCCGACCTGATGAACGGCTTCAACCGGCTGTACAGCCGCAACTACAACTCGCTGAAGGCGCTGACCCAGTCGAGGTACGGCATCGACGGCATCTGGGTGCCGGAGACCATGGGCTGGGACGGCCACGCGCGCGGCACGGTGAACAGCGACTACACCAAGAACATCTTCACCACCGGCCCGCAGGCCGCGTTCAACATGTGGCTGCAGTACAAGTACACCAACGACGGAGGCTACCTGCGCGACACGGCCTACCCGTTCATGCGCGAGGTGGCCAAGTTCTACCTCGGCAAGCTGTCGCGTGACGCCAACGGCAAGTACTACATGGCCAACGCCAACGCGCACGAGACCTACTGGAACGTCCCCAACCCGATCACCGACCTGGCCGCGGTGCGCAGCCTGTTCCCGGCGGTCATCGAGGCGTCCACGTCGCTCGGGCTCGACAGCGGGCTGCGGAGCCAGTGGCAGAACGTGCTGAGCAACGTCGCCCCCTACCCCGCCGAGAGCGGCAGGTACCTGCCGCACAACCCGCCGATCGCCCAGGCCCGCAACGGCGAGAACGTGGCCTCGGAGGTGATCTGGCCCTACAACACCACCGGCATCGGCTACCCCGACCACCAGACCGCGCTGAACACCTGGAACGCGCGGCCGTTCCCCTACGGCAACGTGTGGGCCAACGACGCGGTGCAGGCGGCCCGGCTGGGGCTCGGCGACCAGGCGTACCAGGGCATGCGCACGATGCTGCAGAAGTACCAGAACTACCCGAACGGCATGACCAACAACACCAACGGCGTGTTCGAGTACCTGGGCGTGCATCTGTCGGCGATGAACGAGGCCCTGATGCAGAGCTACAACGACAAGATCAGGGTGTTCCCGGCGACGCCCGGCGACTCCACCTTCCGCGGCAGGTTCACCCTGCTGGCCAAGAACGGCTTCCAGGTGAGCTCCGAGAAGGAGGCCGGCGAGATCAAGTACGTCGGCCTGAAGAGCCTGTGGGGCGCCACCGCGCGGGTGGTCAACCCGTGGGGCGGCCAGGAGGTGCGCGTGCGGCGGACCTCCGACAACGCCGTCCTGACCACCACCACCGGCGGCGAGTTCACCTTCCCCACGGCCGCCGGCACGGTGTACGTGGTGGAGCGGACGGCCAAGCCGCTGAGCTCCTACGCCACCACCTCGATCACGGGGTCGGTCAACCAGGACGCCAAGCGGCTGAGCGGCACCGACTCCACGCTCGGCACCTCGCGCACCGCCGACCCGATGGTCAACAACACCAACGTCACCTACGACGCCAACTGGCACCACACCACCTCGCGGGGGTACGGCGACTACAACGACGACACCCACCACTCCACCACGGTCGGCGCCGTCGCGCGTTACACCTTCACCGGCACCGGCATCGAGTACCTGTCAGAGCGCAACGGCGACATGGGCAACGTCGACGTGTACATCGACGACGTCTTCCAGGCCAACGTCAACCTCTACGTCTCGGGCGCCCGCCAGGCCCAGCAGGTCGTCTGGCGCAGGACCGGCATGGCGAGCGGGACGCACACCATCAGGATCGTCAACAAGACCACGTCGGTCGGCATGATCGACGCGTTCAGGATCCTGTCCTGAACCGCGGCGGGGGGGGGGGGCGGCGGCCCGCCCCCCCCCCCCCGCGGGGGGGGGGCGCGCCCCCCGCCGCCCCCCCCGCCGCCCGCCGGGGGGGGGGGCCGCCCCCCCCCCCCCCCCCCCCCCCGCCGGGGTCAGTCGGACTCCGCGCGCCCCAGGCGCCAGTAGCCCATGAACGCGACGGCGGCGCGGTCGACGCCGAACTCCCCCACCAGGAGGCGGCGCAGGCGCTTGACCGCGCCGGCCTCGCCCGCGAGCCACGCGTAGAGGCCGTCGTGGGCGGCGGCCATGTCGCCCGGCACGTCCCACACGACCTCGGCGTCGGCGTCGGCCTCCCGCGCGCCGCCCGCCGGGGCGCGCCCGGGCGCGCCTCGGTCCCCCAGCGCCTCGCGGACCGCGGCGACGAGCAGGTCGCCGTGCCCGGCCGTGGGCCTGCCGTAGCCGCGGCGCGGCAGCCACACGACCTTGACCCCGGCCGGGACGTCGAGCAGCAGGGCGTCCCCCGCGTCGGGGACCTCCAGCAGCACCTTGGCCTCGGCGTCGGCCGGCAGGCTCTCGGCGATGGAGGAGACGGCGGGGACGGCCGTCTCGTCGCCCGCGATCAGCAGGCGGGTCGCCGACGGCGGCGGGGCCCACTCCCGGCCCACGACGGGCCCCGGGTGGCGGGCGTCCGGGCCGATCATGATCAGGTGGTCGCCGGGCCCGGCCGCCAGCGCCCAGCGTGAGGCGGGGCCGCCGTCGCCGTGCAGCACGAAGTCGACGTCCACCTCGCACAGGGCCCGCCGCACCGCGCGCACGGTGTAGGTGCGGACGGGGTTGCGCCGCCCGGCGGGCAGGCCTCGCCAGAGGCGGTACCAGTCGGGGCCGCCGGGGAAGTGGTCGAATCCGCCGGAGGCGAGCGGGAAGACCAGCTTGACGCGCTGGTCGAAGCCGTTGTCGGCGAACAGGTCGAGGTCGGCGCCGGTGAAGGTGACGCGCGCGAAGCCGGATCCGAGCGATGCCCGCCGCACGACGGTCACGTGGAAGGCGCGGTAGGAGGGGATCTCCTCGGTTCGGAGTTCGGTGATCGGCTCGGGGCCGAGTTCGGCGATCGGCTCGGTGCCGGCGGTCATCGTCTGCCTCCAGTGCCGGAGTGTCATCGCCAGCAACTTAGCTAAGGCTTACCTCACGAATCAACCTGGGTCCGGGGCCGTGAATCCTCCCGGTACTCGGAAAGCGCTTCCCCAGCAACGCGCGAGAACGGCAGCCGCAGCACGAAGCGGGCGCCGCGCGGGGAGTCCTCCACGGTGAGCGTGCCGCCGTGGGCGTGCGCGATCTCCCTGCAGATGGACAGGCCGAGCCCGCTGCCGCCGGGGTCGCGGCGCCGCCCGTCGCTCAGGCGGACGAAACGGTCGAATACCCGCTCGCGGTCCTGCGGCGCGATGCCGGCCCCGTCGTCGCTCACCGTCACGACGGCCTCGTCCCCGGCCGCCTCGACGGTGACGTCCACGGCGCTCTCGGCGTGCCGCTGGGCGTTGTTCAGGAGGTTCTCCAGCACCCGGATGATCTGGATGCGCGAGCACAGGACGGGGACGTCCTCGGTCGCGTGCAGCCGCACCGGCACCCCGTCGATCCGGCTGGAGGCCACCTCCTTCGCCAGCGCGCCGAGGTCGACGACGACGGGCGGCTGCTGGCCGTCCGCGCGCAGGCGGGCGAGCACCAGCAGGTCGCCGACGATCGCCTCCATCCGGTCGACGGTGGTCAGCGCGCCCCTGATGGCGTCGAGGGGGTCGACGTCGTCCGGGCTGAGCAGCGCCTCCTCCAGCCGGACCCGCAGGCCGGCGATCGGCGTCCGCAGCTCGTGCGAGGTGTCGGAGGCGAACTGCCGCTGCTGGCGCACGGCCGCGTCCAGGCGCTCCAGCGTCTGGTTGGCCGAGCGGGCGAGCATGGCGATCTCGTCCTTGCCGGGCGGTATGGGCACCCGCAGGCTCAGGTCGGTCACCGAGATCTCCGACATGCGCGTGCGGATCGCCTGGACCGGGCGCAGCGTCCGGCCCACCATGGCCCAGGTGATCCAGGCCGTGAGCACGATGGCGAGCAGGCCGCCGCCCACGATGATGATCTCCAGGTGGTGGGTGGCGAGCAGGTCAGGCTGGCGCGTGCCCGCGTAGACGACGGAGGAGTCGGCGGCCGGGCTGACCCGGATGGCCATGATCATTACGCAGGGCTCGCCGGGGCCCGGGCACTCGGTGACGTTCCTGAAGCGGTCGTCGGCGGGGGGACGAACGGTGGTCAGCGGCCGGTTGACGGGGGCGTGCCGGCTGGCCCTGATGACGGCCCCGTTCGCGTCCACGAGCTGCACCAGGTCGACGCCGCCCGACGCCGGGATCACCCGGGGCAGGTGGCCGGCGCGCACGGCCGCGCTCCACTGGCTGGCCACGCGCTCGTTCTCGGAGAAGGTGTCGACTTCGGTCTTGTAGCGGGCGACCGCGTCCAGGCTGGCCCCTGCCGACACCACGGCCACCAGCGCGAGCGTCATCGCCATCATCGTGTACCGGGCCCGGATGGAGGCCGGGCGGGGCAGCCTGCTCACCCCCGCCCTCCCTCGTCGGCCGTCCCGTGTGCGCCCGGCCGACCTCACAATCTGGTGTTCCACATGAAGGGGGACGGCGTCTCCTGGCCGGCCGGATGCAGCGGCAGGGAACGCGGCGAGCCCTCGTCGCGGCCGGCACCCTGCGCCCGTGCCGTCCGTTCGGCGGCCAGACGCCCGAGGATGCCGAGCGCGTACTCCGACGTGCTGCCCGGCTCGGCCTGGAACACGATGAGCTGCTGGCCCGGGGCGTTGTTCACGCTGAAGGACTCGTAGGTCAGCAGCAGTTCGCCGACGTGGTGGTGGTGGATCCGCTTGATCTCATGCGTCTTGGCCCGGACGTCGTGGCGGGCCCACATGCGCCGGAAGTCCTCGCTGCCCGAGGACAGCTCCCGCACCAGTTCGGGCAGGAAGGGGTCGTCGGGGTCGGCCCCGGCCACGGCCCGCAGGTGGGCCGCCTTGACGTGGGCCGTCTTCTCCCAGTCGGGGTAGAACTGGCGCGCCCGCGGGTTGAGGAAGACCAGCCGCAGCAGGTTGTCCCGGTGTTCGAGCCCCTCGTAGAGGACGTCGGCGACCGGGTTGACGGCCAGCATGTCCATCCAGCGCCCCAGCACGAACGCCGGGGTGTGCCGCCAGTCGCCCAGCAGCCGCATCAGGCTCGGGCTCACCCGCTCCGCCCGCGCGGCCGGCCGAGGCCGGCGCAGGCGCGGGTAGGCGATCTCGTACAGGTAGTCCTTGGCGTCGGCGTTCAGGCGCAGCACCCGCGCCAGGGAGTCCAGCACGGGCTCGGACGGACGCCGTTCGCGTCCCTGCTCCAGGCGGACGTAGTAGTCGGTGCTGACGCCGGCCAGCATCGCGACCTCTTCGCGTCGTAATCCGGGGGTCCGCCGGCGTCCAACGTGGATCAGCCCGGACGAGTCAGGGCTGGTCGCCTCGCGCCTGGCGCGAAGGAAGTCGCCGAGAAGCTTGTCGGTGTCCATTTCGTCACGTTATACGGAATTTGGGTAAAGCTGGGTGGTCCTCTTACACCCAGGCTGTTCCCTCCCATGTGACATGCGCCCTGGTGAGAGGGGTCGCCGGCGATGAGGATGGGGTCATGTCACCCCCCGTCGACGAAGGATCCGCGACACCTCGTGAACCGGATCCATGCCCGTCCCGGATCCCTTTCCTCGGGAAGCCCGGGACGCCAGCAAAGGAGACCCCTCATGTACCACCAAGCGTTCACCACCTGGGACCTGCTGTTCTTCGCCTTCGGCCCCGTCATCCTCTGCGCCTCGGTGATGTCCGCGGCCGCGCTCGGCGCGTGCTGCGCCGCGGTCAGGACGTTCACCCGGCCGGCGCGCTCGCGCACGGCCGAGGAGGAGCTCTTCCACCGGTTCGCCAGCGGCGAGATCGGCGACGAGGAGTACCGCAGCCACCGCGAGGCGCTCCGTTCCGTCAGCCGCTAGCCGTCCCCCCCTCCCCCCGGCTCAGGTCTCGTCGAGAACGCGTCGCAGGGTCGCGACGCTCGCCCGCGGGCCCTCGGCCTCGATGCTCAGCCGATTCATGACATCCCAGTACTGATTGACCTCGGCCGGCTTGTCGGGATAGGTCGCGCCGTGGAGATGCTCCAGGTAGACGACGTCGGGAAGATCGCACGCGGGGAAGCGCAGGATGGCGACCGGCCCGCCCAGGGCGGCGTGCCCGCCGTGGCCGAACGGCATGACCTGCACCGTGACGTGCGGAAGCGCGGCCATCTCGATCAGATGCCGCAGCTGGGCCCGCATGACCGCGGGCCCGCCGATCGGCCGCCGCAGCACCGCCTCGTCGACCACCGCCCACAGCCTCGCCGGCTCCGGCCCGGTCACGACGCGCTGGCGCAGCAGGCGAAGCCGCACCCCACGCTCGACCTCGGCACCCGGCACCCCATGGTGCGGCGCGATCAGCGCGCGGGCGTAGTCCTCGGTCTGCAGCAGGCCGGGGACGAACCGCGGCTCCCAGCTCCTGATGACGCTGGCGTCCTGCTCCAGGCCCAGGTAGGGCTCGAACCACGACGGCACCGCGTCCGCGTAGGGCTGCCACCAGGCCGGCCGGTTCGCCTGCTCGACCAGGGAGAGCAGCGTCTCGCGCTCGGCGGCGTCGCCCACCCCGTACAGGGTCAGCAGGTCGGCCACGTCACGCGCCTTGAAGCCCGTGCGGCCCAGCTCCAGCCGGCTGATCTTGCTGTCGGACCCGCGGATCGCGTAGCCGGCGGCGGACCTGCTGATCTCGGCCGCCTCGCGCAGGCGCCGGAGCTGCGCGCCCACCAGCATGCGCAGCACGGTCGGGCCGGTCCAGTTCTGGTCGAGAGCGTGATCTTCCTCAAGGTCGTCCGGGGGCCGGATGAAACTCATGATCACTCTCCGATATGGCGTCGAGCGCGCGGCGGCGGCGCTCGTCAGACGTCAATTCCAGCACAGCTTCCCCGCCCCATCCGCGTTTCGGCCGCACGGCCGCGTCCGAGGGGGGCCGCGTCGGCCCGCCGGGCGCTCCGAAGCGGGGCCGGACTTGACCTGGCCGGTTTGGCGGACTAGAAAGGCGGTAACAACGTTACCGACGAACAACGGTGTAACCCAACAGTGCTCACCGCATACGAGATGGCTCAGCAGGCAGGGCAGAGCGCGGTCCGGACGGCGATACTCGACGCGGCCACCCGGCTGCTGGTGTCGGAGGGCCCGGCGGCGCTCACCGTACGGCGCATCGCCGGCGAGGTGGGGTGCTCCACGAAAGTGATCTACACGATGTTCGGCGGCAAGGAGGGCCTCGTCGAGGCGCTCTGGCTGGAGGGCTTCGCCCGCTTCGGCGAGGCACTCGGCAGGGTCCCGCGCGGGGACGACCCGCTGGTCTACCTGACCACACTCGGCCGCGCCTACCGCGCGTACGCGGTGGCCGAGCCCCACTACTACCGCGTCATGTTCGAGGGGATCACCGGCTTCAAGGCGAGCGACTCCGCGACCGAGGTCGCGCGCGGCACGTTCGCGTTCCCCGTCGAGGCCGTCTCCGAGTGCATGAGGGCCGGCGTGTTCGCCGAGGGCGACCCGGTCGAGATCGCCGACACGCTGTGGATGAGCGTCCACGGCGTGGTCAGCCTCGAACTCGCCGGGTTCTTCACCGGCGAGGAGGCCGAGGCCCGTCTGAGCATGCTGATCGGCGCACTGCTCCGCTCCTATGGCACGGCACAGTCCCCCAGCGACGAGAGGACCGTCCATGACGACCACCGAGAATGAGCGGCACCCGGTGTTCTACGGCCCGGCCGCCCCGGCGACCGAGGAGATCACCGCGTTCGACCTGCCCGTCACCGGCACGATCCCGCCCGAGCTGACCGGGCGCTACCTGCGCAACGGGCCCAACCCGCTCGACCTGGACTCCCCCGACCCGCACCTGTTCATCGGCGAGGGCATGGTGCACGGGGTGCGGCTGCGTGACGGCCGCGCCGAGTGGTACCGCAACCGCTGGGTGCGCTCCGACCAGGTCGCCGAGGCGCTGGGCGAGGCGCCGCGCCCCGGGCCGCGCTTCGACGACCAGGACTTCGCCGCCAACACGCACGTGATCGGGCACGCCGGGCGCACCCTGGCCCTGGTCGAGGCCGGCATGCCGATGTACGAGCTGACCCACGAGCTGGACACCGTCGGAAGGTGCGACTTCGACGGCACGCTGCCCGGCGGCTTCGCCGCCCACTCCAAGATCGATCCGCTCACCGGCGAGCTGCACGCGGTGGCCTACTACTGGGGCTGGGAGCACGTGCAGCACCTGGTGGTGAGCCCGGACGGCAAGGTGGTGCGCACCGTGGACGTCCCGGTGGAGGACGGCCCCATGGTGCACGACTTCGCGCTCACCGAGAAGTACGTGGTGCTGCTCGACCTGCCGGTCACCTTCGACGTGACCGCCGCCGAGGCCGGCGTGCGCATCCCGTACTCCTGGAACGACGACCGCCCGGCGCGTGTCGGGCTGATGCCGCGCCTGGGCGGGGCCGAGGACGTGCGGTGGTCGGAGGTGGAGCCGTGCTTCGTGTTCCACACGCTCAACGCCTACGACGCCGGAGACCGGGTGGTGGTCGACCTGGTGGCCTACGACCGCCTGTTCGTCGGCTCCCGGCTCGACGGCGGCACGCCTCCCGCCCTGGAGCGGTGGACCGTGGACCCCGCGGGCACCCCCGTCGAGCGCGTGCGGCTGGACGACCGGGCGCAGGAGTTCCCCCGCATGGACGAGCGCAGGGCCTCCCGGCCGCACCGCTACGGCTACACCACGGTCACCGAGGCCTTCGACGTCTTCCTGCCGCGCGGCGCGCGGGACCTCTCGTCCCTGAAGGACGGGGCGTTCGCCAACGCGCTGCTCAAGCACGACCTGAGCGCGGGCACCCGCCAGGCGCACACCTTCTCCCCAGGCGCCTACGCCGGCGAGCCGGTCTTCGTGCCCCGGCACGGCGGTACCGACGAGGACGACGGGTACATCATGACCTACGTGAACAACCCCGAGCGCGGCGCCGCCGACCTGGTGATCCTCTCGGCCCAGGACTTCGCCGGGCCGCCGGTCGCCACCGTGCACCTTCCCGCGCGCATCCCCCTGGGGTTCCACGGCAACTTCCTGCCCGACGCCTCCTACTGACCGCCGCGCGCGGCGACCGGCACGCGGCCCGGCGCCGCTAGGGTCTTCCCGTGGACCAGGACTTCGTGAAGAGGCTGTCGGCGGCGGGCGGCATGGACGCCAGGCGCGTCCACGCCGCGCTGACGCTTCTGTGCGACGGCGAGTGGTGGACCCTCGCCGACCTGGTCCGCGCGACCGCGGCGCCGCGGCGGGCCGTGGAGGGCCTGCTGCGTGAGGTCGCGCCCGAGCGCTCCGGCGAGCGGTTCCGCCTGCCCCCCGGCCGGGCCGGCGAGTTCCGCGGCCCGCTGGGGGCGGGCCACCGGCCGTTCACGCCCGCCGACCCCGTCGAGCACCTGCTGCCCGCGCACGCCGAGGTGGTCCAGCGGCTGACCCGGCTGATCGCCGAAGCCCCGCGCGGGCGGCACGCCCTCGACCACGTCGCGGCCACCCCCGAGACGGTGGTGCGGCGGGCCCTGCTGCTCGGCGCCCGCTTCTGGACTCCCGGTTCGCGGGTGCTCTGCGTGGGCGACCACGACCTCACCTCGCTCGCCGTCGCGCTGATCCACCCGGGCGCCGAGGTGGCGGTGGCCGACGTCGACGAGCGCATCCTCGCCTACATCGACGCCCGGTCCGGCGAGCTGGGGCTGAACGTGCGCACCCGGTGGGCCGACCTGCGGCTCGGCCTGCCGGCTTCGCTGCGCGAGTACGCCGACCTCGCGGTGACCGACCCGCCCTACACCCCCGAGGGCGTCGGGCTGTTCGTCGCCCGCGCGGTCGAGGGGCTGCGCGACCCCGAGCAGGGCCGGGTGCTGCTGGCGTACGGGGCGAGCGAGCGCACCCCGATGCTGGCGCTGAAGGTGCAGAACTCCCTGCACGACCTGAACCTCGCCTACGAGGCCATGTATCCCGACTTCAACCGCTACCTCGGCGCCGAGGCCATCGGCTCGGCCGCCGACCTGTACGTCCTGCGCCCGACGTCCAAGACCCGGCCCGCCGTCGCGGCCCGGGTGGAGCGCTTCGGCGCCGCGATCTACACCCAGGGGCCGCAGGCGGTCGAGTCCCGCCCCGGGGGCGGCGTGGACGACGCGGCGCTCCAGGCCGAGACGGCCGCGTTCGCGCCCGGCCTGCTGGTGGGCGACTGGCCGGCCGCCCTGCTTCCCAAGGCGCCGCGCGTCCGGCTCGCCACCTGGCTGGCCAAGCCGTACGCCACCTCGCCCGGCCGGGTGGCCATCGCCGTGCCCGCGGGCCTCGAAGCCTCGCTCCCCCGGCTCCTGCTGGCCGCACGCGCCGGCCACGTGCGCGCCCTGCTGGCCGGGCAGCCCGCCGACGCCGCCCTGCCCGAGCCCGTGCGGGTCGTCTACGACGTCACGGTGAAGGGGAACGTCCTGGACGCCGTCCGCCGCCCGCCGGCCGCGGACGACGAGGGCCGGGTGCTGCGGCGCCTCCTCGACCGCGCCCACGGGAAGATCGCCAACACCTGGCGCGAGTCGCTGATCGAGGTGCACGGCGAGCTCACCAGGAACCAGGCCCGCGAGGCCGTCACCCGCGCCGCCCCCTGGGCCGAGGGCGTCACTCTCCTGGAGCTGCCCGCGCATCGCCTGGACTCCCTGCGCGCCGCGGTCGGCGCCTCCCTGCGCCTGGCCTCCGGCCGCTGACCGCGACCCCCCGGCTTCGGCGGCCGCCCCGCGAGGGAGCCCGGGCCGGCGCCCCGTTGAGAGCGCTCAAGAGCGCCGCCACAGGGCTGCCGACCCACAGGTCAGGGGGGGTCATGTGAAGGTCAGAGCCACGTTAAGCTACTGTTTCCGAGATGTTATTACCTACCGTTGACATGCCAAATGTTAACGATAACAATCGTGCTCCAGGCGAGGTGCTCGCTCGATGCACTTCAGCGCGGAGGTGCCGCAAGATGCCTCGGGAACGGTGTACGGCCAGGTTCGGCGCCCGTCGGGGCCACGACCTCACGGCCCCCGGAGCACGTGTTCCGCACCCCGCGTACTCCACCCTGCAAGGAGACAAACCATGAGGTTCGGTCGGATCGCGACGGTCGTCTCGGCCATCGCCCTCGCCACGACGGTCGCGTCGTGCGGGTCCAGCGAGAAGACGGTCGACGTACAGGCGGGGTCCGGCGACAAAACCGGCGCCCTGGTGGGTGTGACCATGCCGACCAAGTCGTCGGAACGCTGGATCCACGACGGCGACAACGTCAAGAAGTCGCTGGAGGCGCTCGGCTACAAGGTCGACCTGCAGTACGCCGAGAACGACATCCCCACCCAGGTCAACCAGATCGAGAACCAGATCACCAAGGGCGCCAAGCTGCTCATCGTGGCCTCGATCGACGGCACCGCGATCACGACGCAGCTCCAGCAGGCGGCGGACAACAAGATCCCGGTCATCGCCTACGACCGGTTGATCCGCAACAGCCCGAACGTCGACTACTACACCACCTTCGACAACTTCAAGGTCGGTGTGCAGCAGGCGACGTCGCTGCTGGTGGGTCTGAAGGTGCAGAACGCCGACGGCTCCGAGGGCGAGGCCAAGGGCCCGCTCAACGTCGAGCTGTTCGCCGGCTCGCCCGACGACAACAACGCGACCTTCTTCTTCAACGGCGCCATGTCGGTCCTGAAGCCCTACATCGACAAGGGCGTGCTGACCGTCAAGAGCGACCAGACCGAGTTCAAGCAGGTCGCCATCCTGCGCTGGGACCCCGCCACGGCCCAGAAGCGCATGGAGGACATCCTCACCAAGACCTACACCGGCTCCCAGAAGGTGGACGGCGTGCTGTCGCCGTACGACGGCCTGTCGATCGGCATCCTGTCGGCCCTGAAGAGCAACGGCTACGGCACCTCCGACCAGCCGTACCCGGTCGTGACCGGCCAGGACGCCGAGCTGGCCTCGGTCAAGTCGATCGTCGCGGGCGAGCAGTACTCGACGATCTTCAAGGACACCCGCAAGCTCGCCGAGGTGACGGTGAAGATGGCCGACACCGTGCTCAAGGGCGGCAAGCCCGAGGTGAACAACACCAAGGACTACGAGAACGGCGCCAAGGTCGTCCCCTCGTACCTGCTGGAGCCGGTGATCGTCGACAAGGACAACTACCGCGAGGTCGTGGTCGACAGCGGCTACTACTCCGCCGACCAGCTCGGCTGAGCTTCCGTGGCCCGGGGGGCGGGCCTCGCCGCCCGCCCCCCGTCACACCCGTGAGGGGACCTGCGACATGACCGACCACATCCTGCGCATGAGCGGGATCACCAAGACCTTCCCCGGCGTGAAGGCCCTCCAGGACGTCAACCTGTCCGTGCGGCGGGGCGAGATCCACGCGATCTGCGGCGAGAACGGCGCCGGCAAGTCGACCCTGATGAAGGTGCTGTCCGGGGTGTACCCGCACGGCACCTACGAGGGCGAGATCTCCTTCGACGGCGAGCCCGGCCGGTTCTCCGGCATCAAGGACAGCGAAGACGCCGGGATCGTCATCATCCACCAGGAGCTGGCGCTGTGCCCGCAGCTCTCGGTCGCCGAGAACATCTTCCTGGGCAACGAGCGCTCCGGCCGCGGGCTGATCGACTGGAACCGCACCAACCACGAGGCCGCCGAGCTGATGGCGCGGGTGGGCCTGCGCGAGAGCCCGGTCACCCAGGTGGCCGACATCGGCGTGGGCAAGCAGCAGCTGGTGGAGATCGCCAAGGCGCTGTCCAAGCGGGTGCGGCTGCTCATCCTCGACGAGCCGACCGCCGCGCTCAACGACGAGGACTCGGCGCACCTGCTCGACCTGCTGCGCGGGCTGCGTGACGAGGGCATCACCTGCGTGATCATCTCGCACAAGCTGAACGAGATCATCGCCATCGCCGACTCGATCACCGTGCTCCGGGACGGCCAGACCATCGAGACCCTCGACATGGCCGCGGACAAGGTCACCGAGGACCGCATCATCTCGGGCATGGTCGGCCGGCCGCTGGAGCACCGCTTCCCGCCGCACGAGTCGAGCATCGGCGAGGAGGTCCTGCGCATCGAGGACTGGACGGTGCACAGCCCGGCCCAGCCCGGCAGGAAGGTCGTCTCCGGCGCCAGCCTGACGCTGCGCAGGGGCGAGATCGTCGGCCTGGCGGGACTGATGGGCGCCGGGCGCACCGAGCTGGCCATGAGCGTCTTCGGCCGCGCCTACGGCGTGAACATCTCCGGGCGGCTGTTCAAGAACGGCACCCCGATCGAGCTGCGCTCGGTGCAGGACGCCATCCGGCACGGCATCGCCTACGCCACCGAGGACCGCAAGCGCTACGGGCTCAACCTCATCGAGGACATCCGGCGCAACATCTCCTCGGCCGGCCTGCGCCGCATGGGGCGGCGCGGCTGGGTGGACGAGAACGAGGAGTACAAGGTCGCCGAGGGCTTCCGCAAGAGCATGAACATCAAGGCGCCCAGCGTGCTGAGCGTCGTGGGCAAGCTCAGCGGCGGCAACCAGCAGAAGGTCGTGCTGTCCAAGTGGATCTACACCGACCCCGACGTGCTGATCCTCGACGAGCCCACCCGCGGCATCGACGTGGGCGCCAAGTACGAGATCTACACGATCATCAACCGGCTCGCCGACGAGGGCAAGGCTGTGCTGGTGATCTCCTCCGAGCTTCCTGAGCTGCTCGGACTCTGCGACCGCATCTATACGCTCTCGCAGGGCCGCGTCACCGGCGAGGTTCTGCGCAGCGAGGCGACACAGGAACGCCTCATGCACTACATGACAATGGGACAGGAGTAGTTCCGATGAGCAGCGTCTCGCCGACCAGCGTCGCCGTTCCACCACAGGACGACGGCCCGGCCGAACCGCCGGGGCGGCTGTCCCTGGGCGGCCTCTCGGTCAACATCCGGCAGAGCGGCATCTACATCGCCTTCGCGCTGATCGTCGTGCTGTTCACGGTGCTCACCGACGGCGCGCTGCTCCAGCCGCAGAACATCTCCAACATCGTCGTGCAGAACTCCTACATCCTGATCCTCGCGGTCGGGATGATCCTGATCATCATCGCCGGGCACATCGACCTGTCGGTGGGCTCGGTGGTCGCCGCCACCGGAGCCATCGCCGCCGTGCTGATGGTGAACTACGGCGTCCCCTGGCCGGCCGCGCTGCTGGTCACGCTGGTCGCGGGCGGGCTGATCGGGGCCTGGCAGGGCTTCTGGATCGCCTACTTCGGCATCCCGTCCTTCATCGTCACGCTGGCGGGCATGCTGCTGTTCCGCGCGCTCACCCTCACCGTGCTGGGCAACCAGGGCATCGGCCCGTTCCCCGACGCGGTCCGCACGCTGTCGAACGGCTTCACCGACGGCTACCTCGGCAACGTGGGCCTCGGCCCGCTGGGCGGCGCCGACGTGTTCAGCCTCCTGGTCGGCGTGCTGGCCGTCGCCGGCATGGCTGCGGCGCAGTGGCGCACCCGCGCGGCGCGCGCCCGGTACGGCCAGACGGTCGACCCGCTGCCGGTGTTCGCGCTGAAGGTGGCCGCCGCCGCCGTGCTGATCGTGGCCGTCGTCGTGCAGCTCGCCCGGTTCAAGAACCTGCCGTGGGTGCTGGTGCTGCTGGCCGTCATCGTGCTGGGGTACTCCCTGCTGGCCAACCGCTCGGTGTTCGGCAGGCGCATCTACGCCGTCGGCGGCAACCTGCAGGCGGCGGTGCTGTCGGGCGTCAAGGTGAAGTCCGTCGTGTTCTGGATCTTCGTGAACATGGGCGTGCTGGCGGGCATGGCCGGCATCATCTTCGCCGGCCGGCTCAACCAGGCGGGGCCCACGGCGGGCGGCTCCTTCGAGCTGGACGCCATCGCGGCCGCGTTCATCGGCGGCGCGGCCGTCCAGGGCGGCGTCGGCAAGGTCGTCGGCGCCATCACCGGCGGGCTCATCATGGGCGTCATCAACAACGGGATGTCGCTCATCGGCTCGCCGAGCGAGCAGGTGATGCTGGTCAAGGGCATCGTCCTGCTGGCGGCGGTGGCCTTCGACGTCTGGACCAAGCGCCGCGCCGGCGCGGCCTCGCGCTGACGCCGCACGCCGCACCGCGCCACACCGACCGACACCGACCGACACCGACCGACATGGAAAGGCCGGCCGCCCCTGGGGGGCGGCCGGCCTTCGTGTTCTCAGCCTCCGGTCACAGGCCCCGGGCCAGGCGGTAGTAGGCCTGGTTCCAGCGCAGCTCCTTGACGAAGCGGCGGGTGGTGGTGTCGGCGTCGATGACGAGCAGCTCCACGCCGAGCATGTCGGCGAAGTCCTCCAGCTCCTCGGCCCCGACGGCCGCCGACAGCACGGTGTGGTGCGGGGCGCCCGCGGTCAGCCACGACTCGGCCGAGGTGCGCAGGTCGGGCCTCGGCCGCCAGACCGCGCGGGCCACCGGCAGCCGGGGCAGCGGGGCGAGCGGCGGGACGACGTCGATCTCGTTGGCCACCAGCCGGAACCGGTCGCCCATGTCGGCCAGGCCGACCACGACCGCCGGGCCGGGCTCGGCGTCGAACACCAGCCGCACCGGGTCCTCCCGGCCGCCGATGCTGAGCGGGTGGATCTCGCACGACGGCGTCCCGGCCGCGATGGACGGGCAGACCTCCAGCATGTGCGCGCCCAGGATCAGCTCCTGCCCGGGCGTGAGGTTGTAGGTGTAGTCCTCCATGAAGGAGGTGCCGCCGGGCAGGCCCTGCGCCATCACCTTCAGCGTGCGCAGCAGCACCGAGGTCTTCCAGTCGCCCTCGCCGCCGAAGCCGTAGCCGTCGGCCATCAGGCGCTGCACGGCCAGCCCGGGAAGCTGCCGCAGGCCGCCGAGGTCCTCGAAGTTGGTGGTGAAGGCGCGGAACCCGCCGTCCTCCAGGAACCGCCGCAGCCCGACCTCGACCCGCGCCGCGTAGCGCAGCGAGTCGTGCCGGTCGCCGCCCGAGCGCAGCTCGGGGGCCACCTTGTAGAGCCCCTCGTACTCCTTCACCAGCGCGGTCACGTCGCTGTCGGCGGCGGCTTCCACCACCTCGACCAGGTCGTTGACGCCGTAGGTGTTGACCGAGACCCCGAAGCGGAGCTGGGCCTCGACCTTGTCGCCCTCGGTGACGGCCACGTCGCGCATGTTGTCGCCGAACCGGGCCAGCTTCAGCGAGCCCACCTCGGCCCGGCCCGCCGCCGCCCGCGCCCAGGCCGCGATCCGGGACACGACCGAGGGGTCCTGGACGTGCCCGGCCACGGTCTTGCGCGGCACGCCCAGCCTCGACTGGACGTGGCCGAACTCCCGGTCGCCGTGCGCGGCCTGGTTGAGGTTCATGAAGTCCATGTCGATGGAGTCCCACGGCAGCTCCATGCCCGCCTGGGTGTGCAGGTGGAGCAGCGGCTTGCGCAGCGCGTCCAGGCCGCCGATCCACATCTTGGCCGGGGAGAAGGTGTGCATCCACGCGACCAGGCCGGCGCACTCGTCGTCGGCGTTCGCCGAGAGGCAGATTCGGCGGATGGCGTCCGCGCTGGTGAGCACCGGGCGCCACTCCACCTCGAACGGCAGCTCGCGGTCCAGGACCGCGGCGATCCCCTGCGACTGCTCGGCCACCTGCCGCAGCGTCTCCTCGCCGTACAGGCCCTGGCTGCCGGTCAGGAACCAAAGCTTCACAGGTGACTCCTCTGTCCGTAGACGTTCTGATAGCGCTCGTAAAGGTGGTCGATGTGGTGCTGCTCGATGGGCAGGGGCTGCCCGAGCTGGCGGGCCACGTGCACGGTGCGCGCGACGTCCTCGCACATGACCGCCGCCTTCACTGCGGCCTTGGCCGAGTCGCCGATGGTGAACACGCCGTGGTTCTGCATCAGGACGGCGGGCGAGCGGTGGCCGGCGAGCGTCTCGACCAGCCCCTTGCCGATGTCGTCGCCGCCGATCAGCGCGAACGGCCCCACCGGGATGTCGCCGCCGAACTCGTCGGCCATCGCGGTCAGCACGCACGGGATCGGCTCCCCGCGCGCGGCCCACGCCGAGGCGTAGGTGGAGTGGGTGTGCACGACGCCGTTGACGTGCGGCATGTGCCGGTAGACGTAGGCGTGCGCCGCCGTGTCGCTGGAGGGGGCGTGCTCGCCCTCGACGAGCACGCCGTCCAGGTCGCACACGACCATGGATGCCGGGGTCAGCTCGTCGTAGGAGACGCCGCTCGGCTTGATGACGAACAGGTCCTCGCCGGGCACCCGTTCGGAGACGTTCCCCGCCGTCCAGGCGACCAGGTTGTAACGCACCAGCTCGGCGTGGAGCCGGCAGACGGTCTTCCGTGTCTCCTCGATCACGCTCCGGCCTCGTTCCTGATCGCGCGGAGGCGGTGCAGCAGCCCGCCGTCCGCGAAGTGGTCGTGCAGCCGGCGGTACTCGGCGTACAGCCGGTCGTAGGTGTCGGCGCGGCCGGCGTCGGGCAGGTAGACGTCCGCGGTGCGCTTGCCCATCACCGAGGCGGCGCTCCGGATGTCGGGGTAGGCGCCCGCCGCCACCGCGGCGTGGATGGCCGAGCCGAGGGCGGGGCCCTGCTCGGACCCGATCACCGAGAGCGGGCGTCGGAGCACGTCGGCGTAGACCTGCATGAGGAAGGCGTTCTTCAGCAGGCCGCCCGCGACGACGAACTCCTCGACCGGCACGCCGGAGGACTCGAACGCCTCCACGATCACGCGGGCGCCGAAGGCGGTGGCCTCGATGAGCGCCCGGTAGACGTCCTCGGGCCGGGTGGCGAGCGTCTGGCCGGCCACCACGGCCGACAGGTTGTGGTCGACCAGCACCGAGCGGTTGCCGTTGTGCCAGTCGAGCGCGACCAGCCCGTGCTGCCCGACCCTCTGCCCCTCGGCGAGCGAGGTCAGGTACTGGTGGACGGTCAGCCCGCGGCGGCGGGCCTCCTCGGTGTAGGAGGCGGGCACGGAGGTGTCCACGAACCAGGCGAAGATGTCGCCGACGCCCGACTGGCCGGCCTCGTAGCCCCACAGCCCCGGGACGATGCCGTCGCGCACCACGCCGCACATGCCGGGGACCTCGGCGAGCTGGTCGGACGGCATGACGTGGCAGGTGGAGGTGCCCATGATGGCGACCATCTGACCGGGGCGGACGGCGTCGGCCGCGGCGGCGGTGACGTGGGCGTCGACGTTGCCGACGGCCACCGCGATGCCCTCGGGCAGGCGGGTCCACTCCGCGGCCGCGGCGCTCAGCCGTCCGGCCAGGCCGCCCAGCGGCGCCGGTTCGCCGCCGAGCTTGCCGGCGAATCCGGCGAACGCGGGGTCCAGCGCGGCCAGGAACTCCTCGGAGGGATAGTGCCCGTCCTGGAAGACGCCCTTGTAGCCGGCGGTGCAGACGTTGCGGGTCTCCACGCCGGTGAGCTGCCAGACGATCCAGTCGGCGGCCTCGATCCAGCGGTCGGCGCGGCCGTAGACCTCGGGGTCCTCCTGGAGGACCTGCAGCGCCTTGGCGAACTGCCACTCGGAGGAGAGCTTGCCGCCGTAGCGGGATAGCCAGGGCTCGCCCCGCTCGGCGGCCAGGGCGTTGACGCGGTCGGCGTGCGGCTGGGCGGCGTGGTGCTTCCACAGCTTGGGCCACGCGTGCGGGCGGTCGGGGTACGGCTCGCACAGCGGGATGCCGTCGGCGGTGGCCGGCAGCACGGTGCAGGCGGTGAAGTCGGTGCCGATCCCGACGACCTGGGCGGCCGGGACGCCCGCGACGGCCAGCGCCTTGGGCACCGCGTCGCGCAGCACGTCGCGCCAGTCCTCCGGCGACTGCAGAGCCCAATCGGGCCCGAGCCGGACGCCGGATTCGGGAAGCGCGCCCTCGATCACCCCGTGGGTGTACTCGTGGACCGCGCTGCCCAGCTCGGCGCCGTCGCTCACCCGGACGACGACGGCGCGTCCGGACAGCGTCCCGAAGTCGACGCCGATGACGTACGACTCTCTGTTAGCGTTCACACAAGGCTCCAAATAGAAGTGCCAGGCCCATGGATCAGCGCAGCGGCGCGGTGCTCGCCCGGGCGACGAACCGGGGCGGCACGACGAAACGCTCACGGGGGCCCGCCCTGGAGCTCTCGATCTGCCGCACGAGCACCTCGATACTGCGCCTTCCGACGGCCCCGAAGTCCTGGCCGACGGTGGTCAGAGGCGGGGAGAAGAACGCCGACTCAGGGATGTCGTCGAAGCCTACGACGCTGACCTGTTCGGGCACACGCACCCCCCGCTCGGCGAACGCCCGCAGCACCCCGAGCGCCATCTGGTCGTTGGACACGAACACGGCGGTGACGCCGTCCGTCCCGGCGAGCACGCGGCCGGCCTCGTAGCCCGAGCGCGGGCTCCAGTCGCCGGCGAGCGGCTCGGGGACGGGGCGGCCGGCGGCGCGCAGCGTCGCGCGCCAGCCCTCGGCACGGCCCTCGGCCTCCATCCAGTCGGCGGGGCCGCTGACGTGCCAGACCGTCGCGTGGCCGAGGTCGAGCAGGTGCTGCGTGGCGAGCCTCCCCCCCTCGGCCTGGTCGACGCTGACCACCGAGACGTCGCCGCTGTGCCCGCCCTCGACGGCCACCGCGGGCAGGTCGGGCGGCAGGTCGGCCAGCGCCCGGGCGGCCGAGCGCTGCGGCGCGACGACCACCACGCCGTCCACGCTCTGACCGGCGAGGTAGTCGACCGCGTCGCGCACGCCGGCGCGGTCGATCGTCCGCAGGCTGACGATGCTGACGAAGTAGCCCGCCTCACGGGCCGCCCGCTCGATGCCGTAGACCGTGCTGGCGGGGCCGTACAGGACCGTGTCGAAGCTGACCACGCCCAGTGTGCGCGAGTGCTTGGTCACCAGGGCGCGGGCGAGCAGGTTGCGTCGGTAGCCGAGCTGGTCGATCGCCGTCAGGACCCGCGTGCGCGTCTCGGGCCGGACGTTCGGATGATCGTTGAGCACCCGCGAGACCGTCTGGTGCGACACGCCCGCCGCCCTGGCCACGTCGGCCATCACCGGAGGGTGACGTGCCGGGGTGGATGCCACCGCGCTGCTCCTCTCGTGGGTCTGAGCACGACTGTGAACGCTAACAACGCATACCGTCAAGCATTCTACAGATTACGGTACGGTTACGGTGAAATGTCTGCTTTGTAGGGAAGACAGGTAGTTCGGTACGGTTTCACCCTCGGTCACTGCCCGGCCAGCCCAGTATGCGCGACGCCGCGCACGATCTGGCGCTGGAACAGCACGAAGACGACCAGCAGCGGCAGTCCCGCCAGCACGACCGACGCCATGATCTGCGCGTACCGCACGCCGAAGGTGCCCTGCACCACGTTGGCCAGGCCCACCGGCAGCGTCATCGTGTTCGGGTCGGTGGAGACCAGGAACGGCCACAGGAAGTTGTTCCAGGTGGTGATGAAGGTGAAGATCGCGACCGCGGCGAGCACCGGGCGCGACAGGGGCAGCACGATCTGGAAGAACACCCGCCACCGGCCCGCCCCGTCCACGAACGCGGCCTGCTCCAGCTCGGGCGGCACCCCCTGGAAGAACTTGTACAGGATGTACACCATCACCGGGGCGGCCACCTGCGGCAGGATGACGCCCCACCACGTGTCGACCAGCCCGAGGGCCACCATCTGGACGAACAGCGGCGCGATGAGCACCTGCGGGGGCACGAAGATGCCCGCCAGCACCACCGCCAGCAGCGCGCGCTGGCCGCGGAACTGGGTGCGGGCGAAGCCGTACGCCGCCATCGCCGAGAACAGCACGACCATCGCGGTGACGATGACCGCGACGACCGTCGAGTTGACCGCCCACGTCAGGATGTCGCCGGTGCCCAGCACCAGGCGGTAGGCCTCCAGCGTGACCTCCTCGCCGACCCAGCTCGCCGGGATGTCGACGGTGTCCGCCTCGGGCTTGAGCGAGGTGGCGACCGCCCACGCCATGGGCAGGAGCCACACGACGGCCAGCGCCGCGGTGACGACCAGCAGCACCACCTGGCCGGGGCCGAATCGTCTTTTCATGAGCGGGCCTCCTCACGCCTGCGGAGCAGCCGGAGCTGAGCCAGCGAGACGATGACGATCAGGACGAACAGGATGTACGACACGGCCGAGGCGTAGCCGATGCGGTAGCCGGTGAAGCCCGCCTCGTAGGCGTACTCGATGATCGGGCGGGTGGCGCCCTCCGGGCCCCCGCCGGTCATCAGGTAGATCTGGTCGAACACCTTCAGCGAGGCGAGCAGCTGCAGCACCACGATCAGGCCGGTGGTGCGGTTGAGCAACGGCAGCGTGATGGAGCGCAGCTTGTCCCAGGCCGACGCCCCGTCGATGGCCGCGGCCTCGTAGAGGTGCTCGGGGATGCTCTGCAGCGCCGCCAGGTAGAGCAGGAAGTTGAAGCCGACCGTCCACCAGACCGTGGTGATCACCACCGAGAGCATCGCCGTGCCCTTGTCGCCCAGCCACAGGATGTCGGTGCCCAGCGTGCCGTTGAGCAGGCCGAAGTTCGGCTGGTAGATCATGTTCAGCCACAGCAGGGACACCACGGCCGAGGGGAGCAGGAACGGGGCGAAGAACGACAGCCGCCACAGCCAGCGCGCGAACCGCAGGTTGTGCACCAGCAGCGCCAGGCCCAGCCCGATCAGGACCAGCGGCACCGTGCTCATCCCGGTGAACACGACCGTGTTCCACAGCGAGGACCACATCTGCGGGTCGGAGAAGGCCTCGGCGTAGTTGGCGAAGCCGACCAGGCCCGTGTTGGTCCCGGCGATGTTGACGCTGGACAGGCTCATCTGGAAGCCGAGCAGCAGCGGCCAGACCAGGAAGGCCGCGTAGATCACCATGAAGGGCGCGACGAACAGCAGGCCGTGCTGCGTCCAGCGGCGTTCGGCCCGGGCCGCCGCGACCGGGGCGGTCGCGGCGGGGGCGGCGACGGTGGTCGTCATGTGCGCTCCTTGGCGAAGGGGTCGGGGACGGCCATGAGCCGGCGCAGGGCGGCCTTGGCCAGCTCCAGGCCCTGCTCGGGGGTCCGCGTTCCGGCGATCACCGAGGAGAAGGCGCCGCCGAACTCGATCCACAGCCGCGAGGCCGACCCGGCGAACCACACCTGCGGGTCCAGGGCTACCTCGGTGATCACCGAGCGGTACTCCGACTGCGGGCGCAGCGCCAGGTAGCGAGGCTGCTCCAGCGTGGGCAGGTAGGCCGGCACGTGCCCGGCCACGGCCCAGTCGGCGCTGTTGCGCACCAGGTCGGCGATGAACCGGTAGGTGGCCCGCTCCACCGCGGGGTCGCGGTCTCGCTGGTGGGGCAGGACGAAGACGTGGCAGTCGGCCTGGGCCACGCCGCTTCCGAAGATCGACGGGAAGCGCGCCATGCTGAACGGCATCTTGGCGTTGGTGAACGTCGTGATCTCCCAGTCGCCGTTCCACAGGATGGCCGAGATGCCGTTCTGGAAGGAGGCGACCGAGGCGGAGTAGTCGGTCGACGGGTCGCACAGGCCCTCGGTGCCCAGGGTGCGCATGAACGCCAGCGTCTTCAGGGCCTTGGCGTCGTCGATGGTGATCCTCGTGCCGTCCTCCGACAGCAGCGTGCCGCCGCTCTGCCGGTACAGCGTCCACCACACGCGCCACGGCCCCACCGTGCCGAGGCCCAGCGCGTCGAAGACCAGCGGCGGCTTGCCGCCCAGCACGTCCTTGGCCTTGCGCAGCGCCTCCAGCAGCTCCTCCGGGCCGCTGGTCGGCCGCAGCCGGCCGTCGGCGTCCAGCAGCCCGGCTTCGTCGCAGACGTCGGTGTTGTAGTACTGCACCATCGGATGGGCGTCGAACGGCACCGCGTACAGCACGCCGTCCACGTGCGCCCGCTCCCAGATGGGCGGGCTGAAGTCCTCGGCGCGCAGGCCGTTCTCGGCCAGCAGGTCCAGGTTCACCGGGTCGAGGATCTGCCCGGGCCCGATGCCGGGCAGCCGGGCCAGGTGGAAGGTGGCGACGTCGGGAGAACGGCCCCCGGCGCCGGCCATCGCGATCTTGGTGTAGAACCGCTCGCCCCAGGCGAGCACGTTCTCCTCGACGTACAGGTCGGGGTTGCGGCCGGCGAAGGCGCCGACCATCCGGTTCATGATGATCCCGTCGCTGGCGCCGAGGAAGTGCCAGTACTTGACGCGGGTCTGGGAGGAGCCGAGGCCCTCGGGGATGGCGCATCCCGAGCTCAGCAGGCCGAGGGCGACCGCGCCGCCCAGCAGCTTTCTTCGGGTCAGCGGGAGCGGGGTGGGCGGGGTGTCGTCCACTGCTGCCTCCATGGGGAGCGGGGCCCGCGCCCCCACGACACGGGCCGGACGGTACTACGGGCGGGCCAGCCGGATCACGTTCCACGACACCGGCGGCAGCGTGACCTCCAGGGCCGCGCCGTCGAGCCGGGCGTCGGCGTTCGGGCGCGGCGCCACGGTGTCCTGGGCGTCCGCGGTGTTGCGGGCGTAGGGGTCGGGGCCGGACAGCGTCGTGGCCTCGGCCAGGCGCACCGGGCCGAGGGCGCGCAGGCCGGCGGTGAGCCGCAGCGGCCGGTCGACCGAGCGGTTGACGGCGAACAGCGTGGTGGCGCCCTGCTCCGCGTCGTGGGTGGCGACGGCGTCCAGGGCGGTGACCGTCCCGTACCTGGCCGTCTCGTGCGACGGCGAGTCGAGCTGGACCCGCAGCACGTCGCCGGCGGCGTGCCGGGAGGCCTGGGCGAAGGGGTGGAAGGTGGTCTGCCGCCAGGCTCCCCCGCCCGGCTCGGCCACGATCGGGGCGATGACGTTCACGAGCTGGGCCAGGCACGCGGAGGTGACGCGGTCGCTGTGGCGCAGCAGGGAGATCAGCAGGCCGCCGAGCGTCACGGCGTCGGCCAGGTTGTAGTGGTCCTCCAGCAGCCGCGGGGCGACCGGCCAGTCGCGCGGCGGCTCGGCGTTCTGGAAGCGCGACAGGTACCAGACGTTCCACTCGTCGAAGGAGACGTCGATGCGCTTCTTGCTCTTCAGCCGCGCCCCCACGCCGTCGGCGGTGGCCGTCACCGCGTCGACGAAGTGGTCCATGTCGGCGGCGGACGCCAGGAAGCTGGCCAGGTCGCCGTCGTGCTCCTCGTAGTAGGCGTGGCAGGAGACGAAGTCGACGACGTCGTAGGCCTCCTCCAGCACCGTCGCCTCCCAGGCGCCGAAGGTGGGCATGCCGGAGCCGGAGCTGCCGCAGGCGACGAGCTCCAGGCCGGGGTCGACCATGCGCATGGCCCTGCCGGTCTCGGCGGCCAGGCGCCCGTACTCGCGGGCGGTCTTGTGGCCGATCTGCCACGGGCCGTCCATCTCGTTGCCCAGGCACCACATGCGGATGCCGTGCGGCTCCTTGGACCCGTTGGCGGCGCGCAGGTCCGACAGGTGGGTGCCGGACTCGACGTTGCAGTACTCCAGCAGGTCCAGCGCCTCGGCGATGCCGCGCGTGCCGAGGTTGACGGCCATCATGGGCTCCACCCCGGCCTTGCGGGCCCAGGCGACGAACTCGTCCAGCCCGAACTCGTTGGTCTCGGTGCTGTGCCAGGCCAGGTCGAGCCGCCGGGGGCGCCGCTCACGCGGGCCGACGCCGTCCTCCCAGCGGTATCCGGAGACGAAGTTCCCGCCCGGGTAGCGGACGGTGGTGACGCCCAGCTCGCGGGCGAGCGCCAGCACGTCGCGCCGGAACCCGTCCTCGTCGGCTGCGGGGTGGCCGGGCTCGTAGATGCCGGTGTACACACAGCGGCCGAGGTGCTCGACGAACGTCCCGAAGGTCCGCCGCCGCACGGGGGCCACGGTCGACGCGGGGTCCAGGGTGAGGGATGCGGACAGCACGGGGCCTCCTCGCACGGCACGGCCGCGCCGCACCGGCTCCCGGCCCTCAGCGGCCGGCGCAGGCGTGGCTGAACCGCTGTTAGCGGCAACATCGCCATGACCTAACATCTGCTTTCCGTGAGTGTTAACGCGCTCATGACGATCAGTCAAGGCCGACCTAGATCACGATCGCGTCGCACCCTGGCCTCCCCGGCGCGTGCCGGACGGCGTCGGACCGGCTCACCTCCGGATCTGCGGGCAGGTCATAGATCCGATGTATCGACCCGCCGGGCTGACCGGCGCGGGTCTCCCCAGCGTGTACCGTTCCATCGTCCTGCCATCCGGCTGCGCTGTGATTTATCGATGTCAGTCGATATTTCAGACAGACCGTCCACTTGTTGCACTGGGATGTCAAACCCTGTCAGGATGGCGGCAGCGGTCCGATGTCAGGCGGCGATGACATCCCCGCTGAGATGCCTCCGGTGACGTCCCCCGTTGAAGAGACCCCGTTTCTCGACGCCGGCCGGGCGCGCCGGTGGCGCGGTGAGGCAACGATCCTAAGGAGTGCACGTGGAAGTCTCACGCCGCAGGTTCATGACGTCCGTGGCGGCGGGGTCGGCCTTCGCCGCCGTCTCGGGAACGCAGTTGGCGTCCGCGCTCACCAGCGCGGCCAGTGCCGGGAGCCCCGTCGGCGACGTGGTCGGAAAGATCACGGTGGGGTACCAGGGCTGGTTCGCCTGCCGGGGCGACAACGCGCCGATCAACGGCTGGTGGCACTGGAGCGCCGACATGGGCCGGCCGCCGTCCCGGAGCAACAACACCATCGTGGCCTGGCCCGACATGCGGGAGTTCACCAACACCTACCCGACCGCGTACGCCAACCTCAACAACGGGCAGCCGGCCACCCTGTTCTCCTCCTACGACCAGCAGACGGTCGACACCCACTTCCGGTGGATGCGGGAGAACGACATCGACACCGCCGCCCTGCAGCGGTTCAACCCGATGGGCGGCGAGGGCCCCACCCGCGACGCGATGACCGCCAAGGTGCGCGCCGCGGCCGAGGCGAACGGGCGCAAGTTCTACATCATGTACGACGTCACCGACTGGACCGACATGCAGTCGGAGATCAAGACCGACTGGACCGCCAAGATGCGGGCCATGACGTCCTCGCCGATGTACGCCATGCAGAACGGCAAGCCCGTCGTCGGCATCTGGGGCTTCGGCTTCAACGACCCCAAGCGCCCCTGGCCGCCCGGCCCGTGCCTCGACGTGGTCAACTGGTTCAAGGCCCAGGGCTGCTACGTGATGGGCGGCGTGCCGACCCACTGGCGGTCGGGCAACGAGGACTCCCGGCCCGGGTTCCTCGACGTGTACCACGCCTTCGACATGATCTCGCCGTGGATGGTCGGGCGCATCGGGAACATCGCCGACACCGACCGGTTCTACGCCAACGTCAACACGCCCGACCAGGCCGACTGCGACGCCCACGGCATCGACTACCAGCCGTGCGTGCTGCCCGGCGACGTGACCGGCCGCCAGCGCGCCCACGGCGACTTCATGTGGCGGCAGTTCTACAACATGACCCGGCTGGGCGCCCAGGGCATCTACATCTCGATGTTCGACGAGTTCAACGAGGGCAACCAGATCGCCAAGACGGCCGAGACCATCGCGTCGGTCCCCGCCGACTCCGGGATGCTCGCCCTGGACGAGGACGGCACCCGCTGCTCGTCCGACTACTACCTGCGGCTCACCGGCGACGGCGGCCGGATGCTCAAGCGGGAGATCGCGCTGACGCCCGTGCGGCCCACCCCGCCGGTGGTGCCGAGCTCGGCGGCGATCGCCCTGCGCTCGCGGGCCAACGGCCGCTTCGTCACCGCCGTCTCCGGCGCGCCGCTCGTCGCCGACGGGGCCTCCGCCGGCACCGCCCAGCGGTTCGAGACCACCGACCTGGGCAACGGCAACGTGGCCCTGCGGGCGCGGGTCAACAACATGTACGTGTGCGCGGAGGGCGCCGGGGCGCAGCCGCTCATCGCCGACCGCGCCTCCGTCGGCCCGTGGGAGACGTTCCAGCTCGTCACCAACCCCAACGGCACGGTCAGCCTGCGCGCCCAGGCGAACGGGCGGTACGTCTGCGCGGACGGCGCGGGGGCGCAGCCGCTGATCGCGAACCGCGCGGCGATCGGCCAGTGGGAGCAGTTCGACCTCGTCACCGGCTGACACCCACGCTCCGGGCGGGCCCGCCCCGCCCGGAGCCGCCCGGGCGGCCCTCCACGTCCGCGTCAAGGCGTCCCGCCTGCGGTCGCGAGGGGACCGGCTCCCAAGCCGGCCGTCCTCCGAGCACCTCGGTCTCACCGGCGGCCGGCGTCGTCGTCCGGGCCGCGCGTTCCGCGAAACCTTCTGCGCGCTTCTCCGGTAATGGGGGCATGCGCCGAACGATCACGGTACTGGCCGTCCTGCTCGCCGCGATCCTGATGGGCGGGCCCGCCTGGGCGAAGGGCCCGGACCGCGCGACGGTCTCCGGGCCCGGGCTGGCGGGAGCCGTCGACGTGCGACCGGACCGCGAGGGCCGGTCGCCGTTCCTGGACCCGCTGCGCGAAGCCTCGGGAATCCACCTCGCGCTCTTCGAGGAGTACCCCGGCACGCTCGCGAAGGAGCGCCCCGAGGGCGACCTGGGCCCCCGGTACCGCATCGCGTGGCACGTGCCCTGGACGGGCGACGGCCTGGAGGTCGTCCAGGACGTCTACCCGTACGCGACGCCGCGCCTGGCCGTCCACACGGCCGCGCAGGAGGGCGTGGAGCGCTCCGGCTGGTACGCGGCCCCGGCGCTGCTGAAGGCGACGCTGGTCGCGCTCGGGCTGCCCGAGCGGCCACCGGCCACGCCGCCCGCCGCCCGTCCCTCCCCGGCCGCCACGCCGGCGGCCGCGGCCGGCCCGTCCCCGGCCCTGACCATCGCGCTCCCGCTCGCCGTGGGCGCGCTGGCGGGCGCGGGCGTCATCTCGCTGGTGACCCGGCGCCGGCGGACGTCCCCTCCGGTCGTCTGAGGGGGCGCTTGCCGAGTCGGCCCGCGCGCCGCGGGTGACGCCGGCCGGGTCGCGGTCATGCCAGGACCCTGCCGAGGAAGGCGCGCGTATGGCCCACGACCTCGTCCAGGGCGCTTTCGAGCAGGAAGTGGCCGCCGTCGACCAGCCGGATCTCGGCGTCCGGCTGGTCGACGGCGAACGCGCGGGCTCCGGCCGGGCCGAAGATCTCGTCGTTGCGACCCCAGACGGCCAGCAGCGGCACCCGGCGCGCGCGCAGGTACTCGTGGAGCCGGGGGTAGAGCGGGAGGTTGGAGGGGTAGTCGGCGAACAGCTTGAGCTGTACCAGGTCGTTGCCGGGCCGGGAGACGAGCGCGTGGTCGTGGTGCCAGGTGTCGGGGCTGACCAGGCTCGGGTCCGGCACTCCGTGCAGGTACTGCCACCTGATGGCCTCGACGCCCAACGCCGCGCGGACCGCCGCCTCGGTCCGCGGGTTCTGGTCCTTCCCGTAGGCCCAGACCGGCTCCCAGAAGTCCTCGACGAACCCGGCCTCGTACCCGTTGCCGTTCTGGGTCACGATCGCCGTGATCGCGTCCGGGTCGTTCAGGGCGAGCCGCCAGCCCACCGGCGCGCCGTAGTCCTGGACGTAGACGGCGTACTCGCCGACCCCGAGCCGGGCCAGCAGCGCCGCGGTGAGGTCGGCCAGCGCGTCGAAGCCGTAGTCGAACTCGCCGACCGGCGGGGCGTCCGACAGGCCGAAGCCGAGATGGTCGGGCGCGATCACGTGGTAGCGGTCGGCGAGCGCCGGGATGAGATGACGGAACATGAACGAGCTGGTCGGGAAGCCGTGCAGCAGCACGACGGCCGGTGCGCCCGGGTCTCCGGCCTCCCGGTAGAACAGCCGGTGACCCCGCACGTCGGCGTAACGGTGGTGGACGGTCACGTCACTAACCCCCATGCTTGATTTATCTGGTTAGCATCAGCCAAGCAGCGCCTGATGTAACCTGTCAAGGGCATTGAAGGGGTTAGGAGTGAAGATGGCCGCGGACATACCCGACGAGGACTTCCTGCTGGAGATCCTCAACAGCACCCCCGTGGTCGACGGCGCCGCCGCCGACCGGTTCGCCGACCCCGCCCAGGCCCGCGCCTGGCTGGCCGGCGTGGGCGGCGACGGGACCGACGAGGAGCTCAAGGCCCTGCTCGCGGTCCGGCGGACCCTTCAGGCCGTCGTGCGCGGGGACGAGCCGGCCGAGGCCCTGGAACCGGCCCTGCGGGACGTCACGCGCGTCCCGGCCGTCACCCGCGACGGCGTCCGCTGGACGCTGGAGGTCCCCGCCGGCCGCGCACTCTCCGTACGGGCGATCCTCGCCTGGTCGGCCCTGGCCGAGACCGCGCCCGGCCGCCTGAGGCCGTGCGCCAACGACGAGTGCCGGTTGTTCCTGGTCGACCGCAGCAAGGCCAACAGCGCCCGCTGGTGCTCCATGACCGCCTGCGGCAACAGGATGAAGGCCCGCCGCCATCAGCAGCGGGCCAGAGCCGCACGGGAACGCTGACCGGCCGGCCCGGCCCCACCGCGGCGGGACGGGCCGGCGGCCGGGGGCTAGGAGTACCTCGACCTCGGGGACGCGCCGCGCCTGATGTGCCGCGCCGGCGGCATCCTGGTCTCGGGGGGCTCCAGTTCCGGCGAGGCGGTGAGCACGGCCTGCTGGAGCCTGCGCAGCCGCACCGACGGCTCCAGGCCCAGCTCCTCGACCATGGTGCGGCGCAGCCGCTGGTAGGTCTCCAGGGCGTCGAAGGTGCGCCCCGCCCGGTAGAACGCCACGATGCACTGGGCGTGCAGGTTCTCGTTCATCGGGTTGTGCCTGCTCAGCGAGGCCAGCTCGCTGAGCAGCTCGATGTGCAGGCCCAGGCGCAGTCCGACCTCGTTGCGCTCGTGCAGCGCCTTCATCTTGGTCTCCTCCAGGCGCACCACCTCACGCTCCAGCGTCCGCCCGACCGGCACGTCCACGAGCGCGGGCCCGCGCCAGAGCGCGAGCGCCTGGTTGAACAACCGGTAGGCGTCGAAGGCGTCCGAGGCGCTTCTCGCCCGCCGGCACAACCTGTCGAAGTCGTCGGTGTCGCAGGCGCCCGGAGGCACGTTGAGCAGATATCCGCCGTTGCGTGTGACGAGCACGTCCTTGGGCCCGCGCCAGGCGCCCTCGCCCAGCGCGTCCGCGAGTTTCTTGCGCAGTTGCAGGATGTAGGTCTGCAGCGTGGTCCCCGCACTGCGCGGCGGGCGTTCTCCCCAGATCTCCTCGATGAGGATGTGAACGGGCACGATGTTGTTCCCGTTCAGCGCCAGAAGCGCGAAAATCTGCCGCGGCTTGTGGGCGCTGGGGAGAATATCCATTTTATTCTGCCGGGCTGTGAGCGGTCCAAGAACTTTGACCTCCAATTCGAAGAGCTCCTCTCATCGATATCGTCGCCTTCGAAACTGGAGCCGCCGCCCCTCGCTGCTCGCCACACGGAAAGGCCGCACTCCCGTTATCCACTTGACACCCATTCTGACAGAGCCATACCGAATCAGCCAGTGAAGGAGTCACCGGGCCGCCGGGATAGATCACCGGTCCCGATATTAATATTTCACGGCGTCGAAAGAACGATGACCGACCGAAGTCCCGCCGGTACGTCTTGTGGCGTATTGCGCCGGTGCGCCGTCGCGCTTTCACCGCCGGGCGTTCAGCGGGCGCGGGCGTCCTTCCCGGGGCCCAGCCCGTGCCGCAGCACCGCGGCGCGGGCCCAGGCGAGGTCGGCCGCGATCCGGTCCGCCCCGCCGCCGCGGTAGTCGTTCTCCAGGACGAGCGCGGCGACGCGGGCGCGGCGCCGGCCCAGCGCGGCCAGCGTGGCCTCCAGGCGCCCGCTCCCCCGGCCGAGCGGCGGCGTCTCCCCGACCGGGGGCGGGCCGTCCTTGAGGTGCACCTGGTCGGCGAGCCAGGGAGCGGTCCCGGCGACCAGCCGCGCGCAGTCGAGCCCCGCGTGCACGGGGTTGAAGGTGTCCAGCACGAGCCGGAACGCCGGCGAGCCGACGGCCTCGACCAGCGCACGCGCGCCGGCCACCCGCAGCACGTTCTCACTGGCCAGCAGGAGGCCGCGGGCCTCGGCCTCGGCCGCCGCCCACGCCAGCGTCCGCGCCGTGCGCGCGAAGGCCGCCGGTCCCTTGATGGCGCCGCGCCGGAAGCTGGGCACGAAGGCCAGCGGCACCGCCAGCTCACGGGCGGTGTCGAGCAGGCGGGCCAGCAGCCGCCGCACCCGGGCCTCGGCCGGGCCGCCCGGCGCCGGCGCCAGGCCGACGTCGTTGAGGACGTTGCCCGCCAGCGCCAGCAGCGCCACCCCCGTCGCCGCCGACGCCTCGCGCAGCGCGCGGGCCCGGCCGGGGGCGTCGGCCCACTCGCCCCGGCCGGGGCCGCCGAAGTCGAGCTGCAGCCCTTCGGCGCCGACCCGGGCCCCGTACCGGACGGCGTCCGCACCCGATCGCGGCAGCCGCCACTCGGCCAGCCCGATCACGCAGCCGCGTGCGCTCATGCCGGCAGGGGCCTGCTCTGCGAGCCGGGAAGGCGGTCTTCGACCGGCCACCAGCTCCCGTCGCCGGCCACCACCAGGCTGTCCCCGTGGTGGCCATGCCCGGCCGCCCCCGCCAGGTGGACCGCGACACGGGCGAACGCCTCCGGACGCATGTACGCGCTGTAGTCGAAGCCGTCGCTCCTGCGCCTTCTGATGCCGGGGGTGTCGACCATGCCCTCGGGCAGGATCTGCACGATGCGCACGCGAGCCGGGTCCTCCTCCCGCGCCACCGAGTCCAGCAGCGCCTTGGCCGCCGCCTTCGAGGCGGCGTACCCGGCGCGGCCCGGCCCCGCGTTGAAGGCGACCTCGGAGGACACCGCCAGGAGCAGGCCCGGCGCGGCGTCGCGCAACGACGGCAGGGTGGCCGCCAGGGTGAGCCAGAGCCCGGCCACGTTGACCTCGAACTGACGGCGCCACTCCGCCTCGCCGATTCCGGCGAACCGGGTGCGCCGCTCTCCGTAGTGAACCGCGGAGAAGCACACCATGCTCAGCGGCTGCGAGCCGAGCTCCGTCAGGCGGGCGCGGGCCTGCCGGGCGTCGGTCAGGTCGACCGGCCGCCAGCCCAGGGCGCCCGCTCCCGGCCCGCCCGGTTCCGTGCGGCTGCACACCACCACCTCGGCGCCCGCCGCGGCCCACGCCTGCGCGACCGCCCGGCCGATCCCGGCCGACCCTCCCACGACCAGAGCCCGGCGCCCACTCAGCGCCCCTCCCGGGTTGTCCCCCATCACCGATTCCTCCAGGTCTCAGACGCGCCGATACGGACGGCCAGCTTGACGAGCCGCCTGCCCTCGATCACCCGGCCGGACGAACCGGCCAGGGCACGCAGGACGCCCACCGCGCCGGCGAGGTCGGTCTCGTGGGTCAGCAGCGCGCGGTAGCGCCCCGGGAAGGCCGTCAACTCCCTGGCCGCGGCCCTCAGATGCCGGTTCGCCACTCCGCGGTGCCCGTAGAGCACGACGCGGCTCCCCGCGGGGGTGGTCGCCTCGGCCACGACGGGCACGGCCGGGATCCCGCCGCAGTTCGCCGCGCGGACCGCGGCCAGGTCGACGCCCGGCAGCAGCGGCGTCCTCGCGCCGGGCGGCAGGCCGCCCACCATGTCCACCACCAGCGTGTCCTCCCCCAGCCCGAGCACCCGCTCCAGCAGCGGCAGCGTGGCGTCACGGGGCGTCGCGAGCAGCACGCAGACCGTTCCCCCCGCCGGGGGCAGTGAGCCGAGGTCCTCGGCAAGCAGCGTCAGATCCGCCGCGGGCGTGCCGCCCCGGCTCCACGCCAGGCCCGCCGGGGTGTGGTGCGCGTGCACGACGCGCACCGGGCCCAGCAGGTGACGCGCGGCGCGGACGGCGAGGTGCCCCACGGTCCCGTCCCCGACGACCAGCAGCGTGGCCGGGGCGAACCGGCGGTGGATCTCCAGCGCGTAGTGCACGACGGCCAGCGGCTCCAGCAGCGCGGTGAGCGCGTCCTCGGGGGTCTCCGGCGCACCCAGGGGAAGCACCATGCCGCCCTCGACGGCGGTGGCGGGCACGATCACCCGTTCCTGGAGCAGCCCGTCCACGTTGTGGCCGAGCAGGAACGAGGGGTCGGCCGGGTGGGTCGGGTTGACCAGCACGGGGGTGCCCGGCGTGAACGGCGCGCCGGGGCCCGCGGCCACGACCCGCGCCAGCCCTTCGTGGCCGATCACGGCGGCCCCGTCGTCCCGCAGCCCGCGCAGCATCTGGATGTCGGTGCCGCACAGCCCCGCCACCACCACCTCGAGGCTCAGCTCGCCGGGGCCCGGCTCGGCCGTGGGCCGGGTGCCGAGCGCGACCGTGCCTGCGGTCCGGACGATCGCGCGGTGGGCGGCCGTCACGACCCGGCCGCCAGCTCGGCCGCGAGCCCCGCCCCGACCAGGCAGTCCGCCTGCCCTCGCCCGCAGACGAGCACGCGGTCCCGCACCCAGTCAGGGGCCAGCGTGCTGGTCAGGTACAGTCCGCGAGCGCTGAGGTGGCGGAGCAGTTCCCTGCGGTAGTGGGCGCCCAGCGCGTGCACCACGCCTCCGGTGAAGGCCACGAGATCCAGCTCGGGGTCCAGGCACATCGCGGTGCGCACGACGTCGGCTACCGGCCGCGTGCCCATCCGGAGGACGTCCTCGGCCACGGGATCACCGGCGTCGAGCGCGCTCGCCAGGGACTCCTCGAACGGCCCCTGGACGTCGAGCCCGCAACCCCGCCAGCCGTCCGGGTCTCGCTCGCGCCGGACCCGGGCGAGCCGCCGGATGCCGGGCCCGGAGGAGAACGACGAGACGTGGTTCATCTCGCCGCACTCGCAGCGCAGGTCGACCGGGCGTCCGGCCATCGACACCCCGCCGGGCAGGTGCCCGATCTCCCCCTGCAGGCCGCAGCCGTCCACGGGGATCTCGCCGCTGCGGCGGTCGAGCACCCGGCAGGCGATCCCCGTGCTGACGGTGACGAGCAGCACCTTGCGGCACCGCTCGCCGGCCAGGCCGGCCGCCAGGTGCAGCAGGGCCGCGGTCACGTCGTTGACGACGTGCCAGCGGACGTCCGGCCGGGCGGCCGACAGTGCGCCGAGCAGGTCGAACGGGCGGGTGCAGGATCCCCACAGCGGGGCCGACGCGTAGACGGTCCCCGAGCGATGGTCCAGGGCGGCGCCGAAGGAGACCCCGGCCACACCGCCTTCCGGCACGGCCCGCGCCATCATCGCGACCAGCCGCGCCCGCAGCTCGTCCACCGGCGAGAGCAGTCCGTTGGCCAGGCTCGGCGTCGGCGCTCGGCCGACCGGCCCGAGCCCGTCGCCGCGGCTCCACGTCGCCCAGCGCAGGTGGGTGCCTCCAACGTCCAGCACCGAAATCGGCCGCGACATGTCGGACTCCCCTCCCAGGTGACGGATTCGCCCGACGCTAGGAGCGGCCGCTGGAGTCGCGGTGGACCGGGCGTGCCCGGCGGAGTTGAGCTGGATTTGAGGAGGGGGATCGAGGCTCGCATCTGACATCCGCCTGCGGGCCCACGCCGGGCAGGCCGGGAAGCCGTGCGAGCAGACAGCCCAGCGGAGGGCTGGCAAGGGAGTGTCATGCCGGGATCAGCACAGGTCGACCAGGTGTCCGAACAGGGATTGTTCAGCTCCGGCGGGGCCGCGGAGCCGTCGTGGCGGCTCACCACCAGGCAGCCGGTGAGCTACGAGGTGCGGCTGCACTCCGATCTGCTCGATCCGGCCGATCCGGCCCTGGCGGACGCCGGGACGCTCGGCGGTCCGGCCACGCGGCGACGGCTTCTCGTCGTCGAGAGCACGGTGCACGAGCTCTACGGCTACGAGATCTCCGCCTACTTCACCGCGCAGAAGGTGGAGCACGAGACCGTGGTCATCAGCGCGCACGAACAGGTGAAGACGATGGACCTGGTCATGACCGTGGTCGCCGCCATGGACCGGTTCGGGATCGTGCGCAGGGCCGAGCCGGTCATCGCCTTCGGCGGCGGCGTGCTGACCGACGTCGTCGGGCTGGCCGCCAGCCTGTACCGGCGGTCCACGCCGCACGTGCGCGTGCCCACCACGCTGATGGGCATGATCGACGCGGGCGTCGGCGCGAAGACCGGGGTCAACCTCGGCCATCACAAGAACCGGCTCGGGGCCTACCACCCGGCGCTCACCACCCTCATCGACAGGAGCTTCCTGCGCACGCTGAGCGAGCGCCACATGGCCAACGGCCTGGCCGAGATCCTGAAGATGGCCCTGGTCAAGGACGCCGCGCTGCTGGATCTGCTGGAGGGGCACGGGGAGCGGCTGATCGCCGAGCGCATGCAGGGCGCGGGCAGCCTGGACGGCGGCGCGTGCGCCACGGAGGTGATCCGGCGCGCCATCCAGGGAATGCTGTCCGAGCTGCAGCCGAACCTGTGGGAGCACCGTCTCACCCGGCTGGTCGACTACGGGCACTCCTTCTCGCCGGCCGTAGAGATGCACGCGCTGCCGGAGCTGCTGCACGGAGAGGCGGTCTGCGTGGACATGGCGTTCTGCACGGTGCTCGCGCGCCGCCGCGGGTGGCTCACCCGAGAGCAGCAGGACCGGGTCATCCGGCTGATGCGCGAGCTCCGCCTGCCCTCCTGGCACCCCGTGTGCACCCCCGACCTGATCACCACGGCGCTGCAGGAGACCGTCCGCCATCGCGACGGCCGCCAGCGGCTTCCGCTTCCCGTCGGGTTCGGCGAGGCGCGTTTCGTCGACGACCTCACCGAGGAGGAGCTGGCCGGCGCGCTGGCCGAGCTGCGGAGCATGGGGCACCGCAGGGAGGACGTGGCGGCCTGACCCGGCCGCGAGGCCGGGGCCGCCCGGGTGGGCGCGGGCGCCTCCCGCCCGAGCCGGAGGCGGAGGCGGGACACCGCGCGGCGCCGGCACCGTCCCGGGCGGGCGGCGCCCGGCGCGACACGGGGGTCAGTAGGCTGTGCGCGACGCGAACCGCGGTGGGTGACCAGGGAGGTAGGCGTGCACACGCTCCGCTCACGTCTGGTGTACAGCAACGCCTGGATGTCGGTGCGAGAGGATGACGTCGAGCTGCCAGACGGTTCGGTCGGCCTGTACGGCGTCGTCGACAAGCAGGACCTCGCCCTGGTCCTGCCGAGCGAGAACGGCGGATTCCACCTCGTCGAGCAGTTCCGCTACCCCGTCGCCGATCGCTTCTGGGAGTTCCCGCAGGGCTCCTGGCCGGCCTCCGCCGAGGTCGCGCCGCCGGCGGACGGGCCCGGCCCGCGCGGCCCGGAACGGCTCGCGGCCACCGAACTGCGTGAGGAGACCGGCCTCGTCGCCGACTCGCTCACCTACCTCGGACGGGTCCACGTCGCGCACGGGTACTCCAACCAGGGCTGTCACGTGTTCCTGGCCGAAGGGCTGACCCAGTGGCAGCCGGAGCGGGAGGCGACCGAGGCCGACATGCGACAGCGCTGGGTGAGCGAGGACGATCTCAACCTGATGATCACCGAGGGGCGCTTCGTCGACGGCCTGTCCCTCGCCGCGCTCACCCTGCTCGACCGCACCCGCCGCACGCGCCCGCCCGGCCCCTGACCCTCGCGGTCAGGCGGCACCGCCTCCCGGGCGCCGGGAGGTCCGCGTCACCTCCGCGCGGCCCGTTCCCCGCCCCCGCCGATCACGAGGCGTCGGGCAGCACCGGCTCGACCGCTGGAAGCAGCCAGCCGAACTCGTCGGCGATGCGGATGGCGTCCACGCGGTTGCGCGCGTCCAGCTTGGTGACGATGCTGGCCAGGTAGTTGCGCACGGTGCCGATGCTCAGGTCGAGCTTCTTGGCGATCTCGGCGGGTTCGGCCCCGGCGGCCACCAGCACCAGGATGTCCACCTCACGCTTGGACAACGGGTTCGGCCGGGCGTTGAGCGCGGCGATGGCGAGCTCCTGGTCCACGATCTGCTCACCCGCGGCGACCGCCTTGATTCCCCGCACCAGTTCCCCGGCCGGGGAGTCCTTGAGCAGCAGGCCGGAGGCGTTCGCCTTCATCGCGCGCCGCAGCAGCTCCGGAGACTTGCGCGCGGCGATCAGGAGGGTCCGGCACGTGGGCATGTGCGCGTGCAGGTCGGCGGCGACGGTGATCGCGGAACCGTCGATCATGTCGGCGTCGAGGACGACGACGTCGGGACGACAGCGCTGTGCGGTGCGGAGCACGGACTGCGCCTTGTCCGCCTCGCCCACAACGGTGAGGTCGGAGTCCATTTCTAACATGACGGCGAAAGCGCCGCGCACCATGCGCAGTTCCATCGCCAACATCACGCTGAACATAACTCCCCCAGCATCGGATCAGCTATGAACCTCACACGGGAATTCAAGAGGAAACGCCTTCTATCATTACCTCCGATGATGTGATCTCCTCGCGTTACCGTGCGGGCCGGCGGCGAAATCGAATGCCGAAGTACCGGTTTTTCCGTCACCGCGACAGGCTGGACTCGCATGATCTTCGACCTGGTCTTCCCCAGATCAAGACTCACCAGAGGGACGCGACGTGCGCGAAAGACACTCCCCGGCCGGTACGATGATCCACACGCGACAATAGATAAACGACGGCGCGTATGTCAACCTCATCTGACTCTAGTATTGGTTTCGTGTCATAGAGTAAGCATTCCTGTCGCGCCCTCGGGCACCCGGCTGACGGGCGGCACTATTTCAAGGAGATGTACCGGAGGTTCGTACCGCCACATCCCTCCGTCTGTCACCGGCAGAACCGGCCGTCCCTAAGCCGGGGAGCCCAGCCCGGCGAGCATGAACTCCAGGCCGCGGCGGAACAGGTCGTCCCAGTCGTGCTCGCCCAGGTGGTGGGTCACGGCCAGGGTGGGATACAGGTCGGCGTGCGCGCGCACGTGCGCGTCGGCCGACTGCTGCAGCTCCGGAGTGGCCAGGTGCTGCCAGGTGGACTGGGTGGCCGCCGAGCCGATGACGTAGTTGGCCAGCCCGTGCGTGGCCGCGGCGAGCACCGGCCCCTCGAACCCCGCCCGGCGCAGGGTGGCCTGGAGGAACTCGGTGCGCTCCAGCACGTTGGGGCCCAGCAGGGGCCGCCCGAGCAGCCCCGCCGCCCATGGATGTCTCAGCATGGTCGCCCGCCACTGCAGCACGAGCGCGCGCACGTCGTCGTCCCACCGGCTGGACGGCTCGGGCAGGGAGACCTCGTCGAAGATGGCGTCCACCGCCAGGTCGATGACGTCGTCCTTGGTCTTGACGTGCCAGTACAGCGTGGTGGGGCCGACGCCGAGATGCTCGGCGAGCCTGCGCATGGTGAGCCGGCCGGCTCCCTCGCCGTCCAGCAGCACGATGGCCTCGGCGATGATGCGATCAGAGGTGAGCGTCGAGTCGCGATAGGTGCGGGGGCCGCGTAGCCACACCGCGCCCGCGGTGCCGCTCGTCCTCCCGCCGCGCCCGCCGGCACGGGGCGGAGAGCTGTTTGCATCCATGCGATCCATCCTAGTACGTTGATCTGCGCATAGACCAACGTTCTATTAGTGGTCCAACGTTCTAGGGGCGCAGATGGCATTCGATCAAGGGGCCGGGGCGGCGACCGGCGAGCGGCCGGGGCGGTGGTGGATCCTCGCCCTGGCCGGCGTGGCGCAGCTGATGGTGGTGCTGGACTCGACCGTCGTCAACATCGCCCTGCCGTCCGTGCAGGCCGATCTCGGAATGTCCGACGCGGCGCGCGGCTGGGTCGTGACCGCCTACGCCCTGGCGTTCGGCGGCCTGCTGCTGATCGGCGGACGGCTGTCGGACCGGTTCGGCCAGAAACGCGCCTTCGTCATCGGCCTGCTCGGCTTCGCCGTCGCCTCCGGGCTGGCCGGCCTGGCGCCCAGCGCCGAGCTGCTGTTCGCCGGGCGCGCCGCGCAGGGGGCCTTCGCCGCCGTGCTGGCCCCCGCGGCGCTGTCGATCATCTCCACCACGTTCACCGCCTCCCGCGAACGAGGCATCGCGTTCGGCGTGTTCGGCGCGCTCACCGGCGTGGGCGCCGCCGTGGGGCTCCTGGTCGGCGGCCTCCTCACCGAGTACCTGGCCTGGAACTGGTGTCTGCTGATCAACGTCCCGATCGCCGCGCTCACCCTGGCGCGGGCGGTCACCGTCATACCCGCCGCCGCCCGGGGGCGGGCCGAGCCGCTCGACCTGCCCGGGATGGCGCTCAGCCTGCTCGGGATGCTGGCGGTCGTCTTCTCGTTCTCGGAGATGGCCACACACGGCTGGGCCGACCCCGTCGTCCTGGCGCTGCTCGCCGCCGGCCTCCTGCTGCTGGCCGGCTTCGCCTTCTGGGAGGGCAGGACCCGCCACCCGCTGCTGCCGCTGCGCGTGGTGCGCGACCGCGTCAGGGCCGCGGCCTTCCTGGCGATCGGCCTGCCCCAGGTCTCCATGTTCGGCTTCTTCCTCTTCCTCACCTACTACTTCCAACTGGTGCTGGACTACAGCCCGCTCCAGACCGGGCTGGCGTTCCTTCCCCTGTCGCTGGCCATCGGCGTCGGCTCCACCGTGATCACCGCCACGCTCGCGCCCAGGGTGGCCCCCCGCACGCTCATCGTCCCGGCGCTGCTGTCGATGGCGGCCGGCATGCTGATCATGATCGGCCTGGACACGGGCGGGCCCGGGGTGTACCTGACCCGCCTGCTCCCGGCCGAGCTGCTCATCGGCCTGGGGCTGGGATGCGTGGTGGCCCCGGCGATCAGCATGGCCACCGGCGGCGTGCGGCCCGGCGACGCCGGAGTCGCCTCGGCGACGGTCAACGTGGTGCAGCAGGTCGGCGGCTCTGTGGGCACCGCCCTGCTCAACACCGTCGCCACCACGGCCGCCGGCGCCTACCTCGCGGCCGGCGGCGCGGGCGGCGCGGACGCGTACACCCGCGCCGCCGTGCACGGCTTCACCGTCGCGCTCACGGTCGCGTTCGCCGTCATCCTCGCGACGGCGCTCGTCGTCTGGCTCATGCTGAAGACGCGCCGCCCGCCCGCCGCGCCCGTGCCCGTGCCGGACGTCCAGGAAGAAGGGGTCTCCTAGTGGCGCACGTCCACGTGGCCGGTCTCACCTACGTGCTGCCCGGCGGGCGCGTACTGCTGGACGAGGTGTCCTTCCGCGTCGGCGAAGGCGTCACCGCGGGCGTGGTGGGGCCGGACGGGGCGGGCAAGTCGACGCTGCTGCGCCTGATCGCGGGCCGTCTCACGCCGGCCAAGGGGGAGATCGTCAGCAGTGGCGGCATCGGGTTCATGCCCCGATCACCCCATCCGCCGCTCGCCGGCGGCCGGCGCAGGCGGTTCGCCCTGGAGGCGCTCCTGCGCGGACCGGATCAGGTCCTCCTGCTCGACGAGCCGGACGACCACCTGGACATGCCCGGCAAGGAGTGGCTCGAAGACCAGTTGAGGGCCAGCGCCAAGACGGTCCTGATAGTGTCCCGCGACCGCCAGTTGCTGGCCAACGCCGCGAACCGCATCATCTCGGTGGAGGGCCGCGACGTCCGGGTGCACGAGGGCGGGTACACCACCTTCGCCGACGCCCGCCGCGACCGCGGCTCGCGGCCGCCGGGCGGGTACGGGCGGCCCGAGGCCGGGCCGCCGTCCTCGCGCGCCACGGCGATCACCTGCCGGCGTCTGCGGCTCACCGGCCTCACGGTGCCCTTCGACCTGACGGTGCGGCCGGGCGAGCGGGTCGCGCTCCTGGGGCCGGACGACGCCGGGAAGTCCTCCTTCCTGCGAACGCTGGCCGGCGCCGCCCTCCCGGAGGGCTCCGCGGCGCCGTTCGGCGGCACCGTCGACCTCGGCCCCGGGATCAGGCCGGGGCATCTCACCGCTGACGACGACCGTCCCGATCTCGACCGCAGGCGGGTCTCGGAGATCGTGCGGCGCGACCTGCCCCCCGACCGGGAGGCGGCAGCCGCCGCGCTCGCCCGCTATGACATCGCCGGCACCTGGAACCGGAAGTACGGCGCGCTTTCCCGCGGCGAGCGGGCCCGGCTGAGAATCGTGCTCCTGGAGATGGCGGACGTCGATCTGCTCCTGCTCGACGACCCCACCGGCGGCCTGGACACTCCCAGCGCCGACGCCCTGCAGCGCGGCCTCCGGCGATTTCCCGGAACCGTCGTGGCGACCACCCACGACCGCTGGCTCGCCGCCGACTTCACCCGCTATGTGCACTTCGCCGGGGACGGCCGGGTCAGTGAGGTCGACATACCGATATGGGAGCCGATGCGCGAGGTGAAATGCCAGGACGATTACTGAAAGACCACTCCACCGCCGCTCAAGCTTTCACTCCTAGGCTCGCCTCGCGACCGGGTCAGAGATTTCTCGCCCCCACGAAAACGAGGTGTGATGAGCCGGCAGACCGTGGACGAGATCGAAAAGTTCTACGACAACGTGACCGACCCCTATGTCGAAGCCTGGGACGGCAATCTGCATATGGGCTACTGGGAGTCGGCGACCGCGAATCCCTCGATCGTCGAGGCGACCGAACGCCTGACCGGGGAGGTGATCGGCAGGCTGCGGGTCGCCCCAGGCGACCGTGTCCTGGACGTCGGGTGCGGCATCGGCAAGCCGGCGCTCCGGCTGGCGCGCGAACGCGGCGTGAACGTCACGGGCGTCTCGATCAGCGAGCAGCAGATCGGCGTCGCCAAGGCCTCGGCCCGCGCGGTGCCCCTGCCCGCCGACGTCGAATTCCAGACGGCCGACGCCATGGACCTCCCGTTCCCCGACTCCTCGTTCGACGCCGTGCTGTGCCTGGAGGCGCTGCACCACATGCCCGACCGTCCCAAGGCGCTGCGGGAGATCGCCAGGGTCGTCCGTCCCGGAGGGTCGGTGGTCGTCGCCGACTTCGCCCTGCGCGGCCCGGTCCCCGAACGGCACCGCGAGCTGGTGGACCGGTTCGCCGTCGCCTGCAACCTGGTGACGCTGACCACGATCGACGACTACGCCCGCGAGTTCGCCGAGGCGGGCCTGGACGTGATCGAGATCGGCGACGTCAGCGCCAACGTCCAGCCGTCCATGGCGCAGCACGCCCAGGCCGTCCGCGCCGCTCGTGACCGCCTCGGGCCCATCGTCGGCGGGGACCGCCTCGACCAGATGGTCGACCTGACCGAGCGCTACGCCGCCCTCCCCCAGTTCGGTTACGTGGTGCTCGCGGGCAGCGGCCGGGAGACGCCGGGAGACGGCACGGGGTGAGTCGCGAAGCGCGCCGAGGGACCGTCCCCACGACCGGGGACGGTCCCTTCGTTTTCCCGGGCCGGCACGCGCGAGCCCGGTCGCCGCGGCGGTGACGCCCGCCGCGGCGGCCGGGCCCCGGCCGCCGGGCTCAGCCCAGCTCGCGAAGCCGGGCCGCGGCCGACTCCGGGGAGATCTCGTTGACGAAGACGTCCATGAGCAGTTCCGAGCCGGCGAGGTGCTTGAGCTTGGCCGGCGTGCGGCGCACGGTGAACAGCTCAAGGTGCAGGGCGAACTCGCCGGGCGCCGAGAGCGGCGCCTGCGACCACGAGGAGATGTACGGCACCGGGCCGGTGTCCTCGCCGAACAGCCGGTCGAAGCGGCGCAGCACGTCCAGGTAGACGGCGGGGAACTCCGCGCGGGCGTCGTCGTCCAGCGCCGTGAGGTCGGGCACGCGCCTGCGGGGGTAGAGGTGCACCTCGTAGGGCCAGTGCGCGGCGTGCGGGACGAAGGCGGTCCAGTGTTCCGCCTCGACCACCAGGCGTCCGCCGTCCGCGGACTCCGCGGCGAGGATGTCGTCGAAGAGGTTGCCGCCCGTGCGCTCGCGGTACGCGCCCACCGCCGCGAGCACCCGCTCGGTCCGCGGGGTGACGAACGGGTAGGCGTAGATCTGGCCGTGCGGGTGGACCAGGCTCATCCCCATCTCCTTGCCGCGGTCCTCGAACAGGAACACCTGCTCGACGTCCGGCCGGCGGGACAGCTCCGCGGTGCGGTCGGTCCACGCCTCCAGGATGAGCGCGACCTGCTCGGGTGACAGGTCGGCGAACGACGCTTCGTGGTCGGGGCTGAAGCACACGACCTCGCAGCGACCGGCGCTGGGCGCGCTCCGCCACGAGCCCCCCGGCGTACGCAGGTCCGCGATGAGCGCCGGGGCCTCGTCGTCGCCGTCGCGCCCGGCCATCGAGGGGAAGCGGTTCTCGAAGACCACGACCTCGTAGTCGTCCGCGGTGATCTCGCTGTGCCCCTCCCGGGACGGGCACAGCGGGCATTCGGCGGTGGGCGGATTGTGGGTGCGCCCCTGACGGTGCGAGGCGATGAGGATCCATTCGTCCCGCAGCGGGTCGTAGCGGATCTCCGCGGCCGTCGTGGCCGGTGCGGCGGGGCGCCGGTCCACGGTGTCGCGCGCCGCGTCGTCGCGCGAGTCGTAGTAGATCAGCTCGCGTCCGTCGGCGAGCCTCGCCGTCGTCTTCTTCACTGTCTCTCCTCCACGTGCCAGGGACTCACTCGCCGACGGGAGCCGAGCGGCGCGAGCCGGCGAGCCGCTCGATGAGTTCGACCGCGCGTCGCGGCCCGTCGTGCCGGCGGTACTCCTCGCTCAGCGCGCGCGCCTTGCGCCGGTAGGAGGGCTCGGCGAGCACCGTGCTCACGGCCCGGCGGATCCTGTCGGCCGTCATCGCGCGGCGTCTGAGGCCGATGCCGACCCCCGACCAGCCGACCCGCGCCGCCACCTCGTGCTTCTCCTCGGTGGCCGGCGCGACCACGAGCGGGACGCCGTGCGACAGGGCGGTGTTGACCCCGCCGTATCCGCCGTTGGTCACCATGACGTCCACGTGGGGCAGCAGCTCGTAGTGCGGCAGGAAGCGCTCCAGCCGGACGTTGGCCGGCAGCGGGCCCAGGTCGAGCGACTCGGGCGGAACGCCGGTGGTCGCCACCACGAGCACGTCCAGGTCGGCCAGGGCCGCGAGCGCGGGGGCCAGCAGCCTGTCGGCGTCGTTGGCCACCGTGCCCTGGGTGACGTGCACCACCGGGCGCCCGCCCTTCAGCTCCCCCCACCAGGCGGGCGGCTCGAAGCCCTGCGGCGGCGGGCCGACGAAGGGGCCGACGAAGTGCGTCTGCGGCAGGATGTCGCCGCGGGGGTACTCGAAGGACGGCACCGTGCCCATCAGGTACAGGTCGGGCGGGTGCACGATGTTCTCGAACGGGCCCGCGTCGATCGGCGTCAAGCCCGCGCGCGACCGCGTCACGTCCGCCTCCGCGCGCAGCTCGCGAATGGGCTTGACCAGCGTGCGCGAGAGCCGCTTGAGCGCCCGGTTGCGCAGGTGGCCCGCCGGGCTGGCGTCGGGGCGCATCCCGAGGCCGAGCGGGGCGGTGTCGCGGCTGCCGAAGATGTAGACGGAGGTGGCCACCCAGGCGATGGGGATGCGGCGGCGCTCCGCGGCGAAGTTGGCGCCGAAGATCGTCTCGCCCGTGACGACGACGTCGGCCGGGAACTCATCCAGGATCGCCTCGATGTCGCGCATCTGCCCGTAGGCCGGGCGGAAGAAGATGTCCCGGAAGGCCGCGGCCATGCTGTCGATGCCGGTGAGCCCGGCATGGTGCGGGAACGCCTCCTCACGCGTCTTGCCGCCCCAGTCGTGCCCCGCGCGCATCGGCGCGAACACGGCGCCGGTGGCCTCCACCTTCGGGCGGAACGCCCGCCCGGTGTACCAGCGCACGTCGTGCCCGCCGCGAACCAGGGCGCGGGCCACCTCCACCATCCCGTTCACGTGGCCCTCACCCGGAGTGGTGGCGACCAGGATCCGTCTCATGCGGCTCACATCCCCTCTCGCGTCCGCCGGCCGGCGTCGCGGCGGACCGCCTTGAGTCCACGTGTAGGCGCCGCCGGTGGAACTTGGCTTGAACGCGTGACGGCGTCCGCGCTTGACCAGAGTTCAAGCGCGAGCGCCGAGAGTCGCGCCGAGGCGCCGACGCGCCGACGACTTCGGGAGGAGCAGCGGTGCACGAGCATCATGTGGAATGGCAGATCACGACGACGGTGGCCGGGATCGGGCTGATCCTGCTGGTCGCGACCGCGGCCGTCCTCATCGCCCGGCTGCTGCGCCAGCCGGCGGTGATCGGCGAGATCGGGGCGGGCATCGTCATGGGCCCCAGCGTTCTCGGACTGTTTCCCGGCGACTTGACCAACCTGCTGTTCCCCCCCGAACTCCGGCCGCATCTGTCGGTGGTGGCCCAGGTCGGGGTGCTGCTCTTCCTGTTCATCGTCGGCTGGGAGTTCGCCCCGGCCGCGATGCGCGAGCACCGGCGCAGCGCGGGCCTGATCTGGCTGTCGTCGATGGCCACCCCCATGGCGCTGGGCGCGGCGCTGGCGTGGGTGCTGTACCCGGCCTACGGCACGGTGGACGGCCGCCAGGTCGAGCCGGCGAACTTCGTGCTCTACCTGAGCGTGGCCATGTCCGTCACGGCGTTCCCGGTGCTGGCGAGGATCATCGCCGAGCACCGGCTGCAGGACAGCCGCGTGGGCACGCTCGCGCTCGCCCTGGCGGCGGCCGACGACGTGCTCGCCTGGTCGGTGCTGGCCGTGGTCGTCGCCCTGGTGGCGGCCACGGGCACGGGCGGGTTCGTCATGGTGATCGTCTGGTCGGTGGTCTACGTCGTCGTGATGCTCACGCTGGTGCGGCCGCTGCTCGCGTCCGCCTTCCGGCGGGTGGGCCCGGCGGCGCACCCCTGGCTGGCCATGCTGACCACCGCCGGCGTCCTGCTGTCGGCCTACACCACCTCGGTCATCGGCATCCACGCCATCTTCGGGGCCTTCATGTTCGGCCTGGTGATGCCGAGGTCGCCCTCGCCGGCGTTGCGCTCGGCGGTGCAGGGGCCGCTTGAGCGGGTCGGCGCGCTTCTGATGCCGGTGTTCTTCGTCGTCACGGGACTGTCGGTCGACCTGACCACGCTCACCGGCGTCACCCTGCTGGTCACGCTGGGGATCATCGTGGTGGCGTGCCTCGGCAAGCTGGGCGGGGTGGCGGTGCCGGCCAGGCTCAGCGGGATGAGCACGAACGGCTCGCTGGTGCTGGGGCTGCTGATGAACACCAGAGGCCTGACCGAACTGGTGATCCTCAACGTCGGGCTCGGGCTCGGGCTGCTCAACACGCAGCTTTTCAGCGCCATGGTCGTGATGGCCGTGGTCACCACGGCCATGGCCTCCCCGTTGCTGTCCCTGACGCTGCGGCGCGCGCCCTCCCTGCGGGACGGGGCCGGCCCGCCCCTGGACGCCGTCGCCTCGGTGTCGGTCCTGCCCACACGCTGACCAGAGGAGGATCCGGTGGACTTCAGTTGGAGCAAGGAGCAGTCCGGCAGGTACGAGCGCCTGCTCGACGAGGTGCGGGACGTCTGCGCGCGGACGCACGGCGAGGAGCCGGCGGGCGGGCGGCGGCGGCACTGGCGGAGCCTCGCCGAGCTGGGGGTGCTCGGCTCCTGCGTGCCGGTCGGCTACGGCGGGCAGGGGCTCGGCGCGCTCGACACGGCCCGGTCGTTCGAGGCGCTGGGCCGGGGATGCCCGCACACCGGGCTGGTGTTCGGCGCCGCCGCCCATCTGTTCGCGTGCGCCATGCCGATCGCCGAGTTCGGCAGTCCGGACCTGCGCGCGGAGCTGCTGCCGAAGCTGTGCGCCGGCGAGGCGGTCGCGGGAAACGCGATGACCGAGCCGGAGGCCGGGTCGGACGTCTCCGTGCTGGCCGCACGGGCACGGCGGGTGGCAGGCGGCTGGGTGCTCACCGGGGAGAAGAGCTTCGTCAGCAACGGCCCCGTCGCCGACGTGTTCCTCACCTACGTCACCACCCGCCCCGAGGCCGGCTACTTCGGGCAGACCGCCTTCGTGGTCGACCGCACCGCGCCCGGCGTCCACGTCGGCACGCCGCTGGCGAAGCTCGGCCTGGACGACTGCCTGGCCGCCGCGGTCCGGTTCGAGGACTGCTTCGTGCCCGACGGGCGGGTGCTGGGCGACCCGGGGCAGGGCGGGCCGATCTTCCAGCACTCCATGGGCTGGGAGCGCGCCTGCCTGTTCGCCGGGTACCTGGGGCTCGCCGACCGCGTGCTCGAACAGGTCACCGAGCACGTCCGCGCCAGGCGGCAGTCCGGCGAGCCGATCTCCCGGTTCCAGGCCGTCTCCCACCGCGTCGCCGACATGGCGCTCCGCACCGAGAGCGCCCGCCTGCTGCTGTACCGCGCCTGCTGGCTGATCGACCAGGGCGAGCGGGCCGTTCTCGCGACCGCCCTGTCCAAGCTGGCCGTCTCCGAGGGGGTGCTGCACAGCGCCCTGGACGCCGTCCGGCTGTTCGGCGCCCGCGGCTACCTGCGCGGGGACGGCATCGAGGCGGCGCTCCGTGACGCGGTGCCCTCGGTGATCTTCTCCGGAACCTCGGACATCCAACGACAACTCATCGCGAGGGAGCTGGGACTGTGAAACTGCACCGACTGCTCGTCGACAGCGCGCTGCGCCACCCGGACGCCGTCGCCGTGCACGACGGCGACGGCCCGACGACCTACCGGGCGCTGGACGAGCTGTCCGGCCGCCACATGAGGGCGCTGCGGGAGCGCGGGGTACGCCGGGGCGACCGTGTGGTCGTCTGGACCGGCAAACACGCCGGCGCGATCGCGGTGATGCAGGCGGCGCTGCGCCTCGGCGCCGTCTACGTGCCGGTGAGCGACACCAACCCGGTGACCCGGGTGGCCCAGATCGTCCGGGACGCCGCGCCCGCCCTCGTCGTCGCCGACCAGGACGGCGCCCGGCGGCTCGCGGCCGAGGCCGGCCACGCCACGCCGGTCGTCCGGCTCGCGGACCTGCCGGGACCGGCCGCGGACGGGAGCGGCGCGGCGGGCGGCCCGGCGCGGGACGGCGACCCGGACAGCGGCGATCCCGCCGGCGGCGACGATCCCGCGTACATCCTCTACACCTCGGGATCCACCGGGACCCCCAAAGGCGTCTGCCTGAGCCACCGCAACGCGCTGGCGTTCGTCGACTGGGCGGTGCGGGAGGTCGGCGTGCGGCCGGAGGACCGGCTGTCCAACCACGCGCCGTTCACCTTCGACCTGTCGGTGTTCGACCTCTACGCCGCCTTCTCCACGGGCGCGTCGGTGCATCTCATCCCGCAGGAGACCGCCTACCTGCCGCAACAGCTCACCTCGTTCCTGTACGAGCGGGACATCACCGTGTGGTACTCGGTCCCCTCGGCGCTGAGCCTCATGATCTGCGAAGGCGGCCTGCTCGACCGGGAGCCGCCGCCCGGGCTGCGCGCGTGTGTGTTCGCCGGAGAGCCGTTCGCCCTGCCGCACCTGCGGGCGCTGGCGGAACACTGGCCCGAGGTGCGGCTGCTCAACTGGTACGGGCCCACGGAGACCAACGTGTGCACGTCCCACGAGGTGTCCGACGACGACCTGGCGCGCGATCGGCCGTTGCCGATCGGGTACGCGTGCAGCGGCGACACGGTGGACGTGCTGTCGCCCGACGAGGAGGGCGTCGGCGAGATCGTCGTGAGCGGGCCGACGGTGATGAAAGGCTACTGGGGGCGCGAGCCGCAGACCGGGCCCTACCGTACGGGCGACTTCGGCCGCTTCGGCCCCGGCGGTGAGCTGCACTTCGTCGGCCGGCGCGACCATCTGACCAAGGTGCGCGGCCATCGCGTCGAGCTCGGAGAGATCGAGACGGCCCTGGGCTCGCTGGACTCCGTCGCCGACATCGCCGTCCTGGCGATCGGCGAGGAGGTCAGGTCGCGCCTGTACGCGTTCGTGGTGGCGGCGCCGAACCGGCGCCCGTCCCTGCTGGAGCTCAAACGCCGGTGCGCGGAGCGGCTGCCGCCCTACATGATCGTGGACCACCTGCGGCTGCTCGACGCGCTGCCGCGGACGCCCAACGGCAAGACCGACCGCGAACGCCTGCTGGCGGTGGCGGAGCAGGGGGGCGCTCGATGAGCGCGCGGGAGGCGTTTCCGGCGACGTCCATGGACGCCGAGTGCACCGCGCCCGACATGTTCCCCATGACCGAGGTGGACCACCGTCCCGACCGGCCGCCGCCCTCGGTGGACTCCCACACCTTCCGCACGGTCATGGGGTCCTTCGCCAGCGGCGTGTGCGTCGTCACGACCACCGACGGCGCGGGAGTCCCCCGCGGCTTCACCTGCTCGGCGGTGTGCAGCGTGTCCGCGGAGCCGCCGCTGCTGCTGGCGGGCGTCAGCAACCGCAGCGGCACGCTGGCCGCGGTGCTGGTGCGGGGCCGGTTCGCCGTGAACATGCTCGACCACAACGCCAGGCAGGTCTCGCAGGTCTTCGCCTCCCCGTTGCCGGACAAGTTCGACCGGGTGCGCTGGGGACGCGGACGGGTGAGCGGCATGCCGGTGCTGGCCGACGTCGTGGCGCACGCCGAGTGCGAACTGGAGAGGACGGTGCCGGCCGGCGACCACACGCTCCTGATGGGCCGGCTCATCGGCGGCGGCTGCGGCCCCGACCGCCTCCCGCTGGCGTACTGGCGGGGCGGCTACGCCGAGGTGCTGCGCTGAGGGTGCCACCCCCGGGGGGTGCCGGCGGGCCGCGGCCCGCCGGCACCCGCGCTCAGTGCACGGCGGGAGGGCGGACGTTGGTGATGTTCTCCTTGGTCATCATGGTGCGGAACTCCGCGGGCGCCGTGGTCTTGGACCACACCAGCATCCGCAGCCGCCGGGCCGTGGAGAAGTGGTAGTAGCGGGCCCCGGGGTCGGCGAACCGGTAGACCGGCGGCACGAACGGCGCCCGGCGCAGCAGGGCGAAGATCTCCGTGGCCGCGGAGCCCGCGGAACGCGTGCCGCCGTCCACCTCGGCGAACAGGCCGAACACCCGCTCCAGCAGCTCGGGCAGCCCGGCGGGCGGCGTGAACCAGAACGCGTCGTCACGGTCGCGTTCCACGTCGTCCCAGCGGGACGTCGCCAGGCAGTGGTTGCGTGCGCTCTTGAGCGACAGGGCCGAGAGCATCGACCACAGCAGCCACACGCGGGAGTAGGCGTTCCACAGGCGGAAGTCCGCGGTGGCGGTGCGGGCGGCCTGGAGCAGCCGGTCGTTGAAGTCCACCAGCCGGTCCTGGAACAGGGCCACCCGCCGCAGCCGCCGCGCCGGCCAGTCGTCCCCTCTGGCCGCCTCGATCAGCACCGGGGCCAGGGCGTGCACCATCTCGGCGCCCATGGTGACGTCCCGTGACAGGAACAGGTCGTTGCGGCTGACCGTACGGTCGTACAGGAACCAGCGATCGCCCGCCGTCTGGCCGGCCGTGCGCTGCCACAACCGGGCCGAGGTCCACGGCCGCGCCGCGCCGGCGCGGGTGAACGACCGGGCCAGGCTGGGGAACCGCCCGATCACCTCGCGGAACGCGTCCTCGGGGCCGGCGGGCAGGTCGGCGAACCGCGCGGGATCCACGCTGAGCACCACGCTGGCCAGTGGGTTGACCGGGTCCTCGCCGTTGTCGAAGTGCGCCACCTGAAGCCATCCGCCGGGGAACAGGTGGCTGAGCGTGCCCTTGGACCAGGGAGTGGCCCGCCCGTAGTCCTCCAGGCGTACGCAGTCCTCGAACGGGGTCACCCCGTGCATGTGCGTGGCCAGGACCCGCGAGCGGGAGCGCAGCCGCGGCTCGGCGTCCTCGGCTTCGAGCCTGCGCACGAGCGGGGAGCCGGCTCCGCTGCCGTCGACGACGAAGCCGGCGTGGTAGAGGGACCCGTCGCCCACCAGGACGTCCACCCCCCGCTCCCCGACCCGGACGTCGGCGAGCGGGGAGCGGTGGGGCACCGCCCTGGCGCCGTACGCCAGGGCGATGGTGAACGCGTGCTGGTCGACGTGCGGGCGGTACGGGTGCCACTCGGCGTGCTCGCCCGGCACGTTGAACTGGACGGCCTGCTCGGGCGCCTGCTCACGGCCGGGGCGGTGGTACACGAACCCCAGGCTGCGTTTGACGCCGCTGGAACGCCGCACCTGGGAGGGCAGGGCGCTGGTCAGCCCGAAGGCCGCGAGCTCGGGCATGTCGAAGCGGCGGGCCAGGGTGAAGAACACCTCGGCCGTGTAGGGGACGGTCGTCTCCCCGGCGAACTCGCCGGGGTCGGGCGGGGCGTCCACGAGGAGCACCCGCACGCCGTGCCTGGCCAGCACCGCGGCGAGGAGGCTGCCCGCCAGGTGGGTGCCGAGCACGGCGACGTCGAACCGGGCGCCGGGATCTGCTGTGGTCATGGCCTTGTCCCTTCCAGCGCGGTCGGTCAGAAGAGTTTGCGTCCCTTGAGGAAGCGGGACTTCAGGGCCGCCTTCCCCGTCTCGATCATCAGCGTGCCGAGTTCGGGGTCGGCCTCGGTCCTCGCCCAGCGGGCCATCTTGGCCAGGGTCTTGGGCCCGGGGCTGATGAAGCGCACGTCCCGCTCGGCGAACCCGAAGTGCTTGGGCCAGAAGTCGGCCAGGCGCATCTGGTCGTACAGGTCGTCCGCCGCGTCGCCGGCCGCCAGCCGGCCCGCCTCGACCGCGTCGACCTGCTCGACCATGCTGTCGTACGCCTTGGCGAAGCCGTCGTTGAACCCCCAGTAGTGGCCCAGGTGCGGAGCCTGTTCCAGATCACGGAAGTGCCGGTCGTTCCCGTCCTCGGCGAACCGGCTGAGCGCGCGCTGGATCTGGTAGCACCCGGCGTTCGCGCCCCACGCCCAGAACCGGAACACCGCGGTCCACAGGGGGTAGTCGCGCCAGGAGATGAACGCGGCGTTCACCAGCGAGTCGTTGTAGTCGAAGAGCTTCTGCTGCAACCGCTCGACGAACTCGAAGCGCTCGGCGGAGAAGTCGTCGTCCTTCACCGCGGCGAGCAGGCGCGAGGCCAGCGAGTGCACCGACTCCGCCGTGTTCGACAGGCCGCGGGAGAACAGCGGGTCGATGAAGCCCGCCGCGTGCGAGAGCAGGAACCAGCGGTCTCCGGCGCAGCGGCTCGACGAGTACTGCAGCCGCCCCGTCGAGACCCACTCCCGCACCGGTTTGGCCCCCTCGAACTGCCGCGCGATGTCGGGGTAGGGCGCGGCGAGCGCGTAGAAGTCCTCCTCGGGGGTCAGGTGGGCGGGCTTGGGGTAGGTCCTCGGGTCCACCGTCATCCCGACGCTGCACAGCGGGTTGGTCGACCACTTGTTGTTGTCGAACGCGATCACCCACGCCCAGCCGCGTTCGAACATGTGGTGGACCGTGCCCTCGTACCACGGGAACGGCGGCCGGTTCTCCTTGCCGTGCCGGAACAGGTCGTCGGTGGGCGTGACGTCGAGCATGTGGTTCCACACCGAGCGCGAGTGGTGCTTGAGCCGGCAGGGGTCCTCGCGCAGGCCGAACTTCTCGGCCAGCGGCGAGCGGAACCCGCTCGCGTCCACGACGTACCGCGCGCGGTACTGGGCGTCCGCGCCGCTGACGGTGACGCCGGAGTCGTCGAAGCTGACGTCCTCCACGCGGAAGTTCTGCCGCGCCTTGCAGCCGTACTTGATCGCGACGTGGAACAGGTAGGCGTCGGTGTCCTGGCGGAAGTAGTGGGCGGCCTCGTTGAGCAGGTTCTTCGGCGTGTTGAACTCGTTGGTCTCGCGCGGGTTCTGCGGCTGCCCCTCGTGGTGCAGCAGGAAGCCGAAGTGCCGTTTGACCCCGAACCGCTCGCCCATCGTCTTCCTGGTCTGGGTGAAGGTCGCCAGGTTCTTGATCTCCGGCACGTCGTAGCGCTCGGCCAGTACCCGCAGGTAGAGCAGGGTGTACGGGATCGTCGACTCGCCGATCGCGAACCGCGGGTGGGACGCCGCGTCCACCAGGAGGACCTTCGCGCCGTGCCGGGCGAGGATCGCCCCCAGGAGCGACCCCGCGATGCCCGATCCCAGGATCACGACGTCGTAGACGGTCTTCTCCATGCTGCTGTTTCGCATCTGCTGCTGCCTCTTCTCGTTGAGTGGACGGTCAGTGGCGGACGTCGAGCCGGCTGCGGACCACCCCTCCGATGGCGCCGCGGATCACCGCGCCGACGTGCGGGGGGGCCGTCTTCTTGCCCCACCGGGCGGCGCCCAGCATCTTGGGGGGCGTGGCGTGGAAGAAGCGGTTGGCCGGGTCGGCGAGGTTGAACACCGGCGGGATGTAGTCGGCGTCCTGGATGTGGTGGAACACCTTGGCGGCGGCCGCGGACGCGCTCAGCGAGCCGTTCTCCACGGCGATGCACAGGTCGCGGGTCATCGGGCCGAACCGGTTGAACTGGTCGCTGACCGGGAACGGCGAGCCGGGGTGCTCGCTCTGCTCCAGGGCGCGGAACAGGCCGTCGTCGCGGGTGCGCAGGTACTTGAAGTAGGCGTCCTCCAGCACCAGCGTGCCCAGCACCGTGCCGATCTTCCAGGTGCGGTACACCGCGTTCCACAGCTCGTAGTCCCGGAACCCGACGAAGGAGCTGTACACCAGGTCGTCGTGCACGTCGAACAGGCCCTGCTGCAGGGTCTCCACGTACTCGAACCGGCTCGTGGACCAGTCGCCGTCGCGTGAGGCCTCGATGAGCCGCCAGGCGAGCGCGTTGACGACGTCCAGGGTGTTGGTCAGGCCTCGCGAGTAGAGGGCGTCGATGAAGCCCGCCGCGTGCGAGGTCAGGCAGAAGCGGTCCCCCACGAGGCTCTTGGCCGAGTACTGCAGCCGGTCGGTCGAGACCCACGGCCGGGTGGCGACCGCGGTCTCGAACTGCCAGGCGATCTCGGGGAAGCGCTCCAGGAAGGAGTCGAACTCGCGCTGGGCGTCCGGCTCCCGCTTGGGGTGGCGCCGGGGGTCGAGGGTGAGCCCCACGCTGCACAGCGGGTTGGTGGAGCCGGGATGGTTGTCGAACGGGATGACCCACAGCCAGCCGCCGTCGAAGACGTGGTGCAGCGTGCCGTTGTGCCACGGGCTGGGCTGGCGGTGCAGCGCCGCCGCGGGGGCCTGGTCGAACGGGCGCACCCCGATCATGTGGGTGAACAGGCTTCGCGAGTGGTGGCGCGCCCGGGTCGGCTGCTCCCTGAGGTCGAACCGGTCGGCCAGCGGCGAGCGGAACCCCCCGGCGTCGACCACGTAGCTCGCGCGGAACCGCTCGCCTCCCGCCACCCGGAGCTCGACCCCGGCGTCGGGGTCGACGTCGATCTCCTCGACCCGGGTGCCGGACCGCGGGTGGGCGCCGTGCTTGACCGCCACGGCGAACAGGTAGGCGTCGGTGTCCTGCCGGTACAGGTGCGACTCGGTGCGCAGCGCGGTGGGGATCTTGAGCTGGTTGATCTCCTCCGGATTCTGGATCCTGCCCTCGCGGTGGTAGACGAAGCCGAAGTTCTGCTTGATGCCGGAGTTGCGGGAGACGTGCCGCTGGATCCCCTTGAAGCTGGACAGGGCCGCGATCTCCGGCACCCGGTACCGGTCGGCGATGATCCTCGTCATCGCGGAGGTGTAGGGGATGGTCGACTCCCCGACGGCGAACCGGGGGTGCGTCCCCTGGTCCACCAGCAGGACGCTGACCCCGTTCCGGGCGAGCACGGCGGCGAGCATCGAGCCCGCCATGCCGCTTCCGAGTATCGCCACGTCGTACCGATCGGCCGTTCCCGGCCCGCGCTTTCCCCTGGTCACGTGCTGACGCTCCCTTCGAGATCATCGGTTGTGCCGTGTTCGTGGCTCTGGAGCACCTGGCGGAGCACGAGCCCGTCCCACTCGGCGGCGTCGGTGGCGAAGAACTCGGCGGTGGGGCACGCGACGCCCAGGTCCCTGCGGACGCGGCTGATGAGCTCCATCACCATCAGCGAGTCGATGCCGAGTTCGAGCAGGTGGAGCCCGTCGTCCAGCCGGCTGCGGTCCAGGCGCAGGATCTGCGCGAGCTGGTCGCGCAGGTACCCCGACACCAGCGGCAGCCGCCGCTCGGGCACGCTCCGCAGCACCTCGCCCAGCAGCGGGGAGGCGCCCTCGCCGGTCGCCTCGCCGTCCGGCCGCTCCACCTCGATCAGGGCCAGCACCGGCTTGGGGCCGCGGACCTCCAGGACCGGCTTGTAGGTGGCCCAGTCGGCGGCGCACACCACCGGCTGGGTGCGGCCGGCCGCCAGCAGCGCGCCCATCAGCCGCAGGCCCTGCCCAGCGGGGAGCGGCCTCAGGCCGGTGGCGGCGAGGAACGAGCGGACGTCCTCGCCGTACAGGCTGGACGGCAGCTCCCACTGGCCCCAGTCGACGCTCAGGCCGGCGAGACCGCGGGAGACGCGGTGGTGCGCCAGGCCGTCGAGGAAGGCGTTGGCCGCGGCGTAACCGGCCAGGTGCAGCGAGCCCCAGGCGGCGGCGATGGAGGAGAAGCCCAGGAAGAAGTCCAGGTCCATCCCCTCGGTCGCGCGGTGCAACGCCCAGCCGCCGATGACCTTGGGGCGCCACACCGCGTCGTAGCCCGCCCGGTCCACCTCCGTGACGATCTGCGGCGCCGAGACCCCGGCGGCGTGGATCACCCCGCGCAGCGGCACGGCCCCGGCCGACAGCCTGCCGACCACGTCGCGCACCGCCGCCGCGTCGGCCACGTCGGCGACGACGACCTCGACCTCGGCGCCCGCGGCCTCCAGCTCGCGCACCACGGCGATCCGCGCCCGCTGCGCCTCCGGCAGGCCTGCGTCGTCCCAGCGCTCCCGGCCGGGCATCGGCGTCCGGCCCATCAGCACCAGGCGGCGGGCCCCCTGACCGGCCAGCCATCGGGCCACCGTGGTGCCGATGCCGCCGAACCCGCCGGTGACCAGGTAGGCGGAGCCGGGACGGACCGGCGGCGCGGCACGCAGCTCGTCGGGCGACAGCGGCCTGGGCACCAGGCGGCACACCAGAGCGTGCGCGCCGCGCAGCGCGATCTGGTCCTCCGCGTCGCCGTGCGCGAGCGCGTCGGCCAGGCGGCCGGACTGTTCGGCGGGGCCGGCCGGGTCGCCGGGGTCCAGGTCGACCGCCCCGCCCCACAGCGCCGGGTGCTCCAGCGCGAACACCCGGCCCAGCCCCCACAGCGGCGTGGCCGCCGGGCTGTGCGCGTCCTGGCCGGCGCCGGCCGGGACGGCGCCGCTGGTGACCAGGTGCACCTTGGTGCCCGGAAGGCCCGAGCCCGCGTGCAGGGCGCGCATCACCGTGACGGCGAGCAGCTCGGCCCCGTCGCGGAACTCGACGAGATCGGTCTCCTCGGCGTCCTCCAGCGCGGGGGCGTCGAGCCCGGTCAGGACGACGACCCGGTGCGGCCTCGCCGACCGGATCAGCTCCGGCAGGCCGGCGTCCGGCGGGGGCGAGACGACCCGGGGGTGGGCGCCCCGGGCGCGCAGGACCCCGGCCAGGCGCCCGGCGACCTCCCCGCCGGCGCCGAGCAGAAGCCACCGCTCACCGCGCAGATCGGCCCGGACCGGCAGGTCGGCCTCCCGCCACTCCAGGTCGAACACCAGGCCCGCGGGGTCGTGCCATGGCTGGGTGCCGGCGACCTCGGCGGCGGGCACCGTCCGCAGCCCGGCGGCGCGACCGGTCACCCGCCCGTCTTCGGACAGGAACTCGGCGGCCCTCGTCCCCGGGTGGACCCGGACGGCCGCCGCCGTCCCGCCCGGGCCGCACGACAGCGCGCCGGCCTCGACGAGCACGACCTTCTCCGGCTCCTCCCCGGCCAGCACCGCCGCGGCGGCGGTCAGCGGGTCCCGGCCGCGGAGCGGGACGACGACGCCTTCGGTCCCGTCCGAGACGACCTCTCGCATGTCGGCACGCCGCAGCACGCCGCGCGCGTGGACCCGCCAGGGGGCCCGCGCCGCGTCCCCGGCGGCCCCGCGGCCCCGGACGGTGAACACGGCCTGGTCCTCGGTCTCGTTCTGCTCGACCGAGAGCTCCACCGTCCGCCCGCCGCTCACCGGCTCGCGCAGGACCACCGAGCGCGCCTGCCGCCACGCGCCGCCGAACGCGTCCACCGCGGCGGCGTGGGCCAGCTCCGTCAGCTCGGCCAGCCCGGCGTCCGCGCCGACGGCGATCCGGTAGGTGGGCACCGCGACCGGCAGCAGGACGCCCGGGCCCGATCGCGGGTGGTCCCGCGCCACCGGCTCCCGGGGGCCGGTCTCCCTGAACCAGTGCCGCTCCCTGTCCCAGACGTGGGTGGGCAGCGGGACGCGGTTGAACCGGGAGCCGCCGTGAAAGGCCGCCCAGTCGACGCGCACGCCCCGCAGGTGCAGCGACCCGAGCGCCAGGACCATGCGCCGGAGCCCGTCGTGGCCGCGGCGCAGCGACGGCACCCACAGGCAGGCGGGGTCGTCGACGCCCCGGGCGCCGAGGCCGAGCAGCACCGGCTGCGGGCCGATCTCCACGAACGTCCGCATCCCCTCCCCGTGCAGCAGCCGGATGCCGTCGAGGAAACGCACGGGCGCGACCGCGTGCCGCACCCAGTACTCCGGGTCACGCTCGCCGTCGCCCCACGGCGCGCCGGTCACGTTGGAGACCAGCCGGACGGCCGGCTCGTGGTGCTCGATGCCGCCGGTGACCGCGCGCAGGTCGTCCAGTATCGGGTCCAGCAGTGGCGAGTGGAACGCGTGTGACACCTTCAGCAGCCGATGCTTGACCCCCACGGCCCCCAGCGCCTCGGTGACGGCGCCGACCTCGCGCGCCGGGCCGGCGATGACGGTGTCGGCGGGCCCGTTGACCGCCGCCACCGACACCACGTGCTCGAAACCCTCGATCGCCCGGCGGGCCCGCTTCTCGTCGCAGACCAGGGTGGCCATCACGCCGCCCTCCGGCAGGCCCTGCATGAGCCGGGCCCGGGCGGCCACGAGCCGGACGGCGTCCGGCAGGCTGAGCACCCCGGCCACGCACGCGGCGGTGATCTCGCCCACGCTGTGCCCCATGACGGCGGCGGGCCGCACCCCCCAGGAGGACCACAGGCGGGCCAGCGCGTACTGGACGGCGAACAGCGCGGGCTGGGTGTTGCCGGTCCGGTGGATCGGCGAGTCGGAGCCGTCGGGCAGGTCGAGCAGGGCGGCCAGCGGCTGGTCCAGCAGCGGGTCCATGAGCTCCGCGACCGCGTCCAGTGCCTCGCGGTAGACCGGCTCGGCGCGCAGTTCCCGGCCCATCCGGCCGTACTGCGAACCCTGGCCGGTGAACAGCCAGGCCACCTCTCGGTGGCGGTGGGGGGCGAGCGAAACCGGCGAGCAGGCGTCGTCCCGCTCGCCGCGCGCGAAGGCGCCCAGCGCCCGCGCCATGGCCTCGGGGGAGTCGCCCGTCACGGCCAGCCCTTTCGCCATCCGGCTGCGCCCCGACTGGCTGGTGCGGCAGACGTCCGCGAGCGATCCGGCGCCGGGCGCCTCCAGGCGCGTGGCGTACGCCCCGGCCAGGGTCCGCAGGGCCGTTTCCGTGCGCGCGGACAGCGTGAGCACCCCGTGGTCACGCGGCGCGCCGGCCGGCGCCGTCAGCGCGCGCGGGGGTGGCCCGGTGAGCACGGCGTGGGCGTTGGTCCCGCTCGCGCCGAACCCGCTGACCCCGCCGGCCCGGACGCTTCCCCGCACCGGCCACGGACGCCCCTCCTCGACGACCTGGATGTTCAGCCCGGACCAGTCCACGTTGGGGTTGGGGTCGGTGAAGTGCAGGTGCGGCGGGATCTCCCCGTGCCGCAGGGACAGGACCAGCTTGAGCAGGCCGGCGACGCCCGCGGCCGCCTCCAGGTGGCCGATGTTGGTCTTGACCGAGCCGACCAGCAGCGGGGAGGCGGGGGTGTGCGCGCGGCCGACGACCGCCTGCAGCGCGCGCAGCTCGATGGGGTCGCCGAGCGCGGTCCCGGTGCCGTGGGCCTCCACGTAGTCGAGGTCCCCGGGGTCCAGGCCGGCCCGTTCGAGCGCGGCGGCGATGACGGCCTGCTGGGACGCCGGGTTGGGCACCGTCATGCCGCTGCTGCGCCCGTCGTGCCGGACGGCGGTGCCGCGGACGACGGCGAGCACGTCGTCCCCGTCCCGCTCGGCGTCGGCGAGCCGCTTGAGGACCACGACGCCCGCGCCCTCGCCGCGCCCGTAGCCGTCGGCCGCGGCGTCGAAGGTCTTGCACCGCCCGTCCGGCGCCAGCCCGCGGAACTTGCTGAGCAGGACGAAGGAGTAGGGGCTGAGCATGAGGTTGACGCCGCCGGCCAGCGCCATGTCGCACTCCCCCAGGCTCAGGGCCTGGCAGGCGTCGTGCAGGGCGACCAGGGAAGAGGAGCAGGCGGTGTCCACCACCTTGCTGGGCCCCGTCAGGCCGAGGGTGAAGGAGACCCTGCCGGCGGTGAAGCTGGGCTCGCCCATGAGCTGGTAGGCGTCGACGTCGGCGGCGTCGCCGCGTTCCTGGCGCAGCCGGACGTAGTCGGTGGTGCTGACGCCGAGGAAGACGCCGGTTGGGCTGCCGTCGAGCGCGTCCGGCGCGTAGCCGGCGTGTTCCAGCGCCTCCCAGGTGACCTCCAGGACGAGGCGCTGCTGGGGGTCCATGCCGATCGCCTCACGCGGCGAGATCCCGAACACCTCGGGCTCGAATCGGTCGACGCCGTCGACGAACGATCCGTTGAGCACGTAGGTGGTGCCCGGCCGGTCGGGGTCGGGGTCGTACCAGGCGCGCAGGTCGGCACGGTCGGCGGGGAACTCCGCGACGGTGTCGCGTCCCTCGCGCAGCAGGCGCCAGAACGACTCGGGCCCGTCCACGCCGCCCGGCAGCCGGCAGCCGGCGCCGATGACGGCGACCGGTTCCCGCCGCGCGGCGTCCCCGCGTTCGGCGAGGGTGCCCCGCAGGCGCTCGATCATCCGCAGCGACTCGATGAGGCGGGCCCGGAGGTCGGGTGTCGTCATCCGTCGGTTCCCTTCGGGGAGTGTCGGTCAGGTCCTGCCTCGGTGCGTGGCTCCCGCACCGCGACCTGGGCACGGCCGGAGCCGGCCGGGGACTCGCCCAGCACCGAGGCCGAGTCGGCGAGCGCGCCCATGACGCGGTCGGCCAGCGCCTCGTCGCTCAGGTCGAGCAGGTCGTCGGCCTCCGCCGGACGGGCGTCCTCCTCGCCGCACAGCTCGGTCACGATGAACCGCGCGAAGGACCGGGGGTTGGGGCACTCGAACAGCACCGTGGTGGGCAGCTTCGCGCCGAGCGCGGTCTCGGTGAGGCGCTTGAGCCGCAGCGACAGCACCGAGTCCATGCCCATCCCGAAGAAGCCCTGGTCGGGGTCGAGGTCGTCGTCGGCCCCGCCGAGCACCTCGGCGACGAGGTCGAGCAGCGGCCCGAGCAGCGCCTCCTCACGCAGCGGGGCCGGCATGGCCCGGATCCGCGCGGTCAGCGCGGTCTGTGTGAGCGGCTCGCCGGCGGCGGCCGGCGCGGGAGCGGGCGCGGGAGCGGCGGGAGCGGGGGCGCCGGCCGCCACCCAGTGCCGCGCGCGCTGCCAGGGATACCCGGGCAGCGACGTCACCCGAGGGCCGGGCGGGGCCGACCGGCCCCAGTCGACCCGGCCGCCCCGGACGTGCAGGGCCGCCATCGTGGCGAGCGGCCCCCCGGCGTCCGGGGCGTGCGGCGCCGGCTCGCCCGCGAGCTCGACCGCGCCGCCGTCCGGGCCGAGGTGCAGGACCAGCTCGAACGCCGAGGCGGCGGCGAGGTCGCGGTACCGGGGGACGGTACCGCGGCGCGGCTCCGGCGGGGTCCCGGCGGCCAGCGACCGTGCCGCCTCGGCGACGGTCAGCTCGCCGGCGGCGTACGCGGCGGCATACTCGCCGAGCCCGGCCTCGGCGGTCACGGCCGCCGGGTCCACGCCCAGGGCCCGCCACACCTCGGTGATCGCCAGGTGCCCGGTCAGCGCCTCGGCGCCGGGCACCCCGGTCGCCCGCAGCTCGCCGCCGATCCGGTCCACGATCGCCGCCACGCCGATGCCGGGCAGCAGCCGGCCGGCCTCGGCGAACCACTCCGGGGCCGGCGCCGCGGAGCGGTGGTGGAACAGGACGGGGCGGGGCTCGCCCGCCGGGACGACGCCGCGGTGCGGCGGCGCGGCCAGGCCGTCGTCCAGCTCCCGCGCGGAGCGGCCCACCACGGCGGCCCGGTGCTCGTGGTGGGTGCGCCGGGCCAGCGAGGTCCAGCACAGGTCCGCGAGTCCCTCCTCCGGCGTGGCGGCCAGCCGGAGGCGGAGGCGGGCGATGGCGGCGTCGAGCGCCGGAGCGGTCTTCGCCGACACCGCGAGCGTCAGCGGCCCAGGCTCGGCGGGCGGCCGGGGGGCGGCGGGCGCGGCGGGCGGCTCCTGGAGCACGACGTGGGCGTTGGTGCCGGTGAACCCGAAGGCGCTCACCCCGGCGGCGCGGGCGCCGGTGTGACGGGCCCACGCGACCCGCTCCCCCGGCACCCTCAGGGCGAGCCGGTCCCATGCGACCTGCCGGGTGGGCACCTCGAAGTTCAGGTGGGCGGGGATGCTCTCGTGGACGAGCGACAGCACCACCTTGATCAGGCCGATGATCCCCGCGGCCGCCTCCAGGTGCCCGATGTTGGTCTTGACCGATCCGATCAGAAGGGGCCGCTCGACCGGCCCGCCCGGGCGCAGGGCCGCCGCCAGCGCGCGCAGCTCTATGGCGTCGCCCAGACGCGTGCCGGTGCCGTGCGCCTCCACGTAGTCCACGTCCGCGGCCGTCAGGCCCGCCTGCCGCAGGGCGTCGGCGATGACCTCCTGCTGGGCGGTCCCGCTCGGCACGGTCAGGCCGCCGCTGGCGCCGTCCTGGTTCACCGCGCTGCCGCGGATGACGCACAGGACGCGGTCGCCGTCGCGCCGGGCGTCCGACAGGCGCTTGAGCACGATCGCGCCCGCGCCCTCCCCCCGGCCGTAGCCGTCGGCGGCCTCGTCGAACGTCTTGCAGGTGCCGTCCCTGGACAGCGCGCCCGCCGCGGACATGGCGCGGAAGATCGTGGGCGTGGCCATGACGTTCGCCCCGCCCGCGACGGCGACCCGGCTCTCCCCCGCGCGCAGGCTCTGGCAGGCCAGGTGGACCGCGGTGAGCGAGGAGGAGCAGGCGGTGTCGACGGCCAGGCTCGGGCCGCGCAGCCCGAGCAGGTAGGAGAGCCTGCCGGCCGAGCCGGAGAAGGAGTTGCCCGTGCCGTAGTACAGGTCGACCTCGGTTCCGCCGCCCAGGACCAGTTGCTGGTAGTCGGTGGAGTTGAGGCCGACGAACACCCCGGTCCTGCTGTCGCGCAGCTCCTCGGCGGGAAGGCCGGCGTGTTCCAGCGCCTCCCAGGCGACCTCCAGGAACAGGCGGTGCTGAGGGTCCATGCTGCGCGCCTCCCGGGGGGAGACCCGGAAGAAGCCGTGGTCGAAGCCGTCGACGGAGTCCAGGAACCCGCCCCTGGTAGTGGCCGTGGCGCCTTCGGCGAACAGCCGGTCGGCGTCCCAGCGGTCCGGCGGCACCGGGCCGATGGCGTCCCGCCCGCCGCTCAGCAGGGACCAGAAGGCGTCGGCGTCGTCCGCGCCGGGGACGCGGCACGCCAGCCCGATGACGGCGACCGGCTCGGGCCCGGCGGGCGCGTCCGCGGGGGGCTCGCCGGGGGCGTCCGGCTCGGCCATCAGGTCCGCGAGGTGGCCGGTGAGCGCCGTGAGGGTGGCGTGGGTGAGCACGTCGGCGGCGTCCAGCGGCCGGCCGGCCGCCTTGCTCAGCATCTCGGCGTACTCCACCGCGGAGACCGAGTCGAGCCCGAGCTCCACCAGCCCCCGGCTCTCGGGGAAGCGGGTGCCCTCCGGGTGGCCGAGCACGCGGGCGAGCAGCCCGTGCGCGAGGTCGCGCAGCTCCCCGGGGCCGGCCGCCGCCGCCGTGCCGGGCTCCGGCGCGGCCCCGCCGTTCGCGGGGGCCGAGGGGACGACGGCCGGGGCCTGCCCCTGGACGCCGCGGGGGACGCCGGCCAGCCAGTGCCTGCGGTCCGACCAGCGAGGCGGGGGCAGCGCCACCGCGCGGACCGGCCCGCCGAAGACCCGTCCCCAGTCGACCTCGACCCCGGCGACGTGCAGCTCGGCACGCGACCGGGCCAGCGTCTCCGTGCCGCTCTCCCCTCGGGCGAGCGACCCCACCGCGACTCCCCGCCTGCCGCGGCGGGCCAGGGCGTCGCGTGTCGGCCGGGTCAGCACCGGGTGCGCCCCGATCTCCACGAACACGGCCTCGCCCTCGGCGAGCAGCCGGTCGACGGCGGGCCAGAACAGCACGGGCCGGCACAGGTTCCGCTCCCAGTACGCCTCGTCCAGCGCGGCCGGCCCGGACCCGACGTCCACGGTGGACAGGAAGGGGATCGTGGGGGCGGTTGACGGCAGGGGCGCGACCGCGCGCCGCAGCTCCCGGCCGTAGGGCACCATCAGGGGGCCGTGCGAGGGGTACTCGACCGACAGCTCGACGGCGTGCACCCCCTCCTGCTCCAGCCTCCGCACGACGTCGGCGACCTGGCCGCCCGGGCCGCTGACGACGACCGAACGCGGGCCGTTCACCGCGGCGACCGAGACCTCGGGGTGCCATCGGGCGAGCCGTTCGCGGGTCTGGTCGGCGCCCAGGTCCACCGACGCCATGGTGCCGGTGCCCTTGGCCCGCTCCAGCGCCTGGCTGCGCTCGACGATCAGCCGGGCGGCCTCGGGCAGCGCGAGCGCGCCGGCGACGCAGGCCGCGGCGATCTCCCCCATGCTGTGCCCGAGCACCGCGTCCGGCCGCACGCCCCAGGAGCTCCACAGGCGGGCCAGCGCGACCTGGAGGGCGAACAGGGCGGGCTGGCCGGTCCTGGTCGAGCGCAACGGGGCGGGGTCGGGGTCGCGCAGCACGTCCAGCAGCGCCCACCCGCTGTGCACCCGCAGCTCGGCGTCGCACTCGTCCAGGGCCGCGCGGAACACCGGGTCGCGCCGGTACACGTCCATGCCCACGCCGGGCCACTGCGCCCCGTGCCCGGAGAACGTGTACACCACCGGCGCGTCCGAGAGCCGGGCCTCACCCGCGTGCGCGGAGGCGTGCTCACGGCCGGCCCGGAACGCCTCCAGCCCCTCGCGCAGCTCCGCCGCGCCCGTCCCCACGACGGCGAGCCGGTGGTCGTGGTGGGTGCGGCGCACGGCCGCCGCGGCGAGCCTCTCGCCCAGGCCGTCGTCCCGCATGGTCCGCAGGTGGTCGCCGGCGATCGCCTCCAGCCCCGCGGCGGTGGAGGCCGACAGCAGCAGGGTGTCCGCGTCACCCGGCCCGGCCGACGGCCGCGCCGCCACCGGGTCGGGACCGCGGACGACCACGTGCACGTTCGTGCCGGACAGGCCGAAGGCGCTGACGCCGGTCACCGCCGGGCCCGGCAGAGGCGTGGTCGCCACGGGGACGTCCAGCCCGCTGCCGGCCCAGTCGACCAGCGGGGTCGGCGTGTCGAAGTGGATCTGCCGGGGGACGGTGCGGTGCCGCGCCACGAGCAGCGCCTTCAGCAGGCCGATCACGCCGGCGGTCGCGTCCGTGTGGCCGAAGTTGGCCTTCAGCGAGCCGACGAGCAGCGGCCTGCCGGGCGGCCTGCCCTTTCCGAGGACGGCCGCCAGGGCCGAGAGCTCCACCGGGTCCCCGAGCGCGGTGCCGGTGCCGTGCGCCTCCACGTACTGCGGGACGTCCGCGCCGACGCCCGCCGAGGCCAGCGCCCGCCTCAGCAGGTCCTGCTGGGCGAGCGCGTTGGGCACGGTCAGCCCGGCGCTGTGCCCGTCGTGGTTGACGGCGCTGCCCAGGATGACCCCGTGGATCTGGTCGTGGTCGCGCAGCGCGTCGGCGTAGCGCTTGAGCACCACCACCGCGCAGCCCTCCCCGCGGGCGATCCCGTCGGCTCGGGCGTCGAACGGGCGGCAGCGGCCCGTCGGGGACAGCGCCTGCGCCTTGCTCATGAACACCGACAGCTCGGGGGTGACCAGCGCGTTGGCCCCGCCCGCCAGCGCGGTGTCCACCTCGCCGTCGCGCAGCGCCCGGCAGGCCAGGTGCACGGCGGTCAACGAGGACGAGCACGCGGTGGTGACGGTCATGCACGGGCCCCGCAGGTCGAAGGTGTAGGCGATGCGGCCGGCCGCGAAGCTGAACTCCTTCCCCCCGGCGAAGTAGGGCCCGATCGCCCCGGTGCCGGCCGTCTTGGCGTGCAGCAGCAGGTAGTCCGAGCCGAGCAGCCCGACGTGCACGCTGGTGCGGCTGCCCTGCCAGCGGTGCCTCGGCACCCCGGCGTCCTCCATCGCCTCGGCCGTGACCTCCAGGAGCATCCGCTGCTGCGGGTCCATCTCGGCGGCCTCACGCGGGGAAATGCCGAAGTGGTCGGAGTCGAACCGGTCGATGTCCTCCAGGAATCCCCCCTGGTCGGCGTAGATCGTGCCGGGCTCTTTCGGGTCGGTGCTGTGGAAGCCGCCGTCCCACCGGTCACGGGGGACCCTCTCCAGCACGTCGACCCCGTCGAGAAGCGCCTGCCACAGGGCTTGGGCGGTACGCACTCCCCCCGGGAGCCGGCATCCGATCCCGACCACCGCGACGTCATCGGGCCTTGGCGCCGCCGCGTACTCGGCCATCCGGGCTCCTCTCCGGCCTGCCGAGCTTCTCAAGCAGGCCACGGTCTCCTTAAGCTGCATGCGAGCGCGTAGGTGTCGTTGACCGTCTCCCAGCCCGCTTGTGTCCGGCTCGAATGCCGAGGCCGCTGGGACATCACGGAAGGAACCGGTTCCCGGTGCACCCACGCGCTCGTTCCGACTCGCCCCCGCACCCCACGCGGCTGACGCTGTACTGCCTGCCGAACGCCGGCGGCGGCACGGCCCACTACAACCGCTGGCGCCCCGCCCTGCCCGGCGTCGAGATCGTCCCGCTGGAGCTGCCCGGCCACGGCGGCCGGCTGGCCGAGCCGCCGGCACGCGACCTCGACGCGCTCGTCGACCAGCTCGCCGGCGTGGTCGACTCCCGGCCCCCCGGGCCGTTCGCCCTGCTCGGGCATAGTTTCGGGGCGCTGGTGGCCTACGAGCTGGCGCTGCGGCCACGGGCGGACGCCCCCGCGGCGCTCATCGTCTGCGGCCGCGACGCCCCGGGCGGGCCCGCCCGCACTCCCGTCCACACCCTGCCGGACGAGGAGTTCATCGCCCGCCTGCGGCGCCTCGGCGGCATCCCGGACGAGGTGGCCCGGCACCCCGAGCTGCTCCGGCTGTACCTGCCCGCGCTGCGCGCCGACCTGGAGATGGCCGCGGCCCATCGCGGCCCCGCGGGCCGGATGCTGGGGATCCCGGTCACGGCGTTCGGCACCCGCGACGACACGCTCACCACCCCGAACGGCCTGGCCGCGTGGGCGCGCGCGACGACGGGGCCGTTCTCGCTGACCCTGCTGCCCGGGACGCACTTCTTCCTGCACGAACCCGGCTTCCTCACCGGCCTGCGCGCCCGGCTGGACCGCCTCATGGGCGCGGGAGCGCATTAGCGACGCCCAAGCGCGCCTCCACCCGGCCCCCCGAGCATCGGCGACAGCGATGGATCACATCCCGACGATCTGGGAGGACCGGTGCCCGTCATCGACCGCGCGCGGATCAACGCCGCGATCACCGCTTACGTCAGCGTGCAGTTTCTTGACGAGAGCGAGCTGTCCGAACTCGAACAGGAGACCCCGCTGCTCGACTGGGGGGTCCTCAACAGCATGAACACCAGCATGTTGCTGGCTTACATCAGAAAGGAGTTCGGCGTGACGGTCCCGCCCGCGCACATCACGTGGCGGCATTTCCAGAGCCTCAAGTCCATCACCGAGTTGGTCCACGACCTGTCGGCCCAGCAGACGGCGTAGCCGGCCCGTGCGCCACACGAAAGGGAGAGAACCGTTGGACGCGGATTTCGACATCGGCATCATCGGCGGCGGCCCCGCGGGCGCGACGGCCGCCGCCTACCTCGCCAAGGCCGGCCTGTCCGTCGCCGTCTTCGAGCGCGAGGTCTTCCCCCGGGAGCACGTCGGGGAGTCGCTCGTCCCCGCCACCACCCCCGTCCTCATCGAGACGGGATGCATGGACAAGGTCGAGCAGGCGGGCTTCCCCAAGAAGTACGGCGCGGCCTGGACCTCCGCCGAGGAGCGCGAGATCGACCGGATGGGGTTCCGCAACCTCACCAACGGGTTCCGCTCCGCCGAGGTGCTGTTCTCGGAGCGGGACCAGACCGGAGTCGACCGCGACTACACCTTCCACGTCGACCGGGCGCTGTTCGACCAGATCCTGCTGAAGAACGCGGAGAGCCTGGGCGCGACCGTGTACCAGGGCGTCGCGGTCGGCGAGGTGGACTTCTCGGGCGACCTGCCGGTCATGCGGGTCAGGCTCGGCGGCCGGTCCGTGCCGATCACGGTGCGCATGGTGGTGGACGCCAGCGGCCGGCGCACCCATCTCGGCAACCAGCTCAAGACCAAGGTCACCGACCCGGTCTTCAACCAGTACGCGGTGCACACGTGGTTCGACCGGCTCGACCGGAGCGCGCTCGCGGTGAACAAGGAGCAGGCCGACTACATCTTCATCCACTTCCTGCCCGTGGCCGACACCTGGGTCTGGCAGATCCCGATCACCGACACGATCACCTCGGTCGGCGTGGTCAGCCAGCGCAGCCGCTTCCGGTCCTTCGACGGGGACCGGGAGAAGTTCTTCTGGAACACCGTCGCCAGCCGTCCCGAGCTGCTCGACGTGCTGAAGAACGCCGAGCAGGTCAGGCCGCTGAAGGCCGAGGGCGACTACAGCTACGGGATGACCCAGATCGTCGGCGACAACCACCTGCTCATCGGGGACGCGGCGAGGTTCGTCGACCCGATCTTCTCCAGCGGGGTCAGCGTGGCGCTCAACAGCGCCCGCATCGCCTGCCAGGACATCATCGCCGCCGCGCGGGCCGGTGACTTCGGCAGGCACCGGTTCACCCGGTACGAGTCCAAGCTGCGCCGCGCGGTGCGCAACTGGTACGAGTTCATCTCGATGTACTACCGGCTGAACATCCTGTTCACGGCGTTCGTCCAGGACGACCGCTACCGGCTGGACGTGCTCAAGATGCTGCAGGGCGACGTGTACGACGACGAACCCAAGGTGCTGGCCACCATGCGGGAGATCGTCCGAGCGGTGGAGGAGGACCCGCAGCACCTCTGGCACCCCTACCTCGGCACCCTGCGGGCCCCGGCGGCCGCGCCGGGGTTCTAGCCCCCCGGCGGGACGCCGCGGCCATCCCTGACGCCGCCGCGCGACGGCCGTCACGTGCGGATCACGTGACGGCAGTGATCGCCCCCGACGCCGGCGGCTCCGCCCGCCGGCCGAAGGGGTTCGTCAGGCTGTGCCACGCGATCGGCGTCCCGCCGCCGGTGGCCGTGGACGTCCCGGGCTTCCCGCCGGGCGTCCGCTCCGGCCACCGGACGATCAACCGGTGCGCGGGTCCGTCCGGCCGATCGCGCGTCTAGTATGGTGATCGAGTGCCGGATCGTTGGTCCAGTCGATAGAACGATGGTCTGGCACTCGCTCCTGGTCCCCGTCAGCGCAGAGGAAAGGCACCGGTGGCAGGGCACATCGAGGTGGACGGGCTGACGTACGTGCTGCCCGACGGGCGGCTGCTGCTGCACGACGTGTCGTTCCGCGTCGGAGACGGGGTGAAGGCCGGCCTGGTCGGGCCGAACGGCGCGGGCAAGACGACCCTGCTGCGGCTGATCGCCGGGGACCTGACGCCGGACGACGGGCGCGTGGTCCACTCCGGCGGGCTGGGGGTGATGCGGCAGTTCATCGGCAGCGTCCGCGACGCGCGCACCCTGCACGATCTGCTGCTGTCGGTGGCGCCCGACCGCGTCCGGGCGACCGCCGACGGCCTGGCGCTGGCCGAGGCGGCCATCGCGGCGCACGACGACGAGAAGACCCAGCTCGCCTACGCGCAGGCGATCACCGACTACTCCGACGCCGGCGGCTACGACATGGAGGTCGTCTGGGACACCTGCACCACCGCGGCGCTGGGCCTGCCCTACGACGCCGTCCGCGACCGTCCCGTGAACACCCTGTCGGGCGGCGAGCAGAAACGACTCGTCCTTGAGGCCCTGCTGCGGGGCCCCGACCAGGTGCTGCTGCTGGACGAGCCCGACAACTACCTGGACGTTCCGGGCAAGGAGTGGCTGGAGGACCGGCTGCGCGCCACCTCCAAGACCGTCCTGCTGGTCTCCCACGACCGGCAGCTCCTGGCCGACGCCGCCGACCGCATCGTGACGGTGGAGTCGCGCGGCGTCTGGGTGCACGGCGGGGGCTTCGCCACCTACGCCCAAGGCCGTGAGGACCGCATCGCCCGCCTGGAGGACCGGCGCCGCCGCTGGAACGAGGAGCACGCCAGGCTCAGGAACCTGGTCAACACCCTGCGGCAGACCGCCGCCAACAACGACGCCGTCTCCTCCTCCTACCGCGCCGCGCGCACCCGCCTGGCCCGTTTCGAGGAGGCCGGCCAGCCCGAGCGCCCGCCCAGGAAGCAGAACGTGCGGATGCGGATGCGCGGCGGCCGCACCGGCAAGCGCGCGGTGGTCTGCGAGGCACTGGAGCTCACCGGCCTGATGCGGCCGTTCGACGCCGAGATCTGGTACGGCGAGCGCATCGGGGTGCTGGGCTCCAACGGCTCGGGCAAGTCGCACTTCCTGCAGTTGCTGGAGCAGGCCGCCGACGGCGCGACGCCCGCCGTCAGGCACAGCGGCTCGGTGCGGCTGGGGGCGCGGGTGGTGCCCGGCCGCTTCGTCCAGACCCACGCCCGGCCCGAGCTGCACGGCGCCACACCGGCCGACCTGGTCATGACGGGCCACGCGCTGACGCTGAACGAGGCGATGGCCGCCCTGGCGCGCTACGAGCTGGCCCCCGCGGCGTCCCAGCGGTTCGAGACGCTGTCCGGCGGCCAGCAGGCCCGGCTGCAGATCCTGCTGCTGGAACTGTCGGGCGCGACCCTGCTGCTGCTCGACGAGCCGACCGACAACCTCGACCTGGCGAGCGCGGAGGCCCTGCAGGACGGCCTGGCCGCCTACTCGGGCACCGTCCTGACCGTCACCCACGACCGCTGGTTCGCCGCCGACTTCGACCGCTACCTGATCTTCGGCGCCGACGGCACCGTCTACGAGAGCGACACTCCCGTCTGGCACGAGGGCCGTGTCGAACGCGCTCGCTGACCCACGCCGAGGCCACTCCCCCACCCTTCCGTAGCCGGGTCACCACGCCTGCGGAGGAGCCGGGCCGCCGCCCCGGGGCGAGATCCCGCTCACCGCCCCGGGGCGGCCCTGCCTCCGGCGGCCGTCCACAGGTCGGCCATGAAGCCGAGGTAGGACTCCGGGTCGCGGGCCCGCGCGAGCGCGGCGTCGGTGGTCTCCGGGTGGGTGAGGATCAGGAAGCGCTCCTCCCGCAACCCCCGCACGACGATCTCGGCGACGTCGGCCGGCGCGACCGGGACGCTCGCCATGCGCACGGCCCGGTCGACGGCAGGATCCTCGACCCGGTCCAGCAGCGGCGTGTCCACCAGCCCCGGGCACAGGCAGGAGAACCGGACGCCCGTCCCGCGGTAGAGCACGGCCAGCGACTCGGCCAGCGCCAGCGCGGCGTGTTTGGTGACGGTGTACGGCACCGCGCCGGGCGTCATGAGCAGCGCGGCCGCAGAGGCCGTGTTGAGCAGGTAGCCGTCGCCGCGCTCCACCATGGCCGGGACCAGCGCGCGCGCCGCCCAGATGTGCGCCATGACGTGCACGTTCCACAGCCGCTGCCACGCCTCGTCGGGCACCGCCACCCCGCCGGTGGGCTGCGCGCTCCCCGCGTTGGAGCAGAAGAGGTCGATGGGCCCGTACGCCTCCTCGGCCTCGGCGATCACCCGGAGGATCTCCCCTTCCCGGCCGACGTCCGCGGTGATCGCGAGCCCGCCCGCCTCGGCCGCCGCCTCCCGCGCCGCCTCCCCGTCCCGGTCCACGACCACGACGCTCGCCGCCTGCCGGGCGAACCGCACCGCCAGCGCCCGCCCGATCCCGCCGCCGCCCCCGGTCACCACCACATGCTTGCCTTCGAGCTCCATCCCCCCACCCTCCCCGACGCCCCCCCACCTCCCCCACCCGCCCCGCACCCTGCGGCCAAGCAGCGACCCGGAACCGGGCCCGCCGCAGGACCTCCGCTCGGGTATCCCGTGGCGCCCCTGGGACGGTTGCGCCGTTATGGAATAGTTTGTCGCGTAGTTAGGCGTCGGCCGATAACCCCGGCGCCCTGCTCTTCACAGGGAGGTGCGCGCTGTGGGCATCGTGTCGCGAGGATTCTCCGGGCGTCGCCGCACGACCGATCCCGATCTGCCGCCGGGTCAGTACCTCACCGAGGACTTCCCCGTCCTGTCCGCCGGCCCCACCCCGCACGTGACCACCGACCGGTGGGAGTTCACCATCACCACCGAGGCCGGCGAGCGGTACCGCTGGGACTGGGCGGGACTGCACGAGCTGCCGGTCCAGCGGTTCACCACCGACCTGCACTGCGTGACCAAGTGGTCCAAGCTCGGGACGGCCTGGGAGGGCGTCTCGCTCGACGATCTCTTCGCCGACGTGGAGACCGCCGCCGAGTACGCGCTGGTGCACTCCTACGGCGGCTACACCACCAACCTGCCGCTCGGCGACCTGCTGGACGGGCAGGCGTGGATCGCCCTCCGCTACGACGGCGACGATCTCACCCCTCCGCACGGCGGCCCGGCCAGACTGCTCGTCCCGCATCTCTACCTGTGGAAGAGCGCCAAGTGGGTGCGCGGCATCCAGCTCCTGCACGACGACGAGCCGGGATTCTGGGAGACCGCCGGCTACCACGACTACGGAGACCCATGGCGCGAGCAGCGGTACTGGGGCGACTGACCTGGCGGGCCGGCACCGTGGCCGCCGTGCGCGAGGAGAGCCCCTCCGCGCGGACCATCGTGCTCGACGTGCCCGGCTGGCCCGGCCACCTGCCCGGCCAGCACGTCGACCTGCGCCTGACCGCCCCCGACGGCTACTCCACCCAGCGCTCGTACTCGATCGCCTCGGCGGCCGACGGCGACCGGCTGGAGCTGACCGTCGAGGGGCTCGCCGACGGCGAGGTGTCGCCGTACCTCGCCCAGGTCGTCGCACCGGGCGACCAGCTTGAGCTGCGCGGGCCCATCGGCGGCTGGTTCGTGTGGCGCCCCGGCACCCCCGACCCGGTGCTGCTGATCGCCGGCGGCTCCGGCGTCGTCCCCCTGATGGCCATGATCCGCGCTCGCGCCGTCCACGCGGGCACCGCTCACGACGGCGTCGCGCCGTTCCGGCTGCTGTACTCCGTGCGCGGCCCGGGCGCCGTGTTCTACGGCCCCGAGCTGCACGACCTCGCCGCGACCGACCCCGGCCTGGAGATCACCTACGCGTACACGCGCGAGGCCCCCGAGGGGCACGACCGGCCGCCGGGGCGGGTCGACGCGGCCCTGGTCGACGCGGTCTCCTGGCCGCCGGAGCGGCGGCCGCTCTGCTTCGTCTGCGGCCCCACCGGCTTCGTGGAGGCCGCCGCCGACCTTCTGGTGCGCGCGGGCCACGACCCGGCCAGAATCCGCACCGAACGCTTCGGTCCCACAGGAGGCTCCCGATGACCTCGCGCCACGAAGACGGCCCGCCGCACGCGCTTCCCCCCGCGGAGCACACCGACGGCCACCTTGACGCCAACGCCGCGGGCGGCGCGCTGCGGGAGATCTTCACCGTCGACCTCACCGCCGCCGCGGGCACCTGCGTGGGCTGCGCGCACGCCTTCATCCTGGCTCAAGCCCTGCTCTACACCCAGGCCCCCGGCCTGGTAGGCCGCTGCCCCTCGTGCGAAGACGTCGTCTTCCGCCTGGTCCGCGCCCCCGACCGCGCCTGGCTCGACCTGCGCGGCGTGACCTGCCTGGAGTTCGCCCTCCCGGAGCCGCCAACCATCTGAGCACCACGGCCGCTCCACCACCTACGAGCAACCGGCCGCCGTCCGCTCAAACGGTTGCCTTCGGCGCAGCGTTCGTTCCCAAGTGCGGCCCTCGCCCACCTCAGCAGCCGCCAGTGTGCGAGCGATCAGTCCTGAGTCGCGGCGTCCGGCAGACGGCGGCATCGGACTGCGCGTGATCCACCACGAGCGCTCCGGGATGCCCGCGCCACGGCGCGGGCGGAATCACGGCTCGCGGAGCATTTCGTACGACTCGCGTTCAAGCCTGCCGCTTCAGCTCGGCGTTGATGCGGAGCGCCTCGGCGAGCTGGTCTTCCAGGATGACGATGCGGCAGGCCGCCTCCAGGGCGGTGCCCTGGTCGACCATCTCCCTGACCCTGGTGGCCAGCCGGAGCTGGTAGCGGGAGTAGCGGCGGTGCCCTCCCTCGGAGCGCTGCGGCTTGATCAGCTTGGCGATGTCCAGGCTGCGCAGGAAAGCGGGGGTGACGCCGATCATCTCCGCGGCGCGACCCATGCTGTAGGCGGGGTAGTCCTCGTCCTCGAACCTGTCGCGGAACTCGCCGCCGTCCGACACGTCCCCGCCGTCGACCGTTTTGTTTCGTCCCATGCAACCTCCCTGTGGTGATCGGGACAGGAATGCGAACAGGGGCCCCGGTGCCTGAAGCACCGGGGCCCGAAGAGGTTCAACACCATCCGCCAGCCGTGAAGGCCGACTAGTTTTCCGCATCTGCCGCCCTGCGCGGGCGGGGACGCGTGGATAGAAGCGTGACCTTAGACCACCTTCCCATCGCGGAGCTGCGGCACCCGTGCGGCGGATCTTCAGCCGGCGACGGGCGATGCTGATGGTTGCTGAGCCTCCCTTCTCTCCTCGTACCGTCTCCTGCGGCGGCCCGTGTGGCCGCCCCTCGGACCCACGGCCAGGACCCCTTGCACAACACTGGCCCCGGCACGTCCGGCCCTGCCATCCACATCGTCTCGGCAGCTCAACGCCGCCGTGGTTCGTGGACTCGTTCTCGATGACACCAAGAACTCTACTCCCAGCCGCCGCGAAAATCTACACCTGACACTGAAGACTTTGAGAGGCCGCCACCGCAGATCCGGCCACCGGCCCCGGGCCGCTCATCCACGGGATCGCCAACATCCGCAAAAGATCGCGCTGGTGCGAGCACAGCACCCCCGGCGGTGATACACTGATGCAAGTTGCAGTTGTGGTACCCATACGACTTAGTGTGCACCTGACGGATGTAACGTTCAGGTGCATTTTTGTTTGTTTGCCGGTCATCTCCGGATGGGCTTCATCGCGGCGACGCAGGATCCGTGAAGTGCGGGTCCTGGCTCTGCACCTATTCATAGGAGATAGACATGGCTACTGGCACCGTGAAGTGGTTCAACGCTGAAAAGGGCTTCGGCTTCATCGAGCAGGAGGGCGGCGGCGCCGACGTCTTCGCCCACTACTCCAACATCGCCTCCCAGGGCGGTTACCGCGAGCTGCACGAGGGCCAGAAGGTTTCCTTCGACGTCACCCAGGGCCAGAAGGGCCCGCAGGCGGAGAACATCGTAGCCGTCTGATCACAGCTGAACAGACAGGGCCCGCACCCAACGGTGCGGGCCCTGTCCCGTTCCCGGGCCTCCCCAGCCCGCCCTCCCCCGACACGGGCAAGCCGGCGCGGCGAACCAAGCCGGCGCCCCGCCGCTGCCCACAAGCTCTCTGTCGACCAGGGCGCCGTCGGCGACGCCCTCGGACGGAGACTCTCACCCAGCCCGCCATCGCCCCTATGAGGGTCGCAACTCATGCCGGGATGCCCCCGCATGACCGTGACGCCGTCGTCCTCATCGTCCCTGCGAGGGTTGCCACTCCTCTCTCGATCCACCGCAGCCACTCTTGCCGTGATCACGGGATCCGCTTTCGGCTGGTGGGCTACGAGGGGACGGTTGGGACGGAGAAGGCCTACCGTGGGTGGATCCTGCCTCTCCCGCCGGAGGGGGCCGGTGCCATGAGGCTGATCTCCCGGAGCAGGACGATGATGCCCGGGGGCTCGGAAGATCGAAAAGGCCGCTTCCTCGAATGGGAAGCGGCCTTGGAGCTGGGTGGGCGATACTGGGATCGAACCAGTGACTTCTTCGGTGTGAACGAAGCGCTCTCCCGCTGAGCTAATCGCCCCGGTGCTCTTGCCGGGGGCCCTCTGGGAGGACCTTCCGACGGGGAAACCATACCTCACTTCGGGGGGTGCTGGCGAAGCGGGGGAGGAAGCCGATCACGAAAGGTTCTCGGGAGTCCGGCGGCGTGGCGCCCTGTTGTCATAGCATCGTCATGCCCCATACTCATCCGAATCGCACCACTTATGATCTTTACCCCGAGACACCCGTAGATGCCCCGTAGGACGGCCGGATCGACACGCAAAACACTTGCAAACACGCGCCTCTACGCGATGTTTGACCAGGTAGAGGCATAAATGTCGCGCTGTGAGATGCGTTACAGAAGGGCTCAGGAGCGGAATCTCTCCTGCAGGTCTCTTCGTTCCGCAGACGACAGCTCCGGACGAAGTCCTTCAGAGCACCACCACCCAAGCCCCGCCAAGGGGACCCACCATGAAAGGTTTGGCTGACGATGAACGCCACCGTCTCTGCCGAGCTGGGCCTTCGACTCGTGGTCCCCGACCGTACGACCGTCCCCCTGCTGGCCGGGCTGAGTTACACGGCCGACGACCCATACGCCATCAGGATGGCCTTCCACGTGGGGAACGACGAACCGGTCGAGTGGATCTTCGCGCGCGAGCTGCTGACCGTCGGCATCGTCCGGCGCGTGGGGGACGGCGACGTCCAGGTGTGGCCGGCGCGGGCCGACGGTGAGCGGACGCTGAACATCAGCCTCACCTCGCCCTTCGGGCAGGCCCTCTTCGAGGTGCCGCTGCCGCCGCTGACCGAGTTCCTGCACCGCACCTACGAGCTGGTCGCCGCGGGGCGCGAGACCGACTTCATGGACCTGGACGAGGAACTGTCGAACATGCTGTGGAGCTCCTGACCGGCTGAGGGGTTTTCCCACGCCGGAGGCCGGGGTCGGTGGGTGTCACCCGGCGAGCCCGCGCATTCTGTCGATCTCTATGCGCTGCCCGGACGCCATGTCGCCGGCGAGCTTGCGCAGCATCTGGTCGGCGCCCTGCCGCAGCTCCTCCCCCGCCATCGCCACGGCCCCCTCGTGATGTCTGATCATCAGCCGCAGCAGCAGCGCGTCGAAGGCGGCGCCCCGCGAGGCCCGCAGCCGGTTCATCTCCTCAAGGCTCGCCATCCCGTACGTCTCCCCGCCCGGCGCGTCCGGGTGCGCGTGGGCGGCGGGGACCTCCCGGCCGGCCGCGCGCAGCCAGCGTGACAGCACCTCGACCTCCGGCCGCTGCCCGGCCGCGATGCGCTCGCACAGGCGCAGGACGGCGCCGTCCGTGGTCCGTGACGGGGCCAGGCCCGCCATCTCCATGGCCTGGCGGTGGTGCGGGATCATCCGCTCGGCGAACAGCACGTCGGCCGCGGACGCGCTCTCCTTCGGCCGCCCCACGACCTCGCCCGGCGACGCCGTGCGTCCGCCGTCGCCGGGGGCGCCGGGCACGACCACCGGCGCGTCCGTACCGGCCACCGGGGCCGGGACGCGCTCCGGGGCGGCCGCGGTGCAGGCGGGCGCCGATGCCAGCAGAACCGTTATCAAAACCGTGCCCGCGCCCCGCCGAATCGACATAGTTTCCATACTGGGGCAGGTTCCACATTCGGACGTACTTCTGGGGGCATTGTGGTCATGTGGCGGATGGGCGCGGCCGTTGCCGGGGCCGCCCTGCTACTCGGGGGTTGCGCCGCCGACCCGGCGCCGTCAGGTCCGGCCGCCTCGGCCCCCGCCTCCGCGGGCGCCTCCTCCGCGCCGGCGTCCGCCGACGGCGTCCAGCACAGCCCGAACGCCAGGCTGGTCGCCAACGTCCCGCTGTCGGCGCCGTTCAACGACGACGAGGCCTGGGGCACCGACCTGGCCTTCCAGGGGAACTACGCCTACGTCGGCAACTACGAGGGCTTCACCGTCCACGACATCAGCGACCCCACCAAGCCCAAGGTGGTGACCAGGGTCGTGTGCCCGGGCGGCCAGAACGACATCTCGGTCACCGGCAACCTGCTGTTCCTGTCGGTGGACGACGCCATGGACGACGACACCTGCGAGAGCAGCCATGGCGACATGCTGGACGGCTGGGAGGGCATCCGGATCTTCGACATCTCGGACAAGACCCGGCCCCGCTACGTCAAGTCGCTGGCCACCAGGTGCGGTTCGCACACCCACACGCTCGTCCCGGGCGAGGACGCCTCCAAGGTCTACCTGTACGTGTCGTCGTTCGGGCCCGACGCCCAGTCGACGCACTGCCAGCCGCCGCACGACTCCATCGCCATCGTCGAGGTGCCGACCGCCAACCCCGGGCAGGCCAAGGTCGTCGCCCAGCCGCAGCTCTTCGACGACGGCGTCGACGAGGCCAAGACCGGCGCGACCAGCGGGTGCCACGACATCACGGTGTACCCGGAGAAGGACCTGGCCGCCGGGGCCTGCCTGGGCAACGGGATCCTGATGGACATCTCCAAGCCGGCCGAGCCCAAGGTGCTCGAGCAGGTCACCGACGAGAACTTCGCGATCTGGCACTCGGCGACGTTCAGCAACGACGGCACCCGGGTGATCTTCTCCGACGAGCTGGGCGGCGGGATCAGCCCCACCTGCGACGCCGAGACCGGGCCCACCCGCGGCGCCGACGCGATGTACGCCATCACCGAGGACCGCAAGCTGGAGCGCAAGGGCTTCTTCAAGATCCCGCGGCACCAGACCTCGTCGGAGAACTGCGTGGCCCACAACGGCTCGCTGCTCCCGGTGCCGGGCAAGACCATCATGGTGCAGGCGTGGTACCAGGGCGGCGTCTCGGTGGTCGACTACACCGACCCCGACAGCCCCAAGGAGATCGCCTACGTCGACCGCGGCCCGCTGACCGGCCCGGACAACCCGCGGCTGGGCGGCTCGTGGTCGGCGTACTACTACAACGGCTACATCTACTCCAGCGACATCACCAAGGGCCTGGACGTCATCGCGATCGACGACCCCCTCACCGACCCCGCGAAGCGGGTGACGGTGAAGGAGCTCAACGCCCAGACCCAGGTGTCCTACCCCGAGTGATCACGGGTCGAGGTCGGCCGCGCTCCGCTCGGCGAAGACGCGCATCGCCTTGGCGGTGACCGGGCCGGGCGCGACCGGCAGCACCGTGTCGTCGACGAGCCGGATCGGCTGGATGTCGCGGGTGGTGGAGGTGAGGAACGCCTCTTCGGCCTCGTACAGCGCCGAGATCGGCACGTCGGTCTCCTCGCCGCCGTGCCATTCGAGCACCAGCGCCCGCGTGACGCCGGCCAGGCAGCCGGAGGCGATCGTCGGGGTGATCAGGTGGCCGTCCTTGACGATGAAGATGTTGCTGCCGGTGCCCTCGCACAGGTTGCCTGCGAGGTTCTCGAAGATGGCCTCCTGGCCGCCGCGCTCCTTGGCGTAGGCGAGCGCCTTGGCGTTGTCGCCGTAGGAGGTGCTCTTGACGCCCGCCAGCGCGCCGCGCTCGTTGCGCGGCCACGGCACGACGGTGACCGAGGCGGTCTCGGGGAACGGCGCCTGCGCCCCCACGATGACGACGGCGGTGGTGCCCTGGTTGCCGCGGTCGGAGCCGAGCGGGCCGTTGCCGCTGGTGTAGGTGACGCGGATGCGGCCGAGCGGCCACGGCGGCGCGGCGGCCAGGCACGCGCGCACGCCCTCGGCGATCGCGCCGAGGTCGGGGGCGGGCAGGCCGAGGCGCTCGGCAGAGAGCGCGAGCCGGTCCATGTGGCGGGTGAGGGCGAACGATCCGCCGTCGACGCACTTGATCGTCTCGAAGACGCCATCGCCCACCATCAGCCCGTGGTCGAACACCGACACGCTGGCCTCGGCGGGATCGAGCAGTTCGCCGTTGACCCACACCGGAACGTTCATATTGAAAGATCTCCATTCTCGCGAGGTGAGCGGGGCGTGCCGCGGCCTTCAGGATCGGCCGGAGGCCAGCGCGACGAGCCGGGAGGCCTTCAACTCGGTCTCGCGCCACTCGCGCCGCGGGTCGGAACCCCAGGTGATGCCGGCTCCCGTGCCGAAGCGGATCAGGTCGCGCTCGATCCAGAAGGTGCGGATGCCCACGGCCAGCGCGGCCTGGCGCCCGCAGGCGTCGACCCAGCCCACAGCCCCACAGTACGGCCCCCGGGGCTCTGGTTCGAGTTCATTGATGATACGAACCGCTGACGACTTGGGCGCGCCGGTGATCGACCCGGCCGGGAAGGTCGCGGCGAACAGGTCGGCCCAGCCGCGTCCCCGCTCCAGCGTGGCGCGCACGGTGGACACCAGGTGCACCAGGCCCGGATGCCGCTCCACCGTGTACAGGGACGGCACCGTGACCGACCCCACCTCGGCGACCCTGCCGAGGTCGTTGCGCACCAGGTCGACGATCATGACGTTCTCGGCGTAGTCCTTGTCGAGCAGGTCGTCGGCGGTCACGCCCGTGCCCTTGATCGGCTTGGACTCCACGACGTCCCCGGCCCGCGACAGGTACAGCTCCGGGGAGGCCGACACGACGGTCAGGCCGGGCACGTGGACGACGGCCGCGTACGGCGCGGGGTTGCCGCGCGCGAGCCGGTGGGCCAGCACCAGCGGGTCGGCGTCGGCCGGGAGGGAGGCGGTGAGGATGCGGCACAGGTTGGCCTGGTAGACCTCGCCCCGCTCGATCTCCTCGCGGATCCGCTGGACGCCGTCCTCGTACGCCCGCCGGTCGAGGGAGCTGGTCCACTCCAGGCGGGCGGGCCAGGTTCCGGACGGGCGCGGCAGGGGCGCGCGCCGAACCTGGTCGAACCTGGCGCAGCTGACCTTGCCCTCGTAGGTGACGACGACCGCCCACCATCCCGGGCCGTCCAGGGCCCCGAGATCGGTGGTGACGTCACGCAGTCCGGTGGCCAGGTGGCCGTTGACGTGGGCGAAATACACCCTTCCATTCTCGCGTGCCCCGGCCCGCGCCTCATCCGCCGCCCGCCCGGCCGCGCAGCACGGCCAGCAGGGCGAGGGCCGCGGGCAGGGGGGCGGTGCGGGGCAGCGCCGCGTAGACCTGGCGGCGGGGCGCGGGGTCGGCGAGGGGGCGCAGCACGATGTCGCCCCGCACCGCCCGCGCCGCCAGCGCCGGGACGAGGGCCACCCCGAGGCCCGCGGCGACGTAGCCGAACTTGCCGGTCCACTCACCGATGCGGACGCCGACCCTCGGCGTGAACCCGGCGCGGGCACACGCCTCCGCCAGCATGGTGGGGTGGCCCGGCGGGGCCCCCTCGATCCAGGTCTCCTCCCGCAGGTCGCCCAGGCGCACCACCTCCCGGCCCGCCAGGCGGTGCCCGGACGGCAGCGCCAGCAGCAGCTCGTCGGCCAGCAGCGGCGCCAGCCGCACCGCGTCGCCGGGGAACAGGCCGGAGGGGTAGTCGCTGACCACCGCGACGTCCAGCGCCCCCTCGGCGACGCTCTCCACCAGCTCCGCGCTCATGCCCTCGACCAGCACGAGCTCGACCTCCGCGGAGGAGCGCCGGAACTCGCGCAGCGCCTCGGGAACGAGCACGGCGTTGGCCGTGGCGAACGCGCCGACGCGCAGCCGCCCTCCCGAGCCGTCGTGCAGGGCCGCCAGCTCGCTCGCGGCCCGGCCGAGCCGCTCCAGCACCTCGCGCGCGTGCCGGTGCAGCAGCGTCCCGGCCGGGGTGAGGCGCACGCCTCGGGCCAGCCGGTCGAACAGCGGGCCGCCGGCCTCGCGTTCGAGGACGGCGACGCGGCGGGACACGGCGGACTGGGTGTAGCCGAGCAGCTCGGCCGCCGCCGTGAACGAGCCGGTGCGGGCGACGGCGTCCAGGAGCCGCAGGCCGGCGGTGTCGAACACATTCCCTCCTCGCATGGCTGACATTCAAACTAGTCGTTGGTGGAATGGGTGGGGAATGGCCTAGCGTCGCCGAGGTGATCGCTTTTCTTGGACTGGGACGCATGGGCGTCCCCATGGCCCGGCGTCTGGTGGACGCCGGGCACAAGGTGACGGTGTGGAACCGGACGCCTCGTGACGTGCCGGGGGCCGCGACCGCCCGGACGGCGGCCGAGGCCGTGGCCGGGGCCGGCCTGGTCGTCACCATGCTGCGGGATCCACAGGCCGTCGAGGAGGTGCTGGCCTCCGCCGTGCCACAGGCGGGCTCGGTGGTGGTGGAGATGTCGACCATCGGCCCGGACGCGGTGGCCCGGCTCCGGGCCCTGCTGCCCGCGGAGGTGGGGCTGGTGGACGCCCCGGTGCTGGGCAGCGTGGGGCCGGCCGCCGCCGGCACGCTGGCCGTCCTGGCCGGCGGGACCGACGCCGACCTGGCCCGGTGCCGGGACGTGCTCGGCGTGTTCGGCCGGGTGCTCGAGATGGGCCCGCCGGGAGCGGGGGCGGCGGCCAAGCTGGCGGTGATGAGCGCCGTGGTCCCGGCTCAGGTCCTGGTCGCCGAGTCCCTCGCCTACGCGGACGCCATGGGCGTCGGCCGCGCCACGCTGCTGGAGGTGCTGGCGGCCACCCCGCTGGGAGCGCTGGCCGAACGGCTGCGCCCCGCAGCCCTGGACGAGCCGCCGCCGGCCGGTTACACGCTGGCCCTGGCCCTGAAGGATCTGCGGCTGGCCGCGCACGGCACGCAGACGATCGCGGCCGCGGCGGAGAGACGGCTGGCCGAGGCGGTGGCGGCCGGGCTCGGCGACGGGGACCTCACGGCCGTCGTGCGCTCCCCCGCCCTGCGCGCCCCCGAGGCGGGCGCCCGGGACGAGGCGGGCGCCCGGGACGAGGCGGGCGCCCAGGACGAGGCGGGGACGCGGAGCGGCCCGGCGGCGACCGGCGGGGCCGGGACCGGGGCCGGGACCGGGGCCGTCAGGCTCAATCCGGCGTCGGTCCCGCCGCCCGCGGGAGCGTACTCGCACGCCGTGCGCGCCGGCGGCCTGCTGTTCGTGTCCGGGCAGGCGGCCCTGGACGCCGGCGGCGCGGTGGTCGGCGAGGGCGACGCCGTCCGGCAGTCGGAGGTCGTGTTCGACTACCTGGAGCGCATCCTCGCCGACCAGGGGTGCTCGTTCGGCGACGTGGTGAACATCAGGACCTACCTCACCGACATGGGCGACCTGCCCGCTTACGGGGCCGTGCGGCGGCGCCGGATGCCCGGCGAACCGCCGTCGAGCACCACGGTCGAGGTGCCGCGCCTGTTCCGTCCGGGCCTGCTGCTGGAGGTCGACGTGGTGGCGGCGCTGCCCGGCTGACCCGGCCCCCGGCGGGAGGTCAGGCGAGGGGGCCGGTGACGGACTCGGCGGCGGCCAGGACGGCGCCGTCGGCCGTCAGCCGCGTGACCGACGCAATCTCAGGGGCGAGGAAGCGGTCGGGGCCGGGGCCGGCCACCTCCTGGCGCAGGGCGTCGACCACTGCGGCCGTCGCGGGGGCGGGGCGCAGCGGCGCGCGCAGCTCGATCGCGCGGGCGGCGGTGAGGACCTCCACGGCCAGCACGCTGGTGAGCCCGTCGACCGCCCGGCGCAGCTTGCGGGCCGCCGACCAGCCCATGGAGACGTGGTCCTCCTGCATGGCCGAGCTGGGAATGGAGTCGACGCTGGCGGGGACGGCCAGGCGCTTCATCTCCGAGACGATCGCCGCCTGGGTGTACTGGGCGATCATGTGGCCGGAGTCGACGCCCGGGTCGTCGGCGAGGAAGGCGGGCAGGCCGTGGCTGCGCGCCACGTCGAGCATGCGGTCGGTGCGCCGCTCGGCCATCGAGGCGACGTCGGCGGCGGCGATGGCCAGGAAGTCGAGCACGTAGCCGACGGGCGCGCCGTGGAAGTTGCCGTTGGACTCCACGCGGCCGTCGTCGAGCACCACCGGGTTGTCGACGGCCGAGACGAGCTCGCGGGCCGCGACGGCGGCGGCGTGGGCGACCGTGTCGCGCGCGGCCCCGGCCACCTGCGGCGCGCAGCGCAGGGAGTAGGCGTCCTGGACGCGCGTGCACGAGTCGTTCCGGTGCGACTCCATGATCCCGGAGTCGCGCAGCACCGCCCGCAGGTTGGATGCCGAGGCGGCCTGGCCCGGGTGCGGGCGCAGGCCCTGCAGCTCGGGCGCGAACACCCGGTCGGTGCCGAGCAGCGCCTCGACGCTCATCGCGGCGCTGACGTCGGCGGTCCTGAGCAGGCGGGTGAGGTCGTCAAGGGCGAGGATCAGCATGCCCAGCATGCCGTCGGTGCCGTTGATGAGGGCGAGGCCCTCCTTGGCGGCCAGCTCCACCGGCTCGATGCCGGCCTGCTTCATCGCCTCGGCGGCGGTGCGCGGCTCGCCGTCGCGGTCGCGCACCGGGCCCTCCCCCATGAGGGCGAGCGCGACGTGCGACAGCGGGGCCAGGTCGCCCGAGCAGCCGAGGCTGCCGTGCTCGTGCACCACGGGGGTGATGCCGGCGCTGAGCAGCCCGGCGAGCACCTGGGCGGTCTCGGGACGGACGCCGGTGTGCCCGCTCGCCAGCGTGCGCAGCCGCAGGAGCATCATCGCGCGGACGACCTCGGCCTCAACCTCCGGGCCCGACCCGGCGGCGTGCGAGCGGATCAGGGAGCGCTGGAGGCGGGCGCGCAGCTCGGGATCGATGTGCCGGGTGGCGAGCGCGCCGAACCCGGTGGAGATGCCGTAGGCCGGCGTCGCGCCCGCCGCCAGCTCCTCGACCCGGGCGCGGGAGCGGGCCATCGCGGCGACCGTCTCCTCGGTGAGCCGCACGGCGGCTCCGTGACGGGCGACCCGTACGACGTCGGCGAAGCTCAGCGGCTCCAAACCGACGTTCACGACCTCGTTGTCGCGCATGCTTGACTCTCCCGCATAGGTAACCGGCGTATTGCATGTTAGCCCCTTACACCGGGACGCCACGGGCGCCCCCGCCCCTGCGGCCCGCCGCCGCGCCGGGCGCGCGGGCGCGGTTCAGGCGGGAACCCGGTTTGGGGACTCGGCCGTGATTCGCTAGAGTTCTCTGCGTGAGGCCGGGTGTTCACCGGTCGATCACGCGGACGTGGCTCAGCTGGTAGAGCATCACCTTGCCAAGGTGAGGGTCGCGGGTTCGAATCCCGTCGTCCGCTCGGAGAGGCCTTGCGGAGACGAGGCCTCGCCCGGTGGAGTGGCCGAGAGGCGAGGCAGCGGCCTGCAAAGCCGCGTACACGGGTTCAAATCCCGTCTCCACCTCTGTTTCACCCGGGCGATTAGCTCAGTGGGAGAGCGCTACCTTGACACGGTAGAGGCCACTGGTTCAATCCCAGTATCGCCCACCACCGAACCTCCAGGTCACAGGCCTGGAGGTTCTTCATTTCCCGATCGATCGGCAATGCCGGAGATCGCCGTCCGGTCGCGATCAATCAGCGATGCCGGAGATCACCGTCCGGGCTTTCACGCGTCGTGGGACGGACACCACGCGCCGCCATACCAGTATCGGGCAGACCTTTCCGGTTTCCGGATCTCGTCATTCCCTGGCGCCGAATCCATCATCGGTGCAGGAGATCGGTCTGAATCCTCCTGAGCGACGCCGAAGGAGGCCCATGTGAACGGTCCCGACATCCTCTCCCCCGAATACGACGCCGACCCGTACCCGCACTACGCGCGAATGCGTGACGCGTATCCGCTCTATGTGCACGAGGCGACGGGCTTCCACGTACTCAGCAGGTACGAGGACGTCACCCGGGCGTTGCGGGGGCATCCGTTCACCAACGAGTGCTACGCCTGGCAGGTCGAGCCGGTGCACGGCGACAGGACCATCATCCAGATGGACGGCGCGGAGCACGCCGGCCACCACAAGATGTTCGGCCCGGCGCTGCGCGGGCGCGATCTGCACGAACGGGTCATCCCGAGCATCGAGCTCGCCGCGGCCGAACTCATCGACCGGTTCGAGGAGGCGGGCGAGGTCGACCTCGTCGGCGACTTCGCGAAGTGGCTGCCCATCAACGTGATGGCCACCCTGCTCGGCCTGCCGGACGAGGACAGGCCGCGGTTCCAGCGCTGGTACACGGCGCTGATGGCGCGGATGTCCAACTTCGGGCAGGACGAGGAGGTGGAGCGGGCGGGAAGCGCGGCGAGGGCCGAGCTGGACGCCTATCTCACCCCGATCATCCACGAACGGCGGGATAAGCCGGGGACGGACCTGCTCTCCTCCCTGTGCGCGGCCGAGCACCAGGGTGAGGCCATGTCCGATCGGCAGGTGCTGGCCTACTGCTCGATGCTGCTGGCCGCGGGGGGCGAGACGGCGGCCTCGGCGATCTCCGGAACCATGTTCAACCTCGTCCGGCATCCCGGCCAGCTCAAGGCGGTCCGCGCCGACCGGGGCCTCGTCGACCGCGCCCACGTGGAGACGTTGCGCCGCGACTCCCCGATCCAGCTGATCCTCCGCCACGCCGCGGAGGACGTCGAGATGGCCGGCGGGGTGATCCCGGCCGGCTCCTCGGTGGCGTGCGTGATCGCCGCCGCCAACCGCGACGGCGGCCGGTTCGCCGACCCCGGCGCCTTCGACCTGTTCCGGAGCGAGATCGACCCCGGCATCGACTTCACCGCGGGCGGCGCGATCGTGACGTTCGGCCGGGGCCGGCACTTCTGCCTCGGGGCCATGCTGGCGCGGGCCGAGGTCGGCATCGCGGTGAACCGGCTACTGGACGCCATGCCGGACGTGCGCCTCGCCGAGGACGCCCGTCCGGTGGAGACGGGCGTCTTCACCCGCGGTCTGGTGAGCCTGCCCGTGGTCTTCACTCCCCGGGACGGCGGCGGTCACGGCCGGGCGGCGACGGATCCGGCCGGGGCCGGCCAGGGGATCTGGGGCGAGCGGTAGAAGCCGATGCCCATGGCCGTCCAGCGGGGGGCCTGCGCGGCCAGGCGCAGGCGGAAGGCCTCCCAGTCGTGGGTCGAGCGCGGGGACCAGCCGAGCTCGGCGATGGCGGGCAGGCGGGGGAAGGCCATGTACTCGATGTCGTCCTCGGTGACGATCGTCTCGGTCCACATCGGCGCCTCGACGCCGAGGACGGACGCGGCGGGCACGCCGGCCAGGTACGTCCCGGGGTCCCAGTCGTAGGCGGTCCTCACCTCGATCAGGCCGGCCCAGTCGAGGCCGAGCCGGGTCTGCGGGTTGTACTTCATGTCCAGGTACGCCTTGTTCGCCGGGGACATGACCACCTTGGCGCCCCGCGAGACGGCCGAGGTGACCAGCGGGTCGGAGGCGGTCAGGCCCCAGTACTGGACGACGCGGCCGGGCGAGTGGGCGACGTCGGCGGCACCGATCTGGTGCCAGCCCATGACGGCCTTGCCCTCGGCCGTGACCATCGGCTGCACGCGGTTCATGAACGCCGCGTACTGGTCGTGCGGGGTGGCGCTCGCCTCGTCGCCGCCGATGTGCAGGTACGGGCCGGGGGTCAGGGCTGCGAGCTCGTCGAGCACCTCGGCCACGAACCGGTAGGTGATCTCCTTGGTCGCGCACAGCGAGCTGAAGCCGACGGCGGTGCCGGTGTAGAGCGGCGGGGCGACGCCGTCGCAGTTCAGCTCGGCGTAGGACGCCAGGGCGGCGTTGGTGTGCCCGGGCATGTCGATCTCGGGCACGATCGTGACGTGCCGCCGGGCGGCGTGCGCGACGATGTCCTGGTACTGGGCCTTGGTGTAGTGGCCGCCCGGGCCGCCGCCGACCTGGGTGGAGCCGCCGTAGGTGGCCAGGCGGGGCCAGCCGTCCACGACGATCCGCCAGCCCTGGTCGTCCGACAGGTGCAGGTGCAGGTGGTTGATCTTGTAGAGGGCGATCCGGTCGATGTACCTCTTCACCGTCTCGACCGGGTGGAAGTGGCGGGCGACGTCGAGCATCGCGCCCCGGTAGGCGAACCGGGGGTGGTCGACGATCCGCCCGCCGGGCACCGTCCACGGGCCGGGCTGGACGGTGGCGCTCTCGGCCCGGGCGGGCAGGAGCTGGCGGAGCGTCTGCACGCCGTTGAAGAGCCCGGTGCCGGTGCGTGCCCGGAGCACCACGGCGGCGCCGGTCACGTCGAGCCGGTAGCCCTGGTCGCCGACCGCGGGCTCGGCCGCGTCCAGCAGCAGCGAGATCCCCGGGGCGGGGGCGCCGCGCGGGGCCGCCTGGACCGGCAGCGCGTACCCGGTCGAGGGGCGCAGCAGCCCGGTCAGGTAGGTGGCCACCGCGGTGGCGGCCTGGCCGCCGCGGGTGTGGATCCGGGCGCTCGGGCGAAGCGTGAAGGTCACGCCGGCATCCGGCCGCACCGAGACCGGCGCGGGAATGACGTCACTCATCGACGCCGCCAGCGGCCGTGGCTTCCCCGGGCTCCGCTCCGTCCCGGCCGCCGCCAGCGGCGCCCCGCCGAGGCACGCGGAGGCCGCCATCAGCGCGACCACGGCGGCACGCACCGGTCGCAGGCGACGGGAAGGTCCTGACAGGGCCGATACCCTCATGACGTCCTCCGACAGCATCAACTATTAGGAAGCCTTCCTAACAGTAAAGTCTCAGCCCGCCCAGTCAAGACCCAGTGGGCCGTGACCGCCCAACCGCCCGCCAGCCAACCGCCGCACACGGCGCCGAATTCACCGCGACGACGACCCACCGCCCCGGCGCCGGGCAAGAGGCAGGGCTGGGCGGGAGGGTGAGGCGACGCGCGCATGAGCGTGCGCGATCCGCCGGGGCGAGGTCGCCCGGAGCAGGGGATTCCGAGGACGGCCCTTCAAGGCCCTTTCGGGCCGTGACCGCCCAACCGCCCGCCGGGCCAACCGCCGCACACGGCGCCGAATTCACCGCGACGACGACCCACCGCCCCGGCGCCGGGGAAAAGGCGGGCTGGGCGGGGGTGAGGCGGCGCACGCATGGGCGTGCGCGAGCCGCCGGGGTGGGAGTGGGCGGCGTGCGCGATCCGCCGCCCCGGCGCCGGGGAAGAGGCAGGGCTGGGCGGGGGCGCGGCGGCGCACGCATGGGCGTGCGCGAGCCGCCGAGGTGGGAGTGGGCGGCGTGCGCGACCCGCCACCCGGCGCCGGGGAAGAGGCAGGGCTGGGCGGGGGCGCGGCGGCGCACGCATGGGCGTGCGCGAGCCGCCGGGGTGGGGTGGGCGGTGTGCGTAGCCGCAGGGGTCGGTGTGAGGCGCGGGGTGGGGTCAGGCGGGGGGGTTGAGGGGGAGTTGGACCTCGAAGCGGGTGTCGCCGGGGGTGGAGTTCACCCGGATGTCGCCGTGGTGCTTGTTGACGATGATGCGGTAGGAGATGTCCAGGCCGAGGCCGGTGCCCTCGCCTACCGGCTTGGTGGTGAAGAAGGGCTCGAAGATGCGGGGGCGGATCTCCGGGGGGATGCCGGGGCCGGTGTCGCCGATCTCCACCAGGATGCGCTCGGCGTCGTGGCGGGTGGTGATGGTCAGGGTGCCGCCGGTGCCCCTCATGGCGCTGAACGCGTTGTCGATGAGGTTGGTCCACACCTGGTTGAGCTCGGCGGCGTACGCCGGGATCGGCGGGGCCGTCCGGTCGTAGTCCTTGACGACTCGCACGCCGCCGGGGACCTTCGCCTGCATCATGGTCAGCGTGGCGTCGAGCAGGTCGTGCACGTCCACGGTCTGGAAGGACGCCCGGTCGAGCTGCGAGTACTGCTTGGCCGCGGCGACCAGCGTGGAGACCCGGGTCACCGCGTCGTCGATCTCGCCCATCAGCAGCTCGGTCTCGACCGTGTAGGTGAGCCAGCGGACGGCGGCCTCCAGGTTCTCCCCGCCCACGGCCCCGCTGATCCGCTCCAGCCACGCCGTGTCGACGCCGCCGGCGACCAGCGTGGGCGCCAGGTCCCACCCGCCGGCGATGTCGTGGTCCTCCAGCCAGCCGCCCAGCTCGTCCTCGGCGTCCGAGGTGGCCATCGGCGACAGCGGCGGCGCGGACGCCGCCCGCTTGACCGCCTCCTCCTGCAGCTCGACCAGGCTCTTCAGCCGGGTGCCGTCCAGCCTGCCGTCGGCGATCATGGCCAGCTTGTGCCGCATGCCCGTCACCCGCTCACGCAGGATGGCGGTCGCCCGCACGGCGGCCGCGGCCGGGTTGTTGAGCTCGTGGGTCAGCCCGGCCGACAGCGAGCCGAGCGCGAGCAGGCGCTCGCGCTCCCCCACGATCGTCTGGCTGGCCCGCATGCCGAAGAACAGGCCCTCCAGCAGGTGGGTGGCCATGGGGAACCACTCGCGCAGCGCCCCGGCGAGCACGTCGGCCGGCAGGGCGAACACGTCGACGTCGCTGATCGCGTGCAGGCTGCTGGAGTACACCTGGCCGATGCGGTCGCCCAGGTAGGCCTGCATGGCGCCCGCGTACACGCCGCGCTGCTCGGTGCGGCCGACCTCCACCTCGTCGCCGTGGATGCGCCGGGTGAGCGCGATGGTGCCGTGCAGGAGCACGTAGAAGCACGTGGCGGGGTCGCCCTCGCGGCTGATGACGGTGCCCGCCGGCCGGTGCTCCACCCGGCCGTGCTCGACGAACCGGGCGAGCTGCGCGGGGTCGAGCGACTCGAAGAGGAACAGGGTGCGCAGTTCGTCGGCGGTGAGCATGTCCTGGCCGACGCCGCCGCACCCGTCGGTCTGCTCCGGCTCGGTCATTGCGCCTCCAGGTAGCGGTGGACCAGCGAGACGGCCATCGCGCCTTCGCCCACGGCCGAGGCGACCCGCTTGACCGAGTCGGCCCGCACGTCGCCGGCGGCGAAGACGCCCGGCATGCTGGACTCCAGATGGTAGGGATCGCGGGGCAGGGACCACCCCGGCGGGCGCCGGCCGTCGACGAGCAGGTCCGGGCCGGTGAGCACGAACCCGTTGTGGTCGCGCACGACGGCCTTGTCGAGCCAGTCGGTGCGCGGCTGGGCGCCGATGAAGACGAACATCCACGACGTGTCGACCGTGCGGCTGCCGCCCGACCGCGGGTCGCACAGGGTGATCCGCTCCAGGTGCCCGTCGCCCTCGGCGGCGACCACCTGGGAGTGCGGGTGCACCTGGATGTTGCCGATGCTCTCGATCTGGTCGATCAGGTACTGCGACATCGACCGCCGCAGGTCCTGGCCGCGGACCAGGATGTGCACCCGGCGGGCGTACTTGGCGAAGTACACCGCCGCCTGGCCGGCGGAGTTGGCGCCGCCGACGATGTAGATCTCCTGGTCGGCGCAGCTGGGCGCCTCGGTGGACGCCGAGCCGTAGAACACGCCGCGCCCGGTCAGGTCGGCGCAGCCCGGGGCGTCCAGCATGCGGTAGGAGACGCCGGTGGCCAGCACGACGGTGTGGGCGGCGACGGCGCTGCCGTCGGCGAAGCGCAGCAGCCGGGTGGAACCGCCGGCCTCCAGGGCGACGACCTCCCGGGTGGTGAGGATCTCGGCGCCGAACTTCAGCGCCTGCCGCCGGGCGCGATCGGTGAGCTGGGCGCCGGAGACCCCGTCGGGGAAGCCCAGGTAGTTCTCGATGCGGCTGCTCTGCCCCGCCTGCCCGCCGGTGGCGCGCTGCTCCAGCAGCACGGTGCGCAGCCCCTCGGAGGCGCCGTACACCGCCGCGCCGAGCCCGGCGGGGCCGGCGCCGACGACCACCAGGTCGTAGAAGTCCTCGGCCGGGGTGGTGGTCAGGCCCACGTGCGCGGCCAGCTCGCTCTCGCTCGGCTTGACCAGCGACGTGCCGTCCGGCGTGACCACCAGCGGCACCTCGTCCTCGCGGACGCCCGCCGCCGCCAGCAGCCGCCCGCCCTCCGGCTCGTCGGCCTGCAGCCAGCGGTAGGGCACCAGGTTGCGGGCGAGGAAGTCGCGCACCGCGTACGACGGCGCCGACCAGCGGTGCCCGACGACGCGCGTCTCGTCGACGGCCTCGTCGGGGGCGGCGAGCCAGGCGTCCAGCATCGCGTCGACCACCGGGTAGAGCTTCTCCTCCGGCGGGTTCCACGGCTTGAGCAGGTAGTGGTCCAGGTCGACGACGTTGATCGCGTCGATGGCGGCGTCGGTGTCGGCGTAGGCGGTCAGCAGCACCCGGCGGGCGCGCGGGAACAGGTCCATCGCGGCCTCCAGGAACTGGATGCCGTTCATCTCGGGCATGCGGTAGTCCGCGAGCAGGACCGCCACCTGCTCGCCGCGCAGCTTGATCTCTCGGAGCGCGTCCAGGGCGGCCCCGCCGGAGTCCGCCCGCACGACGCGGTAGCGGTCGCCGTAGCGGCGCCGGACGTCTCGGGCCACCGACCGGGAGACGGCCGGGTCGTCGTCGACGGTCAGAATCGCCGGGTTTGCCATGGGATCAGACTAAGCACTCCACGGGGGGACTCGCTCCCCCGGCCGGTCCTCCGTCGGACGGGGACCGGCGGTCGCCGCCCGGAACCCCTCCCCAGGATGAGGGCGGAATCGCCCGGCGGGCCGCCGCGTCACCCCGGCCACCCCTGCGGGCCCCTGGGCGGGGCCGCGGGAGCCCGGCGGGCTCGATAGAGTCACAGGCGATGAGCGCGCACATGATCACCGCGCAGTGGACCGACATCCCCGACGACGCCGACGAGCTCGCGCTGGTGGGCGGCGGCTTCCGCACCTACCGCTGCGCCTGCGGGGCTCCCCTGGCCGACCGGGTGGCCGCCGAGCTGCACGCGATGGAGACCGACCAGTGCTCGGCGTGCCTGGGGTCCGCCGACGAGGAGGTGGTGCCCGGGTTCGTCCGGCGCTGCCCGGCGTGCGCCGCCACCGGGCGGCGCGGCGTCCAGCTCGTCTGGGAGGTCGCGCACGGCCAGGCCGAGCGCATGATCAGCCTGGCGTTCGTGCGGAGCCTGGTGGAGCGCTTCGACGGCCCCTTCCGGCTGTCGGAGGTGGCGGACGCCGTCCGCGTCCAGCTCGACCTGCCGCTCGGCCGGCTCCCGGTGGGCCCGCGTGTGCGCGACCTGCTGCGCGAGCTGGAGGCGGCCGGCGAGCTGGTCATGGTCTCGGCGCCCGACCAGCTCCTGCGCGGCGCCTCGGTCGTCCTGTACCGCGACCCGCAGTGGCAGCGCGTCTAGGACCGCCGCCGCACACGGGGCCCTTGCCGGGCGGCGCCCGTCGCCGCCCGGCGGGCCGTACGGCGCGCGGCGGGTGGCCTCCCGGCCGTTCCGCCGACCCCGGCCGCCCGCCGTCCTGCGGGGGGACGGCGGGCGGGCGGGGTCAGCGGACGGCGTCGCCCGCGGCCGCCCGGGCCGCGGCGGGGTCGGGGGCGGCCAGGACGCGCTGGGCGATCTCCTCGCACCGGGCCGCCGAGAGGCGTCCCAGCGCCTCTCGGACGGCGGGCACGCCGGTAGCCGACATCGACAGGCTGCCGATGCCCATCCCCGCGAGCACGGGGGCGAGCAGCGGGTCGGCCGCGGCCTCGCCGCACACGCCGACGGGCTTGCCTGCGGCCCGCCCGGCCTCGGCGCACATGGCGACCAGGCGCAGCAGGGCCGGTTGCCACGGGTCGAGGAGGTCGGCCAGCTCGCCGTGCTGCCGGTCGGCCGCATAGGTGTACTGGCCAAGGTCGTTGGTGCCGATGCTGAGGAAGTCGACCTTCTCCAGCAGGCGCCCGGCCTCCAGCGCCGCCGCGGGCACCTCGACCATCACGCCCACGTGCGAAAGGCCCCGGCCGCGGGCCCGGCGGGCGAAGTCCTCGGCCTCGGCCACGGTGCTGACCATGGGCGCCATGACCCACACCTCGGCCTCGCCGCCGCGCGCGGCCTCGGCGATGGCGTCGAGCTGGGTGTCCAGCACCTCCGCGCGCACCCTGCTGGTGCGCAGCCCGCGGACGCCGAGGGCGGGGTTGGCCTCCTCCGGCAGGCCGAGGAACGGCAGCGGCTTGTCCGACCCGGCGTCCAGGGTGCGGATCACCACCCGCCGGCCGGGGAGGGCCCGGAGCACCGCCGCGTAGGCGGCGACCTGCTCCTTCAGGCCCGGGGCGTCGCGGCGGTCCAGGAACAGGAACTCGGTGCGGAACAGCCCGACCCCCTCGGCCCCCTCCCCCTCGGGCAGGTCGTGCGCCGACCCGATGTTGAGCAGCAGCGGGACCGACCGGCCGTCGGCGGTCCTGCCCGGCCCGTGCCCGGTGGCGCGCCGCTCGCGGGCCTCCACGGCCTCGCGCTGGACGGCCGCCGCCGCCTCCTCGCCGATGCCGACGCCGACCTCGCCGAGCGCGCCGTCCACCGAGACCCACGTGCCGTCCTCGATGGCGGCGGCTCCCCGGCAGGCGACCACGGCGGGCAGGCCGAGGGCGCGGGCCAGGATGGCGGTGTGGCTGGTGGGGCCGCCCTTCAGCGTCACCAGGGCGAGCACGGCGGCGGGGTCCAGGCCGGCGGTGTCGGCCGGGGCCAGGTCGTCGGCGATCAGCACGAACGGATGCCCGGGGTCGGGCACGCCGGGCATGGGCAGGCCCAGCAGGGTGGCGACGGCGCGGTTCCTGATGTCGTCCAGGTCGCCCGCCCGGTCGGCGAAGTAGCCGCCGGCCTCCTCCAGCGCCCGGCGATGGTGGGCGCACGCGGCGTCCACGGCCCGCACGGCGTCCAGGCCGGAGGCGACGGCCTTCTCCACCGACTCGGCCAGCCCCGGGTCGGCCGCGATCATGCTCTGCGCCTCCAGGATCGCGCCGGCCTCGGGGTCGGACGCCTTGGCGGCGTGCGCCTCCAGGTGCCCGGCGACCGAGCGCAGCGCCTCGGTGGCGCGGCGGACCTCGCCCGCGGCGTCCGAGACCGGTCGCGGCGCGGGCAGCGGGGGCGGCCCGGCCATCCGGTGCGCGCGCCCGGCGGCCCGCCCGGGGCTGACGCCCAGCCCGCGGACGGTCTCAGGCATCGGCGGGCTCCTCGGTGTCCAGGTCGCGGGCGAGCAGCGCGGCCAGCGCGTCCAGGGCCTCGTCCGCGCCCGGCCCCTCGGCCTCCAGCGTGACGGCCGTGCCGTGCTCGGCGCCCAGGGCCAGCACGGCGAGGATGCTGGTGGCCGGCGCCGGGGGGCGGTCGCCGGTGCGGATGCGCACCGGCACGCTCTGCCGTGCGGCGGCCTGGACGAAGATCTTCGCGGGCCGGGCGTGCAGACCGCTGCGGGAGGCGATGGTGACGGTCTTCTCTGGCATGGCCATTCCTTCGTGGTCGGCCGTCCGAGGGTGGCGCGGGCCGGGCCGGCCCGGCGCCGCCCCGGGGACGGAACCGGTGTCGCGGAGCGCGGCGCCCGATGACGTGGCCGCGCCGGGGAGCCCGCTCAGGGCTCGACGGTGACCTTGATGGCGGTGCCGCGGCTGACGGTGTCGATGCCGTCGAGCACCCGCGTGAGCGGGATGCGGTGGGTGATCAGGTCGCTGACCGGGACCGCGCCGGAGGCGATGAGGTCGAGGGCGCGGGCGTTGTGGTGCGGGCTGGAGCCGTTGGCGCCGACGATCGTCAGCTCGCAGTAGTGCACCAGGTTGGAGTCGAGCCGGATGATCGGGTCGTCCTTGGGCAGGCCGCCGAAGAAGCTGATCCTCCCCTGACGCGCCGTCATCTGCAGCGCCTGCTCCTGGGCCGCCCCGGCGGCGGCCGCGGTGATCACCACGTCGGCGCCCCGGCCGCCGGTCAGCTTGAGCACCTCGTCGACGACGTCGGCGTCCCCGCCGCTGATCACCTCGTCGGGCCGCACCAGGGCGGCGGCCATGGCGAGCCGCTCGGCGTTGAGGTCGGACAGGATGACGCGGCCGGCCCCGCGGGAACGTGCCAGCCGCACGTGCAGGCAGCCGATCGGGCCGGCGCCGAGGATGACGACGTCGTCGCCGTCGCCGACCCGGGCCAGCTCCTGGCCGTTCAGGACGCAGGCCAGCGGCTCGGCGACCGACGCCTCCGCGAAGCCGACGCCGTCGGGGACGCGGTTGAGGCCGCCGACGGCGAGCACCTTGGCCGGGACGACGGTGTACTCGGCGAAGCCGCCGTCGTAGTGGTAGCCCATCGACTCCTGGTTGGGGCAGACGGTCATCCTGCCGCGCAGGCACTCCTCGCACCGCCCGCACGGGATGGCGGCGATCACCTGCACGCGGTCGCCGGGCACCCACCCGCTCACGCCGTCGCCGACCTCGGCGACCTCGCCGGCGATCTCGTGCCCCATGACGCGGGGCGGGCGGATGTGGTGGTGGCCGTGCTTGTAGATCTTCACATCGGTGCCGCAGGTGGAGCAGTTGCGAACGCGGATCTTCACCTCGCCGGGGCCCGGCGAGGGTTCGGGCGCGTCCTCCACGCGGATGTCACCTGGGGCGTGGAAGCGGGCGACCTTCACTCGGAATGTTCCTCTCTGGAGGGCTGGAGCAGTCTGACGACCTCGTCGGGGTGGGTGGCCTCGCGCAGGGCCTTCGCCCGGCCGGGGTCCATGAGGATCTCGGCCAGCTCGGACAGCAGCCGCACGTGGCCGTCGCCGGCGGCGGCGATGCCGACGCACAGCACCACCTGGTCGCCGTCCCAGTCGACGCCGGCCGGGAAGCGCACCACGCAGATGGCGTCGTGGTGGACGGCGTCCTTGCCGGCGACGGTGCCGTGCGGGATCGCGACGCCCTCGCCGACGTAGGTCGAGATCGAGCGCTCCCGCTCGATCATGGTGTCGACGTAGGACGCCTCGACGGCGCCCACCGCGACCAGGGCCTCGCCGCACTGGCGGATCGCGTCGTCGCGCGATCCGGCCTCGGCCGTGAGCCGGATGGCCCCGCGTTCGAGCGGCAGCGGGCCCGTGTCAGGCATCGACGGTCCCCCCGCTCTTCATCGTGTTCACCAGCTTGGTGACGGCGGGGTCGCCGATGAACAGGTTGAAGGGGATGAGCACGACGCCGGGGGCGCCGGCCCGGGCTCGGGCGGCCAGCCCGGTGTGGCAGACGACGACGTCGGCGTCGGCGGGGATGGAGTTGACCGGCGTGTGCTGCACCTCGACGGGGAGCCCCGACAGGGACTTGCGGAGCTGGGACGCCAGCATCACGCTGCTGCCCATGCCCGCGTCGCAGGCGACCACGATCTTCTTGACGTCCTTGCTGTCGATGCTGGGCACGGGGCTCACACCTCTCTGGTGGTGGCGCGCTGGACTTCGGTCTCGTCACGGGTGGCGGCGGTCTCGCGGGCGGCGGCGTCGTGGGCGGTGACCGCCTCGGGGTCGCCCGCGGCGCTGCCGGGGCCGGCTTCGGCGGGCTCGTCGCCGTTCGCGCGCCCGAACCCGAGCAGGGCCGAGGCGACGACGAAGGACACCGCGGCGGCCACGATGATGCCGGCGAGGACGCCGAACCAGCCGCCGCGCGGGGTGACCGCCAGGTAGGCGAAGATGCTGCCCGGCGCGGGCGGAGCGACCAGCCCGGCGCCGGTCACCATGAAGACCAGCACTCCGGAGGCGCCGCCCGCGATCACCGCGAGGAGCAGGCGCGGCTTCATCAGCACGTACGGGAAGTAGATCTCGTGGATGCCGCCGAAGAAGTGGATGACCATCGCGGCCGGGGTGCTGGGGCGCAGCAGGCGCGGGCCGAAGAACATGTAGGCGAGCAGGAGGCCGAGGCCGGGGCCGGGGTTGGACTCCAGCATGAACAGGATGGACTTGCCCTGCTCCACCGCCTGGGCGACGCCGAGCGGGCCGAGCACGCCGTGGTTGATGGCGTTGTTGAGGAAGAGCACCTTGGCCGGCTCGATGAGCAGCGAGGCCAGCGGCAGCAGGTTGTGGCCGATGAGCCAGCTGACGGCGTCGCCGGCGACGTCGGTGAACCAGCTCACGACCGGGCCGATGGCGAAGACGCCCAGGATGGCCATGGCGGCGCCGACGATGCCGGCGGTGAAGTTGTCCACCAGCATCTCGAAGCCGGCCTTGGTGCGCTTCTGGACGAGGCCGTCGACCAGCTTGATGACGTAGGCGGCGAGCGGGCCGACGAGCATCGCGCCGAGGAACATCGGCACGTCCGAGCCGACGATCACGCCCATGGTGGCCACGGCGCCGACGACGGCGCCGCGCTGGCCGTGGACCATGCGCCCGCCGGTGTAGCCGATCAGGATCGGCAGCAGGTATTTGATGGTCGGGTCGACCAGCTCCGCGAGTGTCGCGTTGGGCAGCCAGCCGGTCGGGATGAACAGCGCGGTGAGCAGGCCCCAGGCGATGAACGCCCCGATGTTGGGCATGATCATTCCGGCGAGGTGACCGCCGAAGCGCTGGATCGTCGCCTTGACGCCGGTCCCTTGGACGGTGGGAGTGTAGGTATCGGCCATATGTGGTGCTCCTTCCGGGGTTGCCGGCGCGGGCACGCCGGCGAGGGGGGTGAACGCCGTTCGTCAGTCCCCGGTCGACAACGGCTGGGTCGGATCGGGTTCGAGGATGCGGACGTCGTCGCGGCGGATGTCACCGGGCGACGGCATCCGGCTGCCGGGCAGCGACACCGCGGCAGACGCCCAGGCCAGGGCCTCCACCAGTGCCGCCTGGCCGCCGGCCCCGGCGGCCAGGAAGCCGGCGAGCATGGCGTCGCCGGCTCCCACGGTGCTTCGCGGCTCGCGCACCGGGCACCGGCCGTACCAGGCGCCGGCCTCCTCCACCAGGACGGCGCCGTCGGGGCCGAGGCTGGCGAGCACGGCTCGGGCTCCCAGCGCGCGCAGCTTACCCGCGGCGTCGAGGGCGTCGCCCAGGGTGACGAGGGTCGCGCCGGTGGCCTCGGCGAGCTCCTCGCGGTTGGGCTTGACCAGGGCGGGGGCGGCCGCGACGGCCGAGACGAGCGCGGGCCCGCTGGTGTCGACGGCGACGTTGATGCCGGCCTCGGCGAAGCGCGCGGCGAGCTGGGCGTACAGGTCGACCGGGACGCCGGGGGGCAGGCTGCCGGAGGCGACGACCCAGTCGGCCGAGCGGGCCGCGTCCAGCACGGCCTGGGCGACGGCGTCGAGCTCGGCCGGCGACAGCGCGGTGCCCGGCTCGTTGACCTTGGTGACGGTGCCGTCGGGTTCGGCCAGCGCGACGTTGGAGCGCGTGGGCCCGGCGACGGGCACGGTGATCACTTCGATGCCCTCCTGGGAGAGCAGGGCGAGGAGCTGGTGGCCCTCGGCGCCGCCGTAGGGGATGACGGCGCAGGACCTGACGTCGTTCGCCAGCAGGGCGCGGCACACGTTCACGCCCTTGCCGCCGGGGTCGAGGTGGGCGTTGGCGGCGCGGATGACCGTGCCGCGCGTCAGCGAGCCGATCTCGATCGTGCGGTCGAGGCTCGGGTTGAGGGTCAGGGTGAGGATCACGCGCGCACCACCTCGGGGCCCGCGGCGGCGAGGTCGGCCACCGTGGCGGCGTCCAGGCCGGTGTCGGTGACCACCATGTCGATCTCCGGCACCGAGGCGAACCTCGCCAGGTAGGTGTCGGCGAACTTGGTGTGGTCGGCGAGCAGCACGCTGCGCTTCGCCGCCTTGATCATCGCTCGCTTGATCGCCGCCTCCGCGGGGTCGGGGGTGGTCAGGCCCTTGGCCACCGAACAGCCGTTGGCGGCCATGAAGGCGACGTCGACGTTGAGCCGCGACAGCGGGCGCAGCGCCCAGTCGTCGACGGTGGCCAGCGTGCGGCCGCGCACCCGGCCGCCGAGCATGATGACGCTGAGGTTGGCGCGGCTGGCGAGCACGGTGGCCAGGGGCGGCGAGTTGACGATCACGGTGAGCTCGCGGTCTGCGGGCAGTATCTGCACCAGCCGGCCGGTGGTCGTCCCGGCGTCGATGATGATCGAGCCGTCGTCGGGGAGCTCGGCCAGGGCGGCCTTGGCGATGCGCTCCTTCTCGGCCGTCATCACCTCGTCGCGGGCGGCGAGCGCGGGCTCGAACCCGAGCCGCTCGACCGGGATGGCGCCGCCGTGCACCCGGCGCAGCACGCCCGCGCGCTCCAGGACGGTGAGGTCGCGGCGGATCGTCTCGGTGGTGACCGAGAACTCCTCGGCCAGGGTCATGACGTCCACCCGCCCGACGGCCCGCGCCCGGCCCAGGATCTCCTGCTGGCGCTCCTCGGCGTACATCGTGTTGATTCACCGCCGTTTCGGTTTGTTTCGTCTTTGTTTATACCCGTCCTTGTTTCTTCGTCAAGAAACAAATCGGACACGGAGCCGTGACACGACCGCTCAGAGCTGCGACATCGCCAGGACCGCCCAGGACGTCCCGGCGCCGGCGACGGCGCCCGCGGCGACCTGGGCGACCGTGTGGTGCGCCAGCCGCACGCGCGCCCAGCAGATCAGCGCCACCAGCACGGCGCCGACGGCGAGCGTCGGTGCGGCCGGGAGCACGTGGGCGAGCACGAGCACGGTGCCCGCCGACACCGCGGCGTGGAAGGAGATCTTCCACTTCAGGGTGATCGGGACGGTCACGGCCAGCCCCGCCAGCATCGCGCCCACCGTGGCGACCAGAAGGCGCGGCGCGCCGAGCAGCGCCAGCAGCACGAGGGCCGCCGCGACGGCGGCGACCGCGACCAGCAGCGGCACCGTCCTGCGCGAGCGGTCCACGATGTGCCGGGAGTCCAGCCTGCCGGCCCGCACGCCCAGCGCGATCACCGAGGCGGGGATCCCGCCGCACAGCGCCGAGGCCGCCAGGCCCCACCAGAACCCGTTCCATCCGTCTGAGACCAGCCCGACCACCGGCGGCATCCCGATGACGACCACCTGTGGGGCGAACAGCTCGGTGACCCACCGCGCCGCCCGATGCGACGCCCCGGCCCCCTCCGCCGCCCACGCCCCCGGCACAGGTTGGTCACCCATAACGCTCCCCCGTCCGCCACCGTCCCAGAAGTAGGCAGACTCCCACACCAACCCACATCACAGCGCTCCGACGCCCCGCCCTCCCCGCACCCCCGGCACCCGTGTGGGACACCCCGCCCGAGCACGAAGGCGCAAATCTCCACCGGCCGGTAATCTCGGGGAGATCACCTTCACAGGAGAGCCATGGAATCCGCATCGCCCCTGCCGGCGGCCGCGAACCGCCCCGGCATGACCTCGTAGGAGGGTCATGGCATCGAGGTCTCCCCTGGTCGTGGGCGTGGACGCCGGGGGCACGAGCACGCGCTGCGTGGTGGCCACGGGGGACGGCGAGGTGCTCGCCAGGAGCCGGGCGGGCGGGGCCAACATCCGCTCCGCGCGCGACCCCGGCGGCAACCTCCTGCGCGCCCTCACCGAGGCGCTGGCCGCGATCGGCCCCGCCGGCGGGCCCGGCGACGTCGTGGCGGGCGTGCTCGGGCTGGCCGGCGCCAGCGCGGCGGGCCGGCGGCGGTCGTCGGAGATGTCCGCGCGGGCGTGGCGGGGGGCCGGGCTGCGCGGGCTGCCGGTCGTGGTCCCCGACATCCTGGTCTCCTTCGCCGGAGCGACCCCCGAGCCCGCCGGAAGCGCCCTGGTCGCCGGCACCGGCGCGGTGGCCGCCCGCATCGAGCACCGCGAGATGGTCCGCCGCTGCGACGGTTACGGCTGGCTGCTCGGCGACGAGGGCTCAGGCGTGTGGATCGGCCGCCGCGCCGCCCAGGCGGCCCTCACCGCCCTGGACGGCCGCGGCGCTCCCACCGCCCTCACCCACCGCGTCCTCCCGGCCCTCCTGGGAGGCCCCTTCCCCGGACCTCCGCCCGAGGATCGGGACACACCGCGCGAATCCGAGGCCGGGCCTCTCGGGGACGCGGGCGCCCCGCCCGAAGGCGAGGCCCTGGCACAGGCGATCATCGCCGCCGTGTACGACGGGGAGCCGGCCCGTCTGGGCCTGCTCAGCCCGGTCGTCGAGACGGCCGCCCGTGAGGGCGACCGGGTCGCCCGGGCCATCCTCCGCGACGCCGCGCGAGCCCTGCTCCGCACCCTCGACGGCCTCGGCCCCGCCGTCCCCGGCCAGCCGGTGGTGCTGGCGGGCTCCCTGCTCACCAACCCCACGACGGTCGCCGCGCAGGTCGGAAAGGCCCTGACCGGCCGCCCCGTGCTCCTGGCCAGGGACGGCGCCGCCGGCGCCGCCGCCCTGGCCCTGCGCGCGGCCGCCGAATCCGGCCGCCTCCCCCTCGCCCCGTCCGCCCTCGAAACCGCCCACCGCCGCCTCCTGGCCTCCTAGCCCCGCCAAGGTGCCTTCGGCGCGCTTTCCGAAGGGCGATCCTCGCGCGCACGTCAGGCGCGCGTGTGTGAAGACGCCGCAGACCGGGAACCGGCCGCGCCGGCGGACGGGGTCGGGCGGGTCAGCGGGCGCGGTGCCAGGGGGTGGGGAGGCTTTGGCGGTTGGCGGGGTCCACGGCCGTGACGCGGTAGTAGGCGTCGCCGGGGGCCGCCGGGTCGGTGTACCGGGCGCGGCGGGCGCCGGGGACGACGGCGATCAGGTGGCCGGCGGGCTCTCCGTAGCCGTGCTTCCAGTCGTGGTCGTCGGCCCTGCCGTCCTGGCCGGGGTTGTGGGCGGTGGGCGAGGCGCTGGGCGCGTCGAGGCGGTACACCGCGTACAGGCGGGGGGCGGAGTGGCCGGTGGCCGCGAGGCCGAGCTCCACGCCGGCCTCCGTGCGGCGGAGTGCGGTGAGGGCCGGGCGGGCGGGGGCCGGGCCGCCCGCCAGGCGGGACAGCACCGGGGCGAGCGCCGGGCGGGCGTAGTGGTCCTCCCGCAGCCGGGTGAACGCGCCGAGCCGGTCGGCCCGCACGTCGCCCGCGCTGTAGTAGACGTCGCCGCCGATGTCGGGATAGTCCTTGTCGAACGTCAGGTGGCGCGACAGCTCCGCCGGGTCCTGCCAGGCCGCCGGCTGCCCCGCCGCGCCCACCTTGTACGCCGCCTGCCCGACCCAGAGCTGGGTGCCGGTGCCGTGCACGACCTGCGCCCACCACGGGGCCAGGGCCGCGTAGTCGGCCACGGGCAGCCCGAGGTTCCAGTAGATCTGCGGCGCGACGTAGTCGAGCCACCCGTTCTTGACCCAGGCGCGCGTGTCGGCGTGCTGGTCGTCGTAGGACTGGGACCCGGTGCTCGAGGAGCCCCGCGGGTCGGTGGTGACGTTGCGCCAGATGCCGAACGGGCTGACGCCCCACGCCACCTCGGGCTTGGCGTCGTAGACCTTGCGCGCCATCTCGTGGATCAGCAGGTCGACGTTGTTGCGCCGCCAGGCGGCCCGGTCGGTGAAGTGGCCCCCGTGCTCGGCGAACGCCGCGTCGTCGTCGAACCGCTGGCCGGCCACCGGATACGGGTAGAAGTAGTCGTCGAAGTGCACGCCGTCGACGTCGTACCGCTTGACCGCGTCCATGATGGCGTCCTGGACGAACGCCCGCACCTCGGGCAGCCCGGGGTTGTAGTAGAGCCTGCCCGCGTAGACGACCCCCCACGAGGGGTGGCGGCGCAGCGGGTGCTCCGGCGCGAGCCGGGCCGGGTCGGGCTGCGTCGAGACGCGGTAGGGGTTGAACCAGGCGTGCAGGGCCAGCCCGTGCTGGTGCGCGGCCTGCACCATGAACGCCAGCGGGTCGTACCCGGGGTTGCGCCCCTGCACCCCGGTCAGGTACTCCGACCACGGCTCGTACGGCGACGGCCAGAAGGCGTCGGCGGTGGGCCGCACCTGCACGAAGACGGCGTTCAGCCGCTGCGCCCGCGCCAGGTCCAGCCAGGAGACGAACTCGCCCCGCTGCTGCTCGGGCGTCAGCCCCGGCCGCGACGGCCAGTTGATGTTGAGCACTGAGGCGATCCACATGCCGCGCAGCTCCCGGCGCGGCGAACGGGTGACGCGGGCGGCCTCCGCGGGGGCGGTGGCCGGGGCGGGGCCGCTGTCCGCGGCGGCGCGCGCGGGGAGCTGCCACGGGGCCAGCGAGGCCGCGGCCAGGCCGCCGAGGACGGCTCTGCGTGACGGCGGGCGGTTCATGCGGCCTCCAGACGGTGCGGCTGCGTCGTTCCCCGGCGGCTCCCGCGGCGGGGCCCCGGGTCCGCGACGTGCAGGCCTCCGCGTTGACCGTTCCCCCGGCCACGCCCCTCGCCGTGAGGATGACGGAGACTTTCCGGCGAAGCGATGCCTCTGAAGAAACTCGTCATCAGGACGTGACCTATCCGGGAGCGAATGAAGGAAATCTCCATAGAAGATACGCGGGATGGTCCGTGACGCCACATCGCGGCCGCGTCCCGCCCCGACCCGGCGATCGACACCGGCCCGGAACCGCGACGAAGCAGGGAAACCCGCATGCCGCACAGCCCCGATCTCGACCGCCTCGCCGCCACGGTGCTCCAGCCGGGCTTCGACGGCACCGCTCCCCCCGACTGGCTGCTGCGCCAGCTCGCCGCCGGCCTGGGCGGCGTGGTGCTCTTCGCACGCAACGTCTCCGCCGACACCGCCGCGCTGGTCGGCCGGCTGCGCGAGGAGAACCCCCGGGTGATCGTCGCCGTGGACGAGGAGGGCGGCGCCGTCACCCGGCTGGAGGCCGCGACGGGCAGCTCATGGCCGGGAAACGCCGCCCTCGGCGCCGTCGACGAGGTCGGCCGCACCGAACGGACCGGCCGGGAGATCGGGCGCATGCTGGACGCCGCCGGGATCACCCTCGACTACGCGCCGGACGTCGACGTCAACGCCGACCCCCGCAACCCGGTGATCGGCGTCCGGTCCTTCGGCGCGGAGGCGGGCCTCGTGGCCCGGCACGCCGCCGCGTGGATCACCGGTTTGCAGAGCACGGGCGTGGCCGCCTGCGCCAAGCACTTCCCCGGGCACGGGGACACCGTCACCGACTCCCACCTGGCGCTGCCGACCGTTCACGCCTCGCGCGAGCTGCTGGAACGCCGTGATCTCGTGCCGTTCCGCGCCGCCGTCGACGCCGGGGTGCGGGCCGTCATGTGCGGGCACCTCATGGTGCCGTCCGTGGACCCCGGCCGGCCGGCGACGCTCAGCCGCCGCGTGCTCACCGGCCTGCTGCGCGAGGAGCTGGGCTTCACGGGCCTGGCGGTGACCGACGCCATCGAGATGCGCGCCGTGGCCGCGCGCCTGCCCCAGCCGGAGATCGCCGTCCGCGCGCTCGCCGCCGGCGCGGACGCCGTCTGCGTGGGCGCCTCCTCCCCCGGCGGGGAGAACGTGGACGAGCTGCGGCGCGGCGTCGTCCAGGCCGTCCACCAGGGCACCCTGGACGAGGCACGCCTGTCGGAGGCCGCTTCCCGGGTCGACGCCCTGGCGACCTGGCACCGGACCGCCCGCTCCGAGGCCGCCGGACGGCCGGGCGGCGCCGACCTGGATCCCGGCTACGGCGTCTCCCGGCTCGGGCTGGACACGGCGCGGCGGGCGCTGCGGGTCACGACGCGCGGGGCCGTCGCCCGCCCCGTGCTCACCCGGGCGCCGCAGGTGGTCGAGATGACCGCCCGGCCGCACCAGGCGATCGGCGGGGCCGCGCTCCCGTACGGGCCGGGGGCCGCGCTCGCCGCGCGCCTTCCCGGCACGCGCCGGACGCTGCTGACCCCCGACGGGCACGAACCGCCCGCGCTCGACGCCGCGCCCCTGGTGCTGGTGACCCACGACGCCCACCGCCACCCCTGGATGCGCGACACCCTGGAGCGCCTCCTGCGCCTGCGGCCGGACGCCGTCGTAGTGGAGACGGGCCTGCCGGGCGAGCCGTCGGGCGCGGTGCACCTGGCCACGAGCGGCAGCTCCCGCGTCGCGGCCCTCGCCGTCGCCGAGTGGCTCACCGGCCGTTGACCGTCCCGGCCCACCCGGCCGCACACCCGGACCCCCCGCCGCCCCTCGACCGTCCCTGCCCCCCGGCCGCCCACCGGGACCCGCCGCCTGCTCCCGCCCTCCACCCCGTGCTCCGGGCCGCCGGGGCGACCCGGTCGAACCGGAGCGGGCCCCGTCCGATTCAGGACTTCGCACCGCGACCGGAACGCGGGAGTGACGGCGGCCGTCCAACGGGTTCAGCACGGCCAGGATTGAGTAATGTGTCGGTAACAGAAAAGGAACCCCCATGAGTGACCCGCAGCGCTCGACCCCCGAGAACCTGGTCGCCCGGGTGCGGGCCGTGCTTCCCTCCCTCACACCGTCCGCGCAGATCATCGCCCGGTTGATCCTCGACGACCCGGCCACCGTCGCCCGCAGCACCATCACCGAGCTCAGCGCGACGTCCGCCATCAGCGAGGCGACGATCGTCCGCACCGCCCGGGTGCTCGGCTTCTCCGGCTACGCGCAGCTCCGGCTGGCCCTGGCCGCCGCGGCGGCCGCGGCCGACGCCGCGCGCAAGGGGCCCGACCGACTGGTCCCCGGCGACCTGGGGCCCGACGACCCGCTGTCGGATGTGATCGCGAAGGTCACCCGGGCCGAGGCCCAGGCCATCGAGGACACCGCCGCCCAGCTGTCCCCCGAGCGGCTGGGCGAGGTCGTGGACGCCATCACGGCGGCGCGCCGCGTCGACGTCTACGGGGTGGCCGCCTCGGGCCTGGTGGCGGCCGACATGTCGCAGAAGCTGCTGCGCATCGGCCTGTCGGCCCACGCGTTCACCGACGCCCACCTGGCCCTGACCAGCGCCGTCCTGCTCCGCCCCGGCGACGTCGCGGTCGGCGTGAGCTGCACAGGCGAGACCCCCGACGTGCTGGAGCCGATGCGCCGCGCCCACAAGGCCGGCGCGGCCACGGTCGCCCTCACCAACAACCCCCGGTCGGCGCTGGCCGAGCTGTGCGACCACGTGCTGATCTCCGCGGGGCGGGAGACCACGTTCCGCCCGGGCGCCCTGGCCAGCAGGATCAGCCAGCTCCTGGTGGTCGACTACGTCTTCGTCGGCGTCGCCCAGCGCACCTCCGAGGTCTCCAACGAGGCCCTGCACGCCACGCGCGACGCCATCGACCAGTTCACCTCCGAGTCACGCCACCGCCCGCGCAGATCCTCCTAGCGGAGCGCACGGGCGCTCGGCCGGGAGACCGCCCCGCCCCGCGCGCCCGGCGGCCTCGCGGCGCGCCCGGGCCCGCGGCCTACGCCCTGCGGGAGCTCATGATCTTGGACAGGGCGCCGACGGCGAGGGCCACCACGCCGATGATCAGTACCCACTTGAGGATGCCGAAGAGGAAGCCGAGCACGCTGCCGAGCAGGAAGAAGGCGGCGACGGCGACGGCGATGAGGAGAAGTATGCGTCCCATGCCACTGACGCTAGCCCTCCGCGTCCCGCGGCGGCAGCGGCGAAGCGCGAGTTCAGGGTCGAGTCAGGGACGGCCCTGAGGCCGGCCCGGGGAATGCCATGGCGCCTCCGGCGCGCTCTCCCAGGGGCGCACAGCATCTCGCCCGCCCCCAACCGTCACGCGGGCATCCGTTCTGCGCGCAGCTTCGTCCCGGCCCTTCCCGCGGCTGAGGACGGGTGCCCGCGCGACCGTGAGGTGGGCCGAGTCAGGGTCGCCCGTGAGAAGGCTGTGCCGAAGGCGCCGTTTCCAGGGACGGCGACAGTCACGGGGTTCAGAGGGGGACGGCGAAGACCGCTCGGCGGCCCTTGAACTCCGTGAGGCTCCAGAGCTGGCCGCGCTCCTGCCAGCAGCTCAGGTCCTCGGGGCCGACCGGGTACTTCCTGACCTTGACCGGGGCCTGCCCGTCGGTGACCAGCAGGGAGCCGTTCCTGGTGCTTCCGGCTCCCAGGCTGAGGTACCAGCGGTTCCGGTGCGACAGGCCGCCCTGGATCCTGGGCGCGGGGAGCGTGAACGCGTCGGCGGCGGGCGCCAGGCCGTCCGCGCCCGCGGCCAGGGTGCCGTCCGCGGCGAAGGCCCAGCGGGCGATCCGGCCGATGGCGCCGGGCTGCTGGGCGGGGTCGGCGAACTCGCCGCAGACCAGCGTGTGCGGCGTGGTGCTGCGGTCGACGCCGGCGAAGGAGAAGCGCGCCTGCCCCGTGCCGCGCCACGCGTCCACCTGCGGCATGACGTAGCGGTACCCGAAGGCGTGGTGCTTGCCCGCCCTGACGCCGATCCGGTCCTCGTCGCCGTCCACCTCGTAGATGTGCCGCAGGTCGAACACCCGCAGCCCGCGCGAGGTGTCGGGGACGTACAGCAGGTCGCCGTGCCAGGCCAGGCCGCCCGCGTGGACGTTGATCGCGGCGTAGGAGGCGCCCTTGGGCTCGACCAGCAGGACGTGCCGGTACTTGGCCGTCCCCGTGCCGAGGAAGGTGATCCGGATGCCGCGCTCGCCGGCGGACGGCTTCCAGTACCAGGTGAACGCCAGCGCCTGCACGTCCGCCCGCCCGGCCTCGGAGCTGGACGCGATGCCCTGCGGGTACCAGTCGGTGGTGTCGTCGTCGCCCGCCTGGAGCCGGTACCAGTCCACCGGCCGCGGGCTCATCCCGGCGAACGCCGTGGTGGAGCCCTTGCGCACGGCCGTGCGGTTGGCCTTGGCGAGCACGTCCGGAAGGTCACGCGCGGGCAGCTCCCCGGCCAGCGCCTCGACCCCCCGCGCCAGCTCCCGCGTGTCCCGCCGCAGCAGGAAGGGGCCCGGGTCGGTAGCGGCCATGGCACTCACATCGATCACCCGTCGCGCCTCGAGAGCGACACGCGGCCCACCCACCCGGCCGCCCGCCGCTCGACTGTCGATCAACCCCGACAGTCTTCCCTAACCCCCACATATTCGCGCGCCACAGGGCATTACTGGCATCTCACGGAGACATCCCGCCAAGGGACTCTCTGGCCCGGCCGACGACCGCCTCGGTGGTGAGCGGGCTCCTCGGGTGGTGGCTCAGGCAGAGGGGCGTGCGCACCTTCTCGAACCCGCCGCCGTCGAGGGCGGCGTAGAACCGGCCGGAGTCCAGCCGCCCGACGTCGGGGACCTCGCTGCCCTTGGCCCGGGCCATCTCCTGGGCGGCGGCGATCTGGATGGGGCTGTTCAGCAGGCCGAAGAACTGCGTCGCGGCGTTCCCGGGGATCCGGTTGTGCAGCCCCTTGGGCGCCTGGGTGGCGAACACCAGGCCGAGGCCGTACTTGCGGGCCTGCGACGCGAGCGCCAGCGTGCTGCGCGTGCACGCCGTCATCGCGCCCGAGGGGGCGAACGTCTGCGCCTCGTCCATCACGAACAGGCCGCCGAGCGGCCGGTCGCCCACCGGGTTCCTCCTGATCCAGGCGAACAGCGCCATCTGGAGCTGGTTGACGAAGCTCTGCCGCTGCTCGTCCGAGGCCAGGCCCACGAAGCTGATCACCGAGACGCGGGCCCGCTTCCCGCCGGGCGGGGTGAGCAGGAGGCCGGGACTCACGGGCGTGCCGCCGCCGAACAGCGGGTCGTTGACCATCGCCGCCGTGAGGTTCTCGGCCGTGTCCGCCGCCATCCGCTCGGCGTTCAGCAGCCTGCTGACGCCGTCGGGCAGCGCGCGCAGCAGGCCGATGAACCCCTCGATGCCCGAGCCTCCCCGCCGCCCGTAGTACGTCACCGCCTCGCGCAGCACGGCCCGCCCCTGGTGGGCCTTGTGCGTCTGCGCCATCAGCTTGGCCCGGGGGGCGAGGGACGCCACGGCCGCGTCCACGGCCTCGCCGAACTCGTCGAGGTCGTCCGCCACGCCCGCGAAGTCGGGCAGCGGCTGGAAGCCGAGCGGGCGCCCGGAGTCGCGGCCGGGCGTCCAGATCACGACATCGGTGTTCGCGAGGTAGTCCCGCGCCTTCGCCGGGTCGCCCTCCCCCCAGGCCGGCGGCTCCTGCGGCCATGCCTCGCCGAGCCGGGCCAGGTCGTTGTTGGGGTCGAGCACGATGGACGAGACGCCCAGCAGCGCGCACTCCTCCACGATGCGGCGGATCAGCACCGTCTTGCCGGAACCGGACCCGGCGAAGATCGCCGTGTGCTTGCGCAGCGCCTCCAGGGGCACCGTCACCGGCCGGTCCCCGTCCACCGTCCGCCCGATCCCGAGCACCGGCGCGCCTTCGGCGACGACCCCGGCAGGGGCCGCGGCGGGACGGCGGCCACCCGCGCGGGGGCGCGGCTCCAGCTCGCCGGGGGGACGGCCGTCCACCTCGCCGAGGGGATGGCCGTCCGCCTCGCCGGGGTTACGGCCGTCCACCTCACCAGGGAGACGGCCGTCCACGCGCGCCCCCGGCTCACGCCCGGGCGCCGCATGCCTGGGCCCGGCGTCGGGCCGGCCCGGGGCGTCGGGGCCCTGCCTCCCCAGGTCGCCCAGGGCCCGCGCGAGCAGCCCGATCCGGTGCGCGGGCCTGCGGGCCAGCAGCCACGCCTGGAGGCCGGGCGGCTCCTCCGCCAGCAGCGCGCGCAGGGCGGCGAGGCTGCCCAGGTCGTCCGGGGAGACCGGCAGCACCCTGCCGCCCGCCTCCTGGAAGGCCTCGAAGGCCTCCCGCGTACGCGGCCCGCGAGACCAGGAACCGTTGCGCAGCACGAACAGCCGCCGCCCGGGCGCGTCGGCGGCGAGGCCGGCCGCCACGCAGGCGGTGCGCAGCCGGTTCAGCGCGGCGCCGGCGTGGACGGCGCTGATCGCCCGGAAGCACCAGTGCGCCTCGTCCTCGGTGGCCTCGTCCAGGGTGCGGCGCAGGCGGGCGTGCACGGGAGGCTTGGAGCTGGGCGCGGCGTCGCGCCGGAACGCCCGCCCGGCCTCGCCGCGCTCCAGGATCCAGGCGTCCAGGCCGGCCGACAGCAGCGAGGGCATCACGGCGTCCTCGGCGGCGGGGTCCAGCGCGCCGGAGACCTCCGCGGTCTCCTTCAACGCCGCGAACCGGGCGTCGAGCACGCCGAGGTCGCCGGGGGAGGCGTCCGAGGGCGTGGGCGCCCGCGAGGTGGAGGGTGTCGCGCCGAGGCGCTCCAGCTCGGTGACGTCGTCGTTGAGCAGGCACGAGCGCACATGGTCGTCGATCGCCATCAGGAGCTGGCGCGGCGTGAATTCGGGCGCGGCCTGGAACGCCGAGGGCCGCACCGGCCAGGTGGGATGGGGCGGCCGGAAGCCGATCTCGTCGAACCGCGCCTTGAAGCGCTTCTCTACCAGCGCCCGGCCGACCTCGGCGTCGGGGATGGGCTTGAGGTGCGGCGCCTGCCGGAACCGGTCGCGCATGGTGTCGGTCGCGACGGTCGACAGCATGATCCAGGTCGTGGGGAGGCAGGAGAGGACGGTGAGGGTGCGGCGGGTGTACTCCCGCAGGGACATCAGGCCGCCGGCGACCTGCTCGACCGCGAGCTTCTCCCGCCACTCCTGACCGGTGTCGCGCACGGTGGAGTGGGACGCCTGCGTGATCAGCGGGTCGATCTGGTCGACCGCGATGACCGAGGGCCCGGTGAGCGCCACCAGCCGCGACAGGTCTCTGACGATCTCCTGGGGCGTCCGCCGTTCCCGGCGAACCCCCCACCTGGCCCGCTCCCCCGGCTCCTCCTCGGGCACGGAGGCGAGGTAGGAGTCGCCGACGTCCTGCGCTCCCAGGTCGTCGCAGGCGCGCAGCACCAGCGCACGCGCGGTGTCCTGGCTGTCCCTGCCCACCTGCCCGTCGTGGCGGCGCAGCGCCTCGATGAAGGTGTCCAGGGCCTCCCGCGACAGCGGGGCGTCGCCGATCACCGCCCGCCGCACCAGGCGCGGCACGCCGATGAGTTGCGACAGGTTGCGCAGGAGGACCTTGAGCTGGGTCTCGCCCTCCTGGCGACGGGAGAGGCTGTCCAGCATCGACACCAGCACGCTGTCCCAGAAGCCCCTGGCGTCGAGCAGGCTGACCAGGAAGAAGTAGCCGCCCTGCTGCTGGGTCTTCTCCCGGACCCAGCCCAGCATGTGCGTCTTGCCCGAACCGCGCTGGCCCTGCACCACGACGCCGATGGGGCTGGCGGCACGGCTGTCGTGCGCCTCGGCCAGGCCGGCGAGGATCATGCGCGCGGTGTCGCGGTGCAGGCTCTCCACGTGGAACTGCGGCGGGTGCCACACGTCGTCGGGCACCTGGGCGTAGTTGAAGCGGAGCGCCTCCAGGGCCTTGCGCCGCTCGCCGTTCATCGCTCCCCGATCCAGAGCAGGTGCTTGTCCTGGTCGCCGATGGTCACGGCGGCCTCGCGGTCTTCGGGCGCCAGGGTCTTCTGGTTGGACTCCGGAGCGATGTTCACGTCACGCAGCCGGCTCATCCGTCGCAGGGCGTCGTCGACGTCGGCACGCGGGATCCCGCCCAGGCGCGACCGGAGCGCGGGGATGCTCACCCACGTCCCGGGCTCGCCGGTCATCTCGGCGTAGGCCGCCCGGATGCGCGCCTCGACGTCCGAGCGACCCGCCTCTGGGGCGAAGACGTCGGACAGCCGGTGGCCGGTGCGCTCCATGAAGCCCTGCAGGCCCTCCATCAGCACCAGCATCGCGACCCCGGCCGAGCCGGCAGGCCTCTCGATCCCCTTCTGGAACGTCTCGGCCGCGTACGCCCAACCGGCGTCGGTCAGCACATGGACGAACGACCGGCCCTCTTTCCAGCTTTCGACCAGCTTCAGGTCGTTCAGCCGCAGGCGGTCCTTCCCGTTCAGCGTCAAGCCGTACCGCTCTTTGAGTTCGGTGTTGGAGATCTCCCTCGCCTCGCGCATCAGCACCAGAAGCGCGGCGAGTCGGGGCAGGGACAACGGCTTCTCAGACACGGGTGCGGTCCTTTTCAGTGATTCCGGCGGCGGCCGCGGACCAGACGCTCGATCTGGCTGAGAACGCCGTCGATGTCGATGGAAACCTGGGTATTGGTGATGCGCAGTACGGAATAGCCGTCCCGTTCCAGCCGCAGGTCGCGGTCACGGTCGTCGGCGTATTTGCGGGAACGGTCGTGGTCGGGGCCGTCGATCTCGACGGCGCAGCGCTCCTCGCGCCACAGCAGGTCCACCCGGATGGGGTTGACGAGCGGCCCCGACCGGTAGGTCTGGTTCCACTCCCGTCCGTGGGCCCAGGCGCACGACGCCAGCGCCGCTTCCAGCGCCTGCTCCACGGCGCTGACGGGGTGCGGCCTGCCGACCGGCGGATGCCCGGGCGAGCGCACGCCGCCCTCGGCCGAGTGCTTCGATTCCGGACCGGTTGGCACGTTCCCGGCTGGGGCGACGCTCTCCGTCCGGGGCCATGCGGTCATCCCCCGGGGCCGCTCGGCGTACGGGGAGCCGTCCTCCGCCGACAGGACCGTGAGCCCTCCGTGGCCGGCCAGCCAGTCGCACGCGGCGGCCAGCGACTCCGCCTCGTCAGGGGCCAGACCTTCCGGGATCCGCAGCAGGACGGCGGCGTGGCCGAAGGCGTCCGCGAGGACGCGGGCCAGCCCGGCCGCGCGGACCGACGGGTCGAACCTTCTCCCCGGCCTTCGCCCGGTCAGGGCCGTCTCGGCGAGGTCGGCGAGGAAGGGCCCGAAGTGGCGCGTCGCCGAGGCGGAACGCAGGGCCAGAGCCCGCACCGCGCCGACTCCCGCCCCGCCGGGGCCGGTGACGTGCTCGGCCCCCGGCAACCAGGCGGGGTAGGCGGCGATCGCCGCCTTCTCCAGCTCGTCCAGAATCGCGGTCACCGCGTCGGAGACGGAATGCGCCCGGCGCGGAGACCAGGGGACGACAACGGGACCGCCACCGGGCGACCGCTCCAGAGTCAGCGCGGCGAACTCAGCGGAATCCGCGAGATGAACGACCCGGCCGACCGGCGATTCCGCCCACCACCGCGTCACCCCCGCCTCCTCGGCACACCCCACCACACCGGCCCGCCGAGACTATCCGCAAATAGCACCTATGTGCAGCGAATCCCCTACTATCCGCAACGAACAAAACGCGCTAAAAGCCGTAAATTACGTAAATCATCGGAAGGCACGTAGATACCACGACTCCTGATGGCGACGAACGCCAGCGGGCGCGCCGTAAGCGGCGCCGCATTCTCCGACCAGACGACCGCCTCACCGGCGCCGAAAAGAGACACCGGGGGCGGCGGGAGTGGTGACCGGTGGCGGGCCGCCCAGGTGGTGACCGTGGCAGGCCGCGCACGCGATGACCGGTGGCGGGCCGCCCAGGTGGTGACC
>NZ_JARWAC010000013.1 GCF_029846175.1 Sphaerisporangium sp. TRM90804 | reverse complement strand
TGACCGGTGGCGGGCCGCCCAGGTGGTGACCGTGGCAGGCCGCGCACGCGATGACCGGTGGCGGGCCGCCCAGGTGGTGACCTTGGCAGGCCGCGCACGTGGTGCCCGGTGATGGGCCGCGCAAGCTCGGCGAGAACGGTGCGGTCCGGGGCAGCCGCACCCTGGACGTTCTAGACGGTGCGGTTCGGCGCGTCCACCGCGAACGTTCAGAGCCGCTACGAGGGCGGCGGGTACGCGAGGGGCCGGGTACGGCGTCCGTATCCGGCCCCTCCGTCAGCGGGGTCAGGCGGTTGTGCAGGTGGCGCCGTTGAGGGTGAACGATGTGGGGTTGGGGTTGCTGTTGGTCCAGGTGCCCTGGAAGCCGAAGTTGGCGGTGGCGCCGGGCTGGATGGTGGAGTTGCCTCGTGCGGTGACGGCGGCTCCGCTCTGGGTGACGGTGGCGTTCCAGGAGTTGGTGATCCGCTGGGTGCCGGGGAAGGTGAAGGCGAGGGTCCAGTTGCTCACGGCGGCCGTGCCGGTGTTGGTCACGGTGACGTTGGCGGTGAAGCCGCCGGACCACTCGTTCTTGACGTAGGAGACACGGCAGGCGCCGCTCCCGCCGCCTCCGCCGGGGGTGTTGACCGTGAGGGTGTTGGACTGGCTGGAGACGTTGCCCGCGGCGTCGCGGGCCCGCACCCAGAAGGTGTAGGCGGTGGACGGCGACAGGCCGGCGGCGGTGAACGTCGTGCCGGTCGCGGTGCCGACCACCGAGCCGTTGCGGTAGACGTCGTAGCCGGTCACGCCGACGTTGTCGGAGGACGCCCGCCACGAGAGGCTCGCCTGGCTGGAGGTCACGCCGGTGGCGGTGAGGTTCCCCGGGGCGCTCGGCGCGGTGGTGTCGCCGCCGCCCCCGCCGCCGACGCTGTAGGAGAAGTTGTTGACGGCGAGGCCGGTGCCGCCCACCCAGGGCTCGAAGCCCGCCTGGACGCTGGTGATGTACCAGGAGCTCTGCGCGTAGCCGCGGCTGAGCATGTCGTTGTAGAACGTGCTCACCGAGAAGCTGATCGAGCTGGTCGACGCGGTGCGCACGTAGGAGACGACGTTCCAGCCGATGTTGCCGAACCATACGTCCCAGGTGCCGCCGGCCAGGTTCACGGTGCCGACCCGGGAGCCGACCGGCTGGACCTGCCCGGTGTGGTTCAGCCAGATCATCAGCTCGGCGCCGGTGTTCTGCCCGTCGGTGCGCGCCGTCGGATCGAACCAGATGTCGTACGCGGCGTCGTACACCCCGGCCGAGGACGGGTAGGTCATGCTGACGCTGGTCTGGATGGTCGAGAACCTGCTGTCGGTCACCCGCATGGGCAGGCTGCTGCCGGAGGTGCAGTTGGCGTAGTGGCACCCGGCGAAGACCGACGGGTAGGAGCCGGGGGCGCCGTTCTGCGGCTTGTTGTGGCTGGCCTCGGTGATGGTGAAGCCGGTCGAGGTGACGTTGATGCACTGCCGGGTGTCGTCACCCCAGTTGTTGTTCTGGACGGCGTACCTGCCGCCCGCGATGGTGGTCGCACCGTACTTCTCGCAGATCAGCGTGTCCGCGTGTGCCTGACCGGCGATCACCACCATCAGCAGGATCGGGGCCAGGGCCGTGATGGCGGCCGTGACGGCCCGCAGTGCTCGGCGCTTCATGTCGACTCCGGGGGGAAGAGACGGCGGGAACGCACCGGGGAAGGGCTGTGGGAGCGCTCCCAATCTCTCGCGACACTAGGCCGGTGCCGACCGGCCGCACAGCGCCCGGCGGATCACCTCGCCGGCGACCCGGCTGTGAGCAGGCGCTGGACCAGGCAGGACGCTGAAAGTTTCACCCCGGCGCCGGACGGGCCTCGGCGCTCGGCCCCCGTCCGCCGGCCTCGGCCAGCGCGGCCGCCGCCACGTTGCGCGGCATCGCCCCGAAGATCAGCCCGTGGAAGGGGTACAGGGACCACCAGTACAGGTGGCCGAACAGGCCGCGCGGGTGGAAGATCGCCCGCTGGCAGTAGACCGTCTGGCCGTCCTCCCGGCGGCAGGTCAGCTCCAGCCAGGCGAGCCCGGGGACGCGCATCTCGGCGCGCAGCCGCAGCAGGCGCCCCGGCTCGATCTCCTCCACGCGCCAGAAGTCCAGCGCGTCGCCGACCCGCAGCCGCAGAGGGTCGCGGCGGCCCCGGCGCAGGCCGACGCCGCCGGCGGCGCGGTCCAGCAGCCCGCGCAGCCGCCAGGCCAGCGGCAGCGAGTACCAGCCGTGGTCGCCGCCGATGCCCTCGATCACCCGCCACAGCGCCTCGGGCGGCGCGTCGACCACCGCGGTGCGCTCGTCGACGTAGAGGCTGCCGCCGGCCCAGTCGGGGTCGGTGGGCAGCGGGTCGCTCGGGGCTCCGGGCGTCGAGGCGGACGACCAGCGGGTGGCCACGTCGGCCTCCTTGATGCGCTGCAGGGCCAGGCTCACCGCCCGGGGGAAGCCGACGAGGCCTTCGGGCGGGTCGGGGACGTACCGGGCGATGTCGTGCTCCCGGCAGACCGCCTCGTCACGCAGCGACTCCACCAGCGGCCGCGCGACGCCGGCCGGCACCGGGGTCACCAGGCCGACCCACAGGCTCGACAGCTTGGGCGTGAGCGCGGGGACGGGCACGATCAACCGGGGCGGCAGGCCGGCCGCGGCGGCGTAGCCCTGCATCATGTCGGCGTAGGTCAGCACGTCCGGGCCGCCGATGTCGAACCCGCGGTTCACCCCCTCGGGGATGTCCAGGGCGCCGACGAGGTAGCGCAGCACGTCCCTGATCGCGATGGGCTGGGTGCGCGTGCGGACCCAGCGGGGCGTCGTCATCGCCGGCAGCCGCTCGGTGAGGTACCGCAGCATCTCGAAGGACACCGAGCCCGAGCCGATGATCACCGACGCCCTGAACGCCACCGTAGGCACCCCGGAGTCGAGCAGGATGCGCTCCACCTCGGCCCGCGACCGCATGTGCGCCGACGGCTCGCCGGACGCCCGCTCCCCGGCCCCGCCGGCCCGGCCCGGGGTCAGGCCGCCCAGGTAGACGATGCGGCGCACGCCCGCCCTGCGGGCCGCCGCGGCGAACGTCGTCGCGGCGCGGCGGTCGCGCTCGGCGAAGTCGGCGCCGGCCGCCATGGTGTGGATCAGGTAGTAGGCCACGTCCACGCCTTCGAGCGCCGCCCGGGTGCGCTCGGCGTCGGTCGCGTCGGCCTCCACGATCTCGACCCGGTCCTTCCATGCCTGGTCGCGCAGGCGGGCTGCCGACCGCGCCATGCACCGCACGTCGTGTCCCGCGCCCAGCAGCTCGGGCACCAGCCTCCCGCCGATGTAGCCGGTCGCGCCGGTCACCAGGCACCGCGCCATCTCACCACCCCCGACGGCTCCTTCGTACGGCGTGCCCCGCCCGGATGCGGCCACCCGGCGCGCCGACGCGCCTTCGCGGGACGCCCGCCTTCCCCGCCGATCGCGGGGGCCCCTCCCGACTCACCGGTGAGAACCCGGATTTGCGGGTAGCTCCTCGGAGAAGGACTCGTCGAGAGGGTGAGCGGATTGCTGTACGGCAAGGAGCATGTCGATCGTTACCAGGCGACGGACGGCGAGGAGGGGCACGACTGGCAGGGCACGATCACCCTGCTGCTGACCACCACCGGTCGCAAGTCCGGGCGCCCCTACACCACGCCACTGATCTACCAGCCGCACGGCGACGACTACGTGATCGTGGCGTCCAAGGGCGGCGACCCGAGTTCGCCCGACTGGTACCACAACCTCCAGGCCGACCCGGAGGTGCAGGTGCAGGTGAAGGGCGACAAGTTCCGCGCCCGCGCCCGCACCGCGTCGGCGGAGGAGAAGCCCGAGCTCTGGCGTCTGATGACGGCCACCTGGCCGCAGTACGACGAGTACCAGACCAAGACCGACCGCGAGATCCCCGTGGTCGTCCTGGAGCGCGTGAAGGAGTGAGGCACGGGGCGGCCCGGGCGCCGGCGTGAGGCCCGGGAGTTCTCCGGGCGACGCCGCCCAGGCCGCCCGTCCCCGGCGCGGGTCGCGCCGGGGACGAGGCGGCCGGGCCGCCGGCCGTGGTCACCAGCGGTCGTGGTGGACGGCGTCCCGCAGGGGCCGCCTGCGCCGCCAGCCGTGCCGTTCGAGGTCGGGCGTGGTCTCCAGGTGGCTCACCGGCCCCAGGCACAGCCACGCGACGGGGCGGATCCCGGTGGGCAGGCCGAGCAGCTCACCGAGGAAGGGCTCGCGGTAGAACGACACCCAGCCGACGCCGAGCCGCTCGGCGGTGGCGGCCAGCCACAGGTTCTGGATGGCCAGGCACACCGAGTACAGGCCCGCGTCGGCGATGGCGTGCCGCCCGAGCACGGCCGGGCCGCCGCGGCCGGGGTCGTAGGTCACCACGATCGACAGCGTGGACTCCAGCACCCCGTCGACCTTGATCCCGGCGAACCGCCGCGCGGCGTCGCCGTCGAGGGTGGCGGCGAAGACCGCCCTCTCGTGCTGGACGTGCTCGTGGAACGCCCCCCGCACGGCGGGGTCGCGCACGAGGACGAAGTCCCAGGGCTGCGAGAGGCCGACGCTGGGCGCCGCGTGGGCCGCCGACAGGATGCGGTGCAGCGCCTCGTCGGGGACGGGCGCGCCGGTGAACTGCGCGCGCACGTCACGGCGGCGGTGGATGACGTCGTAAAGCCGGTTGTCCATGGGCAGGCTCCCGCTGCGTGAACGCCCCGTGCCGGGGCTGTGGGCGCGAGGCCGGTCTTCGGACTCCCGGATCGACGCTGGGCCACCCGCCTTCCCAGCCCTCACGGGCCAGTGGCCGCGCGTGCGCGCGTGGGTGGCTGCTCCCCGGTCACCGCGGCGGGCCCGTGCCGGAATCACACCGGCTTCCCGATTCTCCCCGCCGGGGCGGGGCACCTCGCAACAGTTCGCCGCCGAGTACGTTAGCCGACCGCCGCCGTCGCCGTTCACGCGGGATCGCGGAAGATCGGCGTTCGGCCCGGGACGGCCGCCGGGGGGCGGCGCGGGCCCGCGAGGCGTGGCCGTGGCCCGACCATGGCGCGGCCTTCGGCAGTATGGGGATGTGAGCCTCCTCCAGCACCTCCCGCAGGACACCAGTCCCGACGCCCTTTTCGAGGCCTTCGTCGAGTGGAACGCCCAGCGCGGGCTGACCCTCTACCCGGCGCAGGAGGAGGCGCTGATCGAAGTGGTCTCCGGCAGCAACGTGATCCTCTCGACGCCGACCGGCTCGGGAAAGAGCCTGGTCGCGGCCGGCGCCCACTTCGCGGCCCTGGCCGAGGGCAGGCGCACCTTCTACACCGCGCCGATCAAGGCGCTGGTCTCGGAGAAGTTCTTCGACCTGTGCGCGATGTTCGGTACCGAGAACGTCGGCATGATGACCGGCGACGCCGCCGTGAACGGTTCGGCGCCGATCATCGCCTGCACCGCCGAGATCCTCGCCAACATCGCGCTGCGCGACGGCGCCCGGGCCGACGTCGGCCAAGTGGTGATGGACGAGTTCCACTTCTACGCCGAGCCCGACCGCGGCTGGGCCTGGCAGGTGCCTCTGCTGGAGCTGCCGCAGGCGCAGTTCGTGCTGATGTCGGCCACGCTCGGCGACATGACGCGGTTCGAGGCCGACCTGAAGCGGCGCACCGGACGCGAGACGGTGGTGGTGCGCTCGGCGACCCGCCCGGTCCCGCTGTACTACAGCTACCGCACCACGCCGCTGCACGAGACGCTGGAGGAGCTGCTGTCCACCCAGTCGGCGCCGGTGTACGTCGTGCACTTCACGCAGGCGGCGGCCATGGAGCGCGCCCAGGCGCTGATGAGCGTCAACATGTCGACGAAGGCCGAGAAGGAGGCCATCGCCGCGCTCATCGGGCGTTTCCGGTTCACCACCAAGTTCGGCAGGGCGCTGTCCCGGCTGGTGCGGCACGGCATCGGCGTGCACCACGCGGGCATGCTGCCGAAGTACCGGCGGCTGGTCGAGCGCCTCGCCCAGGCGGGGCTGCTGAAGGTCATCTGCGGCACCGACACGCTGGGCGTCGGCGTCAACGTGCCGATCCGCACGGTGCTGTTCACCGCTCTGAGCAAGTACGACGGCAACCGCGTGCGCCTGCTGCGCGCCCGCGAGTTCCACCAGATCGCCGGGCGCGCCGGGCGGGCGGGCTTCGACACGCTGGGCTACGTCGTCTGCCAGGCGCCCGACCACGTCGTGGAGAACGAGAAGGCGCTCGCCAAGGCCGGGGACGACCCCAAGAAGCGGCGCAGGGTCGTGCGCAAGAAGGCGCCCGAGGGGTTCGTGAGCTGGGGCGAGGAGACCTTCGACCGGCTACAGAAGGCCGAGCCCGAGCCGCTGAACTCCCGGTTCAAGGTCAGCAACGCCATGCTGCTGGCGGTGATCAACCGGCCCGGCGACTGCTTCGCGGCGATGAAGAGCCTGCTCACCGACAACCACGAGGAGCGCAGGGCGCAGCGGCGGCACATCAGCCACGCCATCGCGATCTACCGCTCGCTGCTGGCGGGCGGCGTGGTCGAGAAGCTGAGCGCGCCCGACGACCAGGGCAGGATGGCGCGCCTCACGGTGGACCTTCAGGAGGACTTCGCGCTCAACCAGGCGCTGTCGACGTTCGCCCTGGCCTCGTTCGAGCTGCTGGACGCCGAGTCGCCGACCTACCCGCTGGACGTCGTGTCGATCGTGGAGTCGACGCTGGACGACCCGCGCCAGATCCTGCACGCCCAGCTCAACAAGGCCCGCGGCGCGGCCGTCGCCGAGATGAAAGCCGACGGCGTCGAGTACGAGGAGCGCATGGAGCTGCTGGCCGACGTCACCTACCCGATGCCCCTGCAGGACCTGCTGTTCGGCGCGTACGAGACCTACCGCCAGGGCCATCCCTGGGTGGGCGACCACGCGGTGAGCCCCAAGTCGGTGGTGCGCGACATGTACGAGCGGGCGATGACGTTCGGCGAGTACGTGCAGTTCTACGAGCTGGCCCGGTCGGAGGGCACGGTGCTGCGCTACCTGGCCGACGCCTACCGCACCCTGAGCCGCACCGTGCCCGACCACATGAAGACCGAGGACCTCCAGGACCTGATCGAATGGCTCGGCGAGCTGGTGCGCCAGGTCGACTCCAGCCTGCTCGACGAGTGGGAGCAGCTCCAGAACCCCACCGAGGAGCTGGAGCGGCCGGGCCTGGACGAGAACACCCGGCCGGTCACCGCCAACCGCCGCGCCTTCCGCGTGCTGGTGCGCAACGCCATGTTCCGCATGGTCGAACTCGCCGCGCTGGAGCGGTACGAGGAGCTGCGCGAGCTGGCCGACATCGACTGGGAGGACGCGCTGGACGCGTACTTCGCCGAGCACGAGGAGCTCGGCACCGGCCCGGACGCGCGGGGCCCCTCGTTCCTGCTGATCGAGGAGGAGAAGGAGCTGTGGCGGGTGCGCCAGGTCTTCGACGACCCCGCGCGCGACCGCGACTGGGGCATCAGCGCCCAGGTCGACCTGGCCGCCTCCGACGAGGAGGGCCGCGCCGTGATCCACGTCATCGCCCTCAACCGCCTCTGACGCGGTCGCCGGGGCTTCAGCCCCCCGAGGAGTCGAGCTCGGCGCCCACGGGCACGGCGCCGTCGTAGGGGTCGTCGAGCCAGCCCTCGGGCAGGTGGACGCGCTCGCGGGCGCCGGCCTTGCCGCGCGGGCCGTCGGCCGCCTCGCCGGGCCACGGCTGGTCGCCGGGAAGGCGGTCGAGGCGCTCGGCCAGCTCGGCGAGCGACCCCGACGTGGCGAGGTCGCGGCGCAGCTCGGCGCCGACGGTGAAGCCCTTGAGATACCAGCCGACGTGCTTGCGGAAGTCGAGGACGCCGTGGGTCTCGCTGCCGAAGGTCTCGGCCAGCATGCGGGCGTGGCGCAGCATGGTCGCGCCGACCTCGCCGAGCGAGGGCCGGGCGCGGGCGGCGACCCCGTGGAAGGCGTTGTCGAGGTCGCGGAACAGCCAAGGGCGGCCGAGGCAGCCCCGCCCGACCACCACGCCGTCGCAGCCGGTGCGCCGCATCATCCGCAGGGCGTCGTCCGCGCTCCAGATGTCGCCGTTGCCCAGCACGGGGATCTCCGGGACGGCGTCCTTCAGGCGGGCGATGGAGTCCCAGTCGGCCGTGCCGCCGTAGTGCTGCACCGCCGTGCGGGCGTGCAGCGCCACCGCGCTCAGCCCCTCCTCCACGGCGATGCGGCCGGCGTCGAGGTAGGTGAGGTGGTCGTCGTCGATGCCCTTGCGCATCTTCATCGTCACCGGCAGGGCGCCGGCGCCCGCCACCGCGGCGCGCAGGATGCGCCGCAGCAGGTCGCGCTTGTACGGCAGCGCCGAGCCGCCGCCCCTGCGGGTCACCTTGGGCACCGGGCAGCCGAAGTTGAGGTCGACGTGGTCGGCCAGCCCCTCGTCGGCGACGACGCGGACGGCCCTGCCGACGGTCTCGGGATCGACGCCGTAGAGCTGGACGCTCCGGGGCGACTCCCCCGGCGCGAACCGCATCATCGCGAAGGTCTTGGCGTTCCGCTCGACCAGCGCGCGCGTGGTGATCATCTCGGAGACGTAGAGGCCGCCGCCCTGCTCGCGGCACAGGGCCCGGAAGGGCGCGTTGGTGACGCCCGCCATCGGCGCGAGCACCACGGGCGGCCACACCTCGATCGCGCCTATCTTCACCCGCCCTTTCTACCCGACCCGCCGCAGGGGGCGTGAACCGCCTTCCGCCCCCGCCCGGGGGTGCCGCCGGGCCGGCGGGGGCCGGACGCCGCGCGGTCGCCGTCCCCGGCCCGTCGCGCCGGGGCGCGATAGCCGCTGGTCAGGCCATCCGCCCGCCGCTTGGCCCCGGGCCGGGGCGGCCAGCTAATCTGGTTGGCGGGGTCGACGTACGTCACATCGGAGGCTGGGATGCTCTTGCGCCTGCGTATCTCGCTTCCCGACCGGCCTGGGTCGCTCGGCCAGGTGACGCGTGTGCTGGGCATCGCGGGCGCCGACATCACGCAGCTCGTCGTGCTCGAACGCGGCGACGGCCGGGCCGTGGACGACTTCACCGTGTACTGGCCCGATCTGGCGCCCCGCGAGAACCTCGTGCGGAGCATCGAGAGCGTTCCCGAGGTCGTGGTGGAAGGGGTGTGGGGCACCCGCGAGGCGGCGGGCACCTACCCGGAGCTGGAGATCCTCAAGTACATCACCACGGCCGGCGACCGCGCCCTGGCCACGCTGATCGACTCCGTCCCGGTGCTGTTCAGCGCCGACTGGGCCGCCGCCGCCACCGAGCGGGCGCCCCGGGCGCTGGTCCACTCCAGCTGGCGCGCGCCCAAGGAGATCACCTTCCCGCCCGTCACCCCGCCCCGTCCCGAGGCGTCTTCGATGGAGGGCGGCGTGCACCTGATCGCCGCCCCGCTGCCGCCGCTGGCGATGACGTTCATGCTGGCCCGGGCGGACGGCCCGCCGTTCCACCGCATCGAGGTGCACCGGCTCACCCGCATCCTGGAGATCTTCCTGACGCTGCCCGCGGTCGAGCGCAGCGTGGCCCGCACCTTCCGGGGCAGCACCGCCGGGTGACTCCGCGCGGGGCGGCCGCCCCGCCCCGGCGCCCGGTGCGGCCGCCTCACGACCGGCGACGGATCCCCCGTCCGGTTAGGCAGGCACGGGAAAACCCGCTAGAGTTCCGTCTCGTCCCCGCGGGCGCCTCACCGCCCCGCGACGGCACGCGGACGTGGCTCAGCTGGTAGAGCATCACCTTGCCAAGGTGAGGGTCGCGGGTTCGAATCCCGTCGTCCGCTCGGAGAGGTCTGTACGCGACGGCCTCGCCTGGTGGAGTGGCCGAGAGGCGAGGCAGCGGCCTGCAAAGCCGCGTACACGGGTTCAAATCCCGTCTCCACCTCGGCACGGAACGCAGTAGCAAGGGCGATTAGCTCAGTGGGAGAGCGCTACCTTGACACGGTAGAGGCCACTGGTTCAATCCCAGTATCGCCCACCCCTCATCCCCAGGTCAGACCCCGTGTCGGCCTGGGGTTTCGCATGTGCGGCGCCGCCCGGTCGGCCGGGGCCGCCGGCCTCAGCGGCCGGCCTCGGTGAACGCCTTCTCACCCTTGGGGCAGCCCCTGTCGGCCGCGTTCCTCGCCCGGGCCGCCTCCGCCCGCGCCTGTGCGGCCGCGGCGCGCGCCCGGTCGGCGTCCGCGCGGGCCCGTGCCGCCTCCGCGCGGGCCTGATCCAGCTCGGCCCGGGCCCGGTCGGCCTCCGCGCGGGCCTGCTCGGACTCGACATAGGCCTTCTCGGCCTCCGCGCGGGAGCGCGCGGCCTCGGCGCGGGCTTCGGCGACCTTCGCCCACGAGTGGTCCAGCTCGGCCCTCAGCTCCTCGTGGCGGACCCTGCGCACCAGCCCCAGCAGCCTCAGCAGGTCTTCCACCGCTCCCCCTCTCCCGCGCGCCCGGAGTGTGGATCACCGGCAGTTTAGAACGGTCCAAGTCTTCTGATCTCATACAAAGATGGGATTGGTGATGCTTTGGGGTAGCGGGAGGCGTTTCCCGGGTGTCGGATCCGGCGACATAGGCCGATCTTGAGCGGCGTTAGACGCTACGCTGACCGAAGCCAGCCAGGATCCGCCGCGCCGAACCGGAGACGTGCACCATGACAGAGCCCACCCCGGGCGCCGGGCCCGCGCCCCGCATCGACACCAGCGTCGCCCACTCGGCCCGGGTGTGGAACCACCTGCTCGGCGGCAAGGACAACTACCCCGCCGACCGTGAGGCCGGGGAGCTGATCGTGCGGATGTTCCCCGACATCGCGCGCCTGGCCCGCCTGCAGCGTTACTTCCTCGCGCGCGCGGTCCGCTTCCTGGCCGGCGAGGCGGGCATCCGGCAGTTCCTCGACGTCGGCACGGGCCTGCCGACCGCCGACAACACCCACGAGGTCGCCCAGCGGGTGGCCCCGGAGTCGCGCATCGTGTACGTCGACAACGACCCCCTCGTGCTGGTGCACGCCCAGGCGCTGCTCACCAGCGTCCCGCCCGGCGTCACCGACTACATCGAGGAGGACGTGCGCCACCCCGACCGGATCATCGAGGGCGCGGCACACACGCTGAACTTCGACGAGCCCGTGGCGCTCATGATGCTGGGGATCACCGGGCAGGTGTCCGACGAGGACGACCCCTGGGCGATCGTGCGCCGCCTGATGGACGCGTTGCCGTCCGGCAGCTACCTGGCGCTCAGCGACGGCACCGACACCAGCGACAGCCTCAACCAGGCCATCGCCGTCTACAACGCCAACTCCGCCAGCTCCTACCACCTGCGCGCCCCCGAGCGGATCGCCGCCTACTTCGAGGGCCTGGAGCTGGTGGAGCCGGGCGTGGTCACCACCACGACGTGGCGGCCCGACGTCATCGAGATCGGGGACGGCAGCCGGCAGGTCGACGCGATCTGCGGCGTCGGCCGCAAGCCCTGACGGCGGGGGCGCCTCAGCCCACCCGGCCGATTCCGCACAGGAAGTAGGGCTTGTCGTGCTCCAGGGCGGGGTCCACGACGGGCAGCTCGGGGCGCCACCTGTGCAGGTCGACGACGCCCGGCTCGACGACGTCCAGGCCCTCGAACAGGGGGAGCACCTCGCTGGACATCCGCGCGATGAACGGGGCCGAGGCGCTCTGGTACACCTGCTGCACCCCGGGCGCCGCCTGCGGGCGCTGGTCGACGGTGACGTGGGACATCGCCATGTAGCTGCCCGGGGGCAGCTCTTGGCGGATCCGGGCGACGATCCCGGCCGGGTCGTCCTCGTCGGAGATGAAGTGCAGGATGGCCAGGAGCAGCACGGCGATCGGCTGACCGAAGTCCAGGTGCGCCCGCACGTCGGGATCCTCCAGGATGCGGTCCGGCCTGCGCAGGTCGCCCCGCACGACGAGCACCTGCGGGCTGTCCTGCAGCAGGGCCCGGGCGTGCGAGAGCACCTGGGGGTCGTTGTCGACGTAGACCGTGCGCGACTCGGGGGCGTGCTCGGCGGCCACCTGGTGCACGTTGCGCTGTGTCGGCAGGCCCGCGCCGATGTCGAGGAACTGGCGGATGCCCTGCTGGGAGAGGAAGCGCACCGCCCGGCAGAGGAACTCGCGGTTCTCCCTGATGCCGATGGGGATCTCGGGAACGAATCGAAGAACCTGTTCCGCGGCGGCCCGGTCGGCCGGGAAGTTGTCCTTGCCGCCGAGGAAGTAATCGTACATACGTGCCGCGTTCGGAGTATTAGGGTCGAAGCCACCACCGAGTGCGATGGGGTTCATCGCTCTCCTCTCCTAGGGCGCCACACATACGATCTTAGCTGCAGGTAAGGATAATTCGTATCTCTCACCAAAAAGCATTTACGTCGCCGCGGACAGTGCCATGATCTTCTCATGGCCGCTGCCCCCCCGCGACGCGTACTAGGCGCCCAGCTCGCCGAAGGCATCACCAAAGGCAATATGTGGGCGCTGTTGACGATGGCGACCGCCGGAACCGCGGTGATCTCCTTTCTGCCTTCCACACAGCCGCACATCCTGACGACCATTCTCGGCGTGCCCGAGTCCGCGCAGGGCAGGGTCGTGGGCCTGCTCGGCTTCTCCGCCGAGCTCGCGATGATCGTCAGCCTGGCCTGGTACGGCGCGCTCGCCGACCGCTTCGGCCGGCGCGTCATCGTGGTCGCGGGGCTGGTGCTGTGCGCGCTCGGATGCGCGCTGTTCCCGTTCGCCGGCGACACCGCCGTGCTGGTCGCGCTGCGGGTGGTGTTCGGACTGGGTGTCGCGGCGATCAACGCCATGCTGTCCACGATCGCGATCGACTACGTGCGCAGCCGCTCCCGCGGCAAGTCCTACGGCCTGATCGGCGTGTTCGGCGGGCTGGGCGCGGTGGTCGCCGTCCTGCTGCTGGCCCGGCTGCCGCAGACCATGGAGAGGCAGGGCCTGGAGCCGGTCGCGGCGACGCGGCTGGCGTTCCTGCTGATCGCCGGGGGGATCCTGGTCCTCGCGCTGGTGCTGTGGCTGACGCTCTCGCGCGCGTCCGTCGCCGGGACGCACGAGCGCGTCCCGCTCCCCCGACTGGTGCGCGAGGGCGTCGTGCTCGCGCGCGACCCCGGAGTGGCGCTGTCGTACGCGGCGTCGTTCGTGGCACGCGCCGACCTCGCGGTGGTCGTCGGCTTCATGACCTTGTGGATCGTGGACTACGCCACGAGCGAGCGCGGGATGTCCAGCGCGGAGGCCCTGGCCAGGGCGGGTTCGGTGGTGGCTATCTCGCAGACGGTCGCGCTGGTGTGCGCGCCGGTGTTCGGCTGGCTGGGCGACCGGATGCCGCGCCAGAACCTCGTGATCATCGCCCAGGCCGTCGCCGCGGCCGCGTACCTGTCGACGCTGCTCGTCTCCGACCCGCTCGGCACGGGCATGATCGTGGTCGCCGTCCTGATCGGCGTGGGCGAGATCGCGGGCATCACGACCGCCGGCCCCCTGCTGGCCCAGCAGGTGCCCGCCGAGGTGCGCGGGTCGGCGTTCGGCGTGCACACGCTGTGCGGCGCCGCGGGCATCATGATCGTGTCCGCGCTGGGCGGCGTCCTGTACGACGCGTGGCGGCCGGCCGGGCCGTTCGTGGTGTCGGGCGTCTTCGGCCTGCTGGTGGTCGCCCTGGGCCTCGCCGTCCGCCGGCGCGTCGTCCCCCGGGCAGAGGCCGACCCCGCCCGCGAGGCCATGCCGTCCACCTGAGCCGCCCGCCCGCACCGTCCGCCGGGCCGCTTCACGCGCCTTCACCCGCGTCCTTTACCGGCCCGTCATGACGCCGGAGCGCCCGGTAAAGCGCCACCCGGCCCGGCCGCCCGGCACGCCGTAAGCGGCTCGCGCTGTTTCCACAAGCTCACTGTTTTCACGTGAATGATGAGCTTTGCGCCGGTCGTTAAAAGCCGTTCGCCGCGACGGCGGGTAAGCACCCGGCCATTTCGACGAGACGGGCGAAGGGCGGTGACGAACGACCTCGCGCGAGGTCCGAAAGCCCCGATCAACGCCTTCCGCGATCTCGCGCGCCGGAAGGGATCAGGGGCCCCGGGGCCCGCGGCACGGGGGCCGGCTGTGGACGACGTCGGTCGTGGTGCCGCCGAACCGGGCCAGCTCGTCGACGACACCTTCGAGGTGACCCATCGAGGTCGCGGCGACCCTCAGCAGGCGGCCGTCGCGCTGGAGCTCGCCCAGGATGGACCAGTCGGTCGGGTCGAGACTCTCGGTCATCCGGCGGATATACCAGCGCATCCCCGGCACATCCCGCCATACACCGCGAAGAATCCCTTCAGCCGGGAGGCTCTTGATCGATAGCCTGGGGGAGTGAATCTTGGGGTGAACGTCCCGAACTTCGGGCCCGGCACCGATCCCGGCATGCTGCGCGCCTGGGCGCAGACGGTGGAGGGTCTCGGGTTCGACCTGCTGATGGTCTCCGACCACGTGGCGGTGACGCCCGACGTCGCCGAGCAGTACCCGGCGCCGTTCTACGAGCCGTTCACGGCTCTGTCGTGGCTGGCCGGCGTGACCAGCCGGGTCCGGCTCGGGACCACCGTGCTCATCGTGCCGTACCGGCACCCGCTGCTGATCGCCCGCATGGCCGCCAACCTGAACCGGCTCAGCGGGGAGCGTCTGGTCCTCGGCGTCGGCGTCGGCTGGGCGCGGCAAGAGTTCGCCGCGCTCGGGGTCCCCTTCGAGCGGCGCGGGGCGCTGACCGACGAGTACCTGCGGGCGGTGCGCGCCGCCTGGGCCGACGAGAAGGACTACCGGGCCGGCCCGATCCCGATCTGGGTCGGCGGGCACAGCGACGCCGGTCTGCGCCGGGCGGTGGAGCTGGGCGACGCGTGGCATCCGCTGCGGCTCACCCCCGCCGCGTTGCGGGCCACCCTGGGACGGATGAGGGAGATCGCCGACCGGCGGGGACGCCCGGTGCCCGCCCTGGCCCCCCGCATCGCCCTGCGGCTCACCGAGTCACCGGTCACCGGGCCGGAGCGGCTCGCCGGAGAGGGCACGATCGACCAGGTGGCGGGCGATCTCGACGAGCTCCGCCTCCTGGGCGCCGAGAACGTCGTGCTCGACCCTTTCAACGGCGACCCGGACGAGACCCGCCACCCGCGGGTGGCGTGGCAGGCGCTCGCGGCCGTGGCCGCCCTCCAGGACGACAACCGATCCCGACGAACGGAGTCGACGTGACCGAGGACGACGAACGACATCTGCGCAGGGCCGTCGCGCTCGCCGCCGAGGCGCGGGCCTCCGGGGAGGCTCCGTTCGGATCGCTGCTGGTGGGCCCGGACGGCACCGTGCTCGCCGAGGACCACAACACCGTGCTCGGCGACCGCGACATCAGCGCCCATCCGGAGCTGAAACTGGCCCGGTGGGCGGCCCGCGAGCTGGACCCCGGCACCGCCGCGGGCACCACCATGTACACGAGCTGCCAGCCGTGCCGCATGTGCGCCGGCGCCATCGAGCGCTCCGGCCTCGGCCGCGTCGTGTACGCGATCTCCGTCGAGCAGTTCGCCGTCCTCGCCCCGGGCAGGGAGTGGCCCAACGTGCCGCAGGAGGGCCCCGCCCTGTTCGACGAGGCCCGTGTCCCCCTGGACGGCTACTACCGCTGACCCGCCGTCCCGCACCCGGGGCGGCGGCGACGCCGGAGGACGAGGGCCGCGCCCCGCTCCCCCGCCGGTGACCGCCGTCCCGGCACCCGGGGCGCGGGGCGTCGCCGGTCGGGGGCGGTTACAGCCAGCCTCTGCTGTCGGCGACGCGGACCGCCTCTGCGCGGTTGCGGGCGCCCAGCTTGCCGATGGCGCCGGACAGGTAGTTGCGCACGGTGCCCTCCGACAGGAAGAGCGTCCCGGCGATCTCGGCGATCGACGCCCCGTCGGCGGCGGCGCGCAGCACGTCGCACTCGCGGCTGGTGAGCGGGCTGGCGCCCGCCGACAGGCTGGCCGCGGCGAGCTTGGGGTCCACCACACGCTGGCCGGCGCTGACCCTCCTGATGGCGTCGGCCAGCTCCTCGGCGCGCGCGTCCTTGACGACGAAGCCCGCGGCCCCGGACTCGATGGCGCGCCGCAGGTAGCCGGGACGGCCGAACGTGGTCACGATGACGACCCGCGCCGCGTGGCCCGCGTCGCGGATGTCGCCGGCGACGGCCAGGCCGTCGCGGCCGGGCATCTCGATGTCCAGCAGCACGACGTCGGGCCGGTGGCGGGCCACCTCGGCGAGCACGCGGTCGCCGCGGTCGACCTCGCCGACCACCTCGATGTCGTCCTCGAAGCTGAGCAGGGCCGCCATCGCCTGCCTGACAAGGTGCTGGTCGTCCGCCAGCAGCACGCGGATCACACGCACTCCTCCAGTGGCAGCCGGGCTCGCAGCCGGAACCCGCCGCCCGGCGCCGGCGAGCCGTACAGGGTGCCGCCGACCGCCTGCATCCGCTCGGTCAGGCCGCGCAGCCCCCTTCCCTCGGCGCTGGTCGCGGGCCCGCGACCGTCGTCGGTCATCTCGACGTAGGCGTGGGCGGCGTCGACGCCGAACCTGACCTGGCAGGTCGCCGCGTGGCTGTGCCGGACGACGTTGGTCGCGCCCTCGCGCACCACCCAGGCGAACAGCGACGCCGCGCCGGGCGGGATCGGGTCGGTGACCACCTCCAGGCGCACGCCCGCGGCCTCCAGCGCGCGCCGGGCGTTCAGCAGCTCCTCGGTCAGGGACAGGGCGCGGTACCCCGCGACGGCCTCACGCACCTCCGACAGCGCCTGGCGCGACAGCTCCTCCACCTCGCCCATCTCCGCGCGGGCCCTGGCGGGGTCGGCTGGGACCAGCCGGGCCGCGAGCTGGCTCTTCATCGTCATCACCGAGAGGCTGTGGCCGAGGATGTCGTGCAGGTCCCTGGCGAAGCGCAGCCGCTCGTTGTCGATGGCGAGCCGCTCGGCGCGGACGCGGGCCCGGGTGAGCGCCAGGTTGGCGCGCCGCAGGCTGAGGAAGTTGCCCATGGCCCCGGCGAACAGCAACGCCTGCGTCGGGATCCACCAGAACTCCGACAGCGGCAGGCCGAGCAACGGCAGCACGGCGAGGGTGCCGGCGAACGTCACCCCGACGGAGGCGGTGAACGCCCGCGTCTCCAGGCTGGCCGCGAGCGCGCTGATGAGCAGGAACAGCGACGCGAACAGCCACAGCTCGCGCAGCGGGAAGGCGAGCAGCGCGGTGACGACCCACAGCAGGGCCAGCGCCACCGGCGTGGCGTTCTCGTGCGGGCGGGCCAGCGCCGTCCACATCACCCGCAGGTAGAGCACGGCGAACGCGGCGATGCCCGCGGCGACGAGCGCGGCCTCGGCCGGCGCCGGCCCGCTCTCCAGATACCGGGGGACGGGCCACAGGATGAAGACCAGATAGATGGTGGTCCAGAAGCGGCCGGACATAGCCGTATTGTCTCCCCAGAACCCGGAGAGCGACATGAGGCGGGGCCAACAATCTGACAGATGTCACGGCCGAAACATCACATCGGCGCCCACGGGCCGTGACGGGCGCGGGACGAGCATCGCCCTCGTGCTCGTCGTCCACGCCGGGCCGTCGTCACGGCCCGGACCGTAACCCCGGCCGCCGGCACGGCCCCAACCATGACCCGGCCGCCCGCATGGCCCGGCGGGGTGGCCACGGGGGCACCGTCACGGCCCCAGCCATCACCCGGCCGCCGGCACGGCCCCGGGGGCGTCGTCACGGTCCGGGCCTGTGGGCCGGTCAGGCGGTGGCGCGCGCCTGGGTCCACGCCTCCAGCTTGGCGGCGGCCTCCAGCGGGGAGGGCTGGCGGGTGATCTCCTCGCGCAGCCGGCCGGCGGCGGCGCGGTACTCGGGGTCCTCCAGCACGTCGCGCAGCGTCGCCTCGATCAGGTCCCGGTAGGCGGCCTCGTCCTCGCCACGCCGGATCAGCATCACGCCCGCCCCGGACGCCGCCAGGCTCCTGGCGTTCTGCATCTGGTCGGTGATCAGGGGGAACAGCACCTGCGGCACCCCGTGGCCCGCCGCGGTCAGCATGGTGCCCGCCCCGCCCTGGTGCAGCACCGCGTCGCAGGCGGGCATCAGCAGGTGGAACGGCACCATCTCGGCCAGCCGGGAGCCGGGCGGCAGCTCGGGCAGCAGCGCGCGGTCCCCCGGCGCGACGGCGACGACGAGCTCGACGTCCAGGCGCGAGGCGGCCTCGACCACCAGCGGCAGCGCGAAGGCGTGCTCCCCGACGAGCCGCACCGTCGAGGTCCCCCAGGAGACCAGCACCCTGCGCCGCCCCGCGGGCCGGTGGACCCACGCGGGCTCGGTCCCGGGCCCGTTGTAGGGCACGTAGCTCAGCGGAGAGTGGCCGCTCTCGGCGGGCGTCTGCATGGACGGCGGGCAGCCGTCCACGGTGAGGTCGCCGCGCGTGTTCATCGTGGCGAGGCCCGCGCGGTCGAGCAGCGGGCGCAGCGCCTCCAGCTCCCACGCGGGCGGCGCCGGGAGGGGGCCGAACAGGAACCGCACCGCCGGGATGCCCAGCGCGGCGGCCGCCGCCGGCGCCGCGTAGGTGAGCGGGTCGTAGACCACCAGGTCGGCCCGCCATGCCCGGCAGAAGCCGAGCAGGTCGTCCAGCATCGCCTCGCCGACCCGCGCGAACAGGCCGAACGCCTGCCGCTCGATCGCGTCGCGGTCGCCGGCCGCGAGCGTCTTCCAGTGCGGGCCGGGCTTGCCGAGCCGCGAGAAGACGTCACGCCTGAACCCCGCGCCCAGGTCGACGTCCTCGCCGCAGGGCACCGCCAGGTGCCCGGAGCGCTGGACGGCCGGCACCAGGGCCGGCTGGGTGGCGACCACGACCTCGTGGCCGGCGGCGCGCAGCGCCCACGCCAGTGGGACCATCGGGTAGTAGTGCGAACTCCATGACCACACCGCGAAGACGACACGCATGCGGCGTCCCTCTCTTTCGCTCGCCCGGGTCAGCCGGGCTTTCCGAGCACGGCCGTCTGCGAGACGCTGGGATAGAAGGGGCCGACGAACATCTCGGGCAGCATCTCGACGACGCGCCCGCGGTCGAACTCGGGGAACCCGTACAGCTCCCGCGGGTCGCCGTGGGCGAGTTCGAGGCCGAGACCGTCGGTGAGCCGGCGCAGGTCGACGTTGCGCTCCGCCGGGCCCTCGGGCAGGACGCCGAGCGGGCGCAGGTGCAGCAGCAGGTCGGCGGTGATCAGGCAGAGCCCGCCGGGGGCGAGCAGCGCCGCGCTGCTCTCCAGCACCGCGCGGCCGGCCCGCTCGCCGAGGTGGTCCAGGGTGGAGAGCAGGAACACCCGGTCGAAGGACCCCTGCTCCAGCGCCGCCGCCTCCGACAGGTCGGTGACCAGCCGGACGTCGGTGCCGAACGCCCGGTTGATCCGGGCGTGCGCCCGCGCGGGCTCGCCGGCGGCCGTGGGGTCGACGTTGACCACCTGGAGGCCGTTCATGGCCAGCACGAACTGGAAGCCGCCCAGCCCCTCGCCGCTCAGCATGACCCGCATGCCCGGCCGCACGCCGGCGGTGAAGTAGGCCCACGGGTACTGGAAGGTCTTCAGCCCGCGCTGCGCCTGGAAGGCGAACGGCCCGTAGGCGTCGGGGTCCACCTTCTCCAGCCGCCGCCTGAAGGACACCATGGCCGACGGCCCCCGGCCGTACGGGGCGCCCCAGGTCCTGTTCCATTCGAGGTACTCGTCCTGGAGCGGGGCTCTGCCGATCATCGGGCGCCTCCGGCGGGCTTGCGCAGCACCAGCGCCTGCGAGGCGCACGGGTAGCGGGGCGAGACGAGCAGGTCGGGCACCAGCTCGACGACGCGTTCGAGGTCGAACTCGGGGAACCCCAGCAGCTCGCGCGGGTCGCCGTACACCAGCTCCAGGCCGAGGCCCGAGACCGCCTGGTGGACGTCGATGTTGCCGCCGTAGCTGTTGGCGGGCAGCACCCCGAAGGGCTTGACGTCGAAGAACAGGTCGACGGTGACCAGGAACAGCCCGTCCGGCGCCAGCAGCGCGGCGACGCGTTCGAGGATGCCGCGCGCGTCGGCCTGGTCCAGGTGCTCAAGGACCGACAGGCACAGGGCCCGGTCGAAGGTGCCCTCGGGCAGGTCGGCGTCCTGGACGGTCTCGGGGATCAGGCGCACGTCGACGCCGAACGCGTCGTTCATACGCTGGTGGTTGTGCGGGGTGAGGCCCCACATGGCGGCCGACAGCGAGCCCCACTCGCCGTTCTTGGCGGAGGGGTCGACGTTGGTGACCTCGCATCCCTCCATCGCCAGGACGAACTGCAGCCCGCTCAGCCCCGCCCCGACGTCCAGGACGCGCATGCCGGGCTTGGCCTCCATCGTGTGGTAGGCCCACGGGTACTCGAAGACCCGGGTGTCGCTGGTGAGCTGGAACGCGAACGGCCCGAACGCGTGCGGGTCGACCCGGTCGAAGCCCTCCAGCCGGTCGGCCACCTCCAGGGCGGCCGCCTCTTCGCGGCCGTAGGGGGCGCCCCAGTAGGCGTTCCACTCCCGGTACTCGGCCGGGAGCGCCTTCCTGCCGATCACTCCGGGCCTCCCGCCGTCGCCGCGGACATCTGGGCCACGCCGTGGTCGGGCGCGAGCTCTCCCCTGGCCAGGCTCTCCAGGACGCCGACGACGGCCGTGGGCGGCGGCTGCTCCAGCATCTGGCCGCGCAGGAACCGCGCCGCCTCCCGGTAGGAGGGGTCTTCCAGCACCTTGCGCGCCTGGGAGCGCACCGACTCGCGGCTGGTCTCCTTGGGCACCAGGTAGGTGCCGGCGCCGCTGCGCTCCACCGGGATGGCGTTGACGACCTGGTCGGGCGTCTGCACCACCATGAGCTGGGGCACCCCGCACAGGGCGGAGTTCAGCGTGGTGCCCGCGCCGCCCTGGTGGATGATCGCGTCGCAGGTGGGGAGCAGCACGTTGAGCGGCACCGAGTCGGCGACGCGGACGCCCGGCGGCACCGAGCTGAACAGGGCGAGCTGGTCGGGCGTGGCGGCCAGCACGATCTCGGCGTCCATGTCGGCGACCGCGTCCACGACGTAAGGCAGCCGGGTGGCGTGCTCCTCGCTGAACTTGGTGGTGGTCGTCCCCCAGCAGACGCAGATGCGGCGCCGCGGCGGCGGCTCCAGCGTCCAGGCGGGCACGGCCGACAGGCCGTTGTAGGGCACGTACCGCATGAGCTGGCGCGGGATGGGGGCGGGGAACTGCAGCCCCGGCGGGCACGGGTCCACGGTCAGCGGTCCCACGGTGTCCAGGTCCGGCAGGCCGTACCTCTCCAGCAGCGGCGCCATGGCCGCCGCCTCGATGTGCCGGGTCTCGTAGGTGAAGTCGGGCCCGAACAGGCTGCGGACGGCCGGCACCCCGACCAGGCGCGCCACCAGCGGCCCGGCGTAGGTGAGCGGGTCGTGCACGACGAGGTCGGGCCGCCAGTCGCGGGCGAAGCCCAGCAGCTCGTCGGCCATCAGCTCGGCGATCGCGACGAACTGGGAGAAGGACTTCTGCACCCGGCGCCGCTTGCGCTCGTCCCACTGGCCGGGGCCGGGAGGGTCCTCCTCCTCGACCCGCAGCGAGGCCAGCTCGCGCCGGTGGTAGCCGACGATGTCGAAGTCCTCGCCGGTGACGACGCCCGGCAGGCCCGAGCGCATGATCGTGTCCATCAGCGCCGGCTGGCTGGCGACACGCACCTCGTGGCCGGCGGCCCGCAGCGCCCAGGCGAGCGGGACCATCGGAAAGTAGTGCGAGGGCCATGCCCATGTGGTGAAGAGCACGCGCATACCCGTGAACCCCAATCGTGGTGCGTCAGGAAACGGAGTCGGCGGAGGTGACCACGAACAGCGGCTGGTCGTACTCCACCGGGGTGCCGTCGAGGACGAGGATCTCCACGATCCGGCCGTGCCGGTCCGCCTGGACCTCGTTCATCAGCTTCATCGCCTCCAGGATGGCCACCTGCTGGCCCTCCTGGATCTCGTCGCCGACGTTCACGAAGGGCGCGACGCCGGGGGTCGCGGCCCGGTAGAAGGTGCCCACCATGGGCGCCCTGACGTACCCGAGGCCCTCCGGCGGCTCGTCGGCGGCGGGACGGTCCGCGACCGGCTGCGCCACGTGCGCGCCGTCCTGCCATTCCATCTCCAGGCTCGCGTCCGCGACCTGCAGCCGGATCCGCCTGACCGGACCGGGCACGCCGTCCAGCAGCCGCGTGACCTGGTGTACCAGCGCTTCGGCCTGGTCGGCGGGTCCGGTGGAAGAATGCTCGTCCGGCATGGCCTTCCTTCCCGTGGGGGCTCGCCAGCGTCCATGGCCGGATGCTTTCCGCGCCGGCTCGCGGGGCGCTCGACGACGGCTGGACCGCCGGCCGCCCAGCGCTCCTCCAGCGGCCCTCGATCGGCGCGGTGCACGGTGGGGGCGCCGTCGCATCCGCTTGTGTGGGCAGGGGAACTGATGGACGAGGCGACACCCCCCGTACTGATCGTCGGCGGTGGCCTGGCCGGCCTGTCCGCCGCCGCCTTCCTCGCGTCGCACGGCGTGCGCGCCCTGCTCGTGGAGCGCCGGGCCGGGCCGCTGGCCCACCCGCGCGCCCGGGCGGTGAACCCGCGCACGGTGGAGCTGCTGCGCGGGATCGGCCTGGAGCCGGCGGTCATGGACGCCTGCACCTACAGCGACTCCCCCGACTCCCTGCTGATCCGGGCCGAGAGCCTGTCGGCTCCGCCCCTGCACGAGGGGCCGCTGGCCGACCCGGCCGCGGGCGCGGGGGACGACGGGGCCAGCCCCTGCCGGTGGGCGCCCATCGGCCAGGACCGCCTGGAGGCGCTCGTCGCCGCGCGGGCGGTGGAGCTGGGCGCCGACGTCCGCTACGGCACGACGCTGCTGGAGCTGCGGGAGAGCGGCGAGGGCGTCAACGCGCTGGTCGCCGAGGCCGGCACGGGCCGGAAGTACACCGTCCGGGCCTCGTACGCGGTGGCCGCCGACGGCAACCGCAGCCCGATCCGCCGCGCGCTGGGCATCCCCATGGAGGGGCCCGGCAGCCTGGGGCACACCGCGACGTTCGTCTTCACGGCCGACCTGGACGGCGCGCTGCGCGGCCGGCGGCTCGGCATCGGGCACGTGGACCGGCCCGAGCCGGGCACCGTGCTGCTCCCGCACGACGGCGCCGGCGCCTGGGTCCTCAGCGTCCCCTACCGACCCGCCGAGGACGTGCCGCCGAGCGGCTTCACCGACGAGCGGTGCGTCGCCACCGTGCGTGAGGCGGTGGGCGACCCGGGGCTGGAGGTCACCGTCGCCGACCAGCTCGCCGACGGCGTCAAGGTGCTCGCCTGGGAGATCGGGGCGCAGGTCGCCGCCCGGTTCCGCGGCGGCCGGGTGTTCCTCGCCGGCGACTCCGCCCACGTCATCCCGCCGACCGGGGCGCTCGGCGCCAGCCTGGGCATCCAGGACGCGCACAACCTGGCCTGGCGGCTGGCCGCCGTGCTGGGCGGCCGGGCCGGGCCCGGCCTGCTCGACGGGTACGAGGCCGAGCGGCGGCCGACGGCGCTGATGACGCTGCGGCAGGCGATGGTGCAGATGAGCCGGCGCACCGGCAAGGCGCTGCCGCAGGTCGCCGGCGCCGAGGTGCTCGACTACGACGCCGTGGTGTTCGGCTACCGGTACCGGTCGGCCGACATCGCCGGGGACGACTCCCCGGACGAGGGCCCGCCCGCCTGGAGCCCGCGGGAGCTGCGCGCGCAGCCGGGGACACGTGCCCCGCACGCCGAGCTGACCCGCGACGGCCGCGCGCTGTCGGCGATCGACCTGTTCGGCCGCGGCTTCGTGCTGCTGGCCGCCGCCAAGGCCGGCGAGTGGGCGCGGGCCGGCCGCGCCGCCGGCCTGACCGTCCACCAGGTCGAGCACGACGTGCTGGACGCGGGCGGCGACTTCCACGAGCGGTACGGGCTTCGCCCCGACGGCGCGGTGCTGGTGCGCCCGGACGGGTTCGTCGCCTGGCGCTCCGACACCGCGGCGACCCCGCACGACGACGAGCCGCCCCGCGTCCTGGCCCGCGTCCTGGCCCGCGTGCTGCACCGCCCCGCCCGAGCTCCCGAGGTGAGACCATGCGCGTCCTGATGACATCGTGGGCCACGGCCTCGCACTTCCGCCCGATGGTGCCGCTCGGCTGGGCCCTGCAGGCGGCCGGGCACGAGGTGCGCGTGGCCTGCCAGCCGTCGCTCGCGGCCGACGTCGCGGGCGCCGGGCTGTACCCGGTCGTGGCCGGCGACGACGTGGACGTCAGCGGCATCTGGCGCACCGCCAGCGTCGCGCCGCGCGAGGGGGACGACCCGCGCGGGCACGCGCGCGAGCGCACGGTGCGCGCCATGCGCATGTTCACGCACGTGGCCGAGGCCGTCACCGGGGACGTGCTCGCCGTGGCCCGCTCCTGGCGCTGCGACCTGGTCGTGTTCGAGCCGCGCGCGTACGCGGGGCTGATCTCCGCCGAGCTGCTCGGCGTCCCGGCGGTGCGGCACATCTTCGGCGTCGACTTCACCTACTGGCGCCACGCCGAGGAGCGCGAGCTGCTGGAGCCGCTGTGGGAGCGGTTCGGCGTGCGCGGCGTGGACCCCTCGGGCACGCTGACGATCGACCCGTTCCCGCCCAGCGCGCAGATCGAGCGGGTGCTCAAGGCCCGCACGGTGCGCCCGCTGTCCTACAACGGGCCCGAGGTCGTGCCGGCGTGGCTCTCCACGCCGCCCCTGCGCCCCCGGGTGTGCGTGACCTGGGGCACGACGTTCGCCAAGACCGCCGGGCACCTCCGGCCGCTGGAGAGCGTGCTGGACGGCCTGCGCGGGCTCGACGTCGAGGTGGTGGCGGCGGTGACCGCCGCGCAGCGGGAGATGCTTCGGGACGTCCCGGCCGGGGTGCGGGTGGTGGAGTCCATGCCGCTGAACCTGCTGCTGCCCTCCTGCGCGGCCGTCGTGCACCAGGGAGGGCCGGGCACGGCCCTGGCCGCCGTCATGAGCGGCGTCCCGCAGGTGCTGATCCCCTCCATCGGCGACCAGCCGCTGTGCGCCGAGCGGATCGCGGCGGCGGGCGCGGGGCGGGTCGTCCCGTTCGCGGAGCTGGGCCCGGAGACGGTGCGCGAGGCGGTGACGCGGGTGCTGGGCGACGCCTCCCACGCCGAGGCGGCCGACCGGCTGCGGCGGGAGGCCCGCCGCCAGCCCGCTCCCGCGGAGCTGGTCGGGGTCCTCTCCGAGCTGACGCGCTGAAGGGCGCCCGCCCTCCACGGCCCGCGCGCACGCGACCGGCCCGGCACCGTCTCGGTGCCGGGCCGGTCCTCGCCTCACGGGGTCAGCGCAGCGTCATGATCTCGTGCATGCCCAGGGCGCAGGCGTCGATGCCGGTCTCGGGGATGCGCAGCCAGGAGAAGACGCCGTAGCGGCCGGGCGGCAGGTGCACGCTGAACATCATCTGCTTGCCCGGCGAAAGCGCGAGCATCCCGCCGATCGAGTCGAAGAACGGCCGTGGCGGCAGCGGGCGCCCGGCGAGCTGGGCGTCGAAGTACGCCTGGATGTCGCGGTCGGTCGCCCCCGGCAGCAGCTCCAGGAACATGGCCTCCTGCGGCTGGGAGCTGTCGTTGCGCACCAGCAGCCTGCCGTCGGCCGGGATCGACCCGGAAGCGATCATGAAGTCCTTGCCGAGCAGGTTGCCCATGTAGACGACGCCGTCGATCGGGAGCGGCAGCGCGGGGCTGTTCTCCTGGGTGACCTGCAGCCACCCGAAGGGCGACGGCGCGGGCTCGGCGGCGGTCCGCGCCTCGGGGGCCTCACCCGCCGGGACGGCGGCCTTCAGCGCGTCGACGTCCAGCCGCCCCTCGACGAGGCTCTTGACGCTGGGGGCGGCGCCGGGGACCTGCGGCCCGGGGATGGCCGCGGAGCCGAAGAAGTAGTCGCCCTGGGTCAGCGTCTGGGTGAGCTCGACGGTGTTTCCCGGGTACACCTTCGCGCCGCCCGAGTATTCGACGTTGTCGTAAAGGGAGCGCAGCGCGGGAAGCGCCACCGACATGTCGGGCGACGCGCTTTTGGTGATCCAGTCGACGAACTGGGTGAGCGTGGCGCCGTTCTTGAGCTTGTAGACCGTCCACCAGTATCCGTGGGCGCCCTCGGCGGTCACCCGAAAGGTCACCGGGCCGCGGGGGCGCGGGTTGGCGCCGGGGATGACGAAGCCGGCCGGCGAGACGTGGACGTTCAGGACCGGGGGCGCGGCGAGCGGCACCCGGCCGGCGGACGCCGGCGCGGCGCCCAACGCGCTGACGAGGAAGGAGGCGAGGAGCAGCAGGGCCGCGGCGGCGGCCCGCCTCACCCGGGGGACTGACATGTGGAACTCCCATCTTGCCGTGGGCGGGATGCCGCGAGGTAGATCTCGTAGTGGCCGCCGGGACGCGACCGGTCCTGGTAGGGGCGCAGCGGCGAGGGATGTCCGGCGCTTCGGAAGGCCCGCTCCCAGCGGGTGAACGCCCCGCGGTCGGTCCAGTCCATGACCAGCAGGTGGCGCCCGCGGTCGGCCGGCGAGCTCAGCAGCTCGTAGGCGAGCAGCCCGGAGGTTCCCCGCAGCTGGAGCGCCGCGCGCCGGTAGGCCTCGACCACCGCCTCGGGCCGGCCGTCGGGGGCGCGGTGGTAGACCAGCACGCGCAGGCCGGGCTCGTGCGGCGCGGTCACAGCAGGACGCCGACGATGGACACGTTCACCACCAGGCCGGCGACCGCGAGGGACGTGCGCACCAGGTTCCAGTCGCGCCAGCGCGACCGGGGGTCGACGCTCGCCCAGTCCGCCGGCATGTCGGCCGGGTCCAGGGCCGCGATCCACCGGTTGATGGGGACGTTCTTGGTGAGCGACACCGCCATGACCGCGATGTACAGCAGCGCGCCGGCGGCGGCCAGGAGGCGTGCCGGCCCGGTGGGCGCCAGGAACGTCACCACGACGTCGCAGACCATGGCCGTCGCCAGCGACAGCGGCATGAACGGGTCGAAGCGGGTGACCAGGAACTTGTGCACCGGCACGTACTGCTCGACCGGCAGGGCGACCAGCATCGGCGCCCCGCCCAGCGCCGACAGCAGCAGGGCGCCGGCGGCGAGCCCGCCGGTCAGCAGGGAGATCGGCAATATGACGCTCAACATGGCACACCACTCATCCGGAAAAGAGTGCCGGGATATACGCTGGAAAAGCTGTCATGAACACCTCGAGGACCACTAGAAAAGCCGTCTAGCGCCATTTGCCGACCGCTTTCCGGCATAGTCGCCGATGAATTGCGTTGATAAAATCCGGGAGATGGGAGAATTGAGAACCGCACTCGTCACCGGCGCCTCCAGCGGCATAGGGGAGGCCTTCTGCCGCGAGCTGGCCGCCCGCGGCCACCACCTGGTGGTGGTGGCCAGGCGGGCCGCGCCGCTGGACACCCTGGCCGGGGAGCTGCGCTCGCGGCACGGCGTCCAGGTGGAGACCATCGCCGCCGACCTGACCAGCCCCGAGGGGCTGCGCGCCGTCGAACTGCGGCTGTCCGACCCCGGGCGGCCGGTCGACCTGCTGGTCAACAGCGCGGGCCTGGTGGGCCGCATCGGGCCGCTCCCCCACCAGGAGGAGGGGGCGCACGAGCGGCTCATCGACCTCAACATCGCCGCGACCGTCCGGCTGACCCGCGCGGCCGTCACCGGCATGGTGCCGCGGCGGCGCGGAGGGGTCGTCAACCTCTCCTCCGCGAGCGCCTTCGCGCCCGCCCCGGGCGGCGCCGCGTACGTGGCCAGCAAGGCGTTCGTCGTCTCGTTCAGCCAGAGCGTGCACGGCGAGGTGAAGTGGCTGGGCGTGTCGGTCACCGCCCTGTGCCCCGGCTCGGTGGCCACCGCGGGCTCGCGGTCGAAGGGCGGCCGGTTCGGCCGCGTGATCGCGCCCGAGGCCGTCGCCCGCCAGGGCCTGGCCGCCGTGGCGGCGGGCCGGCCGGTGCACGTGGTCGGCGCCGACTACCGTCTCAGGGCGGCCGCCGCCCGCTGGTTCCCCGGCCTGGTCCGCCGCGGCCGCTACCAGACCTGGGGCCGCAGGGCCGCCGACGCCCTCGCCGCCGGCGACACCACCCCCGCCCGCGCCTGAGCGTGCCGGAGCCCCGGCCGGGGACGGCCGGGGCTTCGGACGCGGGTCAGGCTGCCAGGCCGGCGATGGTGCCCACCACCGACGACAGCGGCGGCTGGGCCTCGATGTCGGCGGCCAGGGCCGCGGCGGCGGCGCGGTAGGAGGAGTCCGGGGCGAGCAGGTCGCTCGCGTACCGGTGGACCTGCTCATACGACGCCTCGTCGGCCCGCAGCAGCACGCCCGCCCCGGTCGAGGCCAGGTGCCGCGAGTTGACCATCTGGTCGGGGAGCTGCGGCAGGTGGAGCTGCGGCACACCGTACTTGGCGGCGGTGAGCGTCGTGCCGCCGCCGCCCTGGTGCACCACGGCGTCGCAGGTGGGCAGCAGGGCGTCCAGCGGCACCGACTCCACGACGCGCACGTGCCCGGGCAGCTCGGGCAGCATGCCGCGCTGCCGGGCGGTGATGGCGATCACCACCTCGGCGTCGAGTGCCGAGACGGCCGCGGTCACGTCCCCCGGCAGGAACGACGCCTCGCCGGTGAGCCGGTCGGTGGAGGTGCCCCAGGTGAGGCAGACCCTGCGCCGGGCCGGCCGTTCGTGCGCGCGCGGCGGCACCGCGCTCAGCCCGGTGAACGGCACGTAGCGGAAGCGGCTCCGGGCGACCGGCGCGTCGGCCTGGAGCATCGGCGGGCACGGGTCGACGGTCAGGTCTCCCAGCGTGTTCGGCTCCTTGCAGTCCATGCGCTCCATCAGCGAGGTCAGCACGCCCTCGCCCTCGGGCCTGAACCAGTAGCCGATGTCGGGGCCGAACAGGTTGCGCACCGACGGCACGCCGATCTCCTGCGCCGCGAGCGGCGCCGCCCACGTCAGCGGGTCGTGCACGATGACGTCCGGCCGCCAGGCCCTGGCGAACGCCAGCAGGTCCTCGGCCATCGCCTCCATCAGGGCGGCGTACAGGCCGAGCGAGGTCAGGTGCCGCTCGCGGTCGCGGGCCCTTCGCTCCTCGGGCGTGCGGGCGGCGTCCGCGCCGTAGTCCATCATCGGGTTGATCCTCGTGCGGTACCACGTGCCGGCGTCCAGGTCGCGGCCGACGCGGACGGCGGGCATGCCGGTGCCGACGATGACAGGGGCCAGCTCGGGCTGGCTGGCCACCCGCACGTCGTGTCCCTGGGCGCGGCAGGCCCACGCCAGCGGCACCATGGGGTAGTAGTGGGTCGACCACGCCCACGTGGCGAACAGTACGCGCATCGACGTCACCCCTTCGCGAGCTTCTCGAGCACGGGCACCAGGCCGGCCGGGGTCGGCTGCCCCTCCAGCTCCTCGCGCAGCTTGCGCGCGGTGGCGCGGAAGGACTCCTCCTCCAGCAGCCGGCCGGTCATCTCACGTATCCGCGCCTTGACCTCCTCGATCCCGGAGTCCTTGGGGATCAGCATCAGGCCCGAGCCGGCGCCCGCGACCTGGGAGGCGAGCAGCACCTGGTCGGGCGACTGGCCGACGACGAGCTGCGGCACGCCGCAGGCCGTGGCGGTCAGCGTGGTGCCGCTCCCGCCGTGCTGCACCAGCGCGTCGCAGCTCGGCAGCAGCATGTGCAGCGGCACCGACTCCACCACCCGCGTCCCCTCCGGCAGGTCGCCGAGCAGGTCGCGCTGGTCGGGGGCGATGGCGGCCACCACCTCCACGTCCAGCTCCGACAGCGCGGCCACCGCGTGCGGCAGCAGGAACACCTTCGCCCCGCCGAGGTAGACCATGGACGTGCCCCACGTCACCAGCACGCGCCGCCGCGACGGCGGCTCGGCCAGCCACGCGGGCATGACGCCGGGGCCGTTGTAGGGCACGTACCGCATGGGCTGGCGGGTCCACGCCGCCTCGACCTGCATGGCGAGCGGGCCGGGGTCGACGGTGAGATCGCCGAGCGTCTCCAGGCCGGTCAGCCCGTACCGCTCCAGCATGCCGCCGAGCACCTTGCCCTGCAGGGCGTCGGCGTCGTAGGTGATGTCCGGCCCCCACAGGTGCCTGACCTTGGGCACGCCGAGCACGGTGGCGGCGATGGGCGCCGCCACCATGGTGGGCTCGTAGACGATCAGGTCGGGCCGCCACGACCGGGCGTAGTCCACCAGGTCGTCGAGCATCGCGTCGGAGATCCGGGCGAAGATGTCCAGCATCCGCGTGGTGCGCTCCTCGACCTCGGCGGCCGACAGCGCGCTCCAGTCGAGGTCGTACAGCGACGCGGCCTGCTCGCGGAAGAGCGGGACGAAGTCGAAGTCGGCGCCGGTGAGCACCGCCGGCAGCCCGGCCTGGGCTATGGCCGGGGCCAGGGCGGGCCCGCTGGCGACCCTGACCTCGTGCCCGGCCGCGCGGAAGGCCCAGGCCAGCGGCACCATGGCGTGGAAGTGGGTGGGCCAGGGAACGGAGACGAACAGCACTCGCATCGTGAACATCACCAATCGTGGGTGTGCGTATGGCGGTCGCCGCGAGGCACGGGCCGGGCGGGCCTCACCCCCGCATTGACTGGGTGGCGAACTCCTTGACGCCGGTCTCGAAGTCGACCCGCGGGGCCCAGCCCAGCTCGCGCCTGAGCCGGTCGGGCGTGGCGACGATGTGCCGGGCGTCGCCCAGCCGGTACTGGCCGGTCATCACCGGCGCCGGCGCGCCCGCCGCGGCCGAGAGCGCCTCGGCCAGCGCCCTGATCGGGCGCGGCTCGCCGCTGGCGACGTTGTAGGCGCGCATGCCCGGCGACGACTGGCCCAGGGCGGCGACGTTGGCCGCCGCGACGTCGCGCACGTGCACGAAGTCGCGTGTCGGGCCGCCGTCCTCGTAGACGCGCGGCGCCTGGCCCTTCTCGACCGCGGACCGGAACGTCGAGGCCACCCCCGAGTAGGCCGAGTCCAGCGGCATGCCGGGCCCGTACACGTTGTGGTAGCGCAGCGCGATGGCGGTGCCGCCGACCTCCCTGGCCCAAACGGCGACCAGGAGCTCCTGCGCGTACTTGGTGACCCCGTACACGTTGCGCGGGTCGGGGCGGGTGTCCTCGGTGGAGGGGATGAGCGCGATCTCCTCCCCGCAGTCGGGGCAGGCCGGGTCGAAGCGCCCGGCGTCCAGGTCGGCGACGCGGCGGGGGCCGGGGGCCACCGTCCCGTCCTTGGGGCAGGAGTAGCGGTTCTCGCCGTAGATGACCACCGAGCTGCCGTGCACGATGTGCCGCAGGCCCGCCTCGGCCATGGCCGCCAGCAGCACCGCCGTGGCCAGGTCGTTGCACCCGGCGTACCCCGGCGCCTCCAGGATCTCCCGGCCGCGCCCCACCAGGGCCGCCTGGTGGCAGACAACGTCCACGCCGCGCAGCGCGGCGGCCACCACCTCGGGGTCGCGCAGGTCGCCGTGCACGAACTCCACGCCCGCGGGCGGCTCGGGCGGCCGGACGCGGTGGACGTTGGGCAGCAGGGCGTCGATGATCCGTACCTCGTGTCCCTCGGCCAGCAGGGCCGACAGGACGTGTGTTCCGATGAACCCGGCTCCGCCGGTCAGCAGAACGCGCTTCTGCCGCATACGCCACCTTCCCTCTCTCCGTCGCGCGGCGGGCCTAGCTCAGGTAGCCGGGCCATGTCCGCAGGTCCCGCCACTGGCGGGCGTCGTGCCCGTAGACGACCAGGGCCTTCTCGTCCCGGGCGAGCCGGGCCAGCCGGGCCGTGGAGGCCCGGGTGGCCTGTTCGTCCAGGTCGAACGGGTAGATGCGCCGGGTCGCGGGGTCGGCCGCGGCCTGCTCGGGGACGGCGTCCACCGCGAGCAGCACCGGGCCCGTCTCCGGCAGGCGCACGAGGACCGACTGGTGGCCTTCGACGTGACCGCTCGACTCCACCAGCTCGACCCCGGGCACCAGCTCGGTGTCGCCGTCGACGAGGCTGTACTTCAACCCGGGGTGGTCCCAGCTGGCCCTGCACATCTCCAGCCGCGGCACGGCTCGCGAGCGGGCCAGCTCGTCGTGGCGCCTCTGCACCACGAACTCGGCCGAGGGGAACGCGTCGTGGTTGCCGGCGTGGTCGGGGTCGAAGTGCGAGCAGACCACGTAGTGGACGTCGTCCGGCCGCACCCCCAGCCCCGCCAGCCGGCTGACGACGTCGGCCCCGGGCTCCGCCTTGACCGGGCCGGGCAGGCCGGCCCGGTCGCGGGCGTACCCGGTGTCGACGAGCACGTTCGCGCCCTCATCCGTGCGGATGAGGTACACCGGGACCGGCCCGCCGGTGGCCGCGATCTCGGCGACCGGGATGAGATACAGCCTCATCGCGCGCTTCAGCCCTCGACCCGGCAGGCGAAGCTGACGAAGTAGCGGTCCGCGCAGACGTGCAGGACCTCGCCGAACACGCTGCGCAGCAGCGGCTCGATCTCGGACGTGCGCATCAGGCGGGTGCGGTAGGAGCCGCTGCGCAGCCGCCCGCCGGACGCCTTGATCACCATGGCGCTGCCCAGGAACATCGCCGAGCGGCCCAGGTGCCACAGGGCGCCGTACCGCTGCCGCTGGAACTCGTGGAAGTTGTCGACCGTCCACAGGTTGCCGATGAACACACCGCCGGGGCGCACGAACGACTTCATGCGCTCCATGACCCGCCGCGGGTCGCCGATGTGGTGGATGGCGTCGACGCACATCACCACGTCGGCCGTGCCGAGGTCGTGGTCCTCCCAGAAGTCGCCGAGCACCGTGCGCAGGCCGGGGTGGCCGACCCGCGCGCGGGTCTTCTCCAGGCCCTGCGCCGAGATGTCCAGCGCGACGATCTCCTTGGCCAGGCTCAGCCGGGCCATCATCCCGGTGAACTCGCCCGTGCCGCAGGCGAACTCGATCACCCGGTCGGCGTCCCTGGCGTACTTCTCGATCACCTGCGCCAGGTCGGCCTTCTGCGCCCGGTAGTGCTCGCCGAGCAGGGGGTCGCGCTCGGCCAGGTCGCGGTCCCAGAAGCGGGCCGCCCAGTATTTCGCCCCGTCCGGGGGCTGCTCACCGAGAATCTTGTGCCCTGAGCGAGCCAGCATTTCCGCGAGCATGTCAGCACCTCTTCCGTTCCGGGACCGAAGTCATCGAGAGGGAGCATCCGAGCCGGCGCTCAAGGCTGGCTTGAAACTCGATCGCGCCAGCGACACGTCGGTCGGGTTCGCCGGGTCGCCCGTGGTGGTGATGGGGGCGTGCACGAAGCCGGTGAGCGTGTGGGACAGGCCCACGAAGGAGCCGACGTAGGGGCCGCCGAACCACATCGGGGCCTGGCCGAGGTCGAAGGGCCCGGCCAGGTGCTCCTCCTGCCAGCGGGCGTCGGCGGCCGAGCAGCGGGCACGGCAGGTGGACAGCCACACGTCGGTGGTCGCGCCGGGGTCGGCGGTGTTGTTGCGGAAGTCGTAGTAGCTGATGCCGACGGCGCCGGTGATCGTGGTCTCGACCTGCGTCAGGAACGCCTGCCCGCTGCCGAACGGCGGCGACTCGGGCGTCTGGTTGATCTTGCGCGGGGTGCTCCAGGTGCGCCCGCCGTCGGAGGAGGTGGACAGCGCGACGCCGCTGTAGCTGCCGGACATGGTCGCGTCGCCCCAGACCAGGTAGAGCGTGCCGGTGAGCCGGTCGGCGGCGATGTCGGGCACGATGCCCGGCGCCATCACCGGCACCCAGGGGGTGTCGGGCAGCAGGGGCTGGCCGACGATGAAGGTGCCCGGGACGCTCACCGGTTCGGTCCAGGTGGCGCCGCGGTCGCTGGACCGCATCACGGCGACCCGCTCCTGGACGGGTGCCGGGTAGGGGGCGCCGCCGATGGCGTGCTCGTTCTCCACGAAGACGTTGACCAGGTCGCCGTTGGGCAGCACGGCGATCTGGTTGCCGACCGTGCCCGCGCCGGGGGTCTGCGGGCGGTAGATCGAGCGGGTGGGCCGCCAGGTGCGGCCGGCGTCGTCGCTGCGGGCGAACAGGACCTCGTGGAAGTCGAGCTCGCGGTCGCGCCGGTTCCAGACGACGTACACGCGGCGCGGGTCGCGCGGGTCGGTGGTGACGGTCTGCTTGTCGCTCCAGAAGCGCGGCATGACGTCGCTCGACAGCGCGGCCGGCGCGCTCCAGGTGGAGCCGGCGTCGGTGGAGCGCAGGGCCGCGACGATCGACCGGTCGCCGCCGAAGATCGTGACGGTGGCGTGCAGGGTGCCGTCGGCGCCGAACTGCAGCCAGGGGTTGGTGACGCGGCCCTGCCCGCCCGAGCACTCCGAGACGCCGGGGAGCACGGTCTTCTTCCAGGTGATCCCGCCGTTCTTGGTGGAGGCGACCACGATGCCGCGGGAGCTGCCGGTCGCCCACAGGTCCTGGCGCCAGGCGACCGCCGTGACGAGCGGGTTCCACGGATGGACGGCGACGGTCGACTCGGACTCGGTGTTGAGGGTGTAGGAGTCGCCGGGGACGGTGTCGGCCGTGCAGCTCGCGAACGGGCTCGCGTCCGACAGGCGTACCGGCTGGTCCCAGGTGGAGGCGTGGGCGGTGCCCGGGGCCGTCATGAGCGTGAGGCTCATGAGCAGGGCGCCCGTCGCCGCGCCGAAAGCGGCGACACGGCTGCTCTTCACAGGTTCGCTCCCTCGAGAAGGTGGATCGCCGCGCGTCACCGGTCACACGCCGGGCAGGCGGCTGTCTGCCGACGCAGCCTGTCGGCGCCGCCTAGTGACGGCCTCGAAACACACTCGAAAGGAACGGCCAGGACCGGGGCGGCGGGCACGCCGGCGCCCGGGCGTCACGGCGCGAGCGAGCGCCGGGACGCCGCTCCGCCCGCCGATCAGGGGGCGGCGGGCTCGGCGGGGGCGGTCAGCCCTTCTGCCCGCGGCGGGCGGCCAGCGCGGTGAGGGCCACGCAGACGAGCACGGCGGCGGCGCGGCCCAGGCCGTCGAGCGCGCTGCTGAGCAGGGTCTCGTTCAGGTTCCACAGGTCGAGCAGCCTGCGGACGACGAACACCAGGACGGCCGTCGCCAGCGCCGGCCACAGCGCGAAGGCCCACGGGTGGCGCAGCGCCCACGCCCGGGCGTCCCGCCGCTCGCCCGCGGGCTCGGAGGCCACCGCGATGATGCCGCCGAGCAGGAAGAACACCACCAGCCCCAGGCAGACGGGGCTGGCCACGATGATGGCCCGCACGTCACCCCCGGAGGCCGCCAGCGCGAACCAGGCGACGGCGACCACCAGGGCGGTGCCGGCCGCGGCCTTCCACGGCCACAGCCGCAGCACCGCGGACGGCCCAGATAACTGAGGGGACGGCTGACTGCTCATACAGGGCTCCTCTTCGTACGCCGTTCACCGGGCGTCCCAAGTAAACCGACATAGCCGAGCGCGCCTCAAGCGTTTCTGGATCTTCCGCGCGGGCGGGCCGCCCCGTCCCGCGTCATCGGGTCCCCGGTGGGCGCGGCGGGACGCGGGACACCCGGGCGCAGCACCCGGGCGGCGTAGGCGCGCAGCCCGTTGAGGTCGGCGAGCCGGCCCCGGTAGCCGATGTGGCCGTCCGGCCGCAGCAGGTAGACGACCGGCTCCCGCACTTCGAGGGCCGCGTGCGCGGTACCGCCCGGATCCCCCAGCCGCACCATCACGTCCCCGTCCAGCTCCGCCGCGCCCTCCCACGGGAGGGCGCCCACCACGCAGACCCGCAGCGCCGCCACGCCCGCGACCGCCGCCCTGGCGCCCCCGGCCGCCCGGGCGCCGGCGCCGTCGCGGCACATGACGAGCATGGTCCAGGCGGACCCGCCGGCCAGGCTACGCAGCAGGGTGCCGGGGGCGCCGGACGGCGTGACGACCGGCGCGTCGGGCAGCTGCTCGCCCACCCGCGGGCCCGGCATGGCGTGCCCGTCGTGGTGCAGCGGCTCGCCGTGGTAGCGCAGGGGCGGCTCGGTCTTCACGTCGTGGCGGCGGCGGCGCACCCGCTCGCCGTGCGTGGCGTCGGGGTCGGGGGCCGTGCCGAAGGCCAGGATGCGCCTTGCCTTGCCGAAGACGTCCTCGGCGACGGCGCGCCGCTCGGCCGAGTAGGTGTCCAGCAGCCACTCCCCCGCCCGGCCGCGCAGCACCGCGCCGAGCTTCCACGCCAGGTTGTACGCGTCCTGGACCCCGCCGTTCATGCCGTGCACCGGCATGGGCGCGGCCTTCGCGGACTCGCCGACCAGGAAGCAGCGGCCCCGCCGGAACGAGGCCGCGATGCCGTGCCGGGGCCGGAAGCACCAGTCCTGGCCGAGGTGCCTGATGCCCTTCTCGATGCCCGTGAGCTCGCGCACCACGTCCGGCACCCCCGGCCAGGGCGTGCCGGGCTGACCGCCCTGGCCGGGGGTGGGTCCGGTGCCCTCGCCCGCGGCACCCGGCCCGGGGGCGCCGGGGACGTCGCCGTCCTCGCCGAGGACGGCGAACAGGCGGTGGCGCCCGCCGGGCAGCGGGACGAGGCCGGCGCTGCGGCCCCTGCCGAGGAAGATGTACTCCGACGACGGCGCGAGGCCCGCGGTTGCGGGCAGCTCGACGTCCATGTGCACGACCCGGCCTCCGGGCAGCGGCTCGGCGTGCCAGCCGAACCCCAGCCGCTCGCGCAGCCCGTCCGCGCCGCCCTGCGCGAGCACCACCCACCCGGCGGTGACCCGCTCGGCGCCGCCGGGGCCGCGCAGCTCGACCACGGCCCGCGCCGCGTCCTGCTCGACGGCGACGGCCTCGACGGACCGCTCGACACGGACGCCGAGGGCTTCGGCCTCGACGGCGAGCTCCTCCTCCAGGACCGCCTGCTCGACCGACAGCGGCAGCGGCCACAGGCCGCGCGGGTCCTCCAGGCCGTGTGAGAAGGACTCCTCCCCCAGGTGGAAGACCTTGCGCCGCACGGTGAGGCCCCGCCGGGCCAGCCGCGCGACGGGCAGCCCCGCGCGGTCCAGCGCCTCCAGCGTCCGCGGCCACACCATGTGGCAGCCCGTGCCCGCCGCCCCTCCGGGCCGGCGGTCCACGACGCGGACCCGCACGCCCTGCCCGGCCAGCGCCAGGGCGACGGTGAGCCCCGCCGGGCCGGCCCCCACCACCAGCACCTGTACCTGTGCCGTCATCGACCATCCTCCAGCGCCATGGCGGCGAAGCTACGCGGCCGTCTTCGAGGGCCGGTCGAGCCGCCCTGAAGAGCGGCCCCGACCGATCCTTGAGCGCTCCTCAAGCCGCGCTGGACAGGATCGCCGGCATGGTCGCCGAGAACAGAACGTCGGTACTGGTCGCCGGCGGCGGGATGGTCGGGTTGTCCATGGCCGCCTTCCTGTCGTGGCATGGTGTGCGGTGCCTGCTCGTGGAGCGGCAGCCGGCGCTCACCCCGCACCCCCGGGCGCGTGGCGTGAACCCCCGCACCATGGAGCTGCTGCGCGCGCTCGGCCTGGAGGAACGGGTCAGGGACACCGCGTCGAGCAAGGCGCTCGCACGCAACGCGGGCGTCATCGCGGTCGAGACGCTGGCGGGCCGCCAGGTCGGCGAGCTGCGCCAGTACTTCATGGACCACGTCACCGACCTCGGCGAGCTGAGCCCCACCGGGTGGTGCATGTGCTACCAGGACGAGCTGGAGCCACTGCTGTACGAGCGGGCGTCGGAGCTGGGCGCCGAGCTGCTGCTCGACACCGAGCTGCTGAGCGCCGAGGCCGACGACACCGGGGTCACGGCGGTGCTCCGCGACCGCGGGCGAGGCGCCGGGCGGACCGTCCGCGCCGACTACCTGGTCGCGGCCGACGGCGCGGGGAGCGAGACGCGCGCGCGGCTCGGCATCGGCACCCACGGCCCCGGGTCGCTCGGGCACTTCATGAACGTGGCCTTCGAGGCCGACCTGACCGAGCCGCTCGGCTCGCGGCGCTTCATCATGTGCTACGTCACCGGCACCGGCACCCGCTGCGCGCTGCTCCCGGTGAACAACCGCGACCGGTGGATGCTGCACGTCATGTACCGGCCCGGGGAGGAGGCGTCGTTCACCGAGCGGCGCTGCGTGGAGCTGGTGCGGGCGGCGGCGGGCGTCCCCGGCCTGGACGTCCGCGTCGAGAGCGTGCTGCCGTGGCACTCCGCCGGCCTGGTCGCCGACCGCTTCCAGGACGGGCGGGTCTTCCTGGCGGGCGACGCGGCGCACGTCATGCCGCCCACCGGCGCGTTCGGCTCCAACACCGGGGTGCAGGACGCGCACAACCTCGCGTGGAAGCTGGCCGCCGTGCTGCGGGGCGAGGCGAGCCCGTCCCTGCTGGCCACCTACGACGCCGAGCGCAGGCCCGTGGCCGACCTGACGGTCGCGCAGGCCGTGCTGCGCCACGCGGACCGGCCGCGGATGGCGGGGCAGGCCCCGGCCGCCCCGGACCCGGCGATCCTGCCCGACGAGCAGGTGATCTTCGACTACCGCTACCCGGCGCCCGCCGGCGGCGGGGACGGCCGGGAGGCCGGCCCCGGGGCGCCGGGCACGCGGGCCCCGCACGTGCCGCTGGTCGTCGGCGGCGCCGAGCGCTCCACCCTCGACCTCTACGCCCGGCGTCCCGTCCTGGTCGCCGGCCCGGAGGGGGAGGCCTGGCGCGGCGCCGCGGCGCGGGCCGCCGCCGGCATGGGGGTCCCGCTGGACGTGCACGTGCTCGCTGCCACGCCGGACGCGCCGGGCCCGTACGACGCCCACAAGTCGTGGTGCGAGCGCCACGGCGTCACGCCCTCGGGCGCGGTGCTGGTGAGGCCGGACGGATTCGTCGCCTGGCGCGCCGCGGCCGAGCCCGCCGACCCCGGGGCCGCGGTCGGCGACGCGCTGGCCGCCCTGCTGCGCCCCGGCCTCACCGAGGACGCCGCCGGCGGACCCCGGCTCCGCCCCCCGACAGGAAGCGTCACGCCATGAAGGCACTCGTCCTCGCCGGCGGCTCGGGAACCCGACTGCGGCCGTTCAGCCACACCATGGCCAAGCAGCTCGTGCCCGTGGCCAACAAACCCGTCCTGCGGCACGTCCTGGAGGCCGTGCGCGACGCGGGCGTCACCGACGTGGGAGTCATCGTCGGCTCGCGCGGCGCCGAGATCCGCCAGGCCATCGGCGACGGGGACGGGCTCGGGCTGGACCTCACGTTCATCCCGCAGGAGGCGCCGCTCGGGCTGGCCCACTGCGTGGTGGCCGCCTCGGAGTTCCTGGCGGGCGAGAGCTTCATGATGTACCTGGGCGACAACATCATCGTCGACGGGCTCGCCGGGTTCGTCCGGGAGTTCCAGGGCTCGGGCGCCGACGCGCAGATCCTGCTGTCCAAGGTGCCCGACCCCGAGCACTACGGCATCGCCGAGGTCGACGCCCAGGGCCGGATCATCGGCCTGGTGGAGAAGCCCGCGCGGCCCAAGAGCGATCTGGCGGTCGTCGGGCTCTACCTGTTCGGGCCGGCGATCCACACGGCGGTCAGGTCGATCCAGCCGAGCCGGCGCGGCGAGCTGGAGATCACCGACGCCGTCCAGTGGCTCATCGAGCGCGGCGGCGCGGTGCGCTCCCACCTGCTCCGGGGCTACTGGAAGGACACCGGCCGGGTCGACGACGTCCTGGAGTGCAACCGGGCGTTCCTGGAGGGCATCGCGCCCGCGATGCTGGGGAAGGTGGACGCCGACACCGAGGTCATCGGCCGGGTGTCCATCGGCCGGGACGTCACCGTGCAGGGGTCCCGCCTGGTCGGGCCGTTGATCATCGGGGACGGCAGCACCGTGGTCGACAGCCACGTGGGCCCGTTCACCTCCATCGGCGCGGGCTGCCACATCGAGGGCGCGTCGATGGACTACTCGATCCTCATGGAGAGCGTGACGGTGCGCGGCATCCGGGGCCTGCACGGGTCGGTCATCGGCCGCCAGAGCACGCTGTCGCCGCCCGCGTCCGCGCTGCGCACCAGCCGGATCGTGACCGGCGACCACAGCCATCTGCAGATCTTCCAGCACTGACAGCCGTCTTCCAGCACCGGAGGAACCGGGTTCGATGCCAGCCAGCCGCCACAGCCCCCTCATGCGCGCCGGAGCGCTCCTCGCCCGGCACCTGCTGGCGGGGCTGACCCATCTCGGATCCGCCCTGGGACCGCTCTCGCCCGTCCCGCCGGACGATCCCGCCGCGCCGCAGCCGGGGAGCCGGTCGCGGTGAGCCGGGAAGCCGACGGGACGATGTTCGGCACCGTCCTCATCGCCAACCGCGGCGAGATCGGGCTGCGCGTCGCGCGGACCTGCCGCGAGATGGGCATCCGCACGGTCGTGGTCTACTCCTCGGCCGACCGCGACACCCCGCTGACGCGGTTCGCCGACGAGGCCGTGCACATCGGCCCGCCCGCCGCCAAGTCCAGCTACCTGAACATCCCCGCCATCATCGAGGCGGCCCTGCGCACCGGCTCGGAGGCCATCCACCCGGGGTACGGCTTCCTGTCGGAGGACCCGGACTTCGCCGAGATCTGCTCGGCGCACGACATCACCTTCATCGGCCCGGCCCCGGAGGTGATGGCGCGGCTGGGCGACAAGGCCACCGCCCGGACCATCATGGCGGCGGCGGGGCTGCCCGTCGTCGAGGGCAGCGAGAGCACGCTGGACACCGCGGCGCAGGCCAAGGCCGTCGCCGACCGGATCGGCTACCCGGTGATCATCAAGGCGACGGCGGGCGGCGGCGGGCGCGGCATGCGCGTCGTCGGCCGCCCCTCGGCGTTCGTCCGCGCCTACAGCGAGGCCCGGTCGCACGCGCACGCCGTCTTCGGCGACTCGCGGGTGTACGTCGAGCGGTTCGTCGAACGGGCCCGCCACGTGGAGGTGCAGGTGGTGCGCGACCGGTTCGGCAACGCCGTGCACTTCGGCACCAGGGACTGCTCGGTGCAGCGCAACAACCAGAAGCTGGTCGAGGAGACGCCGGCGCCGCGGTTGCCCGCCGAGCTGGTCGACCGCATGACGGCGCTGGCCGTGCTGGGCGCCCACGCCGTCGGCTACGAGGGCGCGTGCACGTTCGAGTTCCTGCTGGACGACGCCGGGCGCTTCCACTTCATGGAGATCAACTGCCGCATCCAGGTGGAGCATCCCGTCACCGAGATGGTCACCGGCACCGACCTGGTGCGCGAGCAGATCATGGTGGCGGCCGGGCGCCCGCTGTCGCTGAGGCAGGCCGACGTCGTGCTGTCGGGGGCCGCCGTGGAGTGCCGGATCAACACCGAGGATCCCTACCGCGGCTTCCGGCCCACCCCGGGACGGCTGGAGGAGTTCCGGCTGCCGGGCGGGCCCTTCACACGGGTCGACTCGCACGGCGCGCAGGGCGCGGTGATGACGTCGGAGTACGACTCCCTGCTGGCGAAGATCGTGGTCTGGGCGCCCGACCGGGAGCAGGCCGTCGCGCGCATGAGCCGCGCGCTGAACGAGCTGCACGTCACCGGGCCCGGCGTGCGGACCACCAAGCCGTTCCTGCAGGACGTGCTGGCTCACCCGCTGTTCAAGGACGCCACGCACACCACCGGCCTGGTCGAGCACATGCTGGAGACGCGCTGAGGAGGCATCCATGCTGATCGAGCACACGCCGGAGACGCGCTGAGGAGACGCCCATGCTGATCGAGAGCCTGACCGTCGCGGCGCTGCTCGGCGCCGGCACCACCGCGGGCGTGCTGTTCGGCGTGGCCGTGAGCGTCGTCCCGGCCCTGCGCGACATGCCCCCGGGCCGCTACGTGGAGACCCACCAGCTCCTCGGACGGCACTGGGACCCGCTGATGCCCGTAATCGTGCTCGGCACGACCGCCGTGGACGTCGCCCTGTCACTGCTCGCCGGCGACCTGACCTCGCGGGTGCTGTTCGGCCTGGCGGCGGCGCTGCTCTTCGCCTCCTCCATGGTCTCCCACCTGCTCAACGTCCCCCTCAACCGCCAGGTGAAGAAGCTGGACCCCGCCCTGCCCATCCCCTCCGGCTGGCAGGACCCCCGCCCCGCCTGGCGCCGCTGGCACACCTTGCGCACCCTCCTGGCCCTGGCGGCCTTCACCCTCACCACCCTCGCCACCGTCACCTGACGGCGCGCGAGACCTTTCCGAGAGCCTTCCCCCGCCGGCCAATCTTCGATCCGGCCGGAAACGGTGCCTTCGGCGCTGTCTCCCAGGGCGTCCTGTCCCCCACCGACGACCCGCCGTCGCGCAGACAGCCCGCGCACAAGCAGCCGAGTTCTCGCGGGAACCTCGACTCGCACGAAACAAACACCGAAGACGTATGGCCTCGTGAACGTCCTCAACCGTCAGGTTGTGCCGAATTCGTCTCGGGGGACGGCCGCAGGCGGTCGGTCAGGAAGCCCTGGAAATGCGGGCAGGTCATGATGTCGTCGTGCGGGCATTCCAGGCCGCCTTCGAGCATGTCGAGTGCGGCCTGCGCGCGGGCGATCCGTGCCAGCAGCCTCTCGCGGTGGCGGGCCATCACCTCGTGGCGGGCCGGCGCGGACCGGGCGGTCAGCATCGTCCGGATGTCGGGGAGTCCGAAACCCGCCTCCTTCGAGATCAGGATCGCCGCCACCCGGTACAGGTCCTCGTCGGTGTAGCGGCGGCGGTCGCCCGCGCGGGCCGGGGTCAGCAGGCCTTCCGCCTCCCAGTGCCGCAGCGCGTGTGTCGGCAGCCCGAACCGAGCCGCCACCTCGCCGATTGACTTCATGTCGACATTAAGTCGCACAATGACGCCCATGTCTACGTTGCTTGCCATCCTCGACGCCCATGACGACCTGCCGCAGGCTCGTGACCTGCGGGAACGTACTTACCAGGCGCTGGGCGACACCGTTGTCGACGTCGGCTGCGGGGGCGGGCGCGCCGTCGGCGAGCTGGCCGCCCGTGGGGTGCGGGCCATCGGCGTCGACCTGAACCCCGAGATGATCGAGGTGGCCGCCGAGCGCTGGCCCGCGGGCGAGTTCCACGTCGCCGACGCCACCGCGCTGCCCCTCGACGACGGCTCGGTCACCGGCTACCGCGCCGACAAGGTCCTGCACACCCTCGCCGAGCCCGGACGAGCCGTCGCCGAGGCCCGCCGGGTCCTGGCCGGAGGCGGCCGCGCGGTGCTCGTCGGCCAGGACTGGGACACCTTCGTCATCGACTCCGGCGACCCCGAACTCACCCGCACGCTCGTCCACGCTCGCGCGGACGGCATGCCGAACCCGCGGGCCGCCCGCCGCTACCGCAACCTCCTGCTGGACAACGGCTTCGTCGACGTCACCGTCGAGGTCCACACGATCGTGTACACGGACGCCACGTGCCTGCCGGTGCTCGCCACCATCGGAGAAGGCGCCTGGCTCGACGACCAGGCCGCCAGGGCCCGCGACGACCGGCTGTTCTTCGCCATCCCGATCTTCCTCGCCTCCGGAACCCGCGCCGACTGAGCACCGGCTCGGCGGCGATCGCCGGAAACGCGGGCGATGCGAGTGTGTCGTCACCGGTTCGCGAGTTCTCAGACGAGCTCTGAGCGGCACGTGCGACGCTGTACGGTAGCTGCTTTTCTCACAGTCACAGGCAGGTCGCCATGCAGCCTCTCAACCCCGGTCCCCTGGCGTTGGACGAGATCCAGCGCTACGTCGCCGAGATGGAGGAGGAGCGAGGCTTCTCCGGCAGCCCCATGCTTGAGCAAGCCCTGCGCCTCGCCGAAGAGACGGGCGAGGTGTGCAAAGCCGTCCGCAAGGCCACGGGGATGCCGATCGATCCCGCCAGCGTGACCGGCAGCATCGGCGAAGAACTCGCCGACGTCCTCATCTACCTCGCCGCGATCGCCAACCGCGCGGGTGTCGACCTGGCGGACGCCCTGCGGGCCAAGGAGCAGATCAACGAGACCCGCGTCTGGACCTCGTAAGGCGGTTCTCGGCTGATATCCGCCGCCGGTGCCGCGCGGCGGCGGGTCGCCGATCCAGGCAGAGCCGCCTGAGGAAGACAGCGCCGAAAGGCACCGTTTAGGCGCTGGTCCCTCCAACCTCGGGCCGCGCGGAGCGGTGGCGCTGCTCGCCCCCGTGGTCAGGGGAGGTGTCCGGGGGTGGGGAGGGGGTGGCAGGAGGTGGCGCCGAAGGCGCGGAAGCGGTGGCGGCGTTGTTTGACGAGCTGGGGGCCGTCCAGCGACGACAGGTCGTGGAGGGTGTCGACGATGACGGCGCGGAGGGTCTCGGCGGTGGCGGCCAGGTCGATGTGGGCGCCGCCGTCGGGCTCGGGGATGACCGCGTCGATGATGCCGGCCTCCAGCAGGTTGCGGGCGTCGACCCGCAGGGCCTGGGCGGCCTGGGCGGCCGCGGCGGCGTCCTTCCACAGGATCGCCGCGCAGCCCTCGGGGCTGATGACCGAGTAGACGGCGTTGGACATGGCGTACACGCGGTTGGCGACGCCCAGGGCCAGCGCTCCCCCGCTGCCGCCCTCGCCGGTGACGATGGACAGGACGGGCACGGGAAGGGTGGACATCAGGCGCAGGTTCTCTGCGATGGCCAGCGCCTGGCCGCCCTCCTCGGCCTCGATGCCCGGGTAGGCGCCGGGGGTGTCGATGAAGGTGACGACCGGCACGCCCCACTTGGCGGCCAGGCGCATGAGGCGTCCGGCCTTGCGGCACCCCGCCGGGGACGGCATGCCGAAGTTGCGCCGGGCCATCTCCTGGCTGCCGTGGCCCTTCTGGTGTCCCACGACCACCACCGGCGCGCCGTCCAGCCAGCCGACGCCGCCCACGACCGCGGGGCAGTCGCGCGCCTGACGGTCGCCGTGCAGCTCGGTGAAGCCGTCGAGCATGCTGTACAGCAGGTCCAGCGTGGTCGGCCGCGTCACGTGGCGGGCCAGGCTCACCGCCTCCCAGGCGTCCCGCTCGGGCAGCGCCCGGGGGTCGCGGACGAGCGGCGGCGCCGACCGCGGCGGTATCTGGCGGAACGACCGGGGGGCGCGCAGGCTCAGCAGCCTGCCCAGCGTGCCGCGCAGCGCGCGGCGCGGCTGGATGTCGTCGATCAGGCCCCGGGCGAACAGGAACTCCGCCGTCTGGAAGCCCTTCGGCAGCTCCTGCCGGATGGTCTGCTGGATGACACGCGGCCCGGCGAAGCCCATGCGGGCCCCCGGCTCGGCCAGGATGACGTCGGTCAGGCTGGCGAACGACGCCGCCACCCCTCCGTAGGTCGGGTCGGTGAGCAGCGAGACGGTCAGCACGCCGGCCTCGTCGAGCGCGGCGAGGGCCTGGCTCGTCTTGGCCATCTGCATCAGCGACAGGGCGCCCTCCTGCATGCGGGCGCCGCCGGAGGCGGTGACCAGCAGCAGCGGCACCCGCTCGGCCAGGGCCGCCTCCGCGGCCAGCGTGACCAGCTCGCCGGCGGCCGAGCCGAGGCTGCCGCCCATGAAGCGGAAGTCCATGACGGCGGCGACGACGGCGTGGCCCTCGATCTCCCCGCGCACGCAGACCACGGCCTCCTCCAGCCCCGTCGTCTCGCGGGCCTCGCGGACACGGTCGGCGTACGGCACGGAGTCGGTGAAGTCCAGCGGGTCGAAGACCCCCGCCTGGAAGGGGAGCGGGCGGGCCGAGCCCGTGTCCAGCAGCGTGGCGATGCGCTCGCCGGCGGTCAGGCGGGCGTGGCGCCCGCAGTCCCTGCACACCATCAGCTCGCGGACGAAGCGCCTGGTGTAGGCGAGCGTCCCGCAGCCCGGGCACTTGGTCCACTCGTCCGCGAGGTCGGCGCGCGTCCTGACGGGAATCATCGCCGCTACTCCCCCGCCCGCGCCCCGGTCGCCCGCGGGGCGCCCTCGGCCGCCCCGCGCAGGTGGTAGACGATGCGCATCGTCGCCATGGAACCGGATGCGCGGTACGGGTGCAGCTTCTGGCGGTGCTCGACGTGCTCGGCACTGTGCTCGAACTCCCGGAACCGGGGCTCGTCCACCCAGTCGCTGACGATGTAGTACACGCCCGGCTCGTCCAGGCCGGCCATCAGCCACTGCCCCAGGTTGGCCGGGTGCGTGGTGATGACGTCGCCGATCGAATACCAGGCCTTCTCGAAGTCCTGCTCCATGCCGGGATGGATCTGCATGCGCAGCAGCACCCGGAAGCCCTCACCGCGTTCGCTCATGTCTCCGCCCGTTCGTCGTGGTCGTCCGGCCGCCCGTCCGGTGCACGCACCACGAGGGCCGCGTTGAACCCGCCGTGCCCGCGCGCCAGGACCAGGGCGGTCCGGACGGCGGCCGGGCGGGGTGCGCCGTTCACCAGGTCGATGCGCAGGCCCTCGGCCGGCTCGTACCCGCCGGCCGTTGGCGGGATGACGCCGTCGCGGACGGCCAGCAGCGCCGTGGCGACGTCCAGGGACGCGCCCCCGGCGTACAGGCGTCCGGTGAGGGTCTTGGGCGCGGTGACCGGCACGCCGCAGGGCCCGAAGACCCGCTCGATCGTCTCGGCCTCGGCGCGGTCCAGCTCCGCCACGCCGGCGGCGTCGGCGAAGACCACGTCGACCTGTTCCGGCGTCACGCCGGCGTCGGCCAGCGCCGCGCGCACGGCCCGTTCCAGGGTGGACGGCCGCCCGGAGCCCGGCGGCGGGTCGAACGTGGCCGCGTGGCCGGCGATCACCCCGTAGCGGCGCGGCGCGGGCCTGGCCGCGGCCGACCCCGCGTCCTCCACCACGAACATGGCTCCGCCCTCGCCCGGCACGTAGCCGGTGGGGGCCTCGCCGAACGGGCGGTAGGCCGTCGCGGGGTCGGGGGACGGGCTCAGCCTGCCGTTGGCGGACTGCGCCGTCACGCCGTAGGGGCACAGGGAGGCGTCGGTGCCGCCGGTCACCACCAGGCGGGTGCCGTCGCGCAGCAGGCGCCGGGCCTGGGCCAGCGCGTCCAGGCCGCCGGCCTGCTCGGCGGCCAGCACGCCGCAGGGGCCGCGCATGCCGTGCCGGATGGAGATCTGGCCGGTGGTGGCCGCGTAGAACCAGGCGATCGACTGGTAGGCGCCGACGCTGCGCGGCCCCCTGCTCCACAGCCGCTCGATCTCGCGCTGCCCGAACTCGGTCCCACCGGAGGAGCTGGCGGTGACGACCGCCATCTCGTACTCGGGCAGCTCGGCGGTGTCGGCCTCGGCGTCGGCCAGCGCCATCGCCGCGGCGGCCAGGCCGAGGTGCGTCCAGCGGTCGGTCTGCGGCACCAGCCGGCCGGGCACGTTGCCGTTCGCCTGGAAGTCGCTCACCTCGCCGGCGACCCGGCACGGGTAGGCGCCGGCGTCGAAGCGGGTGATCGGGCCCAGGCCGCTGCGGCCGGCGAGGACGGACGCCCAGTACTCCTCGGCGCCCATCCCGTTGGGCGCGACCACGCCGAGCCCGGTGACAACCGCCTGGGCTCCCATCACGCCGCTCGCCCGGGGGCGGCGAGCACCATCGCGGTCTGGAACCCGCCGAACCCGGAGCCGACCGACAGCACCACGTCGGTGCGGTGGTCGCGCGCGGTGAGCGGGACGTAGTCCAGGTCGCACTCGGGGTCGCGGGTACGCAGGTTGGCCGTGGGCGGCACCACCTGGTGCTCGATGGCCAGGGCGCAGGCCGCCAGCTCGATGGAGCCGATGGCCCCGAGCGAGTGGCCGACCATCGACTTGATCGAGCTGACCGGCACCTCGTACGCGTGCGGGCCCAGGCTGCGCTTGAAGGCCGCGGTCTCGTGCCGGTCGTTCTGCTTGGTGCCCGAGCCGTGGGCGTTGACGTAGTCGACGTCCGACGCGTCCAGGCGGGCCTCGCCGAGTGCGGTGCGGATCGCCTCGGCCATCTCGCGGCCGTCGGGCTTGAGGCCGGTCATGTGGTAGGCGTTGCTGCGGCCGGCGAACCCGGCGACCTCGGCGTAGATGTGCGCCCCCCGGCGCCGGGCGTGCTCCAGCTCCTCCATGACGAACACCGCGGCGCCCTCGCCGAGCACGAACCCGTCGCGGTCGCGGTCGAAGGGGCGCGAGGCGTGCTCGGGGTCGTCGTTGTTGGCGGAGGTGGCCTTGATCGCGTCGAAGCAGGCGACGGTGATCGGCGAGATCGGCGCGTCCGACGCGCCGGTGAGCATCACGTCCGCCGCGCCCTCCTGGACGAGCCGGTAGGCGTGGCCCACCGAGTCGAGGCCGGAGGTGCAGCCGGTCGAGACCAGGGCGACCGGCCCCTCGGCGCCGCAGGCCCACGCCACCTCGACGGCGATCGTGCTGGGCACCATGTACCCGTACAGGTGGGGGACGGCGTACGCGGGGTCGACGGCCCAGTCGCGGCCGCCGTTGCTGAGCACGACGTACTCCTGTTCGAGCCCCATCGTGCAGCCGACCGCGCTGCCGACGCTGACGCCGGTACGCGCCGGGTCCAGGTCGTCGGGCGTGAGCCCGCTGTCGGCCATGGCCGCGCGGGCGCACACGGTCGCGAACTGGGCGGCGCGGTCCATGCGCCGGATCTCCCGCGGGCTCAGCCCCTCGGCCGCCGCGTCGAAGTCGGCCTCGGCGGCCATCCGCGAGCGGAACCCCGCCGGGTCGAACAGCGTGATCATCCGGGTGGCCGTGCGGCCGCTCGTCATGAGCTCCCAGAACGCCTTGGTGCCCACGCCGCCGGGCGCCACGACGCCGAGGCCGGTGAGCACGACCCTGCGGCGGCTCACGAGCCGCCGCCAGCGTGGACCGCCGGCAGGGGGCCCTCCTCGGGCCGCACGTGGGGTTCGGTGTCGACGTGGCCCAGCTCGGGGCGCGGGGCGAGCGGGCTGAGGTGGAAGACGACCTCGGCCGGGTCGGGGCCGGGGTTCTCCAGCCGGTGGCGCACGTTCTTGGGGACCAGGAGGGCCTCCCCCGGCTCCAGCGTGACCGGCTCACCGTCCAGCCTCATGACCAGGGAGCCGCGCACCACGTAGAGGAACTCCTCGGAGTAGGGGTGGTAGTGCTCCGAGACGTGCTCGCCGGCGCCCAGGGTGAGGACGCCGGAGAAGCCCGAGGTCGAGCCGACCGTCTTCGGGCTCAGCAGGACGCGGATGTCGCCGCCCCTGCGCAGGTTGGGCGCCACGCCGGCGACCGAGATCTTCGTGGGGTGATTCATGGACCGGACCGTCCTCCTCGATGTTCCGGCGGGCGAGGCCCGCCGTGCGCGGGCGTGCGCGGCCGCACTAGGCGCCGGCGCGGACGCGGCCCGGGGTCTGCCAGGCCGCCTCCAGCTCGGCTCGCTTCTTGACCGGCTCCCACCACCACCGGTTGTCCCGGTACCAGCGCACCGTGTCGGCCAGCCCGCGCTCGAAGGGGACCTCCGGCGCGAAGCCCAGCTCCTTCTCGATCTTCGTCGAGTCGAGCGAGTAGCGCCGGTCGTGCCCCTTGCGGTCGGCGACCCACCGCACGCGGTCCCAGCTCGCCCCGACGCCGTCGAGCAGCCGCTCGGCCAGCTCGCGGTTGCTGAGCTCGCGGCCGCCGCCGACGTTGTAGATCTCGCCGGGGGCGCCGTGCGTGAGCACCAGGTGGACGGCGCGGCAGTGGTCGGAGACGTGCAGCCACTCCCTGACGTTCATGCCGTCCCCGTACAGCGGGATGTCCTGGCCGTCCAGCAGGTTGGTGATGAACAGCGGGATGATCTTCTCGGGGAACTGGTGGGTGCCGTAGTTGTTGGAGCACCGGGTGACACTGGTCGCGAGGCCGTGCGTGCGGTGGTAGGCCTGCACCAGCAGGTCGCTCGCGGCCTTGGAGGCCGCGTAGGGCGAGTTGGGGCTCAGCGGCCAGCTCTCGGTCCAGGAGGTGTGGTCGATCGACCCGTACACCTCGTCGGTGGAGACGTGCACGAAGCGGCCGACTCCCGCCCGGCGGGCGCAGTCCAGCAGCACCTGGGTGCCCAGGACGTTGGTCCGCGCGAACGCCGCGGCCCCCGTGATCGACCGGTCGACGTGCGACTCCGCGGCGAAGTGCACCACGGCGTCGTGCCCGGGCAGCAGGCTCATGACGAGGTCCTCGTCGCAGATGTCGCCGCGGACGAAGGTGAGCCGGAAGGGGTCGAAGCCCAGGTTGTCCAGGTTGCCCGCGTAGGTCAGCTTGTCCAGCACGGTGACGTGGGCGTCCTCGGTCCCCGGGTAACGACCGGCGAGTATGGCGTTCACGTAGTGGGAGCCGATGAAGCCCGCACCACCGGTGACGAACAACCGCACATCCATCTCCCTTCGTCGGACGTGCACGACCAGGCGTCCGGGCCGGCCGTGGTGACGAGGCTCGCGCCGCCTCTTCGAATCCGGTTCGAGAACCGCTGAACCACCGGCGCGCCGGGCGGAGCGGACCCGCGCCGCCGCGTCCCCGTCCGGCCCGCCCCGGGCCGCCCGTCGCCGCAGGCCGGGACGCCGGACGCGGGGCCCGCGGGCGGCCCCGGCGGGGCGGCAGGCCCGGACCTTCGAGCGTTCTTCGAAGCGCGATGCGCACACTCGACGGCGCAGGAACCCTTCGCCCCCGAGCGAGAGGCGGCGCCCATGCCGGCAGACGAGGTCACCACCCGACTCCCACCCGACACCCGCACGGGAACCGAGCCGCTCACCACCCGACTCCCACCCGACACCCGCACGGGAACCGAGCCGCTCACGCCGGACGCCTCCGAGGGCGAGGTCACGACACGCTTCCCGCCGGACACCCCCGCGGGGCCCGAGCCGGGGCCGGGGCTGGCGGCTCTGCGGGAGCGCGCGGCGGTCGTGCCGGTGTCGCTGCCCTCGGGGGCGCGGGCCTGGCTGGTCACCCGCCACGAGGACAACCGGCGCTTCCTGGCAGACCCGGTCTTCAGCCGGGCCGCGGCGGCGTCCGCCGCCGCGCCGCGCCTGCGCCGCGTGGCCCTGGAGGCGGCCTCCATGACCACGATGGACCCGCCCGAGCACACCAGGATCCGGCGGCTGGTGGCCCAGGCGTTCAGCCGGCAGAGCGCCGAGCGGCTGTGGCCGCGCGTGGAGCGGACGGCCGACACCCTGGTGGCCGACATGGCCGCCGCCGGCCCGCCCGCCGACCTGGTGACCGGCCTGGCCCGCCCGCTGCCGTTCACGGTCATCCGCGAGCTGCTGGGCGTCCCGGACTCCGACCACGCGCTCTTCCACGGCTGGGCCGCCGCGCACCTGGAGGGCACCGACGAGGAGGCGGCCGGCCGCCTGCACGGCTACCTCGCCGGCCTGGTTGCCGCCAAGCGCGAGGCGCCGGGCGACGACCTGCTCAGCGTCCTGGTGAACGCGCGCGAGGACGACCGCCTGAGCGAGCGGGAGCTGGCCGCGCTCGGCGTGACGCTGCTGGTGGCGGGCTACGAGACCGTCGCGAACCTGGTGGCCGGCTCGGTCCAGGCGCTGCTGCGCCACCCCGGCCAGCTCGCGGCGTTGCGGGCCCGGCCCGAGCTCATGGACGGCGCGGTCGAGGAGCTGCTGAGATACGTCCCGATCTCGGTGAGCGGCGGGACGATGCGGGTCGCCACGCGGCCCGCCCGGCTCGGCGGCCGGAGCATCGCCGCGGGCGAGGCGGTGCTTCCGGCGACGGTCTCGGCCAACAGGGACGCGCGGGTCTTCGACGAGCCCGACCGGCTCGACCTGACGCGGGCGCCCAACCCGCATCTGGCCTTCGGGCACGGCCCGCACCGCTGCCTCGGGGCCCACCTGGCCCGTGTCGAGCTGCGCGCGGCGCTGGCCGCGCTGCTGCGGCGGATGCCGGACTTCCGGCTGGCCGTGCCCGACGACCAGGTGTCCTGGCGCGTGACCGGCATGCTGCGCGGCCCCGAGGCGCTGCCCTTGGCCTGGTGACCCGGGCGGGCGCGGGCGCCCCGGCGCCGGGCGAGCATGCCGCCCGGCCCCCGATGCCTCCGCCGCCGTGGCGCCCCTGGGCCGGTGCGGGCGGGCGCCCCGGCCCGGCCGGCGCCGGCCCCGCTCCCCGCCGCCTGATTCAGGGGCGTGACGGAGCGAGACACACCCGGCCGCCTGGCTCAGTCGCGTGACGGAGCGAGACCCGCCTGGCCGCCTGGCTCAGTCGCGTGACGGAGCGAGACCCGCCTGGCCGCCTGGCTCAGTCGCGTGGCGGGGCGAGACATGCCCCGGCCGCCGCCTGGGGCAGGGGCGTGGCGGAGTGAGGCACGCGCCCTGGCCCGCTACGCGGGGGTACCCGGGGCGGGCTCGCGGGGCGGGGCCCCGCGCGCCGCCGGGCGGGGTCAGCAGGCGCGCAGTCCTTCCAGGAGGGTGCCCATGGCGTGGTCGCAGAGCAGGGCGCGGGGAAGCTCGAAGAAGCGGTAGTACACCTGGCCGCTGGCGTCCGGGCCGAGGCGCTGGACGAAGTGGACCTCGGCCAGCTTCTCCAGCAGCCGGTCGGTCGCGTCGCGCCGCTGGCTGAGCAGGATCGAGGCTCCGCGCGCGGTGAACGACCGGTTCGCGAACAGGCTCAGCCACCGGGCGGCCGACCGGTCGGCCTCCGGGAGCCGCTGGTAGGTCGCCTCGAACTGGGCGCGGACGTCGAAGTCGCTGGAGCCGAGCTGGCTCAGGCGCCTGCGCTCGTCGACGAGCTGGGCGGAGAACCGGTCCAGCGACAGGGCCGGGACGGCGGCCAGCCGAGCCCCCGCCGCGCGCACGGCCAGCGGGAGGTTGTCGCAGAGCTGCACGATGCGCTTGGCCGCCTCGCGGCCGCGGCTCACCCGTTCTCGCCCGACGATGCCGGCGAGCAGGTCCACGCTCTCGTTCTCGGCCATGACGCCGACCTTGATGGCACAGGTGCCGGGCAGGCCCTCCAGCGGGCCCCGGGAGGTCACCAGCACCCCGCAGCGGTCGCCGCCGGGCAGCAGCGCGGCCACCTGGTCGGCCGAGGCGACGTCGTCCAGGACGACGAGCATCCTGCGGCCGGCGCAGTGCCCGCGGAACGCTTCGGCGCACTCGGGCAGGCTGTCGGGCATGTCGGTGTCGTGCACCCCCATGGCACGCAGGAAGCCGCGCAGGACGTCGCCGTACGGCACGGGGTCGTCCTCGGAGCCGCGCAGGCTGGCGTACACCTGGCCGTCGGGAAAGCGGGACCGCACCCGGTGGGCGATGCGGACCGAGCACGCCGTCTTGCCGACGCCCGGCATGCCGACGAGCTGGACGATGTTCGACCGCTCCGTGTCCTCGCCGGTGAGCACGGCCTCGGCCATGCTCACCACGTCGCTCCTGGCGGTGAAGTCGGCGATGTCCGGGGGGAGCTGGGACGGTGGCCGGGGGCCGCGTTCGACGGTCACGGCCCTGGCGGGCGCGGGGACCTGCAGGTCGAGGGTCGGGTCGGCGCCGAGGATGCTGTGCTGGAGGCGGCGCAGGTCGACCGACGGCTCCACGCCGAGGTCCTTGACGAAGGCCTTGCGCAGCCGCCCGTAGGCGTCGAGCGCCTCGCACTGGCGCCCCGATCGGTACAGCGCCAGCATGAGCTGCTGGTAGAACGCCTCGTGGTAGGGGTGGGAGGTGGTCAGCGCCTTGAGCTCGCTGATGAGCTCCCTGTGCTGGCCGCACCGCAGGTCGGCCTCGATGCGCAGCTCCAACGTGCGCAGGCGCCCCTCCTCCAGGCGGGTGACGTGCGCTTCGAGCAGCCGCCCGGTCTGCACGTCGGCGAGGGCCGGGCCGCGCCACAGGGCGAGCGCCTCGGCGAGCCGCGTCCTGGCCTGCTCGGCGTCGCCGCCGCGCAACGCCTGACGGCCCTTCTCGGCGAGCGCCTCGAACCTGAACAGGTCGACGCTTTCGGGAGGCGTGTGAACGATGTAGCCGGAGGGTTTGGTGACGAGGATGTTCTCGGCGAGGTCGCTTTCGTGCCCGAAGGTCTTGCGAAGCAGATAAATGTAGGTCTGCATCGTCGTCATCGCGCTGCGCACGGGCTCGTCGCCCCACAACTCGTCGATCAGCGCCGCCGTCTGCACGATCTGGTTCGGATGGAGAAGCAGCAGGCACAGGACTCGGCGCAGTTTCGGAGCTGAGGGGGTTATGTCAGAGCCGTTTGAGACTATCTCAAGACCCCCCAAGATCTTAAATTCCATGATCCATCCTCCCGTGACACCGTCTTCAGGCCGTCCGACGTCACCAGTCGTCGCCATGTCTGGTTGACGAAACCGATCCAGTGGTGAGAAAAGAACGGCGGCCGGCCCGTCGGACGCGGCGTTGCACCTCGACGCGTCCACGCGCCATTCATGGCCGAATAACGTGGTTCAAGCTGCGAAGGTCGGAGCGCACCGGCAGGCGCGGGTGTTTTCGGGCGCAGGCCATCGCCTCGTAATGATCTTTCACTCTTTACGGGGGCGACGGTGAGCCTTTCCCCTGCCCCTCAAACCTGCTACCCAAAGGCAGTTCATACGACAGGGTGTGACCTGTCAATAGGGTTGGCAGAAATTCGAACTCCGATGTCGGAGGCGCGGTCAGCACGTTTCCCGCCAGGGGCGCGACCGTAGCTGCGCACCTACTCCCCGTAGCGCTTTGTCGGCGGGAGGCCGAACGGCGGCCACGGCACCGGCAATGCCTATTACCAATGCCACGGAAATCATTGCCATACTTCTTGGAAAACTTATGTTCATATTCCACCACCACACCCCGCGCGAGAGCCCTGCGCGGACTCGCCACGACGCCGCGCCCTCGGCCGCCGAGGCCGCACCGGGCCCCGCGCCGCGGGACGCCGGCGGCCAGGGGTCGCGCGGCGGGGCGAAGAAGCGGCGTACGCGGGCGCGGCCCCGCGCCACGTTCCCCGCATCACGCGACACTTCTTGACAATCACGTTGACTCCGCGCGACGAGTACTCAACCGGCGTGTCCCCCGCAGCGAAGGCACGCCGACAACGCGGAGATCGTCGCCGTTCCACTCCAATTCCACCCGGACCGCGCCCCGCAGCCGCCGCCCCACCGCCAGTACGACGCCCGCCGCCCGGCGGACCTGCCAGTCCTGCAGGCAGGGCACTTCGCGCAACCTGGCGGGCACCTCGACCTCGTGCACGCCGCCCGCCGTCGGGACGGTCATCCGCGATTTGACCCCCGCCTCGGCGTGCGCGGTGCGCGGTCCGTCGCGCTCCACCACGAACAGGTCGGCGGCCGTGTCGTCGCGTTCTCGCAGGCCCCAGGCCGCGCGCATGGTGACGGGGGTGTCCGCCCCCGGGCGGCAGTCGGCCGACGCGACCATCCACACCTCGGGCGCCCGGAACGACTGGACCAGCACCGCCACCGGCACGGAGGGGCCGCCCGGCCCGGCCCGCCACCGCAGGAACGGGCCCGCGCACTCGATCACCGCCTCGGCGACGGCGTCACGGTCGACGTTGTGGAAGGAGAGCGCGCGCGGCGGGCGCGGGCCGCCCTCCCGGTGCGGCGCCACCGCGAGGGCCCGGACACGGAAGCCGTCGAGCGGCCCCGGAGCCGGTGCGGGCCACGCCGCCAAGGCGCGGCGCACCAGGGCGAGCGGCCGGTCGGAACCCGCCCACCCGGCCACCGGCGCGACGCTGAGGCAGAACCCGGAAGGGACTCCGAACGAGGGCGGCAGAGCTCCGAGGAAGGCGGCCTCCGGTCCGACGACACGGGGGTCGAGGGGGCGCGGGCCGCCGAGCCAGTGGACGGCCCCGTCCAGATCCACGGCGTCCGACCCGTCGTCCATTCGCTTCCTCCTTCGGCAGGCCCTTGCAGCGGCAGACGTGGGCGGGAGCCGACACCGCACGGCACGCCGAGTGAGCCTGGTGAACAATTAAGCACGCACACCCGAACCCACTGAATATCTTTACAAGAAACCTAACACAGTGACAACCGGAAGGCAGAGGAATGCGATATTGTCGCCCATTACTAAGACGCATGAATTGCCGGTATCCCTGTCATGGCGCGCGACTTCCGCGCACGGCGGCGCCCGCCGCCCGGCATGATCGCCCGCGGGCCGCGTCTCCGCCGGTATTCACCCGCCCCGCGCACGCCGCCGATGCTCGGCGTCACTCGCCTGAACGCGCGCCCACGTGCCGACGGCGGCATTCCGGCGCCGCCCGGCGGCCGGCCTCGCCCGCGCCGCCGGCGCCGACGGCGGCCGCTCCCGGGGGGTGAGGGCGCACCGAGGTTCAGGATCCCTGCAGCCCGACGGCCGCACGCGTCCCCGCCGAGACGCGTTCCCACACGTAAGCCCTGCTCAGCGGCGCGAACGCGTAGTGCAGCTCCCCGCTCGGATCGCGGCCGCTGACGCGGACGAACCGGTGCTCGACCAGGCGGACGATGGCCGACTCGGCCGCCGCGACGCCCCAGCCCAGCAGGTGGGAGACCCGGTGCGCCGTGAAGCCGGTCAGCCGCGCCGTGCCCAGGCGGCACAGCGCCTCACGCTCCGCCTCGCCCAGCCGCAGGTAGCCGGCGTCGTACCCGCGCCGCATGTCGAGGTCGCCGTGGCTCAGCTCCGCGAGCCGGCGCGCCGGCCCGGTGAGCCGGTCGGCGTAGTCGCGCAGCGACAGCTCCGGCGAGGCCAGCAGCCGCGCCGCGGCGCCGCTCAGGGCGAGCGGCAGGTCGTCGCAGAGCCGGGCGATCCGCCGCACCTCGTCCGGCGCCTCCTCGGCCCGCCGCCCGAGCATCGTGGTCAGCAGCCCGACCCCGTCGTCGGCGCTCAACGTGTCCAGCTCGACGACGTGCGCGCCGGCCAGGCCGTACATGCCGCTCCGGCTCGTGACGATCACCGCGCTCTCGGAGCAGCCGGGCAGGAACAGGCGCGCCTGGGCCGCGCTCCGCGGGTCGTCCACCACGATCAGCGCGTTCCGGCCGGTGATCCAGGTGCGGAAGGCGGCGCTGGCCTCCTCCGCGCGGCGGTGCCCGCGCGGCGCTCCCAGCGTGCCGAGCAGCTCGTCCAGCACCGCCACCGGCTCGGCCGGCGAGGCGCCGGAGCCGCCGAGCGCGACGAAGTGGACGCCGCCCCGGAAGCGCGGGCGCAGCCGGTGCGCCAGGTGCACGGCCAGCGCGGTCTTGCCCACGCCGGGGACCCCGGCGAGGGAGACGATCGGCGTCGCCCCCCCGCCGCCGGGCCGCTCCAGCAGCAGCCGCTCGACGGCGCCGGCCACCCGCTCGCGGCCGACGAGGCCGGGCGGGTCCGCCGGCAGGCGGGTGGAGGCGGTGGCGCCGCGCGCGGCGACGTCCGGGGAGACGGGGGCGGGGACGGCGGCGGGCGCGGGCCGCCGGCCGGGCGTTCCCGCGCCGGTGGTCAGGTCGCGGTACAGGCGCTGCAGGACCGGCGAGGGCTCCAGGCCGAGGTCCTCGGCGAACGCCTGGCGCAGGCGCCGGTAGACGGCCACGGCCTCGGCGGGGCGACCCGACAGGTGCAGCACCTTCATCAGCTTGGCGGCGAGCCCCTCGTGCAGCGGGTTCACCGCCAGCAGCCGCTCCAGCTCGTCGACGAGCTCGCCGTGGCGGCCGAGCCTGAGCTTGGCCTCCACCCGCCATTCCAGCGCGCTCAGGCGGCTCTCCTCCAGGCGCGCCACGTGCGCCTTGAGCGGCTTCCTGGTGCCCATGCCGGCCAGGGGGCGTCCGCGCCACAGGGAGACGGCCGCGTCCAGGGCGTCGGCGGCGGCCTCGGCGTCCCCGGCGGCCAGCCGGGCCCGGCCCTCGTCGCTGAGCTCCTGGAACCGGCACAGGTCGAGCGTCTGGGGCGGGACGACCATCTGGTAGCCCTGCGGGCGCGTCCGCAGCAGTCCCTTGCCGTCCTCGCCGTAGCCGCCCAGCAGCGTCTTGCGCAGCTTGTAGACGTAGGTCTGCAGCGTCGAGGCGGCGCTCGCGGGCGGCCGCTCGCCCCACAACTCGTCGATCAGCTCGCCGACCTGGACCACCTGGTTGTGCCGCATGAGCAGCAGCCCGAGGAGTCCCCGCAGCTTCGGCGTCTGCGGAGTGACGTCGCCGGCTCCGTCCATGACGCGCAACGGGCCCAAGACATAGAACTCCATGTCACCCTCAGCATGGTCCGGTCACGTCGGGGCCGGGCGGCGCGAGCGCCGGCCGGCCGCCGATGGACGGTCGGTGGCAGGCGAAACAGTGCGCGGCCTCGCTCGAGCCTCGATCGAGCCGCTCTCGCCTCCTCAGGTTCAGGCACACTCGACCGCCCGTCCAGTGACATCCGTCAGTATGAGCGGCGCGCCTCCGCAGGCGCCGCGACGGTCACACCGGAAGAGATGAAGGTCAGCCTCGTCATGAAAGCTCTCGTCCTGGCCGGAGGCCGCGGGATCCGCCTCCGCCCGCTCAGCCACACCATGCCCAAGCAGGTCATCCCGGTGGGGAACCGCCCGCTGCTGTTCTACGGCCTGGAGGCGATCCGGCAGGCCGGCGTCGCCGAGGCCGTCGTGGTCGTCGACGCCCGCGACGGCTCGGTGCGCAGGGCCGTCGGGGACGGCGGCCGCTTCGGCCTGCGGGTCTCCTATGTCGCGCAGGACGCGCCGCTGGGCACCGCCCACGCGGTGCTGGCGGCGCGCGACCACCTCGGCGACGCCGACTTCGTGCTGTTCCCCGGCGACCGCATGGTCTTCGGCGGCATCGGAGACCTGGTCGAGGCCTACCGGGCCGACCGGCCGCACGCGCTGCGCCTGACCGGCGCCCGGTCACCGGGGGGCGAGCCCGCCGACACCGGCGTCTGCGTCCTGTCCCCCGTCGTCCACCAGGCCGTCCGGTCGATCGGCCCCGACTGGTCGAACCGGCGGGAGATCGGCTCGGCGCTGCGCTGGCTTCGGGAGCACGGCCACGTGGTGCGCGACCACGTCTCGGCCGGTCAGTGGGAGGACGGCGGCGTGCTGGAGGGCCTGCTGGCCGCCAACCGCGCGGTGCTGTCCGCCCGCCGGGCCGAGGTGCGGGGCATGGTGGACACCGACAGCGAGCTGGTCGGGCAGGTCGTCGTGGAGGAGGGGGGCTCGGTCGAGCGGTCGCGGGTGGTGGGGCCCGCGCTGATCGGGCCCGACGCGGTGGTGCGTGACAGCGTCGTGGGGCCGTACACCTCGGTCGGCGCCGACTGCGTCGTCGACGGCGCCTCGGTGGGCGACTCGATCCTGATGGAGGGCGCGGAGCTGCGCGACCTGCGCGGGGTGCGCGGCTCGGTCATCGGCAGGAACGCCAGCGTGGGGCCGGCCGTGCCGGGCGGGCGGGGCCATCGGCTCGTCGTCGGGGACCACGCCGTGGTGACGGTGGAGGTTCCGGGGCACGGCGGTTGACGCGTCCTCCAGCCCGCTTCGAGCCCCGGGCGTCAGGATGCCGCCATGCGGGTACTGATGACATCGGTCTGGTCCACCCACTTCCTTCCCATGGTCCCCACCGGCTGGGCGCTGCGCGCCGCCGGCCACGACGTGCGTGTGGCCGTCCAGCCCGCGCACGCGGACGTCGTCGCGACGTCGGGCCTGCCGCTGACGGTCGTGGGCCGGGACGTCGAGGTGATCCGCCGCCGAGGCGGCGACGGCGCCGCCGCGAACGGGGGCGCCCGGGCGGCCGGCGCAGGCCCGGCGGCCGGTGACGGTGACGGCCAGGCAAGGGTCGGCGGCCAGGCGAACGGGAACGGCGATGCCCCGGCGTCCGGTGGCGCCCGCCGGTCCGGCGGCGACGGCTCCGGCGCGGGGAAGGGCGGGGGCGTGCCGCGCGAGCGCATCGTGCGGGCCGTCGGGACGTTCGTGGGGGTCGCCGACGCCATGGCCGACGACCTGGTGGGGCTCTCGCGCGCCTGGCGGCCGGACCTCATCGTGCACGACCCGCTGACCTTCGCCGGGCCGCTGACGGCGGCGGTGCTCGGCGTGCCCGCCGTGCGCCACCTGTGGGGGGCCGACATGACGGCGGGGCAGGCCGACACCCAGGCGAGCCTGCTCGCCGAGGTCCCGCTGTTCTGGGAGCTGCTGGAGCGGTTCGGGCTGTCGGAGCTGGAAGACCTGGGCACGCTGACGCTGGACCCGTGCCCGCCCAGCGTGCAGCTCCCCGCCGCGCTCCCCCGGCAGAACGTGCGCTTCGTCCCCTACAACGGGCCGGGCGTGCAGCCGCCGTGGGCCGCCGGGCTGCCGCCCGCGCCCCGCGTGTGCGTCACGTGGGGCAGCACGGTGGCGCGGTTCGCCGGGCAGATCCCCTTCCCCGCCGGACGGGCGGTGGAGGCGGCGGTGGCCCTGGGCGCCGAGGTGATCGTCGCCACCACCTCCGACCAGCTCCCCGCGCTGCCGGACGGCGTCCGGGTCGCGGAGTCGGTCCCGCTGCACATGCTGCTGCCCGCGTGCTCGGCGATCGTGCACCAGGGCGGCGGCGGCACCACGCTGACCGCGCTGCGCCACGGCGTCCCGCAACTGGTGATGGGGCAGCTTCCCGACCACGCGTTCCACGCCTCGCGGGTCGCCGCGGCCGGCGCGGGCATCGCGCTGGACCCCGCGCTGGCCGAGCCGCAGGCGATCCGCGAGGCGCTGTCGGCGCTGATGGGCGACCCGTCCTACGGCGCGGCGGCCGGGCGCGTCCGCCTGGAGATGGCGCGGCAGCCGGCGCCCACGCAGGTCGTGGGCGTCCTGGAACGTCTCGCCGCCTCGGGCGCCGAAGCCGCCTGACGCGGGCCCGCGGTGCTCCTGTTATGGGGCGGCCCGCAGGGTCCGCCGCTGTCGCGGGGCCGGGGCACCGCACGAGATCGGACGCCCCTTGAGATCAGGCCGCCGGAGGCCAGGCCGCCGCCCGACACCGGGGCTTGGTCAGCCGGGCAGGGGGGCGCCGGCGTACTCGTCCACGTACCTGTCGAGCACGCGCTTGTAGTAGTCGGGGCCGAAGCCGAAGGCGGCGACGCCGGGCAGCAGGCGGCGCAGTTTGGCGATGGAGACCGGGGCGGCCGGGTACGGCACCGGCGGGTCCACCACGCGGCGCGCGGCGAAGGCGCCGAGCCGCCGCTCGATGTGCCCGACGATGTGCTCGACCGGCACCGAGACGCCGCTCGCGACGTTGACCACCTGCCGGGACACCCCCAGGGCGAGCAGCCGGTCCAGGACGGCCGCCATGTCGGCGATGTCGACGAGGTCGCGCCGGGCGCCGCGGTAGACGGTCACCGTGCCCGACCTGATGCCGTTGACCAGCACGGGCAGCAGGCCGTTCGCCCGCTGGTGCGACCCGATCAGGTTGCTGGACCGCAGCACCAGGTAGTCCACCCCCGAGCGCGCGAGCACGCTCTCCAGGGCGAGGTTGTGCCTGCCGTAGGCGCCGCCGGGGTAGACCGGGCCGTCCTCGGTGCCTGCGCTCTCCGGGCCGCCGTACATGGCGGCCGACGCCGTCGAGAAGAAGACGAGCTTGCCGCGTTCGCGCACGCAGCGGCGCACGACGTCGTACAGCAGCGCGGCCTCGCGGCCGAACTCGTCCTCGCCGCGCACCACCGAGTTGGGCACGCCGACGGCGAAGGCCACCACGCCGTCGTGCTTGTGCGCGAGCTCCGCCAGGTTCCGGGCGATGAAGCCGCGGCCGACGATCTCCACGTCGCTGTCCTAACTGTCGGGCGGCCCGCTCACCCGGCGGCGTTCAGGCAGGCGACCAGGCTCCGGGCCTGGACGTTGAGGTAGTGGCTGTGGCGCAGCAGGCCGGTGAGCTGCCGCAGGGTCATCCACTCGAAGTTGGGCGGCACCTGCGTGTACTCGTCCTGACCGGCCTCGATGAGCATGTAGCGGGTCTGGGCGTGGTGGAACCGGCCGCCCTCCTCCGACAGCACCGCCGAGAAGCGCACCTTGCCCGGGTCGGCGGTGAGCACGTCGTGCAGGAACGGCGGCCAGCCCGAGAGCGGGATGTCGCGGTAGTTCGAGGGGTTGCACAGCACGGTGGGCGCCAGCTCCACCACGTCGACGAAGCCGGGCTCGACCCGCGCGTGCGCCAGGACGTGCAGCACGCCGTCGATCCGCTTGCCGACGAAGGCGGCCACGCCCTGGCCGCTCGGGGCGATCAACGGCTGCGTCCACCGCGCGACCTCGCGGTTGCTGGTGCGCACGGCCACCGCGAGGACGCTGAAGTACTTGCCGTCCTGGTGGCTGATCTCCTTGTCGGTGCGGTACCAGCCGCTGACCTCGGCCAGCGGGATGCGGTTCACCGAGGTGTGGTAGGCCGTCTTGACCTGGGTGAACCAGTTGAGGATGTGGGCGCCGCCGCGGTGCGGCCGGCCCTCGCCGCGCAAGGAGCGCCGGACCGCGTCGCCGAAGGAGTCGCCGCCGGGGGCCGCCGTGTCCATCCAGTCGGGGACGGCCACCGGAAGGCACGACAGCACCGACCGCGCGTCCATGTTGACGAGGTTGTCGACGCGCAGCAGCCGCCACACCTCGTCGAGCGGCAGCCAGCGGAAGTCCTCCTCGGCCTGGACGTCCTCGCCGACCTCGACGATCATGTTCCGGTTGCGCTTGCGGTAGAACCACACGCCCTGCTCCGACTGCAGGACGTCCACGAGCACCTTCCCGCGGCTGGGCGCGACGAAGTAGTCGAGGTAGCGCGTCCCCTGGCCGCGGTGGACCCGGGTGTAGTTGCTGCGCGTCGCCTGGACGGTCGGCGAGAGCTGCAGGTCGTTGACGTTGCCCGGCTCCATCTTGGCCTGCATCAGGCAGTGCAGGACGCCGCCCACCCGCTTGACCAGGATGCCGAGGATGCCGAACTCCGGCTGCAGGATGATCGGCTGCTGCCACTCGCGCACCGGGCCGTAGTCGGACCGCACGTGCAGGCCCTCCACGGCGAAGAACTTCCCGCTCTCGTGCACGAGGTTCCCGGTCACCGGCTCGAAGTGCCAGCCGACCATGTCGCCGAACGGTATCCGCTCGACCTCGAACACGCTGCTCCGGCGGCGTTCGACCAGCCAGGAGTCGAGGTCGGCCGCGATGAGTGGCGCCGCAAGGGTCTCTGCCATGCCCCCGAACCTGCGGAACCGGACTCGTGGTGCGCTCGAAAGCGGCTCGTCGGCCGGCGGCCAGCCCGCTTCGAACCCCCCTCGAGCGGCGCGCCCGACGATGTGAGGCCGCCCCTTCTGCGAGGAGTGAACATGGACGGACTCCGCATCGGCGTGCTGGGCTGCGCCGACATCGCCTGGCGCCGGACGGTGCCGGCGATGCTCGCGAGCGGCCTGCGCCTGGTCGCGGTCGCCAGCCGGGACGAGGACAAGGCGCTCCGCTTCGCCCGCCGGTTCGGCTGCGACGGCGTCCGGGGATACGAGCGGCTGCTGGAGCGCGCGGACGTGGACGCGGTGTACGTGCCCCTGCCGAACGCCCTGCACGCGGGGTGGGCGGAGGCGGCGCTGGAGGCCGGCAAGCACGTGCTCGTCGAGAAGTCCTTCACCGCCTCGGCCGTGACCGCCGAGAAGCTGACCGGGCAGGCCGCCGCGCGCGGGCTGCTGCTGATGGAGAACTTCGCCTTCCTGCACCACTCCCAGCACCAGACCGCCCGCCGCCTGGTCGCCGAGGGCGCCGTCGGCGAGCCGCGGCACGTCATCGCCGAGTTCGCCATCCCGCCGGGCGACCGGGCCGCCATCCGCTACCGGCCCGAGCTGGACGGCGGCTCGCTGATGGAGACCGGCACCTACACGGTGCGGGCCGCGCAGCTCTTCCTCGACCCGGGCCTCACCGTCGCCGGGGCGGTCCTGCAGCAGGAGGCGGGCGGCGGGGTGGACGTCGCCGGCTCGGCCCTGCTCTACGACGCCATGGGCGTGACCGCGCAGTGCGTGTTCGGCATGTCGCACATGTACCGCTGCGCGTACAGCGTCCTGGGCAGCACGGGGAAGCTGACCGTCGACTGGGCGTTCACGCCGCCGCCGTCCGCCCGCCCGGTGCTCAGGCTGGAGCGCCAGGACCACCGCGAGGAGCGGGTGCTGGCCGCCGACGACCAGTTCGCCAACATGGTCAGGCGGTTCGCCGAGGACGTCCACCGCCCCTCGGCCCATCGCGACCACGCCGCGGACATCGTCCGGCAGGCCCGGCTGCTGGAGGCGGTCAGCGCCGCCGTGCGGCTCGTCCGCAATCCGTGACCGGCCACCCCATCCACCCACGATCGAGGACGAGCCATGGCGACCTTCTCCTTCCTGCCCTCCCCCGTCCCCGGCCACGTCAACCCGACGCTGGCCATCGCCGCCGAGCTGGCCGAGCGCGGCCACGAGGTGACCTACCACCTGCCCGAGGAGTACCGGGCGCAGGTCGAGCGTCCGGGGGTGCGCCTGTCGCCCATCCACCTGGACATGCGGCAGAGCTACCGCCGGTACGCCGACCACTACACACGCTTCGCGATGTTCCCCGCGTGGCTCACCGCCGAGGCCGAGCACGTGCTGCCGCAGGTGCTGAAGCAGCTCGAAGGCGCCAGGCCGGACCTGATCCTCTACGACATGACCTGCGTCTGGGGGCGGCTGCTGACCAAGATCTTGCCCGGCCCCGCCGCGCTCCTCCTGAGCAGCTACGTGAGCAACGAGCACTTCTCCCTCATGGGGAACGCCCACTACGCGCCGCTGCGGGAACGGCTGGCCGACTCCTTCGGGGTGATCACCCCGGTGATGGAACGCGTCAACAGGGCGCACGGCATCCAGGAGAGCCCCGGGGGGCTGTTCGCGCGCGACGAGAAGGTGGTGCTGGTGGTGATGCCCCGGGCCTTCCACCCCGCCGGCGACACCTTCGCCGACCCGGTGACGTTCGTGGGAAGCTGCCTGCGCCCCGAGCCCGCCGGGCCCGACCCGGTGCTCGACGGCCTCGACCCCGGCAGGCGGGTCGTCTACGTCTCCATCGGCACGGTGCACAGCCTCTGGGACGAGATGGTCCAGACGGTGTGCGCCGCCTTCGACGACGGCTCGTGGCAGGTCCTGCTGTCGCTGGGCGACCACACGCCCGCGAGCGCGCTGCCGGCCAACGTGATCGCCCGGCCGTCGATGCCGCAGCTGCGGGTGCTGCGCGCGGCCGACGCCTTCGTCACGCACGGCGGCACCAACAGCGTCGTGGAGGCGATCGCCCACGAGGTGCCCATGGTGGTCGTCCCCATGACGCCGGAGCAGGAGGTCACGGCCGACCAGGTGTCCGCGCTCGACCTCGGCGTCCAGCTCGACCACCGGACGGTGACGCCGGCCGCGCTGCGCTCGGCCGTGGAGAAGGCCGCGGGCAGCGACGAGGTGCGGCGGGCGCTGCGCCGCATGCGCGCCGAGCAGGAGGCGGACGGCGACCACGTGGCCGCGGCCGACCTCCTCGAACGCACGGCGGCGTCCTCCACTCCGGCCGGTGCCGGAGACAGGGCTTTGTGAAGTTATGACATTCACCACTACAGGCGATTCGCCGTCGACGTTTAGGTGGAGATGTGGCTGAAACCGTAATCTCGCTCACCGATCTGAGAAAGTCGTACGGCTCGGTGACCGCCGTCGACGGCCTGGACTTACGCATAGAACGCGGCCAGAAGGTCGCCATACTCGGGCCCAACGGCGCCGGCAAGTCCACCCTGCTCAACATGGTGCTCGGTCTGCTGGCCCCGGACTCCGGAGAGCTCAGCGTGCTCGGCGGCTCGCCGAAGACCGCCCTGACCAAGGGCCGCATGGGCGCGATGCTGCAGGACGGCGGCCTGGTCGACGAGGTGACCGTCGGCGAGATGGCCCGCGCCATGGCCGCCCTGTACCCCAAGGCACGGCCGGTCGAGGACGCCCTGGCCATCGCCGGGCTCTCGGAGCTGCGCGACCGCCGGGTGGGACGCCTGTCCGGCGGCCAGAAGCAGCGGGTGCGCTTCGCCATGGCGCTGGTCGGCGACCCCGAGCTGCTCATCTTCGACGAGCCCACCGTCGGCATGGACGTCGAGGGGCGGCGCGACTTCTGGAAGGAGGCGTCCTCCCTGACGGCGGGCGGCGACACCGTCATCTTCGCGACCCACTACCTGGCCGAGGCCGACTCCTACGCCGACCGCGTCGTGCTGCTGGCCAAGGGCCGCGTGGTCGCCGACGGCAGCATCGCCACCATCAAGTCGCTGGTGCCGTTCAAGGTCGTGGAGTGCACGCTGTCGATCGCCGACGTGAGCGTCATGAACGACCTGCCGGGGGTCACCTCCGCGCGGACGCGCGGCGAGCGCGTGATCCTGCACTCGACCGACTCCGACGCCACGCTCCGCGCGCTGATGGACAAGTATCCCGACGCGCACGAGTTCGAAGTGGGAGGCGTCGACCTCGAGGACGCCTTCGTCGCGCTGACCCACGGGGAGGGCTGAGGTGGCCGCGTTCCTCCGGCTCGAGCTGATCCGCCTGGTGCGGACGCCGACCTATCTGATCTACCTGATCATCTTTCCCGTCGTGATGTACCTGATGTTCGTGCACGTGCTGAACGTCGGCGGCCCCAACCCCGGCCAGGCCCGCAGCTTCTACATGATCTCGATGGCCACCTACGGGGCCATCGGCATGGCGCTGTTCAGCGCCAGCCGCATCGCGCTGGAACGGCAGATCGGGTGGACGCGCACGCTCGCCGTCACCCCGCTCGCGCCGCGCACGTACGTGATCTCCAAGCTGCTGGCCGGCACCATCGCCGTGCCCGCGGCCGTGGTGCTCGTGCTGGCCTCCGGCGTGCTGCTGGGCGGCGTGCGCCTCACCCTCGCGCAGTGGGTGCTGATCGTCGCGCTGCTGTGGCTGGGGTCGATCCCGTTCGCGGCGCTCGGCGTCGGCATCGGCTACGTGACGAAGGTGGAGTCCTCCCAAGGGCTCACCGTCGGCCTGTACTTCACGCTCGCCATCCTCGGCGGCCTCTGGTACCCGGTCGAGCTGTTCCCCGCGGCCGTGCGCACCATAGCCGAGTACTCCCCCGCCTACTTCGCGGGCGACCTGGGCTGGCGGGTCGTCGCCGACCAGGCCCCGCGCCTGAGCTCCATCGGGGCGCTGGCCGCGTGGGCGCTGATCTTCGGCGTCTTCGCCGTCTGGCGCTACGGACGGGCGGCCCGCTGACCGTCCCCCAAAGACCATGTTTCCGCTGCTGTGTCAGCAGGTGATCCGTCCGCCCCGCCGGCGGGCGGGTCACCTGCGCCGGTTCTGACGCACCGCCTCGCGGCCGTCGCGGCCGATCCGCTCTCCCGGACGCGCTACGAGGCGTCCCCGCGAACCCCCGCACACGCCGATCCCCGCGCGCCCGGCCCTCCGGCCGGGTGCGCGGGGATCTCACGCGCGCGAGAACGGGCCCGTGTCCCCTTCCCTCGGGGGGACACGGGCCCGTCGTCCGTCAGGTGCCCTGGTGCGAGGTCCCGGCCACCTGCCGGGCGTCGGCGCCCACGCGGGCCGCCGGCACGCGGGTCCGCCGGGAGCGCGGGCCGTCCCTGAACTCGTGCAGGGACTCGATCATGTAGTCGGCCATCGGCCGGGTGATGCCGGGATAGACGCCGATCCAGAACGACTGGGTGGTGATGAAGTCGCTGTTGGTCAGGTCGCCCGCGACCCGGAAGACGCGGTCGCCGTAGGCGGGGTGGCGGGTGAGGTTGCCGCCGAAGAGCTGGCGGGTGCCGATCCGGCGCGCCTCCAGGAAGTTCAGCAGGTCCCTGCGCTGCACGCCGCTCTCGGGCCGGATGGACAGGACCATGCCGAACCAGCTCGGGTCGCTGTCGGGCGTCGGCGAGGGCAGGATGAACAGGTCCTCCATGTCGGCCAGGCCCTCGCGCAGGTGCCGCCAGTTGCGCCGCCGGGCCGCGCCGAACTCCTCCAGCTTGTCGAGCTGGCTGAGGCCCAGGGCGGCCTGAAGGTCGGTGCTCTTCAGGTTGTAGCCGACGTGGGAGAAGGTGTACTTGTGGTCGTAGCCCAGGGGCAGGCTGCCGAGCTGGTAGTCGAACCGCTTGAGGCACCTGTTGTCCTCCCCCGGCTCGCACCAGCAGTCGCGGCCCCAGTCGCGCATCGACTCCACGATGCGCGCCAGCTTCGGGTTGGCCACGGCGACGCAGCCGCCCTCGCCCATGGTGATGTGGTGGGCCGGGTAGAAGCTGGCCGTCGACAGGTCGCCGAACGACCCGGTGGGCCGGCCGCGGTAGGTCGAGCCCACGGCGTCGCAGTTGTCCTCGATGAGCCACAGGTCGCGCTCGCGCGCGATGCGGACGATCTCGTCCGCCTCGAAGGGGTTGCCGAGGGTGTGCGCCAGCATGATCGCCCTGGTCCGCGGGCCGATGGCCGCCTCGATGCGCTCGGGGGCGGCGTTGTAGGTGCCGATCTCGACGTCGATGAAGACCGGCACCATCCCGTTCTGCAGGATCGGGTTGACGGTCGTCGGGAAGCCGGCCGCCGCGGTGATCACCTCGTCGCCGGGACGCAGCCTGCGCTCCTCCAGCTGCGGCGAGGTCAGGGAGGCCAGCGCGAGCAGGTTCGCCGACGACCCGGAGTTGACCAGGTGGGCCCGGCCCGAGCCGATCACGCGGGCGAACGCGCTCTCGAACCTGCGCGCGCTCTTGCCCGCCGCGATTCGCATGTCCAGCGCCGCCTCCACCAGCGCCGCGCGGTCGTTCTCGTCCAGCACGGCGCCGGAGGGCAGCACGGGCGTCACGCCGGGCGTGAACGTCGCGAAGACCTCGGACTCGCGGTGATATTTCCGGACCTGCTCCAGGAGGAGCGATCCCTTCTCATCGATCATTACGTGCGCCTCCTGCGGCTCTGGTACGCCGTGGCACCGGTCGTCCACACGACGTCTGTCTCTATCGCCTTGAGAAGTTCTGGGGACGCGTCCGCGCGAGGTCGGTCCGCATCGCCCCCCACGCCTCCGAGACGCCCGTCTCCAGCGGCGTCCGCGGCCGCCACCCGAGGCAGGACCGCGCGCGGGTCACGTCCAGCCAGGCCGCGTGCCGGTCGAACGAGCGCCGCTCACGGTGCTCGACCAGCGGCTCGAACCCGACCACCTCGGTGATCACCGACAGCAGGTCCTTCAGCGACACCGGCTCGCCCGAGCCGACGTTGAGCATCGACGGCAGGGCGTCCCGGCCGGGCCCGCCCGGCTCCGAGGCCACCAGGTGCACGCGGATCAGCGCCTGCACCGTGTCGTCGACGTACACGTAGTCCCTGCTGGTGCCCGGGTCGCCGAGCACGACGACGGGCCGCCCGTCGGCGATGGCCTCCAGCCAGTGCGGCACCACGCCGAGCCCGTTGCAGCTGCGCTGCCCGGGCCCGTACACGTTGGCCAGGCGCAGCACCACGGGGCGGATGACGTCGGCGCGGGCCAGCAGCTCCTGCTCCAGCAGCAGCTTGGCCCGGCCGTACCGGCTGGTCGCCCTGACCGGCGACTCCTCGGAGTAGGGAGGGGGGAAGGCGGGGTCGTAGGCGGTGCCGCCGGAGCTGGTCAGCACCACGGTCGGTCGCGTGCCGGTGCGGCCGAGCTGCTTGAGCAGCCCGACGAACGCCGAGCGGTCGGCCTCCACCAGCTCGGGATGCTCCTCGGCCACGGCCGGGGTGATCCTGGTGGCGAGGTAGAAGACGGTGCGCGCCTCCCGCAGGCCGTCGGCCAGCCGGCCGCCGGGCGTGAGCGGCGTGTGCCGGCCGAAGGCGTGGGTGGGGACCATGGCCGCGCGCAGGCCGGGGACCAGCCGGGAGCCGATGAACCCCGTCGCGCCCACCACGGCCGCCGGCGCCCTGGGCGCCGGCTCGGTCAGCAGGGGCGCCATACCTGGACCGTCCAAGAGCCGGGCCGCGGCTCGTTCGCCGGCGCGAAGCCGGCCTCGCCGAGCAACCGCCGCCACTCTGCGAGGTCGCGGACGCGGCCGCCGAACTTGAGCATCATGTCGATGTCCATGAACGCGCCGTTGTCCCAGGTGTTGGGGGCGCCGAGCACCTGCTCGAAGACGAACAGGCGCGCGTCGGCGTCCACGCCGATGGCCTCGCGCACGCAGCGCAGCACCCGGGCGGCGTCGGCGTCACCCCAGTTGTGCAGCACGCTCTTGAGCACGTACGCGTCGCACCCGGCCGGCACCCGCTCGAAGAAGTCGGCGCCGACGAAGGTCATGCGCCGCGCCTCCTCGGTGCGGGCCAGCGTGAGCCGCGCCTGCTCCACCACGGCGGGCTGGTCGACCAGCACGCCCTTGGCGGCCGGGCTGCGCCTCAGCACCTCGGTCAGGAACCGGCCGGTGCCGCCGCCGACGTCGGCCACCCGCTCGAAGCGGTGCAGGTCGCAGGCGTCCAGCAGCGTGGCCGAGGTCGCCGACGACAGGTGCCGCATCGCGCTGTTCATCAGCCGCCCCGCCGCCGGGTCGGCCTTGCCGTACTCGTAGAACGGCATGCCGAACACCCGGTCGAAGGCCGGCTCCCCGGTGCGGACGGTCTCCGCCAGGTCGCCGTACGGGCGGACGGTCATCGCGTGACCGGCGTACAGGACGGCGTCCCGCAGACCGCCCGGGACGTCGGAGCGCAGCAGCTCCGACAGGTCGGTGAGCGTGTACCTGCCGTCGTCGAGGCGTTCGACCAGCCCGACCGCGGCGGCCGCCCGCAGCAGCCTGGCCAGCGCGTCGGCGTCGCACCCCGCGGCGGCGGCGATCTCGCCGGGCGGCAGGGGCCCGTCCGCCAGGTGATCGGCGACCCCCAGGGCGGTCACGGCGTGCAGCACGTGCGAGATCCGGGTGCCGCTGGTCAAGAAGAGCAGCCTGGCCTGCGGTGGAAGGGCGGCGGCACCAGGTGGTCCGACCACGCCCACGGACGCGGGTAGCCGTTTCCCCATCGTCTGAACCTCCTGACGGGATGCGAGACGGCGCGAGCTTCCTGACGAGTCCTACGTCCGCGTACTCGTAGGCCACTGGAGCCGCCGGGCCCGCCGCGCGGGCGGCGGGCGCACCAGCCGCCTTCGAGCCGGTCACTAGCCGCCCTGCGTTCTCTGGCCTGGCCAGGCACCGACCAGCGCGGAGGAGCAGATGCACAGGACCCTGATCGTCGCCCGGATGGCCCCGGAGAGAGCCGACGACGTGGCCAAGATCTTCGCGGACTCGGACGCGTCGGAGCTCCCGCACCTGATCGGCGTCTCCGCGCGCACCCTGTTCCGCTTCCACGACCTGTACTTCCACCTGGTCGAGGCGGACGGGGACATCACGCCCAACCTCTACAAGGCGCGCAGCCACCCCCTGTACGAGGAGATCAACCAGCGGCTGGCCGAGCACATCAGCCCGTACGACCCGGGATGGCGGGAGCCGAAGGACGCGATGGCCCAGCCGTTCTACCGGTGGACGCCCGCGTGAACACGCGGTCAGGCGAAGGCGATGCGGAGATGCAGATGCGTGACTTCACCCTCGACGACCTGCGCGCGCTGATGCGTGCGTGCGCGGGGCAGGACGAATCCGTCGACCTCGACGGCGACATCGCCGACCGCACCTTCACGGAGCTGGGGTACGACTCCCTGGCCGTGCTGGAGCTGTCGGTCCGGCTCAGCGACGACTTCGGCGTCCCCGTCGGGGAGGGCGACATGGAGCAGGACGACACCCCGCGCACCGTGGTGAGCTACGTCAACAGCCAGCTGGCGGTGAGGTGATGCCGGGGCACACCGAGAACTCCGTGGTCATCGACGCGCCCATGGACCTGGTCTGGGAGATGACCAACGACGTGCCCTCGTGGCCGTCCCTGTTCAGCGAGTACTCCGCGGCCGAGGTGCTGTCGTCCGACGGGCCGACGATCCGCTTCCGGCTGACCATGCACCCCGACGAGAACGGCAAGGTCTGGAGCTGGGTGTCGGAGCGGACGCCCGACCCCGCCGCCCGCACGGTGCGGGCCCGGCGCGTCGAGCCGGGGCCGTTCGAGTACATGAGCATCTTCTGGCGCTACAGCGAGGTCGCGGGCGGCGTGGAGATGCGGTGGGTCCAGGACTTCCACATGCGGCCGGAGGCCCCGGTCGACGACGACGCGATGACCGACCGCATCAACCGCAACTCGCTGGTGCAGCTCGCGCGGATCAAGAACCTGGTGGAGCAGGCAGCGGCGCGGCGCGTCGCCGAGGAGGTCAGATGAGCGGCATCCGGTTGGACGGCAGCAACGCCCTGGTCACGGGCGGCACCCGGGGCATCGGGCGCAGCGTGGTGCTCGGCCTGGCCCGGGCCGGCGCCAACGTGGTCACTTGCTACAGCGGCGACACCGAGGCGGCGGCCCGGCTGGAACGCGACCTTGAGGAGACCGAGGGCAAGCACCACGTCGTGCGGGCCGACGTCAGCGACCCCGCCCAGATCGCGGGCCTGGCCGCCGACTGCCGCGCGCGGTTCGGCACCCTGCAGATCGTCGTGCACAACGCCGGCGTGATCAGCCACGTGCCGTTCGCGAAGCTCGCGCGGAAGGAGTGGGACCGCGTCCTGGACACCAACCTGTCCGCGGCCTACCACCTCACCCAGGAGACGCTGCCGCTGCTGTCGGACGGCTCCTCGGTGATCTTCGTCGGCTCCAAGGCCGCCCTGGTCGGCATCCCGCTGCGTGCGCACTACACCGCGGCCAAGGCGGGCCTGATCGGCCTGGCCCGCTCCCTGTCCAAGGAGCTCGGCCCGCGCGGGATCCGCGTCAACGTGGTGGCGCCGGGCATCATCGACACCGTCGAGCCGGATGCCGCGCCCGACGAGGGCATGGACCAGCGCCTGGAGGAGTACCGCAGGCGCAGCCCGCTCGGCAGGCTCGGCAGGCCCGAGGACGTCGCCAACGTCGTCGTCTTCCTGTCGGGCGACCAGGCGGCGTACATCACCGGCGAGACGGTGAACGTCGACGGGGGCCTGTGACGATGACGGCCAGGCCGCGCGTCCGGATCCTGGTGTGGCACGGGGCGGCCGACGACCGCGACGCGCTTGAGGAGACGTACCACAAGGTCAGCGCGGAGCTGGCGGGCACGCCGGGGCTGGTCGGCAACGAGCTGTGGCGCTCGGCGACCGACCCGGCCACCTACGCGATCATGAGCGAGTGGCGGGACATCGAGTCCTTCAACGCCTGGGCCGACGACCCCGGCCAGCACCTCGCGACCGCGCCGCTGCGCCGGTTCCGCACGGCCGCCGACCGGGCGGCCGAGGTCTACGAAGTCGCCGCGGCCCACTGAGAGGACGTCGAGATGGCATACGCCGCGATCACCTACCGCGTCAGGCCCGGCCACGAGAAGGAGATCAACGAGATCTTCTCCGGGTTCACCCGGCCGGAGTCGCCGGTTCTCACGGACGAGGACGGCAAGCCCAGCGGGCTGCTGCTCGGCACCGGGCTGTTCCTCAAGGACGACGTGGTGGTCCGCGTCATCCACTACGAGGGCAGCCTGGAGGACGTCGCCCGGCACATGTCGGTGCAGGAGGGGGTGCGCGAGGCCGAGCGCAGGCTGCTGCCCTACCTGGCGGCGCCTCGCGACACCTCGACTCCGCAGGGGTTCCTCGAGCACTTCGGCACGGCCTCGATGGAGACCGTCCAGCAGTTCAGCCTGCCCCCGCACGTCGCCGACGAGCTGCGCCGGGCCACCGCGCTCTGAGGCCGGGGCCGGTCACCCGCCGAGGCGGCCCAGTTCGGCGAGCTGGGCCGCCCGCGCCTTGGCGACCGCGGTGGCCAAGGCCTTGGTGTCCTTGTGGATGCCGGCGTCGCGCTCGCCGTCGGCCACGATGACGGACTGCTTGAGGTGCTCGCGCAGGTGGCCGGTGAACAGGCGGTCGAAGGCCGCGCCCTTGGCGGCCTCCATCTCCTTCTGCTCCTCGTCGGTGACCATGCCCGGCATGTTGTGCCCCTGGTGGGGGTTGTTCTCGGGGGCGGCGGCGCGCAGCAGGAGCTGGCGCAGCTTCACCACCTCGGCGCGGTGGTCCTCGCCCAGGCGCTCGGCCAGGCGGCGCAGCCCGGAGTCGCCCGTCTTCTCGGGGACGACGGCCAGCATGCGCAGGATCGACTCGTCCATGGGGATCATCAGCTCGATCCAGGCGAGGTCGGTGGGGCCGAAGCCGCGTGACACCGCGACCGCGAGCGGGTGCTGGGAGGACGGCGCGGCCGAGGGCGCGGGCGTCGCGGACGACGTGGCGGCGGGCGCGGCGGTGCCGGCGGCCCGGGGAGGGGCGGCGGAGCACGCGGCGCCGAGCGGCGCGGCGGCCAGCAGGGCCGCGGTGAGCGGCCACGCCGCGGCGGCCTGGCGAAGGGGCGCGGCCCGTCTCATGCTGGCTCCTTGTGTCTACGCGTGAACCCTGAAAAGGCGTTATGTCCGCCCACCTGGCGGGACAAGCATGCCGGGTGCTCCATAGCACAGGGCACCCGGCCGTCCAGTGGACGAACATACGCCTCGGGGTGGTCCCTGGGGACGAGGTGACGGGTCGGCGTGCCGCACCTCGCCCCCAGGAGTCACTGCGCGGCCGTCAGGAGGGACGGCCGTCGGCTCCGCACTTGATCTTCGGGCGGATGCAGTCGTTCACACGGCGCGCCTGCTCGGCCTCGGGCCAGGCGTTGAAGAAGTCGCCGTGCATCGTGTACCCGGGCCCGGACGCGAGCCGGAAGTTGGCCGGGTTTCCGCTGACGGGGTACCGAAGCACCTGGCGCAGCTTGGGCACCGGCACCGGGTGCGTCGACGGGCAGCCGTTGTTGACCGGGTAGGCCATGTGGCTCTTGTGGTCGGCCGAGTCCAGGTCACGGCCGTTCCAGCACTGCGGGAAGTCCAGGTAGGACTCCAGCATCGTGCCGGAGGGGCAGGTCACGAAGTCCTTGCTCGGCGGGACGTGCCCGGCGTGCAGGCAGGACCAGCGGGCGTTGGACGACGGGTCGTTCGGGGAGGTCGCCTTGGCGTTGCCGGCGATGAAGCGCAGGCCGAGCGGGAACGGCTGGATCCGCTGGCGGACCGCGTCGCTCACACCCTCACCCAGGTAGTAGAAGGTGGTGCCGGTCGGCTCCACCGGGGTGTTGCCGTTGTACAGGGTCGGCACCCAGTACGAGGAGGTGTCCACCGCGGGGTTGCAGGTGGAGCGCGAGGTCATCAGCGACTGCAGGGTGGAGTGCGCGTTGGCGGAGGTGCTTCCGAAGAAGCTGTGCATGTGCGACGCGCCCGGCATGCCGGGGAAGATGATCGGGTCGTCGGGCAGGCGGTGGCTGTACGGACACTCGGCCAGGAACTCGGCGACCGGGACGATCGCCGCCCGGGCCTCCTTCGTGGTGTCCGCCTGGGGTGCGGTCGCGGTGACCAGGGAGCTGCCGAGCAGCGCGGTCAGCGCGCTCATCAGGACGGTCAGCCGCAGTCGGTTCCGTCGTGTACCGGTCGGGGGGGTGGCCCGATACATCAGGGTGACTCCTTCGGGGGGAGGGCCCCGGTACGGCCTCCGGGGGCCGTACCGGGACGAGCGGGCTGGTTACTGGTAGACGCGTACGTAGTCGACGAGCATCTGCTTGGGGAAGCCGGTGGAGGCGTCCGGCGGGCCGGGCCAGTCGCCGCCGACGGCCAGGTTGAGGATCAGGTAGAAGGGGTGGTCGAACACCCACGGTCCGCGCGTGCGCTCCACCTCGTCCTTGCTGAGGGTGAAGACGGTGCGGCCGTCGAGGGTGTAGACGATGCCCCGGCTGTCCCAGTTGGCGGCCCAGACGTGGTAGTCGCTGGCGAAGTCGGCCCCGCCGGGCAGGGTGTACGGCGCCCCGATGCCGCCGCCGCCGTTGTAGGCGGGCGCGTGCACGGTGGAGTAGGCCGTGAAGGTGTCCTTGCCGAGCACCTCCATGATGTCGATCTCACCGTTGTACGGCCACGGGCGGCCGGTCAGGAAGTCGGCGCCCATCATCCAGAACGCCGGCCACAGGCCGTTGCCCTTCGGCACCTTGACACGGGCCTCGACCCGGCCGTAGGTGAAGGTGAACTTGCCGCCGGTGTTCATGCGGTGCGAGGTGTACTGGCAGGTGCCGCCGGGGCAGGACGACCCGGGGGTGGCCTCCCTGCGCGCCTCCATCACCAGGCTGCCCGAGCCGTTCATGGACGCGTTGTTGTTGTTGGTGTAGTACTCCAGCTCGTTGTTCGGGCCGGTTCCGGTGTCGATGGTCCACTTGGCGGGGTCGGGCTTGGAGCCGGCCGCGCCGTTGAACTCGTCGCTCCACACGAGCTGCGGGGGGTTGCGCGGGTCGGGCGGCAGCGGCGGCGGGGTGTTCGGCGCGCCACCGGTGCCCCACACCTGGAACTCCCACAGCGAGTAGCCGTAGGCGCTGGAGCGCTGGGTGCCGTACATCCGCACGTACCGGCCGGAGCCGCTGACCGTCAGGGTCTGCTTGAACCCGGTGCCGGTCGTGGTGGAGTAGATCGGCGTCCAGTTCACGGCGTCGTTGGAGGTCTGGATCTGGAAGGCCCTGGCGTAGGCCGGGTCCCACTGCAGGACGACCCTGCTGATCTGGGCGACGGCGCCGAGGTCGACGTAGATCCAGCCCGGGTCGACCCAGCCGGTGGTGGAGCTGGTCGCCCAGCGGCTCGCCGGGTCACGGTCGAAGGCGCGGGCGGGGGTGCACTCGTAGCAGTTCACGTCGCTCTGCGAGCTGGAGGCGACGCCCGGCTTGTTGTACGACAGCAGCCGCTCGGTCCCCGGGTCGGGGTCGGGAGGAGTCGTGCCGGTGGTGCCGAACACCTGGAACTCCCACAGGGAGTAGCCGTACTGCAGGGCGCGCTGCGTGCCGTACACCCGCACGTACCGGCCGGAACCGGTGACCGTCAGGGTCTGGTTGCCGCCGGTGCTCGTGGTGGTGGAGTAGATCGGCGTCCAGGTGGACCCGTTGGACGAGGTCTGGATCTGGAAGGCGCGGCCGTAGGCGGCCTCCCAGTTCAGCACCACCTGGGTGATGTTCGCGGTGACGCCCAGGTCGACCTGGATCCACTGCGGGTCGGCGAACCCGCTGGACCAGCGGGTGCCGGGGTTGCCGTCCACGGCGGCCGACGCGGGGAACGCGCCGCCCTCGGTGGACGAGGCGGTGGCCGTCTTGCCCTGCGACAGCAGGGGGTCGGCCGCGCTGGCCGGCGCGATGGTGAGGATGGACGTGACCAGGCTGACCGCGAGGGCGATCAGAAGGGCCAGGCGAGATGGACGGGGGGACGGCGGCATCGCGTCTCCTCCTGAGGGTGGGGGGCCGCAATCGCTACGGGGGAGCTCCGGGGAGCGCTCTCTCACCGAGAGAGTGCTCCCCCCCGACAAGGCCTGTCAAGGGTCAAATTAACCCCCCGGAAACACGGCGCACACCCTTCGGCAACCCCGGGCGAGGGCGGAAGAGAGCTCTGAAGCGAGTCGCTTGGACCGCACCAACCCCCCTTGAGCAGCGGGGTTGTGGATGCCTCCCGGCGAGCGGTTCCCCGGTGTCCGAGAGCGGTCAGGCGAAGGACGTCGACTGGTAACAGTTTTCCCTGACATGTTCCTGGAAGGCCCCCCGGCCGCGCACGCTCGGGGAGCGCGTTCTTCATGATCTTCCGCGCGTGGAGATCGCCCGCGGCGGATCGGCCGGGAAGCGCCTGGCACGGCACGGAGAACGCCCTGACGGAAGATCCGTCAGGGCGTTCCGGGTCCGGGGGTTCCTCCCGCCCCGAGGCGGGAGGAACCGCACGAGCCCGCGGGCGTCCGCTCCCCCGCCAGGGGGGGTGGACACTCCGGCCTAGGGGTAGGCGACCAGGTTGGCCACGTTGGTCGCCGTGTTGGACGGCCCTCCGGCGTTGTTGATGACGCGGCTGATCGTGCCGACGCCGCCGAGCGAGACCGTCACCATGTTGCGGAACCGCACTCCCGGCCTGTCGGGCACCTCGTACGCCCGGGCGGCCACCACGCCGGGGTTGGCGTTGAAGTAGCAGTAGCTGCCGAGCCCCCACGCCTCGTGGGTGGTGACGGAGTCGGCCACCTTGTAGGCCGCGTAGCCCTGGGTGCCGCCGTTCATCCACGCCGCCTGGTTGGGCGGGTCGTAGGGCATCTCGTTCTGGTAGAAGTACGTCCGGCCGCCGTTGCCGTTCCATATCGTCTGGTACTTCTGGTAGTGCTCGACGAACAGGCCGTACATCGTGACGTCGTCGCCGTTGACCACCAGGCCGGTGTCGGCGGTGTTGGACGTCCACCCGATCCCGGTGCCGTGGTCGCCGCGCCACAGCCACAGGTGGTCGCCGATGACGTCGCGGCTGTTGACCACCAGGCTCGTGGTCGCCTTGCCGACCGCCGCGCCGCCGATCCTGAAGTACACGTCGTGCAGCGAGGTGGGGTTGGCCGCGTGGCTCTGCGCGGAGCCCGACGGCCCGACCTGCATCAGCGTCGCCGAGTTGGTCGTCCCGGCGTCGATGAGCAGGCCCGCGACCTTCACGCCGTCGACGTCGGCGACCGACATGGCCGTGACGCCGTTCTGCGGGATGATCGTCGCCAGGCCCAGGCCCAGCACCACGGTGTTCGCCCGGTTCACCCTGATCGTGTCGCTCAGGCGGTAGATGCCGGGGGTGAACAGCAGGTTCTTGCCCTCGGCCAGCGCGGCGTTGATCTCGGCGGCCGTGTTGCCGGGCTTGGCGACGAAGAACTGGCCGATCGGGATCGACGAGCCCGCCGCCGCGCCGCCGCCCCAGGTGGTGCCCTGGGCGTTGGTGCGCAGCGCCGGCACGAACACCTGGTAGGCACCCGCCCCGTCGACGTACAGGAACGGCTTCTCCCGCAGCACCGGCGAGGACGCCACGTTGGTGTAAGGCGGGCTGGGGAAGGTGTTGCCCGGCGCGCCCTGCACGCCGACGAACACCATGTTCCAGTTCGCCCCCGCCCAGCTCCCGAACTGGGAGTTGCGCGACAGCCACTGCTGCTGGGATCCCGAGCGCACCTGGCCGTCGATCCTGGAGTCGGCGATGAAGCCGCCGCTGGACCAGCCTCCGTCGTCGAGCTGCAGGTTGCCGCGCAGGTGCATGCGGCGGTAGGCGGAGGCCTGCGAGACCGCCCATCGGTCGTTGCCGCCGGCCGGGGTGACCGACAGGTTCTCGGCGCCGCGCCAGAAGTTGTGCGTGGCGTTGCCCTGGAACCAGTCGGCCTCGACGTGCACGGCGCCGTTGATGTTCACGTCGTCGGGCGACGCGCCCAGGCCGAGCACCTGGGTGTAGTAGCCCACGTTGACGTCGACGTCGTAGGAGCCCGGCTTGAACAGCAGGGCGAAGCGGTTCGCGCCGAACTGGGCGGTCTGCTGCTGGCTGAAGACCGAGTTCAGCCGGCTCTGGATCGTCGAGGCCGGCATGGACGGGTCGAACACGCTGACGTTCGGGCCGAGGTCGGGCCCGTCGCCCGGCGGCGTCGTGCCGCCGCCCATGGTGAACGACTGCGCGGGCGTGCCGTTGCACGCGTACTGCTGGAGCTGGACGCCGTCCGCCGTCGAGCGGGCGGGGACGTCGAGGCACTTGCCTGAGTGACGGTTCACGAAGTGGTACGCGCCTCCTGCCTCTTCCACCGGCAGCCACTGCTGGTTGGCGCCGCCGCCGTAGTTCCACAGCTGGATCTTCGCCCCGTCGGCGGTGGAGACGTCGGTGACGTCCCACGCCTGGGAGGCGCCCAGGTTGCTGTTCACGCGGTAGTAGCCGCCGCTGGTCGGCTGGAGCTGCCACTGCTGGGCGCCCGTGCCGCTGCACGGGTTCTGCTGCACGGCGGTGCCGTTGGCCGAGGTCGAGCCCCGGGCGTCAACGCACTTGCCGCTGTTGACGTTGACGACGGTGGTCCAGCCGGTCGGCACGGCGGCCGCCGCACCGGCCTCGGCGGTGACGGCGTTCGCGGCCGTCGTGGCCGTGGCACCGGCCGTCGTGGCCGTGGGCGCCGTCCGGGCGACCGCCTCGGCGCCCGGTGCCGCGGCGGGCGCGAGACCCACCGCGACGAGCACCGCCAGGACCATCATGCGTGGCCTGTGCCGCCGGTCGGCGCGGCGTGGCGGTCCGGCGGTGCCGGCGTGGTCGTGTTCCAGAATCACGGAACCTCCTCGTACCGCGCCACGCTCCGGCTCGCGGGGCGTGCGTCGCGGCGTCGTGATGCTTGGCCCGCCTGGTGCGGCCGGATCCGCCCATGCGTGGGCGGGGGGTACGGGGGATCCGCGTGCCCTGCCGCATGGCGAGGGAATAGGAGGGGAAGGACCGCCGGGCACGTGGCGGTCGCGACCTGAACTGCCGATCGCCACCCGTCCGCCCGGCCCGGGCGCAAGCGTCGAACCGCCCCGGCTCACGGCCGGTCCCGCGGTGGTGATGATCCGGCATCGCCGACGAGGGGACGGTACGACTGTAAATATTCCGTGTCAATACGGTCGCCCTCCCCACCGCCCGGCCCCCGGCCGGCCGCGCCGGCACCCGATGCGGCCGCGACCTGCGCCGTCGACGCGTCGCCGGGGGCCCGGAACCACCCGCGGGGAAGGCCCCCCGCCCCGCCGCGCGGCGGGGGCGCTCCGCGGGCCTCCGGGCGGCGGACCGCATGGGGGGCTTGAGGTGATCCGCGGGAGATGCGGAATACTGCCGGGATGCTTCTGTCGACGGCCAGGCTGACCCTGCGGCGCTTCCGCCCGGAGGACGCCGCCGCGGTGGCCGCCTACCGCTCCGATCCCGAGGTCGCGCGCTACCAGCCGTGGGACCCCTCGATGTCCGCCGAGCAGTCCCGGCTCCTGGTGGCGGTGCTCGCCGGCGGCGACCCCCTGGCCCCCGGCTGGTTCCAGTACGCCATCGAGCGCGAGGGCGTGCTGCTCGGCGACGTCGGCGTCAACACGCACGACAACCGGATGCAGGCCGAGATCGGCTACACCCTGGCCCCCGCCCACCAGGGGCACGGCTACGCCACCGAGGCCGTGTCCCGCGTCGTCGCCCACCTGTTCGAGGACCGGGGGCTGCACCGGCTGTCGGCCGAGTGCGACGCCCGCAACCTGCGCTCCGCCCGGCTCCTCGAACGCGTCGGCTTCCGGCGCGAGGGCCTGCGCCGTCACCACACGTGGATGAAGGGCGAGTGGACCGACGACCTGCTCTACGGCCTGCTGGCCACCGACTGGCCCCCCGCCGCCGCCACGGCGCCACCGGCCGCCCGCGACGGCGTCCGATGACCGCGGCCCCTCCGGCCGCGGGAATGCCCCTGTCCCCGGCCCCGCGCGGCCGGCTCAGAAGGCCGCGGTAGGGGTTCGCCCAGCCCACCTGGCTCGTCGCCGCCCCGCCCTCAGCTGAGCACTCCGAGGACGACGCCGCACCCGGGCACGCGGAGGACCTCGCCGCCGCGCCCGTCGCCCCGCCTACAGGGAGCCGTTCGCCGCCACGTAGAGGACCTCGGCGTCGTTGATGGCGCCGGCGACGGCCTTGGCGGCCCAGTGGTCGCCGGCGACCTCGCGGACACGGGTCTTCAGCGCGCGCCGGGACAGGTCGCGGAAGTACGCGCGGTCCACCCGGCAGGCGTGCGCGATCGCCAGCAGGGCCAGGGTGCGGTCGTCCGACCGCTCCCCGTCGAGGGCCGCGCGCAGCCGCCGGACGATCGCCTCCTCGGCGCCGTTCTCGACGGCGAAGCACCGCCTGACCGTCCTGGTTCGCAGCAGGCCGCGCACCCGTTGCTCGTACTCGGTGACGCCGCCCTGCCGGCGCAGGCCGGCCAGCCCGGCCACGTGCGGCGTGTCGCCGGCGAGCCGGATCGCCCACCAGGTGGCCGTGCGCGGCCGCGTCTCGCGGGAGACGCGGGCCAGCACGGCGTCCAGCACGGCGTCCCCCACGGGCCCTTGACGCACGGCCCGCAGGCACTCGCCGTCGCGCCGGAGGGCGCCGATGATCACCAGCTCCGCGAGCAGCGCGCCCGCGAGCCCCGGGTCCAGCCCGGACGGGACCCGGGGGCGCCCGTCCTCGCCCACGACCCACCCGTCCCCGGCGCCGCACAACGCCAGCCGCAGCAGCTCGTCGGCCATCACCGCCCGTCCCATGCCCGAAGCGTACGTCCAGCCGGCGACGCCGACCAGTGCGGCGCAGGCGTCAGGCGGAGTCGCGGATGACCAGGTCGTTGGGCATGATGACCGGGTCGCGCGGCGCGCCGTCGAACAGGCCGAGCAGCAGCCGCACGGTGGCCGCCGCCTGGTCTCTCATCGGGCTGCGCACGGTGGTCAGGGCGGGGGCGGTGTACAGGGCGGCCTCGATGTCGTCGAAGCCGACGACCGCCACGTCCTCCGGCACCCTCCTGCCCGCGGCGCGCAGGGCGCGCAGGGCGCCGATGGCCATGAGGTCGTTGGCGGCGAAGACGGCGTCCAGGTCGGGGTCGTCGTCCAGGAGCTGACGCATGCCCCGGTCGCCGGAGATGCGGGTGAAGTCGCCGATGGCCACGATCGACCGGTGCCCGCACTCGCGCAGCGTCTCGCGGTAGCCGGCGAGCCGGTCCTGCGAGGCGATCATGTCGAGCGGGCCGGTGATCGTGGCGATCCGGCGGCGTCCCTGGGAGACCAGGTACCGCACCGCCCGGGTGGCACCGCCGACGTTGTCGTTGTCGACGTACGGCACGCCGGCGGTGGAGGGCCTGTTGAACGACACCATGGGCACGCCCATGCGGGCGAGGGAGGCCGGCAGCGGGTCGGCGCCGTGCATGGACACCAGCATGACGCCGGCGACGTGCCCGGCCGCCACGAGCTGCTGGGCACGCAGCCGGCTCTCCGCGGAGCCGGCCAGCATGAGCGTGATCTGCTTGCCGGCCGCCTCCAGCTCCCGGCTTACCGTACGCACGACCTCGGAGAACATCGGGTCGTCGGAGACGAGCCCCTGCGGGGGGTCCGAGACGATGACGGCGATCACGTTCGTGCGCTGGGTGGCCAGGTTGCGCGCCGCGCCGTTGGGAACGTAGCCCAGCTCGCGCACGGCCTGGATCACCTGGTCGCGGATCGCCGGAGACACCGTGGTCTCCCCGTTCACCACCCGGGACACGCTGGATTTGGACACCCCCGCCCGGGCGGCTACCGCCTCCAAGGTGGGGCGTTTCATGCGAACCCGTTCTCCTTGATGACGTCGCGGTAGAACCGGGCGCTGTCCTTGAGCACCCGGCGCTGGGTGGCGAAGTCGACGTGGACGATGCCGAACCTGCGGTGGTAGCCCTCGGCCCACTCGAAGTTGTCCAGCAGCGACCACACCAGGTACCCGCGCAGGTCGGCGCCCGCCTCGATGGCGGCGTGCACCGCGCGCAGGTGAGAGTTCAGGTACGCGGTGCGGTCGGCGTCGTGGACGCGGTCGCCGCCCTCGGCCTTGGTGACGGCGTCGTCGAAGGCGGCGCCGTTCTCGGTGACCATGAGGCCGACCTCGGGGTAGTCCTGCGAGAGCCGCACCAGGAGCTGCGACAGCCCCGCCGGGTGGATCGGCCATCCCATGGCGGTCGCGGGCACGTCGAGCGTGGCGAACTCGACGTCCTCGGTGCCGGGGAAGGCGGGGTTGGCGGGCTCGCCGGGGCCGGACCGCACGGCGCACGGGTTGTAGTAGTTGACCCCGATGAGGTCGAGCCGCTGGTTGATCTCGCGCAGGTCGCCGTCGTGGATGTGGTCCAGCCCGCCGTGCCGTTCGACGATCTTCAGCACCTCGTCCGGGTAGCGCCCGCGCAGCACCGGGTCGAGGATCTGCCGGTTGAGCAGGGCGTCCACCCGGTTGACGGCCTCGGCGTCGGCCTCGGAGATCTCCGCCGCCGGGTCGGCGACCTGGGCGGGGGTCAGCACCGGCGAGGAGTTGATCACCAGCATCACCTCGTCCACGCCCGCCGAGCGCAGCGCCTGGGTGGCCAGGCCGTGCGCGAGCAGGAAGTGGTGGGAGGCCTGCAGCGCCGACGCCGCGTCCGTGCGGCCCGGCGCGTGCACGCCGGTGCCGTACCCGAGGAACGCCGCGACCCACGGCTCGTTGAGCGTCGTCCAGTGCCGCACGCGATCGCCCAGGCGCGCGTGGACGGCCTGGGCGTACTCGGCCAGGCGATAGGCGGTGTCCCGGGAGGTCCAGCCGCCGCGGTCCTCCAGCGCCTGGGGCAGGTCCCAGTGGTACAGGGTCACGTACGGCGTGATGCCGGCCGTGCCGAGCTCGTCCACGAGCCGGTCGTAGAAGTCGAGCCCGCGGGGGTTGATCGGCCCGGCCCCGTCGGGCTGGACGCGGGGCCAGGAGACCGAGAACCGGTAGGCGGCCAGGCCGAGGTCGGTCATCATCCGCACGTCGTCGGCGTAGCGGTGGTAGTGGTCGCAGGCCACGTCACCGGTGTGCCCGCCCGCGACCTTTCCGGGGGTGTGGGAGAACCTGTCCCAGATGGAGACGCCCCGGCCGTCGTCCCTGGCCGCGCCCTCGATCTGGTAGGACGCCGTAGCGGCGCCCCAGACGAAACCTTCGGGGAAGACCGCCCGCCCTTCCGTCAGATATGAAGGCAGGGTCCCCCGAGTGGTGACGGTCATGGTCATCCCTTCACAGCTCCTTGCATGATTCCGCCGATGACCTGCTTTCCGAGCAGGGCGAACACGATGACCAGCGGCAGCGTGCCGAGCGCGGTCCCGGCGAGGCTGAGCGCGTAGTCGCTGACGTAGCCGGCCGCGAGCGTGGAGAGCGCGACCTGCACGGTCGGGTTCTCCGGCGTCAGCACGACCAGCGGCCAGAAGTAGTCGTTCCACGCCGACATGAACGTCAGCATGCCGAGCACGGCCGCGGCCGGCCGCGCGGCCGGCAGGACCACGTGCCAGAACAGTCCCCAGGTGGTGCAGCCGTCGACCCGCCCGGCCTCCAGCAGCTCGGTCGGCAGGGCGCGCGACAGGTACTGGGTCATGAAGAACACGCCGAACGCGTTGATGAGCGCCGGTACGACCAGCGCGTACATCGACCCGGTCCACTCCAGCTTCACCATGAGCAGGTAGAGCGGGATGATGCCGAGCTGGGTCGGCACCATCATCGTCGCCACGGTGAGCACCAGGAGGGCGCGGTTGCCGCGGAAGCGGAGCTTGGCGAAGGCGAACCCGGCCATGGTGGAGAAGAACATGACCGAGATGGCGATCGCGCCCGACACCAGGACCGAGTTCAGCAGGGCGAGCATGAACGGCACGGTGTCGAAGACCCGCGACACGTTGGCCAGGAGATTGCCGCCCGGGAACAGCGGGGGCGGCACGTCGGCCAGCGCCGAGTTGTCGCGGGAGGCGACGACCACGCTGTAGTAGAGGGGAAGCGCCGAGAAGAACGCCACCGCCACCAGGGTGAGGTAGGTGAGCTTGCGCGCCGTGCTCCCCCCGCGGGCACGCGAAGCGGTCCTGTGTCGCGTACTCACGTCAGGCTTCCTCTCGCTCGCCGGGTGAGCAGGTAGTTGATCACGGCCGCGACCACGATGAACAGGAACATCATCCATGAGATGGCCGAGGCGTACCCGAAGTCCAGCTTGGTGAAGTTCTCGTAGATGAAAAGCGACAGCGTCTGGTACTGCCGGTCGGGGCCGCCGGTGATGCTGTAGATGCCGAACAGCAGCGGCTCGGCCAGCACCTGCATGGCGCCGATCGTGGAGGTGATCACCACGAAGATGATCGTGGGCCGGATCATCGGCACGGTGATCTTCCTGAGCTGGGTGAAGCCGCCCGCGCCGTCGATGGTCGCGGCCTCGTACAGCTCGCGCGGCACGGCCTGCATGGCCGCCAGGAAGATGAGCGTGTTGTAGCCCGTCCACCGCCACATGATCATGACGGAGATGGCGGTGTGCGAGGTCGCCGTCCCGGCGTTCCAGTCGATGGTGCCCACGCCGAACCACGACAGCGCCCAGTTGATCAGGCCGTAGTCGCGGCCGAAGAGCTGGCTGAAGATGACGACGACGGCGACGACGCTGGTCACGTTGGGGAGCAGCAGCGTCACCCGGAAGATCGTCTGGGCGCGCAGCGGCCGGTTGAGCAGGTGCGCCAGCCACAGGGCCAGCAGGAGCTGCGGCACCGTGGAGAGCACGCCGATGGAGACCGTGTTGAACGTGGCGTTCCAGAAGTAGTCGTCGGCCAGGAGGGTGGTGAAGTTCTCCAGGCCGATGAACGTGTGGACGTCCGACAGTAGCGTCCACTCGTGCAGGCTGACCCACGCGGTGTAGACGAGCGGGAACAGGCCGAACGCGCAGAACAGCAGGAAGAACGGCGCGACGTAGGCGTACGGCGACGCCTTGACGTCGAGCCGGTACAGCAGGTGGCGCAGGCGAGCGGGGTCACCGGACCGGGAGGGTGGATGAGGCGGGCTCACCCTCAGCTGGTCGGGGGCGCGGGTCGCCATGGCGGCTCCTTTCGCAAGGCCGGCGGGCGAGCGGGGGCGGGACCGGGCCTTCGGAGGGGGACAGGCGGCTGCGGCCGGCGCCTGGTGGGGCCGGCCGCATCGCGAGGGGGCTACTTGATGCGGTCGAGGTCCTCGAGCACCTGCGTCCACGCCTCGTCGGGCGACTGCTTGCCCTGCTCCACCCGCTGGAGGCCGTTGCCGAAGGCGGTCAGGACGTCACCGGCCTTGGGCCCCACGTGCTGCGGCTTGAGAGCCTTCGCGGCGTCGGTGAAGATCTTGCCGGTGGGCGCGTCGCTGAAGAAGGGGTTGGTGAACCCGGTGATGGTCGGGTCGTCGTAGAGGGCGGGGATCGACGGCAGCGCGCCGGCCTCGGAGAACAGCTTGAGCTGCGAGTCCTTGTTGGTCAGCAGGTCGATGAGCTCCGCGGCCTCCTTGGGGTGCTTGCCCTGCTTGGGAGCCATCAGGTGGGTGCCGCCCTGGTTGCCGCCGCCGCCGCCGGGCACGGCCGCGACGTCCCACTTGCCGGACGTGGTGGGGGCGGCGTCCTTGATGCTGCCGGTCTTCCACGAGGGGCAGATGATGGTGGCGAAGGAGCCCTTGGTGAGGCCGGTGTTCCACGGCGGGCTGAAGGCGGCCAGCTTGGCCGACTGGTCGGCCTGGATGCTCTGGACCGACAGGTCCCATGCCTTCTTGACGTCGGGGTTGGTGCCCGCGACCAGGGTGTTGCTGGTGTCGTAGAAGCCGACGGGCGCCTGGTCGACCATCGCGCGGAAGTTCTCGCCGGGGCCGTCGAACCACTTGGCGCCCGAGACCTTGGCGGCGGTGAACTTCTTGCCCGCCTCCAGGTAGGCCTCCCACGTGGGCCAGAGCGCCGAGACCTCTTCGCGGTCGGTCGGCAGGCCGGCCTTCTTGAACAGGTCGGTGCGGTAGCACATGGCGAGGCCGCCGATGTCGGTGCCGAGGCCGAGCACCTTGGAGCCGTCGGGCGACAGGCCCTGCTTCCACTTCCAGTCGAGGTAGTCCGCCTGGCGCTTGGCCATGCCGTAGTCGCCCAGGTTGTGGAACTTGTCGACGAGCGGGGTGAAGGTGGCGATGTAGCCGGCCTCCACCGCCTCGACGTCCGCGGCGCCCGCGCCGGTGGCCAGCTTCGTGGTGAGGTTCTTGTGGTGGTCGTTGAACTGCGAACGCCGCTCGACGATCTCGACGTTCGGGTGTGTCTTCTTGAACTCCTCGTACAGCGGCGCGAAGTGGAAGTCGCTGAACAGCGCGACGGTCAGCTTGATCTTCTCGGCCGGCTGGGAGGCGCCCGGAGAGGCGCCCGCGTCCGTACCGCCGCCGCCGCCGCCACAGGCGGAGACGCTCACGGCCAGTACGGCGGCGAGCAGCGGGGTGACCATCCGGGGGCGAAGCTTGCCCATAGACCCTCCCTTGGGGGGAATTTTTTTGATCATGAAGGGAGCGCTCCCCGAGAAGGGTCTTCCGGTCGCGCTGTGTGTGTCAACGGGTCGGATGGTAACGATCGCCGTGACCTGAACACGCCGGGAGGCGGCGCCCCAGGGAAGCGTTTCTCAGACGGTCGCAGGTTTCCGCAGGTCAGAGCGGATAGGATCGATATACGGATGGGCGGATGAGAGCGCTCTCAGCCCATCTGTCCGATTGCACCTAGATGTTCGGAAAGTTTCCTGTCGGTTAAGCCGACCCTTGACACGGTGAGCCGGGAGAGCGCATTCTCAGTCCCGAGAGCGCTCCCCGCCCACTCCGTCACCGTGCTCGCTCGCCCCGAGCCCGGTCATCATCCGCGCGCGCCGGGCCGCCCCGCGTCCGCCAGGACGGCCTCGGCGGCCCGGCGCCCGGACACCATGGCGCCCTGGATCGAACCGGTGTCGCGGTGGTCGCCGCACACGTACCGCCCCCCGCCCAGCCGGACGGGCCGCCGCATCCGCATCGGCGGCGTCATCACCGGCAGGGCCGCCCTGACGGGATAGGTCGCGATGTGCTCCCACGAGGAGGTGTCGCCGTAGATCTCGGTGAGCCGCGCCCGCACACGCGGCTCGTCCGCGTCCCCGAGCACGCCCAGCACCGAGGTCGACACCAGCGCCCGCCCATCGGTGGAGTACTCCGGCGCCGCGTCGGTGAGCACCAGGGTGTCCGCGACCGCTCCGGTCGGGTCGACCACCTGTGTCGGCTCGCCGAGGGGCGAGCGGGGAGCCGCGTGGTAGAAGGTGGTGACGGCGCGCATCCCGGGCACGCGCAGGCCGGGAAGCAGACGGGCCGCCGAGCCGGGGTCCACCGCGACGACGACCGCCGCCGCCGCGATCTCCCGGCCGTCCGCGAGCGCCACCCCGTCCGGGGTCAGCCCGGCGACCGGGGTCTCCAGCGAGACCGAGCCCTCGGGAAGGCGCGCCGCGAGCTGCGCCGGCACGCGTCCCATGCCCAGCGCGGGCAGCCCGATCGTGCCGCGCGCGAAGGACCGCCAGAACAGGTGGAAGACGCGGCTGGAGGTCTCCAGCTCGCGCTCCAGCAGCACGCCGGACAGGAACGGCCGGAGCAGGGTGTCCACCATCTCCTCCGAGAGCCCCCAGTGCCGCAGCTCGGTGGCCGTCGTCCGCTCGGTGGCCCCGCGCAGCCGCGCGGCGGGGAACGCCATGTCGCGCCCGGTCATCGCCGCGAGCGCGGCCTTGTCCGAGACCGTGCCGACGCGGGCCAGCGCGGCGCTCAGCACGTGCCGCGGATGCCGCCACGGCAGCATCACCCGCTCACGCCGCCCGTCGCGCGCGACGAACAGCCCCGAGCTGAACGGCCGCAGGTCGAGCGCGCCGACGTCCAGAACGCGGGCCGCCTCCGGATAGGCGGTGTTGAACACCTGGAACCCCCGGTCGAGCCGGAACCCGCCGGCCAGGTCGGTGCGCACCCGCCCGCCCACCCCGTCGGACGCCTCCAGCACCCGCACCGGCACCCCCGCCGAGCGCAGCCGCACGGCACAGGCGAGCCCGGCCAGCCCCGCCCCCACGACCACCACCGTGTCCGGCATGAACGCCCCCATCCCCCGTCGCCGGACGGAGGCCCCCGCCCGCACTCCTTCCTTCGACGTGCCGGTCGGCGAGGATGCGGCAGTCAAGAACCTTGTGACCGATAAGCAACTTTCCCTGATTAATGTCCCCTTCATGAGTTCCAGAACAGGCCGGGCTCTCGCCGTCGGCGCCACGTTCGCCGTGGCCCTCGGCCTTCTCGCCCCCTCAGCGCCCGCCTCAGCGAAACCGGATCACACGGTCAAGGTCACCGTGATGGCCAGTTCCGACATCCACGGCAACGCCCTTAACTGGGACTACTTCAAGAACGCCGAGTACGACGACAGCGCGCGCAACGACGTGGGGCTGGCCAAGGTCTCCACCCTGGTGAAGCGCATCCGCGCCGACCGGGGCGCCGGCCGCACTCTGCTGTTCGACTCCGGCGACACCATTCAGGGCACCCCGCTCGACTACTACTACGCCAAGGTCGAGCCGATCACCGAGACCGGGCGCACCCACCCCATGGCCAGGGCCATGAACGCCATCGGGTACGACGCCGTGACGCTCGGCAACCACGAGTTCAACTACGGCCTGCCCCTGCTGGCCAAGTGGATCAAGCAGATGAAGGCGCCGGTGCTCGGCGCCAACGCGGTGTCGGCGAAGACCGGCCTCCCCGCCTACCTGCCGTTCGTCATCAAGACCATGCCCGTCAAGGGCGACAGGCCGGTCAAGGTGGGCGTGCTCGGCCTCACCAACCCGGGCGTCGCCGTCTGGGACAAGGCCAACGTCGAGGGCAAGCTGAGGTTCCTCGACCTGGTCGCCACAGCCAAGAAGTGGGTGCCCGTCATCCGCGCGCTGGGCGCCGACGTCGTCCTGGTCACCGCGCACGCCGGAGACAACGGCCTGTCGTCCTACGGCTCGGACCTGCCCGTCGAGAACGCCTCGGCCATGGTCGCCGAGCAGGTGCCCGGCGTCGACGCCGTCCTGTTCGGGCACGCGCACCAGGACGTCCCGCAGAAGTTCGTCACCAACAAGGCGACCGGCAGGCAGGTGCTGCTCACCGAGCCCGGCCGGTGGGGCCAGCGCCTGTCGGTGGTCGACTTCAGCCTCGCCAAGCAGCGCGGGCGGTGGACGGTCACCGCCAAGTCCTCGGCGACGCTCAACACCAACACCGTGCCCGAGGACCCCGAGATCGTGGCGCTCATGAAGGACCAGCACGACACGACGGTGCGCTACGTCAACCAGGTCGTCGCCGACTCCCGGGAGCAGCTCTCCTCGGCCGAGTCCCCCTACAAGGACACCGCGATCCTCGACTACATCCAGAAGGTGCAGACCGACCTGGTCGCCGGCGCGCTCGCCGGCACGCCGGACGCGTCGCTGCCGGTGCTGTCGATCGCCGCGCCCTTCAGCCGCACCGCCGTCTTCCCCGCCGGGCCGGTGAGCGTCCGCGACATGGCGGGCCTGTACGTCTACGACAACACGCTGCTCGCGGTGCGGATGACCGGCGCCCAGATCAAGGACTACCTGGAGTACTCGGCCAGGTACTTCGCCCAGGTGGCGCCGGGCGCCCCGATCGACCTCGGGAGCCTCACCAACGCGAACGGCACCCCCGACTACAACTACGACCAGTTCTCGGGCGTCACCTACGACGTCGACATCTCCAAGCCGGCCGGGCAGCGCGTCACCGGCCTGGCCTACCAGGGCGAGCCGGTGGCCGCCGACCGGCAGTTCGTGGTGGCGGTCAACAACTACCGCCAGTCGGGCGGCGGCGGCTTCCCGCACGTCAGCACCGCCCCCGTGGTCTACAACGCCCAGGTGGAGATCCGCCAGGCGCTGATCGACGCCGCCACCGCGGCCGGCGTCATCGACCCGGCGACCTTCGCCGACCCCAACTGGAAGCTGGTGCGTGAGGGAGTGCCGGTCTTCTGACGACGGTCTCGCGCGGGCGGCCGGCGCCACCTCCGGGTGACGCCGGCCGCCCGCGCCCCCGAAGGCTCGACGTCCAATCGGCCGTGTCAGGAGTTACGCTCTTGTAAAGAAAGTGAATGCCGGGGGTCATGCGACGGGGGTCGTCTCGCACCCGGGTCCGCCCGATACCGCTCGACAGGACGCGACGTCACCGGCGCCCTCCGCCGGGACGAGGAGCGTCCCGCCAGAGGTGCACCGCTTGAGCTCACGAAACACCGGGGAAGTGTCCGTCAGGTTCACGGTCGTCGGTGGTGTCTCCGTCGTCGTCGACGGGCGCCCCACGCCGTTGGCGTCACGCCGTCAGGAGCAGCTCCTTGGCCTGCTCGTCTACCGGCGCGGCCGGGCCGTGTCCGCCGAGACGCTGACCGACGCCCTGTGGGGGGAGCGGCCCGAGGCGCGCCCGGGGAAGAACCTCCAGGTGCTCGTGCACCGGCTGCGGCGGTCGCTGGGCGACCCGCACCGCATCCGGCACGACCGGGCGGGTTACGCCCTGCTCGCGGACACCGAGGAGGTCGACCTGTGGCACTTCGCCGACCTGGCCCGGCGCGGCCGCCAGGCGCTGGTCCGCGACGACCCCGAGACGGCGTCGGTCCTGCTCCGCCAGGCCCTGGCCCTGTGCGACGGGCCCGCCTTTCCCGGCCTGCACGACGTCGCCGCGCTCGCCGAGGCCGCCGGCCACGTGGAGCGGGAGCGCCGGCAGGCGCTGACCGACCGCATCGACGCCGACCTCGCCCTCGGCCAGCACGAGCGCCTCATCCCCGAGCTGCGCACCCTGGTCGCGGAGAATCCGCTGGAGGAGCCGGCCGCCGAGCGGCTCATGGTCGCGCTGCGCCGCGCCGGTCGACGCGCCGAGGCCCTCGCCGTGTACCGGAGCACGAGCGCCGCCCTGGCCGAGGAGCTCGGCGTGGAGCCGGGCACGCGGCTGCGCGAGCTCGAAGGAACGCTCCTAGGCGACGACGGCGGCACCGCGCCCGCCTCCGCCGGTCCCGCCGCGCCTCTGCCGGCCGGGCACGGGCGGCGAGGCGCGGCCGCCCCCGCACCGGCCCTCGACCTGCTTCCGGCGGCGACCGGCGACCTCACCGGGCGCGACGCCGAGCTGCACCGGCTGGCCGCCGTCTTGGCGAGCACGCCGGTCGTGTGCGTGCTGTCCGGCATGCCGGGCGTGGGCAAGACGGCGCTCGCGGTGAAGGCGGCCCAGCGGGCCCGCGACGCGTTCCCCGACGGCCAGCTCTTCGTCAACCTGCGCGGCGCGGGCACCGAGCGGGTGGAGCCCCACCAGGCGCTCGGCCGTTTCCTGCGCGCGCTCGGCGTCACCGGCACGGCCGTCCCGCACGACCTCGACGAGCGGGCGGAGATCTTCCGCGGCCTGCTGGCCGACCGGCGCGTGCTCGTCGTGCTCGACGACGCCGCCGACGAGGCGCACGTCGAGCCGCTCCTGCCGGCCGGCCCCGGCTGCGCCGTGCTGATCACCAGCCGGGCGCGGCTCACCGCGCTGCCCGCCGCGCACCGCGTCCCGCTCGGCATCCTCAGCACCGAGGCGGCCGTCGACCTGCTGGCCTCCGTCACCGGGCGCCCCGAGATCCGCGCCGGCGACCCCGGCGCCGAGGAGCTGGCCGCCCGGTGCGACCGGCTGCCGCTGGCCCTGCGCATCGCCGGGGCGCGGCTGGCGGCGCGCCCGCACTGGACGGTGCCGCGCCTGCTGTCGCGCCTGGCTGCCGAGCACGACCGGCTGGACGAGCTGACCCACGGCTCGCTGTCGGTGCGCAGCAGCCTCGCCCTCGGCTACTCCGGGCTCACCGAGCCCGGGCGCACGCTGTTCCGCCGGCTGGGGCTGGTCGAGACGCCCGACTTCGCCGGCTGGGTCGCCGCCGCGCTGCTCGACACCGGCGCCCGCAAGGCCGAGGACGTGCTGGAGACCCTGGTGGAGGCGCAGCTCGTCGAGTACGCGGGCACCGACGAGGTCGGCGAGGCCCGCTACCGCACCCACGACCTGGTGCGGCTGCACGCCAGGGAGCGGGCCGGCGCCGATGAGGCGCCCGGGGCGGCGGAGGCCGCGCTCACCCGGCTGACCGGCGGCTACCTGGCGCTGGCCGAGCAGGCGCACCGGCTGCGGTACGGCGGCGACCACACCGTGCTGCACGGCACTGGGCAGCGGTGGCACTGCGAGCCTCCCATCCTCGGGCGACTGTCGGCCGACCCGATGGGGTGGCTGCTCAGCGAGCGGCTGGGGCTGGTGGCGGCCGTCGAGCAGGCGGCCCGCCTCGGCCTGGCCGAGACCTGCTGGGACCTGGCGATGACGTCGGTCACGCTGTTCGAGGCCCAGGGCCTGTTCGACGACTGGGCGCGCACCTCGGCGACCGCGCTCGCCGCCGCGCGGCACGCGGGCGACCGGCGGGGCGAGGCGGCCATGCGGTACTCCCTGGGCACACTGGAGATCTTCCGTCAGCGCTACCCCGCCGCCGGCCCGCACTTCACCGCCGCGACGGCCCTGTTCGCCGAGGTGGACGACCGGCACGGCCGGGCGCTCACCATGCGCAACGCGGCGCTGCTCGAACGGGTGGAGGGCAACGCGGAGGCCGCGCTGGGCCTCTACGGGCGCGCGCTGGAGATGCTGCGCGAGGTCGGCGACCGGCACGCGGAGGCGCACGTGCTCGGCAGCGTCGCGCAGATCCACATCGAGCGGGACGAGGCCGAGACCGCGCGGCCGCTGCTGGAGGCCGCCCTTGAGGTCTACCGCGCGCTGGACGACGCGCGCGGCTCCGCGCAGATCCTCAACCGGCTGGGCCTGCTGTACCTGCGCGGGCAGGAGGCGGCGCGGGCCGAGGAGACGTTCCTGCGGGTGCTGGAGGCGTCCCGTGCCGCGGGCGATCGCATCGGCGAGGCGTACGGGCTGCTCGGCTGCGGCGAGGCCTGCCTGCTGGCCGCCAGGCTGGACGAGGCGGCCGCCCATCTGGACGCCGCCCTGGCCGTCGCCGAGGCGGTCGGCGAGCCGTTCGTCGCGGCCCGCGTCCGCCTGGCCGCCGGCCGGCTCGCCGCCGAGCGCGGCGACCCGGACAGGGCCGCCGCGCTGCTGGACCTCGCGGCCGCGGAGTTCGAGCGCATCGGCCTGCCGGTGTGGCGCGAACGCGCCCACGAGGCCCGGCAGGCCGTGCAGACGCGGTCTCAGCCGCCCCCGAGTGGCTGAGACCGCGCCGCACCTCGTCTAGCCCTGCCCTCCCCCGCCCCCCTGCCCGCCGCCGGTTCCGTCCCCGGGCCCGCCCTCCATCCAGTGGCTGTCGCACTTGGGCTTGACGTGCGGGCACTTCGTGGGGGTGGGCGTCGGCATCGGCGGCAGCTCGATCGCCGACGCGGGCACGGCGCCCGCCGCCATGAGCGTTCCGGCCAGCGTCAGCGTGGCCAGCAGTCTTCTGATGATCCTCATCTGTCTCCCCTGATGTCGCGTGAGCACCGCTTGGCGGAGTGGAGCCGTGACGTGCGTGTCGTTTCCGCGTCGTCCCCCAGAGAATCGGAGGACCTTTGCGATGCTGCCCTAAGTGAATACCGCCGGACGACCGGTGGCCCCCCTCGGCCGCCCGGGCACCGCGCGCCGCATCACGACGAGCGGCCTACTGCGCGGCGAGGTCGTAGATCTCGTCGTCGTTCAGCACGCCCTTGTAGACGCGGACGTCGTCGACGTCCCCCAGCCACTGGCCGGAGTCGTTGTGACCCTGGCCGATGATCACGTTGTTGTGGCCCCTCCAGGCCGTGGTCGACGCGACGGTGCCCTGGTGAGTGCCGTCCACGTAGAGCTTGAGTTCGCCCCTCCCCCGGTCGTGCACGCCGACCAGGTGCGTCCACACGCCGGTCTCGGCCGGATCGTCGGAGACGGGGCCCGCGTGGGCGGCGGTGGTCGTGTCGGCGACGGGCACCGTGAACCGCCACCGGTCGTGGGCCTTGGAGTACTGCAGGAGGAAGGAGGCCTGGTTGACGCCTCCCATGCTGACCGCGGTCCGCTGGTCGAGCTTGTCGGCGAGCCTTACCCACGCGGCGACCGTGTAGGACGCGTCGGTGGGCAGTTGGGGGTGGTCGCCCGGCGACGGCACCGGCGGCGGGTAGTTCGGCGGTATGAGCCTCGGCGGAATGGTGACGAAGCGGGTGCCGGGCCCGTTGAAGCGCACCGCGCCGCCGATCCACCCCTCGGTCCAGGAGAAGGCCTCCCCCGAAGCCCGCATGTCCCACCTGCCGCCGGAGGAGTCACCGGCCACGGAGCCTGCGCCGTCGAACCGCCAGTGGCCGGTCAGCGCGGGCGGGCGGGCGGCGCCGTTGGCGATGTCGCCGTGGTAGACCACGCGGTCCCAGACCTTGGCGTCGTCGACCTCGCCCGACCACGGCTCCGAGCAGCACGGGCCCCTGCCGATGGCGAACTTGCCCGTCGCGTGCCACGGGCTGGGGTGGACGGCGGTCGCCGCCTGCGGCCGGCCGTCGACGTAGAGGGTGATCAGCCGGGTCGCGGCGTCGAAGCTGGCGCCCAGGTGCACCCAGCTGTCGAGCCGTGGCGGCGCGTCGGACTTCGCCGTGGCGAAGGTGACGCCTCCGCTGGGGCTGTCCGCCGAGGGCATGGTCATCGCCCAGCGGTCGAGCGGCTGGTTGTACTGAAGGGCGAAGCCGCTGCGGTCGACGCCGTCCTGGCTCATCACCGTGCGCGTCACGGATTTGTCGTCCAGCCGGACCCAGGTCGAGACGGTGAAGTTCGCGTCCGTGCGGATGATCGGCGTCTCCCTGACGAACCCGAGCCTGGCCCCGGTCCCGTCGAGGCGCACACCGCCGCCCACCCGGCCCTTGCCCCACACCGCGCCTTCGGCCAGCGTGGCCTCGTTGCCGTTGCCCGAGGCGTCGCCGACCCGGGTGCCGGTCGCCTCGTCCATCCTCCAGTGCCCCGTGGCGGGCGTTCCGGCCCGGACGCTGAACTCGTAGCGCTTGTAGGGGCCGATGTTGCCGGCCTTGTCACGGCTCCAGACGTACAGGACGTTGAGCAGGCTGCGCAGCGGGGTGGCCTTGATGGTCGCCGTGCCCGCCGGCGCGCTGACCGAGGCGGCCGCGCCCGGCGAGTCGCTGTTCAGCGCGTACAGGTAGCTGCCGATGTCCTTGTCCAGCGGCCCGGGGGTGAGCGTGAACGTGCCCATCCGCCCGATGCCGCCGGAGGGCACCGGATCGCCCCCCGAGGGCGTCTCGGGATAGTCGGCGGAGGCCACCACCGGGGAGTTGGCCGGCCTGGTGCGGTCGATCGTCATCTCGCACGACGGCGCCCAGTCGCTGGTGCCGCTGGTGGCGACGCCGTCCTGGGCTCGGACCCGCCAGGTGACGCGCGCGCCGTCGGGGAACGCGCCGGCCGGGATGGGCGCGGTGACCGGGGTGCCGGAGGCCACGTAGGCGGTGTACCGCTCGCCGACCTTGGCGGACCCGTTGTACCACTCGAAGTGGGCGCGCACCGTCTGCCCCTTGTTCGCGTCGGCGTCGCTTACGCGGGCGCGCAGGGTCAGGGTGGCCGTGGTCACGTAGGGGCGGGCGTCGCCGGTCGCGCACGGCACGCCGAGGCTCGCCCCGATCTCCGACGAGCGCTGGTCGGGGATGTTGGGCGTGGTGTTGTAGGTGATCTCCAGGCTGGGGTTGTTGCGGAACTTCTTCCAGGCGAAGGTGTCGGACTCGCTGGCGGCCCGCAGGCCCAGCGTCAGGTTGGGCCAGCCCTTGGACGCGGCCTCCACCACCGCGGAGGTGGCGTTGAAGTCCACTCCGCCGTCGCCGCACCTGGAGTAGTACCCCTTCGCGGCGTTCACCGAGGCGACCTGGCGTCGCCACGACGGCTGGGAGTTCCAGGTGGTGCCGGTGCCGATCGCGCCGGTCTGCCACAGCTGCACGGCGCGGGCCGAGCACGACCACGAGTGCGTCTCGAAGGTACGGAAGGTCGCCTTGATGATGTGCTTGCCGTTCACCCCCGCGGTGTTCATGCGGAAGAACGACCGGTAGGTGTCCCGGGTCGGGCCGCGCGGCACGCGGGGGTCGTTGTAGTAGCCGACCTTCGCCACGTCCTTGGTGCCGTAGTACTTGGTCGAGGCGAAGTGCTTGGAGACGTACGCGAAGGCCAGCCGCCCCGCGCCGTGCATCGGCGGGTCGACGTAGAGCGGGAAGGTCAGCCCGGGAGCCCGCAGGAACTCCTGGTCGGGCGTGAGCACCAGCGTGCCGTCCTCCAGCCGCGCGGCCAGGCTGCCGACCGCGTCGCCGGTGAGCGGGCCGGCCAGCCGGTCGCCGCCGTCCTCCGTCGCGGTGGAGTCCCACATCTGCGGGGTGGAGCCGTGCAGCTTGACCTGGCCGTCGCCGGAGACCAGGGTCATGTTGCCGGCCGCGTCCATCGACAGGCCGCCGCCGGTCACCTGGTAGCCGACCCGCAGCTCGGCCAGCTCCGGCCGGGCCGCGGCCTCCGGCGTCTTGACCACCAGCACCTGCGAGTAGCCGTCGACGTCGGCCGACATCTTGAGGTCCACGCCGGGGATCACGTCCGCGTAGGTGGCGACGGCGCCCTCGACGGACGGCGCCGGCAGCGGGGTGGGCCAGGTGAACGCGAGCGTCACGCCGTCCTCGACGACGCGCACCAGCGGCCCTTCTCCGCCCCCGGAGAAGGTGACCCCGACCGCCGACGCTTCGGGCTCGACCGCGCCGCCGTCCACCGGCACCAGGTTCGGCTGGACGTCCACCCATTCGGAGCCCTTGAGCACACGCTCCGGGCGGGCGGTGACGACCAGGCGCTGGTTGCCGTCCGGCTCGGCGAACAACCGCGCCGTCTCACTGCGCCCGGAGAGGATCTCCACCGGAACGCCGAGCCGCTGCGCCTCGGACATGGCGATCGACTCGTCGCGGATCACCGGCGGCGGGAACGGGTCGGCCGCGGCGGGGCGCGGCGGGGCCACCAGGAAGGTGGCGAGCGATGCGGAGCAGAGCAGCGCGACCGTGAACGGGCGCGCGAAGCGGGACCCTCCGCGTGCGCCTCTACGGCGCGGGAGACGGACCACCATCCTTACCTCACGGACTTACTCGGACCCCCGGGGTGGCGTCGATTGCGGGCACCATAGGAAGCGCTGGTTTCACCGCGGTATCACGGCCGCGGCCGCCCCCGCTGGACGCGCGGGGCCGGCCGTTCCGGGGTCGCCGGAGGGTCATCTGTAGACGCCGAACTCCCACAGGGAGTAGCCGTAGCCGGTGGCGCGCTGGGTGAGGTCGACGCGGACGTACCGGGCGGAGACGTTCACGTCGACGCCGTCGAACCCGCCGTCCCCGCTCGTGGTGGTGTACACCGGCGTCCAGCTCGCGCCGTCGGTGGACGTCTGGATCTGGTACGCCCTGCCGTACGCGCCCTCCCAGGCCAGCTGCACGTGCCTGACCGCGGTGGTCGCGCCGAGGTCGACCTGGATCCACTGCGGGTCGCTCCACTCGCTGGCCCAGCGCGTGGAGTAGTCGCCGTCGGTCGCCTTGGCGGGCGTGAACGGCGCGCCGCCGTCGCCGACCGCCTGGTAGGAGGAGGCCGTGGTCGGCCTGCCCGCCGACACGTTGGTCCCCGGCGGGGTCGGCGCCACCACGCGGAACGACTTCTGCTCGATGCCGACGTTGCCGTGCCCGTCGAAGGCGTAGACGTACACCTTCCACACGCCCATCTGCTGCGGCGCGGTCACCGTGAACCGCCCCGGGGCGGTCTCGGTGAAGCGGACGTGGCTGAAGCCCCGGTTCCCGGTGACGTGCTTGTCGCTGAACATCAGGTTGTAGCGCACCAGGTCGCCCTCGGGCTCGGTCACCGCCGTCTCGACGGTGAACTGGCCGCCCGCGGGGACGGCGGTCTGCGAGCCGACCGTCATCGAGGTGACGCGCGGCGGGGTGTTGGCCGACGCCTGGCCGGTGTAGGCCTGCTTCAGCGCGTGGTAGCCGAGCCGCCGCCAGCCGCCGGTGAGGGTGTTCAGCCACACGCCGCCGAAGTCGTTCTCCAGCCCGTAGTGAAACTCGGTGGCGCCGAGCGCGACGCCCGGGTGCGCCTTGATCGCGTTCCAGCTCGCCGTGTACCCGTCCCGCTTCTGCAGGTCGGTCGGCTCGGTGGGCACGCCGTTCACGTCGTTCGGCACCTCCCACTCGCCGGCGGGGCCACCCTCGGTGATGATGTACGGCTTGGTGTACCCGCCGTCGATCCACGCCTGCCTGACGCCGCCGATCGCGCCGTAGGCGTTCACGGCCAGCAGGTCGAGCGCGGGGGTGTGCGCCTTGTAGTACGGCCACGCGCCGACCCACGCGTCGGTGGAGGTGACCGGGTGGCCGGGGTCGGCGGCGTGGATCGCCACCGCCACCTCGTTGACGAACTTGGCGTAGGCGACGCGCCGCGCCTCGACCTCCGCCGCCGGCAGGCCATAGTCCTGCATGGTGAGCAGGACCTCGTTGCCCACGTCCCACATCAGCACGCCCTGGTGGCCCTTGAGCGCGTTGACCCGGGCGACGATCTCGTTCTTCACGCTGTTCTTGTAGGCGGTGTCGTTGACGTAGTCGGCGCCCTGGTTCAGCCAGTGGCCGACGATCACCTTGATGCCCTGCTGGGCGGCCCGGTTGAGCAGCGTCGGGGTGTGGGTGTCGTCCACGCCCCAGGTGCGGATGGTGTTCACGCCCATCGCCTTCAGGTCGCGCATGTAGCCGTCGGCGGCGGCCTGCGGCGGGCCGTAGGTGATGCCCTTGATCTCGTACGGCGCGCCGTTGACGTCGAGCCGCCAGTTGCCCTGGGTGCCGGTGACGCGGACGGTGCTCGGGCCGGCGGGGGTGGCCGGGTCGGTCATCGCGGACGGGACCGTGCCGGTGCTCCTGGCCACCTGGACCGACTCGACGCTGAGCACGCCGCCGGAGGTGGTGGCGGGCGTGGGGGTGGTGAACCCGGCGACGGCGTTGGGCAGCGAGCCGCCGATGGCCAGGTCGAAGCGCAGGTAGAAGCCGTGGTGGACGGCGGCCTGCCAGGCGGCGACGCCGACCTGGCTCTCCCTGACCACCCAGGTCTGGCGGCCGTCGAGGTAGAAGCGGATCTCCTCGTCGGTCTTCGTGCGGTCGATGATCTGGGTGTACTCGTGGTAGCCGGTCTGGCACCCGGTGCAGGACGCCAGGCCGCTGGTGCGGCCGTTGTACTCGTTGCACACGCCCTCGGGCGCGGTGCCGCAGTGCAGCGTCTGCGAGAGCTGGCTGCGGCCGTTGACGTCGGTCATGATGTCGGTCTCGCCGATGCCGGGCCAGTTGTTGTAGTCGCCCCGGTAGGCGGCGCCGGTCGCGCGGAAGCCGGGCCAGTAGCCCATGGCGTTGGCCACGTCCGGCTGCTTGAGCCTGGCGGTGAACCTGAGCTGCTCGCCCGCCCGGGGGGCGAAGTCGGTGCGCTGGGTCTCGACGCGGCCGGAGGTCCAGTTGCCGGAGCCGTCCCTGATGGCGCGGATGTTGAGCCGGCCGGCGCCGTCGAGCGACACGTTGGCGGTGGAGGCGCTCATGGTCTCGACCTCCCCGGTGCCCCAGTTGGCGGCGCCGCCGGGGTACCGGGTGCCGGTGCGCAGCAGCCAGCCGGCCGCCGAGGGCGAGGTGCCGGCCGGGCCGTCGAAGTCGTCCCTCCACAGCTCGGTCCAGTTCCCGGGCGTGGGAGTGGGAGTGGGGGTGGGGGTCGGCGTCGTGCCGAAGCTGCCGTAGACCTGGAACTCCCACAGCGAGTAGCCGTAGCCGCTGCCGCGCGCGGTGCCGTACAGCCGCACGTAGCGGCCCGAGCCGGGCGTCGACAGGGTCTGCACGCCGCCGGTGCCGGTCGTGGTGGCGTACACCGGGGTCCAGGTGGCCGCGTCGGCGGAGGTCTGGATCTGGAAGGCCCTGCCGTAGGCGGCGCCCTCCCACGTCAGCACCACCTGGCTGATGGTCGCCGTCGCGCCGAGGTCCACCTGGATCCACTGCGGGTCGCTCCACGCGCTCGCCCAGCGGGTGCCGGTCAGGTTGCCGTCGACGGCGGCCGACGCGCCGTAGGCGGCGCCCTCGGTGGAGGAGGCGGTCGCGGGCCTGCCCTGCGACAGCAGGGTGTCGGCGGCCGTGGCGGGGGTGACCACCGCCAGGCCCGCCGCGACGATGAGGACAAGAAGGCTGGTCAGCAGGCCGACGCGGAGCCTGCCCGGGCTGCGGGATGAATGCACGTTCTCTCCTCGGTGCGGGGGGTGCCGGCCGTGGACGGTGACCGGAGACGGAGGGAGAGCGCTCTCCGAATGGAGAGTGCACCCGCGGCTCGATCGCTGTCAAGACCACCGCGCAACCTGCCCGAAACCGGGCGCTCACCCGACGGAAACGCGTCCGACGCCCTCCCGGCGGCCGCCGGCGCCCCATTGACATCCCCGCCCGGGGCGGTGACGCTAGGCCGGAGGGAGAGCGCTCTCCAACCCGGAAGGACTCCGAGTGACCGACGACGCGTACGACGACCTGGTGCGCAAGCTGGACCTCGCCCAGAAGGTGCGGCTGCTGACCGGGGGGACGGCGTGGCGCACCCACGCCGAGCCCGACATCGGCCTGCGCCCGATCGTCACCTCCGACGGCCCGGTCGGCGTCCGCGGCCAGGGATGGGACGAGCGCAGCACCTCCCTGACCCTGCCCTCCCCCACCGCGCTCGCCGCGAGCTGGGACGAGGACCTGGTCGGGCGGCTCGGCGCGCTGCTCGCGGCCGAGGCCCGGCGCAAGGGCGTCGACGTGCTGCTGGCGCCCACGATCAACCTGCACCGCTCGCCCCTGGGCGGGCGGCACTTCGAGTGCTACTCCGAGGACCCGCTGCTCACCGCCCGCATCGGCGCCGCCTACATCAGGGGCGTGCAGGCGCACGGGGTCGCCGCCACCGCCAAGCACTACGTGGCCAACGACTCCGAGACCGAACGGCTGACGCTCGACGCGCGTGTGGACGAGCGCACGCTGCGGGAGGTGTACCTGACGCCGTTCGAGGCCGCCGTCGAGGCCGGCGTCTGGGTGGTGATGGCCGCCTACAACGGGGTCAACGGCGCCACCATGACCGAGAACCCGCTGCTCGCCGAGCCGCTGAAGGGCGAATGGGGCTTCGACGGGCTGGTGATCTCCGACTGGGGGGCCGTGCGGTCCACGGCCGCCTCCGCGCGCGCCGCACAGGACCTGGTCATGCCGGGCCCCGACGGGCCCTGGGGCGAGGCGCTGGTGGAGGCGGTGCGCGCGGGCGAGGTGCCCGAGGAGGCGGTCGACGACAAGGTCCGCCGCCTGCTGCGCCTGGCCTCCCGCGTCGGCGCCCTCTGCCCGGACGACCCCGCGCCCGGCTCCTTCCTCGCCGCCGCGGCGCCCGCGGTCCCCGTCGAGCCGGCGTACGCCGAGCGCGGGCGGGTGCTGCTGCGCGAGGCCGTCGCGGCGAGCACCGTCCTGCTGCGCAACGAGGGGTCTCTGCTGCCCCTGGACGCCGGCCGGCTGCGCAGGGTCGCGGTGATCGGCCCCAACGCGGCGACCCCGCGCGTGCAGGGCGGGGGCAGCGCGGGGGTGTACCCGGTCTCGGTCACCACCCCTCTGGAGGGCGTCACCGAGGCTTTGGCCGGCAGGGCCGAGGTCGCTCACGCCGCCGGAGTGCACACCACCGGCCACCCCACCCCGCTCGGCCTGGGCAACGCCCGCGACCCGCGCGGCGGCGAGCCGGGCGTCCTGGTGCGCCTGCTGTCGGCCGACGGCGCGGAGCTGCACGCCGAGCACCGGCTGACCGGGCGCATCCTGGAGCCGGCGACGGCAGAGGCCGCGTCCGCGGTGGAGATCCGCGCATGGCTGTGCCCGCCGGTCGGCGGCACCTGGCGGCTGGCGGTGGCCGGGTGGGGCCGGGTGTCGCTGGCCGCGGACGGCCGCACCCTGCTCGAGGAGGAGGTGGAGCGGGACACCGACGACCCGGCGACCGTCCACCTGCACCCGCCCTACCGGTACGCCGACCTGGAGCTGACCGCCGGCCGGGACGTCGAGCTGGTCGCCACGCGGCGGCTTGACCCCGGCACCGGGCTGGCCTCGGTGCTCGCGGCCGACCCGCCGCGCCGGGGCGACGCCGAGGAGCTGGCCGCCGCCGTCGAGCTCGCCGGTGGGGCCGACGTGGCCGTCGTGGTGGTCGGCTCGACCGACGAGAGCGAGAGCGAGGGCTACGACCGCACCGGCCTGTCGCTGCCCGGCGAGCAGGACGCCCTGGTGCGGGCGGTCGCCGCGGCCAACCCGCGCACCGTCGTGGTGGTCAACGCGGGAGGGCCCGTGGACCTGCCGTGGCGCGAGGAGGTGCCCGCGGTGCTGCTGAGCTGGTTCCCCGGCCAGGAGTACGGCGGCGGCCTCGCCGACGTGCTGCTCGGCGCCGCCGAGCCCGGCGGGCGGCTGCCCACCACGTGGGCCGGCCGGGCGCTCGCGGGCACCACGCCGTCCGGCGGGGTGCTGGAGTACGCCGAGGGCCCGCTCATCGGCTATCGGGCGTGGCTGGGCGAGCAGGAGCCGCCCGCGTACTGGTTCGGCCACGGCCTGGGGTACACGACGTGGGCGTACGAGGGCGTCGCCGCGCCCGCCCGGGTCGTCGCCGGCGAGCCGTTCACCGTCCGGGTGCGGCTGCGCAACACCGGCGGGCGGGCGGGCCGCGAGGTCGTCCAGGTGTACCTGGAGCCGGCCGGCGGCCCGGGCACCGCACGGCGGCTGGCCGGGCACGCGCGCGCCGTCGCGGGGCCGGGCGAGGCCGTCGAGGTGGCGGTCGAGGTGCCCGCCCGCGCGCTGCGCCACTGGGACGCCGAGCGGCACGCCTGGGCGTACGAGCCGGGGCCGGTCACCGTCCTGGCGGGGCGCTCGGCGGCCGACGTGCCGCTGGTCACGGGCACCACCGTCGTGACGGATGGGCCGGTGTGACCCCAGGGATCTGGAGAGCGCTCTCCCGCCGTGCTATAAAAGCCACATGAGCGAAGGTCGCCCCCCTGTTTCGGCATCCCCGACACTGGAGGACGTGGCTCGCGCGGCGGGCGTCTCCCGCGCCACGGTCTCGCGCGTCATCAACGGCGTTCGCAACGTCGACCCCGCGATCCAGGAGACGGTCAGGCGGGCCGTCGCCGACACCGGGTACGTCCCCAACCGGGCGGCCAGGTCGCTGGTCACGCGCCGCACCGGGGCGATCGCCCTGATCGTCTCGGGCGCGGGCACCGACGGCGGCGAGAACCCCTTTCACAACCAGGTCTTCGCCGACCCCTTCTTCGGCCGCGTGGCCGGCGGCGTGGTCGGCTTCCTGCGCCCGCGAGGCGTGCACCCGATCCTGATGTTCGCCGAGACCCGCGAGGCCCGCGCCCAGGTGATCGCGTTCCTGCGCCAGGGGAACGCCGACGGCGCCGTGCTGGTCTCCACCCACTCGGAGGACCCGCTGCCCGCGATGCTGGTCGAGGCCTCGCTGCCCGCCGTCCTGTTCGCCCGGCCGGCCACGCCGCTGCCGATCAGCTACGTCGACGTGGCGCACCGCACGGGCGCCAAGCTCGCCGCCGACCACCTGGTGGCCCGGGGCCGCCGGCGCGTCGCGACCATCGCCGGCCCGCTCGACGTGCCCGCCAGCCAGGACCGGCTGTCGGGCTTCCGCGACGCCATGGCCGCGCACGGCTTCCCGTACGTGCCGTGCGTCGAGGGCGGTTTCACCCACCAGAGCGGCGAGATCGCCATGGAGCGGCTGCTGGCCGACCATCCCGGCGTCGACGGCGTCTTCGTGGCCAACGACCTGATGGCCCAGGGCGCCCTGCAGGTGCTGCGCCACCACGGCCGCCGGGTGCCCGGGGACGTCGCCGTGGTCGGCTTCGACGACAGCAGCGCGGCGACCGCCAGCCGGCCGCCGCTGACCACGATCCGCCACCCGGTGGAGGACATGGCCGGCGAGATGGCCCGCATGCTGATGGAGCGGGTCGACGACCCCGGCAGGCCGGTCACCTCGGTCATCTTCGAGCCGTCCCTGGTGGTGCGGGACTCCTCCTGAGGGCACGTCCACCGCCGCGAGGCCCGGGCCCCGCCGCCCTCACCGGGGGGGCCCGGGCCTCGGCGCCCTCGACGACCCGGCCCCCGCGCTCGGCGGGGCCGGCCCGCGTGGTTACGGGTAGCCGGTGAGGTAGTAGGTCTGGGAGGCGGCGTTCACCGGACCCCCGGTGTTGTTGACGACGTGGCGGATGGTGCCCACGCCGCCCAGCGAGACGATCACCATGTTGTGGAGCCTGACACCCGACCTGTTCGGCACCTCGAAGGCCCGCTCGGCGACGATGCTCGTGTCGTCCAGGAACAGGCAGTAGCTGCCGAGCCCCCACGCCTCGTGGGTGGTGACCGAGTCGGCGACCTTGTAGGCCGCGTAGCCGAGCGTCGAGCCGTTCATGAAGCTCGCCTGGTTGGGCGGGTCGTAGGGCATCTCGTTCTGGAAGAAGTACGTGCGGCCCCGCTCGCCGTTCCAGATCACCTGGTACTTCTGGTAGTGCTCGGCGAACAGGCCGTACATGACCACGTCGGAGCCGTTGACGACCAGGCCGGTGTCGGCCGTGTTGACCGTCCAGCCGACGCCCGTGCCGTGGTCGCCGCGCCACAGCCACAGGTTGTCGCCGATGACGTTGCGGCTGTTGACCACCACGCTGGTGGTCGCCTTGCCGACGTGCGCGCCGCCGATCCTGACGAACAGGTCGTGCAGCGTGGTCGGGTTGGCCGCGTGGCTCGCCGACGAGCCGGCCGGGCCGACCTCGACCAGCACCGGGGTGTTGACCGGGCCCGCGTCGATGAGCAGTCCGGCGATCTTGACGCCGTCGACGTCGGCGACCGACAACGCCATGGTCCCGTTGTCCGGGATGATCGTCGCCAGCCCGATGCCGAGCACCACCGTGTCGGGGCGGGTGACCCTCAGCGGCTGGTCGACGTGGTAGACGCCGGGGGTGAACAGCAGGTGCTTGCCCGAGGCCAGCGCCGCGTTCAGCTTGGCGGCCGTGTCACCGGGCCTGGCGATGCAGAAGTCGCCGAGCGGCAGGGACGAGCCGGGCGTCTGGCCCGACGTCCACGTCGCGCCGCGTGTGTTCTGCCGCAGCGACGGCACGAACACGTTGTACGCCCCGGCGCTGTTGACGTACAGGAACGGCTTCTCCCGGCTGACGGGCGTCTGGTCCACCACCGTGTGGGAGGGGTTGGGGAAGTTCGGCGGGGGCGCGCCGGCGACGCCGGTGAAGACCATGTTCCACACCGAGCCCGACCAGCTTCCCAGCTCGCTGTTCCTGGTCAGCCACTGCTGCTGGGAGCCGGACCGCACCTGGCCGTCGATCTTGCTGTCGGAGATGAAGCCGCCGCTGGACCAGCCGCCGTCGTCGAGCTGCATGTCGGAGCGCACGTGCATGCGGCGGAACGGCGCGGCCTGGGAGACCGCCCAGCGGTTGTAGCCCTCGTTCGGCCGCAGCGCCATGTTCTCGGCGGCGCGCCAGAAGTTCTGGGTGGCGTTGCCGTTGAACCATCCGGCGTCGACCATCACCGGGCCGTTGATGGTGACGTCGTCGGGCGACATGCCGAGCCCGGCGACGTGCGTGTAGTAGCCGACCCTCGCGCCGACGTTGTACGTGCCCGGCTTGAACAGCAGGGCGTAGCGCTGCTGGCCGAACTGGTTGCTCTCCATCTCGGCGAACACCGAGTTGAGCCGGGCCTGGATGGTCGCGGCCGGCATGGAGGGGTCGAAGACCGAGACGTTGGGCCCGAAGTCGGTCGCGCACGCCGGGCTCGGCGTGCCCGAGCCGGTGTTCACGGCGAACTCCCACAGGGAGTAGCCGTAACCGGTCGCGCGCGCCGTCCCGTACATGCGTACGTACCGGCCGGTGCCGGACACCGCGAGGGTCTGCACGCCGCCCGCGCCGGTGGTCGTGGTGTACACCGGGGTCCAGGTGGAGCCGTTGGCCGACACCTGGATCTGGAAGGCCCTGCCGTACGCGCTCTCCCACCTCAGCACGACCTGGCAGATCTCCTGTGAGCTGCCGAGGTCGACCTGGATCCACTGCGGGTCGCTGAACGCGCTGGACCACCGCGTGCCGGTGTCGCCGTCGAACGCCGCAGAGGCGGGCGTGCCCGCGCCCTCGGACGAGGACGCCGTCGCGGGCCTGCCCTGCGCGGCGTTGGCCGTGCCGCACGCCGCCGCCGCCGAGGACGCGGACCCGCTGCTCGACGGCGCCGTGCCGGCCGCGGCGGGGCTCACGACGGTCAGACCGGGGACGACCAGGGCGACCAGCGAGGCGATGAGCAGGCCGATCCTGTACCGGCCTGGACTGCGAGTTGGGTGCACGGCCTCTCCTTTAAGACATGGGGGGTGCCCGCCGCCGCACACGGTGGCGACAGGAAAGGGAGAGCGCTCTCCAGCAGAGAGTGTCCGCTGTGCCGGTCCTTGTCAACACTCCCCCGCCGCCGAGTTGGAAACGCGCTGCTCACACGGCCGAAACACGTCCACCCCCTCCCGGCCCCCCGGTCACCGGCCCCGCGCCGCCCCCCGACTCGCCCTTGGCACGTGACAGAAGGCCATCCGCGCACGTCAGAGTGGTTGTCATCATCCCGTTCCCTCAGCGAAGGGCTCTGACATGGAATCTCTCGCGAGGGACTCCCTGTTCGCACCCGCACGACCCATCAGATGTGAAGAACCGGTTGACAGACGCGAAACATCGGCGTAACCCTCTAGGGAGAGCGCTCTCCAGCCCTCCGTCGCGTCGGCGGCCCCGCCGTCCCACGCCCCTGGTCCCGCCGGCCCTGCCGAGGACCCGCCCCCCCGACTCTCCGACCAGCCCCCCGCAGACGGGAGAGACCGTGTCACGCACGCTCACGCGAACGGCCGGCCGCCTGGCGACCGGCCTCGCGGCCCTCGCCCTGGTGGCTAGTGCCACCACAGGAGCCCATGCTCAGCAGTCCCCGGCCGTGGCGGCCGACGACTACGTGAGCCACCACGAGTTCCAGGCCAACTGCAACCCCACGGTGAACCGGCCGGACGACCCGATCATCTACCCCGGCCTGCCCGGCGCCTCGCACATGCACACGTTCCTCGGGAACACGACCACGAACGCGAGCAGCACCACGTCCTCGCTGCTCGCGGGCGGGACGGCGTGCACCGTCCCCGGTGACAAGTCGGCCTACTGGTTCCCCTCGGTCTACAAGGGCAGCCAGATGATCCTGCCCAACTTCCGCCAGGTCGTGTACTACAAGTCCGGCGTCCAGGACTACACGACCGTCCGCTCCTTCCCCCAGGGCCTGCGCTTCGTCGTCGGCAGCCCGACCGCGAGCCAGTCGGAGTTCCAGAACCACCCCGGCCGCGTCGAGGGCTGGGAGTGCGGCAACAGCGCCTTCAACTGGGACTTCCCGGCCAACTGCCCGGCCGGAACCCAGCTCAACGTCCGCTTCCAGGCCCCGAGCTGCTGGAACGGCAGAGACCTCGACAGCGCCGACCACAAGAGCCACATGGCCTACCCGGTCAACGGCCGCTGCCCCTCCACCCACCCCTCCGTCGTCCCGATGATCGAGTTCAAGATCGCCTTCCCCGTCAGCGGCGACATGTCCACCGTCCGCCTGGCCAGCGGCCGCGGCTACACCTGGCACTACGACTTCTTCAACGCCTGGGACCCCCCCACGCTCGACGCCCTGGTCCGCCACTGCATCAACGGCGGCCTCCAGTGCGACTCGCGAGGCTACGACCAGTACAAGCCCCACCGAGGCGCCGCCCTCGACGAGAACTACCAACTCCCCAGGTCCTGACCTCCCGCTTTTGGCACCCCGGTCGTCCGCTCCGACGGCCGGGGTGCGTCTTCACGTCCGGCGACCGGCGGATGATCGTCGGTTACCCTGCCTTTCCAAGCGGATGTCGATGACCGATCCCTCCTGGAAAGACACTGATGACGGATAGCGAGTGGCATCAGGTCCGGCGTGAGCCCTATGACGTCTACGCCGAAGCGCGCGAGACGCCGGGCCTCACCTATCTGCCCGAGTTGGACTCCTGGCTGGTGAGTCGGTTCGGGGATGCGCGGGAGGTGTTGCGGCGGCCGGAGGTCTTCTCGTCGGCGCGGGCTCTGCGGGCGGACGTGGTGCCGGGGGGCGCCGCCCTGGCGGAGTTGCGGCGGGGCGTCGGGGGGGCTCGTACGGTCGTCACGGCCGACGGGGAGGAGCATCGGCGGTATCGGCTGCCGTTGACGCGGGGGTTCTCCGCTGCGCGGGTGGCCGCCGTGGTGCCGTTCATCGCCGAGCGGGCCGAGGCGCTTGTCGACGGGTTCACGGCTGGAGGGCCCGGGGGGCCGGGTGCCGGGCTCGGCGGTTCGGGTGGCGGGGCCGGGCGGGTGGAGTTGATGGGGGACTTCGCCGAGGTCCTCGCCGGGGAGGTCGTGGGGCGGGTGATGGGGCTCGACACCGCCGACGTGCCGCTGGCGGTGGGGTGGAGCCGGCGGGCGGTCGACCTGCTGTTCGTGCCGCTGGAAGAGGAGGAGCAGGTTCGGGCCGCGCGGGACGTCGTCGCGTTGCAGCACCTGCTGGACGGGTACGCGCGGCGGCGGCGGGAGCAGCCTCGTGACGACGTCTGCACCGAGATGGTGCGGGCGCTGGCTCCCGGGTCCGGCGAGATGAGTGCCGAGCAGCGCGCCGAGGTGGTGTCCAACCTGCAGAACCTCCTGCTCGCCGGGCATCTGACGACGACGGCGCTGATCGGGACGGCCGTTCTGCATCTGCTGCGGCATCGCGAGCAGTGGGAGCTGCTCCGCGCTCGTCCCGCGATGATTCCGGCGGCCGTCGAGGAGGCCGTTCGTCACGACACCGCGCTGCAGGCGTTCCACCGGGTGACCACCAGACCGGTGACGCTCGCGGGGACGCAACTCGCCGCCGGCGCCTCGGTGCTGGTGGCGTTCGGGTCGGCGAACCGGGACGAGGCGCGGTTCGAGCGTGCGGACGTCTTCGACATCACCCGGGCGCCGGTGCGTCACATGGGGTTCGGGCACGGGGCGCACGCCTGCCCGGGGGCGCAGCTCGCGCGGGAGCAGGTGCGCATCGCCCTGGAGACGCTGACGCGGCGGCTTCCCGGTCTCCGCCTGGCCCCCGGCCACACCGTCCTCATGCGATCCACGATGATCCACCGGTCGCCGGAGCAGCTGGTCCTCACCTGGTGAGCGGCTGCCGCCCTCATGCTCTCATGCCCTGTTCCGGCCGGTGACCGGCGGCACGCAGAACGTGAACCTGCTCTCCGCTTCACGGCACGCGGGCGGGCCTCGGGCTCACCTGGTGTCCGGTTGACGGTGTCCTGGGAAGCATGGCGGGCCCGGGATGGTTGTTCATCGGCGTGAACATCTCGGTCGGGTCCGGTGGCGGGGGCTTCGCTGACGGTGCCGGCGGGCCCGGCCCCGGCGGCGGGGACGTCGACGTCGACGTCGTGGTGATCGGGGCCGGGCAGGCGGGGCTGTCCAGCGCGTACTTTCTGCGGCGGTTCGGGGCGTCGTTCGTGGTGCTGGACGCCGGGGACGGGCCCGGCGGAGCGTGGCGGCACCGGTCTCCGACGCTGACCATGGACAAGATCCACGGGATCTTCGACCTGCCCGGCGTCCGCCTGCCCGAGGTCGCCGACGGGACGCGCCCGGTGGCCGAGGTCGTGCCCGCGTACTACGCCCGCTACGAGCGGGAGCTGGAGCTGCCGGTGCTCCGTCCCGTTCAGGTCCTGGGCGTGAGCCGGCTCGCCCGCGCGGATGAAGCCGTCGCGGACGGCTCGGCCGAGGAAACGGGGGGCCGGCTCGCCGGTGCGGCCCAGGGGGGGCGGGACGCCCAAGGCGGTCGCGGTGGGGTGGCGGACGGGGGCACGGAAGGACGTCTGCTGGTCACGGCGTCGTCGGGGCGGTGGGCGGCGCGGGCGGTGGTCAACGCCACCGGCACCTGGACGCGGCCCCACTGGCCCTTCTACCCGGGGGCGGCGCTCTTCGAGGGCAGGCAGCTGCACTACGCCGGCTATCGCGGGCCCGCGGAGTTCGCGGGGCTCCGGGTGGTCGTGGTGGGCGGCGGGCATTCGGCGGCGCACGTGCTGTCGGAGGTGGCGGGGGTGGCGTCGGCCACGCTGTGGGTGACGCGCCGGCCGCCGCAGTTCCGCGAGGGCGACTTCGGGGCCGAGGAGGGGCGGGCCATCGTCGCGGCGGTGGAGGAGCGGGTCCGCGCCGGGCTCCCGCCGCAGAGCGTGGTGAGCGTCACCGGCCTCGGCTACACGTCCGTCGTGCGCGAGGCGCTGGACAAGGGCGCGCTCGACCGGCAGCCCATGTTCGACCGGATCACGCCCGAGGGGCCCGCGTGGGCCGGCGGCCGGGTCTTCCCCGCCGACGTGATCGTGTGGGCCACCGGGTTCCGCTCGGCGCTCGGTCACCTCAGCCCGCTGCGGCTCCGCGAGCCCGGCGGCGGCATTCTGATGGACGGCACCCGCGTCATCGCCGAGCCCCGCCTCCACCTGGTCGGCTACGGCCCGTCGGCCAGCACGGTCGGCGCCAACCGCGCCGGCCGCGCCGCCGCAACCGAGATCCGCCGCCTCCTCCGCTCCACCCCCGCGGCCGCCTGACGGCTCCGGTCGTCCCACGCGCGCCCGTCACCGCACCGTGCGGTACCCACCGGCATCGACCGGCTCGCCGCCGTAACCGGCGCCGAAATCGCCGCACCACCACGCACCGACGCGGCGCTGACACCGGGCGAACCTGTTCGTGGCGAGCGGCCGGGGACCGACGCGCACGCCGTCACCTGTACCCGGGACGCCGGTACGTGCGACGGCATGAGCCACCGGCCGCGAACCCACCCGCACGCCGTCCCCCATACCCGGGACGCCGGTACGTGGCACGGTTGCGGCTGGGCGGTCCGCTGGTGTTCGGGGCGGTGTCATCGGGTTCGTCCCGTCAGATGTCCGGCCCCACGGGGGGGAAGTCGCCGGTATCTCGCGTGTCGGGAAGGGGGCTGGGGCACACTGGCTGGCGGCGGGCGCGGGGGGAACCCGGGCCCGGAGCTGATCGTTGCTCAGAGGTCGGATCACACGGACACATCGGGAGAGGGAAGCCGTGGTATTCAAACGGTTGCTGGGAGCCTTGGGCGTCGGAGGTCCTTCGGTGGACACCGTCCTGGCCACGACGCAGGTGCAGCCCGGCGGGGTCCTCGCCGGTGAGGTCCGCCTCAAGGGCGGCGACGTCGACTCCGAGATCGAGTACGTCGCGCTGGGGCTGGTCACCCGGGTGGAGAGCGAGGTCGGGGACGGTGAGCACGCCGGCACCGCCGAGTTCTTCCAGACCCGGGTCGCCGGGCCGTTCTCCCTGCGCAAGGGCGAGCAGCAGAACATCCCCTTCCAGTTCGCCGTCCCGTGGGAGACGCCGATCACCGAGATCCAGGGCCGGCCCATGCGCGGCTCGGCCGTGGGCGTGCGCACCGAGCTCGCGATCGCCAAGGCCGTGGACAAGGGTGACCTCGACCCCGTCGCGATCGTGCCGCTGCCCTCACAGGACCAGGTCTTGCAGGCGTTCTCCCGGCTCGGCTTCCACTTCAAGAGCGCCGACTTCGAGGCGGGGCAGCTCTTCGGGGTCGACCAGCGGCTCCCGTTCTTCCAGGAGATCGAGTTCTACCCGCCCGGCCAGTACGCCGGGCAGGTCAACGAGGTCGAGCTGACGTTCGTCGCCAACCCCGAGGGCCTGGAGGTGATCCTGGAGGCCGACAAGCGCGGCGGCATGTTCCAGTCCGGGCACGACTCCTTCGGCCGCTTCCAGGTCACCCACGACCAGGCTCTGCGCATCGACTGGACGGCCGAGATCGGCCGCTGGCTGGACGGCCTCGCGGGCCGCCACGGCCACTCGGCCGGACCGGCGGCCCACGGCCAGGCCCACTACGGGGAAGGGCACTACGGCGGGCCGCACCACGAGCACGACCACCACGGCCACGGCCACCATCGCGGCGGCCCGGGCCTGGGCGCGGTCGCCGCGGCGGGCGCCGCCGGAGTCGTCGGCGGCCTGGTCGCCGCCGAGGTGGCCGACGAGATCGGCGACGCCTTCGAGGGCGAGGACGAGGGCGGCGGCGACTGGTAGAACCCACCGCCACGACCGCCTGCCCGCCCGGCCACGCTCCCGGCCGCCGTACGCGACGCCGCCTCCCCGGCGACCGCCGCGCCGTCCTCACGGCGGCCGGTCACGGGGTGGTGGGAGGGCCGTGGGTCAGCGATCGGGAGAGGCGCTGGAAGGCCTCCCTGTCGTTCAGGCGGGGGAACGGGATGTCGGGGACGGGGACGCCGAGGAAGGCGCACAAGCGGGGCCAGCCCTCGCGGACGTCGTACACCAGGAGGCGGTCGGGCGGGATCGTGTCGCGGACCTCGCGGACGTGGTCCTGGAAGATCTGGATGAGGCGGTGCCTGTCGCGCGTCTCCCCGCCCAGGACGCCCTCCACGACGGTGGTGCGGGCCATGCGGGCGAACGTGCGGAAGTGGGCGCCGCGGCGGCTCAGCACCGCCATGGCCAGGCGCCTGAAGCGACCGGCCTTCAGATGGGGCCGCCGGAGTATGGTCGCGCGCATGCTCTCGTACCAGCGTTCGGGGTCCCTGACGGTGAGCAGCACCTTCGCGTCGGGGTAGTGCTCGGCGAGCTCACGCCAGTAGGCCGCGGCGGGCCAGTCGAGCGTCGCGTCGAAGTCTCCAAGCACGGCGTCCCAGTCGGTGGATCTTCCCTCGGCGATGTCGAGCCACGCGTTGATCAGGTCGGGGCGCCGCATCACCTCCGTCATGTGGTTGCAGGGGGCGAATCCAAGCGTCTCCAGCGCCACTTTGAGGGATAGCGTCCCCGTCCGGCCGAATCCCGCGCCTATGACCCGCATGTGCGTCCCCCGTCCGACCGGTCACCACCTCCCACCGGGGGTCTCGTGCCGCTCGGGCGGGTCGGTGACATGCCGATCCATGCAAGGTTCATTCCCACCGGGGAGTCAAGGAGACACGTACGAGCGGAACGGACGGCCGTCCGCGCGCTCACCGCGTCCCGGGGGCCCGGTCAGACCTTCCGTCACAGCCGTCCCCCGGGCACCGGCCGGGCGGGTGGTCGCCACTCCCTCGACGCGTGCCCTTGTGCGGGCACGACCACGAGGGACAGACTGACCGGAACGGGCGCCACAGACGGGAGGGCCGACATGTCGCTGACGGTACGCCGCGAGCGCCGTCACGACTTCACGGTGATCACCATCGTGGGCGAGGTCGACAGGAACGGCATGTCCCAGTTGGGCAAGCACATCGACGAGGCCTTCGAGCAGCACCCCGGCCCCCGGCTGCTGTTCGACCTGTCAGAGATGAGCTTCATCGACTCCTCCGGCCTGCGGCTCCTGATCGGCGCCTGCGGCAGGACCGCCCGCAACGGCGGCACCTGCGCGGTGTGCGGCCTCTGCCCCACGCCGCGGAAGATCCTGCAGATCACCGGCCTCGACGCCATGTTCGACATCTACGCGGACGTGACGGCGGCGCTGGCCGGCGGCCCGCTGGAGAGCGCCGCGACCCGCCACCTCGTCTGACCGCGCCGTCAGGCGGCGCGTCGATCCGACACCACCAGGCGGGCCCTGTCTCAGGGAGGCAAGCGAAAGCGGCGGGGTGTCGATCACCGACACCAGCGGGCGGGCCGGTCTCAGGGAGGCGAGGCGTCGCGGTGGGACTCCTGGGCGCGGACCTCCTCGATGTCGGGCAGCCGCCGCATGCCGTGGACGGCGCGGGCGGTGCGCGGGTTGCGGGCCAGGTGCTCCTCGTTGCGGGAGACGAACCACCAGTACCCCGCCGTGTACGGGCAGGCGTCCTCGCCCGTGCGCAGGGTCGGGCGGTAGCGGCAGGGGCCGCAGAAGTCGCTCATGCGGTTGATGTAGGCGCCGCCCGCCGCGTACGGCTTGGTGGCCAGCATCCCGCCGTCGGCGTGCTGGGACATGCCGATCACGTTCGGCACCATCACCCAGTCGTAGCCGTCGACGAAGCAGCGGTGGTACCAGTCGGTGAGCGCCAGGGGGTCGAATCCGCGTTGCATGGCGTAGTTGCCGAGCACCATGAGCCGGACGATGTGGTGGGTGAAGCCGGTGTCGCGCACCTGGCGCAGCGCCCATGACAGGCAGCGCGCCTCGACGGCGTCGGCGTCCAGCTCGGCGAACCACGCGGGCAGCGGCACGTGGGCGGACAGGCGGTTGAGGTTGCGGTAGTCGTCCCCGAAGTGCCAGTACAGGTGCCAGGTGTAGTCACGCCAGCCGATGAGCTGCCGCACGTAGCCCTCGACGCTCGCCAGCGGCGCGCGCCCGTCGCGGTAGGCGGCCTCGGCGGCGCGCACGCACTCCATGGGGTCGAGCAGGCCGAGGTTGACGGCGGCCGACAGCCGGCTGTGCGCCATGTGCGGGTCGGACGACAGCATGGCGTCCTGGAAGGGCCCGAAGACGGGCAGCCGGTGCGTGATGAAGTGCCGCAGCGCCCGCAGCGCCTCCCGGCGGGTGGCGGGGAAGCCGCGCGGGCCGTCCCGCCCGGCGAACGCGACCTCGCCGTCGCGCTCCCACCGGTCGAGGTCGTGGCGCACCTCCTCGTCGATCTCGTCCTCCTCGGGCGCCCACGGCGGCGGGAGGTCCAGCCCTCCGGACGGCGGCGGCAGGCGGTTGTCGGCGTCCAGGTTCCACCTGCCGCCGGCGGGGTCGTCCCCGTCCATCAGCACGAGGAGGCGGCGCCGGGCGTCGCGGTAGAAGTCCTCCAGGAGCAGTCGCCGCCGGCCGCGGTCGCGGACCCAGGCGCCGAACTCCCCGGGGGACGTGGTGAACCCGCGCGGGGGCAGCACGGTCACCTCGTCGCGGCGCCGGACGAAGGCCTCCGCCGCGTAACTGGTGGGGTGGCAGACGGTGAGCGGCGCCCCGAGCGTGTCGAGCGCCTCGCCGTAGGTGCGGGTCCTGGCGAACTCGGCGCGGTCGCCCAGCTCGGCCGCGCGGTGCCGCAGCGCGGACAGCACCAGGTGGGCCTTCTGCCGGTGGAAGCGCCTGCGTGCCAGCACGGACCGGGCCTCGACGAGCAGCACGGGCTGCTCCGCCGAGTCGAGGAAGTGGTCCCCGAGCTGGTCGGCGAAGAGCCACCGCCGCGTCTGCCCCCGCACGCTCCCCCTCCGCCCGACGCCGGCTCGCCGGGAACCACCCCGCCCTTGCCGAGGTTGGTACCCACCCCGGGCCCGGCACGACCACGAGCGGCCCCACGCGAACGGCTGATCACCGCTCCCTCAAAGGGCCGGGCGAGCGGCGCGTGCCCACCGGCAAGGGCCGGCATCCGGTGGGCGGGGCCCGCGCGGACGGCTGATCACCGCTCCCCTCGCGGGGCGCGGCGAGCGGCGCGCGCCCACCAGGAGGGCCGGCATCCGGTGGGCGGGGCGCGTGCGGACGGCTGATCACCGCTCCCTCGCGGGACGCGGGCGAGCGGCGCGCGCCCACCGGGGAGGGCCGGCATCCGGTGGGCGGGGCCGCGCGCGGCGCTCAGGCGACGGGTTCGGCGAGTCGGTCGTCGGCGAACTGGGTGTGGTAGAGCTCGGAGTAGCGGCCGGAGGCGGCGAGGAGCTGCTCGTGGGTGCCGCGCTCGACGATGCGGCCGTTCTCGACCACCAGGATGAGGTCGGCGGCCCTGATCGTGGAGAGCCGGTGCGCGATGACGACGGCGGTGCGGCCGGCGAGCGCCTCGCCGAGGGCCTCCTGCACCGCGGCCTCGGACGTGGAGTCGAGGTGGGCGGTGGCCTCGTCGAGGATGACCACGCGGGGCCGGGCAAGCAGCAGGCGGGCGATCGTCAGGCGCTGCCGCTCGCCGCCCGACAGCCGGTAGCCGCGCTCCCCCACGACGGTCTCCAGGCCGTCGGGCAGGGAGGCGATCAGGTCGGACAGCCGGGCGCGGCGCAGAGCGTCCCAGAGGTCGTCCTCCGAGGCCTCGGGGCGGGCGAGCAGCAGGTTGGCGCGCACGGTCTCGTGGAACAGGTGCCCGTCCTGGGTGACCATGCCGAGCGTCTCGCGGACGGAGTCGGCGGTCAGGTCTCTGACGTCGACCCCGGCCAGCCGCACGGCGCCTTCGTCGACGTCGTATAGCCGGGTGGCGAGCTGGGCGATCGTGAACTTGCCGGCGCCCGAGGAGCCGACGAGCGCCACCATCTGCCCGGGCTCGGCGCGGAAGGAGACGTCGTGGATGACCTGGACGCCGCCGCGGGTGTCGAGCGTGGCGACCTCCTCCAGGGAGGCCAGGGACACCTTGTCGGCCGAGGGGTAGGCGAAGGCGACGTGGTCGAACTCGACGGAGACCGGGCCGTCGGGCACCCGCCGGGCGTCGGGCTTGTCGGCGATCAAGGGCTTGAGGTCGAGCACCTCGAACACCCGCTCGAAGCTGACCAGCGCGCTCATCACCTCGACCCGGGCGCTCGCCAGGGAGGTCAGCGGCGCGTAGAGCCGGGTGAGCAGCAGCGCGAGGGACACCAGGGCCCCGGCGTCGAGCTGGCCGCGCAGGGCGTAGAAGCCGCCGAGCCCGTAGACCAGGGCCAGCGCGAGGGCGGAGACCAGGGTGAGGGCGGTGACGAACACCGACTGGACCATGGCCGTGCGCACGCCGATGTCGCGCACCCGGCCGGCGCGGCCGGCGAACTCGGCGGACTCGTGGGCGGGCCTGCCGAACAGCTTGATGAGCGTGGCGCCGGGCGCGGAGAAGCGCTCGGTCATCTGGGTGCCCATGCGGGCGTTATGGTCGGCGGCCTCGCGTTCGAGCCGGGCCAGGCGCGAGCCCATGCGGCGGGCGGGCACCACGAACACCGGCAGCAGGAGCAGCGCGAGCAGGGTGATCTGCCAGGAGATGCCGATCATGACGACGAGCGTGAGCACCAGCGTGACGAGGTTGCCCGCCACGCCGGAGAGGGTGTCGCTGAACGCCCGGTGCGCCCCGATGACGTCGTTGTTGAGCCGGCTGACCAGGGCGCCGGTGCGGGTGCGGGTGAAGAAGGCGACCGGCATGCGCTGCACGTGGTCGAAGACGGTGGTGCGGAGGTCGAGGATCAGACCCTCGCCGATGCGCGCCGACAGCCATCGGGTCAGCAGGCCGAGCCCGGCGTCGACGATCGCGATGCCCGCGATGAGCACCGCCAGCCCCACCACGACGTCGGTGGCGGCGCCCTTCACGATGGCGTTGACCACCTGCCCCGCGAGCACGGGCGTCGCCACCGCCAGCGCGGCGGTCACCACGCTCAGCACCAGGAAGCCCGTCAGCTTACGGCGGTGCGGCTGGGCGAACCGGCCTATGCGCCGCAGCGTGGCCATGGAGAACGGCCGGCGATCCTGCTGGGCGTGCATCGCGGTGTACATCGAGTGCCACGCGGTCACTTCCATGTCCATTGACAGTCACGCCTTCGCTCGGGACCGAAAAGCAAGCCTGAAGTAGAAATTAGAGCCCGGGTACGACACTTTCCGGCCTCGTGATCGACACTAGGACCTCAACCAAAGTTGAGGTCAACCCCGAAGACTCAGGAGAGTGCCGCCCGGCCCGGCTCGCGGGGTCGCGTCCGGGGCCCGCGTGTTTGCCCGAACGCATGCTGGGGGTTTGCCTCCGCTCTGGTGACCCGTGCGAGAAGGCGTGATTAGTGTGAACTCGTACCGCGCCGTTCTGGCGTATCCCGGGAGCCATTGCGACGCCCCGTCCGCCCGCAGGTCACGCGGGCCAGCAGAAGAATCCGATTCGGAGTGATTCTCATGCTCAGACGACTCATCGCCATCGGCATCACGCTGACGGCCTCCCTGCTCGCCATGGCGGCGCCGGGCCTGCACTTCGGCGACGACGGCGACTATGACGATGACGACGACGACGGCTGGGACGACGACTACTGATCGACCCGGGACGTCGGCAACCGAGGCGCGGCGGTCGGGTACGGCCCGGCGCCGGAAAACGGAACGGCCCCGCGGGCGCGTGCCCGCGGGGCCGTTCCGTCGATCATGGGGCGGGCGTGACCGCCCGTACCGGGCCGGTGCGGGCCCGGTGCCGTCCGGTCAGCAGCGCCGGCCGGTGTTGATGCAGTCCACGGCCCGCTTCATCAGGTCTTCCGACATGACGTTGATGAAGTCGCCGTGGTCGGTGACGGGCTTGTGGAGCTGCTCGGGGAAGCTGTCGAGCGCGAAGCCCGGGCCCGGGGGCAGGTTGTAGGTGATCCGCTGCTCAAGCGCGGGGATCGCCTGGAAACCCTCGGGGCAGGCGCCGTCGGCGCCGGCGAAGGTGACGTGGGTGCGGTGGTTGGCGCTGTCGATGTTGCTGCCGTCCCAGCAGCTCTGGAACTGCAGCAGGCGGACGACCTGGCTGCCGCGCGGGCAGATCGGGTACTTGTCCTTGAGCGTGCGGTTCTCGAAGCCGGTGCAGGTCCACCTGGCGTTGGCGTTCGTCGGGCCGTTGGTGAACGACTTGGCGTCGCCGGTGATGATGCGCAGGAACTGCGGCATCGCCACGACCTTGCTGTTCGGGTTGCCCCGCATGGTCAGCGTGACCGAGGCGGGCTTGACGATCTGGCCGACGTTGCCGTCCAGGCCGCCGCCCGGCTTGTCGGCGTCGGGTCCCGCCCTGTTCTGCAGGCGGACCACCGGCCAGTAGTGGGTGGACTTGTCGCCGTTGGAGCACGTGGTGTCCGCGGCGAGCAGGCTCTCGTTGGTGGAGAAGCCGTTGGAGTCGAGGTTGCCGACGTAGTCGTGCACGTGGTGCGCGCCGTTGGTCACGCCGGGCGCCACGATCACGTTGTCGGAGTTGTGGTGGCCCCCCTCGTTGCGCCCGCAGCGGGAGACGAAGCTGCCCCGCGATCCCGCACGGGAGAAGTTCGGCCGGTTGACGTTCGGCTGGACGCTGCGGATGTCGACGAAGTCCTCGGGCGAGGGCCCGTTGGCGCCTCCGCTGCCCGTGGGGCTCGGGGAGGGGGACGGCGAGCCGGTGGGGCTGGCCGTCGGGTCACCGGTGCCGGTGGGCGAGGGCGACGCGGTCGGGTCGTCGCTGCCGGTCGGGCTGGGGGTGGGGGTGGGCTCGCCGCCGCCCGCGCCGTCCTGGAGCTGGCACGTCTGCAGCCCGCGCAGGGTGCGCAGGGCGACCGCGCGGACCCCGGCGCGCAGGAGCGCGTTGGAGATCCGGTTGATCGTGATCGTGCGCGCGACGCGCAGCGGGTTCAGCACCGTGGCGCGGATGACCGAGGCGCTGCCCCGGTCGCCGAGCCGCGCCAGCCGCTGGTTCGCCTGGGCGATCTGCCGGTCGAGCAGGTCCAGGTTCCGCTGGACCTCGCGCTCGGCCCGGGCGGGCACTTCGGGCAGCTTCTCGGAGACCGAGGGGCAGTTCACCGTGCGGACGGCGGCCTCGCCGTCTCCGTCGCCGGCGTCGGCCGTCGGGCTCGGGGTCGCCTGCTCGGACTCGGTCGGCTCGGGCGCGGCCGTCGGGTCCTCGGCGGGGGCCGAGGGGGACGGGGCGGGGTTCTGTGCGCCTCCGGCCGCGCCGGTGCTCACGGAGCAGTCGGCCAGCTCCTGAAGACCGGTGGGACGCGCGGCGACGCGGTCGATGGCCCCGATGATCCTGTTCAGGGTGGACAGGCGCTTCTCCCGCAGCGGGCTCAGCACACTGTCCTGGATGAAGTCGCGGTCGGCCTGCGCGCCGGCTTGGGTGAGCTGCCTGTTCGCCGCGGCGACCTGGTCGTCGAGGAAGGCGAGCTTCTGCTCCACCTCGGCGGCCACGGCGGCCGGAATCTGCGGTAGCGCGTCGGCCACCGAGGGGCAGTCGACCGTGGGCGCGGCGGCGCCGACGGTGAGAGCCGACAGAGACGCCTCCGCGCTCATCGGCTGCGCAGCCGGGGTCAGGCTCCCCACCACCAGACTGATCCCCGCCCCGCTGAGGGCCAGGGCGCTCAGGACGGGCCTGAACCGCCGTCTGTGCTGCATTTGGGTCATTCGAACTCCTCCCGGAGTCTGTGCTCATGGCGGCAGTCGTTGGTGCCCCATCGCCGGGAGGTACGCGGGCCGGAGCGGAAGGGTTCGACCGATCCGAGAAAAAGTTTTGGCCGTTTCTGGCGGGAGGTGTCCGAAGGCCGGGCCGCAGGACACGCCCGCGGGCGCGCGGATCCGTCCGGAAAGAGGCTGAACCGAACCCCCGGGCGCGCCGTATCCCCATGCGGTGACGACTACAGGAACGCTGGACGGGAGAACTGCCATGGGACGTCTCAGGCTCACCGCGCACCTGGCGTCGCGGATGACCGCCCTGCTCGGGGCGGTTCTGGCGCTCGGGCTGGCGACCGGATGCAGCGGGGGCGAGAGCGCGGATCCGGCGGCCCTGAGCGCGGCCGCCGGCGGCGCGCCGGCCGCCAACCCCGGGCCGCCCGCCACGCTGAAGCAGCTCGCGACCAAGACCGGCTGCGCCAAGCCGCAGGTGCAGACCGAGGCCGAGGAACTGCGGCAGGGGGTGTGCAAGACCGACAAGGGCCAGTACACCCTGACCACCTTCACCACCGACAAGGGCAAGGAGGACTGGCTGACGGAGGCGAGGAAGTGGGGCGGCTCCTACCTCGTGGGCACCCGGTGGGTGATCGCGGGCAACGACACCGGCCTGCTCCAGACCTTCAGCGACAAGGTCGGCGGCAACCTTGTGACGACGGCCCCATGACGCCCGCCGCCCGCACCGCGCCCGCCCGCCCGCGTACGCCCGCCCGCCGCCGGGGCGCTCCCCCGCCGGTCGGCGACGGCCGCGCGCCGCGGCCGGCACGCCCGTACGCCGCCGTGCTGCTGGCCGCCGGCCTCGCGCTGGCGGCCGGCGGCTGCGGCGCCGGCGCCCACGGCGCGACCGGGGCGCCCGCCACCGTGGAGGAGCTGGCCGCCAAGACCGGATGCGCCAAGCCCCAGATGCAGGTGGACGCCGCCGAGCTGCGGCAGGCCATGTGTAAGACGGCCAAGGGCCAGTACTCGGTGACGACCTTCGCCACCGAGCAGGGCAAGCAGAAGTGGCTGGAGGACGCTCTGGACTACGGCGGCGCCTACCTCATCGGCACCCGGTGGATCGTCCTGGGCAACACCGAGGAGATGCTGGAGTCGTTCCGCGGCCAGCTCGGCGGCACCGTGCGCAGGGGCGGACACGTCATGCCGCAGGACGGGGCGACGCCGGGCGGGCCTCCGCCCCAGCACTCGGGGAACCACACCCAGCACCATTCGGGCTGAGCGCCCGGCTCGCCCGCCGTTCGCGACGACGACTCCGCCCGGCTCGCGCCGCCCTTGGCCGGCGCCGGCCAAGGGCGGGCCGGCTCAGGAGATCGACAGGGCCCCGGACGGGCACACCTGCACGGCCCGGCGGGCCGTCGCCTCCTGCGCGGTGGAGGGCTCCGCCCGCAGGACGAGCACGGTGCCGTCCTCCTCGCTCTGGTCGAACAACTCCGGCGCCGTGAGAGCGCACATCCCGGCGCCGACGCAGCGCCCGGCGTCCGCGTGGATCTTCATGACCGGCGACCTCCTGACAGGTGACCGGGCTACCAGGTGACCGGCAGCCGCTGTACTCCGTAGATGGCGCTGTTGGAGCGCATCACCACCTCCTCGCGCGGGACGGCGAGGCTCAGGCCGGGGAACCTGTTCAGCAGCGCCAGGTAGCCGATGCGCATCTCGACGCGCGCGAGCTGCTGCCCCAGGCACTGGTGGATGCCGTGGCCGAACGCTACGTGCCCGGGCGCCTCACGCCCGACGTCCAGCGTGTCGGGCTCGCCGAACTTGGCGGGGTCGCGGTCGGCCGCCGAGAGGGACAGCGTCACCGACTGCCCCGCCTTGACGAGCCGGCCGCCGATCTCGGCGTCCTCCAGCGCGGTCCTGATCGGGCCGAGGTGCACGATGGTGAGGTAGCGCAGCAGTTCCTCGACCGCCGTGTCGATCAGCGAGGGGTCCTTCCGCAGCGCCGCGAGCTGCTCGGGCTCGCCGAGCAGCGTGTAGGTGCCCAGGGCGAGCATGTTGGCGGTGGTCTCGTGGCCGGCGATGAGCAGGAGCACCGCCACGCCGGTGACCTCGTCGTCGGTCAGCTCCCCCGTGGACAGCAGGCCGCTGATCAGGCCGTCGTCGGGCTCCTCGCGCCTGCGCTCCACCAGGCCGCGCAGATAGCCCATCAGGCTGCGGATCGCCTGCGCGAACTGCTCGGCCGTGGAGTCGAAGCTGAGCAGGGCGCTGGAGTCGCGCTGGAAGCGGTCGTGGTCGGCGTAGGGCACGCCGAGCAGCTCGCAGATCACCAGGGACGGGATGGGCAGCGCGAAGTCGCGCACCAGGTCGGCGGGCGGGCCCGCGGCCTCCATGGCGTCCAGCATGTCCGAGGTGATCTTCTCGATCCTCGGTTCGAGTGCCTTCATGCGGCGGACGGTGAACTGGCCGGTGAGCAGCCTGCGGAAGCGCGTGTGCTCGGGCGGGTCCTCGCGGAGGAAGAAGCCGGGGGTCGAGGAGACCACGCTCATGCGCCGCTTCTGCTCGGGCAGTGCGGGGTGCAGGTGCTCGGCCCGGGCGCTGAAGCGGGGGTCGGCGAGGACGGCGCGCACGACGGCGTGGCCGGTGGCCAGCCAGCCCATGTGTCCGTCGGCGTAGGCCATCGGCCTGAGGGGGCTCTCCTCGCGCCAGCGGCCGAGCGCGGCGGGCGGGTCGAGGGGGGTCTCCCTCGACAGGGTGAGGGTGACGGGAGGGGGCGTTGCTTGATCCATGGCGCGGCTCCTCATTCGAAGGCCTGGACGGGATGACCCTTCCTGCCGTCCACAGAACAGTACCGGCTGCGAAATTGCAATCGGTGAAAAGAAACATCTGATGTAGTAAAGTTCGCCCATGGCGCCCGGGACGGGGTTGAGAGAACGCAAGAAGCTGCGCACGCGGCACGCGCTGGTCGAGGCCGCCGTGCGGCTGTTCGAGCTGAAGGGCTACGAGGAGACCACCGTGGCCGAGATCGCGGCCTCCGTCGACGTCTCGACACGCACGTTCTTCAGCTACTTCGCCAGCAAGGAGGACGTGGTCTTCCACGACACCCGGGCCAGGGTGGAGCGCGCTCTCGCCGTCATCGCCGAGCGGCGCCCGGAGGAGACCCTGGTCGAGCTGCTCCCCCGGCTGGCCGAGGCGACGCTCGTCCCGGAGGAGACGACGGGTGAGCGGGCGCTGGAGCTGGCCGCGGCGCGCACCCGCCTGATCATGACGGTGCCGGCCCTGGAGGCGCGGGCGCTGCACGTGCTCTTCGACGTCCAGCGCGAGGTGGCCGAGGCGCTGCGCCGGGCCTGCCCCGACGAGGTCGATCCCGTCGAGGCCGCCGCGGCGGTCGGCGCCTTCGTCGGCGCGGCGACGATGGCGGCGGTGGCCGCCCGCGACCGCGGCGACTCCCTGCCCGAGATCGCGGCCGCGGCCCGCCAGGGAGTGGCGATCGCCATGCGTGGCCTGCGCTCACTCCCGTCGCGGTCGGGCCCGCAGACCGAGCGGGTCCATTCCGGTCGGGAAAAATTCGCCACAAAAGGGTAGCGGACTGGCGAGAATCGCAGGCATCCTGGGCGGAATCGGTTTGATCAGGATGATTTGCACGCTACCGGCCAGTATTACGCCAAAATCATGCTCCGGGGGTAGCCGTACGGTCCGCCCTCGGCCATGAACATCGGGGCTCCCCCGGGAGCCCGTACGAAGTTGCGCCCACAATTGGATTGCGGCGGGGCTGTTCGTGGTGTTCCGTCTCGCTGTGGGGTACAGACATGAACGGTCGTGACAGTCTGCCGCCGGGCGAGGGAGCCGGGGTGGCGTTCTCCGGCGGCACCCCTCTCGTCGGCCGTCGTGACGCGCTGCACGCCTTCGCACAGGCCGTCGATGCGACGGTCGCCCGTGGGTTCGAGTTCATGGCGGTGGTGGGCGAGCCCGGCGCGGGCAAGACCCGGCTGCTGGCGGAGCTGTCGTCGCTGGCCGCCGGCCGGGGGCTGGCCACGTTGTGGGGCAGGGCCGCCGAGTTCGAGCAGATCATGCCGTTCAGCGTGCTGATCGACGCGCTGGACGACCACCTGGAGGCCAGCCGCGACGAGCTGGCGGGCCGGCTCAGAACGGCGCAGGCCCGGCAGCTGGCGTCGGTGTTCCCGGCGCTGGCCGCCAAGCTGGCCGAGAACGTTCCCGACGACGAGCCCGACGAGGACGACCAGAGCGGCATGGTCCGCTACCGGCTGTACCGGGCGCTGCGCCAGCTCGTCGACGAGCTGGCCGGCCCGCGCGGGCTGGCGCTGATCCTGGACGACGTGCACTGGGCCGACGACAGCTCGGCGGAGTTCCTGGACCACCTGGTGCGCCACCCGCCGCGCGGCCGGGTGCTGGTCGTGGTGGCCTACCGTCCCGCGCAGGTCGCCCCGCGCCTGGCCGCGCTGGTGCGCACCGCCGGCGCCAACGGCCGTCAGGTCACCGTCGGCCCGCTGAACCAGGCCGAGGTGGAGGAGTTCCTGGGGCCACAGGTCAACGGCACGCGCCGCAGGGCGTTGTACGAGGCCAGCGGCGGCAACCCGTTCTACCTGGAGGCGCTGGCCCGCATGGGGCAGCTCTCGGTGGGCGAGCTGCCGCCGACGGTGCGGGCGGCGTTGCAGGTGGAGCTGGGCGACCTGTCGCCGGGGTCGCTGCTGATCGCGCAGGCCGCGGCGGTGACCGCGGATGAGTTCGAGCCCGCACTTGCGGCTGTGACCGCGCAGGTGCCGCTGGCCACGGCGCTGGAGGCGCTGAACGAGCTGGTGGCCCGTGACATCGTGCGCCCGGTGGCGGGCCGTTTCCGGTTTCGCCACCCGCTGGTGCGCCAGGCGGCGTACGAGTCGACGGCGGCCGGGTGGCAGCTCGCCGCGCACGCCCGGCTGGCCGCGCACCTGGCCACCCTGGGCGCGCCGGCCACCGTCCAGGCGCACCACTTCGAGCGGTCCGGCTCCTTCGGCGACCAGCGGGCCATCGCCACGCTGATCGAGGCGGCGCGCGCGGTGGCCCCGCAGGCGCCGGTGACCGCGGCGCACTGGCTGCGCAAGGCGCTGGACCTGATGCCCGAGGACCCCGCGCGGCTGGAGGACCGGCTGGAGCTGCTCATGGAGCTCAGCCGCGCCCAGGGGGTCAGCGGCCGGCTGGCCGAGGGCCGCGACACCGCGCGCGAGCTGCTGCGGCTGCTGCCCGTCGGCGAGCACGCCCGCCGGGCCAGGGCCGCGCGCATCTGCGCGCTGATGGAACGCCAGCTCGACCGCCCGCACGAGGCGCGGGCCCTGCTGCTGGACGAACTGCGCCGCATGCCCGACCCCCGCGCCGCCGCCGCGATCCCGCTGCGGATGCGCCTGGTCGCCGAGAGCATGATGCGCGTCGACTTCCGCGCCGCCCAAGCCGTGCTCGACCTCATGCCCGACTCCGCCGACGACTGGGAGCCCGGCCTGGCCATGGCCGTCGCCGCTCTGCGGCCGATGCCCGCCTACGCCGCCGGCATGCTGGAGGAGGCGCTGCGCTTCGCCGACGCCGCCGACGGCCTCATCGTCACCGCGCTGGACGAGCACCTGGCCGAGTGGCTGGACGCGGTGGCGTGGCTGTGCTGGGCCGAGACCAACCTGGGACGCTACTCGGTGGCCCTGCGGCACTTCGACCGCGCGGTCTCGGTGGCCCGCGCCACCGGGCAGACCTACATCCTGACCAACCTGCTGGCGGGCAAGGCCCGCACCCTGGGCGTCCTGGGCCGGCTGCCCGAGGCGCTGGCGACCATCGAGGAGTCGGTCGAGGGCGCCCGCCTGCTGGAGTCGGGGCAGCAGCTCGTCTTCGCGCTCACCCAGGTGTGCCTGGCCTCGGCCTGGTCGGGCGACCACGAGGCCGCGCTGCGCGCCGGCGACGAGGCGGTCGCGACGGGCGTGGGCGCCGGGGAGGTCTGGGCCGACATGGCCCGGCAGGCCCGCGGCGTCGCGCTGATCGTGGCCGGCCGCCTGGACGAGGGCGTCACGGCCGTGCTCGAGGCCTGCGACGGCTTCCGCAACCCGCGCGTCGACCGGGGCACGCTGCTGGCGACGTGTGAGATCGTCGCCCAGGCCGAGGCCGCGCGCGGCCGTCCGGCCGAGGCCGCGTTCTGGGCCGACCGGGCGCTGGAGTACGTCGACCCGCTGCCGGGCTTCTCCGGCCTCATCCCGCTGGCCCGCGCGCACGCCCTGCGCGCCACCGACCCGGCCGCCGCCGCCGAGCACGCCGCCGAGGCCGCCCGCGTCCTGACCGACGGGGGCCGGATGATCGACGCCGGACGTGCCCTGCTCACCGCCGGCATGGCCTACGGCGAGGCCGGCGACAAGCGCCAGGCCCGCGCCCACCTGCGGCAGGCCACCGAGATCTTCCACACCGCCGGCGCCTGGGGTCTGGAGGCCCAGGCCGTGCGCGAGCAGCGCCGCCTCGGCGTGCGGGTCTCGGCCACCGGGCCGGGCGGCGCGAGCGGGCAGGGCGGGCAGGGCGGCGCCCCGCACGGGCTGTCGCCCCGGGAGGCGGAGATCGCCGCGTTGGTCGCCGAGGGGCTCACCAACCAGCAGGTCGCCGAGCAGCTTTTCCTCAGCGTGCGCACCGTGGAGACCCACCTGTCGCACGTCTTCGCCAAACTCGGCGTCTCCTCCCGGGTCGGGGTGGCCACCAAGCTGAACCGCGGCCCCTGATCCGGCGTCTCACGTACCGGGTCGCGTCTTATGTACGGGGTTTCCACGATGCCGCCCACACCGGGCGGTTGGCATTGTTGGAGCGGGTCACCACAGGAGGACGGTCACGATGGAGCATCGCATCCCTCGGTACACGCTGGACGGCGTGCGGGGCGCCGAGGTGTCGGTGCATCCTTTCGCGACCGAGGACGAGCTCGGCCTGACGCTGACGCGGTTCCACGCCGCCGACGCCGACGACGTCGTGCTGCTCGTCCACGGGCTGACCTCGTCCAGCGACATGTTCATCATGCCGGAGCACCGGAACCTGGTGAGCTTCCTGCTGGACAGCGGTTTCGGCGACGTCTGGGCGCTGGACTTCCGCATGAGCGGCCGGTTCCCCTACAACATGGAGACCCGGCGGCACACGCTGGACGACATCGCGGCGTTCGACCACCCGGCAGCCATGACCGAGCTCCGCCGTCACGTTGGGGCACGGCGGATCCACGTCATCGCGCATTGCCTGGGGTCGGTGTCGTTCCAGATGAGCCTGTTCGGCGGCGCGCTGGAAGGCGTGTCCAGCATGGTCGCCAACAGCGTGGGGCTGACCCCGCGGGTCCCCGCCTGGGCCCGCGTCAAGCTCCGCTACGGTCCCTTCCTCCTGGAACACGGCCTGGGGCTGCCGTATCTCGACCCGCGGTTCCACGACGCGCCGCCGTTCAGCCGGCGATGGCTGCTGGCCCGGGCGCTGTCGCTGTTCCATCCCGAGTGCCGCGAGCCCGCGTGCCACATGCAGAGCTTCATGTGGGGCAGCGGCAAGCCGGCGATGTACCGCCACGGCAACATCGCGCGGGAGACGCACGTCCACCAGCGGCTCGCCGACCTGAACGGCGCGGCCGACGTGGCGTACTACCGGCACATCGCCAAGATGGTGGCGGCCGGGCGGGCGGTGAAGTGCGACCCGGGCACCCCGTCGCACGCCGGCCTGCCCGACGACTACCTCGCCGCGGCGGGCGGGGCCGACACTCCCGTGCTGTTCGTCACCGGTGACCGCAACAACGTGTTCACCGACTCGAACGTCGTCTGCCACCGGCACATGTCCAGGCTCGCGCCCGGGCGCCACGAGCTGCAGGTGATCCCCGGTTACGGCCACATCGACACGCTGATCGGCAAGAACGCCCACGTCGACGTGTTCCCGCGGATCCTCGACTTCCTCAAGCGCCACTCCGGCTGAGCCCGTCATGACCACATCTGGAAGCAGTACCCGGCGGGGGCCGGGCCCCGCGGGGGGGCGGGGCCCGGCCGGGGGGGAGCACGCGGACGTCGTGGTGGTCGGCTCGGGGTTCGGGGGGTCGGTCGCGGCGTACCGCCTGGCATCGGCGGGGCTGTCGGTGGTCGTGCTGGAGCGGGGGCGCGCGTACGCGCCCGGCACGTTCCCGCGCAGCCCCGCCGAGATGGGCAAGGCGTTCTGGGACCCGGACGCCGGCCACTACGGCATGTACGACGTGTGGAGCTTCGGCGGCTGCGACTCGGTGGTCTCCAGCGGGCTGGGCGGCGGGTCGCTGATCTACGCCAACGTGCTGCTGCGCAAGGACGAGCAGTGGTTCGTGCACGAGGAGGGGCTGCCGGGGGGCGGCTACGAGTCGTGGCCGGTGAACCGCGCCGATCTCGACCCGCACTACGACGCCGTCGAGAAGATGATCGGCGTCGCGCCCTACCCGGTGGACGATCCCGCCTACTCCGACACCCCGAAGACGCGGGCGATGCAGGACGCCGCGGCCGAGCTGGGGCTCGACTGGAGCCTGCCGCCGCTGGCGATCAGCTTCGCCGCCTCGCCGGGCGCGCGGCCGTCCTTGGGCCTGCCGCTGGCCGAGGCCGAGTACCCCAACCTGCACGGCGTGCCGCGCAGGACCTGCCGGCTGTGCGGCGAGTGCAACATTGGCTGCAACGACGGCGCCAAGAACAGCCTCGACCACACCTACCTGTCGGCGGCCCGGCACGAGGGCGCCGACCTGCGCCCCATGCACCAGGTGCGGGAGATCAGGCGGCGGCACGGCGGCGGTTACGAGGTCGAGTACGTCCGTCACCACCCGGCCGACGGCCCGCACGTCATCACGTGCGACCGCCTGGTGCTGGCCGCGGGCACCTACGGCACGAGCTACCTGCTGCTGCGCAGCCGCCCGTGGCTTCCCGGGCTGAGCGGCACCCTGGGCAGCCGGTTCTCCGGCAACGGCGACCTGCTGACCTTCCTGCTGCGGGCCAAGGACCGCAGCCGCACGCGTCCGATCAACGCCAGCTACGGGCCGGTCATCACCAGCGCGATCCGGCTGGCGGACGAGGTGGACGGCGCCGGCGAGGACGGGCGCGGCGCGTACATCCAGGACGGCGGATATCCGGCCTTCCTCGACTGGCTCGTGGAAGGCGCCGACGTGGGGGCGGAGATCCGGCGTGCCGCCCGCTTCGTCGCCGACCGGATGCGGGCGTTCGTCACACAGGACAACAACCTGTCGGCGGAGCTCGCGGGTCTGGTCGGCGAGGGAGCGCTTTCGAGCACGTCCCTGCCCCTTCTGGGGATGGGCAGGGACGTGCCGGACGGTGAGCTGCGGCTGCGCGGCGGCAAGCTGGACGTCAAGTGGAGCCGCGAGGCCAGCGAACGGCACTTCGACCGGCTGCGCGCGACGATGCGCCGCATCTCCGACGTGCTGGGCGCCGAGCATTCGGGCATGCCCGCCTGGCTGGGCAAGCGCATCATCACGGTGCACCCGCTCGGCGGGACGCCTATGGGGCGCCACCCCGGCGAGGGCGTCTGCGACGCCTACGGCGAGGTGTTCGACCTGCCCGGCCTGTACATCGCCGACGGCTCGGCGCTGCCGGGGCCGGTCGGCCCGAACCCGTCGCTGACGATCGCGGCGCTGGCCGACCGCATGTGCACCCGGCTGCTGGAGAAGCGGCCGGGTGCGAAAGGGCACGACAGGAAAGAGGGACGGGTTCTGATGACCTTCGCGAGCGCGCCGGCGGGCATGGCCGCGCCGGTCGACACGCCGAGCCCGGTCGAGGACGCCGAGCGCACCTCGCTCTCGTTCACCGAGGAGATGCGCGGGCGGCTGTCGCCGGGGACGAGCGGGCCGCGCCTCGCCGGGGCGACCGGCCGCGAGGACGCCGAGGCGTTCGAGTTCCGGCTCACCATCACGGTCGACGACGTCGACCGGTTCCTGGGCGAGCCCGCGCACCTGGCGCGGGCCGAGGGGTGGGTGGACGCCGCCTCATGCGGGGGGCGGCGCCCCGTCGAGCGGGGATGGTTCAACCTGTTCGCGCCCGGCGACGAGCCCGACCACCGCGAGATGCGCTACCGGCTGTGGTTCAGCGACGACCAGGGCCGCCCGCGCACCCTCGCGGGGGTGAAGGACGTCCGGCACGGCCCGGCGACCCGGCTGTGGCTGGACACCTCGACCCTCCACACGCGTCTGCTGGAGGGTCACGTCACAGAAGACGAGGACGACGGGGCCCGGGTGGTCGGCGCGGGGACGCTGCACATCCAGCCCATGAACCTCGCCGAGACCCTGAAGAGCTTCCACACCGAGGGCCCGCGCGGGGTGTCCGCGCTGGCCAGGTTCGGCAGGTTCTTCGTGGGTCAGCTCTGGGACGTCTACGGACCGGGGTGAGGCGGAAACCCCGAGGCGGCCGACCGGCTTGGGGGGAGGTGGATCCCCCCGCCGATCGGCCGCCGGCCCGGGGGCCGGCCACGCCGGGAGCCTTGGGGGCGGCTCACCGGCGGGGCGGGCGTACCCGGCCTCCCTCCCCTACTTGGGGGGAGCCGGAGAGGGAGGCGGGGGCGTGGGCAGGGCCGCGAAGTCGACCTTGCCCGTGCTCTCCAGAAGGGTCATGTGCTTCATGACGACGTCCACCGCGACCTGCGCGAAGGCGCGGATCTCGGCGTTCTTGGTGCCCGCTCGGACCACCGACACGACGGCGAACACCTTGCCGTGCGCGAAGCGCAGACGGTCGGCGAACGTCTGGTCGTACTCCTCGCCGACCTTGGTGGACAGCTCGGCCATCCATCCCTGCTGGTCGGTGCTGGCGGTGCTGGGCAGCGTCACGTTGAGCTTGGCCGCGAGCGCGCGGACCTGCTCGTCGAGCTTGGTGTGGTCGGCGGCGAGCATGAGGCCGACCTCCTTGACGCGGGCGCTGCGCGCCCGCTCCTGCGCCTGCTGGCCGGTCGGGATCTCCCACAGGCCCGCCTGACGTACCTTGACCAGGAAGTCCCGGTCGGCGGGGCCGAGCGGCCCCGACTCCGTCATGGTCCAGTCCTCGGGGGAGGCGCCGCTCGCGGACCTGATCGCGTTGGGCGCGATGGCGAAGACCGCGATGGTGGCGACGACCAGGAACGCGATGGCACCGAGTACCTCGACGAACCGCATCGATTTGAGCTGGAGCCGACTCACTGAACGGCTTCTCCTTCCTGTCCCGCGATCCCTCAGGCGCGCTTGTCAGGGGGAGGTACGGCGTCCACTGGGACCTGGTTCACCGGATGGGGCCTATTTTCCGAATCTTGCAGAAGTTGTGGGATTTGCTTACGCGCGAGTAGTTCCACTGCCACCATGTGGCTGTGCAGCGTCATCGCAGCGTCCGGTCAAGCCCGGAGGAAACCTACGACGACTCCGAAGAGCAACTGGTCACGACGCTCTACCGGGAGTTCGGCGGCCCACTCCTTCGCAACGTACGCAGGTTGACCGGCGGAGACCAGCAGTGGGCGGAGGACGTCGTCCAGGAGACGGTCTTCCGCGCCTGGCGCAACGCCGGGAAGCTGAACAGGGAGCCCGGCCTGCTGTGGGCCTGGCTGATGACCGTGGCCCGCAGGATCGTCATCGACGCCCACCGTCAGCGATCCGTACGACCGCAGGAGGTCGAGCCCGACCGGCTCGACACCGTGGCGATCCCGGACGGCTCGGAGCCGATGCTCTCGGCGATGGTCGTCTCGGAGGCTCTGTACAGCCTGTCGGAAGAACACCGCGAAGCGCTCGTGCAGACCTACCTACACGACCGTACGATCAATGAGGCGGCAGAAGTGCTCGGAGTCCCGCCCGGGACGGTCAAGTCCCGGGTGTACTACGCGCTTCGCGCCCTCCAGAAGACGATGAAGGAGCGGGGGTGAACGGGCTGATGGAGTCACCGCCTCATGTCGAGGTGGCGGCCTACATCCTGGGAGTGCTGAACAAGGAGGACTCCGAGGCGTTCGACCGCCACCTGCTCGAATGCGCGAGCTGCCAGAACGAGCTGCGCGAGATGTACGACCTTCCCGACGCGCTCAACCTGGTCAAGCGGAGCATGAAGGGCCAGGTGAACGGCACGGCCCGGGGCGTGCCCAACGGCGCCGCCGCCCCCCGTTCCGCGGCCAACGGCTTCGCGCGCGGCGTCACCGGCGGCCCCTCCCCCGACGAGGGCGTCGTCCGCGACCTGTGGCCTCCGCGGCCTCGTGAGCGGTCCGGCGGCCATCGGCGCGTCTCGGCCGATCCTCCTCCCGGCGGGTTCCGCGACGAGCTGGCCGAGGCGCGGCGCCAGGCCAGACGCCGCAGCGTCACGTGGCTCGGCGTCGCCGCGGCGCTCGTGATCGGCGTGACCGGCGTGGCGACGGCGCACCTGTGGCCGGGCCCCGGCCCCGGCGTCTCGGTTGCCGCCCCGGCCGTGTCCGGCGCGCCCGAGGTCCGCGAGGGCGAGGGCCCCGCGAAGGGGGTCAGCGGCTCGGTCGGCATGGTGCGCAAGAGCTGGGGAACCGAGGTCCAGTTCAAGCTCAGCGGCGTGACGGGCCCCGAGCGGTGCAGCCTGGTGGCCGTCTCGCGCACCGGGGACACCGACATCGTCTCCGGTTGGAGCGTGCCCCCCGGCAAGGGGTTCGGCGTGCCGGGGTTCCCCGCGCCGCTCAGCCTGACCGGCGGCACGGCCCTGGCCCGCACCGACATCGTGCGCTTCGAGGTGCGCAGGGACGACGGCGTGCGACTGCTCGACATCCCCGTGGCCTGAGGCCGGCGCCACCGGCCGCCGGACACGGGTTCTCCGGGTTCGACGTTCGGCACGGGGGCGACGACGCCTCGCCTACCGCCTGCTCTCGGTGGGCGCGGGGGTGAGGCGGAGCGCGAGCGCGGGGCACATCTCGATCGCCCTGCGCGCCTCCCCCTCCAGCCGGCCCGGCACCGACGCGGTGCTCACCACGGGGTAGCCGTGCTGGTCGAGCCTGATCAGCTCGGGCAGCACCGAGGAGCAGATGCCGTGCCCCTCGCACCGCGCCCAGTCGAGGATGAGCTGCGCCTCGGCCGCGCGGGTGAGCGGCTCGGTGGGCAGCGGCAGCACGCCGCGCACGGGCAGCCCGCAGGTGCCGTACGCCGCGTGGGTCATGATGTCCTCGGCGAAGACGTCGATGGCCGACAGCACGAACCGCGCGGTGCCGTCGGGGTGCCCGCAGGCGCCGCGCCCGTGCATGGTGCGGGCGGCCCGGTGCACCGCCTCGATGTGGCCGTTGCCGTCCGCCAGCGCCCCGAAGGCCTGCGCCAGGTCGGGCAGCCCCATGTAGCAGGGCCCGCACTGGCCGGCGCTCTGGCCGGCCATGTACCTGGCGACGCGGGCGGTCTCGCCCAGCGGGCACGACTCCCAGCCGAGCGGCAGGACGATGCCCGCGCCGAGGGCGCCGCCCATGGACTCGAACCCGGCGCGGGACACCTCGGCGCGCTCGGCCGCCTCGGCGGTCATCCACTTGCCGTGGTAGCCGCCGACCAGCACGCCCTGCCCGATGGTGGCGTCGCACAGGTCGAGCACCTCGCGCAGCCGCACCCCGGTCGGGGTCTCCACCACCGCGGGCCTGCGGGCGGAGCCGGTGACGCTGAGCAGCACCGTGCCCGGCTCGGAGGCCAGGCCCACCGAGGAGTACATGTCGACGCCCAGCATGGCCATCAGGGCGAGCTGCGCGTACGTCTCGGCGTTGGACAGCAGGGTCGGCATGCCGCCCACGCCGCGGTCGCTTGCGCGCACCTTGCGGCCGGGCGGGATGGGGCGGTCGCCGTTGATGCCGCGCACCAGGGCGCCGCCCTCGCCGGAGATGAAGCGGTCGGGCATGCGCACCACCCGGACGGTGTCCGTCATGCCGCGCTCGTGGATGGCGTTGAGCAGCGAGCGCTCGCCGGGACCGCCGTGGGCGACGCCCACGACGATCTCCACGGCGGACAGGGCGCGGGCCACCAGGTCGGCGCCGTCCAGGATCAGGTGCGGGGTGCGGGACAGCAGCACCTTGTCCTTGTGCGCGGCGGGCTCGCCCTCGGTGGCGTTGACCACCACCGTGATGGGCGCCCCGCGACGCCCGGCCGAGTCGAGCACGGCCCTGAGCTTGCGGGCGAACGGGAAGCCCGCCCCGCCCCTGCCGCGCAGGTCGCCGAGCTCGGCCAGGGCGATCAGGTCGTCGATCGGCAGCCGCGGCATGCGCCCGTGCACGCGCCGGTGGGTGTCGTAGTCGAGGCGTGGCGAGCTGTCGAGGCCGGCGGTCAGCCGACCGGGCCCGATGCGGTAGACGTCCAGCACTCCGTACGTGGTCATCGCCGTACCTCCTTTCGCAATGTGACCCAGAACTCCTCGTCGAAGACGTCGTCGACGCGGATCTGCTCGGCCTTCCTGCCCGCGGCGGCCGGACGGACGGCGGGAGCGCCGCCCTGCCTGGCCGGGCCGACGGTGAGCACCAGCCGGACCAACAGCGCGAGGCCGACGGCGACGAGGCTGGCGGCGTAGCAGAGCGTCACCCAGTCGGGGGCGGCGCGTCCCGCCGTGAGCCCGTGCACGATGGCCACCGGCCACGTCAGATAGGCGGTGACGTGCAGCGCACGCCACATCCACGGCCATCGCATTCCGACGAACCGGCCGCGGAACGCGCCGGTGGCGGCCGCCAGGACCAGCAGATAGGCGGCCGTGGTGCCCAGCCCGACGGCGAAGCCGGCCCCGCCGAAGGGCAGGAACGCGTCCATCGCGCTCACCCGGCCCCTCATGATCTGCAGGTTGACGTGCACGATCAGCGAGCCGACGGCCACGACGGCCAGGGCGCGGTGCAGTGCCTGCATGAAGACGCGGTGGCGAACCCGAAGTATCAGGCGATCGGTGGCCGCCAGTCCGACGACCACCGTTCCGGTCAGTCCAAGGAGAGTGCCCACCCCCGCGTAGAAGATCAGGAATTCTTGTACAGGAGCCAGAACCGACGCTCCTAGCAGAGCGGTCCCGGCCAGTAGCGACGTTGACGTAATCAGCCCGACCACGATTGGGGCCCGTGATCGAGACCGTTGCGGAGCTCGTCGATGCCGCGTTTCTCTCATCCCGTCCTCCGCCAGATGATGCAAACCGGCACAAGCCGGACAACATGCTGCTGGGTGCCTACCGGGATCTATCGGGACATTTGCGCGCGCGATCACACTAGCGCCTCCACAGCCCCCCCGGTACCAGAACGTTACAGAATTCCTCGAACTATTGACGACGGAAGTAGTCAGACCTCGTTCAAGGGACGAACCATGGAGGGACGCTCGCTCAGGAGCGCAGGAAGGTCAGGACCGCGAGCACCCGGCGGTGCTGGTCGGTGTCCTCGGCGTAGAGGCCGAGCTTGCTGAAGATGCTCCTGACGTGCTTCTCCACCGCGCCGTCGGTGATCACGAGCTGGCGGCCGATCGCGGGGTTGGACCTGCCCTCGGCCATCAGCCCGAGCACCTCGCGCTCCCGGGAGGTCAGGGAGCCCAGCGGGTCGTCCCGGCGCCTGCGGACCATGAGCTGGGACACCACCTGGGGGTCGAAGACGGTGCCGCCCGAGGCCACCCGGCGCAGCCCGTCGAGGAACTCCTCGACGTCGGCCACCCGGTCCTTCAGCAGGTAACCCACCCCGCCGCGGGCGTCGGCGAGCAGGTCGTCGGCGTAGGACACCTCGACGTACTGCGAGAGGATCAGCATCGGCGAGCCGGGGACCCGGCGGCGGGCCTCCACCGCGGCCCGCAGGCCCTCGTCGGCGAAGCTCGGCGGCATGCGGACGTCCACCACCGACACGTCGGGACGATGAACGGCGACGGACTCCACGAGCCCGTCGCCGTCGCCCACCGCGGCCACCACCTCGAAGCCGAACTCCTCCAGCAGGCTCACCAGCCCCGACCGGATCAGAACGGCGTCATCGGCAACGACTACCCGCACGGCACCTCCGCGACGATGAGTGTGGGGCCCCCGGCCGGCGACGACACCACGAGCTCGCCGTCCACCGCGCGCAGGCGGTCGGCCAGGCCGGCCAGACCATGCCCCTTGGCGACGTGCGCGCCGCCGACCCCATCATCGCCGATGCTGAGCAGCAGTACGTCACCCGCGCGGATCAGCGAGATCGTGCACATCTGCGCCCGGCTGTGCTTGGCGACGTTGGTCAGGGTCTCCGCCGCCACGAAGTAGACGGTGTTCTCAACCACGGCGGTGTACCTGTCGACGGTCTGCACGTCCAGCTCGACCGGGATGATGCAGCGCCCGGCGAGCGCCGCGAGCGCCGGGGCGAGCCCGCGGTCGGACAGGATGGGCGGCGCGATGCCGCGCGACAGGGCGCGCAGCTCGTCCAGCGTCTCCCGGGTCGCGGTGATGGCCTGCGACAGCGTCGCGCGCGCCGCCTCGGGGTCCTTCTGGAGCTGGCGCTGCGCCCGCGACAGCTCCATGGCCAGGTGCACCAGCCGCTGCTGCGGGCCGTCGTGGATGTCGCGCTCCAGCCGGCGCAGCGCCCCCGCCTCGGCGGACACCGCGGCCGCGCGGCCCTCGGTGAGGTCCTCGATGCGCTCCTGCAGCTCGGCGACGCCGGTGAGCAGGGCCCGGGCCAGCCCGGCCTGCGTCAGGGCCGCGCCCCGCACGACGACCGGCAGGGTGGCCGCGCAGAGCAGGCCCAGCACCACGTGTACGACGCTGTCGGCGATGTACCCCTGCCCGATCCCGAGCAGCTCGGGCAGCCCCTGGTTGCCTTCGATGTTGGACAGGATCCAGCCGTACAGCGGGTAGGTCAGCCCGCCCACGGCCACCGCCCACCAGACCACGGTCAGCACGAAGCCGATGATCGCGAGCGGGAAGGCGATCACGGCGTGCAGCAGGTCGAGCCAGGCCTGCCCGTCGGCCAGCGGCTGCACCATCCTGCGCATCCATCCGGCGCCCTCGGGCGCCCTGCGGTAGCGGGGTCGGGACACCGGGCGGCCGAGCACCTGGGGCAGCCGGTGCCGCTGCACCTCGGCGAACCCCCGGGCCGCCAGCAGCGTCACCGACAGGATGGGAAGCCCCACCCACACCACCACGGTGCCCACCCCGGCGTTGAAGCCGACCATCATCAAGGCGAAGCTCGGGATGGCGATGACGAACGCCACCAGGTTGTACCGCGTGTCGACGCCGAGGCGCCGCATGGGGGATCTCATGTCATCCAAGGTACGAAGGCCGCGAGGGGGCGCACGAGCCCGCGCGCCGGTCTGCCGATGGTAGGGCTGGCACTACCGCCGCGGGTGGTGCCGGCGCCGCGCGAGAGGCCGGTGGACGGCAATGTGCCGGGCGGCACGCGGCGAGAGGGTCGATACATCGTCATCCCCTCACCCTGCGAGGCGCGCCATGCCGGCACTTCTCGAAACCCGCCCCCCCGCCCCGCGGCCCCGGACCGACGGCGCCGGACCACCGGCGCACAGGCCCCCGGCCCGGCCCCCGCGTGACCTGTTCATCGACCTGCTGCGCCTGTTCGGCATCGCCCTCGTGGTGCTGGAGCACTGGAGCATCCCGGTGCTGTCCTACGCCGACGGCCGCATCCTGACGGGCAACGCCTACGCCCTGCCGGGCGCGTTCCTGATCACCTGGATCGGCCAGGTCATGCCCCTGGTCTTCTTCGCCGGCGGCGCGGCCAACGCGATCGCGCACCGCTCCCACACCGCGCGCGGCGGCACGGACGCCGCCTGGCTGGCGGGCCGGGTGCGCCGCCTCGCCTGGCCGGTGCTGCCGCTGGCGGCGGTGTGGATCCCGCTGGCGCACCTGCTGCCGGCCCTCGGCCTGCCCCACCAGCCGGTGGAGACGGCCGCCAGGCTGGCCGGCCAGCTGCTGTGGTTCCTCGCCGTCTACCTCGTCGCCATCGCGCTCACCCCCGTGCTGCTGCGCCTGGGCGCCCGGTACGGCGGGCGGGTGCCCGCCGCGCTGGTCGCGGGCGCGGTGCTGGCCGACGTGGTGCGGTTCAACGGCTGGGAGCCCGCCGGGTTCGCGAACGTCGTCCTGGTGTGGCTGGCCGTGCACCAGCTCGGCTTCCTGTACGCCGGCGGCCGGCTGACCAGGTACGGGTGGATGGCGGCCGGCGGCTTCGCGGCGGCGGCGCTCCTGGTGGCGTTCGGACCGTACCCGGGGAGCATGATCGGGCTGCCCGGCGCGCCGGTGTCCAACATGGCGCCGCCCACCCTCGCGCTGCTGGCCCTGGCGTTCGGGCAGATCGGGGTCGCGATGCTGCTGCGTCCCGCCGCCCTGCGCCTGGTGCGGCGTCCCGCCGTCGCCCGCGTGGTGGCCTGGGCCGGGCCGCGGATGATGACCGTCTACCTGTGGCACATGAGCGCGCTGATCGTGGTGGCCGGCGTGGCCGTCGTCGGCCTGGGCCTGGCGACCCCCGCCCCGGGCGGCGCCCTCTGGCTGGCCGGGTGGCCGCTCTGGCTGGCCGCGCTCGCGCTGGTCATGACCCCGCTGCTCCGGCTGTTCTGCCGGTGGGAGCAGCCCCCGGCGAGCCCGCGCGCCGCGGTCGGCGCCGCGGGGGCGTACGCTGCGACCGCCCTGGCCGGCGCCGGGCTGCTCACCCTGACGATCACCGGCTTCAGCACCGGCCCCGCCCCCGTGCTGGCCGGCGCCGCCATCGTGGCGGGCCTGGCCCTGACCGGCGGCCCCATCGCCTTCCGGCGCCGCGCCGCCGCGCCCGGCCTGCCTGGCGCGGCGCCCGGCGGCCCGCTCGCGGGGGCTCAGCGGCCCGGTTCGAGCCACACGTAGCCGGCGAACCTGCCGCTGGGCTGTTCTCTGCGGTGGGAGTAGAGGTCGGGGGTCTCGACGGTGCAGCGGTCGTCGTGCCGGACGTCGAGCACCCCGGCGCTAGCGAGTTGGGCGGCGATGCCGGCCCGCAGGTCGAGCGCGGGGGCGCCGGCGCGGGTGGCAGAGCGGGTCTGCGGGACCGCGGCCGCGACCTCCTCCCTCAGCGGGCCGGGCACCTCGTAGCACTTGCCGCACACCATCGGGCCGACCAGCGCGACGAGGTCGCCGGCGCCGTGGGCGCGCATCGCCTCCACCAGGGCGGGCACCACGCCCGCCGCCGTGCCGGCCCGGCCGGAGTGGGCGCCGCCGACCAGGCCGGCGGCGGGGTCGGCGAGCAGGACGGGCGCGCAGTCGGCCGCGAGCACGGCCAGGGCGAGGCCGGGCCGGTCGGTGTAGACGCCGTCGATGGCGGGAGGGGCGGCGCCGAACGGCTCCGCCGTATACCCGACGTCGGGGCTGTGGACCTGCCGCATGAACACGACGCGCCCGGGGTCGACGCCGAACTCCTCGGCGGTGATCACACGGTTGCGCGCCACCGCCGCCGGGTCGTCGCCGACGGACATCCCGAGGTTGCGCGTGCCGTACGGCCCGGAGCTCACGCCCCCGTGACGGTCGGTGAACGCCATCCTGACCCGCTCGATCGCCAGCACCCCGCCAGCTTACCGAGCCGCCCGCGCCGGCCCGGGCCGCCCGTCGGCCGGGCGGGGAGCCGTGGCCGCCGTCAGGTCAGGGAGTCGTAGAGGGCCCGCGTGCGCGTCGCGATGGCCGGCCAGGAGAAGTGGCCGACGGCGCGGCGGCGGCCCGCCTCGCCCATGGCGGCGGCCCTGCCGGGGTCGGACAGCAGGGCGTTGACCCGCTCGGCGACGGCGTCGGCGAAGGCCTTGGGGTCGCGCGGCTCGCCGTCGGGGCCCTGGTCGATGGGGACGAGCAGGCCGGTCTCGCCGTCCGCGACGACCTCGGGGATGCCGCCGGTCGCCGTGGCGACGACGGCGGTCTCGCAGGCCATGGCCTCCAGGTTGACGATGCCCATGGGCTCGTACACCGAGGGGCAGACGAAGACGGCGGCGTGGGTGAGGATCTGGATGACGTCGGGCCTGGGCAGCATGTCGGAGATCCAGACCACGCCCTCCCTGGCCGCGCGCAGCTCCTGGACCAGGCCGGTCACCTCGGCCGCGATCTCGGGGGTGTCCGGGGCGCCCGCGCACAGCACGATCTGCGCGTCCGGCGCGAACGACCGGGCCGCGCGGAGCAGGTGCGCCAGGCCCTTCTGCCGGGTGATGCGCCCGACGAACACGACATAGGGCCGGGCCGGGTCGACGCCGTGCCGGAGCAGGACCTCGGTGCCGCGGTCGGGCGCGTACTCGCCGGTGTCGATGCCGTTGTGGATCACCGACACGCGCTCGGGCGCGATCTCGGGGTAGGCGGCGAGCACGTCGCGCCGCATGCCCTCGGACACGGCGATCACCGCGTCGGCGGCGAGCAGGGCCGTGCGCTCGGCCCAGGACGACAGCGCGTACCCTGCGCCGAGCTGCTCGGCCTTCCACGGGCGCAGCGGCTCCAGGCTGTGGGTGGTCACCACGTGCGGCGTGCCGTACAGCAGCTTGGCGACGTGGCCGGCGAAGTTGGCGTACCAGGTGTGGCTGTGCACCACGTCGGCCCCCTCGCAGGCCGCCGCCATCTCCAGGTCGACGCCGAGAACCTGGAGCGCCGGGTTCGCGTCCTCCAGGCCGCCGGGGACGCGGTAGGCCCGCACCCCGGCCTCCTGGCGCGGCGCGCCGAAGCAGCGAACCCGCACGTCAGCGAGGCTTCGCAGCTCGCGGGCGAGGTACTCGACATGGACTCCGGCCCCGCCGTAGACCTCCGGCGGGTACTCACGGCTGAGCAGATCGACGCGCATGTACTAGACCTTAGCGTTTGGCGAAGTTTGTGCGGGTTTAGCAGGAAGAAGGCGGGTAACGTCGTGCTATGACGACGTCCAGAGTCCTCGCGATCGTGCTGGCCGGTGGCGAGGGGAAGCGGCTGATGCCGCTCACGGCCGACCGGGCCAAGCCCGCGGTCCCCTTCGGAGGCATCTACCGCCTGATCGACTTCGTGCTGTCGAACCTCGCCAACGGCGGATACCTCAAGATCGTCGTCCTGACGCAGTACAAGAGCCACAGCCTCGACCGGCACGTGTCCCGCACCTGGCGGCTCTCGGCCATGCTGGGCAACTACGTGACGCCGGTGCCCGCCCAGCAGCGGCTCGGCCCGCGCTGGTTCGCCGGCTCGGCGGACGCGCTGTTCCAGAACCTGAACCTGATCTACGACGAGCTGCCCGAGCACTGCATCGTCTTCGGCGCCGACCACATCTACCGGATGGACCCCAGCCAGATGGTCCGCCAGCACGTCGACTCCGGGGCGGACGTCACCGTGGCGGCGATCCGCCAGCCGCTGTCGCTGGCCGACCAGTTCGGGGTGATCGAGACCGACCCCGCCGGGCGCAAGATCGTCGCGTTCCGGGAGAAGCCCACCGACGCCATCGGCCTGCCCGACGCCCCCGACCAGGTCTACGCCTCGATGGGCAACTACGTGTTCAAGACGCAGGCGATGATCGACGCGCTGCGCGAGGACGCGCTCGACCCCAGCAGCCGGCACGACCTGGGCGGGGACATCATCCCGATGTTCGTGAAGTCGGGCGGCGCCGAGGTGTACGACTTCGCCGACAACGTGGTGCCCGGCTCCAGCGACCGCGACCGCGGCTACTGGCGGGACGTCGGCACCCTGGACGCCTACTACGAGGCCAACATGGACCTCGTCTCCGCGCACCCGGTGTTCAACCTGTACAACGACCGCTGGCCTATCTACACCGGCCAGGACCCGCTGCCGCCGGCGAAGTTCGTCCACAACGACGGCGACCGCGTCGGGCGGGCCGTCGACTCCCTCGTCTCCCCCGGCGTGATCATCTCGGGCGGCATGGCCGCGCGGTCCATCCTGTCACCGGGCGTCGTGATGCACTCGCACTCCCAGGTGGAGGACTCGGTGCTGATGGGCTGCGTCAAGGTCGGCAGGGGGGCGATCGTCCGCCGGGCGATCGTGGACAAGAACGTCATCATCCCCGACGGCGCCCGCATCGGCGTGGACCCCGAGTACGACCGCGCCCACTTCGCCGTCACCCGCGAGGGCGTCGTCGTGATCGGGAAGAACGAGATCGTCGAGCGGTAGCCCGGCACGGCCGTCGGCGCCGGAGGCGTGCCCCGTACGCGTGCCGAAGGTGGACGCGGCGCGGGCACCGGGTGCCGAAGTGGGCTGCCGGGTACCGCGATGTCAGGCTAAAGTCCCCCCTGTGCGAAGATCACGGCCGTTCTGGAGGCTGACCCCCCCGGAGCGGCGGGTGTGGGACGCCTTCCCCTCCGGCGCGTGGGTCGACCTGCGGACCGGCGAGGAGGCGCGCGACGACCCGGCCATGGGACACAAGTGGCCGGCCGGCCGCACCGTCCGGGCCGAGGTGCTGATCGCGCTGCTGCTCGGCGCCAACCCCGCCGAGCCCGGGCAGGTTGCCGGGCTCCGGCTGGCGGGCGCGCGGATCGTCGGCGAGCTGAACCTCTCGGACGCCACGATCGGCGCCAAGATCCACCTGCTGAACTGCCACCTGGCCGGCACCGTTTCGCTCGCCGACGCATCGGTCAAGGGCGTCCGGTTCCGGGGCTGCGACATCCGGCGCTTCCGCGCCGCCCGCTGCACCGTCGACGGGCTGCTGGAGCTGGACGCCAGCACGATCCACGCGGGGCTGCGGCTCGACAACGCGCACGTCACCGGGCAGCTCCGACTGGGCCGCACGCGGCTGCACGCGCCCGACGGCGACCACACGGCCTCCGAGAGCTTCAAGCAGGACAGCCGGCGACCCTTCTCCGAGGCCGAGAGGCACGACCGCGGCTGGGACCGGGGCCTGTGGGCGCTGTGGGCCGGCGGCCTGACCGTCGACGGCGGCGCGTTCTGCCGCGACATGGTGGCCGTCGGCGGGCTTCGCATGATCGGCGCCAAGTTCAACAGCGGCCTGTTCCTGCAGCGGGCGGTGATCAAGAACGCCGGCGCCCACGCGGTGTACGCCGACCACCTGACGGCCACCAGCCTGGAGTTCAGCGCGGGCTTCACCGCCGAGGGCACGGTGCGGCTGCGCGGCGCGCGGGTCTCCGGGGTGGTCTCCTTCGACCAGGCCGTGCTCAGCGCGCCGGGCCGGTGCCTGCACCTGAGCCACATGCAGGCCGACGAGCTTCTGCTGTGGCCCGCCTCCATCAGCGGGGAGGTCAACCTCGCGTACTCACGGGTGGGCGTCCTGGCCGACCACCCCAGCGCCTACCCCGGGCACGTGCGCCTCAACGGGCTCACGGTCGAGTCGCTGCGCGGCCCCACCTCGCTGGCCGACCGGCTGTCGTGGGTCGGCCGCGACCCGGAGGGCTACCGCCCGCAGCCGTACGAACAGCTCGCCGCGTGGTACCAGCGGATCGGCCACGAGCCGGAGGCCCGGCGGGTGCTGCTGGCCAAGCAGCGGGCGCGGCGCGCCACGCTGCGGCTGCCCAGCCGGGTCGCCGGTCACCTGCTCGACTTCGTGGTCGGCTACGGGTACCGGCCGTGGCTGGCGGGGGTGTGGTTCGCCGTGCTGCTGGCCGTGGGGACGACGGTGTTCGAGCTCCATCGCCCCGTCCAGGTCGGCCTGGACGAGCGGCGCGTCTTCCACGCCTTCCTCTACACGCTCGACCTGCTGGTCCCGGTCAGCGTGTTCGAGCAGCGCGGGGCCTGGGAGCCGGTGGGCTGGACCCAGTGGCTGGCGGGCATCCTCATCGCCTCCGGCTGGATCCTGGCCACGGCCCTGATCGCGGGCGCCACCCGCGTGCTGCGCCCGTCCAGCACCTGACCACCGGACGCGGCCCCGCCGGCCGCTCATCCGGGCCCCGCCGCCCGTCCGGGCGCGCTCACCGGGCGCCGCCACCTGTCCGGGCACGCTCACCGGCGCCGGCGGGCTCGCGGCCACCGGCCCGGCGTCACCGTCCGGAGCCGTCCGCGGCGTCGCCCCGCAGTCCGGAGGCGCCGCCGGCGTCGCCCGGCTGCGTCCAGCCCTGCTGCGGGCCCATGCCGGACGCCGCCCCGGCCGGGCCGGCCGCGGCGCGGGAGGCGGGCGACGGCCCCTGGACCCCGGCGACGTCCTCGACGCGGAAGCGCGGGAGCGCCTGCGGGTGGTTCTCGCGGATGTAGGTCACCAGGTGCTCGCGCATGTCGCACTTCAGGTCCCACACGCTGGGGGCGTCCGACGCGCTCATCAGCGCGCGCAGCTCCACCAGGCCGTTGGGCTGCACGTCGGTCACCTGGAGCACCCAGTCCTTCTGGTCCCAGAGCGGGTGCTCGCGCAGCGCGCGGTAGAGCTCGGTCCGCAGCTCGTCGACCGGCACCGACCAGTCGACCCGGAAGATCACGTGGCCGATCACGCGGCTCCCGTGCCGGGTCCAGTTCTCGAACGGGTTGCCGGTGAAGTGGGAGACCGGCAGGATGAGCCGCCGCTCGTCCCACACGCGCAGGACGACGTAGGTCAGCGTGAGCTCCTCGATCCTTCCCCACTCGCCGTCGACCACGACGACGTCGTCGAGCCGCAGGGCGTCGCTGAAGACGAGCTGGAGGCCGGCGATCAGGTTGCTCAGCGTCGACTGCGCGGCGATGCCCGCCACCACGCCGAGGATTCCGGCCGAGGCGAGCAGCCCGGCGCCGAGCGCGCGCACCGAAGGGAAGCTGAACAGCATCGCGCCCAGGGAGACGACGATGATCACGGCCGCGGCCACGCGCCGCACCAGGGCGATCTGGGTGCGCATGCGGCGCGCCTTGCGGTTGCCGTCGCCCTCGACCGTGCCCAGCCGGGCCAGCACCACGTCGGTCACCGCGTAGGCGGCCTGGATGACGAGCCACGCGACGCAGGCGATGAACAGCAGCGTGAGGGTCTGGCGGATCGCCGGGTCGAACGACCCGGCCGACATGCCCGGCGCGTAGACCGTGTCGAAGGCGACCACGGCCGCCGTCGCGAACCCCGGCCACGTGCAGCGCTCGACCACCGGCCCGGCCAGCGAGAAGCGGCCGTTGACCCGGCGGGACCTCAGCACCCGCCGGAGCAGCTCCACGGCCACGACCGCCGCCACGACGGCGACCACCAGAACGATCCACTCGACTGCCGATGACACCTACGGCGCCCCCTTCGTCGTCGTCTCCTCGCGCACGCCGCCGCGGGCCCGCCCTTCGAACACGGCGGCCCGGGCTGGAGTCTCCAGCCCGGGCCGCCGGGACGAAGATCGGCCAACGGCCGGCTTCGACCTTGCATTACCGACTCTGACCCAAAAATCAGCTCAGAGGACATTTAACTACGAGATATCGGTCACACCGCCCCTGTCCCGGGCCCGTGCGGCCGGCTCAGAAGGCCTCGTCGAAGCTGACACTGCCCTCCACGGCGACCTGGTAGGCCGACACCCGGCGCTCGAAGAAGTTGGCCAGCTCCTGCACGTCCTGCAGCTCCATGAACGCGAACGGGCTGGCCGTGCCGTACCGGGCGGGCAGGCCGAGCCGGGCCAGGCGCCGGTCGGCGACGTACTCCAGGTACTCCCGCATCTGCTCGGCCGTCATGCCGGGCAGCCCCGCGCCGCACAGGTCGCGGGCGAAGGCCAGCTCCGCGGCGACCGCCTCCTCGATCATCCGGGTGACCTCGGCGCCCATCGCCGCGTCGAACAGCTCCGGCTCCTCGGCGCGCACGGTGTCCACGACCGAGAAGGCGAACTCCATGTGCATGGACTCGTCGCGGAACACCCAGTTGGTGCCGGTGGCCAGGCCGCCCAGCAGGCCGCGCGAGCGCAGCCAGTAGACGTAGGCGAACGCGCCGTAGAAGAAGAGCCCCTCGATGCAGGCGGCGAAGCAGATCAGGTTGAGCAGGAACGCCCGCCGGTCCTCCCGGCTCTCCAGCCGCCTCAGCCCGCCGAGCGAGTCGATCCAGCGGAAGCAGAAGTCCGCCTTGTCCTTGATCGAAGGGATGTGCTCGACCGCCGCGAACGCCTTGGCGCGCTCGTCGTGGTCGGGAAGGTAGGTGTCCAGCAGCGTCAGGTAGAACTGGACGTGCACGGCCTCCTCGTAGAGCTGCCGCGACAGGTAGAGCCGCGCCTCCGGGGCGTTCACGTGCTGGTAGAGGTTGAGCACCAGGTTGTTGGCCACGATCGAGTCGCCGGTGGCGAAGAAGGCGACCAGCCGGTTGATCAGGTGCCGCTCTCCCGGGCTGAGCTTGGTCAGGTCGGCGAGGTCCGACTGCAGGTCCACCTCCTCCACCGTCCAGGTGTTGCGGATGGCGGCGCGGTACCGCTCGTAGAAGGCGGGGTACCGCATGGGGCGCAGGGTCAGGTCCATGCCCGGGTCCAGGAGCATCACTGGCACGCCTCGCAGATCTCGGGGTTCTCCAGGGAGCAGGCGACGGCGTCCCCGTCGGGGACCGCCGCGGGCGCGGCCTCCGGCCGGGCGGGCGCCGCCGCGACCGCCACGGTGGTCTGCGCGATGCGCGTGGCGGGGCGGGAGCGCAGGTAGTAGGTGGTCTTCAGCCCCGCGCGCCAGGCGTAGGCGTACATCGACGACAGCTTGCCGATGGTGGGCGTGGCCATGAAGAGGTTCAGCGACTGCGACTGGTCGATGTAGGGCTGCCGCGCCGCCGCGAGGTCGATCAGCGCCTTCTGCGGCAGCTCCCACGCGGTGCGGTACAGCTCCTTGAGGTCGCCGGGGACGGCCTCCAGATCCTGCACCGAGCCGTCGGCGCGCTTGACGGCGTCCCGCACGGCCGGCGTCCACAGGCCCCGCTCACGCAGGTCGCGCACCAGGTAGCGGTTGACCTGCAGGAACTCGCCCGAGATCGTCTCGCGCTTGAAGACGTTGGACACCTGCGGCTCGACGCACTCGTAGCAGCCGGCGATCGAGGCGATGGTGGCGGTCGGCGCGACGGCCAGCAGCAGCGAGTTGCGCAGCCCGGTCACCGCGATCCGCTCCCGCAGCTCGGCCCACTCGGCCGGGTGGACGGGGCGGCTGTCGGGATAGTGGTCGGGGTGCAGCACTCCCATGGCGGCCCTGGTGTCGCCGTAGGCCGGGTGGGCGCCAAGGCTCGCGGCCAGGTCGGAGGAGGCGCGGTAGGCGGCCAGCGCCATCTCCTCGGCGATCCGCGTCGACAGCGCCCGGGCCTCGGGCGAGTCGAACGGAATCCGCAGCGAGAAGAACACGTCCGCCAGGCCCATCACGCCGAGCCCGACCGGACGCCACCGGCGGTTGGCCCCCTCGGCCTCCGGGGTGGGGTAGAAGCCGCGGTCGATCGACCGGTCCAGGAAGCGCACGGCCGTCGCCACCGTGGCGCGCAGGCGCGACCAGTCGACGCCGTCCTCGGTCACGTGCGCCGCCAGGTTGACCGAGCCGAGGTTGCAGACCGCCGTCTCGGCGTCGCTGGTCACCTCCAGGATCTCGGTGCACAGGTTGGACAGGTGGATCACGTTCTGCGGCCTGGCCGTCTGGTTGGAGGTGCGGTTGGCGGCGTCCTTGAACGTCATCCAGCCGTTGCCCGTCTGGGCCAGCGTGCGCATCATGCGGCCGTACAGCGCCCGCGCCGGGACCTGGCGGACGTACCGGCCCTCGGCCTCGGCCTCGCGGTAGGCGGCGTCGAACGCGTCGCCCCACAGGTCGACCAGCTCGGGGACCTCCTTGGGGTCGAACAGCGACCAGGGGGCGTCGGCCTCGACGCGGCGCATGAACTCGTCGGGGATCCAGTTGGCCAGGTTGAGGTTGTGGGTGCGCCGGGCGTCCTCGCCGGTGTTGTCGCGCAGCTCCAGGAAGTCCTCGACGTCGGCGTGCCACGGCTCCAGGTAGACGCAGGCGGCGCCCTTGCGCCGGCCGCCCTGGTTCACGGCGGCAACGCTGGAGTCCAGGGTGCGCAGCCAGGGGACGATGCCGTTGGAGTGGCCGTTGGTCCCCCGGATCAGCGAGCCGCGCGCCCGCACCCGGCTCCAGGAGACGCCGATGCCGCCGGAGTACTTCGACAGGCGCGCGACCTGCGTGTACCGCTCGTAGATGCCGTCCAGCTCGTCGCGGGGCGAGTCGAGCAGGAAACACGAGGACAGCTGCGGGCGCCGGGAGCCGGAGTTGAACAGCGTGGGCGAGCTGGGCAGGTACGCCAGCGTCGCCATCAGCCGGTAGAGCTCGGCCGCCTCGGCGACGGTGTCGGCGAGGCCGCAGGCGACGCGCAGGAAGAAGTGCTGGGGCGTCTCCAGGACGCGGCGGGTGACGGGATGCTTGAGCAGGTAGCGGTCGTAGACGGTGCGCAGGCCGAAGTACTCGAACCGGGCGTCGCCCTCGGGGTCGACCAGGTTGTCCAGCTCGACGGCGTTCGCGGCGGCGAACTCCGCGAGGCCGTCATGGACCAGCCCGGCCCGGTGGGTGGCGGCGACCGACTCCGAGAAGGTCCGCACCCCTTGCGTGGCCGCCTCCTCGAGGATCTCCTCGGCCAGCAGCCCGGCGGCGACGCGCGAGTTGGCCGGGTCCTCCACCACGCGGGCGGCGGCCTCCTCGATGGCGGCCCGCCTGCCCGGCGCGGCGTCCCGGACGGCCCCGAGGTCCACCGCGGCCCCAAGGCCCGCGGGCTCGCGGGTTCGGCCGGCACTCCCGTCCAAGGAGGCGCCGCCTGGCTCCCGGTGATGAAGCAGGTCGCTTGTCACGGTCACGTGCAATCTCCTCGTGCGCTCGAATCCCCGGACGAGGGCACGCGGCGGAGCCGCCGGCGAGCGGGCACGCCGGAGCACTCCGTCCCACGGCCCTCTCTCGAGGCCCTGGACAACCACGTCCCCGGCAGGTCTTCGGACTCGCGGGCACACACCTCGGCTCTACAGGCCATCGCGTCGCGGGCCTGCGGCCCGGTGCTCACATGACGGCGGCCGTTCCCGCTCACCGCGCGTGGTTTGTCTCCTTTGTAAGTGGCGCGTGCGTGAGCACCCACACCGCCACATCGTTGTCCTCCGGTCCCGAGCGGCGCATCTCCAGGAATGCGGGTAGGGGGCGGGGCCCCCCGGCTGCGGGGTGGTTCCGACCCGTGCTTGCGGGGTGCGAGCACCACATGTGGTGGCCTCACAATCCACAACCACAAGAAGTTGTGTCACCATGAGACCTTCCGGCGGGAGCACGCGGGCGCCCCCGGCGGCCGGCCGTCCCGGGGCCCCGGCCCCTTCGGGTGTCCCGGACGTCAAGACATCCGGGCATCCGCCACGTCCGGACGTCCCAGGCACCCGGACGCCCAGACGGGCCTCCCGGCACTCAAGCGCGCCGCCGTCCGGGCGGCTTGCACGCGCAGGCGCCACGGCGTCCCAGGCGTGGAGACGCCCCGCGGCATCCGGGCGTCCCGGCAGACCTCCCGGCACTCAAGCGCGCCGC
>NZ_JARWAC010000012.1 GCF_029846175.1 Sphaerisporangium sp. TRM90804 | reverse complement strand
AGGCGCCACGGCGTCCCAGGCGTGGAGACGCCCCGCGGCATCCGGGCGTCCCGGCAGACCTCCCGGCACTCAAGCGCGCCGCCGTCCGGGCATCCCGGACGCGCATACGTCCCGGCATCCCAGGCGTGACGGGCGTGATGGGCGTATTGGACGCGCAAGCGGGTCGGGCGGTCAGACGTCCCGGGTATTCAGGCGGGCAGGCCGAGGTCGCCGTAGGCGCGGCTCAGGCGGGCCGACTCGACGCGCAGCCACTGCCGGAACTCCTCGCCGTCCAGGTAGAGCGACGTCCAGCCGTTGCGGCGGCACAGTCGCTCCCAGGGCGGTGACTCGGTGACCTGGTTGCACAGGGCGGTCAGGGCCGACCGGTCCTCGCCCGACAGGTCGCCGGGGCCGAGCAGGGCGCGCCAGTTCGCGCAGTACAGGTGGACGTCGCACTCCAGCAGTGTCGGGGCGTCCAAGCCCGGGATCCGTTCGGGCGAGGAGACCGCGAGGACACGCAGGTCACCGGCCCGCACCCGCTCGCGCAGGCCCGACTGGCTGCCGAGGACGGCCTCCGCCCGCCCGGCCGCCATGGCGTCGACGGCCTCGCCGCCGGTGCGGCAGGCCAGGTAACGCAGCGCCCTGGGGTCCACGCCCAGGCTCTGCGCGAGCATGCCGAGCAGAAGGTGGTCCATGCCGCCCTCGCCCCCGCCCGCCACCACCAGCCGGTCCGGGGCGCCGCGCATCTGGTCGGCGAACGCGCCGAACGCCTGGATGCGGGAGGAGGCGGGCACCACGAGCAGTTCCCACTCCCCGCAGAGCCGGGCCAGCGGCGTCGCGCCCGCGAAGGCGGTGGCCTGCCGGGTGGGGCGCACCGTTCCCACCATCTCGGGCTCGGCCATCAGCAGGTGCCCGGGCCCGGCCCGGACGTACTCCACCAGGGCCAGGCGCGCGGGCCGGTTCACCACCTCGACGCGGCGCGTCAGCCCGCCGCGTTCGGCGATCGCCGTGAACGACCGCGCCACCCGGTCGGCCTCCCCGCCGACCGGCCCCGGCACCACCACCGACAGCGTCCTGGACGCCAGCCGGCGCGCCGGAGACGCGTCCCCGCAACCGGCGGCGAGCGCGGCGAGTCCCGCACCGAGTGCGAGCACCCGCCGTCGACGCATGGTTCACGCCCTTTCCCCCGATATAGGGCTAAATGCCCATTTCGGCGACCGTCCACACGACCCGCCCGGCGTGTCGCCCCACCTGGAACCCGCTCCGCCTCCGTCCCCCATCCGGGGGACGGGGTTCCTGTCGGCGGGGGAGTCGCCGGAGCGGGCCGCGCGGGACCGTGGAACCACGCCGGGCGCGTCCAGCCCGCACTTCGTCCAAGGGGGCACCTTGCCATCGACACCCTCACCCACCGCCCCACGCGACTCCAGCAGCGCGACGCCAACCGGGCGCGGCTCCGGCACGGCGACCCCGGCCGGGCGCACAGCGGCCAGCGGCAGGCCGCCGCTACCCGCCCACACGCCACAGCCCGCGCCCGCCACCGCCGCGCCGACCATCCACACGCCACGCCACCTCACCCACACCGGGCGCACTGAGGGCAGCGGCCCGCCCCCGGTACTCCGCCGCGTGCCACAGCCCGCGTCCGGCACCGCCGCGCCGGACGTCCGCGCGCGACCTCACGGCGGCCGCGTCGGCCGCGGGCTCGGGGGCTGACCATCGTGTGGACCGTCTCCGACCCCGCTCTGGCCGCCTGGATGGACGACTCCCTGACGGCGGTGGACACACTGCTGCGCTCGACGCTCGACTCCCCCGACGACCCGTTCCTCACCGACGTCGCGACGCACCTGCTCAACGCGGGCGGCAAGCGCCTGCGCCCGGCCCTCGCCCTGCTCGCCTCGCGATCGGGCCACCCCGGCCGCCCCGGGGTGATCCGCGCCGCCGCGGCCGTCGAGCTGATGCACGTCGCCTCGCTGTACCACGACGACGTCATGGACGAGGCGCCCACCAGACGGGGCGTGGCCAGCGTCAACACCCTGTGGGGCAACCGCGTCGCCATCCTCGCCGGCGACTACCTGGTGGCCAAGGCCGCCCAGCTCGTCGCGCCGCTGGGGACGGCGGCGACCGACGAGCAGGCCCGCATGCTGGCCCGCCTGGTCGCGGGCCAGCTCCACGAGACCGAGGGCGCCGACCGCGGCTCCGACCACGAGCGGCACTACATGACCGTGATCGCCGACAAGACGGCCGCCCTGTTCACGCTCTCCACCCGGCTCGGCGCCCACGCCTCCGGCGCCCCGCCCGAGGCGATCGAGGCCCTGGGCGCGTACGGCGAGTCGCTGGGCGTCGCCTTCCAGCTCTCCGACGACATCCTCGACCTCTCCAACGGCGGGCCGTCCCCGCGCAAGGGCAGGGCAGCCGACCGCAGCGGGGGCGCGGCCGGCCCGAGCAGGAGGGCGGCCGAAGCGGACGGCCGGAACGGGGACACGGCCGGGACAGGCGGTCAGAGCGGGGGCGCGGCCGGGACAGGGGGCCGGAGCGGGAGCACGGCCCAAGCGGGCGGTCAGAGCGGGGACGTGACTGGAGCGGGCGGCCGGAGCGGGGGCGCGGCCGGGTCGTCCAGGCGGGTCGGCAGGCTTGCCTCGCCGGCGGGCAAACCGCCCAACGCCGACCTGCGCCAGGGCCTGGCCACCCTCCCGGTGCTGCGTGCCACACGCGGCCGGGACCGCATGTCGGCCCGCCTCAGAAGGATGCTGTCCTCCCGTCCCCTCACCGGCGAGGACGACCTGGCCACCGCCGCCCGCCTGCTGAGGCGCTCCCCCGGCTACGCCGAATCCGTCGCGGAGGTCCGCCGCCACGCCGGCCGAGCCGCCGAGGCCGTGCGCGCCCTGCCCGCCTCCCCCGCCCGCGACGCCCTGCTCAGCGTCTGCGACCACGTCGTCGCGCGCGTCGACCCGCAGGGCACGCGAGCTCCGGACGGGATCGCCCCGCGCGCCTGACCGCCCACCCGACGACTCCTCGGCCCCGGCCAAGTTCAGCCATGCCCCCCGCCGACCCACCGCACGGAGCCGGGAGCGGAGCGGAGGGCCGCTCCGCACAACGCCACCGCTCCGGACGCCTTCAGCCCGCGCGGCCGACCCGGCGCCCCCGGCCCACCCACCGCACCCAACCCGGGACACGGAACGGGGACCGCTCCGCACGGCGCCGCGGCGCCGGACGCGATCGGCCCGTGCCCACCGTCAACGGGGGCGCGGGCGGGCGGCCGGGTCAGCCCGCGGGGCTGACGAAGCCGGACTCGTAGGCGAGGATGACCGCCTGGGTGCGGTCGCGGGCGCGCAGCTTGGCCAGGACGTTGCCCACGTGGGTCTTGACGGTCTCCGCGCCGACCACGAGGGTCGTGGCGATCTCGGCGTTCGACTGGCCCGCGGCCATGAGGCGCAGGACCTCCGCCTCGCGCTCGGTCAGGCGGGCGGCGCGCAGGCGGCCCGCGGCCCGGCCCGCGCCCGCGGCGCCGTGGGCTCCGGCCAGGCGGCGGATCGCGGTGGGGAAGAGCAGGGAGTCCCCCCTAGCCACCACCCTGACCGCCTCGACCACCTGCGGCGGTCGGGTGCGCTTGAGCAGGAAGCCGCTCGCGCCCGCGCGCAGGGCCTCGTACACGTGGTCGTCGTTCTCGAAGGTGGTGATCACCAGGACCCTCGGCGGGGCGGAAGAGGCGGCGACCAGCCGGCGGGTCGCCTCGATGCCGTCGATCGCCGGCATGCGGACGTCCATGAGCAGCACGTCGGGACGGGTGCGGGCGACCATCGCCATCACCTCGGCGCCGTCCGCCGCCTCGCCCACCACCTGGAGGTCGGACTGCGCGTCGAGGATCACCCGCAACCCCACCCGGATCAGCTCCTCGTCGTCGACGATCCCCACCCTGATCGTCACGGGCGCGTGCCCTCCCCTGCCGGGCCCGGCTCCGCGGCGGCCCCGCCCGCCGGGAGGCGCACCGACACCCGCCAGCGGTCGCCGTCTGGGCCGGCCGTCATCGCGCCGCCGAGCAGGGTGACGCGCTCGCGCATGCCGTCCAGCCCGCGCCCGCCCGCGTGGCGCGGCGACGGGCGGGTGACGGGGTTGGCGACGTCGATGACGAGAGTGCGGTCGTCCACGGTGACACGCAGGGCGACGGGCACCGGGCCCGCGTGGCGGAGCACGTTCGTGAGGCTCTCCTGGATGATGCGGTAACCCTCACGCGACACCGGCGCGGCAAGGCCCGCGACCGGCCCGCCGACCTCCGCGCGCACCTCGATGCCGGTGCCGCGCGAGTGCGCGACGAGCCGGTCGAGGTCGGCCAGGCGGTGGTCGTCCGGGCCAACCGGCCGGGCACCCGGACCGCCCCGCCCAGCCCGCGGGCTGCCCTGAAAGGCCCCTGGAGCGCCCGCCCCGGCCCCCGGAGCGCCCCGTCCGGCATCCGGAGCGCCCAGCCCGGCCCTCAGAGCGCCCGCCCCGGCGCCCGGACCGCCCAACCCGGCCCCCGGAGCACCCGCCCCGGCGCCTGGAGCGCCCGGCTCGGCGCCCGGACCGCCCCGCCGGGCCCCCGGACCGCCCGGCCCGGCCCCCGGAGCGCCCGGCCCGGCCTCCGGAGTGCCCGGCCCGGCCTCCGGAGTGCCCGGCCGGGCACTCGGCTCGCCGGCCCCGGCGTCCGGCTCGTCCGTCGTGGCGCCCGGCTCGCCCGGGCGGGCGTCCGGCGAGGGGCTCGCGGGGCGTCGCCCGCCGCCCGCGGGACGGTCCTCGCGGAGCATGCCGAGGACGTGGTCGAGGTCCTCCGCGGCGGCGCGGCCGACATCCTCGATGGCGGTGAGGGCGCGCCGGGCGAACTCGGGGTCGCTGTCGAGCAGTTCGAGCGCCGCCGACGCCTGCAGCGTGGTCACCGTCAGCGCATGGCCGATGGAGTCGTGCAGCTCCCGGGCCACGCGGTTGCGCTCGGCGAGCCGGGCCGCCCGCGCCTCCAGGACCGCGATGCGCTCGGCCGTGGACGGCCCCAGCAGCACCGGGGCCATCACGGCTGCCAGCGCGCCCAGCCCGGCGACGGCGTACGGGACGCCGAGGAGCAGGCCCACTCCCAGCAGCGCCTGCCACAACGGGCCGGGCCGGCCGAGCGGGCCGAGGCTCAGGGCGTCCGGCTCCAACCCGGCGACGCCGAGAAGCCGTGCCACGAGCGCCAGGCCCATGGTCAGCGGGATGAGCACCAGCAGCGCCACCACTCCCCCGGTGACCAGGTGGACGCCGAACCACAGCGCGGCGCGCAGCCGGGTCTCGCGGCCCTGACGCCCCGCCTCGGCGCGGGCGGGCGGGTCGGGCAGCGGGACGCCGAGCAGCGAGCGGGCCGCGGCGATCTCCAGGGCTCGGGTGCCGCGCAGGAACGGCGGGAGCCCGCCGACCACCAGCGCCATGGCGAGCAGGATCAGCGCCAGCCCGGGCGGCGTCGCGGGCTGGGTGAGCAACTGGACGAACGCGGCCGCCGCGAGGACGTACGGCAGCAGGAGCACGGCGCCGAGCAGCAGGTAGACCCCGCGCCGGTACGTCGCGCCGCTGACCAGCGGCCCGACCACCGCACGAACCCTCACGCCCGCCATTCTCCCCCCGCCGCGCCCCGCCCGGGGCACGGGCGTCGCCCATCGGGCCGGCGCCGACCGGCACCGCCCGCGCCCCGGCCGGAAGATGTCCGGTCAGGGCCGGCCGGGCCGCCGCCGAGCCACCCGCGCCCCGGCCAGGGAACGTCCGATCAGACCGGCCCGCCCCAACCACCCACGCCCCACCGGCGAACTCCCAAGCGGACCGGCCCGCCAAACCACCCACGCCCCGCCGAACTCCCAAGCAGACCGGCCCGCCAAACCACCCACGCCCCGCCACCGAACTCCCAAGCAGACCGGCCCCACCGGAACGACCGGCGCCCCGCCACGGAACGTCCGGGCGCGCCGGCGCCGGAACCGGCCGGGGACGTCCGGGTGGGGCGTGGGCAGGCGGGGCTTAGAGCGGGGTGAGCTCGATGAAGGAGACGGCCGGCATCGGCAGGTCGAAGGTGACCGTCAGGGCGCCGTCGGTCGGTTCGACGGTCGTGGGCGGGTGCAGTTCGTCCAGGGTGTTGCGTGACCGCAGCTCCGCCCACTGGTCGTCGTCCGGCCAGTCGCCGCCGCCCATGGCGCTCCACACGCTCTCGATGTCGGAGCGGCCCTCTTGGATGCGGTGGTGGGTCAGGCGGTGGCGGGCGCCGGGCAGCCCGTCCACGGTCACCGTGACGTGACGCGCCAGGACGGCGGAGCCGCGCACCTTGGTCTGGTCGAAGGTGTGGTTCCACACCAGCACGCCGGTGCGGCCGTCGTCGTCCCGCGCCGCCCACGCCTCGATGCCGGCGGCGTCGCCCCGGACGTCCACGGCCAGCTCCTGCTCGCCCAGGCGGTCGGCGAGGGCGAGCGCGAAGTAGCGCGGCTTGCGCAGGTTGCCCACGGTGAGCAGGCCGAAGCCGCCGTGGAACAGCCTGGGCGGGTGGCCCAGCTCCTCGAAGTGGTCGGAGGCCACCCAGTGCGACAGGGCCTCGACCCGGCCGGCGGCCGACCGCATGCCGTGCAGCACGAAGGCCGCGCCGAACGGCCCGTCGCCGATGCCGTGGAAGTGCGTGGGCGTCGGGCCCCACTCGGTCCACCAGATCGGCGTGCCCCGCCTGCCGTGCCTGTCCAGCACCGGGCGCCAGTCGAGCGGCGCGTTGCCGTAGGTGTGGGTGGAGACGAAGTCGAGCGCCGCGCCTGACTCGGCGGTGTGGGCGATCAGCTCCTCCACCCAGCCGTTGGCCGCGCTGGACGGCCCGCCGACGCGCAGCCCGGGGTGCACGCTCTTCACGGCCGCCGCGGTGACGTCGTACAGCCGGAAGTACTCCTGCGGGGTGCCGCTCCAGAACACCTCCAGGTTCGCCTCGTTCCACACCTCGAACGACCAGTGCTCGACCAGCTCCTCCAGCCCGTACCGGTCGGCCAGGTGCGCGACCAGGGCCTGCACCAGGTCTCCCCACCGGTTGTAGTCCTTGGGCGGCGAGATGATCGCCTTGTACTCGAACACGGTCTTGGACGGGTCGGCGGCCAGGTCGCGCGGCATGAAGCCCAGCTCGACCACCGGCCGCAGCCCCAGGCCGGTGAGCGTGTCGTACACGCGGTCGACCCCGTCGAAGTCGTACACGGGCTCGCCGTCCACCTCGCGGTAGACGCCGAGGTCGTCGCCGAGCACCGCGTGGGCGCGCACGGCGCGCACGCCCAGCTCGTCGTGCATGACGCGCAGCGCCTCCACCAGCTCCGCGCCCACGGGCCGCCCGCCGGTGCGCTCGCCGCTCAGCATGTGCGACAGGTGCTCGGAGCCGACCATGGGCCGCCAGGGGCGCGGCAGCGGGCGCGTCACCCGCGCGGCGTCGACGCGGACCTCGGTCACGCGCTCGCCGCCCTCGTGCGGGGTGGCCTCCACCGGCGCGGAGAACTCCCCGGGCAGGTCCACGGCGCCGAGCGCGGCCACCACGTAGTGGACGGTCTCGCCGGGGGTGACGGCCGTGTCGACGTACCGGGTGGCGGGGATGCCGGCGACGTCCACGTCGGGCTGCTTGGTGGTCAGGAACGGCCCGGCGGCGCTCGCGGCGCGGTGGACGAGGTAGCCGATCGCCCCCTGCACCGGCTCCCACTCCAGCGTGACGTGCCCGGCGCCGGCCGAGGCCCGCACCCCGGCCGGGACGCCCGGCACGGTGCCGACGGCCGTGCTCGCCTCTCCCGAGGCCCGGTGAATGCGCTGGCGCCAGTCCGAAAGCGCGGAGTCTGTCATGTGCTCTTCTCCCCGATGCTCGTGGTGGGTCGTGTCGCCCGCGGGCGCCGCGCGGCCGCGGCCGCGCGGCGCCCGTGGAGTCAGCGGAGCCGGGCGTCCCACTCCTCCAGCCCGAGCACGGGCTTCAGCAGGCGCTCGGGACCTCCCGGCGTGAAGTAGCGGCGCAGGTTGTCGCGGGCCAGGGCGTTGCCGAGCGCGCCCATGACCATCCCCTGGTCGAGCGCCAGGTACTCCTTGGACACCTGCCCGCTGCGCACGGCCACGGCGTCGTAGAAGCCGCCGGGCCCGTAGGCGTCGAAGCCGGCCTTCAGCCTGGCCAGGTTGTCCAGCGCCGCGCCGGGCGCGTACCGCAGGGCCAGGAAGGAGGCGTGCGGCGTCACCACGCCGTCCCCGTAGCGCTCGGGCTCGGGCTTGGCGGGCCGGCAGTCGCCGTAGCCGGGGTCGGTCGAGGTGCGCTCCTGGTCGGAGGTGTAACCGTCGGTGTCCATGCCGAGCGGGTCGACGCCGTACTCGCGGTAGCCGCCGGCGGGGTTGTTGGACGGCGAGAAGCCCCAGTAGCCGTACTTCGCCTCGCGCAGCCCGTGCTCGATCTGCGCCGCCACGTGCACCGGGTGGTTGCGGCCCCAGCTCTTCGCGCCCCAGGTCTCCTCGGGGACCATCAGGTTGGCCATCAGCGCCTCGAACATGCTGCCGCCCCAGGTGGGGACGTACCGCATGCCGCGGTAGCCGTAGGTGCCCTCGAAGACGCGGACGCCCTGGAAGGTCTGCCAGGTGCCCTGCGGCTTCTGGTCGGCCCATCCCCAGTCGCAGGTGTCGGGGAAGGTGCGCCACAGGCCGAAGTAGTGGTTGGCCGGCACCTGGGCCAGCGCGACGGCGACGTAGGTGACGATGCGGGTCTCGGACATGGCGCCGTAGCGGTGGCAGGTGGAGTACACCGTGGTGCCGGTGCCCGCGTAGTCGGTCTCCTGGGAGCAGCCCTCGGGCTTCTCGGGCCAGTAGCCGCCGGTCATGAGGCCGGTGCCGGCGTCGGGCTGGCCGTCGGGGTCGTAGAAGGCGCTGAAGTCCATCGCCGACAGGATGCGCCCGGCCTTGGCGGCCTGCCCGGGCAGGGCGTTCTTCACCATCATCAGCGCGACGGCGAGCCAGGCGTTGTCGACGCTGGACACGAAGGGCCGCACCGGGTCGCCGCTGTCGGGCCAGGTGCGCACGATCTGGAGCGTCGCGGGGTCGTACCAGTTGTAGTACAGGCCGGTGGCGGTGTCGTGCTCCAGGCGGTCGAGCGCCGCCAGCGCCCTGGCGACCCGCACGGTCGTCTCGGCCTGGCCGATCAGCTTCAGGTCGCGGGCGGTGAGCGTGCTCCACAGGTAGGTGCCCACGTTGGTGGGCGAGGTGACCTTCGCCCGGGTGCGCAGGTCGCCGGAGACCTTGTCGGACGGCATCCCGGTGCGCGGCTCGACCATGGCCGCCATCGAGCGCCAGGTGTCGGCGGCGTAGGCCCGCAGCACGGCGGTGCGGGACGGCTCGGTGCGGGACGGCTCCGTGCCGGCCGCCGCGGCGGCCGGCGTCGCGGCGAGGCCGAGGGCCAGCGCCCAGGTGAGAACGGTTCTACGCAAGGCTGCCTCCAGTGGCGCGGGCGGTCGGGGGGTGGGCGGGGGGCGCCGGGCGCGGGCTCATTTGAGGCCGGCCGTCGCCACGCCCTGGACGAAGTAGCGCTGCAGGGCGACGAACAACAGCAGGACAGGCGTGATGACGACGACCACGCCGGCGAGCAGCATCCCGTAGTGGACGCTGTCGCGCCCCGACAGGCTGGCGAGCGCGACGGGCAGGGTGTACATCTCCTTGTGCTGGGCGACGACGGCGGGCCAGAGGAACGCGTTCCACGAGCCCATGAAGGTGATGAGGCCCAGCGTCGCCAGCACGGGCTTGCACAGCGGCATGACGATCTGGAAGAAGATGCGGAACTCGCCCGAGCCGTCGACGCGCGCGGCCTGCACCAGCTCGTCGGGGATGTCGGCCATGAACTGCCGCATCATGAAGACGCCCAGCGGGGTGACCAGGCCGGGCAGCACGATGCCCGCGTAGGTGTCGGCCAGGTTCAAGCTGGCGATGGTGACGAACTGCGGGATGAGCAGGACGATGCCGGGCACCATCATCTGCAGCAGCACCAGCCCGAAGACCAGCCGCCCGCCCGCGAAGTCCAGCTTGGTGAGCGCGTAGGCGACCAGCGAGCAGAACAGCAGGTTGGAGGCGACCACCACCGACGCCACGACGACGCTGTTGATCGTCACGGTGACGACGTCCATGCGCTCGAACAGCGCCGCGTAGTTGCCGCCGATCCACTCGGCGGGCAGGAAGGTGGGCGGGTCGCGCCGGATCTCCGCGTCGGGCTTGAAGGAGCCGAGCACGGTCCACAGGAACGGGCCGGCGACGGCGACCAGCCCCACCGTGAGAGCCGTGTACAGCACGGCGGTGCGGACTCTCACGCGGCCTCTCATTCGGCCGGTGACCATGGTCGCCTCCCGGGCCGGGGGGTGTCGTAGCGGATCACTGCCGGGCCTCCTGTCAGGTGCGGGGGCGTAGCCATCGGAACTGCGCGAACGAGAACGCGGCGATGACGGTGAACAGCACGGTCGCGGCGGCGGCCCCGTAGCCGTAGTTGCCGAAGCCGAACTGGTTGTAGATGGCCAGCGACGCCGACAGCGTCGAGTTGAGCGGGCCTCCCCTGGTCATCACCAGCGGCTCCTCCAGGAACTGCAGGAAGCCGGCCGCGCTGTAGACGCCGCAGAACAGCAGGGCGGGCCGCAGCATCGGCACGGTGATCCGGCGGAACCGGGCCCACGTCCCCGCGCCGTCGACCTGCGCCGCCTCGTACAGCTCGCGCGGGACGCTCTGCAGCGCGGCGAGGAACACCACCATGTCGAAGCCGAAGTTGCGCCACGCCGTCATCAGGACCAGCGAGGGCAGGGCCGTCCGCTCGTCCAGCAGCCAGGCGGGGCCGTCGATCCCGACCGTCCTGAGCAGGTCGTTGACCAGGCCGGCCTGCGGGTCGAGCAGCAGCCGCCAGGCGACCGCGATGCCGATGATGCTGGTGACGTACGGCAGGTAGTAGCCGAGGCGGAAGAACGTGCGCAACCGGGTGATCCCGGAGTCCAGCAGCATGGCCGCGGCCAGGCCCGCCGCGATCGTCAACGGCGTGGTGGTCACCACGAAGAACAGCGTGTTGGTCGCCGCTCTGCGCATGGCCTCGTCCTGGAACAGGCGCTCGTAGTTCTCCAGGCCGACGAAGTTCACCGCCAGCGGGTTGCGGACGTCGGTGCTGCGCATGTCGGTGAAGCCCATGACCAGCCCGGCGATCAGCGGCATCGCGTACATCAGCCCGAACACCAGCAGGAACGGGGTCGAGAACAGCCAGGCCTTGCCCGCCTTCCCCGGCGGGCGCGGCGCCGCGCGCCCCCGGGGCCGGGCGCCGCGCCGGTCGGCGGGCGCCCGGGCGGGGGTCTGGACGGCCATCAGAGGCCGGTGCCGACCGCGTCGGCCTGCGCCTGGATCGCCTTGGCGGCGTCCTTGGGTGACGTCTTGCCGAGGGCGACCTTCTCGACCTCCTGGTCGATCGCCTTGGAGATCTGGTCCCAGGTGGGGAAGGGGGGCGGGGTCTTGGCGTCCTTGAGCTGCTCGCCGAAGACGGCGACGCGCTCGTCGGCGGACACCTCGGGCAGCTCCCAGGCGGCCTGGACGCTCGGCAGCGCCTTGACCGCGCTGTACCACTTGGCCTGCGTCGCCGGCTCGCTGAGCCAGCGGACGAACTTCCAGGCGGCGTCCCGGTTGGCGGAGTCCTTGAAGACCACCAGGTCGCTGCCGCCGATGAAGCTGGTGCCGCTCGCGCTGCCCTTGGGGTAGGGCGCGACGCCGAACTTCTCCGCGAAGCCGGGGCCGCCGTCCTTCTCCATCCCGGCGATCATCCACGGGCCCGAGTAGTACGCGCCGACGTCGCCCTTGAAGAAGCTGGCCGGGAACGACGCGGGGTCGACCTTGTTGGAGGCCAGCCCCTCCTCGAAGTACGACCGCTGCACCTCCAGCGCCTTGACCAGCTCGGGGGTGTCGAAGGTCCACTTGCCGTCGGCGCCGGTGATCGAGCCGCCCTGCTGCCAGACCAGCGGCAGGATCTCCTGCCATGAGCCGACGGTGTAGTTGAGCTGCATGCCCTGCTCCGCGCCGGCCTTCTGCAGGGCCTTGACGAAGGTCTTGGTCTCGTCCCAGGTGGCCGGCGGGGCGACGCCCGCCTTGTCGGCCAGGTCCTTGCGGTAGTAGAGCACGCGGGTCTCGACGTACCACGGGACGCCGTAGGCGGTGCCGTCCACCTCGACGGTCCCCCACGCGCTGGGGAAGAACGCGGCCTTGTCGATGACGTTGCCCGGGGTCGGGTCGACGGCGCCGGACTTGGCCAGCTCGCCCATCCAGGTGGAGCCGATCATGCTGACGTCCGGGGTGCTGCGGCCCGCGATCGACGCGGTGATCTTGTCGTGGGCGACGTCCCAGCCGACGGGCGTCACCGTGACCTTGATGCCGGGGTTGGCCGTCTCGAACTGCTTGGCGAAGGACGCGAGGGCCTCGCCCTCGGTGCCCATCGCCCAGACCGACAGGGTGCCGGTCGCCGCGGCGCTGGTGTCGACGTCCTTCGGCGCCTCGGCGGCGCCGCCGTCGGACGCGCGCCCGCACCCGGCCAGCGCGACGAGACCGGCGGTGAGCAGGGCGAGGGAGCCGGTGGTGTATCGCTTCAACTCAATGACCTCCTGGGGGGTGCGGCCCGCAACTGCCGCGGACGATCAGTTCGGTGTCGAGGGTGCGGTGGGCGTCTTCGACGCCCAGCCCGGCGATCAGCGCGTCCAGGGCGCGGGCGGCGCGGGCGCCGAGTTCGCGCATCGGCTGGCGCACCGTGGTCAGGGCGGGCCGGGCGTGGCGGGCGGCCATGATGTCGTCCCACCCGGTGACGGCCACGTCGTGCGGCACCGACAGGCCCAGCTCCTCGGCGGCCAGGATCGTGCCCAGCGCGACCTCGTCGTCGGAGCAGATGACGGCCCGCGGCCTGCCTGCGCCCCGCAGCAGCCGCAGCGCGGCCTGGTAGCCGCTCTCGACGGTGTACTCGGCGGTCAGCACCGGCTGGACGGCGTCCCCGAGCACCTCGCGGACGCCCTGCCAACGCAGGTCGACGTCGTCGCCCGTGGCGTAGGGCGCGCCGAGGAAGGCGAACTCGGCGTGGCCGTGGCCGAGCAGGTGGTGGGCCAGCGCGCGGGCCGAGGCGGTGTTCTCGCTGCGCAGCGTGACCGCGCCCGGCATCGGCGCGTGGGAGATGAGCACCAGCGGCAGCCGCGAGGCGACCAGCTCCTCCACCACGTCGCCGGGGACGGTGCTGCCGAAGACCACCAGGCCGTCCACCCGGCCGGCCAGCTCGCGCACGGCGTCCCTGATCGCGTCGGTGCCCCGGGGCGTCGGCTCGCGGCCCTTGGTGGACAGGATGACGACCGAGCGGCCCAGCTCCGAGGTGACCTCCTCGTAGCCGATGAGGACCTCGGCGAAGTACGGGCCCGACAGGTTGGGGAAGACGATGCCGTTGGCGGCGTGCCGGCCCTCGGCCAGGCTCACGCCCGCCCTGCTGGGGGTGAAGCGGAGCTCCTCGACGGCGCGCAGCACCTTCTCGCGGGTCGCCCCGGCCACCGGCCCGGTGCCGCGCAGCGTGCGGGACACGGTGGCGATCGAGACCCCGGCCCGCTGGGCGACCTCGTAGATGGTCACCCCGCCGGCCTGCGCGTCGGCACGCTCGTCCATCACCCTCCTCCGCATGTAAGCGCTTCCATCCACGGCCGGAAGCCGGTGGAAGCGCTTACAGGCCCCCGAGTATGCCGCCATATGTCCGGGAAGTAAACACTTTCGCACCAGGAGCGTCAGCCCCCGCGGCCGACCTCCAGGCGGGCCAGCGCGCCGATCTCCAGGGCGACCCACAGCGCCCCGTCGGGGCCGACGGTGATGCCGTGCGGCTCGCAGGCCGGGGTCGGCAGGTCGTACCCGCGGTAGTCGCCGGCGGGGGTGAGCCGGCCGACGCGGTTGGCGGCCCACTCGGTGAACCAGCAGTCGCCGTGCGCGTCCACCGTGACGGCGTGCGGGCGGGACGCGGGGTCGGGCAGCGTGAACTCCTCGATCGCGCCGTCCGGCCGGATGCGGCCGATGCGGCCCGCGCCGATCTCGGTGAACCACAGCGCGCCGTCCGGCGCCGCCGCCATGCCGACCGGGGCCGAGCCGGGGAACGGGAGCGGGTGGACCGTCACCTGTCCGCCGGTGCCGATCCTGCCGATCGCGTCGGCCCCGTTCATCGTGAACCACAGCCCGCCGTCCCCGCCCGCGGCGATGGCCGACGGGAAGGCCGCGGGGACGGGGAGCGGGAACTCGGTGACCGTCCCGGCGACGGTGACACGGCCGATGCGGTCGACCGGCGACTCGGTGAACCACAGGGCCCCGTCGGGCCCGGCCACGATGCCGAACGGCCCCGCGCCCGGGGTCGGCAGCGCGTACGACGTGACCTGCCCGCCGGTGGTGACGCGGCCGATGCGGTGGTCCTTGTACCGGGTGAACCACAGCGCCCCGTCGGGGCCGCTCGTGATGACCGTCGGCCCGGATCCGGCGCCGACCGGGTGGGTCACCACCTCCCGGGTGGCCGGGTCGAACCGCGCGACCGCCCCCTGGTGCACCAGCGTGAACCACAGCATGCCGTCGGGCCCCACGGTGACGGCGTACGGCCCGGCCTCCGGCCCCGACACGGGGATCTCCTCGATCGTCACGGGTTCAGCGCTCCTTCTCGGCGGGCAGGAGCCGGGCCGCGCGCCGGTCACTCGCCGATCTCCAGCGGCAGGGGGCGGCGCGGGACCGGGGAGGACTGCAGGATCGACGTCGTGGTGCGCCCGAAAGGGGTGAAGCGGTCGAGGATGGGCTCCAGGTCCTCGACGGCGCGCAGGTGCAGGGTCAGCGAGTAGCAGTCCTCACCGGTCATCCGGTGGCACTCGACGACCTCCGGCACCTCCTGGGCGATCTTGGCGACGCGCGGCAGCTCGCGGATCGCCGGGCGGATCCGGACGTTGACGGTGATGACGAATCCCAGCGCCCTCGGGTTCACCTCAGCGTGGTAGCCGGTGATCACGCCGGTCTCCTCCAGCCTCTGCACGCGCTCGGCCACGGCCGGCGCCGACAGGCCGACCCTGCGGCCCAGCTCCGCGAAGCTCACCCTGGCGTCGGCCTGCATCTCGACGATGATTCGCCGGTCGAGCGCGTCGACGGCCTTGGGTTCGTAGGCGCGTTCGGGGCGCAGCCTTCGGTTCGTCATTCCTCAACGCTAACGAGTCCGCGCACAATGCGGTGGTGATCGCCACTCCCCGCTCCCCCTGGCCCTACTTCGTCGGGAGCGCCCTGTTCCATTACCTCGGCCCGGCCTTCGCCGTCCTGCTGTTCGCCCAGGTCGCGCCGCTGGGAGTGGCGGGCCTGCGCGTGTGGAGCGCCGCCGCGGTGTTCGCGGTGTGGCGCCGCCCCTGGCGGGCGTGGGCGGGGCTGGACGCGCGGGGGCGCTGGACGGTGGCGGGGCTGGGCGCCGTGCTGGCGTCCATGAACTGCTGCTTCTACCTGGCCATCGAACGGCTCCCGCTGGCGACCGTGGCCGCGATCGAGTTCGTGCCGGTCATCGCCCTCGCCGCGCTCGGCGCCCGGACGCCCCGCAACGCCGTCGCGCTGGCGGGCGCCGTCGCCGGCGTCTACCTGCTCACGGGCTTCCAGCCGGGCGGGGACGGGCCGGCACTGGTGCTGGCCTTCGCCAACGCCGCGCTTTTCGGGGCCTACATCGTGCTGGCCCACCGCGTCTCCCGGCTGATGGAGGGCGTCGACGGGCTGGCCCTGGCCATGCTGGCGGCCGCCGTCCTGGTGACGCCGGCGACCCTGGTGCCGGCCGCCCCGGCCTTCGGCGACGTCGTGCTGCTGGGCGCCGCGATCGGGGTCGGGATCAGCTCGTCGGTCATCCCCTACGTCTGTGACCAGCTGGCGATGGCGCGCATGCGGCGGTCCAGCTACGCGCTGTTCGTCGCCCTGCTCCCCGCCACGGCGGCCGTGGTCGGCGTCCTCGTGCTGCGGCAGCTTCCCACGGTGCCCGACATGGCCGGGGTGGGTCTGGTGATCTTCGCGGTGGCGCTGCACCGGGAGCGCCGTTCGCAGGAGCGCGTGTGATCGCGCGCCCTCGGCCGCCGGCCGGTCAGCCGCGGCGGCCCCGGGGCTTGAGCAGGGTGGTGGGCAGGGGCGGGGCGGGCAGGGGGGCGCCGTCGTAGGCGGGTACGGTGCCGAAGGCGGTTCCCCGGGCCCACTCCTTGCGGTAGCGCAGGATGTCGTCGTGGGAGCGGCCCACGAAGTTCCACCACATGACGATCTCCTCGTCGAACGGCTCGCCGCCGATGAGCATGGCACGCGCGCCACGCGGGGCCCGGAAGGACAGCCCGGCCCGCCCGGAGCCGAGGTAGAGCAGCGGGCCGGGCTCGACCTCGGCGCCCTCCACCTCGACGGCGCCCGACAGGGCCAGCACGGCGTACTCGTGGCGGGGGTTCACCGCAAGCTCGACGGCTGCGCCCTCGCGCAGGTCGACCTGCGCGCCGAGCAGCGGCGTGTAGGCGCGGGCGGGCGAGCGCAGGCCGGCCAGCTCCCCCATGACCACCGTCACCGTGGCCCCGTCGCCGTCGAGCACGGGCAGCTCGGGATGGTGGTCGAACGCCGGCGCCACGTCGCGGTCGGCCCCGGGGAGCGCCACCCAGAGCTGCACGCCGTGCAGCACGCCCTCGCCGCGGGCCGACTCCTCGGAGTGGGAGACGCCGCGGCCGGCCGTCATGAGGTTGAGCCGGCCGGGGCGGACCACCTGCTCGCTGCCGAGGCTGTCGCGGTGCAGCACCTCGCCCTCCAGCAGCCAGCTCACCGTCTGCAGGCCGGTGTGCGGGTGCGGCGGCACGTTCATGACGGCCGTCTCGGGCCCGTAGAGGTCGGCGAAGCACCACGCGCCGACCATGCGCCGCCGCCGGTCGGGCAGCGTGCGCGTCACCCGCATGGCCCGCGGCCCGCCGAGGGCCACGGGCCGGCCCGCCAGCAGCTCGCGCACCGGCCCGTCGGAGGCGTCGTCCCGGCCGCCGGCCGCCGTCTCGCGCGGTTCGCGCTCCACGTTGCTCATCCGCCGACTGTACGACGGCCGGATGGCGGTGTACGACGGCCGGGTGACGGCCCGAACCGGGCCTACTCGACCGTGACGCTCTTGGCCAGGTTGCGCGGCTTGTCGACGTCGCGTCCGAGCGCGACGGCGGCGTGGTAGGCCAGGAGCTGCAGCGGGATGGTCAGCAGGATGGGGTCGAGCTCGACCTCGTTCTTGGGCACCAGGATGACGTCCTCGGCCAGCTTGGCGTCGGGCTCGCTGTGCCCGATCATGACCACCCTGCCGCCGCGGGCCCGGATCTCGCCCAGAGTCGTGAGGTTCTTGTCGAGCAGCTCGTCGTCCGGGACGATCGCCACCGTGGGCATCTCGGGGCCGATCAGCGCCAGCGGGCCGTGCTTGAGCTCGCTCGCCGGGTACGCCTCGGCGTGCACGTACGAGATCTCCTTGAGCTTCTGCGCGCCCTCGCGGGCCACGGGGTAGCCGCGCACCCTGCCGACGAACATCATCCCGGCGTGCGAGGCGTACTTCTGGGCGACGGCCTCGATGGCGTCGTTCTGCTTGAGGATCTCCTGGATCTGGTCGGGCAGCTTGCGCAGGCCCTCCACGATGCGCCTGCCGTCGGCCGGCGACAGGTCGTGCACCCGGCCGAAGTGCAGGGCGATCAGGGCGAACGCCACGGCGGTGGAGGTGAACGCCTTGGTGGAGGCCACCGAGACCTCCGGCCCGGCGTGCAGGTAGACGCCGCCGTCGACCTCGCGCGCGATGGCGCTGCCGACCGCGTTGACGATGCCGAGCACCCGGCCGCCCTTGCGCTTGAGCTCCTGCACGGCGGCCAGGGTGTCGTAGGTCTCCCCCGACTGGCTGACCGCGACGTACAGCGTGTCGTGCTCGACGACCGGGCTGCGGTAGCGGAACTCCGAGGCCGGCTCCGCGTCGGCGGGGATGCGGGCCAGCTCCTCGATGAGCTGGGCGCCGATCTGGCCGGCGTAGTAGGCCGACCCGCACCCGATGATCTTCACCCGGCGGAACGCGCGGGTCTCGCGCGGGTCGAGGTTCAGCCCGCCCAGGTGGGCGATGTGGAAGCGGTCGTCCAGGCGCCCGCGCAGCGTGCGTGCGACCGACTCGGACTGGTCGGAGATCTCCTTGAGCAGGTAGTGCTCGTAGCCGCCGGTGTCGTAGTGGCCGGCGTCCCAGTCGACGGTCAGCGGCTCCTTGGAGGTGACGCGGGCGTCGCTGGTGAAGGTGCGGAAGCCGTCGGCCTGGAGCACCGCCAGCTCGCCGTCCTCCAGGTGGACCACCTGGCGCGTGTAGCGCACCAGGGCTGCGACGTCGGAGGCGGCGAACATCTCCTTCTCGCCGATGCCGATGACGATCGGGCTGCCGTTGCGCGCGACGACGATCTCCCCGGCGCGCCTGGCGTCCATCACCGCGATGCCGTAGGTGCCGACGACGCTCTTGAGCGCCTTTCGGACCGCCTCCTCCAGCGACTCGGCCTCCTCGGCGGTGCGCGCGATGAGGTGGGCGAGGACCTCGGTGTCGGTCTCGGAGGCGAAGACGGCGCCGTCGGCCTCCAGCTTGGCGCGCAGCTCGTCGGCGTTCTCGATGATGCCGTTGTGGACGACCGCGATGCGCTCGGCGTTGTCGAGGTGGGGGTGGGCGTTGACGTCGTTGGGGACGCCGTGCGTGGCCCAGCGGGTGTGGCCGATGCCGAGGCCGCCCTTGAAACGGGCGGGGACGGCCGCCGCCAGCTCCGCCACCCGGCCCTTCACCTTGCGCACCTTCAGGCCCTTGTTGCTGACCACCAGGCCGGCCGAGTCGTAGCCCCGGTATTCCAGGCGCTGCAGGCCTTCGAGCAGGATCGGCGCCGCGTCCTTAGGTCCGACATAGGCCACAATTCCACACATATAAATCTCCTTGGCGCTTAGCCGTACACGATGCGGCGCAGCTGGCGCAGGGACAGCTCGGGGGCCGCGACAGGGCGGGCGGACAGCTCGACGGCGATCCCGGGGAAGATCTGCTCGTTGGTGAGCCCCCGGGCCTTCAACTCGGCGTGCCGGCGGCGCACGAAGTCCTCGGCCGGCTCGGAGAAGTAGGTGACGACCTCCGCCACCACACGCGCGGCCTCACCCGGCCCGAGCGACGTCGTCCGGGTCAGGTGCTGGATCAGATCCTCGTGGAGGGGCCGCGCCGTGGACACAGGCGGAGACTCTACGCAGGAGAACGCGGACACGCCAAGGTTCCTGCCCGAATCCGGGCAGGATCACGCGCAAACGCGCCCTTGAGTGTTCCGTGCGGTAGGGTCCGCGCCGCACCGGCGCCCCGGCGCGGGGCGTCCGGACGTGGACCGGGGACGGGCATGGGGCGACCGCTACCCCGATCGCCGCCGTCGTCACCTCGCGCCGCGGCTCGCGTGGCGGACTGCGCGCGCGGGGGCCGCGGAGGCGCTAGAGTCTGTGCGTGACCGAGGTACTCCTGTCGGTCCACGCGGACGTGGCTCAGCTGGTAGAGCATCACCTTGCCAAGGTGAGGGTCGCGGGTTCGAATCCCGTCGTCCGCTCGCAGAACTCCTGGTGGAGTGGCCGAGAGGCGAGGCAGCGGCCTGCAAAGCCGCGTACACGGGTTCAAATCCCGTCTCCACCTCTACGGGATTCCCGTACCCTCGGGATCCGGTAAAGTAGGGCAGGCATCCCCGGGGCTCACCGCCTCGGTGATCATGCGGACGTGGCTCAGCTGGTAGAGCATCACCTTGCCAAGGTGAGGGTCGCGGGTTCGAATCCCGTCGTCCGCTCTGAGTTCCTCATCGAGGGCGATTAGCTCAGTGGGAGAGCGCTACCTTGACACGGTAGAGGCCACTGGTTCAATCCCAGTATCGCCCACCCCCGTATCCGTCCCCAGGCCCCACCGCCTGGGGATTTTCCTTTCCCCGAAGCGCCCTCCCCCGCCGTGACCCTGCGGGCCTTCCATCACTTCCCGCCCCTTTATAGGGATTTACTTATATAAGCTATGCATAGTAGCTTCGCGGAATGCGCGTCCCGTGACCTCCTGCGGAACATGCCGAGGGAGCGCGCGATCCCGGAAAGGACGACCATCATGGAGATCACCGACCAGATCGCCGCCGTGCGGCGCACCGTGGGCAGCCGCGTGCTCCAGGCGGGAGAGGCGCGCGTCACGATCGTCAGCCAGAGCTACGACAGCACGCTCGACGACCTCTGGGACGCCTGCACCAACCCCGAGCGCCTCCCGCGGTGGTTCCTGCCCGTCTCCGGCGAGCTGCGCCTCGGCGGCCGCTACCAGCTCGAAGGCAACGCGGGCGGCGTGATCGAGCGCTGCGACCCGCCCAAGAGCTTCGCCGCCACCTGGGAGTACGGCGGTGGCATGAGCTGGATCGAGGTCCGCCTCACTCCCGAGTCCGACGACCGCACGCGGTTCGAGCTGGAGCACATCGCGCACGTCGACGACGCGATCTGGGCGCGGTACGGCCCGGGCGCCACCGGCGTCGGCTGGGACCTGGCGTTCCGCGGCCTGACCGAGCACCTGGCGACCGGCGAGCCGGTCGACCCCGCCGAGGCCGCCGAGTGGTCCCTCTCCGAGGAGGGCCGCCGCTTCGCCGAGCTCAGCAGCGAGGCCTGGCGCGAGGCCAACGTGGCCTCCGGCACCGACGAGACCGAGGCCCGCACCGCCGCCGCCCGCACCACGGCCTTCTACACCGGCACCGAGGAGCCCTCCGAGTCGTGACCCACGCGGGGGCACCGCGAGGCGAACGGATCGCGCCCGCCCTCCCGTGAGGGCCTTCACTCGGCCGGATGGGGCGAGGGTGCCCCATGTGCCCCTTACGCGTGCCCGTCCGGGCCGTCGGCGGCCCCGGGTTCCGGGGTGACGCGGTGCCGCTCCCACCAGGAGGTCCAGCGGCTCTCGACGGCCGCGTGCCCGGCGCCGTCGAGGCCATAGGTGGTGAGCACGAGCAGCACGCCGCCGTCGGGGCGGTACGGAGCGTGCGGCTGCTGGGCGAGCACGGCCAGGCCGTCGCCGAACTCCTCGGCCCGCAGCAGGAGCTGGTTGCCGGAGGCGGCCCAGACCTCGCCGGTCAGCGACCCGGCGGCCGTACCGGTCTTGTACGGCGTGCCCGGCGCCAGCCCGGCGACCCCGCGCAGGCCAAGCGCGTCGACCAGGATGCCCGGCTGCTCCAGCACGCCCTCCAGGAACACCGTGCGCCGCTCGGCGAGCCCGTGCCGCTCGACGGCGAAGCGCAGCTGGTGCAGGAAGGTGTACCAGCCCTCGGTGATGTCGTCGTAGTAGGCGTCCCACTCGGGGTTGGACCCGATCGGCGCCCGCGTCAGCCGGACCACCGTGCCGTCCCCGGCGGCGTGCAGGCTGAACCGGTCGCCCCCCTGCACCTCCAGCACGTGCTCGTCCGCGTCCTCGGTGACACCGGTCACGAAGATCGTCTCGATCTCCTCGTCGAGCCCGTCGTAGTGCCACCCGTGCCACCGCCGGATCACGTCCGGCTCACGCAGAGCCCGCCAGACCGTCTCGGCCGGCGCCGCGATGGTGACCTCGATGACGGCCGGCTTACCCTGGTCGGTCATGACCGTTCTCCTGTCGATTCGTCGGTGCAGGGGTGCCTCACGCCTCCGGCGCGCGGAGCCGAGCGCTCCATGCCGTCGGCGCGTGAGGGGGAATGCTCCGTGCCGGCGGCGGGCGCGGAGGGCGGCTCCGTGCCGTCCGCGCGCGGCGCGGGGTGGCCGGCGCCGATGACGCGGTAGCGGCGGCCGGTGTCGCTGTCGAACCGCGCCACCACCTCGGCGACGGCGTCCGCGAGGGCCTCGGTGAAGTGGTGCAGGTCGGCCGGTTCGGCGAGGCGGACCTCGGTCTCCAGCGTGAACGTCAGCAGCCGCCGCCCGGCCTGCCCCGCGGCCGACTGCATGCGCGTGACGTCACGAACGGCCGACGAGGCGACCGCGACCAGATGGTCGGCCGCGTGCCGGTCGGCGACCCGGTTGTACCGCTCCGACCCGGGCCCGGGCCCCTGGGCAGCCGGGCCGGGTTCGGCGGAGTTCTCACCGTGCGCCGTAGCGTGCCCGGCCGGCTCGTCGGTGCTCGTCATCAGGGACGGGTCGATCACATAGGTGTCGGCCTTCGCCCGCAGCACCCGCTCGACGAAGCCCCGCCGCCGCCGCTCCTCGGCCAGCTCGACCAGCCCCGCGTCCTCAAGCTTGCGCAGATGGTAGTTGACCTTCTGCCTGCTCAGCCGCAGCTCACCGGCCAGCTCGGTGGCCGAGGCGGGCGTCGCCAGCCGCGCGAGCAACCGGCGGCGCAGGGGGGCGAGCGCTCCACGCACCTCCCCCGGCCGCTCCAGCAGTCTCATGCGAGCTTCCGGCACGCCCCCACTCTCCAATAGACAAGAAAAACTGTCAATTGGTTGTGGCCGGACGGCACGACTCCGGCCGGGCTCGGCACAACCGGCCACGACGGCGCCGCTGAGGAGGGGAGGCGTATCGGACCATCATCGAATCCGCGTCGCGTCGGAGATCATGAAGCCTGATCGGCAGGGCCGGACTAAGATCACGTCCCGTGCTTTCGGAGAGTTTCTGGCGGTTTACCAGGGTTGGCTTGGTGGGGCTGCTTCTCGCGGCGGCGGTCGCGGGGCTGGTGCTCGGCGACGCCTGGCTCTGGGTGGCCGTCGAATGGTCGCCGCCGAATCATGCGAGGTCGTTCTACGCGGGCGACGGGTTCGGCACCTCGACGACCGTGGTGCTGCTCGTGGCCGCCCTGGTGAAGGCCGCGCTCCTGTGGCTGATCGTGCGTGCCCCCGCGCCCGGACCGCTGGACCGCCGGGAGAAGGCGCTGCGCCGGCTGCTGTATCTGGCGGTGGTGTACACCCTCGTGCTGTGGTACCCGGTCGCGCTGCTTCCCGACGCGGTCGACGCGGCGTTCCAGCTCGCGCTGTGGACCGCGATCAGCGTCCTCTACCTGCTCGTCATCCGCTGGCGGTCCCGCATGCTGCGCGCGGCGGCCGGGGCTATGTTCGCCGTCGAGCTGGCCGGGATGGCCAACCAGCTGCTCGACGAACTCGACCTCCCGGAGCTCGGACCGGGCGGCGTCGCCGAACTGGCCTTGGTGGTGGGTGGAGTCGCGGCGACCGTCATCACGGTCGTCGGGCAGCGGCGCGACGGCCGGTGGAGCCGCGGCACGCTGGTCGCCGGGTGGCTGTCGGCGGGCTTCTACGTGCTGGTGATCCCGCTCAACGTTCTCATCGGAACCACCTTCAGCGGCAATCTGGCGATGCTGGTCGTGATCGACGCGGTGGGGCTCGTCAGCACCGTGTGGATCGCGGCGACCGCCCGTGAAATGCCCGCCGAGGGCCGCCCGGCCGGCCTTCCGCCCGCGCGGCTGCGCGTGATCCGCGTCGCGGTGGCGGCCGTGGCCGTACTGCCGGTCATCGCGCTGATCCACCCGGAGCAGAGCCCGCGCCTCACCTACACCGGCTGGTCGATGGACTGCTACGACCGGCCCGGCTTCGGCGACCTGAAGCCCTCGGAGCGCGACGCCGCCTTCCTGTGCCGGGCACGGAGCACGGACGGCGGGATCTGGCCCATGTTCCCCGACAGCCTGTCGGACCAGGAGGTCCTCGCGTACGGGCGGACGCTGTGCCGCGCGAAGGACCGCGCCGAGCAGGAGGCGATCCTGACGCGGGCCGGGAGCGCGCGGCCCGCCTGGGGCGCGGACCCGTGGGACCTCGTCTACGTCTGCCCGGAGATCATCGGCGCGACCCATCCCGACCTGCTGCGGTCGACCGCGGAGACGGAGGCGGCGAACGCCGCCTACATCGCCGAGCAGAACGCGAGGTGCCGCGACCCGTGGCCCCGGACGAAGGGCGTCGTCCAGGCCACGGCCAACTACTTCCTGTTCGCCGACGGCGACTTCGGCTATCTGGTCCACGACCCCGAGGCCGAAGCGGCCGACAAGGCGGCGGAGCAGGCGACGGACAGGGCCTACGACGACAACTCCCTCATCGGGGTGGCCGACAGCGCGGTGCTCATCGGGCACATCGAGGACGTCATCGAACTGTGCCTCACGGTGAAGGCCTTACGCACCGCGCCGCCGCGGCGGACGGCAGGGTGGGATCTGGTCACCGAGGTGCCGATCGTGAGCCGCACCGGCCGGCTCACCGTGCCGGAGATGGGCGAGCGCGGAGACGTGGGCGCGGGCGCCCCGATGCCGAACCTGGCGATCACCGGAAAGGGCCGCTACCGGCTGCGTGCCTACGTGCGGGTCGGCGACGCGGGGGAAGAGCACCTGGTCGTCGTGTTTCCGGGCGCGTCGAGGCAGCGCCTGAGGCTGAAGTCGTGAGCGGTACCCGAGCGCACCCTGCCCTCCGCCGCCCTTCCACGGGCGACCGGAGACGGCGCGAAGGTAAGTTGATCAGATGCGTCTGACGAAGTACGGCCACGCCTGTGTACGCCTTGAAGCCGGAGATCGGGTGCTCGTGATCGACCCCGGCACCCTCTCCGAGACCGAAGCCCTGGCCGGCGCCACCGCCGTGCTCGTCACCCACGAGCACGAGGACCACGTCGACGCCGGCAAGCTCGCCGCGGCCCGAGAGGGCAACCCCGCGCTGACGGTCCACACCCATGCCGCCCTCGCCGCGACCCTCGGCGACGGTGTGACCGCCGTCGCGGTGGGAGACACCTTCACCGCGGCCGGGTTCACCGTGCGTGCCGTCGGCGGCGCGCACGCCGAGATAATCGACGGCCTGCCCGGCTGCCCCAACCTCGGCTTCATCGTCGACGGCCTCTACCACCCCGGAGACTCCCTGTTCGTCCCCGCCGAACCAGTCGAGACGCTGCTCGTCCCGGCCTCCGGCCCGTGGCTGAAGCTCGGCGAAGCCATCGAGTTCGTCCGAGCCGTACGCCCGGCCCGCACGTTCCCCATCCACGACGCCAACCTCAGCGACATCGGCATGGACAACTTCGACGGGTGGCTGCTGGAGGAGGACACGACCGACTACGCCCGCATCCCGCTGGGCGGGTCGGTCGACCTCAAGCGGTCCATCCCGGGGTCGTGATCTAGAAGACGGATCGGCATGCCCGGCGGCGATCCCGGAACGACGGAAACCGGATAGCCGTCTCCCGACCCGCGCCTGCCTCGCCGGTCGCTCCAGCCGAAGTAAACCGCGAGCGCCAGCAATGCCGACAATCCGCTGAGCACATAACTACCCGTCAGCGGAATCAGCCACATTCCCGCGTGGGACGGATACCTGAGAAGCGTGGCAAGGGCGATGTATCCGGGCAGTAGAAAGACGAGCCACAGGAACGCCACGCCCACCTTCTCCAGCCTGGCGTCCACGCGCCGAGCGCGCTGCGCCCAGAGCACCAGGAGCGGTACGCACCAGACCCAGTGGTGCGGCCAGGAGACGGGTGAGACAAGCAGACCCACGATGGCGCAGGCGGTGATTCCGGCGAGCTCGCCCACCTTCTTCGAAGCCCACGCGGCGACCAGGAGCCCACCCGCGCCGACTACCGCGCACAGGGCCAGCCAGAGGGGCACGGTCGGCCAAGAGCCGGGCATGAGCATGAGCACGCCGCGAAGCGACTGGTTGAAGAAATCCGCCCCCTGCCCGGCGACCACCCGTTGCGTGTCGAAGAACGCGCCACCCCAGTAATCGCGCGAATCGGCCGGCAGCAGCAGGAATCCGAGGCCCACCGTGCCGAGAAAACCCAAGCAGGCCATCAGGGCGGCCCGGAAACGGCGCGTGACGAGAAGGTAGGGGATGAATATCAGTGCGGTGACTTTGACACCGGCGGCGACGCCCGTCGCCACGCCGCGCCACTTCTCGTTGCCGTGCGTCAGATCCACAACTGTCACCAGTAGCAGAATGATGCCTATCTGCCCATTCCACAGCGTCAGCATCACCGGGTACAGGGGAAGTACCGCGACGACGACCAACAACGTGCGATTCGCCCGGCGACCACGGCGCTTCACCCCGGTGCGGCCGACGAGAATCCATATCACCGCCTCAAGGGCGAGTATGGAGATCAGCACCCAGAGGGCGACGGCGACCTCCATTCCCACCAGGGCGAGAGGCGTGAACAGCATCGCCGCGAAGGGCGAGTAGGTGAACCTCAGCCACCTCTCACCCACGAGCAGGTCATATACGGGGGTGCCCCGCAGTACCGCCGCTCCGCCCTCCCGGTAAACCTCCAGATCGATCCAGCCCTCCGCATAGATCGCGTTGAAGACGAAGGCCGTCAGCGCGCCACTCACCGCGATCAAGACTCCGCATGCCATTTGGAAGGAGTCGCCATCTCTCCTGCCCAGACGAATTCGCGGACCGGCTGTCACTGAAGGCATGGCGACTCCCGACTCGGCTACGGTGCACGCTAGCCACGCCGGCTTGTCCAAAGCTTGTCGTGCCTCGCTTGCGCCGACCGTTCCCGATCGCCGGAAAAACGGCGGAGCCGCGCGCAGGACCTGGCGCGCGATGGGCGCGGGCCAGATCGCGACCGGCGTGGCCGGACGTCGTCCCGAGGCGGCCGGTGTGCGCCACCTCACCGCACAGCGCTTCCTAACCGACCTCGCTCAGGAACTGACGCGCGCCGCGCAGCCTGGTGCGGAGGCGGCGCTGGGTCAGGCCGCAGTCCAGGCGCACGTCCATCGGGCCGGGCAGGCCGGCGTCGGCTCGCCTGCCCGGAGGCAATCGGGCCGGGTCGAGGCCGTCGCGTCGGGCGATGAGCAGGCCCAGCTCGTAGCGGCTCAGCGCGTCGGTTCCCGCGACGTGGTGGATGCCGTGGTGCTCGGAGTCGGCGAGTTCCAGGAGCGCCGCGGCGAGGTCGGTGACGTGTACGGGACATCGCACGTCGTCGGTGAACAGCACCTTCCTGGCGCCGCCGGCGGCCAGCGAGTGCACCAGCTCCTCGTGCGCCGAGTCACCGCCGCCGTCACCGATGATCAAAGACGTCCGGGCCGTCACCGCGGCCGGCGCGATCGCGTGCACCGCCGTCTCGGCGGCGGCCTTGGCCGCGCCGTACGGGGTGACCGGGTCGGGGAGGCACGTCTCGTCGTAGCGAATCGCCGCGCCGGAGAAGACCGCGTCGCTGGACACCTGGACCAGGCGCCCGCCCGCCGCGGAGGTGGCGAGGGCCACGTTGACGGCTCCGATCGCCGTGGTAGCCCAGTCCGTCTGCCGGTAGGCGGCGTTGACGACGACCTCCGGCCGCAACGCGCCGACCAGCGCCTCGACATCCCCTCGCCGGCGCACATCGAGCGGCGACCACGCGACACCCGCGCTCTCCCCCGGCCGGGACAGACAGGTGGCGGCCACCTCACGCCCGGCCGCCAGGCACTGCCGAACGAGTTCGCCGCCGAGAAGACCACTGCCACCGACGATGAGGACCCTCATGGCCGGTCACCATAGTTGGTTGGCCCCGAACGGAGGAACGTCACCTCTGGGTGGACGTTCGTCAGGAAGCTGCGCGGGGATCGGGGACGGTGCGCCGCCTCCGGGCGCGGGTGTCAGTCGGCGCGGTGGGCGAGGCCGGCGATCGGCGGCGCTGTTTGCGGGGAGGGTTCTTCGTCCGCCGGTTGCTGCCGGGCTCGGCGGCGGCGGAGGAGTAGTTCGGCGATGGTCAGGGCGACGGCTCCGAGCAGGATCTCGGCGACGGTGGAGACCAGGCGGCTGACCAGGGCGACCACGGCCGCCGCGGGCGGGGGCATCACCAGGCTGAGGGCGGCGGTCAGCATGGCCTCGCGGACGCCTATGCCGTCGGGGATGAACAGGGCCGCGATGCCGAGCGTCGTGGCGAGGGTGAACGCGCCGACGCACAGGGCCAGGGATCGGACCGGGGGGGCGCCCATCGCGATGGCGAGCGGCCACACGTGCAGACCGGTGACCACCCACGACAGGCTCTGCCAGGCGACCGCCAGCCGTACGCCGCGCACCGAGGCGGTCTCGGCCGCCGTAGGGCGGCGCATCAGCCGCAGCAGCAGCGCGGAGCCCTGGTTGATCAGTTGCGGCCGCGCCAGGACGGCGACGATCAGCACGGCGGCGCCCGCCAGCCATCCCGCCTGCGCGCCCAGGAGCTGCACGCCCGCGAGCAGCCCGACCGTGAAGCCGCTCAGCAGGACCAGGCTCATGATCAGCGCGGCCGTGGCGATCAGCCGGCCGAAGGCGATGCCGTTGGCCGCGGCCACCTTCGTGACGGCGATCATGCCGGGCACCCGTCCCGGCACGTACTTCGACAGGAAGCCGACGAAGAAGACGCGGACGACACGCGGCTCGCTGATCGGCGGACCCAGCTCCAGCAGCACGACACGCCAGGCCAGGAACCCGAACGACAACCCCGCCATGCTGGCCAGCAACGCGCCGGCCAGCAGCAGGGCCATCTCCCCCGCGTCGCGCCGGGCGAACAGGACCGCGACCACGCCCCAGTCGAGCCGGGACAGCGTCAGCACGATCGCGCCCACGACGACCAGCGTGAACGCGGCGACCAGTGCCCGTGCCAGCGGGCGCGGCAACCTGATCGCCCTCACCCGCCCCGACCAGCGGGACGCGCCGGGGGCGGGCAGGTCCCCTTCGGCACTCTCCGCAGGCGGTTCGGCTCGCGGGCGGTGCGCGGCGGACCTGAGCGGGCGCGGGAGTCTGAGCGAACCCACTCGCCCCGACCGGCGCGCGGGGCCGGGGGCGGGCACGTCCCCTTCGGCGCTTCTCGCGGGCGGTTCGGCTCGGGGGCGGCGCCCGGCGGACCTGAGCGGGCGCGGGAGTCTGGGTGGGCTCACTCGCGTGCGCCGGCGGGCGGGGCCGGGGACAGGGGGGTTCTGAGCGGGTCTCCCTGTCTGCGGCCCAGTTCGTAGGCGACGCGGAGCAGGCCCGCGCAGGCGCCGAGGAAGAACGCGGTGTGGAAGCAGAGCTGCATCCAGGTGACCCACAGGGCGAAGCGGATGCCCCGGTGCCGGCGGGAGAAGCCGATGAAACGGCGGTTCTTCCAGGCGAAGACCCCGAACGTCAGCGCCGGCACCGCGAGCAGCCAGGGGGTGAGCGACGCCAGCGGCAGCGTGAGGAAGGTGGCCGTCGCGGACGCGGAGGAGATCTTGGGCGGTTTGCGGCGCTTGTGCTGGCCCGTGCCGATCATGTTGAGCTGGAAGCCCACCTTGCCCTGCTCACGCAGCCCCCGCGCCCTCCACATGATCACCGGCAGGGTGGTGGACCGGACGAAACGCTCCGCCAGGCAGCCCCAGAACCGGTCCTCGTCGTCGGCCTTGGTGACCACGGAGGTCGCGACGACCAGCCGGTAGCGGGACGGAACCCGCGTGCCGAACTCGAAGTCCTCGCCGTCGCGCAGGCGCTCGTCCAGCCGCCCCGCCTCCTCGAAGACGTGCCGCGGGATCAGCGTGCAGGACAGGAACGTCGCCGTCGTCTGACTGCGCTCATAGTGTTCGCAGAGCACCCGGTAACGCTCCACCGGGCCGTCGTCGTACAGCGGCTCCCTGTCGTAGATGCCCTGGACCATCCCGCAGTCGGGCGTCTCCCGGTACGCCTTCACGGCGTTGTGGATCGCGTCCGGCGCCAGCGCCGTGTCGGAGTCCACGAAGAACAGCAGCGGCGCCGACGTGCTCGCCACCCCGAGGTTGCGCGCCCCGGCCGGGCCCCGGTTGCGCCGCGACTCGACGACCGCGCACGGGAACTCCCGCGCGATCTCCAGCGACCCGTCGGTGCTGACGTCGTCGACGACGACCACCTCCGCCGCGGGGTACGTCTGCGCGAACACCGAGTCCAGGCAGGCCCGCAGGGTCTTCCTCTTGTTGTAGTTCGGGACGATGACCGCGACGTCCGCACTCCAGGGCATCACGTCAGGCATATCCGTTCCCTTCGTCGCTCAGGACACAGAAAGGACCACACGCTGGGCCCGATGGTCGGACAGCCCCGCCGCGTCGGGCAGCTCGTAGCCGTGCACCGTCACGTCCGGGGTGGTGTACATCCAGTCGATCCGCCACAGCTCGGCGGGCCCGTACCGGTAGGTCGCCGGGTAGAGCGACGAGAGCGCCGGCGTCTGGTCGACCAGCCCCTCCGGGATCAGGCGGCCGATCCCCATCGCCGGGGAGGTGTTCAGGTCGCCCGCGAGCACGACGGGGTTGCGGTTGGTCGCGATGTCCGCGCGGATCGCCCGGTAGCTCGCCTCCCGCCGCTGCACCCTGTTGAGGTTGTCCCGGCGGGACTCGGCGTCCAGGAGCCGCCATTCGAGCGGGGGCTGCGACACGTGCCCGTCGTAGAAGGACACGATCTTCCCGTGCACGTCGACGTCGGTGCGCAGCGTCTCGACCGTGTACCCCTCGGGCCACTGCCGCATGTGCTCCGGAATCGTCCTCTGGTTGGCCGGCAGCCACGGCCGGATGTCCAGGCCGCGCTGCCGCACGATCGGGAACCGCGAGAGCGTGAGCTGGTGCCCCGACACCGCGATCTGGTAGCCCGGGAACGTGCGCCGCAGCTCGGCCAGCTTGTCGATGCGCATCGCCAGGTCGTGCGCGCCCCAGCCCTGCGCCAGCAGGTCACCCGCTTCGGTGTCGACGTACAGGTACTCCGTCAGCAGGTAGACGTCGGCGTCCAGCGCGCGCAGATGGTCGTAGAACCCCGGGGAGAACCGGTCGCCCTCGGCGGTGCGCCAGTCCTGGTCCCAGAACTCGGTGTTCCAGGCCGCCACGGTGACGGCTCCCGGCGGCGCGGGCGGCGGCGTGTGCCAGAGGGTGGCGTAGTTGACCCCGCTCCGCCCCGCGCCGAGCAGGACGGCGACCAGCAGCAGCGACAGGATGCGCCACCGCACCGGGCGGGCCAGCGGCGCGACGGCCATCAGCAGCGCCGGCACCGCCAGGAAGAGCAGCGGCGGGATCAGGTCGACCGGCGCCCACAGCGACGTGCGCCCGCTCGCCAGCAGATGGGCGACCAGGAAGAGCAGCCACGCCACCGTGGCGGTCACCACCAGCCTGGTTCCGAGGCACCAGCGCCGCCTCGGGCGGACGAAACGCCCGACGCGGGTGGTCCAGCCCACCTGGGGGTGGGATGGCGCGCCTGCGGGCTGCTCCTCGATCGCGACGTCCTGGTCGCTCATCGGCACCGCCTCGGTGAGTAGGCCAGCGTTGAACGTACTGAGCAGAGCTTGTCGCTTCCTTGTCGGCCGCCGCCAGGGGAAGGACCCCGGCCGCGCCGCAGAAACGCGACAAGAATGGGACAAGCCCGCGTGGCTAGCGTGAACCGGACGCGAGGTCTGACACACCGACGACCTCTGGCCCCGGGAGCACATCATGAGTCGGGAGCATCCCCTAGTCTCGATCGTCATCCCCAGCTACAACCGGTCCGACGTGCTGCGCCTCTGCCTGGAGGCGGTGAAAGAACAGACCTATCCGCACGTCGAGGTCATCGTGGTGGACGACTGCGGCACCGAGGACGCGGCGCGGGTGGCCGCGTCGATGGGCGCCACGGTGGTGCGCACCGAGTCCAACGGCGGCCCCACACCCGCGCGCAACCTCGGCGCCGCGCACGCCGCCGGCGACATCCTGCTCTTCGTCGACGCCGACATCGCGCTCGACCCGGACGCCGTGGAGAACGCGGTGCGAATCCTGCGGGCGGAACCGTCGATCGGCGCCCTGGGCGGGATCCTGCGGCCGGAGTCGCTGGTGTCGCAGAGCCTCGCCTCGCAGTACCGCGCCCTGCAGATGTACCGCTGGTGGATGCCGGCCCACCGGCCGACCCTGGAGCTGCACGCGGCCGTGCTCGCCGTACCGGCCAAGGTGTTCGCCGAGATCGGCCCGTTCGACCCGCGGCTGCGGGAGACCGTCTCCTCCGACTACCGCGTCCGCGTGAAGCGGTCGTACGAGGTCAGGCTCACCGACGCCGTACGCGGCCGCAAGGACCACGACGCCACCGTGCCGACGATCCTGCGCAAGGTGCTGCGCCGCTCCCGGATCAGCGCGATGGACTGGCGCAAGGGCGAGACGCCCGGCGACTCCGTGCCCCGCGCGATCGGCGGCGTCCTGCTGCTGGCCGCCGTCCCCGCGCTCGCGCTCCCCGTGGTGGCGGGCCGGGCCGGCGCGCTGGTCTCCCCCGCGCTCGTCGCCGCCGCCGTCGCCCTGGACGCCGACACCCACCGCTTCGCCTACGCACAGCGGGGCGTGCCGTTCGGCCTCTACTTCTCCGGCGTCCACCTCGCGGTGACGTTCACCGGCGCCCTCGGCGGGGCGCTGGGCGTCCTGCAGCGCTTCGCGCTCTCCCGCCTGGAGAAGCGCGCCCGACTGCTCGCCTTCCAGGAGTAGACGCCCATGCGTGTCATCGGCACCGGCTTCGGCCGCACGGGGACCCTCTCCCTCAAGACCGCGCTTGAACGGCTCGGCTTCGGGCCCTGCCATCACATGGTCGAGGTGTTCCGGCATCCCGAGCAGATCCGCCCCTTCCTCCACGCGACCCGCCGGGAATCGGCGAACTGGGACGACCTGCTCATGGGCTACGAGTCGTGCGTGGACGGGCCGACGTCCGCCCACTGGCGGCGGCTCGCCGAGCACTACCCGAAGGCGAAGGTCGTGCTCACCGTGCGCGACCCGCGGCTCTGGGTCGCCAGCATGCACAAGACGCTGTTCATGCAGCGCCGGCGCATGAACTCCCTGCCGGGCAGGGCCGCCGTCGCGCTGTCGTCGCTGCTCGGCACCGACCTCGCCGCCTTCGTGAGGATGGTGGACACGACCCTGGACGCGCGCACCTTCGCGACGCCGGCGGACCGCGAGCCGGAACGCGCCATCGAGCTGTTCGAGGCACACCGGGAGCGGGTCGTCGCGGCCATCCCGGCCGAGCGGCTGCTCGTCTTCGACGTCCGCGAGGGCTGGGCCCCGCTGTGCGACTTCCTCGACGTCCCGGTGCCCGATGAGCCGTTCCCCCGGGTGAACGGCACCTCGGACTTCACCCAGAGCGGGCGGGGCAGGGCCGCGCCGATGCTCCTGCGCCGGACGAGGTGACCGGGATGACAGTGCCCCCAGAACGGGACATCTCGACCAGGGAGGAACCGATCATGGACGAGCGACGGCCGCTGGTCTCGGTCATCGTGCCGAACTACAACTACGCCCGCACGCTCGACCTGTGCCTGAGCGCGCTGGAGCGGCAGACCTATCCGCGCGTCGAGGTGATCGTCGTCGACGACCGCAGCACCGACGACTCGGTGGCGGTCGCCCGCCGGCACGGGGTGCGCGTCGTGGTCACCGACGCCAACATCGGCGCGCCGGCCGCGCGCAACCTCGGGGTGCGACACGCGGGCGGGGAGGTGCTGTTCTTCCTCGACTCGGACGTGGCGCTGGCCGAGGACGTCGTCGAGCACGCGGTGGACCTGCTCACCGCCGACCCCGCGCTGGGCGTGGTGTGCGGCACGTACGACCCGGAGCCGCTGATCCCCGACAGCCTCGTGGAGCGGTACCGCAGCCTCCAGCTGCACTACTGGATCTCCGGGGACGCGGGCGACATCACCACCATCTACTCCGCGATCTTCGCCATGTGGACGAAGGTGTTCCACGAGGTGGGGCCGCTCAACCCGGCCCTGCGGCACAGCGAGAACGCCGAGTACGGCCACCGGGTCACCCAGCGCTACCGCATCGTGCTCGACACCCGGATCATCGGCAGACACGACCACGACGACCGGCTGAGCGTGGTGCTGTCGAAGTTCTTCCACCGGGCCCGCATGCACATCCCGCTGTACCTGAGGCGCCCCGACTTCAACGGCGGCCCGGCGAACAGCAGCCGCGGATGGGGCTCGCTCGCGGCCCTGTTCGCCCTGGTCGCCGCGCCGCTTCCGGTGCTGTTCGGCCCGGTGTGGCTGCTCGCGCCGGTCGCGCTTCTGCTCGGCTCGATCGCGGCCGACCTGGGCATGTACCGCTTCGTCCGGGGCTACGCCGGCACGCCGTTCACCGTCTACTTCGCGGCGGTCCACTTCCTGGTGAACGTCACGGTCGCGGTGGCCGTGTTCGTCGGCGCCGCCCACTGGCTGGTGTCCCGCCGGTTCCGGAGCACCTACGACCTGCCGGGCCGCCCGGCCCCCGTGGAGGTGTGAGGCCATGACCGGTCACTCCCCCCTGGTGTCGGTGATCGTGCCGAACTACAACTACGCCGCCTCGCTGGAGCTGTGCCTGCGCGCCCTGCAGGCGCAGACGTACCGGCCGGTCGAGCTGCTCGTGGTGGACGACCGCAGCACCGACGACTCGGTGGCGGTCGCCCGCCGGCTCGGCGTCCGGGTCGTCAGCACCGAGCGCAACATGGGCGTGGCCGCCGCGCGCAACCTCGGCGCCGCCCACGCGAACGGCGAGATCCTGGTGTTCGCCGACTCCGACGTGGCCGCCTACCCCGACGCCGTCGAGGTGGCCGTGAGGATGCTCGCGGCCGAACCGCGCCTCGGCGCGGTGTGCAGCATCCACGACCCGGAGCCGCTGATCCGCGACAGCCTCGTCGAGGAGTACCGCGCGCTGCAGTACTACTACTGGACGGCCAGCTCCGAGGGGCCCATCTCGTTCCTGTTCCCGGCGCTGGTCGCGATGCGCCGCTCCGTCTACGACGAGATCGGGCCGTTCAACACCCGGCTGCGCGAGACCGAGGAGGTCGACTACGGTCACCGCCTCACCCAGCGGTACGACATGGTGCTGACCACCGCGGTGCGCTCCCGGCACGACCACGACGACAAGCTGTTCAAGCTGCTGCGCAAGCTGTACCGGCGGGGACGCGCCCGGGTGCCGCTGTACGTCCAGCGGCGGCGCTTCGCCCGCGGGTTCGAGACCTCCAGCCGGGCCGGCGGCAGCCTGGCCGCGCTGGCGGCGGTGGCCGCGATCCCGGTGGCGGCGCTGCTCGGCCCGGCCGGCGCCGTGCTGCCGATCCTCGCGCTCGCCGTGTCGATCGTGGCGGACCTCGGCATGTACCGGTTCGTGCTGGGCAGACGCGGGCCGCTGTTCCTGCTCTACTTCGGTCTCGTGCATTTCATCGTGAACGTGGCCATCGCGGCCGGCGTGGCGGCCGGTGTCGTGCGATGGCTGTCCTCCTCCACGTTCCGCAGGCTCTACGAGCCCGACCTGCACATCGTCCCCCGGCCGCGCGGAGGTGCGGCGACGTGACGGCCTGCCCCCGCCCGCCCGCTCCGCGGGCCGAGGGGGCAGCGCCTCGTCATCGCGACGAGCCGGTGACCTCGGCGAGCCGCAGCTCACGGGCGCCGGCCCGCCCGGCCGCCCGCGCCGGCAGCGGGCCGGGCCCGCCGCGCAGCAGCTCCTGGTGCAGCGCGCGCAGCTCGGGCCCCGGCTCGATGCCCAGGTGGTCGGTGAGGTAGCGGCGCAGGCGGGCGTACAGGGCCACGGCCTCCGCGGTGCGCCCGAGGGCGCGAAGGCCGCGCATCAGCATGCTCGCCAGCGGCTCCGCGAGCGGGTACCGCGGGACCAGGGGGGTCAGCTCGGTGACCACCAGGTCCGGGCGCCCCATGCGCAGGTGGGCGTGCGCCCAGGCGACGACGGCGCCGACGAACTGCTGCTCGATGCCGTACCGCATCCGGGCGGCCCAGTCCCCGGGGATGCCGGTCAGCGGGGAGCCGCACCACAGGTCCATCGCCTCGGCCAGCAGCGCGGCCCGGGCGAGGTCGTCGGCGGCGAGGGACTGCGCCTCCTTCGCCAGCCGGCGGAACCGGTAGGCGTCCACCCGGTCGGGGTCGACCTCCAGCGCGTAACCGCCGCCGCGGCGCTCGATGCGGGCCCCGGTCCCCGTCAGCGCCCGCCGCAGGCGAGCGATGTGGGCGTACAGCGAGTCGGTCGCGCCGCCGGGCGGGAGATCCCAGACCCGCTCGATCAGCGTCCCGAGTGACACGGCCTGGTTGACGTCGACCGCCAGGGCCGCCAGTACCGCGCGCCGCTGGGGCGGGCCGAGCGAGACGCGCCGGTCGTCGACGGTCACCTCGACCGGCCCCAATAAGCGGATGTCCATTGCTTCCTCTCCGTGCCGCTGCTGTCAGAACGAGACGACGACCGCCAAGGACGGGTGGCGGGCCAGCAGGAGCGTCACCCCCAGGGTGGCGGCCCACAGCATCGAGTTGGCGACCATGACGCGGTCGCGCAGCAGGATGCGGACCGGGTCGCCGCCCTCGGCGCCCACCAGCTGCATCTGCAGGTAACGGAACAGGGCGAAGAGCGCGAACGGCGTGGACAGCATCATCGCCGTCTGCCCGAGCTCCGGGCCGAACGGGCCTTCGTCGCGCAGGTACATCAGGCCCGACACCAGGGCGAGCACGGAGGCGATCTGCAGCAGCCAGTTGGTCAGCTCCATCGAGTAGCCGCTGAGCGCCGGCCGGTGCGCGGCTCCGCCTTCGACCAGTTCCCTGCGCCGCTTGCCGATGAGGAGCAGCAAGGACATCGAGAACACCGTGATCAGCAGCCAGGCCGGCACCGGCCCTCCGGTCACCTCGTACCCCTGCAGGGCCCGCAGGACGAAGCCGAACGCCACCGTGCCCACGTCGACCAGCGGGATGTGCTTGAGCACCCGGCTGTAGGCGACGTTGAGCGCCAGGTACACCACGACCGGCCAATACGTCCCCGGCGCCTGGGCGACGATGACGCCGAGCGGCGCCAGCAGGGCGGCGCAGTAGGCGTACGCGGTCCACGGCGCCACCCGGCCGGAGGCCACCGGGCGATGGCGTTTGACGGGGTGGTGGCGGTCGCGGTGCCGGTCGGCGATGTCGTTGCCGATGTAGACGGCGGCGGAGGCGAGGACGAACGCGAGCGTGGCGACCAGGATCCCTCCGACCTCGGCCAGGCCCCGCGCGGGGCTGTCGACGAGCGCCAGCGGCACGAGCAGGATCGCCTTGGCCGTGTGCGACGGGCGGATGAGACCGGCGAGGTCCGCCAGCCGGCGCGGGCGGCCCTCCGCCGCCCGGGCCGGGTCCGGTTCCGTACGCCGCGTGCTTTCTGGAACGTCTGCCGATTCGACGACGTGCATGCTTGTACCCCGGTCCGCTTTAGAAGAAGACTTTGGCCAGTGAGAGCGCGCCCTGCCGCCAGGCGTCACGGCTCGTCTGGCCCGCGCCGCGCGGCGCGCCGGCCGCGCGGTTCTCCCGCCACCACGTGTAGGTGCCGATGATGGCGTCCCGGTTGGACAGCCGCGGCCGGAAGCCCAGTCGCTCGCGGGCCTTGTCGATGCTGACGTAGGAGTCGGCGAGCAGTTTGTGCACCAGCCGCCCGTACACCGGGGACAGCCGGCTCCGCTCCAGCAGCCGCAGCGCGGCCAGGGCCGGGCGGGCGGGCACCGACACGACCCGCCTGCCGTGGCCGGCCGCGTCGAGCACCGCCTGGAAGTCCTCCCGAAGGGTGCCGAACTCGGACGCCGCCAGGTTGTAGGTGTCGTTCGCGACGTCCGCCGGCGCCCTGAGGACGCCGGCGACGGCGTCCACCAGGTCGTCGATCGCGAACATCTGGATGCGCGCGTCACCGCGGCCGAGCACCGGGAAGTCGCGGCCCTCCTCGGCCCACTCGAAGAGCATCGCGAACAGCCCCATCCGGCCCGGGCCGAGGAAGGTCTTCGGACGCAGGATCGGCACGCACATCCCGCCGGACCGGTACTTCTCGGCCAGCTCCTCCGCCTCGGCCTTCGCCCGGGTGTAGGGGTCGACCGGCTCGCGCGGGTGTTCCTCCGGCGTGGGCACCATCTTCGGCAGCCCGTACACGGCGGTGGAGGAGATGTGGACCAGCCGCTCGACGCCCGCCCGGCGCCCCGCCTCCAGGACGGCGCGGGTGCCCCCGACGATCAGGTCGTGGATCTGGTCGGCCGGGTAGCTGGGCAGCGCGCCCGCGCAGTGCACGACCGCGTCGGCGCCGGTCATCACCTCGGTCATCAGCGACAGGTCGCGCACGTCGCCGAGCCGGTGCCGGGCCTGCGGCAGGGGGTCGGCCGGGGGGCGCAGGTCCACGCCGACCACGTCGTGGCCGTCGCGCACGAGCCGGCGGGCCAGGTTGCCGCCGAGCATTCCGGCGCTGCCGGTCACTACGACCCGGTGGACCACCGCGACCCCACCTTCTCCCGCACGAATCGGCCGAGCAGCCTCGGCAGTCCCTTGGCCAGCGTCTTGTCGAGGCTCCGCAGGAAGTACTCGACGTCGTCGGGCTCGATGGTGAGGGTCGGCGCGACGACCAGCGGGTTGTCGGCGTTCGGGCTGTAGTAGGAGACGATCCCGTGTTCGCGGTAGAGCTCGGCGATCACCGACAGGGTCACCAGCTTGGTGCGGAACTGCGGGTCGCCGGAGAAGCCCGGCGCCAGCCTGGCGGCCAGGTCGAGCACCTTGGGGCCGCCGTTGAGGAACACCCCCCACAGCGCGCCCGTGCCGGCCACGCGGCCGACCGTCTCCGGGTGGCACTTGTGGATGTTCTCCAGGCCGGGCCCGAGGACGCGCTCGATCTGGCGGGCCCTTCCGGGGTAGTCGTCCTCGACGACCACGTTGACCGCCTCGATCGCGGTGGCGGTCTCCTCGCCGAACCCGTAGTAGGTCGTGCTGTGCAGGATGACGTCGGAGAGCCGGTCGTACGCCTTGCGGAAGATCGCCTCGCGCGCGGTGTACCCGGCGATCGACGCCTTCCCGCCGCCGAGCGACTTGGAGTACACCAGGATGTCGGGCAGCAGGTCGGGGTGGCGCATGAAGTAGAAGAGGCTGCCCGTCTTGCCCCAGCCGGTGTACACCTCGTCGAAGATGAGCATGATGTCCTCCGCGTCGCAGAGGCGTCGCAGCTCGTACAGGTCGGCCTCCGACCAGCAGCGCATGCTGGAGGCGCTGAACGGCTCCACCATGAGCGCGTAGACGTCGCACCTCCCGTCGGGGGTGGGGGCCGCCGCGGCCCCGGCGCGCCCCCCCCCCGCGGCCGGGGGGGGGGGGGGGGCGCGGGCCCGCCGGGGGGGGGGGCCGGGGGGGGGGTGC
>NZ_JARWAC010000011.1 GCF_029846175.1 Sphaerisporangium sp. TRM90804 | reverse complement strand
CAGCCACCACCCCCACCAACAACCGCTCCAACCGCCCCACCAAACCCCCCACCGTCTCCGCATCGAACAGATCGGTGCTGTACTCGACGACGCCGGCCAGGGCGGTGACGGGGCCGGACGGGGTGAGGCGGGTCTCCTCGTGGACGCGGATGACCAGGTCGAAGCGGGACTTTCCGGTGAGCGCCTCGTGGTGGGCGATCTCGACGTCGGCGCCGTCGACGCCGTCGGGGACGTTCTGCAGGGCGAGGACGACCTGGAACAGGGGGTGGTGCGCGACCGAGCGCGCGGGGTTGAGCACCTCGACCAGGTGCTCGAACGGCACGTCCTGGTTGGCGTACGCCTCCAGCGCGGTCTCGCGCACGCGTGCCAGCAGCTCACGGAACGTGGGGTCGCCGGAGGTGTCGACCCGCACCACCAGGGTGTTGACGAAGAACCCGACCAGCTCGTCCAGCGCCCGATCGGTGCGCCCGGCCATCGGCGTGCCGAGCGGCACGTCGTCGCCGGCGCCGAGCCGGGAGAGCAGGGCCGCGAGGCCGGCCTGCAGCACCATGAACAGGCTGGCGCCGGACTCGCGGGCGAGGGCGCCGAGGTCGCGGTGCAGGCCGGCGTCCCAGGAGAACGCGTAGATGTCGCCGTCGTAGGAGGCGACCGGCGGGCGGGGGCGGTCGCCCGGGAGCTGGATCTGCTCGGGCAGCCCGGCCAACTGATCACGCCAGTACGCCGTCTGCCGGGCCACCACACTGCCCGGATCCGCCGCATCACCCAGCAACTCACGCTGCCACAACGTGTAGTCCACATACTGCACCGGCAACTCCGGCAACCGCGCCGTTCCGCCCGACCGCCGGGCCTCGTAACAGGCCATCAGGTCACGCGACAACGGCGCCGCCGACCACCCGTCACACACGATGTGATGCATCAGCAGCATGAGCACGTGGTCACGCGGGCCCACCACGAACAGATGCGCCCGCACCAGCAGCTCACCGCCGAGGTCGAAGCCGCGGCGGGCGGCGTCGCCGAGCGCGCGGTCCAGGCCTGACGGCTCGTCGAGCCGGACGACCCGCAGCGAGGGCTGCGCCTCCTCAGGAGCGAGGATCACCTGGTGCGGCTCGCCGTCGTGCTCGGGGAACACCGTGCGCAGGGCTTCGTGCCGGGCCACCACGTCGCCCAGCGCCGCCCGCAGCGCGTCGACGTCGACCTCGCCGCGGAAACGCAGCGCCCAGGGCACGTTGTAGGTCGCGCTCGGGCCCTCCAGCCGGTCGAGGAACCACAGCCGCCGCTGGGCGAAGGAGAGCGGGACCAGCGCGGGCCGTTCCCTGGGGGTGAGGGCGGGGCGCAGGTCGTCCGCGCCACCCAGCCGGCCGGTGAGGCCGGCGACGGTCGGGCACTCGAACAGCGCCCGGATGGGCACCTCCTCGTGCAGCGTCTCGCGGATGGCGCTGATGAGCCGGGTGGCCAGCAGGGAGTGGCCGCCCAGGTCGAAGAACGAGTCGTCCACACCCACCCGCTCCACACCCAGCACCTCGGCGAACAACCGGCACAACACCTCCTCACGAGGCGTACGCGGACCACGCCCACCCCCGCCCTCCCACCGAGGAACCGGCAAAGCCGCACGATCCAACTTGCCGTTCGGCGTCAACGGCAACCGATCCACCACCACCACCGCGGCCGGAACCATGTAGTCGGGCAGCCTGTCGCGCGCGAAGGCCCGAACCGCGGCACCGACCGCCACGCTGTCGCGCGACGCCACCGGGTTGTTGGTGAAGGCCACCGGGTCGCCGTCCGCGCCGGTCGGCCGGTATACGCCCACCGGCCTCGCGCCGTCCGGGGAGTCCTCGCGGGGCAGGAACACCGCGTCCAGGTCGCCGGTGCCCGCCGACCACGTCACCTGGACCCGGTAGCCGTGCCGTTCGCCGAGGTCGTACAGGTGCTCGGGCTCCACGCCGTCCAGGGCGGCGAAGTGCGCCAGCACGGTGGGCAGGTCGTCGCCGCGGTCGAGGGCGCGGACCGCGGCCAGCTCGTGGGCCAGCCGCCCGTTGGGCACGGCCTCGATCCGCACCGGACGCGGCTCCGCCGTGCCGAGCAGGTCCGCCAGCGCGTCCAGGCCGGCGACGTCCCGCCCGAAGCGCAGGGACGGCACGGACGCGAGATCGGTGACCGGCGCCGGGGTCTTGTACAGCACGGCGTCGTAGCGGTAGCGGGTCAGCTCGTTGTGGTGCACGCCCCGCCGGACCTCGATGGCCGTCCCGGCGACGCCGGGCTCGCGGCGGCAGAACGCGGCGAAGAACTCGGGGTCGACGAGCAGGTCCTTCTCCAGCAGCAGGGACCGCTCGATCGCGTGGCGGACGGCCGCCAGGTCGTCGCCCGGCCGTGCCTGGTCGAGCTGGACACCGCTGCGGAACAGCCTCAGGGAGCGCAGGTTCCTGACGTCGCCGACGAAGACCGCTCCGCCGGGGGCGGCCAGCCGCAGGGCGCCTCTCAGGACGTCGACGAGGTACCGGCCGCTGGGGAAACACTGGGTCACCGAGTTGATCACGACGACGTCGAACAGCCCTTCGGGCAGGCCGTCCACCTCGTGCGCCGCCTGGCTCCTGAGGACCACGCGGTCGGCCAGGCGCCCGTCCTTCTCCACCTGGGCGCGCAGGGCGGTGATGACCTGGGAGGACAGGTCGGTGCCCCAGTAGGTCTCGCACTCGGGGGCCAGGTGGGCCATCAGGAGCCCGGTGCCCACGCCGATCTCCAGCACGCGCCGGGGCCGAAGCGCGCGGATGCGCCGCAGCGTCGTGTGCCGCCACTCGCGCATCTGGTCCAGCGGGATCGGGGCCCCGTCGCCGTAGCTGCCGGCCCAGCCGACGAAGTCCTCGCCGAACGTGGCCGACGCCGACTCGGCGTACTCGGCGTCGAACACCTGCTGCCAGTGCGCGACGTGCTCCTCGACGGCCTCCTCGGGAACCGGCACGTCACCGGAGCCGGGGACCACGTACGCGACCAGCCGCCGATCGTCGGGGCCGTCCTGGTGCACGACGACGGCGGCCTGGTCGACGCCGGGGTGCTCGGTCAGCACGGACGCGATCTCGCCGGGCTCGATGCGGACGCCGCGGATCTTGACCTGCTCGTCCGCGCGGCCCTGGTACTCCAGCACCCCGGCCGTGTCGCCGCGGACCAGGTCGCCGGTCCGGTACATGCGCGCCCCGGGCGGGCCTGCGGGGTCGGCGACGAACCGCTGGGCGGTCAGGCCGGGCCGGCCGAGGTACCCGCGGGCGAGGCCGGCGCCGCCGACGTACAGCTCGCCGACCGTGCCTGGGGGCACGGGCGCCAGCCGCTCGTCCAGCACGGCCGTCGCCAGGTCGGGGATGCCGGTGCCGATGACGCTGGCCTGCGAAGAGGTGACGTCCGGGTCGTCGAGCGGGGCGTAGGTGACGTGCACGGTCGTCTCGGTGATGCCGTACATGTTGACCAGCCGCGGCGCGTCGTGCGGATGGCGGCGGTACCAGTCGGCGAGGCGCGGCGGGTCGAGGGCCTCGCCGCCGAAGACGACGGTGCGCAGCCGCAGCCGGCGTCCGAGGTCAGGGTTGTTCTGGTCGGCCTGTATGAGCTGGTAGAACGCCGACGGCGTCTGGTTCAGCACGGTCACGCCCTCGCGGGCCAGCAGGCCGAGGAACAGGTCGGGCGATCGGCTGACCTCGTAGGGCACCACGACGACCCGGCCGCCGTGGAGCAGCGCGCCCCACAGCTCCCAGACGGAGAAGTCGAAGGCGGCGGAGTGGAACAGCGTCCACACGTCGTCCGGGCCGAAGCCGAACCAGTGGCCGGTGGCCGTGAACAGGCGCATCACGTTGCGGTGCGGGACGACCACGCCCTTGGGGCGGCCCGTGGAGCCCGAGGTGTAGATCACGTAGGCGGGGCTGTCGGCGGTCAGCGGGCGCCGGCGCGTCTCGTCGGTGGGGTCGGTCGCCGGCCGCGCCGCCACCTCCGCGGCCGTCTCGGCGTCGTCCGGAACCACGTGGGGGACGGCCGGGTGCCCCGGATGGCCGGCGGCGCCGAGCAGCAGGGCGGGCTTGGCGTCGTCGAGCATGAAGGCGATGCGCTCGGCCGGGTAGTCGGGGTCCAGCGGCAGGTAGGCGGCTCCCGCCTTGAGGACGGCGAGGATGCCGACGACCAGGTCCAGGGACCGGGGGAAAAGCAGGGCGACCAGATCCTCCGGGCCGACTCCGCGCCCGATGAGGTAATGGGCCAGACGGTTGGCCCGCTGATTCAGCTCGGCGTACGTGAGCGTCGTGCCCTCAAAGCTCACCGCCGCCCCACCAGGGCGAAGAGCGGCCTGTGATTCAAACGTGATAGGCAAATGCGTCACGATTACGCCCCAGACGGTTGAGTCGCCCGCTTACATTGCGCGGTCCATTTCTCAGACATCGACTTGCGATATATGGACGCGACGGGACTATTGCTCCCCGGTCGATAAGATCAGAGGCAAATATCCGATGTCAAGGGTTGACATGACTCCGGGGCGCCAGTACTCCGCGCCCATTGATGTGACGTGTCGTCGTATTCACATCACTTGACGTGACGGTTAGATCAATCTGGCCCCTCGCCCGCCGGCACTCACGAAACCCGTCTGAGCTGCTGTTTCCGTCCCCAACGGAGTTGAGCGAAGGGCCTCGGCGGCCGTCATGGCCACATACGGTCACCCGTCCGGGCCTGGCACTCACCTGTGACAACGGGCCGAAATGCCTGTCAGATCGAGGGTTGGCATATTACTGGAGCCGCGTTACCCTGCGTCAGTGGCTGGTTCTCGCATTACTGCCGCCACCATGGTCGCCGCTCCGTCGCGTCGCGCGGGCCGACCTGCGTAAGCGCATCGAAATGACCGGGCGGACGTTGCAGCAGGCCGCTCGTGCCGGCCCCGCCGACAGGCGGGAACAGTTTAATCCTTAATTATCCTGCGCAATTTCAGTTCGTGGACACGCGTCGGCAAGACGGCCGTCACACGACGGCCTCAATCGGCAGGAGGGGACGAATACGTGGACGCCGAGACGACCGGCGCCGGCTACGGGGATTCGCCGGGCGTGGACGGCCTGCTGGCGATGTGCGACCTGGTGTCGCCGCTCGCCATCCGCGTCGCGGCCACGCTGCGACTCCCCGATCTGCTGGGTTCCGGATGCACCGAGATCGCCGATCTGGCCCGGAAATCCGGCACGGAGGCCGGCGCCCTGCTGTTCCTCATGCGCTACCTGGTCGGCAAGGGTCTGTTCACCGAACCGGCGGCCGGGCACTTCGAGCTCACCTCGACCGGGCGGGCGCTCACCGACGACCACCCGTCGCGGCTGCGCGCGTCCCTGGACCTCAACGGGACGGGCGGCCGCTTCGACCTCGCCTACACCGGGCTCCTCGACACGATCCGCACCGGCCGGGCCGCCTATCCACAGGTCTTCGGCAGATCCCTGTGGGACGACCTGGCCGCCTCGCCCTACCTCTCCTCGTCCTTCGACTCCATGATGACGACCATGGCCGCCCACTGGGCGCCCGATGTCGTCACCCGGCACCGGTGGGACGACGTGCGGCACGTCGCCGACGTCGGAGGCGGCGCCGGCGACCTGCTCATCGAGCTGCTCACCGCGCACCCGGAAATGCGCGGCACCCTGACCGAACTGCCCGCCACCGCCGCCAAGGCGCGCGACGCCCTGGCCAGGGCCGGCCTGCGGGACAGATGCGAGGTCGTGGCGGGCAGCTTCTTCGACTCCGTCCCGAAAGGGGCCGACGTCTACGTCCTGGCCCACGTGCTGCACAACTGGCCGGATCCGGAAGCGCTGGAGATCCTCCGCCGCTGCGCCGAGGCCGCCGGGCCGCGTGGGCGGCTGCTCATCGTGGACCGCCTCTGCGGCGACGGCACGGTCAGTTACCCCGACGCCGCCGTCAACCTGCACATGCTCGTCGTCTTCGGCAGCAAGGAGCGCACCCTCGCCCAGTTCACCGAGCTCGTCCAGGCGGCCGGGCTGCGCATCGGCACGGTGGAGCACACGCCGTCCGGCTCCGCGCACCTGAGCTGCCTGCCCGCAGAGGCGCCTTCCGGCGCGGCGTCACGTCCCTGACACAGGCAAGAGAGGAACCTTCGTGGCTAAGACACTCACCGACGCCCAGGTCGAACAGTTCGTCGAGGACGGGTTCGTCCGGGTCGACGCCGCCTTCCCGCCCGAGCTCGCCGAGACGTGCCGGACGCTGCTCTGGGACTCGATCGACCCAGATCCCGACGACCCGACGACGTGGACCGAGCCCGTCGTCCGCGTGTGGGACCGCACGGACGAGCCGTTCCGGCAGGCCGCCAACACGCCCCGCCTGCACAGCGCCTTCGACCAGATCTGCGGGGAGGGACGCTGGGTGCCCCCGGCCAGCGTGGGCACCTTCCCGATCAGGTTCCCGCTCGGCACCGACCCCGGCGACACGATGTGGCACGTCGACGGCAGTTACAAGGGCTCCACCGAAGGGTGGTACTGGCTCAACGTCAGCTCGCGCGACCGGGCGCTGCTGATGCTGTTCCTGTTCTCCGACACCAGCGACAAGGACGCCCCCACCCGGATGCGGCTGGGTTCCCACCTGTACATCCCTCCCCTGCTGGAGCACGCGGGCGAGGAGGGCGTGTCGCTCGACTACCTCCTGGACAAGCTGGACGGGACGGCCCACCTCCCGGAGTCCGAGGTCGTCGGGGAGGCCGGGACGGTGTACCTATGCCACCCGTTCCTGGTGCACGCCGCCCAGCCCCACCACGGCAGCCGGCCGCGCTTCATGGCGCAGCCGGCGCTCCTGCCGTCCAGCCCTCTGCAGATTGAGCGGGCCGACGGGGCGTACTCCCCGGTCGAGAAGGCCATCCGGATGGGGCTCGACCGGCGCCCCAGCGGGCGGAGCGCCTAGCCGATGAGGGCGGTGAGACCCGGCCGCTGGAATCTGATGCCGGTACCCGGCGACGGCACGGCGCTGCTGCTGTGCCTGCCGTACTCCGGCGTCGGCGCCACCTCCTACCGGCGCTGGCCGAAGACGGTCGGCGGCATGACCGTCTGCGCCCTACAGCCGCCCGGGCGCGAGAACCGCCTGCGTGAGCCGAGGCCGGCGACCCACCGCGAGTTCGCCGCGTCGCTGGCCGACTTCGTGCGCGAGCTCGGCGACAGGCCGTACGCGTTCTTCGGCCACTGCGGCGCCGTGCCGTACGCCCTGGAGACCACCAGGTACCTCGCGGAGCACGGCGACCCTCTGCCGCTGTGGATCCTCGCGTCGTCCTGGGGGGCGCCCGACAACGGCCTGTACGGCCGGCTCAACTTCGTCGACCTCGACGGCCACGACTTCGTCGCGGAGATCGTGTCCATGGCCGGCCAGATGGGCAGCACCCTGCTGCCCGAGATGGCCTCGCTCGGAGCCGAGATCCTGCGGCACGACCAGGTGGTGCAGCGTCCCTACCGGTACCCGCCGGGGCACCTGATCGAGGTCCCGGTCACCGTGATCGGCTGGACCCACGACGAGGTCGTGCCCCCGGGCGAGGTGTTCCCCGGCTGGGAGCGGGTCGCCGGGCGGCTGGAGCGGCATACCCTGCCCGGCTCGCACTTCGAGTTCCTCCGGTGCCCGGAGGAGCTCCAGGAACTGATCGCCGGCATGCCCGTGAGCACCGCGCGGCCGGGACGGTCCGCCGTCTGACCGTCGCCGCGGCCGGGGCTCGCCCCGGCCGCGCGACGGGAGCACGCCGGCGACACCCGGAGCGCCCACCCGCGCCCGGACCGGGCGGCCCGGCCGCGCACTGAGGAGGCAGCAGCATGGACAGTCCCGCCGAACGGCTGGCGGTCGTGACCGGCGGCACCAAGGGGATAGGCCTGAGCTTCAGCCAGAGGCTGGTCAAGTCGGGGTACCGCGTGATCGCCCCCTACCGGGGGGACGACGAGGCCGCCGCCGCGGCGTCCGCCGAGCTGGGCGAGGCCTTCACCGCGGTCCGGGCAGACGTGTCCGACCCGCCGGCCGTGACCGCACTGGCCGCCAGGGTGCTGGCCGACCACGGGACCCCCTGGGCGCTGGTCAACAACGCGGGCCGCAACATCGACCGGCCCTTCCTGGAGATCTCCGACGACGACTGGCGGCAGGTGCTCGACACCAACCTCTCCGGCCCCTTCTACCTCACCAGGGCCTTCGCCCCGGCGATGCTGGCGGCCGGCGGCGGCTGCGTCGTCAACGTCGGCGCGACGACCGCCATCCGGCCGAGGCGCGACGGGGTCAACTACTGCTCCGCCAAGGCCGGCCTGCTGCACATGACCAAGTGCCTGGCCTTGGAGCTGGCCCCCGCCATCAGGGTCAACTGCCTGATCCCCGGGATGATCGACACCGAGGAGATGCGCACCCGGTACCGCACCGCGGAGCCGGAGCACCTCAACGCCCTGCTCGACGAGATCCCCCAGGGCCGCATCGGGGCGCCCGACGAGATGGCGGCCGTGCTGGAGTTCCTCATCGGCGAGGAGGCCAGGTACATCACCGGACAGAAGCTCATCGTCGACGGCGGCCAATTCATGTGGTAACCAATTCACCGAACGAAGGGGACAACCGGTGTTGTCGCGTCTGGACCGGTACGAAGCTTTCCTGAAATCCGGCTATCGGGCGGGTTTCCTCAAGTGGGAGGAGTACTCGCTCGAAGAGGTGACCGACGAGCTCAGAGACCGTATGGCGAGGGGTGACTTCACCCGGGTGGTGTTCTCCGGGATGGGGTGCTCCGCCATCGTCTCGGACGTGATCCAGACATTCCTGAAAGCGTCCGGTTGTGAGCTTGAGATCCACGTGTTCAACGACTACGAGTTCACCTACCTGGTGCCGCCGTCGATCACCGAGGACGAGCGCACGCTGTTCGTCATCAGCTCCTACAGCGGGCACTCCGAAGAGCCGATCCGGGTGCTGGAGGCCCTCGACGGCAAGTACGACCGGACGCTGCTGCTCACGTCCGGAGGCCGGCTCGCCGAGCTCGGCAGGAAGTCCGGCGTGTCCATCGCCCGGTGGGAGCTCAGCGAGCCCGACCGCGAGTACCCGCTGTTCCACGTGGGCCAGTACTTCGCGATCCTGCTCGACATGTTCCTGCGGCTCGGCCTGGTCAAGGAGGACCACCTGCGCGCGGTGGCGGCCCTGCCCGAGCACCTGGAGACCGACTTCTCGCCGCGCCTGAAGTCGCTGGCGCGGATCACGGCGGAGCGCAGCACGCACGCCAACGTCATCATGATCGCCTCACCGAAGTGGCACGGAAGCCTGCTGAAGCTGGCCAAGATGCACATCAACGAGATGGCGATGACGCCGGCCACCCGCAACTACTTCCACGAGTTCTGCCACAGCGAGGTCGCCACCCTGTCGGACCCCGAACGCAGGCACAGCCTCCTGCTGTTCACCGAGGACGACGACGACGAGTACACCAGGCGCAAGATGGACAACCTCGTCGACCTGCTCACCAGGGATGTCCCGCAGAACAGGAACATCGTGGTCACCCAGGTCCACCTGGACCAGCCGACCTTCATGCGCAAGTACTTCACCGCGCTGGAGTTCGTCCAGTGGATGGCGCTCGGGCTCGGCCGCGCCCACGAGACCAAGTCGCGCGACCTGATCTCCGAGGCGGCCGGCAACCCCTGGTACCACCACCGCACGATCATGACCGAGGCGCTGGCCCGGGCCTGAGCACCGCCGCCGACTCCCGGCGGCGCCCCCGAAGACGCGAAGTGCCCGGAGAGCGGAGCTCCCCGGGCACTTCATGGCGCCTGTACGGCTAGCGGTTGTACTGCCCGAAGTCGTACTCCTCCAGCGGGACGGCCTCGCCGCTACCCGTGCCGAAGGTGTAGTCGGTCGCCGAACCGTCGTAGCCGCCGACGGTGTACATCGCCGCCTTGGCCTCCTCGGTGGGCTCGACCCGGATGTTGCGGTACTGGAACATGCCCGTACCGGCCGGGATGAGCTTGCCGATGATGACGTTCTCCTTGAGGCCGAGCAGGGAGTCGGACTTGGCGTGGATCGCCGCGTCCGTGAGCACCCTGGTGGTCTCCTGGAAGGACGCCGCCGACAGCCACGACTCGGTCGCCAGCGAGGCCTTGGTGATGCCCATCAGCACCGGACGGCCGGCCGCCGGGGTGCCGCCCTCGGCGACGACCTCGCGGTTGACCATCTCGAAGCGGGGCCGCTCCACGAGCTCGCCCGGCAGCAGGTCGGTGTCGCCCGACTCCAGCACGTTGACACGCTTGAGCATCTGCCGAACGATGATCTCGATGTGCTTGTCGTGGATCGACACGCCCTGCGAGCGGTAGACCTGCTGCACCTCGGCCACCAGGTGGAGCTGCACGGCCCGGGGGCCGAGGATGCGCAGCACCTCGTTGGGGTTGACCGCGCCGGCGATGAGCTGCTGGCCGACCTTCACGCGCTGACCGTCGGAGACGAGCAGGCGCGACCGCATCGACACCGGGTAGGCGATCTCCTCGGAGCCGTCGTCCGGAGTGATGACGATCTTGCGGGTCTTGTCGGTCTCGTCGATGCGCGCGCGGCCCTCGGCCTCGCTGATCGGGGCGACGCCCTTGGGGACGCGCGCCTCGAACAGCTCCTGCACACGCGGCAGGCCGTGGGTGATGTCCGCGCCCGCCACACCACCGGTGTGGAAGGTACGCATCGTGAGCTGGGTGCCGGGCTCACCGATCGACTGGGCGGCGATGATGCCGACCGCCTCGCCGACGTCCACCAGCTTGCCGGTCGCCAGCGAGCGGCCGTAGCAGGTGGCGCAGACACCGATCTTCGCCTCGCACACCAGCGCGCTGCGGGTGCGGACCGTCTCGATGCCGGCCTCGACCAGCGCGGTGACGGTGATGTCGGTGATGTCGATGCCGTTCGCCGCGATGACCTTGCCGTCCACCTCGACGTCCTCGGCCAGGATGCGGCCGTGGACGTTGCTCTCGGCGTTCTCCGCCTTGACGAGGTTGCCCTGGGCGTCGCGGTCGGCCACGTGCAGCGGGACGCCGCGGTCGGTGCCGCAGTCGATCTCGCGCACGATGACGTCCTGCGCGACGTCCACCAGACGCCGGGTCAGGTAACCGGAGTCGGCGGTGCGCAGCGCGGTGTCCGCGAGGCCCTTCCGCTGACCGTGGGTGGAGATGAAGTACTCCAGCACCGACAGGCCCTCGCGGAACGAGGACTTGATCGGCCGCGGGATCGTCTCACCCTTGGTGTTGGACACCAGGCCGCGGATGCCCGCGATCTGGCGGACCTGCATCTTGTTGCCTCGCGCGCCGGAGTTGACCATCATCCAGACGGAGTTGGTCGCCGGGAAGGCGTTCACCATGTCGGTCTCGACGTCCGCCGTGGCGTGCGTCCAGATCTCGATGAGCTCCTGACGGCGCTCCTCGTCGGTGATCAGGCCGCGCTCGTACTCACGCTGGACCTTGTCGGCCCTGCGCTCGTACGACTCCATGATCGCGGCCTTGTTCGGCGGCGCGACGACGTCGTCGATGGAGATCGTGACGCCGGAGCGGGTCGCCCAGTGGAAGCCGGCGTCCTTCAGCGCGTCGAGCGCCGTGGCCACCTCGACCTTGGGGTACTTCTCCGCCAGCTCGTTGACGATCAGCGAGAGCTGCTTCTTGCCGATCTGCGAGTTCACGAAGGGGTAGTTGCTCGGGAGCGTCTGGTTGAACAGCGCCCGGCCCAGAGTGGTCTCCAGGCGGTAGGACTCCCCGGCCTCCCAGCCCTCCGGAGCCGACCAGCCCCGCGGCGGCGGGACGTCGATCAGCCGGATCTGGATCTTCGCCTGGATGTCCAGCTCCTGCCGGTCGAAGGCCATGAGGGCCTCCGAGACCGAGCTGAAGATCCGCCCCTCGCCCCTGGCCTCTTCCATGTGGGTGGTCAGCCAGTACAGACCGATGATCATGTCCTGGGTGGGCATGGTCACCGGCTTGCCGTCGGCCGGCTTGAGGATGTTGTTGGTCGAGAGCATCAGGATGCGAGCCTCGGCCTGGGCCTCCGCCGACAGCGGCAGGTGGACCGCCATCTGGTCGCCGTCGAAGTCGGCGTTGAACGCCGTGCAGACGAGCGGGTGGATCTGGATCGCCTTGCCCTCGACCAGCTGCGGCTCGAAGGCCTGGATGCCCAGGCGGTGCAGGGTGGGCGCGCGGTTGAGCAGCACCGGGTGTTCGGTGATGACCTCTTCCAGCACGTCCCACACGACCGCGCGGGCCCGCTCGACCATGCGCTTGGCCGACTTGATGTTCTGCGCGTGGTTCAGGTCGACCAGGCGCTTCATCACGAACGGCTTGAAGAGCTCCAGCGCCATCTGCTTGGGCAGGCCGCACTGGTGCAGCTTGAGCTGCGGGCCGACGACGATGACCGAACGGCCGGAGTAGTCGACGCGCTTGCCGAGCAGGTTCTGCCGGAACCGGCCCTGCTTGCCCTTGAGCATGTCGGACAGCGACTTGAGCGGACGGTTGCCGGGCCCGGTGACCGGGCGGCCGCGGCGGCCGTTGTCGAACAGCGCGTCGACGGCCTCCTGCAGCATCCGCTTCTCGTTGTTGACGATGATCTCGGGCGCGCCGAGGTCGAGAAGCCGCTTGAGGCGGTTGTTGCGGTTGATCACCCGGCGGTACAGGTCGTTCAGGTCGGAGGTGGCGAACCGGCCACCGTCGAGCTGGACCATCGGCCGCAGGTCCGGCGGGATCACCGGGATGCAGTCGAGCACCATGCCGTTGGGCGAGTTGCGCGTCGTCAGGAACGCCGACACGACCTTCAGCCGCTTGAGGGCGCGCGCCTTCTTCTGACCCTTGCCGCTGCGGATGGTCTCGCGCAGCGACTCGGCCTCGGCGGCCAGGTCGAAGTTGTTCAGGCGCTCCTGGATGGCCTGGGCGCCCATGCCGCCGCGGAAGTAGCGGCCGAAACGGTCGCGCATCTCGCGGTAGAGCAGCTCGTCGCCCTCAAGGTCCTGGACCTTGAGGTTCTTGAAGCGGCTCCAGACCTCCTCCAGCCGGTCCAGCTCACGCTGGGCCCGGTCGCGGAGCTGGCGCATCTCGCGGTCGGCGCCCTCGCGCACCTTGCGGCGCTGGTCGCCCTTGGCGCCGGAGGCCTCCAGCTCGGCCAGGTCGGACTCGAGCTTCTTCTGCCTGGCCTCGATGTCGGCGTCACGGCGCTGCTCGATGTGCTGGCGCTCGACGGAGATCTTCGCCTCAAGCGACGGCAGGTCACGAGCACGCATCTCGGTGTCGACGAACGTGATCATGTAGGCCGCGAAGTAGATGACCTTCTCGAGGTCCTTCGGGGCCAGGTCGAGCAGGTACCCCAGCCGGGACGGGACGCCCTTGAAGTACCAGATGTGCGTGACGGGAGCGGCCAGCTCGATGTGGCCCATCCGCTCACGACGCACCTTGGCGCGGGTGACCTCGACGCCACAGCGCTCACAGATGATGCCCTTGAAGCGGACGCGCTTGTACTTCCCGCAGTAGCACTCCCAGTCGCGGGTCGGACCGAAGATCTTCTCGCAGAAGAGCCCGTCCTTTTCCGGCTTCAGGGTGCGGTAGTTGATGGTCTCGGGCTTCTTCACCTCGCCGTGCGACCACTGACGGATGTCGTCGGCGGTGGCGAGACCGATGCGCAGCTCGTCGAAGAAGTTGACGTCGAGCACTTCTTATCCCCTCGCTTTGAAATCAGACCTCTTCGACACTGCTGGGCTCACGCCGCGACAGGTCGATGCCGAGCTCCTCCGCCGCGCGGAAGACGTCCTCGTCGGTGTCCCGCATCTCGATGGACATGCCGTCGCTGGAGAGCACCTCGACGTTGAGGCACAGCGACTGCATCTCCTTGATGAGGACCTTGAACGACTCGGGGATGCCCGGCTCGGGGATGTTCTCGCCCTTGACGATGGCCTCGTAGACCTTCACACGGCCGAGAACGTCGTCGGACTTGATCGTCAGCAGCTCCTGGAGGGCGTACGCGGCTCCGTAGGCCTCCAGCGCCCACACCTCCATCTCGCCGAAGCGCTGACCGCCGAACTGCGCCTTACCACCGAGCGGCTGCTGGGTGATCATGGAGTACGGACCGGTCGACCGAGCGTGGATCTTGTCGTCGACCAGGTGGAGCAGCTTGAGGATGTAGATGTAGCCGACCGAGATCGGGTGCGGGAACGGCTCGCCGGACCGGCCGTCGAACAGCCGGGCCTTGCCGCTGACCCCCACCATGCGCTCGCCGTCGCGGTTGACCAGGGTGTTGTCCAGCAGACCCGTGAGCTCCTGCTCGTGGGCGCCGTCGAACACCGGGGTCGCGACCTTCGTGCGCGGCTCGACCTCGCCGAACCCCTTCTCGCGGAGTCGCTCGGCCCAGGCCTCCTGAACGCCGGTGATGTCCCACCCGCGGGCGGCGATCCACCCGAGGTGGGTCTCCAGGACCTGGCCGACGTTCATCCGGCCGGGCACGCCCAGCGGGTTGAGGATGATGTCGACCGGGGTGCCGTCCTCGAGGAACGGCATGTCCTCCACGGGGAGGATCTTGGAGATGACACCCTTGTTGCCGTGACGGCCGGCGAGCTTGTCGCCGTCGGTGATCTTGCGCTTCTGCGCGACGTACACGCGCACCAGCTCGTTCACGCCGGGGGGGAGCTCGTCGCCCTCCTCGCGGCTGAACACGCGGACGCCGATGACCTTGCCCATCTCGCCGTGCGGCACCTTCAGCGAGGTGTCGCGGACCTCACGGGCCTTCTCGCCGAAGATGGCGCGCAGCAGGCGCTCCTCGGGCGTCAGCTCGGTCTCGCCCTTGGGCGTGACCTTGCCGACCAGGATGTCGCCGGGCACGACCTCGGCGCCGATGCGGATGATGCCGCGCTCGTCGAGGTCGGCCAGGACCTCCTCGGAGACGTTCGGGATGTCCCGGGTGATCTCCTCGGGGCCCAGCTTGGTGTCACGGGCGTCGACCTCGTGCTCCTCGATGTGGATCGAGGAGAGCACGTCGTCCTGCACCAGGCGCTGGGACAGGATGATCGCGTCTTCGTAGTTGTGGCCCTCCCACGGCATGAACGCCACGAGGAGGTTCTTGCCGAGCGCCATCTCACCGTTGTCGGTGCAGGGGCCGTCGGCGACCACCTGGTTGACCTCCACCCGGTCGCCCTCGCGGACGATGGGCTTCTGGTTGAAGCAGGTGCCCTGGTTGGAGCGCTTGAACTTCGCCACGCGGTAGGTGGTGCGCGTGCCGTCGTCGTTCATCACGGTGACGTAGTCGGCCGAGACCTCCTCGACGACGCCCGCCTTCTCGGCGGTGATGACGTCGCCGGCGTCGGTCGCGGCGCGGTACTCCATGCCCGTGCCGACCAGCGGGGCCTCGCTCTTCAGCAGAGGCACCGACTGGCGCTGCATGTTGGAGCCCATGAGCGCGCGGTTGGCGTCGTCGTGCTCCAGGAACGGGATCATGGCGGTCGCGACGGACACCATCTGGCGCGCCGAGACGTCCATGTAGTCGACCTCGTTCGGCCGGATGAACTCGACCTCTCCGCCCTTACGGCGGACCAGGACGCGGTCTTCGGCGAACGCGCCGTCGGCGCGCAGCGGCGTGTTGGCCTGCGCGATGACGTGACGGTCCTCCTCGTCGGCGGTCAGGTAGTCGATCTCGTCGGAGACCCGGCCCGCGACGACCTTGCGGTACGGGGTCTCGACGAAGCCGAAGGAGTTGACGCGGCCGAAGGACGACAGCGAGCCGATCAGGCCGATGTTCGGGCCTTCAGGCGTCTCGATCGGGCACATGCGCCCGTAGTGGGACGGGTGCACGTCGCGGACCTCGAAGCCGGCGCGCTCACGCGACAGACCACCGGGGCCGAGCGCGGACAGACGCCGCTTGTGCGTCAGGCCGGCCAGGGGGTTGGTCTGGTCCATGAACTGCGACAGCTGGGAGGTGCCGAAGAACTCCTTGATCGACGCCACGACCGGGCGGATGTTGATCAGGGTCTGCGGCGTGATCGCCTCGACGTCCTGGGTGGTCATCCGCTCGCGGACGACGCGCTCCATACGGGCCAGGCCCAGGCGGACCTGGTTCTGGATGAGCTCGCCGACCGTGCGCAGGCGACGGTTGCCGAAGTGGTCGATGTCGTCGGTCTCGACGACGATCTCACCGTTGGCACCGGGCATCGCGACCTCGCCGGCGTGCAGCCGGACGATGTACTCGATGGTGCCGACGATGTCCTCTTCGGTGAGGGTGCCCTGGTTGATCTCGGCGTCGACGCCGAGCTTCTTGTTGATCTTGTACCGGCCGACCTTCGCCAGGTCGTAACGCTTGGAGTTGAAGTACAGGTTCTCCAGAAGCGTCTGCGCGGACTCCTTCGTCGGCGGCTCGCCCGGGCGCAGCTTGCGGTAGATGTCGAGCAGCGCGTCGTCCTGGCCGGACGTGTGGTCCTTCTCCAGGGTGGCGCGCATCGACTCGTACTGGCCGAACCGCTCGAGGATCTTGTCGCTCGTCCAGCCGAGCGCCTTGAGCAGCACCGTGACGGCCTGCTTGCGCTTGCGGTCGATGCGGACACCGACGCTGTCGCGCTTGTCGATCTCGAACTCGAGCCAGGCACCCCGGGAGGGGATCACCTTGCAGCCGTACAGGTCCTTGTCGGACGTCTTGTCGACGCTGCGGTCGAAGTAGACGCCGGGGGACCGCACGAGCTGCGAGACGACCACACGCTCGGTGCCGTTGATGATGAAGGTGCCCTTGGAGGTCATGAGCGGGAAGTCGCCCATGAACACCGTCTGGCTCTTGATCTCACCGGTGGTGTTATTGATGAACTCCGCCGTCACGAACATCGGGGCGGAGTAGGTCATGTCCTTGTCTTTGCACTCATCGACGGAGTACTTGGGCGGCTCGAACCGGTGGTCGCGGAACGACAAGGACATCGTCCCGGAGAAGTCCTCGATGGGACTGATCTCCTCGAAGATCTCCTCCAGCCCGGACTGGGCCGGGACGTCCTTGCGTCCGGCCTGGCGAGCCGCCTCTACCCGCGACCGCCATTTCTCGTTGCCGAGCAGCCAATCGAACGACTCGGTCTGCAGGGCGAGAAGATCGGGAACTTCGAGCGGCTCCTGAATGCGCGCGAAAGATACGCGGCGGGGACCAGCGGGTACGGCGGAGGCGTTGCGCGAGGCTGCCAACAGATGTCCTTCCGAGGGCTCGCGGACTGACTACACGCACGCCAGACGACCATGCATCAAAGTTACCTAGAGAAGCGGGTCGTCAAAGGGCAGCGCAAAGGGGCAGTGTAGCCGATGGGCATACACCTGTCCACTTCAGTCTCGCTCTGCGCTCCACACTGGACGCAGCATCGCCCGTCAGCGCCGAAACGTCAAGCCCGGAAACCAGTGCTCCGGCCGATCGCCGACCGTCACGCTGGGTTTCTTCCCCGGGGAAGACCGCACGGTCGGCCGATTCCAGACGATACCCGCGAGGCGGATCGGCTAACGCTCAGTCACACCCAGGGTCGAAGGCTTACCCGCCGCCGACGCTGTCGTGCCGGTGAGATTCCCTCTGCCCGATCGCGCCAAACCAAGGCTTTACCAACAATTTAGTAACGCGACACGCCCGGCCGCAGGCCCTCCGCGGGGTCCGCGATCAACCGGTCGGGGCATTCCCAATCAAGGTCGACAACTCCGAGACCAACCACTGCTCATCGCCTCTGACCAGCACAAACCGGGCGCGGTTCTGGACGACCTGCTTCTGCGGCTGCCGTTCGCCCGGCAACACCTTGGTGGTGCCCATGTTCATGAACAACAACACCTGGACACGCTCGGCGGTGGCCGATTCCACCGCCGCGGCGGCGACCACGGCCTGCTGGACGGTCTGCTGCCGCCGGGCCGCCGGCCCCAGCACCCCGGCAAGCTCGCCGTAGTGGACGGAGAGGCTCCCGGTGGCGTATCCGCGCGCGCGTGCGAGGTCGGCCTCGATGGTGCGGTAGTCGTACGAAAGCATGTCCGGAGCGTAAGTACGGGCCGCCGCGAGCGCCTCGGCCGCGGCCCGCTCGCTGTGGCGCAGCTCCCGCAGCCGAAGGTGCGCGGTCGCCACCAGAAAGCCCAAGGCGACCGCCAGGAGCCCCAGCAGCGTCACGGAGACCTTGAAGGCGCGTGAGCGCGGACGTCGCCGCCCGCGGCCCTCGGCGGGCTCCACGACCTCCCCGGCGCTCACGCGACCTGTTCCAGCTTCGACACCCACCAGGCTCCGCGGAGCTTGGTGACGTCCATGCTCCAGCGGTAGAAGCGGTCCTGGGGGGCGGTCTCGGCCTCGTCCCAGCGGACCACGGAGTCGGCCACCACCAGCACGCGGGCGAAGGCGCCGCTCCCGTCCATCGACACCAGGCCGGCGGCCCTGACGACGCCGGTCTGCACGGCCTTGTTCACGCGGGTCGCCTCCTTCAGCCGGTCGGCGTCCCTGGCGTACTCCTGCCTGGCCTGACCGGTGGAGGCGTCGAGCACCCGGCGCACGTCGCGGTCGACCGTGCGGTAGTCGACGGCCATCAGGTTCAGCGCGTAGCGCTCGGCTGCCTCCACGGCGGCCCTGCGGTCGTACACCGCCGTGCGCGCCCGGTCGAGATCGCCCCCGACGCGCACCCACTCGACCGCGAGCAGGGCCGTGACCACCAGCAGCGGAAGCAGGACGATGGCGCCTGACCTGCGACGGGGTCGAGGAGCGTGAGGCGCCACTGTTACCTCCCATCGCCCGGCCCCCCGCACGCGGCGCCACGACGACGGACGCGCTGGGCCCGCCGGAGGGGCGGCGGCTTTCCCGGTCGCCGGATCATAACCCGGGACGAAGATCCACTTCCGCGATCAACGATTTCCCTTGATATCCATGACAATCGCGCTTTCGCCCTGCCCGGTGGACCCCGCCCGGGAACGCGAAAAAGGGGCGGACCCACCCGGCACCTGGGTGGACCCGCCCCTTCTCGTGGAGCGTCAGACGGGAGACGTCACTTGACGGTGACGGTGGCGCCGGCGCCCTCCAGGGCGGCCTTGGCCTTCTCCGCGGCCTCCTTGTTGACCTTCTCGAGCAGCGCCTTGGGGGCGCCGTCGACGAGGTCCTTGGCCTCCTTGAGCCCGAGGCTGGTGAGCGCGCGGACCTCCTTGATGACCTGGATCTTCTTGTCGCCGGCGGCCTCGAGGATGACGTCGAACTCGTCCTGCTCCTCGACCTCCTCGGCGGCGGGGGCGCCACCGGCGGGGCCGGCGGCGGCGACCGCGACGGGGGCGGCGGCCTTGACGTCGAAGGTCTCCTCGAAGAGCTTCACGAAGTCGGACAGCTCAAGAAGGGTCATCTCCTTGAACGTGTCGAGCAGTTCGTCGGTGCTGAGCTTCGCCATGGTGGTTCCTCTGCTGAGATGTGAAACGTGGATGACAGACCGCGGTGAGCGCCGCAATCCCCCTGCTGTGGCCGTGGGCCGGGTCTACTCGCCGGCCTCGTCGCTGACGGCCTCGGCGCCGCCGGTCTCCGCGCCGCCGGCCTGGGCGCCGCCGGTCTCCTCGCGCTTGACGCGCAGGGCCTCGACGAGACGAGCCAGGTTGGTGGGCAGCGCGTTGAACGTCGCCGCGGCCTGCGACTGCTTGGCCTTCATCGCGCCGGCGAGCTTCGCGAGCAGGACCTCGCGCGACTCGAGGTCGGCCAGCGTGGTGATCTCGGCCGGGCTCATCGCCCTGCCGTCGACGACACCACCCTTGATGACCAGGAGGGGATTGGCCTTGGCGAAGTCACGCAGGCCCTTGGCCGCCTCGACGACGTCGCCGGAGACGAACGCGATCGCGGTCGGCCCCTGGAACAGATCGTCCAGGGTGGTGACCCCGGCCTGATTGGCCGCGATCTTAGAGAGCGTGTTCTTCGCCACGGCGAACTTCGCATTCCCACCGAGTGAGACACGCAGCTCCTTGAGCTGCGCCACGGTGAGACCGCGGTACTCGGTCAGGACGGCGGCGTTCGAACTCTCGAAACGATCCTTGAGCTCAGTGACCGCGGTCGCCTTTTCCGCTTTCGCCATGGGCCTCCTTCCAGATGTGCCACCGGTGACGGGCCCAGGCCTTCCAGGGAAAACGAACGAGCCCCGGCGCAGGCGCACGGGGCTCTCTCACAACGGGCGTCGCGCACTGAGGCGCGAGGGCCGGTTTGAGGAACTCACATCACACCTACGCTGGCCGTCCACGATCGTGGAACCTTGGGCCACCGAGCCAGACATGGCTCAGCAGCGACCGGCGGTCTTTGGCTGTCCCCACTGTACGCCGTTAGCGGCGCTGCACCAAATCGCGGCGACGGGGTGCGGGGGGCCGTGCGCGCCGTGGGGGGCTCGGCGCCCGGACGCGCGAGGGCGCCCCGTGACGACGGTCACGGGGCGCCCCTCCTCGTGTGTGTCCCGCAGGACGGCCGGATCAGCCGCCCGTGGTACCCGAGGTGCCCGTGCCGGAGCCGGTGCCGTCCATGTTGCCCAGGTTGGCGGGCAGCTCGCCCACCTGGTCGGCGGCCGGGGCCGTCACCTCGGCGGCGTCGTTGAAGGAGGTGAACTGGGTCGTGAGCTTGTAGGTGCCCTCGGCCGCGGCGCCGTCCATCTCGACCTTGCGGGGCAGGCCCTGCGCGTCGATCCAGGCGTTGAAGTTCATGTCCTTGACGTTGGCGAGCTGACCCTGCAGCTTCTGCTGCATCTCGGGGGTGAGCTGCTTGACGGCGTCGGCGACGGCGAAGGTGCCCTTGTAGTGGGTCGTCTCCACGCCGCCGACCGTCTCGCTGCCGACGGACTTGACGTCCTTGGAGGTGGTCAGCATCTTCACGCTGCTCTGCAGGTCGACCTGCTGCGCCTGCGCGAGGAACTGGTCGACGCTGACGCCGGCCTTCTGGCCCATCTGGGCGAGGTCGAGCTTGATCCACGGCTTGCCGTTGCCGATCAGCTTGCTGAGCATCTCGACCTTCACGTAGGCCGTCTTGCCGAGCAGGATCACGCGCACGCCGCCGGGCACGTTCTGGCCGCCCGCGCTGATCTGGTCGAGCGTGATGTCGGAGGCCACCTGGGGCTTCTGGTGGTAGACCATCGTGCCCTTGACCGTGCCGGCCCCCTGCTTGGGGTCGGTGAAGTCGAGCGCGATCTGCGCGGTGTAGGAGTTGACCTCCTGGGTGTTCTCGACGCTCTGCTGCAGCGACTCGGCGGCGGAGAGCTGAACCGCGCCGAGCGACTCGGCGGGGCGCTCGGCGGTCTGGCCACATGCGGAAATCGCGATGAGCATGGCCGAACCCACGGCCGCGATCGCGGGAGTCATTCGACGCTTCATTCGTATCCCTTCTCATCCCCCGGAAACTGTCTTCGACCCTACGCGCCCGCTCTACCCCGTGTGGTGGCCGTTTCGCAGATGACGCGGAAATCCTTCGGGCACGACACCACCGAGTGCCGTCTCACCTGCGCGGACGTCTTTCTCAGAAGAATGCGGAAAGGGCCTCCGCCACAGAAGGCGAAGACCCTTTTCAGGCGTTTTGTGACGTGCCGACGAGCCCATGGCACGCGTGGCGGCCGGCCCTCCGCCCCACGGGTGGAAGGCCGGCGCGGCGCGATGTCAGGCGTCCAGCTCCGCGGTGATGCCGCGGGTGACGTTGGGGTCGACCGGGATGCCCGGGCCCATCGACGTGGAGAACGTCACCTTCTTGAGGTAACGGCCCTTGGCCGCGGACGGCTTGAGCCGGACGACCTCGTCGAGGGCGGCGGCGTAGTTCTCCAGGAGCTGGCGCTCGCCGAAGGACACCTTGCCGATGATGAAGTGGAGGTTCGCGTGCCGGTCGACGCGGAACTCGATCTTTCCACCCTTGATCTCGTTCACGGCCTTGGCGACCTGCGGGGTCACCGTGCCGGTCTTGGGGTTCGGCATGAGGCCACGGGGGCCGAGCACGCGGCCCAGGCGGCCGACCTTGCCCATGAGGTCGGGGGTCGCCACGACGGCGTCGAACTCGTTCAGGCGGTTGCCCTTGGAGATCTCGTCGATCAGCTCGTCGGCGCCGACGATGTCGGCGCCCGCGGCGCGGGCCTCCTCGGCACGGTCGCCGGTCGCGAAGACCAGGACCCGGGCGGTCTTGCCGGTGCCGTGCGGGAGGTTGACGGTGCCGCGGACCATCTGGTCGGCCTTGCGGGGGTCGACGCCCAGCCGCAGGGCCACCTCGACGGTGGCGTCGAACTTGGTGACCGAGCTGCCCTTGGCGATCCGGGCGGCCTCGACCGGGGTGTAGAGGTTCTCCGCGTCGATCTGCTCGGAGACCTTGCGGTAGGTCTTGCTGCGCTTCATCTGTCTCTCCTCATGGAGCTTGTGGTAGCGGGCCGCGCTCGGCCCTCCCACGGGGTGCTGGTGTGTCAGTCGGCGATCGTGATGCCCATCGACCGGGCGGTGCCGGCGATGATCTTCTCGGCGGCCTCGATGTCGTTGGCGTTGAGGTCGGGCATCTTGGTCTCGGCGATCTGGCGGAGCTGGTCCTTGGTGAGCTTGCCGACCTTGTCGCGGAGCGGGTTGGCGCTCGCCTTGTCGAGACCGGCGGCCTTCTTGATCAGCTCAGGCGCCGGAGGCGTCTTGGTGACGAAGGTGAAGCTGCGGTCTTCGAAGATGGTGATCTCGACGGGAATGATGTTGCCCCGCTGAGCCTCCGTCGCGGCGTTGTACTGCTTGACGAAGTCCATGATGTTGACGCCGTGCGGACCGAGGGCGGTGCCGACGGGCGGTGCGGGAGTGGCCTGGCCGGCGGGAAGCTGGACCTTGACCAGTGCCGCGATCTTCTTCTTAGGAGGCATAGTTCTACTCCGGGTCCTTTACTGCTGTTAACTCCCACAGGGCGTGAGAGCGCCCCGGGCACGCGACGGCCCTTGAGGGCCGCGGTCCCGGGGTTCACCCCACGACTCGCCGGGCATCGCGAGGATCGCGGGGACGACTTATCAGTGTAGGCGCGCGCGCGGACCGCCGGGCACGGGCCTCGTGTCAGATCTTGGAGACCTGGTTGAACGACAGCTCGACCGGCGTCTCGCGACCGAAGATCGAGACGAGCACCTTGAGCTTCTGGGACTCGGCGCTGATCTCGCTGACGGTGGCGGGCAGCGTGGCGAACGGACCGTCCATGACGGTGACCGACTCGCCGACCTCGAAGTCGACGGTGGCCGCGGCGGCCTTGCTGGCGGGCGTCTTGGCCTGCTCGGTGGGCTCGGGCGCGAGCAGCTTGGCGACCTCGTCGATGCTGAGCGGGCTCGGGCGGTTCGACAGGCCGACGAAGCCGGTCACGCCGGGCGTGTTGCGGACCGCTGACCAGGACTCGTCGGTCAGCTCCATGCGCACCAGGACATAACCGGGCAGGACGCGCTCCTTCACCGGGGTGCGCTTGCCGCCCTTGATCTCGGTGACGGTGTGGGTCGGCACCTCGACCTGGAAGAGGTAGTCCTCCATGTTGAGCGACTGGGTGCGCGTCTCGATGTTGGACTTCACGCGGTTCTCGTAGCCGGCGTAGGAGTGGATGACGTACCACTCGCCCGGCATGCCGCGCATCGTGCGCTTGAACTCCTCGACGGGGTCGACGTCGGGAAGCACGTCGCCGTCTTCGTCCACCAGAGCGGCCGGGGCCTCGGCGCCGGGCTCGCCCGACTCGGCGACCTCGCCGGACTCGGCGTCGTCGCCCTCGTCGGCGTCGTCTTCCTCGTCGGCCTTCTCGAGGTCGTCGATCTGCTCGGCGTCGTCGGCCTTCTCCAGGTCGTCGATCTGCTCGGCCGCCTCACCGGGCTCGCTGGGCTCGGCGCCGGCGCCGGGCTCGGCGGCGTCACCGGGGGCGGCGGTCGCGCCGGACTCCTCGGTGATCTCCATCGCCTCGTGCGGCCCGCCCTCCCACTCCTCGCGGGATGCGCCAGCCGACAGTGGGGACTCGGACACGGTGACTCTTTCTCTCTCGTCGATGTTGCGATCCTCCGCCGCCCCCTCGGGGCGGCCGTCGCGCAGGCGCCGGCTCAGCCGAAGACCGCCAGCACACCCTCCGTGAGAAGGAAGTCCATACCGGACACGATCCCGACCATGAGCAAGACGAAGACGAGGACCACAATGGTGTAGTTGATCAGATCCTTGCGCGTCGGCCAGATGACCTTGCGAAGCTCGGCGACGACCTGCCGATAGAAAAGAGCGGGCGAGGTACGCTTCTTGACGGTCTCGCCAGAGGGCCTGCTCGGCCTGTCCGCGGCCTCGCCGCGCGTGTCGATCGCCACAGTTCTCACCCGATCCGTCGTTCCAACGCAACTATCGGCGGCTTACACGCCATCGGTGCGCGGACCGCACTCCGCAGGGCACGAGGGACTCGAACCCCCAACCGCCGGTTTTGGAGACCGGTGCGCTACCAATTGCGCTAGTGCCCTCTGCCGTGAACCACGAACCACCTTACCCCGAGCAGCCCGGAGCGCGTCGCTCACTGATTGCAGAAGTGTACGGGTGAATGCCCCTCACGTCGAACCAACCCGGCCAGCGGACACGCATGCACGCGCATGCCCGGATCGGGGATATGCGGAGGCGGCACCACGGGGCGTCTGGAAACATGGAAGGCATGACCCGTCCTCGCATCTCAGCGCGTATAGCCGCCATCTCCGAATCCGCCACGCTCGCCGTGGACGCGAAGGCCAAGGCGATGAAGGCCGCCGGCCGGCCGGTCATCGGATTCGGCGCCGGCGAGCCGGATTTCCCGACGCCCGACTACATCGTCGCGGCGGCCGTCGAGGCGTGCGGGAACCCCCGGTTCCACAAGTACACGCCCGCCGGCGGGCTTCCCGAGCTGAAGCAGGCCATCGCCGAGAAGACGCTGCGCGACTCGGGGTACGCGGTGGACGCCGCGCAGGTGCTGGTCACCAACGGCGGCAAGCAGGCGGTGTACGAGGCGTTCGCCACGCTGCTCGACCCCGGCGACGAGGTCCTGGTCGTCGCGCCCTACTGGACGACCTACCCCGAGGCGATCAAGCTCGCGGGCGGCGTGCAGGTCGACGTCCTCACCGACGAGACCACCGGCTACCTCGCCTCGGTCGAGTTGCTCGACGCGGCGCGCACCGCGCGCACCAAGGCCCTGCTGTTCGTCTCGCCGTCCAACCCGACCGGCGCGGTGTACTCCCCCGAGCAGGTCGAGGCGATCGGCCGCTGGGCCGCCGAGCACGGCCTGTGGGTGATCACCGACGAGATCTACGAGCACCTCGTGTACGGCGACGCGAAGTTCTCCAGCATCGCCACCGCCGTGCCGGAGCTGGCCGACCGCGTGGTCGTGCTGAACGGCGTGGCCAAGACGTACGCCATGACCGGCTGGCGGGTCGGCTGGCTGATCGGCCCGAAGGACGTCGTGAAGGCCGCGACCAACCTGCAGTCGCACGCCACCTCCAACGTCTCCAACGTCGCGCAGGCGGCGGCGCTCGCCGCGGTGACGGGCGACCTGTCGGCCGTCGCGCGCATGCGCGAGGCGTTCGACCGTCGCCGCCAGACCATCGTGCGCATGCTGAACGACATCCCGGGCGTCGTGTGCCCGGAGCCGTTCGGCGCCTTCTACGTCTACCCGTCGGTCAAGGAGCTCCTGGGCAAGGAGATCCGCGGCGCGCGGCCGTCCACCTCCGCCGAGCTCGCCGAGGTGATCCTTGAGGAGGCCGAGGTCGCCCTGGTGCCGGGCGAGGCGTTCGGCACGCCCGGCTACTTCCGGCTGTCGTACGCGCTGGGCGACGACGACCTGGTGGAGGGCGTCAGCCGCCTCGCCAAGCTGCTCGCCGAGGCCCGCTGAGGCCGCCGAGGCCCGCCGAGGCCCGCTGAGCCGACCGTGAGGCCGGCGGCCGCCCCGTGGACGGCCGCCGGCCTTTCGCGTGTGCGCCGGTCGGCCAGTCCGGTCAGCCGGTCAGCCGGTCAGCCGGTCAGCGGGCGAGCCGCACGCCGTTCGCGATCTTCTTGAGCTCCCGCTCCGTCGCCTCGCTCCCGAGGCCCTCCTTGGTCGCCGGGCTCATCATGGCCTCCACCACGATGTCCTCGCCGATCGTCCACAGGATCGTGGGCGTCCCCTCCGCGGTCACCTCAGACCCCTCGCCCAGGTTGGCGATCACTCCGCGGGCGCCGCGCACCTTGACGGGCGTGGCGTCCTCGTGGCCGCGGTAGGCCTTCAGCGACTCCTTCATCCGCTCCCCCGCCTCGCCCTCGAAGACGATGATCTGGACGATGTACGAGCCGGGCTCGTCTCCGGGCCGCATCCAGGAGGTCGTGGCGCTCGACTTGCCGAATCCGTCCTTGCCCGACCACTCGCCCCAGACGAGCCCTTCGGGCAGGTATCCCACGTGGATCCCGGCGAAGGTGCGCCCGTCTCCGAGGTCGCCGAGCTCCTGCGGCAGGTCGACGGCGGGCTCGCCCGCCGGGGGCGCCTGCGTCGGGTCGCCCGGGGAGCCCTCCGGCGGAGGCGTGGCGGCTCCCTCCGGCGCCCCGGACTCGGCGTCCCAGGGCAGCGTGGCCGGCGGCTCGCCGTCGGCGGACCGCCCGGGCATCGGCTTGGCGTCCGGCCCGGCGGGCGGCGTGGTGGGGATCACTGAGGTGCCGATCCCCGATCCGCCGAAGCCCGCCGTGGAGGCCGGGCCGGAGTTCAGCAGGCCGTAGGCGGGGATCGCCCCCGCGACGACCACCGTCACCGCCGCGGCGCCCGCCGCGCGGTGGCGGGCCAGGCGCCTGCGGTGCCTGCGGCGCACCGCCTGGCCCAGCGACGGGGACGCGTGCACGTCGGCGACCTGTGCCGCCATGGCTTCCTTCAGGGCGTCTTCGACGTTCATACCGTTATTCCCTTCACGGCGCCGATCCGCGCCCGCATCCGCGCCAGCCCGCGCGCGGCCTGGCTCTTCACCGTTCCCACCGAGCAGCCGAGCATGGCGGCGGTCTCGGCCTCGGACTGGTCCTCCCAGTACCGCAGGACGACGACCGCGCGCATCCGCGCCGGGAGGCGCCGCAGCTCGGTGAGCAGCGCGTCCCGCAGGTCGAGGTCGGCCGCCGGAGCCTCGCGGTCGGGCGGCCGAGCGAAGGTGATCTCCTTGATCACCTTGCGCCGCCTGGACCGGGAGATGGCCGCGTTCACGACGGTGCGGCGCGCGTACGCCTCCGGGTTGTCGTGCCGGATCCTCGGCCAGTGCCGGTAGACCCGCTCCAGGGCTCCCTGCACCAGGTCCTCGGCGTCGTGGGCGGAGGCGCCGCACACCAGGGTCGCGGTGCGCAGCAGGGCGGTGCTCCGGGCGGCCAGGAACTCCTCGAAGGCCGTTTCCTCTTCTTCCGTCATGCGTGGCCCCCTTTCGCCCTCCCCAACGCGCCGGGGTCGCCGGAGGTTGAGTGCGGAAACGGCGGGTCGCGAGGGGGACTCGGATCGGCCGCCGGCCGTCGTACGGCAGGATATGGAGATGGCACGCCCGCTCGACACGCTTCCCAAAGCGCACCTCCACCTGCACTTCACCGGGTCCATGCGGCATTCGACGCTTCTGGAGCTCGCGCGGGAGCAGGGCATCCACCTTCCCGACGCTCTGGTGGAGGACTGGCCGCCGAAACTGCGGGCGACCGACGAGCGGGGCTGGTTCCGCTTCCAGCGGCTGTACGACATCGCGCGCTCGGTGCTGCGCCGCGAGGACGACGTCCACCGGCTGCTGCGCGAGGCCGCGCAGGACGAGGCCACCGAGGGGTCGCGCTGGCTGGAGATCCAGGTGGACCCCTCGGGGTACGCCCAGCGCTTCGGCGGCCTGACCGCGACTCTGGAGCTGGTGCTCGACGCGGCCGAGCGGGCGGCGGCGGCCGCCGGCATCGGCATCGGCGTGGTCGTGGCGGCCAACCGCACCCGCCACCCGCTCGACGCCAAGACCCTCGCCCGGCTGGCCACGCAGTACACCGGCGACGGCGTGGTGGGCTTCGGGCTGTCCAACGACGAGCGCCGCGGCCGGGCCCGCGACTTCGACGGCGCCTTCCGCATCGCCAAGCGGGCCGGTCTGCTGGCGGTGCCGCACGGCGGCGAGCTGTCGGGCGCCGCCAGCGTCGCCGAGTGCGTGGACGACCTCGGCGCCGACCGCGTCGGCCACGGCATCCGGGCGGCCGAGTCGGCGCGCCTGATGGACCGCCTGGCCGACCGCGAGATCACCTGCGAGGTCTGCCCCACGTCCAACGTCGGCCTCGGCGTCGCGCACGCGGCCGAGGAGGTCCCCGTGCGACGCCTGTTCGAGGCGGGCGTCCCCATAGCCCTTGGCGCCGACGACCCCCTGCTGTTCGGCGCCCGCCTGCTCCCCCAGTACGAGCTGGCCCGCGACGTCTACGGCTTCACCGATCCCGAGCTGGCCGAGCTGGCCCGCCAGTCCATCCGCGCCTCGGCCGCCCCCGACGCCCACCGCAAGGAACTCCTGTCAGCCGTCGACAACTGGCTGACCCAGCCCTCCTGACCACGCCACCCCCCACCCCGTCCGCCGCACAGGGGCGCCGCCACCACCCCACCGCACCGGCGCCGCGCCACCATGGGGGGAGCGTCGGGGCGAGGGTCGCCCTTTCAGAAAGCGCGCCTAAGGCACCGTTCGCGAGGGCGGCGGCCGGAGTGACGGCAGACGGCGACGCAGGTACCGCAGGCCGTGTCGACGCGGGGTCACGGCATCGGCAACCGGCGGCCGGGCAGGCCGACGGCCGGCGACCCGTGTGGGTGCCGGCCGTCGGGTTGTGCGGTGAATCTGTCTACTGGCTGTGGATGTAGATCTCGCTGAAGACCTCGGAGAGCTTGTTGAGGTCTTGGGTGATGCTGCGCTCGGGGTCGCTGGCGTCGAAGGTGACGGACAGGCGGTTGAGGCCCTTGCGGGCCTGGAGGGCCTTCCACATGGTGTTGGGGGCCAGGCCGGGGTCGAGGATGCGCCAGGTGGCGCCGTCCCAGCTCTGGCGGTGGGTCCACAGGGTGACGGTCTGGACGCCGGCCTGCAGGGGCAGGTCGACGCGGAGCTTGGCGGCGGCCTCGGCCTGGGCGGCGGTGAGCTTGGTGGCGCCGCTCTGGGAGAGGCCGACCTCACGGGCGCCGATGTGGACGCGGGTGTCCCAGCCGCGGGCCCGCACGGCGATCCACTGGTTGCGCAGCGCCTTGTCGGGGGTGATCTTCCACTTGGCGTACTCGCTGGCGAACAGGCCGCTGGAGACGTTGACGTGGTCGACGTCGCCGGTGAGGACGTACTTCTCGACGTTGGCCCGCGAGATCAGCGGGTACTTGGTGCGCAGCGCGGCCTGGCAGGGCTCGGACTGCCCGCAGCCCAGCTCGGGCACGACGACGTCGACCGCGAGGTCCTTGCCGGCGGGCATGGCCTCACGCAGCGCGGCGGAGGCGCTGGTGACGAACTCCCGCACGTCGGCGGCCGACTTGAAGCCCCAGTAACCGAGGTCCTGGGCGAACTTCACGCCGACGACGCCGGGCCGGGCCGCCTGGGCCGCCAGCGAGGCGACGGCGGCGTCGAACTGCTCCTTGCCGGCCGTCCACGCCGGGGCCAGCTCGCTCTCGATCCAGACGCGCATGCCGAGCTTCACCGCCGCCGCGGCTGCCTTGCCGGTGGCGTCGTTCGGCGGGGCGAGCGAGCGGCGGGACGCCGAGGGAGCCGCCTCGGGAACGGTGGAGGCCTCGGGCTCGGCCGTGCGGCCGTCGGGCGCCTGGGAGGCGTCCGGCGCCGGGTCGTCCGCGCGGGGGGCGTCCCCGCTCGGGCCGGCCTCCGGCTCGGCGAGCTCGTCGGTGCCGGCGGGCGGCGCCGACTCCTCGGCGAGCGGCGCCGGCGCCTCGGAGGCGTCCAGCGGCCCGCCGCTGGGTTCGGCCTGCTCCCGGGACGCCTGTTCGTCCACGGGCGCGCCGGTGGCCTTGGCCGGGTCGGTCGTCGGGGCCGTCGAGGCCCCGGTGCCCCCCGTGCCGTTGGTGCAGTCGAACTCGCCGCCCTGGCACGCCTTGGCGGGCGGGTTCACCGGCTTGCCCTCGGTGTCCTTGCAGGCGTACTTGCCGGCGTCGTGGTCGTACTTGCACAGGATCTGGTCCTTGTCGGCGCAGTCCTGCATGCCGGGACCCTTGTTGGTCTTGTCGGAGCAGAAGAGCACCGGCCCCGGGTAGGGCACGCCCTCCTTGAGCTTCGCGCCGTCGTCGCGCGCCCAGAAGCGGACGATGTCCAGGGCGTCCCTGGGCGTCTCGGCCATCCAGGAGCAGTACATGAACTCCGGCGTCCCGCTGCCGAGGATGTCGTCGCACTCGCTGTTCGACGCGGGCACCGGATCGGCCAGGGCCATGCCGGTCGGAATGGCGATGCCCACCGCGATCGGCACCGTGACCAGTACCGCGATCAGCGCGATGATCCACTCGCGTTTGCGAAGTTGGGGCATACGCGGTCTCTCCTCAGGTAACAGGGGGTGCTAGCAGGGCTTGTAGCTGATGGTGACGCGAATGGTGCCGGAACCTTTCGTCCCCTTGTTGTCGCCATTCCACGAAATAGACAAATTGGCCTGTTTGTCCGTTCCGCAATTGCCACCGGAGTCACGCATGGTGAACGTGATCGTCGAGCTCTGGCCGGCTCCGACGCTGCCGGTGCCCGGCGAGGTGATGAGGTTGGTGCCCGCCGCCTGCCAGGAGATCGAGCCGTTCTGGGAACGCACGGTGATCTGCCCCTCGCGGTTCGTCCCGACGTTGACCGAACTGGACGACGCGGCCAGGGACGGCGGAGGAGGAGGCGGGGGCGGCGGGGGCGGCGGCGTGCTCGACTGCTTGGTCTGCGGCTGCGAGGTCTGCTTCGGGGTCGACTTCTCGGACGTCTTCGGCGCGGACGTCTTGGGGGGCGGCGGCGGGTTGTCCGGCCCGTTGTTCTCGGGCGGGTCGCTGCTGCGCCGCGCCTTGGGCGAGCTGGAAGGGCTGGAGCGCGTGGTCGGCGGCGGCACCATCGGCACCGAGCCGGTCGGCCGGGCGACCCCCACGGTCGAACCGGCGGCGGTGGGGCTCGGCGCCCCGACGGGACCGGTCGTGCCGACGGGCGGCGGGGGCGGCGAGTCGACCATCGGCGGCAGCGACTCGCCCGGCGTCACCACGACCGTGTCGCCGGCGGCCTCGACGTCGACCGGCGGCGGAGCGGTGGGCGCGAACACCAGGGACCACAGCACGGCGACCGCGACGACGGACACCAGCGTGACCAGGCCCACCCGCCCCCAGCGGATGCGGCTCTCGGGGTCGTCGGCCTCGGGGTCGGGCTCCCAGAACTCCGGGGGCGGCTTGACCCCCTCGGCGCGCTCGGGGGTGAACCCCTCCTCGACCGTCAGCGCGGCCTGGGGCGGGGGCGGGTCCTCAAGGACGTCCGGCTGCACGGGGAAGCCGTCGGGGTGCCAGCTCTCGGTGCGGACCTCGGCGGCGGTGAACGACTCCTCGGCCCCGGCCGACAGCCGCTGCGCGGGGGCGTGGCTGGCCAGGATCGGCATGCGCGTCATCAGCGCCGTGATGCTCACACCGGTGGACGCGCCCTTGCATGCCTCGCAGGAGCGCACGTGCCGGCTGATGTGGGCGCGCAGCAGCCGCGTCGGCGACTCGGCCCACGACTTCACCAGCCCCGGCAGCACCGAGCAGCGCGGCGTCGCGCCCCGGGCGTCCATCACCGCGGCCAGCCACTGCTCGGCGTGCAGCCTGCCCGCCCGGGCGGATGCCTCGACGGTGTCCACCGAGATGTCGAGCACCCTGGCGACCTCGTCGGACTTCAGGCCGTGCCGGAAGGTCAGGTCGAGGATCTCGCGCTCGCGCGGATCCAGGCAGGCGAGCACCTCGACGGCGAGCTCGGGGGAGCCGCCGCGGCCCTGCCGCGCGTACGAGCCGGTGTGCGCGACGCCGGCCAGGCGGGCCTGGCACTCGGCACGGGCCAGGGAGTAGAGCCAGGCGCGCAGGCGGGTGGCGTCATAGAGCCGGTCGGTGTGGGCTACGGCTCCGTACAGGGCTCCGACGGCCGCCGCCAGGGCGTCCTCGTCGTCCAGCAGGGAACGGCAGTAGTCGTAGAGATGGTCTCCGTACTCGCGGCACAGGCGCTCTAACGCAGCGGGATCATCCCTCCTCAGCACAGGGCTCAGCTCTCCTGACATAGTCGCCGATGATAAATCGCGTAGACAAAGCAGTCAGAAATATACGGGAGGAAGGGCAGTCGTCTCATATCACTTTCATTACATAACAAACTTCTATACTCTCTTGACTGCCTTGTGGTGTTTGCCCCCAGATGAATACGCATGTAGCGGCTTGTCACCACGAAGCGCAGGATGTTGCCGACGATCTATCCCGCCCTTCGGAGCCTGAGCAGTGCCTGAGAACTGGGACGAGCCAACTTCGCCTCGGCGTCGCCCGCCGTATACGCAGGATTTCACCGGAACCGGTCCCAAGGAGGACCGTTGGCGAACTTGGGAGGGATCCACCGAGATGGACGATGACGACGGGCCCGCGTGGCGCCGGATCTTCGGCGAACGGTTCGGCGCGATCATCGTCGGTCTGACCCTGCTGGTGGCGGCCGGAACCGGCATCTGGTTCGCCTGGCCCTCCTCCGAGGACGCGCCCCCGGCGGCCGGCGTCTCCACCGGTCAGGGCGCCAAGTCCTCCCCCGGAGCCCTGGGCGACTCCTCCGAGGACTCCGGCGACTCCTCCGCCGGCCCCACCCCGGTGAACTCCGCCAAGGCCGCCCCTACGGGCGTGGACTCGCCTCCGCCCCCTCCGGCGGCCACCCGCAAGCCGTCCCGCCCCCCGAAGGCCACCCCGCCGCCCCGGACGGCCGTCCCGCCGCCCCCGCGCACGGCCCCCCGCTCCCCCTCCACCCCCCCGAAGCCGGTGAGAACCCCCAAACCCAAGAAGTCGCCCACCGCCCGCACCGGCCCCACCGCTCCCCCGCCGCCCCCCAGCTCGTCCCGCCCCACCACACCCCCTTCCACCGACCCCCCGGGAGGCCCCGACCTCCCGCCCCCACCCCCGGGCAGCTGACCAGCGGCAGCCGCCAAGCCCTGTGGCCGACCGCCGCAGGGCGGCGCCGACTTCGCCGTACCAGGCCCCGCCGCACCGGCGCCGGATGTGACACACCCCCGGGGCGAAGTACCCGTGCCCCTGACGCATGTGACCCGCCGCCCCCGAATTGGCGCCTTCGGCACGCCCTCTGCAGGGCGACCCTCATCGGCCCTCAACCCACCATCGCGCGGACACCGCCTGCGCCGGCATGGTCTGGCCGACCGGGCGTCGTCTTGGGGGTGAGTGCCTTCCCGAGGTCACGGGGCCACGTCGGTCACCAGACCAGGCCCGGCCGGCCAGAGGGATGCTGCCGGTCAGCAAGCCACGTCGATCACCAGACCACCTCGGTCGCCGGGTCACGCGGGTCACGCGGGTCACCAAGATCACGCGGGGTGGCCATCCCTTCGCCTGTGTGGTGCTCAACTCGGCGCCGCGTCGGTGAGAAGCGGTACGGCCAAGCCGGCGCCGTGGTACGGCGCGCAACCCCGATGAGCGGGCCGTGGGCACCCCGGCCAGCCACTCCGGGTCGAAACCGGCGGCGGCCGGAGACCGGGCGCCGCCCCGCACTCGTCGGCGTGCTCTCGCCGAGGGCCTTCTTCGGCGGTTGAACGCGATCGCTCGCGCCACGGTGCGGGGCGGGCCGCGCGAGGGTCGCGCTGAACAAGGCTGCGTCGAAGGCACGACTCGGGGGCGGCGGAGGATTCATTACAAATCGCACGGCCACGTTGACATAGGGTGACCGACGGCTGTTCGGGCGTCAGCGTAGGGATGCCGCTATGCGTCTTGCCTGCTCGAAGGTCTTGGGGCCTTCGAGGCGGTAGCCGATGGCGTCCACCTGCCAGATGAGGGTGGGGGCGGCCAGGCGGTCGTAGGTGCGGGTGCCGGAGCCCTGGCGGGGGATGTAGGTCAGGCTGTGCCTGCCGGGGATCCAGGTGCCCGGCTCGCCCGACACGGTGACGTCGTCAGGCCAGGGCGGGCCCAGCTCCTTGCGCCAGACGACGGAGAGCGTGCCGTCGTAGGCGTCCAGGCGGGCTCCGGGCCAGTACAGGGAGACGACACGGCCCCCGTCGCTCACCCGCACGTCGCGGGGCTCGCCCAGCTCGGCGGGGACGAGGACGGGGAAGGCGACGGCCTCGCGGGCCTCACGCAGGCTGACGCGCCGCTCCCCGGGCAGCGGGCTCGGGACGCCGCTGGGCACGGGCGCGGGGTCGCCGATGCGCAGCTCGACGCCCGCGAACCGCAGGACACGCTGCACGGCCGCCTGCCCCTGCGGGGTCACCCCGAGCAGGACGGCCACCAGCACCGCGACCCCGGTGGCCACCCACCGCCGCACCCGGCGGCGCGCCCGGCGCACCGGCGCGGGCGCGTCGTGGGGGAGGGAGCCTTCGAGGCGGGCGCGTACGGAGGCGGCCACGTCCGCGGGGGGCGGGGTGGGGACGTCCAGGGACAGGCCGAGAGCGCGTAGCTCGGCCTCCAGGCCGTCGTCCTCAGGCGAGATCACGGTCCACCTCCTCCCGCAGTCGGGCCAGGCCGCGGAACGTGCGGGACTTGACCGTGCCGAGCGGCCAGCCCAGCACCTCGGCCGTCTCGGCTTCGGACAGCTGTAGGAAGTACCGGCAGACCACCGCCTCACGTTCCCGTTCCGGGAGTCCCTGCACCGCCTGGAGCAGCCGGGTGCGGCGGTCGGTGGTGATGGCGACGCCCTCGGGGTCGTCGGGGACGCGGGTCTCGGGCTGGGCGCCGGCCTTCGTCACCAGGTCGGCGCGCCGGCCCCGGGCGCGGGTGAGCGTATGGGTCTCGTTGGCGACGATGCGCAGCAGCCACGGGCGGAACGCGGCCTCGCGCCGGAAGCCCTTCAGGTGGCGGAACGCCTTGACGAACGCCTCCTGGACGACGTCCTCGGCCTCGTCCCCGGCGCCGAGCAGGGCGGCCGTACGGTGGGCCACGGCGCTGTAGCGCGTGACCAGCACTTCGTAGGCGGCCAGATCGCCGGCCAGTGACCGTGCGATCGCCTCGTCGTCGTCCGTGAGAGCTCCTCGGATGGGGCGAGGGCTTCCCGGGGCAGGACTCCTCGACGATCCGTCAGCGACAAAAGCTACTTACAGCACGGTCAGCGCGTAAAGGGCGTCGCCAGGTTGATCGTCGGCGTTTCCCCGGTGGCTGACCGGGAAGAGGAGATCCTCGCCGACGGGGACGGCTAGACTCGTTTCCCCGTGGCCGCGGTCCAGCGGAACCATGGATTTTCCGTTGTCGCGGCCCTGGCAGGGTCGTTGGTTCCGAGCGAGCGGGGACGCATGTCTGGGTATGACCGCGTGGTTCAACCTGCGGCCGGTGACGAGGCCCTGGAGAACCACCTCGGTGGCGACGAGGCCAAGAACTACCGGCAGTACGAGTTCGACATGGTCGCCCCGCACGTCGGCCGGTCCATGCTGGAGATCGGCTCCGGCCTCGGCCACTTCGCCGAGCAGTTCCTCCCCCGCCTCGACCGGCTCGTGGTGAGCGACTTCGACCCCTACTGCGTCGAGCAGCTCGAGAAGCGCTTCGCCGGCCGCGACGACATCCAGGTGCTCCAGTTCGGGCTGCCCACCGACATCCCGCTGGCCGAGCCGGTCGAGACCGTCGTCCTGATGAACGTCCTTGAGCACATCGAGCAGGACGTCGAGGCGCTGCGCTCCCTGGCCAGGGTGACCAAGCCGGGCGGCCGCATCGTCATCTGGGTCCCCGGCTACATGCAGCTCTACGGCGACTTCGACCGCAAGGTCGGGCACGTCACCCGCTACACCCCGGCCACGCTGGGCAAGACGGTGGCCGAGGCCGGGCTGACGGCCGAGACGCTGAAGCCGATCAACTTCCTCGGCGGCATCGCGTGGTGGGCGGCCGTGCGCCGCGGCGGCGTCGGCTACCCCGACCCCCGCCTCGTCAAGATCTACGACCGCACCGTCGTGCCCACCACCCGCTTCATCGAGCGTTTCGTGCGCCCGCCGTTCGGCCAGACGGTGTTCTGCGTCGCCCGCGTCCCCGGCTGACCGTTCCCGATCACCGCGCTCCCGGCCCGGCTACCCGGCGGGCCGGGTTCTTCGGGATATCACAGGCTTTCCTGTCACTTCTCCTAGCCGGGCGCGGTGATCTGGGAGCATGAGAAACGTATCCAGAGCACTCGCCGCGGGTGCCGTCGCAGGCGCCCTCACCGTCGGCGCCGTCGGCGGCGCCGCGATGGCACGCCTCGGCGACGACCCCGCCGCCGGCTACGAGCTGCTGGCCGCCGACTCCGCGGCCGACGAGGCCGTGGCGCTGGCCACCGAGACCCCGTCCGCCACCCCCACCAAGGAACGCAAGGCGCGGCACGACCGGCTGCGCCTGGCCGTCCGCCGGGCCCTGATCGGCGTGCACGGCGAGGCGACGGTCAAGGCGCGCGAAGGGGAGTTCGCCACCTGGGCCTGGCAGCGCGGCGACGTCACCGCCGTCTCCGGCGGCTCGGTCACCGTCAAGAGCGCCGACGGCGTGAGCTGGACGTGGACGGTCAACGGCGACACCAGACTCAGGAAGAATGGCGAGAAGGCCGCCGCCTCGGCGGTGGCCGCGGGAGACGACGTGTTCGTCCTGGGCAAGCCGTCAGGCGACGCCCGCACGGCGGCGTCGGTGGTCGTCCCCAAGCGCGCCTAGGAGTGATCATCCACGCATGAGCGACCAGACGAACGCCCCGCGGGTCCTCGTCGTCGACGACGAGCGCAACATCCGCGACCTGGTGGGGGTGGCGCTGCGCTTCCACGGCTTCGAGGTGGTCAGCGCGGCGCGCGGGTACGAGGCCCTGGAGCTGGCGGCCTCGGCCTCGCCCGACCTGCTCGTGCTGGACGTCATGCTGCCCGACCTCGACGGTTTCGAGCTGTGCCGGCGGCTGCGCGCCCGGGGGGACGACGTCCCCGTCATCTTCCTCACGGCGCGCGACGCCCCGGCCGACACCGTGCACGGGCTCACCCTGGGCGGTGACGACTACGTCACCAAGCCGTTCTCGGTCGAGGCCCTGGTCGCCCGCGCCCGGGCCGTGCTGCGACGCGGCGGCGGGCGCGGCGGCGCGGGGCAGCACGGCGACGCCGAGCCGGCCCTGCTTTCGGTGGCCGATCTGGAGCTGGACGAGTCCCGGTGGGAGGTGCGGCGGGGCGGCACGCCGGTCGACCTGTCGCCCACCGAGTTCCGGCTGCTGGCCTTCCTCATGCGCCACCCCGGCCAGGTGCTCACCAAGGCTCAGCTCCTGGAGCACGTCTGGGGCTTCGGCACCCAGTCCCAGGTCGTCGAGACCTACATCTCCTATCTGCGACGCAAGCTCGACCCCCTGGGGCCTCCGCTGATCCACACCCAGCGGGGAGTGGGGTATGCGCTACGGCCCGCTCATGACGCTTAGGGGCCGCCTCCTCACCGGTCTGCTGTCGGTCACGGCCGTCGGCCTGGCCGCGTTGTCGGTGGTGAGCGTGCTGGTGCTGCGCGGCCACATGCTCGACCGCACCGACGCCACCCTCACCACCGCCGCCAAGGCCTCGGCCGCGCGCCTGGTGCGCGCGTCCGGCATCGCGCTGGTCAACGTCAGCCCCACGTACGCGGTGGCGATCCTGAACCTCACGTCGGGGCGCGGGCGGCTGGTGGCGGGCGACGACGCCGAGGCCGGCGGGCTGCCGGAGACGCTGGAGCGGATGGGCGGCTCCGCGCTCGGGCGGCTGGCCGACAGCGGCGTGCCCTTCCAGCTCAGCGACCGCCTGCGGGGCGCGGCGGCGCGCATGGAGAACGGCGACCGCATCGTCGTCGTCGCGGTGCCGCTCGACGAGGTCACCTCCGCCGTCCGCAACCTGGTGGCGACCGAGGTGTTCACCGGCCTGCTGCTGATAGGGCTGCTCGCACTGCTCGGCCGCTCGCTGATCGGCAAGGGCCTGGCGCCGCTGTCGCGCATGGCGAGCACGGCGCAGCTCGTGGCCGAGGGCGGCGACCTTTCGGCCCGCATGCCCGAGGGCAAGTCCGAGGCCGGGCGCCTGGGGGCGGCCGTCAACGTCATGCTGACCCGCATCCAGTACGCCTTCGCCGCGCGCTGGGCGTCGGAGGAGCGGGTGCGCCGGTTCGCGGCCGACGCCTCACACGAGCTGCGCAACCCGCTGACGACCATCCACGGGTACGCCGAGCTGTACCGCCAGGGGGCGATCCCGGACACCGAGGTGCCCCAGGTGATGCGCCGCATCGAGGACGAGGCGGCGCGCATGGCGAGGCTGGTGTCGGAGCTGCTGGAGCTGGCCCGCCTCGACAAGGGGGCGCCGCTCGCCGTCGCGCCCGCCGACCTGACGGTGCTGGCCAGGGAGGTCGTCGAGGACTTCGCCTCGCTGACCCCCGACCACCCGGTGTTCCTGGACGCGCCGCCCAAGCTGATGGCCGTCGTGGACGAGGCGCGCGTCCGCCAGGTGCTGGTCAACCTGCTGGCCAACGTCCGCGCGCACACCCCGCCGGGCACGTCGGTGCGGGTGCGGCTGGGCCCGCCGGCCGTGCTGGAGGTGAGCGACGACGGGCCGGGCATGTCGCCGGAGAACGCGGCGCTCGCCTTCGACCGGTTCCACCACGCCTCCCCCGGCGACGGCAGCGGCCTGGGGCTGGCGATCGTCCAGGCCATCGCCACCGCGCACGGCGGCCACGCCACCCTGCGCTCGCTGCCGGGCCGGGGCACGACCGTCCTGGTCGAGCTGCCCCAGCACACCCCCGTGCCGGAGCGGGCGGCCCTGGCGCGGTAAATCAGTTGTGCGGGCACGCCCCGGCGCCGTAGCTTCGGGGCATGCGCATCTTTCCTTACTGACGGCGTGTGATCGGCCCTTCGCCGGCCGGTCCCCCGTTCGCTTCGGCTCGTCGATCCCGTCCGTTCAGACGCGGTGGCTGAGGCTCCGACCGGCATGAGTTCGCTGCCGCGTCGTCACCTGTGAGGAGACCTGTATGCGTGCTCGCACTTCCACCAGCGGCAAGGCCGCGAAGAATCCGTCCACCACCGAACCGTCCACCCAGCGCCCCGGCCTGCGTCCGGCCATGCCGCCGGCCCCGCGCCGCATCCCGATGCCCCAGGCGCCCGTACGGCGCATCACGGCCCCCCGGCGCCTGCCCAAGGGCCGCTGAGAGCCTGTGACAGAACGGCGGTGTCCCGCCCTCCGGAGTGTGTGGAGGGCGGGACACCGCCGTTTCGGCGCCCATGACGTTCCCCGGCCCCTGCGCGGGCCCGGGTGACCGCGAGGGGTCAGAGGCGCTCGATGATGGTGACGTTGGCCTGGCCGCCGCCCTCGCACATCGTCTGGAGGCCGTAACGGCCGCCGGTGCGCTCCAGCTCGTGCAGGAGCTTGGTCATGAGGATGGCGCCGGTGCCGCCGAGCGGGTGGCCGAGCGCGATGGCGCCGCCGTTGGGGTTGGTCTTCGCCGGGTCGGCGCCGATGTCGTGCAGCCACGCGAGCGGCACGGGGGCGAACGCCTCGTTGATCTCGGTGACGTCGATGTCGTCGATCGACAGCCCGGCCCTGTCGAGCGCGCGCCGCGTGGCCGGGATCGGCGCGGTGAGCATGTAGACGGGGTCGTCGCCGGTCAGCGCGAGCGTGACGATGCGGGCGCGCGGCGTCAGGCCGTGGTCCCTGACCGCCTGCTCCGAGGCGATGAGCACCGCGCCCGCGCCGTCGGAGATCTGCGAGGAGGTGGCCGCGGTGATCGCGCCGCCGTCGCGCAGCGTCTTGAGCCCGGCCATCTTCTCCAGCGTCGTGTCCGGCCGGGGGCCCTCGTCGTCCTCGACGCCGTTCAGCGGGGCGATCTGCTCCTTGAAGTGGCCGTTGGCGATCGCCTTGGCGGCGCGCTGGTGGCTCTCGTAGGCGTACCGCTCCAGGTCGTCGCGCTTGAGGCCCCACTTCTCGCACATCAGCTCGGCGCCGCGGAACTGGGAGATCTCCTGCTTGCCGTACCGCTCGACCCAGCCCTCGCCGAACGGGAAGGGCATGCCCTTCTCCAGCGCGGCGCTGACGCTCGACCCGATGGGGACGATGCTCATCGACTCGACGCCCGCCGCCACCACCAGGTCCTGGGTGCCGGACATGACGCCCTGGGCGGCGAAGTGGATCGACTGCTGCGAGGAGCCGCACTGGCGGTCGATGGTGACGCCCGCGACGCTCTCCGGCAGCCCCGCCGAGAGCCAGGCGTTGCGGGCGATGTCCAGGCTCTGCGGGCCGAACTGCATGACGCAGCCCATGATCACGTCCTCGACGGCCGAGGGGTCCACGCCCGTGCGCTCGACCAGCGCCTTCAGCGGGTGGGCCGCCAGGTCGACCGGGTGGACGGTGGACAGGCCGCCCTTCTTCTTGCCGACCGGGGTACGGACCGCGCCGACGATGTAAGCCTCTGCCACAGTGCCTCCTGGGTCCCGTCCCACTCAAACCGAGCATTGTTCGGTATATACGAGATTACACCAGAACAAAGTTCCACGAGGGAAGGCCTTCCGGGGCCCGTCAGCGCTGGGTGGTCGCCGCGCCGCTCCTGCGGGAGCCCGTCATGGTCGCGTAGACGATGACGTTGTCGGTGTAGTGGCCGGTCGTCCGGTTGTACTGGCCGCCGCAGGTGATCAGGCGCAGCTCGGCCGCCTCGGCGTTGCCGTAGACGCGGTTGGTGGGGAACGTCTGCTTGTCGGCCTGCTCGACGCCGCCCACGGTGAAGATCGCGACCGTGCCGTCCATGCGCAGGACCTCGATCGTGTCGCCGTACCGCAGCTCGGGCAGGCGGGAGAAGACGGCGGTGCGGGTGTTCGTGTCCTTGTGGCCGAGCATCACGGCGGGCCCGGCCTGGCCCGCCGTCGGGCCGAGCCGGTACCAGCCGACCAGGTTGTGGTTGTTGATGGGCGGCGTCTGGATCGCGCCCTTCCTGTCGGTTCCCACCGACGAGATGGGCGCGTTGACGCCGAGCTTCTTGATGATCAGCCGCTTGGGGGTGGACGGCTGCATCGCCGGGGCCGGCGGCAGGGGCGCCAGCGGCGCGGACGCCGTGGGGGCCGCCTGCGCCAGCACGCCGTCGCCGCCGGGGCCGACCGTGGGCGGCAGCCCGCCCGCGGTGGGCTGCGCCTGCAGCTTGAGCGGCGTGCGCGCGTCGGACAGGCCGTACTCCTCGGGCGCGCCCGCCATGAGCAGCATGCCGACGGCCACCGTCACCACACCGGCCACCGCCGCGAGGATGAGCACCGCACGCATGATCTGGCCGCGGTCGCTCCGCTGCCGTCCCGGCTGCGCCCACTGCCCGTCCGGCCCCACGTGCCCCGGGTAGTCGTAGTACACCTGCGGCACGTACCCGTGCTGGGGGTACCCGGGCACCCCTGGGTCGCCCTGCGGCCCGTAGTGGGGATCGCCGTACCCGTCCGGGGACGGCGGCTCAGGCGGCATCGTCACGCTGGACCCCCGATCAGCCTCGCTGCGGACGGCGGCGCATCATCAGCCCGCCAACGGCCGCGCCCAGCACGACGACCGAGCCGACCGCCACGAACATCCGCCCGTCCGGCCCCGCATCCGCACCGCCACCGGTCGCGGCCCCGCCGTTCGGCGTCTCCTTGACCTGCGAGTCCGCCGTCACGGTCGCGGTCGCCGTCCGCGTCGGCCGAGGCGTGCTCCGGGTCGGCGTGGGGGTGGGCGTAGTCGTGGCGGTGTCAGTGTCGGTCGGGGTACTGGATGCACTGGCCGTGTTCACCACCAGGGTCAGTCGCGCGGGGGCGGTAGCCGTGGCGGGCAGGGTGCAGTTGTAAACGATTGAAGGGCTCGGCGAAGCACCGACGGCCGTAGGTGTCGGGCCGATCTTCACCGTGAGCGACTGAGCGGACAGGCCAAGCGTCCCCTTGGCGGTGGGGTTCAACGTGAAGATATTCGCCGGCGGCAGGGGCAGTGAGGCCGCAGCTGATGGAGGGGTGGGCGGTAGGACAGAAGCGGTAGATAGCACAGCCCCCGTAGGGAGAGGCGTCCCCGCGACCGGTGAGACGAGAACTTCGCTCTCAACCCACACGTAGTCCGTCGTGGCCAGAGCTGTGGGCGCCGTCACCGGATTGGTCCCCTGCGCGACCTGCAACGTGACCGTGACCGGCTGGTTCGGCGGCGCGGTCGTGGCCGCGGCCCCGAAGTCGAGGGTTACGGAGTAGGTCCCGGTGCCAGTCCCTGTGGGCGTGCACGTGTACGACGTCGGCACCAGCGCAGAGCTGGAAGCAAGCTGGGGTAGGCCGAACAGGAGGGCGCCCGCGCTGAGGGTTCCGGCTGCTGCTGCCTTTGTGGCGATGCGGCGGCGTGCCTGCGACTTCAGCACGTATATCTCCATTTCAGCGGCGGTGCCCGGTTTCTGCCAGGCGTAACAGGATTCCAGTGTCAGGTCACAGTTGAATACAGATCCTACGGACCCTTGATCCCAGCTCGCTGTGCTTTGACTGTTCTGCGCAGCCCTTTCTGACAGACCCGCAGGTCAGAAGGGTGTACACCAGGCAATATTCGTCTGACGACTCGGCACCGAGCCGGGGCCGCCGAGCGGACCCACACCCCCACCGGCACCGAGGACCGTCCACCCCGGCGTACGCACCGCCCGGACGGAAGATCGCGCCATAAGCACTTCGTAAGATCCTTCGCCCGGATCCTCACGCAACATCATCTTCAACCCTCCATCTCACACAAGGGGACCAGATGATGAGAAGGCGAAGAGTCCTGCTGTCGGTGGCCGCAGCCGGACTCACGGCGAGCACCCTCGCCGTCCCTCCGGCCGTCGCGGAGAGCGAGACGTCAGCCGCCCCCACCACCTACACCTACGTCAACCTCGGCTGGCTGGCCACCACCCCCGGGGGCATCCGGTGGAGCGAGGCCCAGGACGTGAACACCGCCCGCCAGGTGGCGGGGCACGGCAACAACGAACGGGACCCGGCCTCGTACGCCTTCCGCTGGCAGGACGGGCAGCTGACGCGGATCCCGGCGATCTACGCCCCGGGCAACAACAGCGCTTTCGGCATCAACGAGGCGGGGCATGTCGCCGGGCACACCCACACAAGCTTCACCGAACCGGCACACGCCTTCGTCTACCGCGACGGGACGGTCACGGATCTGGGCACCGGCTGGGGCTACGGCAGCGGCAGCGCGGCCACCGACATCAACAACAAGGGCGTCGTGGTCGGCCACCGCGTCAAGCAGCAGGGAGCCCCGCATCGCGCCGTCCTGTGGAACAGGAACGGCAAGATTCGCGAACTCGGCACCCTGGGCGGGAGCACGGACCGGCCGTTCTCGACCGCGAGCCTGGCCAACGCCGTCAACGACCGGAACCAGGTGGTGGGCACCGCCCTGCCGAGCACCGGCGAGGAGACCCACGCCTTCCTGTGGCAGAACGGCGTCATGACGGACCTCGGCACGCTCGGCGGAGCCGCGGTCCGCAGCGAGGCCTTCGACATCAACGAGAAGACCCAGATCGTCGGCATCTCCATGGACGCCGAGCGGAGGTTCCGGGCCTTCCTCTGGGAGAACGGCGTCATGCGCCAACTCGGAACCCTGCCGGGAGGCAACGGGAGCACCGCGCGGGGCATCAACGAGGCGGGACAGGTGGTGGGGTACTCGCGCACCACCGACACCTACTACGGCCAGCACGCGGTCCTGTGGGACGGCGACCAGATGACCGACCTGAACACGGTGGTGACCAACCTCCCCGGGGACGTCGCCCTGGAGACGGCCGAGGCGATCAACGACCAGGGCGTGATCGTCGGCAAGACCTGCTACTACTGCGAGCCCGGCAAGACCGCCGACGAACACGCCTACATGCTCATCCCCAACCCCTGACCCACCGCCCGGCCGACCCGCCGCGCCCGACCGTGGGGCCCGCTACCGCGCCTCACGGTCGAACGCGTCGCCTTTGACCCCGCGCAGGAAGGCGCCCCACTCGTCCGGCGTGAAGAACAGCTTCGGACCTTCGGGATTCTTCGAGTCACGCACGGCCACGAACTCCGCCACGGGGTCAGGCGCTTCAGCGGCGCGCGGCAGCTCCGCGACCTCCACGCAGTTCCCGCCATTGCTACCCGTGTAACTCGACTTCCGCCAGGTGGCGTTACTCAGGTCCATCTTTCCTCTGCCGTTCTCTTGATGAGATCCACAGACATGCGCAGCGGCAGCGCCTCGATGCGAATGGCCTCGAATTTCGCCACGGCTGCCGTGATGTCGTCCTGATCGGTCGTCACCAGCCCGCGTACGGCGGTGTCCAAATAAGCTACCTCGCTGCCACCTTCGAGCGTAGCGATTATGAATCCGGCCTCCAGCCCCGCCCGGATGCCCCCGAGCGGGACGACCTGCACGCTGACGCGGGGAGCGATGATCGACGCGAGGTGTTCGAGCTGCTTGCGCATGATCTCGGGGGTGCCGATCAGGCGATGCAGCACCGCCTCGTCGATCACGCAGCGCAGCAGAGGTGGCGGAGGCGCAGTGCGGGCGAACACCTGCTGACGTTGCACACGCGCCTGCACGGCCGTCTCGTCCCCGTACAGCACCTCGAAGGCGTACTCGGGGGTCTGGAGCAGGCCGGGTACGAGGATGGGCTCATAGGCGCGCAGTGTCGTCGCCACCTGCTCCTTGTCGTGCCACTTGCCGAACCAGGCGGGGAAGACCTGGCCGCGCCGCCAGTCGAGGAGGCGCTGGAGCGCGCCGCCCGTGGTGAGGGCGGAGTCGCAGGTCTGGGCGAACTCGGGGCTGGCGGGGAGCTGGCCGGTCTCTATGCCGCTGATCAGCGACTCGCTGAAATGGATCTTCTGGGCGAGCTGGGCCTGCGTCAGACCGGCCGTCTGACGGTAGTGACGGAGTTCTCTGCCCCAAATTGCTTGAGGTGTGTATAGATCAGCCATCGTGCCCCACATCATGGAGGTTCAAAAGGACCGGATCCGATCCTCAAAGCGCCGGATTAGCGACCGTTCGACTACCGACAGTAGCCTCACGACTCCACCCTTGGCATACGAATTCCCAGGCGAGGAGGAACGTCATGAGTGGGGCCGCGGAGCCCGGCGTCAAGCCGTCGGATATCCCTTGCGAAACAGACGCCGCGGCGGTACTTCTCGGGCAGAAGTGCATACCCCGGGACGGGAAATGCGTCGCGTCCGCCCGTCGCTTCGTGCGGGACGTCGCCGCCGATTGGAACGCCTGCGAGGAGGCCCGCGAAATCGCCGAACTGCTCACCTCGGAGCTCGTCACCAACGCCCTGACGCACGGGGGCGGCGGGGCGGGCGCGGCGGGCGGCGTCCGCGTCGAGGTGGGGCGGGACGGGGAGGTGATGAGTGTGACCGTTCACGACTCCGGCGTGGCCGTTCCGAGGATGCGGTCGGCCGGCGCCATGGAGACCTGCGGAAGGGGTCTGTCCATCGTCGAGACCCTGGCCTACAAATGGGGCTGGTGCGTGAACCCGCACGGGAAGGCGGTGTGGTTCCAGCTACTGGCATGGCCTGTGACGTAGCCGCGCGGCGGGGGCGCCGGAAGCCGGGCCGCGACCAGAATAGTATTCTGTTGGCGGTCCCCCCAAGGAGGAGAAGCATGGATCGGAACCTCTTCGAGGAGGAGCATCTGCTCTTCCGTGACACCGTTCGCGAGTTCATCGCCCGCGAGGTCGTGCCGCACCACGACCAGTGGGAGAAGGACGGCATCGTCCCCCGCGAGGTGTGGAAGAAGGCCGGCGAGCTGGGCATGTTCGGCTTCTCGGTCCCCGAGGAGTACGGCGGTTCCGGGATCACCGACTTCCGCTTCAACACCGTCATCGTCGAAGAGATCATGAGGTCGGGCAGCACCGGGCTCGGGTTCGGCCTGCACAACGACATCATGGCGCCGTACATGGTCGACCTCACCGACGACGACCAGAAGCAGCGCTGGCTGCCCGGCTTCGCCTCCGGCGAGCTGATCACCGCCATCGGCATGACCGAGCCGGGCGCCGGCAGCGACCTGCAGGGCATCAGGACGACGGCCGTCCGCGACGGCGACGACTACGTCGTCAACGGGCAGAAGACGTTCATCACCAACGGCATCAACTCCGACCTGGTGGTGGTCGTCACCAAGACCGACCCGACGGCCGGGGCGCGCGGCACCACGCTGCTGGTCGTCGAGCGCGGCATGGAGGGCTTCTCCCGGGGCCGCAACCTGGAGAAGATCGGCCTGCACGCCCAGGACACCGCCGAGCTGATTTTCGAGAACGTCCGCGTGCCGGTCGCCAACCGGCTCGGCACAGACGAGGGCCAGGGCTTCTTCCAGCTCATGGCCAACCTGCCGCAGGAGCGCCTGTCGATCGCCGTGTCGGCGGTGGCGGCGGCCGAGGCCGTGCTGGAGACGACGATCGAGTACTGCCGCTCGCGCCAGGCGTTCGGCCGCAGCATCGGCGCCTTCCAGAACACCCGCTTCGTCCTCGCCGAGCTCTCGACCGAGGTGGAGATCGCCCGCCACTACGTCGACAAGTGCGTCCTGGCCCTCAACGCCGGCAAGCTCACCCCCGTGGACGCCGCCAAGGCCAAGTGGTGGACCACCGAGATCCAGCACAAGGTCATCGACCGCTGCCTCCAGCTCCACGGCGGCTACGGCTACATGCTGGAGTACCCGGTCGCCAAGGCCTGGCTGGACAGCCGCGTCCAGACCATCTACGGCGGCTCCACCGAGATCATGAAGGAGATCATCGGCCGCTCCTTCGGCTTCTGACGCGGCGACGGCCCCCACCCCGGCGTCACGGCACCAGCGTGACCCACCGGTGGGGGCCGTCGCTCGCGCGGCGGGGATCGAACGACAGCGCGAGCCCGCCGTCGAAGGGGATGGCGAAGTCATCCGCTATCGTGCCGAAGTCCCCCGGGGACCCCATCCACAGCTCCCACAGAAGCGCGCCGTTCGCGGTCAGGTCGTAGGCGCGCAGCATCGGCGTGCGCCCACCGCCCACGTAGGCGACCGTATCCGCCAGCCGCACCCATGAGGCTTCCGGGTCGACCCGGAAGACCAGCGGCGAGCTTGAACCGTCGCTGAACACGCGCAGCCGGGCGACGGGGGTCAACACGGCCAACCGGTAGGTGTCGCCGACCCGGACGAGGTCGTGACGGGCCGAGCTGCCCGCGCTTGTCCACTCGGCCATCCTCTGAGCCTGTATGCCACCGGGGCCCGCCACGAGCACCCGGTCCCTCAGCACGATGAGGACGTGGTCGCCGGGCATCGGTACCGTCTCCTCGACGCCCGAGTGCGTGCTCGGCAGCGCGGCCGCCCCCACGTAGGCGCCATCCGCGGCGAGGTGGATCGACAAGCGCTCATCCCGGTACAGGTGGGCGTACAGGTATCGGCCCGATACGGCCAGCGGAACGCCGCCGCCCTCTCCCCGGCGCGGGTCGCCCATGCTTCCCCCGGTGGTGCGGCTCCAGATGTGCATGCCCGTGGTGGCGTCGTGCGCGGTGAGGCCGCGCCCCACCCCGATGAAGACCCGCCCATGGCCGGTGGTGTGGACCGACGCCCGCTCGCGCCAGAGCAGGCGGCCGTCTCGCGCCGAGTACGCCTCCACCCATCGGTCCCACAGCACCGACCCGGCGAGAGGAAGGTTGATCGTGCGCTCGGCGTTCCGCGTGGTCACCAGGACGTCGCCGACCACCTCCAGGGGGTCCGTGTGCGCGGTCGAGCCCCCAATGCCGGGTTCTGATTCGACGGCACACTCCCGGACCCGGCGGGCCGGGAGGTCCACCAGGGCGAGGTACCCGTCGTGTGACGAGACGCGTATGAGGTTGGACCTGGCCGAAAGCGTGGTCGAACCGTTGAAGCGAAGGCCCGGTACCCGCAGGCTCCACAGGATGGTTCGCGTGTCGAGCCGGGTCGCGCTGAGGACCTTGGTGGCCCCGTCCAAGGCGTAGGCGAGGGACGGATCGTTCACATCCGCCACCACCGGATGAATCCAGGGTCGCGGAGCCGGCCGTCTCACCGGCATGCTTCGGACCCCACGCGCCATCGGCCTGACGGCCGGGCCCTCGCCGGCGGGCGACGGGGTGGAGAAGCCGGTGCAGGAGACCCTCAACGGCTTCGGGTGCGGGGCCAGGAAAGGCGTCCACGGTGTACACCCGTGCAGGACGGACAACGCGAGCGCCACGGCACCCAGCAGCAGGAAGGCGACGTATGCCTCGCGCTCGGCTTTGCTCCGGTGAATGCGCGGAATGTCCTGCACGGTCGCACTCGCTTCCGTCGGGGGACGCGTCTCCAGTGTGGGCCGCGGCAGGTCACGAGCCGACACCGACGGTGTCACGGTCGGCCGCTTGCGCGCGGAGCGGGGGCGTGGGACGCATACTGGTCTGCGAGTGCTCGGGCGAGGCCGGCGGTTGCGCGGAGGCGGTGGCGATGGACAACGGCGGGCTGATCCTGCTGATCTTCCTGGCGTTCCTGTTCGTGTGGGGCCTGAACCGCGTGCGCAGGTCGCTGCGCTTCGGGCCGGTGGCCTACACCGGCATCATGGTCACCTTCGTGATCGTCATGCTGGCCGTGTACACCCAGAGCATTCGCTGAGGCGTGGTCAGTCCCGGCTGCCGTCCAGCAGGACACGGGCGACGAGGCCGGGGTCGTCGCTCATGGGGACGTGGCCGCAGCCCTGGAGCAGCTTCACCCGCTGCTCGGACCACCTGGCCGCGCGTACGGCCTGGCGCCGCCACAGCAGGCGGTCGCGCTCGCCCCACGCGATCGTGATCGGCACCTTGGCGCGGCTGGGCGGCACCACGGCCCTGAACGAGTCGAGCGTCTCGTCGAAACCCGGGCCGTCGCGCAGGGCCCGCCCGGCGGCGACCACGGCCTCCGGGCTCAACCCGCCGGGCCTGGCCACGACCAGCCCGATCGACAGCGCCCGCCCGGCGGTCGAACCCGCCACCGCCGTCATGCCGTCCGGCGGCAGCGCCTTCACCAGCCGGTGCAGGCCCCGCAGCGCGGCGCGCACGTAGGCGTGCTCAAGGGCGTTCCAGAACCCGGCCGGCGACAGCGCCGTGGCCGTGCGGACGCTGCCCCGCGCCGCCAAGGTCAGCGCCACGTAGCCGCCGAGCGAGTTGCCGCCGACGTGCGGCGTCGGCACGCCGAGCTCGGCGCAGAAGAGCTCCACCGCGTCCGCGAGCGTCTGGGCGTTGTACGGCGTCCCGGACGGCAGGCCGGGCGAGGCGCCGAACCCGGGGAAGTCGACCGCGATGACGTCGCGCGACCCGGCGAGCAGGTCGATGACGGGCCGCCAGGCCTGCCGGTGGTGGCCGATGCCGTGCAGCAGCACCAGGGGTGGTCCCTCGCCGCGCCGTTCGTAGGCCAGTCGCATGCGGTCGAGTCAAACACCCATCGTCGCCGCTGTCACCGCGCCCCGGCGGCGCCGCCTCCCAAAGAGAGGGCACGTCAGGGCCACACTATTCCCCCGCAAACGGCAGACCCGGTGAACCCCGATTCTGTGGGTAGTCAGCAGACATGGCTCGGAAGATCGCGGTGATCGCGCATCAGAAGAAGACGTTCGGCGGCGGGCTCGACCAGCTGCGCGTGCTCCTGGCCGAGCACGACGTCGGCAAGCTGCTCTGGCACGAGGTGCCGAAGAGCAAGAAGGCACCCAAGCAGGTGCGCAAGGCCCTGAAGGAAGGGGCCGACCTGGTCTTCGTCTGGGGCGGCGACGGCATGGTGCAGCGCTGCTCGGACGCCATGGCCGGGTCGGGCGTGCCGATGGCCGTCCTGCCTGCGGGCACGGCCAACCTCTTCGCGGCCAACATGGGCATCCCCGAGGACCTTCCCGAGGCCGTGCGCATCGGGTTCCAGGGCGAGCATCGCAAGCTCGACCTCGGCGTGCTCAACGGCGAGCACTTCGCGGTCATGGCGGGCGCCGGGTTCGAGGCCCAGATGATCGCCGACTCCGACAAGGACGCCAAGAGCCGGCTCGGGCGCCTCGCCTACTTCAAGGCGGCCGTGCAGCACGTGGGCGGGCCGCTGGTGCCGATGAAGGTCAAGATCGACGGCGTCGACTGGTTCGACGGGCCGGCGAGCTGCCTGCTGCTCGGCAACGTCGGCACGATCACCGGGGGCATCGAGGCGTTCGACGACGCCCGCCCGGACGACGGCTGGCTGGAGGTCGGCGTCTCGACCGCGCAGGGGCCGATCCAGTGGGCTCGGGTGATCGGCAAGATGGCCACGGGCCGCTCCGAGGAGTCCCCGTTCGTGCGCATCACCCGTGGTCGCAAGGTGACCGCGACCTTCGAGACCCCGCTCACGTACGAGCTGGACGGCGGCGACCGCGACGCCACCACCAAGATCAAGGCCGAGGTGGCGCCCGGCGCCCTGACCCTGTGCGTCCCCGAACCCTCGCCCCAGGACGACTAACCACCCCACCGCCCCCGGCACCGGCCCCCGGCCGCCGCCGGGGGCGATTCACGTCCTGCCCCCTGCGGAGCGGATCCGCGTCCGAAACACCCCTGGGTGCTGGGGACACGCGACAGACTCGCGGCTGAAGAACGACACCGGCGAGGCAACCGGCGGTGGGCTCGCGTCTGAGATTCACCCCGGGCCGGACGACCCCGCGAAGACCCACGTGTGGAGTAAGCCCTCGATCCACAGCGGGCTCGCGTCTCGCGACGACGACTCGGCGCGCGTGCGTGGAAGCCGGTCCACCAGCCGCGGACGAGCATGATTCACATCTGAGTACTGCATTACTCATGTGCGGCGGCTCGTGAGTCGAGAGTGTCGGTGGTGCAAGCCCGACAGCACGGGGACCTTACCCTCCACGGGGAGTAACACAATGGAACGCTCCATCAGCCGCATCCTCGGTATCGCCGCCGCCTCCGCGATCGTCGCGGTGGGCGCACCCGCCGCCGTCTCCGCCCAGACCGCCGCCCAGACCGCCGCCGGGGCCTCGGCCGCGCGCGTGCCCGTCTCCACCATGTACCAGCTGCAGAACGTGCAGACCGCCAAGTGCCTGACCATCGCGGGCGGCGTCAGCACCGCCAACAACGTGCTCTCGGTGCAGTACAACTGTGACTCCGACTACTCCCGCCGCTGGACGATCAGCGACTACACCGGCACCGGCCAGTTCCAGATCCGCAACGTCCAGACCGGCAAGTGCCTCACCATCGCCGGCGGCGTCAGCACCGCCAACAACGTCGACGCCCTGCAGTTCACCTGCGACAGCGACCCCTCCCGCCGCTGGACGATCCTCGACTACACCGGCACCGGCCAGTACCAGATCCGCAACGTCCAGACCGGCAAGTGCCTCACCATCGCCGGCGGCGTCAGCACCGACAACAACGTGCGCGGCCTGCAGTTCACCTGCGACGCCGACCCCTCCCGCCGCTGGACCGTGAAGCTGGCGGGCTAACCCCACCCACCCGGCCCGCGGGGACCAGGCGACACCCCCTGCGGGCCGGGCCCCGGCCCGCCCGCAACCAATCCCCCGCCAGAACCCAACCACCGGCCGCCCCACGAAATGCGCCTCCGGCGCAGCCTTCCAAGGGCGGCCCCCATCCCACCCACCGTCGCCGTCGCCGTCGCCGTCGCCGTCGCGCAAGCCAAGTCGCCTTCCGCGTGCATAGGGCCTCCCTCAGGCGCCGCGTCGGTGAAACGGATCTCTCCCCGTCACACAAGCTGCCCCCTCCGCGCGCCAACGCCCCCTCCTGCACCACACCGGTGCCACGGGTCTCTCACCAGCGCACTAGCTGAACCCCCCTCCGCGCGCATAACGCCTCCCTCGGCACCACGCCGGTGCCACCGGTCTCTCACCAGCGCACAAGCTGAACCCCTCTCCAGTGCCGCGCTGCTGACACGGGCCCCTCACCGTCACACAAGCTGACCCCCCGCGCGCACAACGCCCCCCTCCAGCGCCACGCGCAGTGACACCGGCCCCTCACCAGCGCACAAGCTGAATCCCCTCCACCTGCGTATCGCCTCCATTCGGCGCCGCGTCGGTGAGAACGGGTGCGGCGAAGTCGGCGCCGTCGTACGGCGACCGGCCCTGGGCCGCAACCAGGCATGCATATGGGGAAGGACAATCGCCCGAGTCCTGTCGGTGAGGACCGTCAGTGCGGGCGGTTGCCGGCGCGACGGCGGGTGGTGGGCCGGTGGCGAGGGGCGCCCCTGGGAAGGCGCGCCGAAGGCACCATTTCAAGGACGGCAGCCGGTGGTCTCAGGTCGCGCCCGCCACGGGCGCGTTCGCCTTCACCGCTAACGATGTCGCACACCCTGCGCCGATAGGGCGGGGCCGCGCCGAACGTCCCGGCCTACTCAGGAGGGATGCTCGCGCGACGCTGGGGACGGGCTGGGTGAGGGTCGCCCTTAGGAAAGCGCGCCGAAGGCACCATTCGCGAGGCGAGGGTGCGATCACCGCGAGGGTTCACCGGGTTGCGCGCCGTACGGCGGCGCCGACTTCGCCGTACCACCGCTCACCGACCCGCCGCCGGGAGGAGGGACCTGATCGGCGGACGGGAGAACCTGCTCGCGGCCCTTGGGGGGGTGGGCGGGAAGTGCTTGCTAGCGGCCCTTGGTGGGGATTTCGAACCAGACGGCCTTGCCCTCCTTGGTGGGGCGGGAGCCCCAGCGCTTGGCGAGCTGGTCGACCAGATAGAGGCCTCGGCCGCCCTCGTCGTTCTCGCCGGCGCTGCGGATGCGGGGCAGGCGCAGGTCCTGGTCGAAGACCTCGACCCAGATGGACTCCTCGCCCCGGCGCAGCCGGAGGGTGAACTCCTTCTCGTTGGCCATGTCGTCCATGCCCGGGACGTCCCAGGACTCGTCGAACGGCAGCGGGGGGCCGTCGAGCAGGACCAGCTCCCTGCGCGGGACGCTGGCACTGGCGGCGTGCAGCACGACGTTGGTGACGACCTCGGAGACCAGCAGGCAGGCCAGCTCCGACCGCTCCTCGGGGACGCCCCAGGTGGCGAAGGCCTCCGACGCCATGCGCCGCGCCTCGCCCACCATGATCGGCTGGGCGGGGAAGGTGCGCTCCTCGGACGCCAGCTCCTTGGCCGCCGACCGGATCACCAGGATCGCCATGTCGTCGTCGATCTCGCCCGGGACGGCGTCGGTGGCGACGTTCGCCATGCGCTCGACGCTTTCGGAGGAGACCTTGGCGACCTCCTCGCACAGGACGCGCAGCGTCTCCTCGTCGGAGAGCGGCTCCTCGCCGGAGTCGCGGGCGGGACGGCGGTCGAGCAGGCCGTCGGTGTAGAGCAGCAGGGTGGCGCCGGGCGGCAGGACCCGGGTCTCCTCCTTGTACACGAGGTCGGCGTGCATGCCCTTGGCGCTGACGCCGAGCGGCTGGCCGACCTCGGAGATGTCGAGCTCGGTGACCGAGCCGTCGACGATCAGCAGCGGCGGGGCGTGCCCGGCGTTGGCGAAGGAGAGCTGGCGCGACCACGCGTCGTACACGAGGTACTGGCAGGTGACGATCGGCGGGGTGCTGACGTCGGCCCCGAAGTCGTCGTGCTCGATGGGGGCGACGATGCGCGTCCACTCGTCGAGCCGGGCCAGGATGTCGGCCGGCGACTTGTCGTCCTGCGCGAACGCGCGCAGCGCCGCCCTGAGCTGGCCCATGACCGCGGCGGCCTTGGCGCCCCGGCCCTCGACGTCGCCGATGACGATGCCGACCCGGCCCGCCGACAGCGGGATGACGTCGTACCAGTCGCCGCCGACCTGGGTCTGGATGCCCTGGCCGTGTGAGGCCAGCGGCGCGGCCGGCTCGTACCGGACCGCGATCTCCAGGCCGTCGAGCTGGGGCAGCGCGCGGGGCAGCAGGTACTTCTGGAACGACTCGGCGGTGTGCCGCTCCTCCTCGAACAGCAGCGCGTTGTCGACGGCGATCGCCACCCGGGTGGCGATCGCGCCGACGAAGTCGCGGTCGAAGGCGTCGTAGTGCGGCGAGTGCCGGTTGGTGAGGTTGGACATGCCGAGGTACATCAGCCCGAGCGTCTCGCCGCGCGCGCACAGCGGCGCCACGATGGCGGACGTCATGCCGATCTCGCCGCAGAGCCGGGTGCTCTCCTCGCTGGGCGAGGGGTAGCTCATCTGCGCGAAGTCCTCGACGATGATCGTCTCTTGGCGGCGCAGGGCGATGTCGGCGTAGTGGCCCTGCGGGTAGCGGATCTCGGAGCCGACCGGGCGCCACGTGCCGGGCGGGGGTGTCCACCCCTTCACGTGGGTGGAGACCTTGCGGACCATGCGGTCGCCCTCGGTCAGCTCGATGAAGCAGTGGTCGGCAAACTGGGGCACCAGCATCTCGGCGACGCGGTTGAGGGTCTCCTCGACGTACAGCGAGCTGGCGAGGCGCTCGCCGATGCGCTCCAGCAGCCCGAAGCGGTCTTTCTCGCGCTCGTTGCTGCGCATGGCCTCGCGGGCGCTGATCACGATGCCGGTGACCGCGCCGGAGGGGTGCCGCAGCGGCACGGCCTGCGCCCGCACGTAGATGATCGTGCCGTCGACGCGCACGACGTCGAAGGTGCCCTCCCACACGCCGCCCTTGAGGACGTGCTTGGCCAGCTCGACGGCCATGGGGTGGTCCTTGTCCATGATTCCCAGGGACAGGACGGCGTCGTCGCCGCCGGCCGGGTTGTCGGGGCGGCCGAACAGGCGCTCGGCGAACGGGTTCCAGTAGAGGACGTTGCTGAACCGGTCGGTGACCACCACGGCCATCTCGGCGAGGTCGAGCACGGACTCGGCCGTGAGATGGTCGGCCGCGTCCTGGGAGAGATCCCCCCATCGCTTCATCTCGCGGCCACCCCTTGGTGAGGGTCGTTCGAACAGCGGACCAAAGGTGCTCCTGCAGCCTCGACGGCACGGCTTCTTCCCGGAGGGCCCGGGCGCGCCGGGCCCGGGGGTTCGGGGAAGGGCGACTTCCCCCGCGGGCCCGAGGGGGCCCGCCCGGGGCGGTCAGCGCTTGGAGACGAAGACGTGCGCGGCGACATCGCGCGAGAGCTCCGCGGGAGTGCTGTCCGCTTCATCGTCACCTGTCACCCGTACACCGTCGTCGCTCGCCGCGAGCGTCACCTCGCGTCCGGGTTGTATCCCAACTTGCTTGAGTTTAAGCATCACAGCAGGATCACTTTGCACTTGTTCGCTAATTCGCCGCACAACTACGGGTATACCCGAGGGTCCGGCCAGATCAGCCATGGCGGAGATCACCTCATCTGCGGACAACTCCGGCTCTTTGCCGCCCAGTTCGTCCAACCCCGGGATGGGGTTGCCGTGCGGGCAGACGACGGGGTTGTCGAGCAGTGTGAGCAGCCGGGCCTCGACGGCGTCGGACATGACGTGCTCCCACCGGCAGGCCTCGACGTGGACGTCCTCCCACGGCATGCCGATCACCTGGGTCAGCAGGCACTCGGCGAGGCGGTGCTTGCGCATCACCCTGATGGCGAGCGTGCGCCCGAGGTCGGTCATGGCGAGATGGCGGTCGCCCTCGACGCGGACCAGCCCGTCGCGCTCCATGCGGGCGACCGTCTGGCTCACCGTGGGGCCGCTCTGCGCCAGGCGTTCGGCGATGCGCGCGCGCAGCGGGGTGATTCCCTCTTCTTCCAGCTCGAAGATGGTGCGGAGGTACATCTCCGTGGTGTCGATCAGACCGTGTGCGGTCAAGGCTCCTCCCCTCCCCTTACCGATGCTACGTCCGCCCATGACGGGAAAAGCCCGGTAAGGACGGTTCAATACGTTTCCCCGGGGGGCACGGTTCGATGTCCGAACGAAGCTTACGCAGCCCGGCCGACAGAAGGACACGGACGACGGACGGCCACGGTGCCGGGAGGACACGATTTCCCTTACCAGCATCTCACTTCTCGGCCTCGGAGTCGTCCCGATGGCCTAGTTGTGATCTTGTCGCCGCCGGGCCGCGTCGCGAGGGATGGTCGGCCACGGCGTCGTACCGGCGGAAGGCCGGGACGGCGAGCCCCGCCGCCAGCACGGCGACCGCGCACAGCAGCCCGCCGCCCGCCCACGCGGGGACCAGCCCGAAGGTGCTCGCCGTCACCCCCGCCCGCAGGTCGCCCAGCCTCGGGCCGCCCGCCACCACGACCATGAACACGCCCTGCATGCGCCCGCGCATCTCGTCGGGGGCGTAGGTCTGCAGGATGGTCTGCCGCCACACCGCCGACACCAGGTCGGCGGCGCCACCGAGGGCCAGCAGCGTGACCAGCAGCCACAGATCCTGGGCGAACGCCGCGGCGGCCACCGTCAGCCCCCACAGCGCGATCACGAAGGTCAGCCCGAGCCCCTGACGGCGGACCCGGCCCACCCACCCCGACAGCAGCCCGGCCGTGACCGACCCGATCGCGATGCTGGCCGACAGCCAGCCGAAGGCGACCGCCGAGCCGCCGAACCGCTCGGCGGCCAGCTCGGGGAAGAGCGCCCGGGGCATCGCGAACGCCATGGCGATGATGTCCACGACGAACGACATCATCACCACCCGATGGCCGGCGATGTAACGCAGGCCGTCGACGACCGACCGCAGGCCGGGCCGGACGACGTCGCCGAGCGGGGGCAGGCGGGGCAGCCGGACGGCGGCGTAGAACCCGGCGCCGAACAGCACGACGTCCGCCAGGTACGCCGCGCCGAACCCCCACCGGGCGAGCACGACGCCCGCCAGCAGCGGCCCGAGGACCGAGCCGATGGCGCTGACCAGGAAGTTCATCGTGTTGGCCGCGGCGACGCGCTCCCTGGGCACCAGCCTCGGGATGATCGCGCCGCGCGTCGGCGAGGTGACGGCGAAGCCGGTCGCGTGCACGGCCACCGCGGCCAGCATGAGGTAGACGTTCTCCAGGCCCGACCACGCGTGCAGCAGCAGCGCCAGGGTGGCCAGCCAGGCGACCAGCGAGCCCGTGATCAGGAGCCTGCGCCGGTCGACCGCGTCGGCGACGGCGCCGCCCCACAGGCCGAAGACCACCAGCGGGATCAGATTGACCGGGCCGAGCAGCCCCACCCACAGGGATGACCGCGTGATCTCGTAGATCTCGGCGCTGACCGCCACCGAGGTGAGCTGGAAGCCGATGAAGGAGACGCCCTGCCCCGTCAGCAGCCGCCGGTAGGCCGGGACGCGCAGTGGCCGGGTGTCGACGGCGATGCGCCTCAGCACCGACGCGCGTCCCGGCATTCCCCCACCTCGTATCCCAGACCCGGGCGGCAAGCCTGAACCCAGGACAAATAGAACAACCCCGGCACTTTACCCAAGGCGCTCCCGAGCGCCGGTCAGGGGGCGAGGCGTTCGACCATCCAGGCTCCGCCGGCGCGCCGGTAGCGCAACCGGTCGTGCATGCGGTCGGCCCGGCCCTGCCAGAACTCCACCTCCGCCGGCACCACCAGGAAGCCGCCCCAGAAGTCGGGGATCGGCGGCTCCTCGGGCCAGCGCTCGGCCAGCTCGTCGTAGCGGCGGTCGAGCTCCTCCCGGGAGTGGATCACCGCTGACTGCCGGGACGCCCAGGCGCCGATGCGCGAGCCGTACGGACGCGAGTGGAAGTAGGCGGCGGAGTCCTCGCGCGGCAGCCGCACGACCGTGCCCTCCACCCGCACCTGGCGGCGGATCGGGTGCCAGGGGAACATCAGGCACGCGCGCGGGTTCTCGGCGAGGTCGCGGCCCTTGCGCGACTCGTAGTTGGTGTAGAAGACGAAGCCCCGCCGGTCGTAACCCTTGAGCAGAACGGTGCGCGCGGCGGGCCGCCCGCCACCGGACGCGGTGGCCAGCACCATGGCGTTGGGCTCGGGAAGCCCCGAGTCGACGGCGTCGGCGAACCACGACGCGAACTGCGTCACCGGGTCGGCCGCCAGATCGGCCTCCTCCAGCGGGCGTCCCTCGTAGGTACGACGAAGCCCCTCACACGTGTGCGGGCTCGATGAGTCATCCACAGACCGGTATTCTTCCGCGTCCGGCCCCATCACCGCATCGGCACCCCCCACCAGGGCGGATCGCGTTTCGGCGGGCCCTGCGACGGAGCACTCCCGGCCAGGGGGTTGAATATGACCCGCCGGTATCTCGACATCAAGGCTTTGACTTCAAGAAAGGGAGGCGGCCGAGAATGTCCGACTTCAAACCCGGGCTGGAAGGCGTCGTAGCGTTCGAGACCGAGATCGCGGAACCGGACAAAGAGGGAGGCGCTCTTCGCTACCGGGGCGTCGACATCGAGGAGCTGGTCGGCCGGGTCTCCTACGGGAACGTGTGGGGCCTGCTGGTCGACAACAAGTTCCAGCCGGGCCTGCCCCCGGCCGAGCCGTACCCCATCCCCGTGCACTCCGGTGACATCCGCGTCGACGTCCAGAGCGCCCTCGCCATGCTCGCCCCGGCCTACGGGTTCCGCCAGCTTCTCGACATCGACGAGCAGCAGGCCCGCGACGACCTCGCGCGCGCCTCGGTCACGGCGCTGTCGTTCGTGGCGCAGTCGGCCCGCGGCCTCGGCCTGCCCATGGTGCCGCAGTCGCGCGTCGACGAGGCCTCCACGATCGTCGAGCGCTTCATGATCCGCTGGCGCGGTGAGCCCGACCCGAACCACGTCAGGGCCATCGACGCCTACTGGACCTCCGCCGCCGAGCACGGCATGAACGCCTCCACGTTCACCGCGCGTGTCATCGCCTCCACCGGGGCCGACGTCGCCGCCGCGCTCTCGGGCGCCGTGGGCGCCATGTCCGGCCCGCTGCACGGCGGCGCCCCCGCGCGCGTGCTGCACATGATCGAGGAGGTCGAGCGCATCGGGAACGCCGAGACCTACGTCAGGAAGGCGCTCGACAACGGCGAGCGGCTGATGGGCTTCGGCCACCGGGTGTACCGCGCCGAGGACCCCCGCGCGCGTGTGCTCCGCCGCACCGCGCAGGAGCTGAACGCGCCCCGCTACGAGGTCGCGTGCGCGCTGGAGAACGCCGCGCTGGCCGAGCTGCACGCGCGCAAGCCCGACCGCGTGCTCGCCACCAACGTGGAGTTCTGGGCCGCGATCATCCTCGACTTCGCCGCGGTGCCGCCCCACATGTTCACCTCGATGTTCACCTGCGCACGCACCGCAGGCTGGGCCGCGCACATCCTGGAGCAGAAGCGCACGGGCAGGCTCGTCCGCCCCAGCGCCACCTACGTCGGCCCGCCCCAGCGCTCGATCGACGAGGTCCCCGGAGCCGAGCAGGTCGCCCCCAGGCACTGAGCGAGACTCCACGGCCGGCGCCCCCCGCCCGACGTACGCCCCCGCCCCCCGTACAACGGCCCGCAGCCCCCGGTTGCGGGCCTGTCGCGTTCATGCCGAACCCGGGCCTCTCTTTTGCCGAGTCCAGCCATCTCAGGATCCGGACCACGGACATGACACCCGGGACTGCTCACTACGCTGGTCGGGTGGCTGACATCCAGATTCCCGCTGAACTCAAGCCCGCTGACGGCCGATTCGGCTGCGGGCCCTCCAAGGTGCGCCCCGAGCAGCTCGCCGCGCTGGCCTCGTCCGGCGCGGGGCTGATGGGAACCTCCCACCGGCAGAAGCCGGTCAAGAACCTCGTCCGCAGGGTCCGTGAGGGCCTGGCCGGCCTGTTCGACCTCCCCGAGGGGTATGAGGTCGTCCTGGGCAACGGCGGCACCACGGCGTTCTGGGACATCGCCGCCTTCGGGCTCATCAAGGAGAGGTCCCAGCACCTCAACTTCGGCGAGTTCTCGTCGAAGTTCACCACGGTCGCCACCAAGGCGCCTTGGCTGGGCCGGCCCAGCGTCATCACCGCCGAGCCGGGCAGCCATCCGCTCCCCCGGCCCGAGGCCGGCGTCGACGTCTACGCGCTCACGCACAACGAGACCTCGACAGGCGTCGCCATGCCGATCGAGCGGGTGGGCGGCGACGACTCCCTGGTGCTGGTGGACGCCACCTCCGGCGCCGGCGGCCTGCCCGTGCGTGCGAGCGAGTTCGACGTCTACTACTTCGCGCCGCAGAAGAGCTTCGCCTCCGACGGCGGCCTGTGGATCGGCCTGTTCTCGCCGCGCGCGCTCGCCAGGGTCGAGGAGATCGCCGCCACCGACCGCTACGTGCCGGAGTTCTTCAGCCTGCCCACCGCGATCGACAACTCGGTCAAGGACCAGACCTACAACACCCCGGCCGTGGCGACGCTGTTCCTGCTGGCCGAGCAGCTCGACTGGATGAACGGCAACGGCGGCCTGGCCTGGACGACGGCGCGCACCGCCGACTCCGCCTCCCGGCTCTACACCTGGGCCGACAAGACGTCCTACACCACGCCGTTCGTCGCCGACCCCGCCCAGCGCTCCAGCGTCGTCGGCACCGTCGACTTCACCGGCGACGTCGACGCGGCCCAGGTCGCCAAGGTGCTGCGGGCCAACGGCATCGTCGACACCGAGCCGTACCGCAAGCTCGGGCGCAACCAGCTGCGCGTCGCGATGTTCCCGGCGATCGACCCCGCCGACATCGAGGCCCTCACGGGCTGCGTCGAGTACGTGGTCGAGCGGCTCTGACCCCGGCGCCGGGCCCGGAGCCCGGCCGCGCGTCCCGTCGCGAGCTCCCGCCCGCCCGGGCGGGCGCTACGCGGGCGGCGGCACCCAGCCGGGTCCGCCGGCGACGTGTCGCTGCTCGCCCGTGCGGCGGGCCAGCTCCTCCAGCAGGCGCAGGGCGTCGTCGATGTCGACGCTCTGCGCGAAGCGCGACAGCACCGGCGCGCGGTCGGGGCTCTCGGCGAGCGCCTCCAGCATCACGGCGGTCACGTGCTCGTCGCGCGAGTGGCTCGCGGCGTACCGGAAGGCCTTGCGTTCGGGCGTGCGGCTGAGCAGGCCCTTCTTGACCAGGCGCTCGGCGACGGTCTGCACGGTGGTGTAGGCGAGCAGCTTGTCGGCGTCGGCGTTGAGGGCGCCCTGCAGCTCACGTACCAGCATGGGGCGCGTGGAATCCCAGAGCACCTCCATGATGGCGCGCTCCAAGGACCCCAGGTTGTTCACGCCGTCATTCTCCCCCAGGCAAGCCTGTCAGGACCAGTAAAGATCCTTATCACCTAGATATCACATGCAAATTGTCATAAAGAGCGCTCTGCGATTTATCTGGTGGAGTGAGAGATATCAACCGATCGCTGGGGTTCGCCGCCTGCGGCGCAGCATCCAGGCGGCCAGCACGCCGCCGATGAGGCCGAACAGGTGGCCCTGCCACGAGATGCCGGGCTGGCCCGGCAGCACTCCCCAGATCAGCGAGTAGTACAGGACGGCCACGCCGATGCCGAGCACGATGTCGAGCAGGTGCCGGTCGAACAGCCCGCGCGTCACGACGTAGCCGAAGTAGCCGAAGACCAGGCCGCTGGCGCCCACCGTGACCCCCGGGGGGCTCAGGAACCAGATGCCGAGCCCGCTGACCAGAATGATGATCACGCTGGCCACGAAGAAGCGCCCCAGGCCCCGCAGCGCGGCCAGGAACCCCAGGATCGCCAGCGGCACGGTGTTCGCCATCAGGTGGGAGAAGCCCGCGTGCAGGAACGGCGCCGCGAAGATGCCGGCCAGTCCGTCCACGTCGTGGGAGACGATTCCGTACATGTCGAGGTTCAGCGGCAGGACGTAGTCGGCGATCTCCACCGCCCACTCGACCGCCACCAGGAGCGAGACGACGATCGCGGCCCCCAGCGCTCCCGTCGCCAGGCCGACCATGCGCCGTTTGACCGCATCGCCGGACGATCGGCCCCCCGGCGCCAGTGGGGTCGCGTAGCCGCCCATCGCTCTCCTCTTGTCATGCCTGGAACGTGCTATGCCGTTCCTTTTACCGTACGCGATGGATGTTTAACCCGCTATTTCACGTAGCCGGAAAAGCGCACGCCGTCCCCCGCAGGGTAGACGGCATGCGCCCTCCGCGCACGACGGCCTGGCCGAGGGCCGGGAAGTCCCGCCCTCAGGCGGCTGGACGCGGGCGGCTCACTCGCCCGCCCACTTCGGCGCGCGCTTCTCGGCGAACGCCGCGGCGCCCTCCATCGCGTCCTTGGACCCGAACACCGGATTGATGATCTTCGCCTGCTTCGCGAACATCTCCTCGCGCGACCAGTCGGCCGACTCCACGATGACCCGCTTGGTCGCCAGCAGCGCCAGCGGCGCGTTCGCCGCGATCCTGGCGGCGATCTCCCTGGCGGCCGTCAGCGCCTCGCCCGGCGGGGTCACCCGGTTGACCAGGCCCAGCTCGTACAGCCGCGCCGCGGAGTAGTGGTCGCCGGTCAGCGCCATCTCCATCGCGACGTGGTACGGGATGCGGCGGGGCAGCCGCATGACGCCGCCGGCGCCCGCGACCAGCCCGCGCTTGGGCTCGGGAAGCCCGAACTTCGCCTCCTGCGAGGCCACCACGACGTCGCAGGAGAGCACCATCTCGAACCCGCCCGCGAGGGCGTACCCCTCGACCGCCGCGACGACGGGCTTCTTCGGCGGCGACTCGGCGATCCCGCCGAAGCCCCGCCCCTCCACGACGGGGAAGTCGCCGGACAGGAACCCCTTGAGGTCCATCCCGGCCGAGAACGTGCCGCCGGCGCCCGTGAGGACGTACACGGAGACGTCCTTGCGCTGCTCCAGCTCGTCCACGGCCGCGACCACGCCGCGCGCGACGGCGCCGTTGACGGCGTTCCTGACCTGCGGCCGGTTGATCGTGATGACGGCGATGCCGTCAGACACCTCGACGAGAACCTCGTCAGACACCCTTACCTCCGATGCGGGAGCTCACTTGGGCTGGAACCGGATGCCGCCGTCGAAGCGGACGACCTCGCCGTTCATGTAGTCGTTCTCGATGAGCGCCCGCACGAGGTGGGCGAACTCGGACGCGCGCCCCATGCGCTTGGGGAACGGCACCGGCGCCGACAGCTTGGCCTTGAAGGCGTCCGCCTCGGGGCCCGAGCCGTAGATCGGGGTGTCGATGATGCCCGGGCAGATGGTCAGCACCCGGACGCCCACCGCCGCGAGGTCGCGCGCGGCCGGCAGGGTCATGCCGATGATGCCGCCCTTGGACGCCGAGTAGGCCACCTGGCCGGTCTGGCCCTCGATGCCGGCCACCGAGGCGGTGTTGATCACGACGCCGCGGGCGTTGTCGGCGTCGGCGGGCTCGGTCTTGGCCATGGCGGCGGCGCCGATGCGCATGAGGTTGAAGGTGCCGATCAGGTTGACGTCGATCACCTTGCGGTAGCTGGCCAGGTCGTGCGGCGCGCCGTCGCGCCCGACCGTCCGCGACGCCCAGCCGATGCCGGCGCTGTTGACGACCGCGCGCAGCGGCCTGCCGGTCGCCACGGCGGCCTCCACGGCCGCCTGGACCGACGCCTCGTCCGAGACGTCGGTGTGCACGAAGACGCCGCCGAGCTCGTCCGCGAGGGCCTTGCCGCGCTCGGTGTTGAGGTCGGCGATCACGACGGTCGCGCCGGTGCCGGCGAGCTCGCGGGCCGTGGCCTCGCCGAGGCCGCTCGCACCGCCAGAGATGATTGCTGCTGCTCCGTTCAGGTCCATATCCCGGACCCTAACGGGCAACCGAATGAAGTTCTACTAGGGGTGGCTCAAATCCCGGCCGACACGGCGGCGTCGACGTCCGGGTAGACCTTGATGCGCCGGTCGAGGCCGGTGGTGCGCAGGATGCGCGCGACCGGCGCCTGCGGGGCCGCGAGCGTGACGCCGCCGCCCTCGCCGGTGGCCAGCCGCCACGCCTCGATCAGCACCGACAGCCCGCTGGAGTCCATGAAAGAGAGCTCGCCGAGGTCGAGCACGAGGTGGTTGCTGTCCTTCTTGATGGCGTCGCGGACCTCCTCGCGCAGGAACGGCGCGGTGAACAGGTCGAGCTCGCCCTCGACAGCCACGACGACGGCATCACCGAACGCCCGCCGTGCGAGCCGCAGCTTCATTCGCAACCTCCTCGCGGCCCCACTTTACTTCGCAATCATGTGACCGATGCCTCCTCGTCCCAAGATCAGCGCATACCGGCGACGAAGCCGAACGGCAGCTCCAGGCGGTGCTTGGCCAGCAGCTCGGGGTCGGCCAGGATCTCGCGGGTGGCGCCGTCGGCCGCGATCACACCGTCGGACAGGATCAGCGAGCGCTCGCACAGCTCCATGGCGTAGGGCAGGTCGTGCGTCACCATCAGCACGGTCACGTCCAGCGACCGCAGGACCTCCGCCAGCTCGCGCCGCGATGCGGGGTCGAGGTTGGAGGACGGCTCGTCGAGCACGAGGATCTCCGGCCGCATCGCCAGCACCGTGGCCACCGCGACCCTGCGGCGCTGCCCGAACGACAGGTGGTGCGGCGGCCGGTCGGCGATGCCCGGCAGGCCCACCAGCTCCAACGCCTCCGTCACCCGCTCCTCCAGCTCGGGCCCGCGCATGCCCAGGTTGGCCGGCCCGAAGGCGACGTCCTCGCGCACGGTGGGCATGAAGAGCTGGTCGTCGGGATCCTGGAACACCAGGCCCACCCGGCGGCGGATCTCCTTCATGGTGTCCTTGCGCACCGGCAGCCCGGCCACCTCCACGGTGCCGTGCCCGGCGGTCAGGATGCCGTTCAGGTGCATGACGAGCGTGGTCTTGCCCGCCCCGTTCGGGCCGAGCAGCGCGACGCGCTCGCCGGCGCCGATCGTGATGTCCACGCCGAACAGCGCCTGCGTGCCGTCGGGGTACGCGTACGCCAGCTCGCTGACGCGCAGGGAGGGCGGGGTCGGGGTCATGTGAGGCTCCAGGACAGGACGGCGGTCGCCAGGGCGGCGGTGGGCAGCAGCGCGGCCGTGACCCAGCTTCCCAGCGGCGCCGCCAGGTCGTCGATCACGGGCATCGAGCCGCTGTAGCCCCTGCTGAGCATCGCCAGATGGACCCGCTCGCCCCTCTCGTACGAGCGGATGAACATCGCGCCCGCCGACTTGGCGAGGGCCGGCAGGTGCCGCACGTCGCGGGCGACGAAGCCCCGCGACTCCCGGGCGACGCGCATGCGGCGCATCTCGTCGAGGATCACGTCCATGTAGCGCAGCATGAACATGGCGATCTGCACCAGCAGCGGCGGCAGGCGCAGCCGCTGCGCGCCGAGCAGCATCATGCGCGGCTCGGTGGTGGCGGCCAGCAGGATGCTCGCCACCACCCCCAGGGTCGCCTTGGCCAGGATGTTCCACGCCGCCCACAGGCCCTCGGCGCTGAGCGAGAGGCCGAGCACGTCGACGCGCTCCCCCAGCCCGATGACCGGCAGCAGGAAGGCGAACAGCACGAACGGCAGCTCGATCACCATGCGCCGCAGCAGGAACCCGGCCGGCACCCGGGCGACGGCGGCCACCGCGGCCAGCAGCAGCGCGTACACCCCGAACGCCCAGAAGGCCTCGCGCGGGGTCGCCACCACCACCACCGCGAAGGCGGCCACGGCCGGCAGCTTGCACTGCGGCGCCAGCCGGTGGACGACCGTGCCGCCCGGCCGGTAGAGCTGGTGGTGGCCCCCCGCCCCCACTAGGCCTTCGCCCGCTCGCGGTCCTGGCCGCGCCGCCGGACGGCGTAGAAGATCGCGCCGCCCGCGACGATCGTGACCGCGACGCCCGCGACGCCCGCGACGCCCACGGCCAGCCGCTCGTTCTCGACTCCGGAGACGCCGTAGTCGGCGAAGGGCGAGCCGCCCAGGGCGTGCTCCTGCTCGTTGGCGTTGAAGCCCTTGTCGCCCGCGACCCGCTCAAGGCCGTCGGGGCTGCCGGAGGCGTAGAAGGAGACCACGCCCGCGAGCAGCACCGCGACCAGCGCGCCGCCGACGAGGAACGGCCGCGCGCCGCGCGCCGCCGGGGCGGGCTCGGCCTCCGGGGTGACCTCGCGCACATCGCCGTCGGCGGTGCGCAGCCGCAGCGGGGCGGTGAGCCCGCGCGCGCCGTACACGAGGTCGGGGCGGACGGCCAGCACGCTGCTGACGGTCAGCGCGGTGATCGCGCCCTCGCCCAGCCCGATCAGCACGTGCACGCCGCCCATGGCGACCGCCACGGAGGTGACGTCGATCGGGGCGGTGCCGCCGAGCCAGAACAGCGCGGTGAACGCCAGCGCCGAGGCCGGCACCGACAGGGCCGCGCCCACGAAGGCCGCGACGGCGACGACGGCGCGGCCGCGCGGCGCGGCGCGGACGATCAGGCGGAAGATCACCCAGCCGACGACGGTGGTGACGATCGCCATGAGGGTGATGTTGACGCCGAGCGCGGTGATGCCGCCGTCGGCGAAGAAGAACGCCTGGACGATCAGCACCACCGCCACGCAGAGCACCGCGGTATAGGGCCCCACCAGCACGGCGGCCAGCGCGCCGCCCAGCAGGTGGCCGCTGGTGCCGGCGGCCACGGGGAAGTTCAGCATCTGGACGGCGAAGATGAAGGCGGCCACCAGGCCCGCCATCGGCGCCGTGCGGTCGTCGAGCTCACGCCTGGCGCGGCGAAGACAAACACCGATCCCCGTGGCCGCCACGGCGCCGGCGACGAGGGACACGGGAGCGTTGAAGAATCCGTCTGGAACGTGCACTGCCAGCCTCCGGTGGAGCGAATAGGGCCAACTGTAGGCCATGCTCTTGTAGCTGCAAGAGAGTGGCAATACGCGAAGATGAACAACAGTGATCGCCGCGCGCACGACTTCCCGCCCGGCGCCGCGATCGCCGCGCGTGACGTCCCATGGGCGGCCCGTCGCGCGCGGCCCTCCGTTCTTCTGAGGGGCGCTCGGGCCGGTCGGGCACGGGGGCGATCGGGCCCGGGTAGGGGTCGGGCCCGGCCTCCGGGGTGAGGCGGGCGGGGGTCAGCGTCCGATGCGCATGGAGCGGCGGACGACCGCCCTCGGGCCTCTGGCCAGCACCGACACCACGAGCTTGCGGCGGACCTTCGAGGCGCGCGCCAGCGCCGTCCAGCGGCGGCGGCCCCGCCACCAGGCCACGCCGGGGCCGAGCTCGGCGTCGCCCACCTGGACGGGGTAGCGCACGGGCGGGCCGCCGAGGTCGAGCTCCAGGCCGGCCTCCCAGACGCCGGGGCCGTCGAGGGTGACCGTGGCGGTGAACCGCGCCGCGCCCAGCGGGGAGGCGGGCGCGCGGCGCTCGGCGCCGGAGGCCCGCTCGCGCCAGACGACGTCGCGCACGGTGCGCGCGGCGGCGCGCCCGTCACCGACCGTGACCGTGCCCTCGATGGTCAGCACCCCCTTGGGCGCCCACGAGGCGCGTGCCAGGCGCACGGAGCCGGGGACGGCGACCACGTGGCCGCCGACGTCGATGCTGAGGTTGCCGTACGGGCGGGTGAAGTAGGGGACGGCGACCGCCGCCGCCAGCCGGGGCCCGGGCGCCTGGACGGACGGGGCGCGGTCGGTGCCGAACCTGGCCGTGCGGCGGACGCCCTCGCAGGCGAGCACGACGTAGACGTCCCACACGCCGGGCGGCAGCCGCGACACCTCCACTCCGCCGGCGAAGACGTCGGCCACCGAGGTCACCGGGACGCGGCGCTCGGCGGTGGTGGAACGTTCCCGCAGCAGGAGGCCGACCGTGACGCCGTTCCAGGAGTCGGTCAGCGAGGCGGTGCCCGCGACCTCCAGGCGGTCGCCCGCCCACGCGAGGCCGGTGAGCCGGCACCGCACCCCGGCCGCCTCGACCCGCGCCAGCCGCGCGAGCCGGTCGACGTCGCCGAGCGAGGTGGCGCGCAGGCGGTCGATGGGCCGCAACCGCTCGAAGGCGCCGTCGGTCATCCACAGCGCGCACAGCTCGGCCACCTCGCCGGCGATGGCCAGCCGCGTCGCCGGGCCGGCCGCCAGGAACGGCTCGCCGAGCTGGGCCAGGATGTCGAAGCGGAAGTGCCGCCGCAGCAGGTGGTCGCGCAGCGGGCCCTCGTGCACGTGGCGCAGCATGAGCTCGACCGGGACGCGCACCATGCGCAGCCAGGCGAGGGGGTCGCGGCTGCCGGGCTCCTGCATGATGCTGCCGCCGTCGGGGCGGGCGACCAGGTTGTAGCAGTCGTGGTCGGCCACGACCGAGATGGTCTGGGCGTGGCAGTAGGCGTGGACGGAGAACACCATGTCCTCCCCGACGCGCAGCGACTCGTCGAAGCGGATGCGGTGCCGGGTGAGCAGCTCGCGGCGGAAGAGCTTGAAGCAGGCGAGGGAGTTGTAGACGGTGGTCTCGCCGAGCGGCGCGCGGTCGCGGTTCTCGCGGAACATCGACGAGGGCACCTTGCGGCCGTGACCGATGATCTTGCCGAGCACGATGTCGGAGCCGTTGCGGTCGGCCATGGCGAGCATGCGGAGCAACGCCTCGGGCCCGAGGTGGTCGTCGGCGTCGCAGAAGAAGACGTACCGGCCGCCGGCGTGCGCGATGGCGCGGTTGCGGGGGCGGGCGGCGCCGCCCGAGGCCGGCTGGTGGAACACCCGTATCTCCGGATGTCTCAGCGCGTAGTCGGCGAGAAGATCACGGCTGCCGTCGGTCGAGCCGTCGTCGACGACGACGATCTCCTTGCTGACGGACTGTGCCAGCAGCGAGGTGAGGCACCGATCGAGATAGGGGCGGCAGTTGTGGACGGGCACCACGATGCTGACGTCGACACGCCGATCACTTTCCGTCTTCATTGCACTTCATTATGTAACCGGTGACCGACGGGCCGAAGGCCAAACACGCCCTTGGCGTGACCCGGCCCTCGGGCTTATTTGAGCCTGCGGGCTTATTACCTTTTTGTCGGGGTAACGAGTTCGCATCGGAGGTGATGACGGTGGCTTACCCGACTCGAGAGACAGGACTCGACATCCAAGAATCGCAGGAAGGGCCGTGCGTGATCGTCCGCATCGCGGGCGAGCTCGACATGAACGCGGTGCCCAGACTGCGCGCCGAACTGGACGCCGCCGTGGAGCGGAGCCGGCCGCCGTTGCTGGTGCTCGACATGACCCGCACCACGTTCTGCGACTCGCTGGGGCTGGGTCTGCTCGTGGGCACCCTCACCAGGGTGCGCGACGCCGGCGGCAGGCTGGCGCTGGTGGTGGTCCCGGGCATGATCTCCCGGCTGCTGACCATCACGAACCTCGACCACCACTTCGAGGTGTACGGGACGACGGAGGAGGCGACGGCCGCCCTCAAGGCGTCCTGAGCTGGGCGCCGTCACACGGGTGACGGCCCGAAGGACTCTTCCCTCATCGGCGGGCCGGCGGCGGACACGCGACCGCGCGCGGCGGGAGGGCGGGAAGCCCGGGGAGTGGTGTCGCAGGGACGATCTTCCGCGCCCGGGGGGCCGCGAGGGTGGATGTGCATGGGTGAAGGCTGTTAGGCTTTGACGTTCGACTACCTACAGTCTCATCCTGCACAGCTCTCCCGGTAGGAGTATATCACACTCATGGAGCGTCGCGATATCGACTCCGCTCGTGCCGAAGCCCTGCGAACCGAACAACGGCATGTCTCCCTGGTGTACACCCGTCTGGACGCCGCGCGCGCCCGCGCCGAGACCGCACTGAGCGAGGAGCACGGGCGCGGAGCCCCGGGCGGCACGCGCCAGGCCCGCGTGGAACGCGAGGTGTCGGCCGGCGAGCACGCCCGGCGCGTCGCCCAGCTCTCCGGCGTCGAACGCGGGCTGTGCTTCGGCAGGATCGACGACACCGACGGCGAGACGTACTACATCGGCCGCGTCGGCCTGCGCGACGCCGGCAACGAGCTGGTCCTCATCGACTGGCGCGCCCCCGCCGCCCGCCCGTTCTACACCGCGACGCCGAGCGACCCCGGCCCCCTGGTGCGCCGCAGGCATGTGCACACCCGGGGCCGCACCGTCGTCGGCCTCGACGACGAGGTGTTCGACCTCGCGCGCATGAGCGAGCCCGACCGGCGCGCGCTGGTCGGCGAGGCCGCGCTCATGGCCGCGCTCCGTCGCGGCCGCACCGGGCGCATGGGCGACGTGGTCGCCACCATCCAGGCCGAGCAGGACCAGGTGATCCGCTCCGGCCTGGCCGGCGCCCTGGTCGTCCAGGGCGGGCCCGGCACGGGCAAGACCGTGGCCGCCCTGCACCGCGCCGCCTACCTGCTCTACGCGCACCGCGACACGCTGGCGAAGCGTGGCGTGCTCGTCGTCGGCCCCAACGCCGTCTTCCTGCGCTACATCGGCCAGGTGCTGCCCTCGCTCGGCGAGACCGACGTGGTGCTGACCACGGTGGGCGAGCTGCACCCGGGCGTGCGCGCCACCGCCGACGACGATCGGGCCGCGGCGGCCGTCAAGGGCGACCCGCGCATGGTCGCGCTCGTCAAGGCGGCCGTGCGCGACCGCCAGCGCCTGCCGGACGGCGACCTGGAGATCCTGATCGACGTCAAGACGTCGATCAGGGGCGGCGTCGAGGTCGTGGTGGAACGGATGGCGCTGACGCTGGACCACGCCACCGCCGTCCGCGCCCGCGACCGGGCCCGCGCCGTGCGCAACCCGCACAACATCGCGCGCAAGCTCTTCGTCGACGAGGCGCTCACCGCCCTCGCCCACGACGAGGCCCGGCGGCTCGACCACGAGCTGGACGCGGAGGAGCTGCGCCACGCGCGGGCCGCGCTGTGGAGCCAGCCGCCGGTGCGCCGGGCCCTGGACGGCCTGTGGCCGGCGCTGACGCCCGAGCGGCTGATCTCCGAACTGCTCGCCGACCCCGGCGCCCTGCGCTCGGCGGCCTCCGTCCCGCACCCGGACGACCCGGGGCGCCCGCTGCTGGGCGACGAGGAGTGGAAAGCCCTGCTGCGGCCGCTCGACGCGCCGTGGACCACCGGCGACGTCCCGCTGCTGGACGAGGCGGCCGAGATCCTCGGCGAGGACGACACGGCGGCCAAGGAGGCGCGGCGGCGGGCCGAGCGCCGTCGCCGCGCCGAGGAGCGGTACGCGCGCGGCGTGCTGGAGATCACCGGCGTCGCCGAGCTGGACATGACGGACGCGGCCCGGCTCGCCGACCGGCACGAGTCGGACGGCCCCGTCCCGACCACGGCCGAGAGGGCGGCACGCGACCGCGAATGGGCGTACGGGCACGTCATCGTGGACGAGGCGCAGGAGCTGTCCGCGATGGCCTGGCGCACGATCATGCGGCGCATCCCGACGCGGTCGCTGACCGTGGTCGGCGACGTCGCCCAGACCGGCTCGGCGGCCGGCGCGGGGTCGTGGGCCGAGATGCTCGACCCCTACCTGAAGGGCCGCTGGCGCGAGGCCCGGCTGCTCGTCAACTACCGGACGCCCGCCGAGATCATGGAGGTGGCCGCCGACGTGCTGGCGGCGGTGGCGCCCGGCCAGGCGCCCCCGCTGTCGGTGCGCGACGACGGCGACCCGCCGCGCGCCGTGCCGGTCGGCCGCGCCGACCTCCCCCGGGTGCTTCCGGCCCTGGTGCGGTCGGAGCTGGCCGAGATCGGCGACGGCCGGCTGGCCGTCCTGGCCCCCGACGCCCGGCACGACGAGATCGCGGCCCTGCTGCCGGACGCGGCGTCCGTGCTGACCCCCGACGCGCTGGACCGCCCGTCGGTGGTGCTGACCGTGGCCAGGTCGAAGGGGCTGGAGTTCGACTCGGTGGTCGTCGTCGCGCCCGACGAGATCCTCGCCCAGTCGCCCAAGGGTGGGCAGGACCTGTACGTCGCCGTCACCCGGGCCACCCGGCGCCTGACGGTCGTCCACCACGAGGCCCTGCCGCCCATGCTGGCGAAGCTGGCGAAACCGGCCGGACCGGCCTCGTCCGGCTGACGTCCCTGATGCGGCGCGCCTCGAACGGCCGAACATCCGGGGCGTGACGGCGACCCCGCCGATCACCGTGTGGTCAGGCCGACTCCCGGACGACCAGCGTGGTGGGCAGTATCACCGGCCCGTCCGGACGCTGCCCGTCGATCTGGGCGAGCAGCAGGCGCACGGCCTCCTCGGCGGCGCGGGCCACCGGCTGGCGGATCGTGGTCAGCGGCGGATGCGTGGAGACGGCCACCGAGGAGTCGTCGAAGCCGCCCACCGCGACGTCCTCGGGCACCCGGCGGCCCGCCATGCGCAGCGTGGACAGCGCGCCGGCGGCCATCAGGTCGGAGGCCACGAACACCGCGTCGAGGTCGGGGGTGTCCTGGAGGAGGCGCGCCATGCCGCTCTCGCCGCTGAGCTGCGTCCAGTCGCCGTGCGTGATCAGCTTCTTGGACGCCTTGCGGCCGAGCACGTCGGTGAAGCCCTCAAGCCGCTGGATGCCGCCGGGCGTGTCCATCGGCCCGGTGATCGTCGCGATCCTGCGGCGGCCCTGCTCGACCAGGTAGCGGGTCATCTGGCGCGCGCCCTCGCGGTCGTCGGCCGCCGCGTAGGGGATCTGGCTCTCGCGCCCGATCACCGCGCCCTGCGCCACCGCGGGCACGCCGAGCTCCACCAGCACGTCGACCATGCGGTCGCCCGCGTGCGTGGACAGCAGGAACACGCCGTCGGCGTGGCCGCCGCGCACGTAGCGGATCACGCGCTCGCGGTCGCCGTCGTCGCCGGCCATCATCAGCACGAGCGAGACGTCGCGCGTGGCCAGCCCTCGGATCGCGGTGCGGATCGTCGTGCTGTAGTTGGGGTCCTCGAAGAGCTTCTCGTGCGGTTCTGACAGCACCATGACCACCGAGCCGGTGCGCTGGGTGACCAGGCTGCGCGCGGTGCGGTTGAGGATGTAGCCGGTCTCGGCGATGGCGCGCTCGATGGCCATGCGCGAGGCGGTGCTGACGTATCGATCGCCGTTGAGCACGCGGGAGACGGTGCCCCGCGAGACCCCCGCGGCCGCCGCGACGTCGTGGATCGTCGGCCGTTTCATACCGTGGATTCTCCCCGAGGTTACGACTTCAGCGCCCCTCCGGCCAGGTCGGTGCGCCAGTGGCGCTGCATGGTGAGGAAGAGCGCGACGAGCGGGACGAGCGAGATGAGCGTCCCGGTGATGATCAGGTTGTACAGGGCCGGCTGGTTGGCGCCCGCCGCGAGCAGAGTGTAGAGGCCGACCGTCAGCGGGAACTTCGCGTCGTCGCCCAGCATGATGAACGGCAGCAGGAAGTTGTTCCAGATGGCCGTGAACTGGAACAGGAAGATCGTCACCATGCCGGGCAGCATGAGCGGCAGCGCCACCTTGCGCATCAGCAGCCAGTGCCCGGCGCCGTCGATGCGCGCGGCCTCCAGCAGCGCGTCCGGCACGGCCGCCGCCGCGTAGATCCTGGCCAGGTAGACGCCGTACGGGCTGAGGATCTGCGGCAACAGCACCGACCAGTAGGTGTCGGCGAGGCCGAAGGACGAGAACAGCAGGTACTGCGGGATCGCGAGCACGACGGCGGGCACCAGGACGCCCCCGATCAGCACGGTGAAGATCAGGTTGCGGCCCGGGAAGGCGTACTTCGCCAGCGCGTACCCCGACACGGTGGAGACCGCCGTCGACAGCAGCGCGCCGCCTCCGGCGTACAGGACGGTGTTGGCCAGCCACAGCCAGAAGACCCCGTCGCGGTAGGCGGCCAGGTCGGCGATGTTGGACAGCAGCCCCGTGCCGGGCACGAAGGTCGAGGTGGAGAACAGCTCGGCCTTCGACTTGGTCGCGGCCACGACCACCCAGCTCACCGGCAGCAGGCAGTACAGCGCGCCGAGCAGCAGGATCGCGGTGGGCACGACGGCGCCGGCCCGGGAGGCGCGCGGCGCCGCCGTCCGCCCCGGCACGGTGGTGGCGGCCATCAGCCCTCCCCATAGGCGCGGTCGCGGACGACGCGTAGGAATCCGAACGACAGCACCAGCGAGATCACGGCGATCACGATCGACGTGGCGGCGGCCGAGTACAGGTCGCCGGTCACGAACGCGTCCCGGTACACCTTCATCAGCGGGCTCCAGGTCGAGCTGATCGTGTTGGTCAGCGGGCGCAGCGCGGTGGGCTCGGTGAACACCTGCACGGTCGCGATGATCGAGAACACGGTGGTCAGGATGATCGCGGGCAGCAGGATCGGCACCTTGATTCGCAGCGCGATCTGGACCTCCGAGGCGCCGTCGATGCGCGCGGCCTCGTAGTAGCTCGACGGCACCGCGCGCAGCGCCGTGTAGAGCACGAGCATGTTGAAGCCCACGCCTCCCCACACCGCGATGTTGGCCATCGACACCATCACCGTGCCGGTGCCCAGCAGGTCGACGTCGAGCACCTGGCGGATCGGGCTCAGGCTGGGCAGGTAGAGGAACCCCCACAGCAGCGTGGCCGCCACCCCCGGCACCGCGTACGGCAGGAAGATCGCGACGCGCGAGAACCGGGCGAGCCGTACGCGCGCCGAGTCGAGCAGCAGCGCGAACAGCAGGGCCAGCGTGAGCATCACGGCGAGCACGAGCAGGCCGTAGCCGAGCACCCGCAGCCACCCCGCCCACAGCTCGCCGTCGCCGATCGCCGCCGTGTAGTTGTCCAGGCCGGTGAAGATCTCCCGGCGCGCGCCCTTGCCGAGGCCGAGGCCGGACACCTTGGTGCCGCGCACGCTCAGGTAGACGGTGTAGCCGATCGGCACCGCCAGGAACAGCGTGAACAGCAGCATCGCCGGGGCCAGGAACAGGTACGGCGCGGCGGTGGCGCGCCGCTCGCGCGCCGGGGCGCGGCGCCGCCGGGGCGCGGGTTCCGGTAGCCGTTCCGGAGCGCTGAGCGCGGCGGGCCGAGCGCTCATCGGGCGAGCTGGAAGCCGGACTTGCGCATGTCGGCGACGGTCGACTCCTGCACGGTGGCGAGGGCCGAGGAGAAGGACGACTTGTCGCGGACGGCCTTGTCGAAGGCGTCCTTCCACGCGCTGTAGGCGACGTTCACGTTGGGGCCGAAGGTGAACCCGCGCGCGGTCGCCGCGATCGTGGTGGCCTGCTGCCAGAAGTCCTCCTGGTTGGAGAAGTACTCGGGCGCGCTGCCGAGCCGGCTGCCCGCGTCGCTCACCGCCGGATAGATGGCGGCCTCGCTCACCAGCATGCCGACCGCCTCGGGGTCGGTGTTGAGCCAGGTGGCGAACTTGACGGCGGCCGCGCGGTTGGGGGACTTCTCCGCGACGGCGGTCGAGGAGCCTCCCCAGAAGCCGCTGAAGTTCTCGCCCTCGCTCCACTGCGGCAGCGGGGCGATCGCCCACTTCCCCTTGCCCTTGGGGGCGTTGGTCGACAGCACGCCCGGCCCCCACACGGCCGACGGCCAGCTCAGCAGGGTGCCGTCGTTGAGCGCCTTGTTCCACTCGGGCGTGAAGTAGGGCTGGTCGTCGATCACGCCCTCCTTCACGAGCCCGCCCCAGTAGTCGGCCACCTTCCTGGTCGCGGGGTCGTCGACGGCGACCTTCCACGACTCGCCCGCGATCGACCACCACTGGGCGCCGGCCTGCTGGGCCAGGCCGGCGAACGCGCCGGGGTCCTTGCTGGAGAAGGTGCCGAGGAACACCTTCGGGTCCTTCTCGCGCACGGTGCGGGCGGCCTGCGCGTACTGCTCCCACGTCTTCGGCACCTCGACGCCGTACTTCTTCAGCAGGTCCTGGCGGTAGTAGAGCATCATCGGGCCGCTGTCCTGCGGCAGGGCGTAGACGCCCTCGGTGCCGAGGGTGACCATGCGCCAGATGCCCTCGGAGAACTCAGCCTTGGCCGACGCGATCTCGGCGCTGAGGTCGGCGACCGCGTCGGCCGCGACGAAGGACGGCAGCATCTGGTACTCCGCCTGCACCAGGTCGGGCGGATTGCCCGCCTTGGCGGCGGTGAGGAACTTCGCGGCGGCGTCGTCCCCGCCGGCCTGCTTGCTGACCGTCACCTGGATGTCGGGGTTCTTCGCGTTCCACGCGGCCGCGATCTTGTCCATGTTGGGGGCCCAGGTCCAGTAGACCAGCTTCACCGGGCCCGCGGCGGCCGTGGTCGTCTGCGGGGCGGGCTCCGCGGAGGAACCGCCGCCGGAGCAGCCGGCGGCCAAGGCCGTGGCGAGAACCGCGGCCATCGTGGCCGCGAGACGGTTCATGCGCATACGTTCCTCCGAGGCGGGGTTCGCCGGTGCGGCTTTCTGTGAACGTTCACAGAGTGGGAGCCCATGCTCTGGCCTGTCAATGACCCGTTACGGCCTTGTTAACTGAACCTTTCATGAGGTCTGTCCCGAATCGCCGCTTCGTGTTCTACTGTGCACGTTCACAGAGCAGATCCACCGAGGGGGAACGCGGTGCCCGGCTATCCCGAGCTGCCTGAAGGCCTCGCCTACGGGGGCGACTACAACCCCGAGCAGTGGCCGGAAGAGATCTGGCACGAGGATGTGCGCCTGATGCGGGAGGCCGGCGTCACGCTGGTCAGCCTCGGCATCTTCAACTGGAGCCTGCTCGAACCCGCCGAAGGCACCTACGACTTCTCGGCGCTCGACCGCGTCATCGACCTGCTGCACGCCGGCGGCGTCCGGATCGACCTCGCCACCCCGACCAGCTCTCCGCCCGCCTGGTTCAGGAGGAACCATCCCGGCTCCCGGCTGGTCGACCGTGAGGGGCACGTCACCGGCGGCGCGTCGCGGCACGGCTTCTGCCCCAGCTCGCCCGACTACGCCGCCGCCTCCGAGCGCATCGCCCGCAGACTGGCCGAGCGTTACGGCGACCACCCGGCCGTGGCCATGTGGCACGTGCACAACGAGTACGGCTGGACGAACGCCCAGTGCTACTGCGAGACCTCCGCCGCCGCGTTCCGCGGCTGGCTGCGCGCGCGCTACGACGGCGAGGTCCAGCGGCTGAACGCCGCCTGGGGCACCACGTTCTGGGGGCTGACCTACGGCTCGTTCGAGGAGGTCGAGCCGCCGCGCGCCGGCGCCGTCGGCCAGCTCACCGGGCTCCAGCTCGACTACGCGCGCTTCAGCGTGGACGCGCACCTGGCGAACTTCCGGCGCGAGCGCGAGGCCATCCGCCCGCACAGCGACCGCCCGATCACCACCAACTTCATGATCCCCGCCTGCAAGCCCATGGACTACTGGCGGTGGGCCGGCGAGGTCGACGTCGTCGCCAACGACCACTACCTGACCGCCGCGCGCCCCGACGGGCACATCGAGCTGGCCATGGCCGCCGACCTCACCCGCTCGGTCGCGGGCGGGCGGCCGTGGATGCTGATGGAGCACTCGACGGGCGCGGTCAACTGGCAGCCCCGCAACCTGGCCAAACGCCCCGGCGAGATGCGCCGCAACAGCCTCACGCACGTGGCCAGGGGCTCGGACTCGGTGATGTTCTTCCAGTGGCGCGCCTCACGCCAGGGCGCGGAGAAGTTCCACTCCGCGATGGTGCCGCACGCGGGCACCGACTCCGACCTGTGGCGCGACGTCGTCGGGCTCGGCGACGACCTGCGCCGGCTCGCCGGGGTGCGCGGGTCGGCGGTGAGCGCCGAGGTCGCGCTGCTGTGGGACTGGGAGTCGTACTGGGCGCTCGAACTCGAATGGCGCCCGTCCGTCGACCTGTCGTACCGGGAGCGGATGGAGGCGTACTACGAGGCGCTGTGGCGCGAGCACGTCACGGTCGACTTCGCCCACCCCGCGGGCGACGTCTCCGGATACCGGCTGGTGGTGGCCCCCAGCTCCTACCTGCTGACCGAGGCCGCCGCCAAGAACCTCCACCGGTACGTCGAGGCCGGCGGCCACCTGGTCGTCTCCTACTTCTCCGGCATCGTCGACGAGCACGACGTCACCCACCCCGGGCCGTACCCCGGCGTGCTGCGCGACGTGCTCGGCGTGCGGGTCGAGGAGTTCCACCCCCTGCCCGAGCACGGCACCGTGCGGCTCGACGGCGGCGAGCAGGGACGCGTCTGGTCCGAGCGGGTGCGCCCGGCGGGCGCCGAAGCGGTGCGCGCGTTCGCGACCGGCCCCGACGCCGGCCACCCCGCGGTGACCCGGCACCCGCTCGGCGCGGGCAGCGCCTGGTACGTGGCCACCGCCCTGGACGGCACCGCCCCCGCGAGCGGGCTGCGCGAGCTGCTCGGCGCCGTGCTCGACGGCGCGGGCGTGGCCAGGCGGCGCGACCTGCCCGAGACGGTGGAGCTCGTGCGCCGGGGAGCCCACACGTTCGTGATCAATCACGGCGACTCCCCCGTCACGGTCCCCGGCGTCACCGGCACCGCCGTGCTCGGCGGCACCGGGCACGGCGGCACCGTCACCGTCCCCGCGGGCGGCGTCACGGTCGTACGGCACTGACGGTTACACCCGATTGGAGGCACAGACCATGCGAAGGCCCCTGCCTGCGCTGCTGGCGGCGTTACTCGCCGCCGTCGCGCTGACCGCCCCCGGTGGCACGGCGCACGGGAGCTCGGCGCCCCGCGCGCCGGTCGTCCGCGGCACCGACGTGTCCAGCCTGGCCAAGTCGGAGGCGCTCGGCGGCGTCTACCGGTACGCCGACGGCCGGCGCGGCGACGCCCTGACGATCCTGCGCGACGGCGGCGTCAACCACATCCGGCTCAAGGTCTGGGTGAACCCGGCCGACGGCTACAACACCAAGACGCAGGTGCTGAGCGTCGCCCGGCGGGCCAAGGCGCTCGGCATGGGCCTGCTCGTCGACTTCCACTACTCCGACTCCTGGGCCGACCCCTCCAAGCAGAACAAGCCGGCCGCCTGGGCGTCCCTGTCGTTCAACCAGCTCAAGCAGGCCGTCTACAACCACACTGCCGACGTGCTGGGCGCGCTGAAGGCGCAGGGCACCACGGCCGACATGGTGCAGGTCGGCAACGAGCTCAACGGCGGGCTGCTGTGGCCGGACGGCCGCTACGACAACTGGCCGGGCATGGCCGGGCTGCTCAACGCCGGCTACGACGCGGTCAAGGCGGTGTCGAGCTCGACCAAGGTCGTGCTGCACCTGGCCGACGGCGCCGACAACGGCCTGTACCGCTGGTGGTTCGACACCGCCGCCACCCACGGCGTGCGCTACGACGTCATCGCGCTGTCGTACTACCCGTTCTGGCACGGCACGCTGGAGGCGTTCCAGTACAACCTGAACGACGTGGCCAACAGGTACGGCAAGCCGGTGATCGTGGCCGAGACCGCGTACCCGTTCACCACCGCCGACGACGACGGCTGGGCCAACATCATCGGCTCGGCGGAGCCCTACCCGGGCTACCCCGCCACCACCAGCGGCCAGGCCGCGATGACCCGCCGCATCCTGGACATCGTGCGCGCCGTCCCCAACGGCCGCGGCCTGGGCGTCTTCTACTGGGAGTCCACCTGGACCGGCGTCCGCGGCAACGGCTGGGACCCCGCCGACCCCTCCTCCGGCAACGGCTGGGAGAACCAGGCCCTGTTCGGCTACGACGACCGCGCCCTGCCGGCCCTGCGCACCCTCGGCACCGGCTGACCCGCCCCACCGCCCGCCACCGCCCCCACGCGGTGGCGGGCGCCGCACCGCCGCATGTGGTGCCGGGCACCGCACCGTCCCAGGCGGTGGCGGGCGCCATACCTCCCGGCCTGAACCCGGGGCACCGGCCCCCGCCTTCGGCGCACCGCCCCGGCCGGCGGCGTCACGGCCCGCCGGGCGGCGCCTCCACCGAGGGGGAGTTGGCCCCGGGCACCAGCAGCCGCGGCCGGCCGGTGCCGTCGGCCGGGACGGCCCACACGTCGTTGACGCCGTCGCTGCGCTGCAGCCCGTAGGCGAGGGTCCGGTCGTCGAGCCAGGCGGCCTGGTCGTCGACGCTGCGTGTCTCGGCCAGCGCGAGCACCTCGCCGGTCGCCACGTCCATCACCGAGAGGCGCCAGCCTCGGGCGGGGTCTCCGCCGACGGCGGCCTTGAACGCGATGCGGGTGCCGTCCGGGGAGAGCGAGGGACACTCCACCCGATCGGCCACGGTGCGCAGCGTCCTGGCCGTGAAGTCGCCCTCGACCAGGTAGCGGTGGCCGCCGGTCGACATGGTCGCGTAGAAGCGGTTGTCGTCGCCCGCGAAGGTCACCCCCCACACGTTGACGTCGGCGGCCCGGTACGGCCGGCCGTCGACGGTGAGGGCGAACTCCTCCAGGGAGCCGGCCAGCGCGCCGGTGCGGGTGTCCAGGATGCCGGCGCGGGTGGAGTACCCGCTGGCGGCGTAGGAGTGCCCGTCGACGAACAGCGTCCAGGCGACCATCCGGCCGCTCGCCGACACGCGCAGCCGGTTGGGGAAACCGGTCAGCGGGATCGACCGGCGCTCGCGCAGGTCGCGGTCGAGCACGGCGAGCCGCGTGCCGCCGAGCGGGTCGACCGGGCGCAGGCAGCCGATGGTGCCCGCGGCGGCGTAGGCGCGGTCGCACCGCTGCGCGGTGAGGGTCCTCGGGCCGTCCGGCCTCTGGAGCGGGACGGCCGACAGCACGCCGTTGCTCAGGACGCGCAGGCTCGCCCCGCCGGCGCCGGGCCGGGCGCCCCCGTCCGGGCCCGGCCCGGGTGGGGGCGGGGGACCGCCGGCCCGGGTGATGAGGAGGTACACGACCACGGCTCCGGCCAGCACGACGGCCGCCCCCGCGGCGAGCACCAGCCGCCCCAGCCCACCCAGCCCACCCGGGCCACCGCCTTCGGCGGGGACGCCGGGTTCGGCCGGGCCACCGCCTCCGGCCGGGCCACCGGATTGCGCCGGGGCGCCGGGTTCGGCCGAGCCGGTCGTAGGGCTCGGATTCTCCCGCGTGACCGGTTCGACCGGCGTGACCGCCTCCACGGGCGTGGCCTGCTGAGCGGGCCCGTCCGGCGGGGGCGTGGGTTCCGGGGCGCTCATGCGGCGGCCTCCAGAGGGCCGCGCCCGCCGGTCGTCCCGAAGAGCAGCGCGAACGTCGCCGCCACCGCGACGAGCGCGAGGGCCACGGCCAGCCCGACCGCGACGGCGGGCCCCCAGAACTGCCAGGCGAGGCCGAACAGCACCGAGGAGCCGAGGTAGGCCAGGGCCTGCCCGGTCTGCACCAGCGCGAGGCCGGTCGTCCGCAGCCCCTCGGGGATGAGCGGCCCGGCCAGCGCCATGAGCACGCCGTCGGTGGCCGCGTAGAACACGCCGTACAGGGCGAGCACGGCGACGACGAGCGGCCACCCGCCCACCGGCCCGAGCAGCGCGAGGTACACCAGGATGAGCGCGCCGTAGCCGCCCAGCGTCACCCACAGCCGCCCGACCCGGTCGGCCAGCGCCCCCAGCGGCGCGGCGAGCAGCAGGTACGCCAGGCTGGTCCCGACGGCCAGCACCGGGAACCACCCGAGGGACAGCTCCTCGCGGCGCTGGAGCAGCAGGTACACGAAGCCGTCCCCGATGGTCGCCAGGCCGAGCGCGCACGCCGCCACCAGCAGCCGCCGCAGGCCGGGGACGCGCAGCAGCCCGGCCGCCCGTCGCGGCGACACCACGGCGGCGGACGGCGGCGCGGCCGGCCCCCGGTGGTCGCGGACGAACAGCACGAGGATCACGACGCCGAACGCCGCGACGCAGAAGCTCGTGACGAAGACCGCGTCGTAGCGCTGTCCGGCCACCGCCAGCACGGCGAGCGCGACCAGCGGCCCGGCGAAGGCGCCGACGCCGTCCATCATTCGGTGCACCCCGAAGGCCCGGCCGAGGTGCGCGGGCGGGGTCGAGAGCGTGATCAGGGCGTCCCGGGGCGCGGTGCGCAGCCCCTTGCCCGCGCGGTCCGCGGTGATCGCCAGCCCGATCCCGGCGATGGAGCCGCCGGCGGCGAGCAGCCCCAGCTTGGCGACCGCCGACAGGCCGTAACCGACGCCGGCCACGGCCTTGCGCCGCCGCACGCGGTCGGCGAGGTAACCGCCCGCCAGCCGGAGCAGCGCCGTGGCGCCGGTGTAGGCGCCGTCGATGACGCCGTACGCGGCCGGGCTGAGCTGCAGCCCGACGACGAGGTAGAGGGGCAGGATCGCGGTGACCATCTCCGAGGAGACGTCGGTGACGAGGCTGACGGTGCCGAGCGCGAACACGTTGCCGCCGACCACCGTCCACCGGCGCCGCGCGGCCGGGCCGGCGGCGACGGGGGCGGCGCCGCCCCCGGGGCGGCCGATCGTGGACAGGTACACAGGGCGCACACCTTCCCGAGGTGGGGGTGCCGCGCCCGGCGTGCGCGGGCACGCCGGACGCGGAGCGGGCCGACGTCTGCCGTCAGTGGCAGGCGGTGGTGCCGCCGTCGGTGAAGGACTTGCCGGCCTGGGGCACGAACTGCCAGGTGTAGCCGCTCGAATGCAGGGTGAACTTGATCACGCCGAAGGTGTTGTTGTTGCGCACCTGGCTGTTGGCCAGGATCGTGCCGAACCCGTAGAAACCGGCGCCGCCCGTCCCGACGACGAAGTGCCGGATGCCGCGCGCGTTGTCGAGCTGCCCGGCGGGGTTGATCGGCGCGAACCGCTCGTAGTGGTGGTTGTGGCCGGTGACGATGACCTCGGCGTTGTAGTCGTACAGCGCCTGCACCAGCGGCCCCACCGCCGTGTAGGGCGCGTGGTTGGCGCCGGAGGTGAAGCGCGGGTGGTGCCAGTAGGCGATCGTGCATGGCTTGCCGGCGGCGGCGAGGTCGGAGCGCAGCCAGCGTTCCTGCGCCGAGCCGGCGCCGCAGCCGCCGATCGCCGAGCAGTTGGAGTTCAGCGCCACGACGTGCCAGTTGCCCAGGTCGTAGGAGTAGTACCCCTTGCTCGGGTCGCCGGCCGCCGCGCCGAAGTAGCCGTAGTAGCCCGAGGCGCCGGAGGTGTTGTACTCGTGGTTGCCCGGCACCGGGCGCGTGCGCGACCTGTGCCGGCCCCAGGTGGGCGCGTAGTAGTTGGCGAAGTCCGACGCCGAGCCGTTGTTGTAGGCGTCGTCGCCGGTGGTGAACACCGTGCCGGGGATGCCGTCCAGCAGGTTGGCGGTCGCGGTGTCACCCGAGCCGGAGTTGGCGATGTCGCCCGCGCCGACCAGCACCGGGTCTCCCGAGGGCGGCGGCGTCGTGGAGCCCGTGGTGATCACGAGCTGCGGCGCGGTGGAGCCGGTCTCCCGCGCGTCGAAGTCGGCGCCGTCGGTGCTGGAGGAGGTGACGCCGAAGCTGTAGGCGCCGTTGCCCTTGACGTGGGCGGTCACGTCGACCTCGTACCAGGCGTTGCGCGTCACCGAGCCGATCGAGCCGAGGGTGGCGCCGTCGATGGCGGGCTGGTTGTTCCAGGTGACGCCGGTCTCCGACCACGTGGTGGTGCTCATGGCCCTGAACGTCCCGCCGCTGCCGCTCTCGGCGCCCGAGACGTCGTCGGTGTGGACTCGCAGCTTCGCGGCGGTGACCGTCCCGGACACCCCCGAGACGTCGAACCTCAGGAACATCCGCTTGACGGGCGAGCCGTCCACGCCGAGCTGCCCGGACGTGCCGTGGTTGGTGCCGGTCGCGGAGTCGTCGACGTAGGTGTCCGCCGTCGCGGCGACGGTGGTCGCCGCCGACGCGACCGTGGCGTCACCCACGACCGCGACGACGGTGCCGGCGACCAGACCCGCGGCCGCGAGAACCGCGGTGATCCCGGTGGTGCGTCTGAACATTCGGGGCCTTCCCCTATTCGGTTGTGTTCTGGGGGCCCCTCGGACGTTAGGCAGCTCCACGTACTTCGGGCTGACGCGCCGACGGTTCCGGGGTGACCGCCAGGTGAATACGGACGACCGGCCCCGGCGTTGATCTAGTGTCGTCCGGGACGCCGCGCACGGCCGCCGGCACAGGGCCGCGGCGTCCCGGCAGCGTCACCGAGTCGAGGGAGCCACCGCATGCGCATCGGGTTCGCCGTACCCCAGTACGGCGTCTTCGCCGATCCCGGCCTCATCACCGAGGTCAGTCGCGACCTGGAGGACATGGGCTACGACAGCCTGTGGGCCGGCGACCGCGTCATCGGCCCGCTGTCGCCGAGCGACCCGTATCCCAGCGTGGACGGCGTCATGCCGCCGCAGTACGCCACGTGTTTCGACCCGCTGTCGGCGCTGACCCTCGCCGCCCTCGCCACCCGCCGGGTGCGGCTCGGCACGAGCACGCTCAACGCGCTGTGGCAGCCGCCGATCATGCTCGCCCGCAGCCTGACCTCGCTCGACCTGCTCAGCGACGGGCGGCTCGACGTGGGCATCGGCCTCGGCTGGCTGCGCGACGAGTACACCGCCGTCGGCGTGCCGTGGGAGCACCGGGGCGCGCGGCTGGAGGAGACGCTCGACCTGATGGAGAAGCTCTGGACGTCCGAGGTGGTCGAGCACGACGGGCCCAGGTGGACGGTGCCGCCGTCCCATGTCGGCCTCAAACCCCGTCAGAAGCCGCGCCCGCCGATCCTGCTCGGCGGATTCTCCCCCGGCGCCCTCGAACGGGTGGGGCGCCGCGCCGACGGCTGGCTCGGCGCCGCCATGCCGCTCCCCTACCTCACGGCCCTGTGGGGCATGGCCCAGGCCGCCGCCGAGAAGGCCGGCCGCGACCCGTCGAGCCTGCGCCTGGTCCTGCGGGCCAACACCGAGGTCACCGACCGCCCCGCCGGCGCCGACCGCGCCCCCGCCACCGGCACCGTCCCGCAGATCTGCGAGTACCTCAGGACCACGGCCGATGCAGGCGCCGACGAGGTCTTCATCGACCCCCAGACCACCACGTCCTCCCGCGCCGAACTCCTCGACACCGCCGAGGCCTTCATCACCGAACTGCGCACCCCCTGACGCGACGGCCGGCCGGGCCCCGCCGGCCCCATGCGGTCGCCGGCGGGCCGGACGCCGGCCTCAGGAGTCGGCGGCGCCGGCCTCCCGGTCGTGGCGTTCGCGGGCGGTGCGGATGGCGTCTCGGTGGGTGGTGGCCCAGGTGTTGAGGGCCGAGAGCGGGATCAGGAGGGTTCGGCCCAGTTCGGTGAGCTCGTAGTCGACGCGGGGCGGGACGGTCGCGTACGGGGTGCGGGACACCAGGCCGTCGCGTACCAGGGCGCGCAGGGTGAGCGTGAGCATGCGCTGGCTGATGCCCTCGACGGCGCGGTGGAGCTCGCCGAAGCGGTAGGGCTGGCGGCCGAGGTGGACGATGATCAGCACGCTCCACTTGTCGCCGACCCGGTCGAGGACGTCGCGCACGGGGCAGTCGTCGGTGAGCTCGAAGCCGGCGGCCACGGCTGACGACGACGGGGAGGCGCCGGGCTCGGAGTCGTCCGCGAGGGCCTTGGGCACATGGGGGTGCGTGACTGACATGAAAGTGCCTCCTTCCGCCTGACCTCAATACTCACGCATCATGGGGTTACGCACAAGAAGTAACCAAGGAGGTCTTGATGCGCGAGTCCACACCGGCGGCGGCATGGCCGTACGCCGTGGCCGAGGAGCCGGTCGCCGCGGCGCCGGGGCTGGTGACGCTGGGATCCGAGGACGCCCCGGCGTGCTCGGGCGAAGGCTGCCCGCTGTGAGCGGGGGCGGGCCGATGCGGGTCGAGGTGTGGTCCGACATCGTGTGCCCCTGGTGTTACCTCGGCAAGCGGCGGCTGGAGAAGGCGCTGGCCGGGTTCGAGCACGCCGGCGACGTCGAGGTGGAGTGGCGCAGCTTCCAGCTCGACCCCTCGTTTCCGAAGGGGCTCGGACAGCCCGTCTACGAGGCGCTCGCCAGGAAGACCGGGGCCACCGCCGCGCAGGTCCGCGGGATGACCGAGCACGTCAAGGCGCTGGCGGCCGAGGAGGGCCTGGCGTACGACTTCGACCGGTCGGTCATGGCCAACACCTTCGACGCCCACCGGCTGACCCACCTCGCCAAGACGCACGGCATCGGCGCCGAGATGCACGAGCGGCTCATGCGCGCCAACCTGGTCGAGGGCGAGGTCGTCGACGACGCCGAGACGCTCGTCCGGCTCGGCGCGGAGGTCGGCGTCCCGGCCGGGGAGGCCCGCCGCGTGCTGGCCGGCGACGCGTACAGCCGCGAGGTCATGGAGGACGTCAACCAGGCGCGGGCGCTCGGCGCGACCGGCGTGCCCTTCTTCGTGCTCGACCGCACCTACGGCATCTCCGGCGCGCAGCCCGTCGAGGCGTTCCTCGGCGCCCTGCGCACCGCCCGGGAGCACGCGGCCACGAGGGCCGGCTGACCGTCTCCCGGCCCTCCTGGACGAGATCGAAACCCCCAAGCACCACCGCCGCCGCTTCACCGTCGCCTACTGACGGCCGGGCCCTCGCCCCCCGGCCTCAGGGGCGGGGGGCGGTCTGCTCCACCCAGGCGTCGGCGAGGACGGCGTCCAGCAGGAGGGAGCCGGCGCCGAGGATGGCGGCGTCGGGGCCGGCGCGGGTGACGTCGATCTTCAGGTCCCGGGTCGCCAGGGGCAGGCAGCGTTCGTAGACCGCGCCGCGGACGGCGGCGATGAGCTGTTCGGCGGCCGACAGGCTGCCCCCGATGACCACGGCGTCGGGGTTGAAGAAGTTGACCAGCGCGGTGAGCACGTCGCCGATGAGGCGGCCCGCGCCGCGCACGAGGTTGGTGGCCTGCGGCACGCCGTCGGCGGCCAGGTCGGCGATGCGCGAGGGGTGGGCGACCTCGACGCCCTGGGCGGCCAGCGCGGCCATCAGCGCGGCGCCGCTGGCGTACGCCTCCAGGCAGTCGGAGTGGCCGCACGAGCACATCACCGAGGCGTCCGCGCGTACGCGGACGTGGCTGATGTCGCCGGCCGCCCCGCGGCCCCGGTGCAGCCGGCCGCCGGCGATGATCCCGCACCCTATGCCGGTGCCGACCTTGAGGACCATGAGGTTCTCGCAGCCGGGCCAGGCCAGGTACTCCCCCGCGGCCATCAGGTTGGCGTCGTTCTCGACGAGGATCGGGACGCCGAAACGGGCCGACAGGTGCGCGCGGACCGGGTACTCGCTCCAGCCCGGCATGCGCGAAGGCGAGATGACCGTGCCCTCGGCCGGGTCGACGGGGCCGGGGACGCCGATGCCCACGCCGCGCACGGGCAGCCCGTCGCCCCGCGCCGCGACCAGCTCCTCCAGCCGGTCGCAGATCCAGTCGAGCGTGGGCTCGGCGCCGGCCGCTATGTCGCAGGGGTGCTCGACGACGGCGAGCGGCGTGCCGCTGAGGTCGGCGAGACCGAGGCGGACGTGGTGGCTGCCGAGGTCGGCGATCGCCAGGAGCCCGGCCTGGGGCGCCAGCCGCAGTCGCCGGGGACGCCGGCCTCCCCTGGAGGCTCCCGCGCCCTCCTCCTGGAGCAGCCCGGCCTCGATCAGCTCCTCGACCCGCAGCGAGACGCTCGACGGGGCGAGGCCGGAATGCCTGGCGAGATCGGCGCGTGACTCCGCGTGGCCGAGGGCGACGAGTCGGAGGAGCTCACCTTTGCCTGGCACAGGGAGATGCATACCACGGCGTGACTTAATCCGGCAATGTGTTGACTTACGTCGATATCGGCCCCTAAAGTCCGTAAACATTCGATTCCGAATGAAGTCGAATGGTAAGGCCGTCCCCAAGGGCGGCTCTGCGAGGAATGGAGTTGGTGATGGTGCACGCTCCCGCACTGTCACGCATGCGCCGCGCGGCGCTGACCGTGGCTGCCGTCGTGTCGATGAGTGCAATGGCCGCGTGCTCGGCCGAGGGCGGCTCCCCCGCCGTACCCCCCGGCGCGGGCGCCCCCGAGACGGCCGCCGCCGACGCCTTCGCGAACGCCCCGGTCGCCGCGGCCTCGGAGATCCTTCCCGGCTCGACGATGGAGAAGATCAAGCAGCGCGGCGAGCTGATCGTCGGCGGCTCGCTCGACGCGCCCCTGCTCTCGCAGCAGAACCCCGTGACCGGGCAGGTCGAGGGCTTCGACGCCGACCTCGGCAAGATGCTGGCCAAGTACATCATCGGCCGGCCCAAGGTGAAGATCGTCAACTCGGCGTCGGAGACGCGCGAGGCGCTGCTCTCCAACGGCACCGTCGACGTGGTCTTCCAGACCTACACGATCACCCCGGAGCGGGCGGAGCAGGTCGCCTTCGCCGGCCCGTACTACACCTCCGGCCTCGCCGTGGCGGTCAAGAAGGGCATCACGGGCATCACCAAGCCCGAGGACCTGGACGGCAAGACCGTCATCGCCGGCGCCAACACCCCGGCCATCCCCGCCATCAAGAAGGTCGCGCCCAACGCCGAGATCGTCACCTTCGGCAGCGACCCCGAGTGCGTGCAGGCGCTCAAGCAGGGCCGGGGCGTCGCCTACGTGCAGGACCAGTCGCTCCTGGTCGCCAACGGCAAGAGCGACCCCGACCTGCAGGTGGTCGGCGAGCCGTTCACGACCGACCCGTACGGCATCGGCCTCAAGCACGCCGACGACCAGATGAAGACGTTCGTCAACGGCTGGCTGAAGAAGATCCAGGACGCCGGCCTGTGGCAGCAGGCGTGGAAGAACTCGATCGGCACGGTCGTGCAGGGCGAGGCCCCGGCGCCGCCCGCCATCGGCTCGGTCCCCGGATCGTAGGCGGCCGTCCCCGATGGACGCCCTGTCCGGCAACCTCCCGGCACTGTGGGACGGCCTGGTCGTCACACTGCGGCTCACGCTGCTCGCGCTCGCGGGGGCGTTCGCGATCGGCGCCGTCGTGGCCACGGCGCGTGTCAGCCCGGTTCCCGTGCTGCGCGCCGCCGGGACGGTCTACGTCGAGACGCTGCAGAACATCCCCCTCCTGGTCCTGCTGATCCTGGCCGTCTTCGGACTGCCGGAGATCGGCGTCCAGGCGGGGCTGTTCACCACCGCCGTGGTGGTGATCGCGCTCTACCAGGCGGCCTACGTCGCCGAGGCGCTGCGGTCGGGGATCAACTCGGTCGCCGCCGGGCAGGGTGAGGCGGCGCGCGCCCTCGGGCTGACCTTCACCGCGTCCCTGCGGCACGTGGTGCTGCCCCAGGCGCTCGCCACCGTCGTCCAGCCCCTCGGGAACATCGTCATCATGCTCACGATGAACACCTCGCTGGCCGCCGCCGTCGGCGTCGTGGAGCTGACCGCCGCCGCCAACCGGGTCAACCTCATCGAGGCGCAGCCGATCCCGATCTTCGTGGGGGCGGGCGTGGCGTACATGCTCCTGGCGTCGGTCGCCGGCTACGTCACCGGCGTGCTGGAGCGCAGGCTGGCGATCGTCCGATGACGAACCTCATGGCCTTCGCCCGGGGGAAGGGGCTCGCCGCGGCGAAGGGGGGCGCGCCCGCCCGCCTGCTGTTCGACGAGCCGGGGCCGCGCGCGCGGCGCCGCATCCGCGTCGCCACCGTCGTCGCCTCGCTCGCCGTGCTCGCGCTGCTGCTGCTCGCCGTGCGCCAGTTCGCCGCCGCCGGCCAGCTCGACGCGGCCCGCTGGCAGCCGTACGCGACCTGGCCCATGTGGCGCTACCTGCTGAACGGGCTGTGGTCCACCCTGCTGGCGGCCGTGGTGTCGGCCGCGCTGGCCATGGCCGGCGGGCTGGTGCTCGCGCTCGGCCGGCTGTCGTCGCGGCGGCCCGTGCGCTGGGCGTCGGCGGCGTACATCGAGGTCGTGCGGACGGTCCCCGCGCTGCTGCTGGTGTACGTGGTGCTGTTCGCCCTGCCCAGGTACGGCCTGGACCTGCCGCTGTTCTGGAAGCTGGTCGTGCCGCTCGCGGTCTCCAACGCGGCGGCGTTCGCCGGCATCTTCCGCGCCGGCGTCCTGTCGGTCGACCGCGGCCAGACCGAGGCCGGGCTGGCGATCGGCCTGACCCGCGGCCGGACGATGCGCATGATCGTGCTGCCGCAGGCCGCCCGACGGGTGCTCCCGTCGATCGTCAGCCAGTCGGTCGGCCTGCTCAAGGACACCTCCCTCGGCTTCGTGGTCAGCTACGCCGAGCTGCTGTACAGCGGCAAGGTGCTGGCCAACTACAACCACCTGCTCATCCAGACGTACATCGTCGTCGCGCTCGTCTACCTCGTGGTCAACGCGTCGCTGTCCAAACTGGCCCGCACGCTGGAGTCCCGGCAGGCGCGGGCATGAGGCTCGTTCGCCCCGAGACGCACGAGCCGCCGGCCGAGGCCGTCCCGCGAACCTCCCCTGCCGCGACGGGTACGCTCCCCCGGCCGAGGCCGTCCGCAGGACCGCCGCGCGCCCCGAAGGACCCCGGCATGGACGCGGCCCCGGCCCTCGTCGCCGTAAGTGCCGTATGTGACGTGAGTAACGCGCAGTGAACCAGAAAGGCCCCAGTATGTACGCGCCCCTGGCGGAGGTCGTCCGGTCGGGTTTCACCGAGAGCGTCCACTTCGGCAGCGTCGCCGGCCTGGCTCCGGACGGCCGCCTCGCGCTCGCCCTGGGCGCGCCCGACGCCCCCATGCTCCCGCGCTCGTCGGCCAAGCCCTTCCAGGCCCTGGCCTGCCTCACCTCCGGCGCACCGCTGGCGGGCCCGAGCCTGGCGATCGCGGCGGGCAGCCACACCGGCGAGGACCTCCACGTCACGCTGGTCACCGGGATGCTCCACGAGGCGGGGCTGGACCTCTCCGCCCTGCGCTGCCCGGCCGACTGGCCGGAGGACGGGGCGACCCGGGCCGCCCTGATCCGCTCGGGTGAGAGCGCCTCCCGGGTGCGCATGAACTGCTCGGGCAAGCACGCCGCGATGCTGGCGGCCTGCGCCGCGTCGGGCTGGGACACCGCGTCCTACCTCGACCCCGGCCACCCGCTGCAGCAGCGGGTCCGCACGGCCGTCCAGGACCTGTCGGGCGAGAAGACCCCGCACACGGCGGTCGACGGCTGCGGCGCGCCCCTGTTCGCGATGACCCTCACCGGCCTGGCCCGAGCCGTCCGCTCCCTCGCGACCGCCGCGCCGGGCAGCCCCGAGCGCGCGGTCGCCGACGCGATGCACCGCCACCCCGAGTACGTCGGCGGCACCGGCCACCTCAACACCGAGCTGATGCGCGCGCTCCCGGGCTCGATCGTGAAGGGCGGCGCCGAAGGCGTCCTGGTCGCGGCCACGCCGCACGGGCACGCCGTCGCCGTGAAGGTCATCGACGGCGGCCCGCGCGCCACGTCCGCCATCGCCCTCGCCGCCCTGTCCGCCCTGGGCGCGGACGTCACCGGAGCCGAGGCGTACACGACCGTCCCGGTGCTGGGCGGCGGCCTTCCCGTCGGCGAGATCCACCCCACCCTCTGAACCGCCTCCCCGTCGGCGAGACGCACTCACTCTCTGAGCAGCCTCCCGCGACACCGGGAACCACACCGAGCGTGCGCCTTGCCCCGGGGCCCTCCGGCGCCCCGCTGTAACCGTACGACGCCCGGGCTGTGACCGCGCCGGCGCCGGGCTCAACGCGTGCGGAACCGGCCGTGGAACGTGACCGCTGACACCTCCACTGGATCTTGCTCGTGCGCGAGAATCAAGCCATGCGGGACCCCGAGGACACCTTGGCGGCGATAGACGACGTCATCGCCGACTGGCACGGCAGCGAAGACGCCATGGTGTGGACCGCCACACCCCCCAAGCGCCCCGACCCCGCCACCCCCGGGCCCGCGCGCAGACCAGCCGAAGGCTTCGTGGAACGCGGGGCCGCGCGGAGCACGATCGAAACCCCCGAGGAGCCGGGGGCCACGCGAAGGCCGGCGGAAGGCCACGCGAACCCCGGGGCCGCGCGGAGGCCGGCGGAGCGTGCCGTGGCGGGGCAGGCCGCGCCGCGGCAGGCCCGCCCCGTCGCCGCGGCGTTGTTGCACGGGGTCGCCCAGTGGGCGCGGTCACCGGCCGTACTGCGAATGGTGGAGTTCGCCAACACCGCCGAGGGACACGCCGTCATCGGGGCGAGCGAGCACGGAGAAGTCCACCAGGCGTGCAACTGCCTGTGCCGGCACCGGCACGGCGACCGCGCGGGCATCTGCGAGGGCACGGCCGTCGGCGTACTCCCCTGCGAGACCCCCACCGCCGGCCTGGTGAACGTCCCCATGTGCCGCCCCTGCCTCAACGCCGCCCCCATCCCGGCGACCTGACACGGCCGCACCGGCCGCACGGCGCGCCGTCTGCGGCGTGCGAGGTCAGCCGCGTTTCGCGGGGGGCCAGCCCGTGCCCCAGCCTCCCTGGACCATCGTCTGGAACGCCCATCCGCCCTCGGTGCGCACCAGGAGGTCGGCGTAGTGCATGGTCTGGGGCTCGTTCTCGATGGTCATCGTCGCCGTGGTCTCCACCAGCACCAGGTTCTGGCTGATGAAGCGCGGCGTGCGCTTCGACCGGAGGCCGAGCCCGGCCGTACCCTCGCCCATGGTCTCCCGCATCGCCTCGACGTACTCCTCCCGCGACCACTGGCGCACGGCCGCGTAGGCGCCGGGCACGTCGGTGACCAGGTTCATCGGGAAGACCGCCAGATCGGCGAGCCGCTCGATGGCGCCGCGGTCGGCCAGCGAGTCGTACTCCGCGAACCACGCCTCGATGCTCTTCAGTTCCTCGTCGCTCGGCTCGTACACCCGCGTCCTTCCTGTCGTCCCAAACTCCGTACAATGTATATTATACAGCGTACGGAGTGATGTCGCGCGGACGGCGACCGGCTCCCTCGCTACCGTGATGCCCCATGACGGACTGCGAGCAGGACACCGGTCGGTCAGACCGAGAAGCCGCTGGTCAGCGAGGGCGCACCACGGCGCCTTCGGCCGCCGAGCCGCCCCTCGCGTAGAGCGCGACGCCGCCATGAAGATCATCGCGCGTTCGGGCGGGCCACCGCTTTCTCACGCCGACGGGCCCGCCGCAAGGGCGTCCGGAGCGGTCCGCCCGAAGGGGCTCAGTCGCGGGAGACGCTGACCGTGCCGGACTCGTAGGCGGCGATGACCAGTTGGGCGCGGTCGCGGGCGTCGAGCTTGGTGAGCAGGCGGCCGATGTGGGTCTTCACGGTGGCGAGGCTGAGCTGCAGATGGGCGGCGAGCTCGGTGTTGGACAGGCCGCGGGCGATCAGGCCCAGGACCTCCCGCTCGCGCTCGGTGACGCCGTCCAGCGCGACGCGGCGGGGCGGGTCGGCACGGCGGGCGAACTCGGCGATCAGGCGGCGGGTCACGGTCGGGGCGAGAAGCGCCTCGCCGGAGGCGACGACCTCGATGGCCGACAACAGGCCGGCGGGCGGGGTGTCCTTGAGCAGGAAGCCGCTGGCGCCCGCGCGGAGCGCCCCGTAGACGTAGACGTCGAGGTCGAACGTGGTGAGCATGAGCACCCGCACTCCGGACGTCTCCGGCTCGCCGCAGATGCGGCGGGTCGCCTCGATGCCGTCCATCTCGGGCATCCGGACGTCCATCAGCACGACGTCGGGCCGCTCGCGCCGGGCCAGCTGTACGGCCTCGGCCCCGGTACTCGCCTCCCCGACCACGACGAGCCCCGGGGCGGTCTCGACCAGCACCTTGAAACTCCCCCGGAGCAACGCCTGGTCGTCGGCGACGAGCACGCGGATCACGAGGCCTCCCCGTACAGAAGCCGGACGGACACCCGCGAACCGCCCCGAGAACGCGGCCCGGTGCCGGAGGTACGGATCACGAAACCTCCCCATACGGAAGCCGGACGGATACCCGGAACCCGCCCTGGGGGCGTGGCCCGGCGGTGAAGGTTCCGCCGTAAAGGGTGACACGCTCGCGCATCCCGATCAGGCCGTGACCGTCCGGGGACGCGGGCAGGGTGCGCGTGCCGGGCCCGTCGTCGGTGACCTCGACGCCCACCTCGCGGCCGTCGGAGGTGACGGTCACCGCGCAGCGGGCCGGGGCGGCGTGCTTGACGACGTTGGTGAGGGCCTCCTGGACGATCCGGTAGACCGACAGCTCCACCCCCTCGGGCAGTTCGTCCGCGTCCACCTTCAGGTCGACCCGCACCCCCGCCATTCCCGCGCGTTCGACCAGGCCGGGCAGCCCGGCGAGCCCCGGCGCGGGAGCGAGGCCCGCCTGGGCGGGCGTCCCCGGGCCGGACGGCTTGGCGGGGTCCGCGTGGGCCGGGCCGGCGGCGGTGCGCAGGACGTCGAGCATGTGGCGGAGCTCGACCAGCGCGCCGCGGCTGGTGGTCTCGATGACGGCCAGGGCGTCGCGCGCCTCCTGCGGCCTGGCCTCGGCGACGTGGTTGGCGATGCCCGCCTTGACCGCGATCACGCTCATGCTGTGCGCGACGATGTCGTGCAGCTCACGCGCGATGCGCAGCTGCTCCCGGGCCACCGCCCGCTGGGCGAGCTGCTCGGCGGAGCGGGCCATGAAAGCCCGCCTGTCCCGCACGGCACGGCCCACGGTCAGGGCCCCGCCCAGGGCCACCAGGCCGCCGGGGAGCAGCCCGAGACGGTTCATCCACCAGGACGGCGTCTCGGGCACGGACAGGCCGATCGTCGCCACGGCCAGCAGGCCGGCGGCGCTGAGCGTGCCCATCGCGGAGGTGGACACCTGCCGGCGGGACGGCCGGCCGACCGCGACCGTGTAGAGCGCGAAGGCCGCCGCGACGAACGGGTCGCGCAGCACACCGAGGGACATCGCCACCGCCGACATGGCCAGGACGACGCAGAAGACCGGAAGCGGCCACAGCCGCCGCACCGCGACGGGGAGCCCGACGCCCGCCACGACCAGGCAGGGAACCAGCCCCAGATCGGCCGGCAGCGTGACGGCCGTGTAGAGGGCGGCCGCCAGGCAGTCGAGCCCGATCAGCGACCGGCGGCCGAGGGGCGGATGGTCCACGTCATGACGATATCCACGGGCCGGGGGCGGCGACGTCATCCCGTGGTCTGATGCCGCCGCCCACGTCAGCCCCCGCACGGACCCGGCGTCCAGCCCTCGGTCCGACGCGCCGGGGCACCGGCGTGCGAAACCGTGAAGCGCGTGATCGAAGCCCACCAGCCGCCCAAGCGCCAGGGACCCACGACGGCCCTCGGTGAACCGCCCTGCCGTCAGCCGGCGGTCGTCGGGCGAGGACAGCCGGTCGCCGGCACCGAGCCGGCCTCCCGGGACGCCCCGCCCGAGGACGCCCGTCCGGGCCCCGCCGCGTCCGGCCCGCGACACGGGAGCGGACGGTGAGCGCCGTCCTGTCGGCCGAATGGCTGAAGCTCCGCTCGATCCGCTCGACCGGCATCGCCGTCGCCGCCGCCCTCGCGGGCATCCTGCTCGGCGTCGTGGTCGCCTGGTCGGCGGTGAACGTCTTCGACGGCGCCTCGCCCGAGCGGCGGGCGACGGCCCGCATAGCCGAGATCGAGCTGGTCACCCTCCTGGTGCCGCAGCTGTGCATGGGCGTGCTGGGCGTGCTGGCGATCACCTCCGAGTACGTCACCGGGACGATTCGTCTCACCTTCACCGCGGAGCCGCGGCGCCGGAGGGTACTCGCGGCCAAGGCCGCGATCGTCGGAGCCGTGGCGCTGGCGGTCGGGCCGGTGGTCGTGTTCGCGACCTACTTCGTCAGCCGCGCCATGATCGGCGATCGGTTCGGCGGCGTCTACCTCGCGCCGTTCGCGGAGAAGGCGCCCATGATGCTCGCCTCGGGCGTGTCGGTGATGGTGTTCGCGCTGGCCGGGCTGGGCTTCGGCGCGATCCTGCGGTCGTCGGCGGGGGCGATCGCCTCGATCGTGGTGCTGGTCTACCTGCTGCCGATGATCGCCGGGAACCTGCCGGAGCCGTGGAGCGAGCGACTCGGCTCCGTGATGCTGCCCGCGCTGCCGGGCCAGATCACGGGCGCCGACCTGACCCATTCGGTCTACGGGGCGCTGCTGCCGCCTCCGGTGGCCGCGGCGCTCCTGGCCGCCTACGCGGTGGTGCCGCTCGTCGTGGCGGCCCTCCTGATCACCCGCAGAGACGCGTGACCGCCGCAAAATCGTTGGACAGTCCGTGCGCCTCATGACGATCGTGGGGGACATGGAACAGGAGATCTGGGACGCCGACACCGCCCGGCGCTATGACACGCCGGGCACCGGCATGTTCGCGCCCGAGGTCGTTGGGCCGGCCGTGGACCGCCTGGCCGCGCTCGCCGGCGACGGGCGGGCTTTGGAGTTCGCCGTCGGGACCGGCCGCGTGGCCGTCCCGCTCGCCGGGCGGGGCGTGCCCGTCACCGGCATCGAGCTGTCACCCGCGATGCTCGACCGGCTGCGCGAGAAGGCCGACGAGACGGCGATCCCGGTGGTCGCCGGCGACATGGCGACCGCCACCGCGCCCGGGACGTACACGCTCGTCTACCTCGTCTACAACACGATCTCCAACCTGCTCACCCAGGCCGAGCAGGTCGCGTGCTTCCGCAACGCCGCCCGCCACCTCACGCCCGGCGGCCGGTTCGTGATCGAGCTGTGGGTCCCCGAGCTGCGCCAGCTCCCGCCGGGCCGCCAGGCCACGGTGTGGCAGTGCGAGCCCGGATACATCGGCCTTGACACCTACGACGTCCTGCTGCAGCACGTCGTGTCGCACCACTTCCAGTTCGACGACGGCAGGCAGGCCCGGCTGTCCCGCAGCCCGCACCGCTACATCTGGCCCGCCGAACTCGACCTCATGGCCCAGCTCGCCGGCTTCGAACTGGAGACCAGGCACGGCGACTGGTCCGGCGCCCCCTTCACCGCCGACAGCCGCTCCCACGTGTCCGTCTACCGCATCCCGCCGGACCGCTGACGACGGGCGGCCGCACCACGCCTACCGGGCAACCTTCGCATGGGCCGCCGCCAAGGCCCGCGACACGGTCCGCATATCCCGCTGGGACATGAACGACATGATGTAGTCGACCGCCACCCCCTTCGGCAGGTGCCGCACGGAGCGGTCGCCGGGGGCGCGTGGCGCGACGAGCACCCGCTGGGTCGAGGCCTCGCCGATCTCGTCCTTGACCAGATCGGCCTTGTCCCCGAGCAGGGCGCGCAGGCTCCTGACGGTGCACTCGGCGGTCGAGCCGTCCGGCCGGGGCAACCGGACCGTCTTGTCCAGCTCCCGCACGAAGCCCTTGGCGATCTGCCTCATCGCCTCCGACACCCGCCCGCTCTTGACCTCCAGCACCCAGACCGGCGCGGCCTCCAGCGGCTCCCCGCCCTGCCCTTTCCGGACGATCCAGATCGAGCCGTCGTAGAGCTGCCCCAGCCCGGCGCCTGAGGTCTTGCTCGCGTAGGCCGCCCCCTCCACGAAGACGATCTTCCATTCCGGGCCGAGCAGACCCGCCAGTCTCTGCGCCCGTCTGGCGCCTTCGGACATCAGATGCAAGACCCACGGATGGCGAAGTGCCAGCCCCTCGCCGAGGATCCCCTGGATTCTGACGGCCAGCGCGTCGACGTTCTTCACGCCGGTCGAAGCGACCGCCTCCGCCATGGAGAGCCAGATCGGGTCGCTCGGCCGGAAGAAGAAGCTGAGTTGCTGCATCAGGACGAACGTGGCGGGTGAGGAGTCCGCCATCGCGCCGGTGAAGACCTTGTACGCGGCGCGCGCGTCCTCCCGGCTGACCTTCCGGGGGGCCGCCTGAACACCTTTGCGCGGGGCGCGCCCCGGCGTCCCGCCGCGCCGGACGATCGCCGTCATCTCCTCCACCTCCTGGTCGAACCACCGGGCGAACTCGCCCGCGTCCTCGACCTCGCTCCTGCTCAGCTCCGCCTTCAGGGGCTGCCACGCGCGCCGCAGCTCCAGGAGCTCGTCCACGGCGAACGACGCCTTGCCCGGATGGCGGACGGCGAGCTGGAACTGCTTGTAGACGCCCTTCATCAGGGGCACCAGCGCCGAATGCTCCCGCAGCAGGTCTTCGCCGAGCGCGCGGATCACCGGTTCGATCAGCAGGTCGGTCTCGACCCCACGGGCGCCCTTGCGGAACAACCTGATCTGGGACGTGCTGAGGATCAGCTCCTCGATCAGGTCGGGATCCACGTGGTGCATCTTGTCGAGCCACTGGGTCAGCTCCTGGATCCGCGCGGGGATCTTGGGAGCCATCAGCCGACGCTCAGCAGCGCGCCCGCCACCGACAGGATGATCGGCACGGCCGACGGCTCGACGTCCGCCAGGCACTCGCGCGGGTCGAGATCGGACAGGCTCTCGGCGGCCGTCTCCAGGTACTCGGCGACGGTGGAGACGACGTCGCCCACCGACAGGCCGACGTCCAGCGCGATGCCGGCCGGCGGGCAGACGACGGTGAGCGCGATGGTCAGCGCGCCGAGGCCGAGATCCCGCAGGACGCCCAGGCGGGTGCCGGCGATCTCCTCATCGGCCTGCGCGGCGGCGAGATTGTCCAGCATGCGCTCGTAAAGGTCGCGGTCGATCACCGGCAGCCGGTCCAGGGCGGCGGCGACCACCTTCCGGTGCGTCCAGACCGAGTCGCCGATCTTCGCCGCGATGAGCCGCTCGGGCAGGCCGCCCCCGCGTACGTCCTGCTCGCCGACGACCCTGGCGGGGCGTCTGGCGCGCAGGGGCTCGTAGAGCCGTTGGGTTGCGTTCCACGTGCCCTGGAGCCGGGTGAACACGAGACCGCTCAGCTCCGCCGGCTTGTCGACCGCCGTCACCACGGACTCCAGGTCGAAGCGGAAGAGCACGGCGGCGCCCGCCGCCTCGTCGAACAGGGCTTTCACGTAGGCGTCGCGCGCCCGGCGACCGGCCTCGCGCGTCTTCTCCAGCTTGGCGACCCTCGTCGGCGAGACGATGCCGACCTGGTCGCGGCCGAGAGACCGTCTCTGTCCCGCCTCCTCCTCCTGCGCTTCCCGGTTCAGCTCCTGAACGGTTCTGGCGGACGGCGCGAGGCGTTCCAGGCGGTCGCGCAGGTCGCGCACCGCCTCCTCGTCCTCCTGGATCTCGGCCGCGGGCAGGGCCTGGAGCGCCGCCACCGCACCGTCGCGCGACTTCCACTGGAAGTAGCGCATCGCCTCGTCCACGACCCGCCCGGCGCTGCGCCGCAGCATCGTCAGGACGATGTCCCTGGCCGTGTCCTCCAGGCTCCGGGCCTTGCGCAGCACCTCCAGCCGGAACTCCAGGGCGGCCTTCTCGTAGGCGAGGATCCACTGTGAGATCTCCGTCAGTCCCACGTCGACGATGCGCAGGCTCAGCGGGGACGCCGCGCCCCGGCCGGGATGCAGCTTGAGTAAGCGCATCTGCGCCAGCTCCCGGCCGACGGCGACGATCGGGCCCCAGCCGTAGACGAGATACGCCATGGTCAGGAAGTCGAGCAGGGCCGCCTCGTCGTCGTGGGGCAGCTCGTACAGCCGTCCGTTGACGGTGACCAGGGGACGCCGCGGCGGCGCCCGGTAGGCCAGGTGGTCCCGCTCGCGCGAGGCCTGGGCGCTTCGGGGCTTGTCCGGTCCGGGATCCACCACGACCAGCACCGAGGCGGCGTCGGCGGGCCCGTCACGATGCCGCGCGACCTCGGGCTCGCCGGTGCCGCCCAAGGTGGTCCCGCCGGCCATCAGTCGTCGCCCGGCTGCTCAAGGCTCACTTTGAAGGGAGTCTCCGACAGCTCCGGATCTTCGAGGTCCCCACGCTTGATGCGTGCTCTGCGCCGGTCGGCCTCCAGCTCGGCCGCGCGGGCCTCGGCGACCAGGCGGCGCAGTTCGGCGGCCCGCGAACGCTCGACGTAGTCCTCGGCGGTGGTGCGCTCACCCAGCCGGGTGCTGATGGTCAGGCCCGGGGTGGGGAAGACCAGCTCGTCCGGGGTGTCGGCGGTGCCGCCGAAGGCGTCCCGGAAGCCGGTGCGCAGCACCTCGACGAAGTCGCGCAACTCACCGGCCGGCTGCGGCGCCAGCGGCACCGCCAGGTGGGGGCCGTTGACGGCGATCACCCGGGGCTCGAACATGCCGACCTTGAGCGCCCCCTTGGAGCCGGCCTCGATGTGACGGGCCTGCTCGGCCGGCGAGAGCCCCTGGAACAGCGCGAAGCTGTAGTGGTCGGGGTGCTCGTTGAGATGGCTGAGCAGCGCCTCTTCGCGTTCCCGCGCGGCGGCCAGCTCGTCCAGGGGGAAGGCCATCGCGAGCTGGTCGGCGGTGCTCAGCCGATCCTGCTGGGCGTTCGCCTGGGCAATCACGACCTCCTTCTCGGCCTCCATGTCGCCTTGGGAACGCTTGGCCAGGTAGGCGCCGTAGGACTGCTGCAGCCGTCCGAGCAGGCCGGAGATCCCGCCGTCACCGGCGGTGTAGAGGCCCTCTTCCCTTGCCCGCCCGCTGGACCAGTTCCAGTCGACCCGTCCGACATGGTCGCCGATCTTGACGCCGAGGCCGGCCTGCTCCTTGTCCCAGTCGGACTTGTCGTTGAGCGATTCGAGCGTGGTGGCCGAACCGGGCGCGGGAATGACGGCCACGAGCGGTTCGGCGTCGGTGATCGCCGGCACCTTCGGGAGGCCCGCGAGTCCCGCGACCACGCTGGGCAGGTACTTGCCGGCCAGCCGCAGGAACAGCCAGTGCTGGGCGTCCGCACGCTCCTCGTCCTGGATGGTCTGACCCGGGGGAATCCTCTTGAGCGCGGCGTCCGGGGTCGCGCCTTCGAACTTCTTGTAGGCGGCGGCGATGTGCGTGAGGAGCTCCACCACGGCCTTCTCCTGCGCGGTGGGCACGGGAACGCCCGAGCCCCGCTTCCCCTTGCCGAGGCCGTCGGCGGCGCTGTCGACCTGGCCGCCAAGAGCGGCGAGATCAGAGATGATCTCCTTGGCCTTCTCGTAGGCGCGGGTCTTACGGCAGGCGGCGAACCCCTCGCTGAGGGAGCCGTCGAGCAGCGCCCGCTGGAGCGTCGACTCGTGCCGGCGCACCAGCTCGCGGGTGAACTCCTTGGTGGCCAGCGGGTTGGGCAGCAGCGCGACGAGCATCATCCGCTCGGGCCGGGGGGCGAGCGTGACCCTGTAGTGGGCCAGGGTCTCGAAGAAGTCCAGGGTGAGCGTGCGGGAGAAGTTGGCGTTCTTGATCTTGCGGGTGACCCGGGTCTGCTCGCCGGTCTCGACGGCGTCGGTGATGCGCGTCGTCCGGATCGCCCTGACCCGGGCGGCGGACTTCTGGGTCGACTCCTTGACACGCTGCTGGGTGACCCGGGCGATCGACTGGAGATGGCTGGTGTCGCTCACCTGCCCACCGGCCCCCACGGTGATCGACCCGTTCCCGGTGCTGTAGGTGGCGTCCACCGAGCCTTCGAGCTGCCACGCGAAGTCGTGCCGGTTGGTCAGCTCGGAGAAGACGTCGTCGGTGTCGCGCTGGGTCTGGACGCTTTCGAAGGACTGCTCGACGTCGGTCTGGGACGACTGGTCGAGGGTGCGCAGCCGCCGCTCCCAGCTCGACACCTCGATGGTCATCTCCTCCTGCGGTGCCAGCGCCAGGCTGCTGCGCAGGTCGCCCTGGCTGAAACCGGTCAGCGCCCACGTCTGCCGCCAGGGCAGGAACACCGCGACGGGCAGCCCGATCGGATTGGCCGGCGCGGGGGGCGCCCCGCTGATCTTCGTCCACTTGGCCACGCCGTCCGCCAGGACCTGGACGGGTGCCGGGTCCTTCAGATGGATCCGATCGGCCAGCGCACGGTTGGCCAGGCGCCGCCCGTCGAGCGCCGCGGCGGCCTCCCGGCGCCCGTCGACCAGCGTGACCTGGTCGTCCCCGACGGTGACGGTGGCGGTGCCGTCCAGGCGAAGGGCGCTCACGTGCGCGCTCGACAGGGTGACGGAGACGGGACGCCCATCGGTGCCGGGCACCAGGGGCCGGGTCAGGAAGCCCGCCATGTCGTCCACCACGACCTCGGCGGCCGTCACCCGCTCGCCCCTGCTCGGCGGCTCAAGCCGCAGGAGCCTGGCCTGTCTCCCCTTCGTCCACGCGACGGCCGGCCGGCCGTCCAGCAGGGCTCGCGTCACGCTCTCGTGCAGCTCGACGTCGTGGACGACGGCGCCCTGGTCGACCCGGCCGTCGGCGAGCAGCCTGTCGACGCTCGGCTCGCTCAGCTGCACCAGCGGCACGTCGACGGCCAGCTCCACCAGGAACGGCTGGGTGCCGCCGTCATGAGGCCCGGCCATGACCAGGGTCTTGCGGCCCGCGCTCAGGGAGGCCACCGCCTGCTCGTCGAGCTCCAGCACGATCGTCTTGTCCTCGAAGGGGACCTGCTTCGTGCTCACGACCTCCTTGAGATGAGCCGAATCGATCACGAGCTCGGTCGGCGCCCAGGCGGTAGGCTCGCGCCCCTCGACGAGCCGGTCCAGCGACAGCCCGCCCAGGGGATCGCGCAGCTCATGCGGGACCTGCTCCGGCGGCCGGGGACCCACCTTGGCCAGCTCGATCTTTCCCACCTTGACCAGCCACTCGTGGTAGGCCGCGTACTTGCCGCCGGTGGGGTCGATCACGACCTGCTGCGGCTCTTCCCGCGCGTCCTCGAACTCCGAGTGCAGGAAGACGAACTGCCCGAAGTCGAAATGCCGGGTGATCTGAAGGGCGGGCAGCGCGTCGTCGTGGTTCCCCGGCGGACGCGGCGAGTTGTGGTCGGGCATGCCTGCCTCCCGAGTCCGTCAGGAAAATCCCCAAATTAACACCGCTCCGGCGGGGTGCCCAGTGCCCGGACGACACTGTCGGTGGCTCACCGTCACGATCGGGGGGGCGCCGGGCGAAAGCACGTCTCGAAGAGGTCGGTGAAGGTCTCCAGGTAGTCGTTCCAGTCGCCGTTCAGGTTGCTCACCAGCAGATGGGCGCCCTGGCGGTCGCCCATCGCGTAGGACGTCGAGCCGGGGATGGAGCCGCCGCCGCCCCAGAGCGTGACGCCGCACGGGAGCCGCTGGGAGTAGACGCCGAGGCCGTACGCGGTGTCGGGGACCCAGTCGGCGCCCTCCGTCGAGACGGTGGTGAACATCTCCTTCTGCTCGGCGGGCGGCAGGAGGCGGCCGCGCAGCAGGGCGCTCAGGAAGCGGTGCAGGTCGGAGGTCGTGGAGACCATCCCGCCGGCGGCCCAGGCCCAGCTCACGTCCATCTCGGTCACGTCGTGGATCTCCGCTTCGGGGCCGGTCTCGCCCAGCCTGGAGTAGTGGCGGGGGTGCGGGTCGCGGATCGTCGTCTCGGCGGCCGGGAGGTAGGTGCCCGTCAGACGCAGCGGGCGGGCGATGCGGCGGTCGATCTCGTCGGCGAGCGTCGAGCCCGTCACCCCCTCGACGATCATCCCGGCGAGGGTGTAGTTGATCTTGGAGTAGATGAAGCGCGCGCCGGGTTCCTCGGCGGGTGGGGGCTCCTCGCCGGGCAGGGCGTCCGGGAGGCCGCTGGTGTGGTTGAGCAGCCGTCTGACGGAGATCTCGGCGCCGTCCGCGCCGGGGATGTACTGCTCCACCACGCCCGGCAGCCACTTGGCGACCGTGTCGTCCAGGGTCAGCCCGGCCTCGGCCGCCAGTTGCAGGACCACCGTGCCGGTGAACGCCTTGGTGAGGCTTCCGATGCGGAAGTGCTCGCCCGGGCCGCGCCCGCGGCCGGTCGTCAGGTCGGCCACCCCCGCGGCGCCGAACCACGGTGGCGTATCGGCGTCCCTGAGTTCGGCGACCACGCCGGGGCCGCCGCCGTCGGCCACGGCCCGGTCGAGCGCGCGCTGGATGCCGGCATGGCCTCGGTCGCGGTCGGTCGCGGAGGCGTCGGAGGTCGTCATGGCGGTCCCGTCATGGTTGGGGGTGGCTGGAGAGAGGTGCGCGAGCGCGGAGCGGCGTCCCGTGGAGCGGTGAAGAGAGCGCCCGCCTGTCACTCGGGGCCGTCGGTGACGGCGCCTTGGACGCGGGCCAGCAGGTCGGTGCGGTCGACGCCGGCCAGGGCCAGGGCGCGTGCCACCGTGCCGACCTCGCCCCGCAGGATTCCGAGCAGTACGTGCGCCGGCCGCAGATCCTTCTTGCGGGAGGCCGCGCCGAAGGCCCGCTCAAGGGACAGCCTGGCGGTGGCGCCGAGGGCCGGCGGCTTGGACGTTCCGCCCGTGCGAGAGAGGCCGAACGAGCCGCGGGACACCCCGACCGCCGCGAGGCTGTGGTGGAACTCCCGGTCGAGAGCGGCCACGATCGCCGGGTGGTCGAGGCCGGCCGAGGCCAGGACCCGCTGCGGCGCGGTGCCCTCCTGGGCCGCGACGGCCAGCAGGAGGTGCTGCGCCTCGACCGTGGCGGACCCCTGCCGCCGCGCCTCGACCGCCCCCTCCGTGATGACCGTGTGGAGATACCTGTCGAACGCGTTCACGGTGAGCGTCTCCTCAGCTTGACGCCGGCGGCGATGAGCCGCTTGGCATGCTTCCCGTGCACCGCCTGACGGGTCACACCGAGCGCCTCGGCGACCTGCGGCCAGGCCCAGCCGGCGCGCATCGCCTGCTCGACGGCGGCGTCCTCCAGGTGGTCGGCCAGGCGCCGCAACGCCACCACGGCCGCGAGGGCGTCGGCGGGGTCCTGGGGGACGGGGATGTCACTCGCGGGCATGCAAGCAACATTAGTTGACTAACTCGGAGATAGTCAACATGAGTTGCTTACGTGACGATCCTCTCCCCGAGGACGGGATCCGCCGATCAAGACGATCCCTCCCCCTAAGGACCCGCTGATCGAAGAGTCATCCCCGCCGTTCGACCGCCCGGCGCCGTCCGGCCCGGCACGATGGCAACGAGAAGATCCCGTGCGGACCGATGGGTTCGGCCCCCCGCAGCCCCCGCTGCCCGTCCGAGCCTCATCGCCGGCCACAAGGAAGGACGGCCCTCATGGCCCTCATCGAAGCCGACATATCGATGTCCGTGGACGGCTACATCACCGGCCCGGGCGTGGACGAGCGGCCCGGCCTCGGCGACGACGGCGAGATCCTGCACGCCTGGCTCGGCCACGAGGAAGGGCAGAAGCTGCTCGCCGCCACCTTCGCCGCGACCGGCGCCGTGATCACCAGCCGGAAGGTGTACGACGACACCGGCGGCTGGGGCGAGGACGGCTTCTTCCACAAGCCGGTGTTCGTGGTCACCCACCGGGCGCACGAGCCCGTGGTGAAGGGCGACACCACCTTCACCTTCGTCACCGGCGGCATCGAGGAAGCGGTCGCCCGGGCGGCCGAGGCCGCCGGCGACAAGCGGGTCCACATCATGGGCGGGGCCGGCGTCATCCAGCAGGCGCTGGGGGCCGGTCTCGTCGACGAGCTGCGGCTGCACGTCGCGCCGATCGTGCTGACGTCCGGGACCTCACTGTTCGACCAGCTCGGCACGGCCCTCAAGCTCGACCCGCTGACCACCGTCACCACCCCCGACGCCACCCACCTGACCTACCGGATCGTCCGGTGAGGCAGGGCCCGCCCTCGGGACCGCCGGCCGAAGCCGGCTGACCCCGCCGAGGGCCGGCGAACCGATCGAGCGGGAACGACGTCTGGGGAGTGTGCGGCTCCTCGTCGCCCCGGACGCCTCACCGTGTGCGGAGACGCCACGTACGTGAGGCCGCCCTACCGGAGCCCGCCCGCGTCCGCGACACGATGACCACCCGAGCCGACACGTTGCGACGTTGATCGATCACACGCAGTAGCGTCGTGGAGTTGATCTACGAGGCCACCCGGAGTGGGAGTTCAGTGTTGATTTCGCAACGTTCTAGATCCGCCCTCACCGCGCTGACCTGCGCCCTGTCGGCGCTGCTGGCCGCATCGGGCACGCAGGCGGCGGCGGGTACGTCCGCCCAGGCCGCGGATACGTCCGCGCAGGCGGCCGTGCGGCAGGCCGGCGCGCGACCCGCCAACACGCCCTGTGTCCGGCCGGGGCAGGCGACCTACCCTGTCATCTACTACTGGAAGAACGCGTTCGGCATGCAGCTGGGCAACGGGGCGATCTCGGTCGACACCTCCCCGTCCCTGTGGGGCGGGCAGATCGCACCGGGCGGCACCTTCACCCTCACGATGGCGCACCGCACGGCCAAGTGGCCGCTGCTGGTCTCCCGTTACACCACCACCTGGGACGTCTCGTCACTGCTGGCCAACGCCGACGTCGTCAGCGAGTCCGGAGCCGGCGGCATCGGCGGCACCACCCTGACGATCCCCTCGTCGGGCACCAAGACCGACCCCGCCCCGAAGGTCATCACCTTCCGCGTCAAGCAGGGCACCATCGGGCGAAGCATGACCATCAGGCCGACCGGCATCAGCAGCGTCATCGCGGCTCCGGGCCAGCTCGGGAACAACACGGCCGCCCCGCCGATCCAGATCGTCGCCGGGCAGTCCATCTCGCCCACCACCGCCGTCAACGACACCGCCACCACCAGGCAGGACACCGCCGTCACCGTGCCCGTGCTGGCCAACGACACCGGCACGGCGCCCACGGTCAGCGGCGTCACCCAGCCTCGCAACGGCACCGTGCGGATCTCCGGCAACCAGGTGATCTACACACCGTCCGCGGGACTCAGCGGCACCGACACCTTCACCTACACCGTCACCACCGCCTGCGGAACCAGCACCGCCACGGTCACCGTGGCCGTCACCTGCCCCTACACCCCGGTCAGCCTGACCAACGGCAGCTTCGAGGCCCCGCCGGTCGCCACGGTCGACTACAACCTGCCCGACGCCTCAACCAACCCGGCCATCGGCTGGCACACCACCGCCACCGACCGCAAGCTGGAGCTCTGGAACGGCACCGGCATGGGCATCCCGGCGGCCGACGGCGGGCAGTTCGCCGAACTCAACGCCAACCAGGTCTCCACCCTCTACCAGGACCTGCCCACCGTCCCGGGCACCCCGATGACCTGGTCGCTGTACCACCGAGGCCGCCTGGGCACCGACGTGATGCGCGTACTCATCGGCGCCCCCGGAGCGACCACGGCGCAGACCCCCACCGGAACCACTACCCCCGACCTCACCGACGGCAACACCGCCTGGGGCCACTACACCGGGGTCTACATCGTCCCGCCCGGCCAGACCACCACCCGCTTCGCCTTCGAGTCCGTCTCAGCCGCAGGCGGCACCCCGACAGCCGGCAACTTCCTGGACGGCGTCACCTTCCAGACCCCACCCTGCCTCCCGATGCCCCAGCCATGACCACACCCACAGAAACGCACCACACCAGCGCCCCGGGCTGTAGCGGCCCCTGAGCCGGGCAGAAACCGAAGGCCCCTGGCGATCAACGCCAGGGGCTTCGCCATGTCGGTCCGTCCGGTGTGGGCCAACTCCTCGGTCCACGCCTCCGGCCGTCCCATACGCCTGGGGTCAGGTAGGCCACCGGGTCGCCGGCATCCGTCCACGGATCCCCGTCATCACGACCCCGTGCTCATCCGCGCAGCCGCCCGTTCAGGCGTGCGGCCTGTCTTGTGAGGTGCTCGCATTCGGGGAGGCTGGCCGCCGCTCGGGCGGCTTCGGCGTAGAGCCGGGCCGCGGTCACCGGGTCACCGTCACGCTCGCGCAGGTACGCCTCGACGGCGACGTAGCGGGGCAGGGCGGGGTCGAGCCCCGCCAGGGCGGCCAGGCCGGCCCGCGGGCCGTCGGCCTCGCCGACCGCGACGGCCCGGTTGAGGCGGGCCACCGGGCTGCCGGTGAGGCGCACCAGTTCGTCGTACCACTCGACGATCTGCACCCAGTCGGTCTCCTCGGCCTTCCGGGCGTCGGCGTGGAGCGCGGCGATGGCGGCCTGGGCCTGGAACTCGCCCAGGCGGTCGCGGGCGAGGGCCGTCTGGAGCACGTCGACGCCCTCGGCGATCAGGCGGGTGTCCCACAGGCTTCGGTCCTGCTCGGCGAGCGGCACGAGCCTGCCGCCTGGGCCGGTGCGCGCCGGACGCCGGGCGTGGTGGAGCAGCATGAGCGCGAGCAGGCCCGCGACCTCCTGATGATCGATCCTGGCCGCGAGCTGGCGGGTGAGCCGGATCGCCTCACCGGCGAGGTCGACGTCGCCGGAGTAGCCCTCGTTGAAGACCAGGTAGAGCACGCGCAGCACCGTGGCGACGTCACCGGGCTGGTTGAACCGGACGCCCGCGACGGTCCGCTTGGCCCTGCTGATCCGCTGGGCCATGGTCGCCTCCGGCACCAGGTAGGCCTGAGCGATCTGACGCGTGGTCAGGCCGCCGACCGCGCGCAACGTGAGCGCGACGGCCGACGCCGGTGTCAGGGACGGGTGCCCGCACAGGAAGTACAGCTGGAGGGTGTCGTCCACCGCCTCGCCCGGCCCGGGCAGGGGCTCGCCCTCGACGCGCTCCTCGCGGTGCCGCCGGGAGGCGTCGGCCCGGGCGGCGTCGAGGAACTTGCGCCAGGCCACGGTGACCAGCCAGCCCTTGGGGTCCCGCGGCGGGTCGTCCGCCCACACGCGCACGGCCTCGACCAGGGCGTCCTGCACGGCGTCCTCGGCCGCCGCGAAGTCGGCTCCGCGGCGGACGAGGATGCCGATCACGGTGGGGGTGAGGGTCCGCAGCTCGGCCTCATCCACCATGCGTCACTCCGTGATGGTCGGGGGCTCGGTCAGGAACGGGCGCAGCTCGAGCCACTCGTGGATCGGCTCCCCGGCCGCCCCCGGAGCCGCGGACAGCTCGCCGGCCAGCTCGAGCGCCCGCTCGTAGGAGTCGACGTCGATCACCATCCAGCCGGCGATCAGGTCCTTGGTCTCGGCGAACGGGCCGTCGGTGACCGGCGGCCGTCCCTCGCCGTCGTAGCGGACGAAGGTGCCCTCCGGGGAGAGCGCCTGACCGTCGACGAACTCGCCGGTGCCCTCAAGCCGGTCGGCGAAGTCCTGCATGTACTTCACGTGGGCCGAGACCTCCTCCGGCGTCCACTTCTCCATCGACACGTCGTTGACCGCCGCCGGCGCGCCCCGGTAGTGCTTGAGCAGCAGGTACTTGGCCATCGTGTATCTCCTCAGTGCGTCGCGGCCCATTGTGGCCGTGTTCGCTCCAGGGACGAAACCGCGCGCGGGTTCTCGACGTCCACCGCGAGATTTCTTTCGCGGGACTGCGCCCACTCACGTCCCGGGGGCCCCTGCGGGGAGCCTGGTCTCGTCGTCGGTCTCGGCCGCGTTCGGATTCGCGCCGGTCAGGTCCGCTCCCGTCAGGTCAGCGCCCTTGAGGTCCGCCCCCTTCAGGTCCACCCCGCGCAGGATCGCCTCGCGCAGATCCGCCGTGCGCAGGTCCGCCCCGCGCAGGCTTGCCCCGCTCAGGTTCACGCCGCGCAGATCCGCCCCGCGCAGGTCCGCCTCGAACAGGTCGACCCCGCTCAGGTCGGCCGAGCCCAGGTCCGCCGCCCTCAGGTCCGCCTTGAACAGATCGACCCCGCGCAGGTCGGCGCCGCTCAGGTCGGCCTCGCTGAGGTCCGCCATGAACAGCACCGCGTGCGGCAGGTCGGCGCTGTCCAGATACGCCCCGTGCAGGTCGGCGCCGGACAGGTCGGTATAGGCAAGGTTGGCCCCATTCAGGGAGGCCCCCCGCAGGTTCGCCCGCGTCAGCACGGCGGTGCCGAGGTTCAGGCCGCTCAGATTCGCGCCCGGAACACGGATGCGCGGCAGGTCGCAGCCGCAGACCCAGGCGTGCCCGAGCTCGGTGGTCGGCGCGTCGTAGACGCTGCCGAGCACGGTCAGGGCCATCTGCACATCGGTGGCCGGCTGCCCGGGCGGCCCGGCCTCCGCCATCGAAGCGTGCTCGCGCACGTACGCGGCCATGACGTCGACGGTCGCCACCCGATCTCGCTCGGAGTCCCGCGCCAGGCGCCGCAGCGTGTGGATCGCGTCCAGGCGGACCTCGATCCTCCCGGAGCCGAGCCGCTCCACGGCTTGGCCGTAGTCGACGCTCCGCTCGTCTCGCGAGGTCTCCACGGACCTGGCGTCGTCGTAGACCAGGCTGCCCGTGAGCAGCAGCAACCCCAGTACCAGCCCCCAGGTGCTCACCCGCTGAAGACGCATCCCCCGTTCGGCGGCGAGCGCCACGAAAGGTTCCTCAGGCGGGCCGTCCTCGATCTCCTCCGGCCCGAGCGGCCGCTCGCCGGGGCTGCGACGCCGTCTGCCCGCGAACCGGCAACCGGCGCCGACCAGGAGGGCGACGGCCGCGAGCATGGTGAGCACCAGGGCAGGAAGATCCGCCGTGGAGTACGGCGGCACCAGGTGAGGAGGAAGCCACTCCAGAACCGGCCGCCACCAGCCGGGGTCAGACGCCCCCGCGAGCAGATACGGGGCCACGGCGGCGACGGTGACGACGACCACGCCGGCCGACCAGACCAAGATCCGCCGCCGCCGCGCTTGCCGTGAGGTCACACCAAGCATTCGACCCGAAGGTGAGTGCCGATGTAACCCCTTCGACGGAAACCTGTCCCCGCCGGCCCGATGCGACCTCCGGTGTGAGGCGTCCGGCCGGCCGGACGTCTCACACCGGGGACTTCGGCGGCCCTTCCACCGTCCGTCGATACAGATACAGGCAGCGGCGAAGGTCAGTACGGCCAGCCGGGGACGTTCAGGTGGACGCGGTAGAGGCCGAAGTTTCCGCTGTTCCCGCCCCGGGAGGGCGTGCCCGAGGTGATGTACAGCGTCTGGCCGTCGGGGCCGCCGAAGGCGACGTTGGTGGTGTTCAGCCCTGCGGATATGGTGCCGAGCTTCACGCCGGACGGCGCGTACACGTGGACTCTGCCGTCGCTGAAGGAGGCCTGGTAGAGGTTGCCGGCGCAGTCGATGGTCGCGCCGTCCGAACCCGACAGGGACGCGAAGTCGGCACGCGCGCCGACGCTGCCGTCGGCGTTGACCGGCCACTTGTAGACCCGACCCGTGCCGTTGCCGCCGACGTAGAGCGTCCTGCCGTCGGGGGAGAGCACGATGCCGTTCGGCTGCCGGATGGTGTCGTCGATCAGCGAGACGACGCCGTCCTTGACCCGGAACACGCCGGTGCGGCCCGACATCTGGTCCGGCCGGTTCGCGCGCTGGAAGTCGGGGTCGGTGAAGTAGACGGTGCCGTCGGCGCCGACGGTGAGGTCGTTCGGCGAGTTGAAGGCGCGGCCCTGGTGGGAGGAGGCCACCACGCCCCTCGTCCGGTCGGCCAGGCTGAAGGAGGAGACGCTGCGCTGGTCGTGCGTCGCGGCCAGCAGCGTGCCGCCGTCCCGGCTGAGCGCCAGGCCGTTGCCGCCGGCGCCGGCGATGAAGGTCTCGAAGGTGTTCGGCTCGGTGAACCGCAGCACGTCCGAGGGCTGGACGCCCTCCGGCCCGGTGCCGTCGCGCATCGACGACAGCAGCAGGGTCTGGGTGGTCGCGTCCCAGGCCGGGCCCTCCAGGAAGTTGAACCCGTCCCGGATCTTCGTGGCGGTCACCGACGCCGCCGGCAGCGGGTTGGGGTAGGTCGTGCCCGGCGTGCACGGCCCGACGCCGGGACGCGGCGTGCCCGGCGAGGTGGTGGGCGTAGGTGTCGGGGTGGGGGTCGGCGTGGGTGTCGGGGTCGGCGTGGGTGTCGGCGTCGCGGTCGGCGTCGGAGTGGGGGTGAGGGTCACGGGCCCACTGCACATGAACCCGTTGAGCCAGAAGGTGTTGGGCAGAGGGTTGGCGCCGGTGAGCCTTCCGGTGAATCCGATGCCGCTGACCGTGGCGTTGGTGGCGATGGAGCCGTTGTGGGACGCGTTGGTGGCGGTCATGCGTGCGCCGGACTGCGTCCACGTGGCGTTCCAGCCGGACTCGATCCTCTGGCCCGAGTCGGGGAAGTCGAACTCCAGCTTCCAACCGCTGACCGGGTCGCCGAGGTTGGTGATGGCCACGTCACCCTGGAAGCCGCCACCCCACTGACTGACGATCTTGTACGTCACCTTGCACCCGGCGGCCGCCGCCGCCGGCCCCGTCACCGCCGCGATCCCACCGCCGACGACCAGCGCGGCGGCCAGCCCGGCGGCCGCGACAGGGGCGAGACTCCGTCTCATCGGGAAGTCCTTTCGGAGAACGACGTCAGACAGCCGCCGCCCGCGTCGAGGGTGCCGGTCGGGGGCCGGATTCAGCGGCACGCCACGCGGCGCGCCACCGACCGAGCCTCCCGAAATTAATCGATTGAGTGGACGGGTCGCGATCGGTCCCCCGCCACGGCGTTCACCGTGTGAGACGCGCTGTGATCACCCGCCGCGCGGCGACCGCTGACGCGCCGCACCGACGACCGCCTCAACCTGGGTGAACGGCGACCGCCCGCCGGCCCGGCGAGCCGAGCGGCGACCGAAAGGACCCCGCGCCGCAGCGCTGAAACGTTCAACCGGCCAAAGGCCGCCGGCGACCGTGGCCGAGGCCCTCGGAGAGAAGCCGGCGGGGGGAATCGAACCCCTGACCTACGGTCTCACGCCGGCCCTTGGAGAAGTAGCCTGGCGACCCGTGCAACGGCTCGCGCTCTTCGACCTCGACGACACCCTCATCGATCTCCGAGCCGCGTTCCGGCTGTGGGCGGCGGAGTTCGCCGACGACCACCGCCTCGGCCCCGGCGCGGCCGACTGGCTGACCGCCCTCGACAGCCAAGACCTCCCCCACCGGCAAGCGTTCTTCACGCAGGTCCGCGCCCACTTCACCCTGCCCGCCCCGGTCGACGACCTGTGGGCCGCCTACCGCCGCCGCATTCCCTCCCTCGTCCACTGCCCCGCCGAGATCCTCGACGGCCTCTCATCGCTGAGAGCCGACGGCTGGCGCGTGGGCATCGTCACCAACGGCGCCGCCGACAACCAGTCCGCCAAGATCCGCCGAACCGGCCTGGCCGACGTGGTCGACGGCTGGGCCCTGTCAGGCGCCGAAGGCGTCCGCAAGCCCGACGCCGCCCTCTTCGAGATCGCCGCCCGCCGGTGCGGAGCATCGCTGGACGACGGCGGCTGGATGGTAGGCGACGACCTCGCCAAGGACATCGCGGGCGGTCGCGACGCCGGCCTGCGCACCATCTGGATCAACCACGGTTCCGCCGGAAGCCGTCACAACGCGGACCACATGGTCACCCATGCCCCGGAGGCGGTGGAACTCCTGCTCAGGAGCCGTCGCTCCCAGGGGCACCCGCTTTAGCGGGGGTGTCGATCCCGCGCGGGCGGGGGCGACCGATCCGTGCCGCTCCCCCGCCGGTGGCCGAAAGGCCGGGACGAGCTCGCCGGGACGGCTGCCGGTCCCCGGGACACGGCGATTCCCATCGACGAAGGCGTGCGGGACGATCGGGGGCATGGGACGACGACGCGAGAGGGCGGGAGACTGGCGCCTGCCGGCTTCGGTGCTCGTGGTCGGCGTCGTGGCCACGCTGGTCGTCACGGTGATGATCGTCAAAGGCCTCGACTACGCCAACCAGCTCTCCGGAGTGCTGGGCCTGACGGCACTGGGCGCCAGCCTGACCACCTGGGCCGCGCGGTCGCGCCGCCATCCGCCGGGTCCGGAGCAGCTCGACCGGGCCGCGGCGTTGCTCAGAAGCGTCGTGCACGTCCGCTGGCGATCGGAGGCGGCGAGCCGCGGGCTGGTCGACCCCGGCCCGCTGCGCGTGATGTGGAAGCCGACAGGCAGGGAGATCTCCGACCACCACGACGTCATCGGCGGCTCGGTGATCGGCAGCAGCGACGACGTCCCCCACCTGGCACAGGCCTTCCTGCGGCTGCCCCGGAGGCGCATGGCCGCCATCGGGCCGCCCGCGTCGGGCAAGAGCACGCTGGCGCTCCTGCTGACGCTGGAGCTGGCCCGCGAGTCCGAGCCGGGCCACCCGGTGCCCGTGCTGCTGTCCCTCGCCTCGTGGGACCCCCTTCAGGAAGGGCTGGCGGCCTGGATCGCCAGGCGGATCACGATCGACCATCCCTCGATCAGCGGCGCCCCGGACTTCGGCCCCGACATGGGTGGGCGACTGCTCGCGTCCGGCCGCCTGCTGCCGATACTCGACGGGCTCGACGAGCTGCCCGCCCACTTGGCCGGGCCGGCGCTCACCCAGATCAACCGGGCCATCCCCGGGGACGCCCCCTTGATCGTCACCTGCCGCGCGGCGGAGTACGAGACGGCCGTCGAGTCCGGGGACGTCCTCACGGCGGCCTTCGTCGTGGAGGCGCAGCCGGTGCGGCCGCACGACGCCGTGGAGTATCTGCGCAGATCGATACCGCCGGGCAGGGCGAGCCGGCGCTGGAAGCCGGTCTTCACGGCACTCGACCGCCAAACGCACCAGCCGCTCACCCAGGCGCTGTTCAGCCCGTTATGCGTCTCGCTGGCCCGTAGCGTCTACCTGGCCCAGGGCGACCCGGCGGAGCTGCTCACCCTTCCCGACCAGGAGTCGATCGAGCGCCATCTCATCGCCGCACTCGTGCCGTCGGTCCTGGCGGCCGCCGACCCGCCGCTGCGCTACAGCGACTCCCAGGTCCTTCGCTGGCTGCGCTTCCTGGCCCGCGCAGGCGGCAGCGACTTCGCCTGGTGGCGGCTGCACCGGACGCTGCGCGCCCAGACGCTGGCCGCGTCGGTCGTCGTGGCGGTTCTGGCGGTGGCCGCGGCCGTCGCCATGGCGGCCGTGGCCACGACGGCCACCGGCATCGCCGGGCTCGCCACGGGCGTGACGGTCGCCTTCGTCTTCTCCCTGCAGGCGGTGATGAGGAACCTGCGCGCGGAGAACCCCCTCGTCAGCCCGGCCTTCCAGCTGGCCGGCCGCGTCGGGGCGCTGGGCCGGCACCTGGTGCGCGGCGGGTGGGAGGGGCTGCTCGCGGGGACGATGGGCGGAGCCGCCGCGGTCTACCTGATCAGGGTCGTCGCCGGGCTGGACGTCGGCCCGACCCGGATCCTCGCCGGGGGTATCGCGGGCGGCCTGCTGGCCGGGCTCACCCGGGGCGTGGTCTCGTGGAGCCTTCGCCCCGTCTCGGTCGCGGGCGACACCGGCCCCGCCGAGACGCTGCGCGCCGCGCGGAACCGGGGGCTGGTCATCGGCGCCGGGCTCGGGGTCGTCACCGGAGGGCTGTGCGCGCTGGTGATCGGCCTGTTCCTCGAACTGGCGCTCCAGGTGGACGGCGCGGCGCGGCTGGGCGTGCTGCTGGGTGCGAGCTTCGGCGTCATCATCGGCGCCGGCACGCTGCTCACCGGCCCGTGGTTCCCCTACATGCTGGCGCACACCGTGCTGGCCGCGAGAGGCCGGCTGCCCTGGCGGCTGATGACGTTCCTCGACGACCTGTACGAACTGGGCGTCCTTCGCCGAATCGGCCCGGTCTACCAGTTCCGGCACCAGCGGATCCAGGAGTTCCTCCGGGGCGACGTCAACGGCTCCGGCGGAGCAGGCCGGGCAGCCGCTCCGGCGGCATCCGCACCGTGAAGGTCTCGCAGGCGTTGCAGAAGTAGGGCCGCCCGAAGGTGAACTCGACGGCGCCTCGCCCCAGGTTGATCTGCAGCAGGCCGTCGTCGACGTCCACACTGCCCAGACTCGCCGCAAGGTTCGGCGGCAGGTGCGGCCGGAGCGCGGCGGCCAGCCGCTCACGGCCGGTGCGCGAGAAGGCGGCGGCGGTGAAGACGTCCCGTGTGGTGAGCGTCCTGCCGAAGGCGCGGTCGAAGTCGACCGCGTGCCCGATCTCGCGGGGGCGGAGGCCCACCGTCCGCACCAGGGACACGTACCGGATCGAGATCACCGTGGAGTCGTCGCGCACCACGGTGAACCGGCTCGTCACGGAGTTCGTGGTGTGCGTCCCCCCCTCCGGCGTGGGCCTCGGCGGATACCGCCGGTAGTCCTCCAGCGTCGTCTCCACCAACTCCCTGACCGGGGCGCTCAGCGCCGCGCCGATCCGGCCGCGCTCCCCGGCGTCCCCGCCTTGCACGAGAGGGTGGCGCACGTCGACGGTGAGCTGCGGGTCGCGGTGTTCCACCCGCCAGGTGGCCGTGGCGATCGCGACCTGTCCGTCGTCCTGGGCCAGGCGCGCCAGCGGCGCCGCCGCGACCGCCAGCGTCAGCGCGGCGCCGTACCGCAGGACGGGCCCGCGTGGCGCCCACCCCGGCCGCATCATGACGCCCACGGCCACCGGGATCCCGGCGAGCAGCCCCATCTGCCACCCCACCCCCGAATACGCCTCAACCAGGTCGCCGGGGCCGAAACCGCCGTCCAGCAGGGCCGCCTCAAGCAGCGCCCGGACCAGCATCACCAGCCCGCCGGCCACCACCGACAGGCCCCACACGGCCAGACCGGCCGAAAGACGCCGCTCCCGCACGTTCAGTCTGCGCAGGCCCAGCCAGACCAGCCCGCCCAGCGACAGGGCGTACAGCATCCCCGTGATGATCTCCAGCACCCAGTGAAGGTCGGCCCCCTGGGGGCCGGGCACGAGGGGCAGCGACGGGAGAGCGAGGAAGAACCCGTCAGCAGGCACGGTGACCTGGCCCACCGGCCGCCCGACGCCGAACCCCTGGAACGCGCCCGCGACCACGGCGACCACCACGGCGATGCCGGCGGCCTTCACCGACATCAACCTGAGTTCGTCCCGGCTCGGCGTGAACGCGGCGGTCTTCCGCTTCCAGACCCCATAGTCCGCGGTCAGCTTGTCCCAAACCCTGTCGAAATCCTCGTCCTCCCCCAAGCTGCCCAGGTCGAGGACGCTGCGGACGACCCTGAACCCGACGGCGACATGCACGAGAAGCATCACGAGGGCGCAGAACGGCACGTACACGGCGGTGAACGCGGCGGCCTCGCTCACCGTCGCGCTGGTCGGCGGACGCTGGTCGGTCAGCGCGCGGGCGATCGTGCCGCCGCCGTTCCACGCGAGCTGGGCCGCCAGCGCGAGCCCGCCCAGCAGCGTCAGGTACGCGCCGACCGGGAGGATCCGGTTCGTCTGGCCGCGTACCGCCGCGTAGCCGAGCAAGGCCGACAGCACCAGGAAGGTGCCCGCCACCGACCAGAACCAGAGCAGGGCGGCCTCGTCCCCCGGGGGGCTCGGCGGGGTGAGCAGGAACAGGGCCCGGCTGAGCAGGGGCGCGTCCACGATCTCCGCCTGGCGGACCGGGGCGGGTGAGAGCGACGCGACGGCTATGCGGAAGTACGTGTACAGGACGGCCGCGCCCGCCACGAGCAGCGCCCACCGCCGGTCGGGGCGCACGGGGTCGGGCTCGGCGCGAACCCGCTCCCGGGCGGGAAGGCGCAGCCGGATGGCCGTGACCACGAGCGCCAGCAGCAGCGGGGGCACCGCGATCCGGGTGGGTTCGCTCACCAGCGCCGCTCCTGTGTCCTCGGCGTACTCCGCCACCCAGCCGATGTTCAGCGGGCCGGCGGCGTACAGATCGAGCATGCCGTCGCCGATGGCCGTGACCGCCGCATAGGCGGGCGGAGCCGCGCACAGCGCGATCCACGCGACGACGAAGGCCCGGCCCGGCCTGCCTTCCACGGGTAATCGCCGGCGCAGCAGCGCCTCGACCCCGCCCGCCACCCCGGCGGCCACCACCACCGCGAGCACGCCGAGATGACGGTCGTCGATGACGAGCCAGCGCAACGGGATGAGAAGGGGCTGGTCACGAGCGCCGGAAGGGCCCAGCCGCGTGGCGATGACACTCCAGATCAGCGCCCAGCCGACGACCAGGGACGGCAGCACCCAGCCACGGGCCTGGAAGGGACGCGCGGCGCGCTCGGAACCCGCGGGCAGCTCGGGATCCCAGACCCAGACGACCAGGCCGGTGAGCGCCCCCATCGTCACCCCCCAGGCGGGCGCGTAGGTCAGCGACCCGTAGAACAGGCTGGCCGGCGAACCCTCGGGTTCCCCGGCGCCTTCGACGCCCGCCCGCACCAGCGCCCACACCAGGACGGCCAGCACCCCGGCGGGCGCCCCCACCAGCGCCCCGGATCCCACGTAGCCCCGCCAGGACCAACCGACATCCGCCCACCGGAGCACCGCGTACATCCCGACCGCCAGCACCACCGCGAAGACGACCAGCGCCGCCACCGTGCCCGGCGTCAGCGCCTCGCCCCGCCCGGGAAAGACCAGAGCCCGACGAAGCACCCGAGCCGGAAGGTTCCCCATGGCCGACAGCAGCTCGCCGAGCGCCGACAGACCGAACAGCCCGGAGAAGAAGAGCGCCGAACCCGCGGTCACGAGCAGGAACCTGCGCGCCATCATCGCCACGAACCACTACACCACGCCACGACCGACGTGTCCGCGAGATACGCACTCGCCGACGGACAGCCGGCCGTCTCAGTCCGACGGCGGGCTACGACTTGAGGCGGTCAGAACGGCCGGGTGACGCGTGAACGTCGCTACCCCTGACTCACGGCGGCCACACGCGTGCGGCGACCGGCCGAGACCCGGCTGAGCTGAAGGACGCTCATGCCGAACATCAGCACGCCCAAGGGGACGTGCAGGGTCTTCACCTGCGCGATGCCCAGCGCTATCTGCGCCAGCGTGAGCCCCAGGAACACGGCCGCGTACAGGATGGGCCTGGGCGAGCCGCCGCCCGGCCGCCACGCCAGGACCGCGGTGACCACGTGCACCACCGCCACGGTGAACACCGCGTACGCCGAAGCGCTGTGCAACACCCGTCCGCCGGGCGAGGACAACAACAGTCCGGCGGTGACCGGCGCGGCGAAGAGGGCCAAGGTCTGCAGGGTGATCACGGCACGCGACAACATGGGTGGCTCCTTAACGGCTGCCGACGGGTTGAAGACGGCGCCGATCCGCGTGGTGGACGGTGTCTCAGTAGTCCGACGACACAACGGCCGTAAACGTGAGGCGACGCGCCGAGCGGAGCGCGTCATCGCGCCCGCGGTGCGACGGTCGAGACGCCTCGACGGCCGCGCGTCCGGGTGACCCTAGTGCCGCGGCTCGACCGTCCACGGCCTGAGCTTCTCGGGATTGCGTACCGCCCAGATGTGCTTGATCCGGTCGCCGACGACGTCGAACGCCATCACCGTGACGGTGACGCCGTCTCGCTGAGCCACCAGCCCGGGCTGACCGTTGACCGTACGCTCCAGGATCGTCAGGTCGGGCATCCTGCCGGCGAGGTCGACGGCGTAGCGCACGACCTGCTCGCAGCCTTCGATCGGACGGAGCACGGCGCTGGCCAGGCCGCCGCCGTCCGCGACCACCGTGGCGTCGGGGTCGAGAAGGCCGATGAGGGCGTCGATGTCCATGGCCTCCCACGCCTGCTTGAACGCCTTGACGACGTCCGCGCGCCGGCCCGCCGAAGCCGCGGGAGTCTGTGTCGCGCGAACGCGGCGGCGAGCCGAGGAGGCCAGCTGGCGACAGGCCGCGGGCGTACGGCCGACGATCTCCGCCACTTCGGCGAAGGGGAAGCGGAAGACGTCGTGCAGGATGAACGCGACGCGCTCGGCGGGGGTCATCGATTCGAGCACGACGAGGAACGCCATGTTGACCGACTCGTCCAAGGTGACCCGGTCGGCCGGGTTCACCGTGGTGCCGTCCGACGGCCCGTCGATCCACTCGGTGCGATCGGGCACCGGCTCGGGGATCCACTCGCCCACGTAGAGCTCCCGCCGCGCCCGCGCCGAGCCGAGCTGGTCGAGGCAGATGCGGCCGGCGACCCTCGAAAGCCAGCCGCCGGGCGACTCGATGGCCTCCCGTTGCTGCCAGGACATGGCGTACCAGCGGGCGTAGGTCTCCTGAATGACGTCCTCGGCGTCGGCCAGCGAGCCGAGGAGCCGGTACGCGAGGTCCATCAGCTGACGCCGCTCCCGCATGACCGCGCTCAACCTCGGATCGAGCCGATCGTCTCCTGGCTGGGACGGGGTGGTCACGGTGTCACCGGCTCCCTCGGTCGCGTTCTGCCCTCACCAGACCGACGAGACACCATCCGGAAATGTGAGGTCGGCGCGTCGCCTCACATTCCCGGCGGCTGTGTCGTCGGACTACCGAGACACCATCCAACACGCCGCAAAAGCTCAGCCCCCCGGCCGGTATGCGGATCACCGTCCAAGACCCGACCCGACCCGGGCCGGCCCCGAATCGTCCAGCGGCCGAACACCTGCTGGCGACCAACCAACCCCACCAGATCACAAGCCTCACGACGACCCTGAGATCGAGAAAGGAAGACCTCTTGATGTCCACCACCACCGAGCAGGACACCCTCCAGTCACGTCTGCCCGACCCCATCCAGTTCTTCCCCGAGATGGCGGCGATCGCCGCAGCCATGTCCAAGGCCACCCGAAACGGTGCGATCCCCCAGACCACCATCACCCTGGTACACCTCCGCGCCGGCCAACTGGTCGGCAGCACGTACCACACCGTCCGCCAGACCGAGATCCTCCGCAAAGCCGGGGAGACAGAGGAACGCATCACCGCCGTAGCGTCCTGGCAGGACGCCCCCTACTTCACCGACCCGGAACGCGTCGCCCTGCAACTCGTGGAAGCCGTCCTCACCCCGCCCCCAACCGGCGAACGCGTCCCCGACGACCTCTACGCCAAGGCCTCCGCCCACTACGACGAAAAGGCCCTCTGGACGCTGACCCTGGCCATCGCCCAGATCTGCTTCTTCATCCCCGTCGCCCTCATCGCAAAGCCCATCCCCGGCAAGCCCCTCGGGAAGAACTACAGCAAGTGACTCCAACGCCTCGCCGGCCTGGTCGGCGGAGTGACCACACAATCACTGATCTTGTCATGCTTGATCATGGCTGGGGATGATCGGTATCACGCCAGGCACCACGGAAGGGCTGGCGTCATGCCTGAAGTGACCTGAAGGATCCGCGACAGTGACGTCATCGCAGAGCGACGAAGAGGAACTGGCCGGCGGGGGCGTCAACCACGTCGTCAGGATCGGCACCACGGTGCGACGGCCCACCGGCCCCTGGACGCCGGCCGTCCACGAACTGCTGAACCACCTGGCGGCAGTCGGTTTCACCGGCGCTCCCGCAGGCCACGGAATCGATGGTGAAGGCAGGGAAATCCTCGATTTCCTGCCCGGCGAGGTCCCCGACCACCCGCTGCCCGAGTACGCGCGATCGGACAGCGCTCTGTGCGCCGTAGGTGTGCTGCTGCGGGATTACCATGACGCCACCGCCGGTTTCGTCGCACCGGCCGACGCAAGCTGGTACTTCACCCCGCAAAGCCCCGCCGAGGTGATCTGCCACGGTGATATCGCCCCCTACAACTGCGTCTTCCGTCATGGGCACCCGGTGGCGTTCATCGATTTCGACACCGCCCACCCCGGACCGCGAATCTGGGACGTCGCCTACGCGGCCTACCGGTTCGTGCCCCTGGCCGACCCGCACCACGAGGACGGCATTGCTCCCGTCGAGGAGCAGGCACGCCGGCTACGCCTGTTCGCCGACGCCTACCGCCTCAGCGACACCGGCAGGAACGCGCTATCCGACACCGCGCGAGCCCGGCTTGACCACCTGATCGATCACATGCACGATCAGGCCGACGCGGGCAACGAAGCATTCGCCGCCCACGTCGCGGCGGGCCATGACACCCTCTACCGCACCGACGCCGAGCACATCGCGCGACACCAAGCCGTCTTCCACACCGCGCTGACGACCTGACCTATGCTCGCCGCCCCGTTCTGCGCCGACTCCATCAGGAAAATGACAAACCGGTAGCGAGGTGCCGGGAGGAGTTCACCGGGCATGACAGCTTCGCGGTTCGGCGGCGATCCGCTGATGTCTCGGACGGCCGTCGGTCTTCCTGGTCACTGTGTCAGCCCATTCCGACTCGGTAGCGGAACCGCCGACCCTCCGGACGCATCGTCATCACGCTGACTTCGAAAGGTAGTCCACTCTCGTCCACCACGATCCGGAACAGCACGACGACCAACGCACCCCTGTCCAGGGTGAGAGCGTCGGCCTCCTCGTCGGTGGAGGGCCGGACGGTGATCTCCTCGAAGGCGTCCTTAGGGCGGTGGCCCAGCTCGGCCAGGGCTGTGGGGGCGCCGCCGGGAATCTTCCGTGCGTCGGCCAGGGGTGTCCCGGTGGCCAGGGCCGATGGGTAGTACGAATCGGTGAGTTCGATGGGCGCCCCGTCGACCAGCATCACACGGCGCCGCACCACGGCCTTGTCCTGGGGAGACAGACCAAGGGCCTCGGCCACCCTCACCGGCGGCCGGATCTGCGTGACTTCGATGAGCCGCTGTGAGCCCGCGCGTCCGGCCTCGGCGAGTTCCTCGGTCCACGCGTCCGGACGCCCTTTGTCACGCGGCGCAACATAAGCCGCCGAGTCGCCTCTGTCCGTCCAGGCGTCACGCACCATGCTCGACTCCCCATGGCATTAGCGGCTCAAGCAGCAGTCGCCGTACGCGTTCACTGTACTTCTCAGGCTCTGGAGGCCGGGGACGGCAAGCGGACGGGGAGCGCGAGGGGCGGAGCCCTTCGCCGGGGGGCGAAGCCCTCCCGGAAACAGCCCTGAGCGGAGCGAAGGACCATATCCCGGCGGAGTCACACTTCTGGCGGTTAGCGCGAGTGTTGGCTAAAGGCCCCTGGCGATCATGGCTAGGGGCCTTTGGGCTGGGAGCCGGTCCATTGAGCCGTCATTGATCGAACCCCCATGGGGGTTCGATCAATGACGAGCGCCTACCGCTCGCGAGCGAGGCGGTTCGATGCCGTTCACTGCGGTGGTCTGCCGGCCCGTACCTATGGGAGCGGAGACAAGGTGCTCGGTGGTGGTCGCTTGCCGACGTTCGGAGTTGAGATCTCGCCGCTACCCCTGGCCGCAGGGCCGAGCGGCCAGGGGTAGCGGTCGACGCCGCGGCAGCAGGCGAGAACCGGGTCGTCCGGTCAGGTCCGGGTCAGTTGCCACTGCTGGTTGGCCCCGCCGTTGGCGGCCCACTGCACGACCTGCGCCCCGTCGCTCGTCGCCGCACCGGAGACGTCCGCCACCAGTCCGCTGACGTGGCTGACGATGGTGTAGTAGCCGTTGCCGGTGGACCGCAGATACCACCTCTGGTTGGTGCCGCCGTTGGCCGTCCACTGCTGCAGTTGCAGCCCGGCCGTGCTGCTGCCGGCGTTGACGTCGAGCACCTTTCCACTCGGGACGTACTTGAGGGTGTAGGAGCCGTCGGAGGTCGTGGCGATGGTCCAGGTGGCGGTGCCGGTCTGCTGGACCACCTTGGCACCGTCCGCGGTGGAGTTGCCCGCGACAGCGAGCGGCTTGCCGCTGTTGCGGTTGACGATGCGGTAGTTGCCCGGTTCGGGTCCGCCTCCGCCGCTTCCGAGGTTGAAGTACTCCACCGCGTCGGTGAAGACGGGGCTACCGGACTTCGTGGTCGACAGCTGCAGGTACACGCGGTTGCCGGTGGCCGGGGTGGTGAAGGACACCGGCTGGGTGACCCGCGAGCCGAGCGGGACGGTCAGGGTCGTGCTTCCGGACGCGACGACCGCGCCGTCCGGCGCGTCGAGCCGCGCCGTCCAGGTGAAGCCCACCGAAGTGTCGGCGAAGTCGTCGTTGAAGACGGTGATGTTGCGGGTGACCGTGGCGTTCCGGGCGTAGGTGGGCACGGCCTGCGGCAGCGGGAAGGTGCCGTTCGAGTCCGAGACGCCGGAGGCCGACCAGTAGGGGAGGTCGACCGCGGCCACCGGGTTGAACGCCGCCTGCACGCGCTGGAACTGCGGGTTGCTCCAGGGGTCCGAAAGGTTGTCCGCGCCGTAGACAGGGCGACCGCCCTCCTCCGGGGTGAAGTCGGTGGTCCGCACTCCGGGCACGACGCTGGCCCAGGCGGACAGCAGCGTGTACGGACGCAGATCGGTGGCGCCCTTGCCGCGCTTGGCCAGGGTCGCCGTGGCGAACCACTCGAAGCCCTGCTTGGTGTTGCATGCCGGCCAGATGTACTCGCCCTCGCCGTCGGGCCGCCCATTCACGGTGATCAGGCCCTCCCCGTACCTGCCGAAGCCGTCGACGTAGTGCGGGATCACCGCCCAGTTGGCGTACGTCATCCCGGGATAGAAGCTGACATTCCCGCCGACGCCCACCTCGACAATGATCGGCCGGGTGCCGTCGGCGCCGTTCATCGCCGCGTACAGGTCCTTCTCGAACTGTTCGGAATCCTGGCCGCTCTGGTTCGGCTCGTTGGCCTGACTCCAGCGGATGACCGCGGGGTGGTTGCGGTCGCGCAGAACCAGCGCACGGGCGTGGTTGACCATGTTGTCGTGCCCGGCGATCCAGTCCTGCTTGCCGGAGGAGCCGCGAATCGCGGTCTCGCCGATGATCATCAGGCCCATCTCGTCGGCGACATCCAACATGTACGGGCTCGCGGGCTCCTGGTGGATGCGCACCACGTTGAAGTTCAGCCGTTGGTAGTTGTCCACCGCCTGCGGCCAGCCGCCGTTGCCGGGCGACGGGGGCAGGAAGCCGGGCAGGGTGTCGTAGGCGTCGCCCTTGCCGCCGTTGTTGACCCGGTCGTAGTCGGCACCCTGGAGGTTGTCGCCGCGGAAGTTCACGCGCACGCCGTTGAGGTAGTAGTAGTCACCGTTCTGGGTGGCCTCCCGGAACCCGAACCGGTACGTGGCGTCGCTGGTGTGCCCGTCATCGGTGGCGGCATGCACCGCCAGCCGGTGCAGCTGCGCCCGGTACCCCGACCGGTACGGCACGTTGGGCCACCAGTACGAGGTGCGGTCGAGGTTCCACGCGACCGACCCGACGGTCACGGTCGCGGTCGAGCGGGCCGCCACGGTGACCGTACGGCTGGGCAGGTCAGGGTAGCTGAAAGCCGTTCCGTTGTCGGACGACAGCGACCCGGTCAACGTCACCGACCGGGAACTGCCCGACGTGTTACGCACCGACACGTCGTAGCTCAACGTCTTGTTCGCCACCGACGTACGCACGAATGTGTCGCTGACGTACACCGCCGGGTACACCCGCAGGAACGCGGAGCGGAAGATCCCCTGCGGTATCGCCTCGGACCAGTCGGCGGCGTCGGGCACCAGGTACCGGCCGTTGGATGCCTTCAACGCGCCGCGGCCCTTCACATCGACGCTGATCGTATGAGTGGTGCCCGGAGCGGCGTAGGCGCTGATGTCGAACTTCGAGGGAGTGAAGGCCGTGGTCTGCGTCGCGACCACCCGGCCGTCCACCGACAAGGTCGCCTGGTGGTTCACGGCGCCGAACTCGATCCACGCCGACTGCGGCTGCCCCGAGTCCGGCACCGTCACCGTACGCGAGTACACCGCCTGGGACACATCGGTGAAACCCTGCTTGTACCAGCCGCCTCCGGGCACCCTGATCGACGTCGTCGACCGGCCCGCCGGAGTGAAGCTCCACGTCCCGGCCAGATCGACCGAGGCGACCGCGGCATTGCCCGCGGTGAAGCCGTCGAGGTCTCCAGCGGCGGCGGCAGCCGTCGCGGTGGACTCCGTCGCAGTGGACACCGTCGCGGTGGACTCCGACGGCGCGGACCGCTGTGCCGCGACAGCCGGCTGAGCCCCGATCGTCGCGACCAGCAGGGCCGCCACCACAGCCGGCCACCTGCTCGCCGTACGTCGAGGACGGGAGGAGGGGTCGCTCCGCTTCATCGGTAATCCTTTCGGGTGAATCCCGTTTGTGAGGCACTTCCCGGGTCCGGCCGCCCCTCCGCGGGCGCCACCGCCCGGCCGTTCAGGCCGTCGCCGTTCGCCGGCGAAAGCCGACGGCTTGAGGGGGGCATCCTGTCTCCTCGTAAGGGGATCGTCGTATCGGTTCGACGGCCGGACACCACACATAAGGCCCAGGCTCCCACCCGTCAATGCTCGGGGTTCCACAGAGATCGGATCACTTCGGCCGTCTGGCTCCCAGCACGCCCGATGAGATCACGCGGTCCTAGACGTCGTGTAATTTTCAGGCTGCATTGGACGCCTCGAACACGGTTCCAAGATCGAATCGGCATGCTCAGGACCATCCAGACCTGTGTCGAACTTTCACAGTCAAACGGATCGATTCGATGCCGTCGGGGCGCCTGGTAGAGGAATGGGCTCACCTACGGCCCTACGCCAGCAGTGACGAACGCACCGATGCCCTCGGAGACTTCCCGCACCGCTACAACAGCAGCGACAGCGGTTGCGTCTCCACCGCCGAACTCGGGCGACCGTTGCGTCCACACACGTCGACGACCAGTTTCCTGCTCGCCCGCCAGGCAGGGCTCCCGCCTCTGGCATGCGGAGTTCGACCGCACGCCGGGCTATGCCGGTGAGGGACCGCCGAAGACGCGTTCGCCACCAAGCTGGCTGCAGAGCTCCAGCTGGTCGTAGTGATCCGATGAGTGATGATCTTGTCGTTGCCGACGGAGCAGGTGCTGGGGGCGCGGGTGACCGGCCGTCGGTCTTCCTGGTCACTGTGTCAGCCCATTCTCACTCGGTAGCGGAACCGCCGGCCTTCCGGGCGCATCGTCATCACGCTGACTTCGAAAAGTGGTCCGTCCTCGTCCACAACGATCCGGAACAGCACGACGATCAACGCCCCCCTGTCCAGAACGAGAACGTCGGCCTCCTCCTCGGTTGAGGGCCGGACGGTGAGCTCCTCGAAGGCGTCTTTTCGGACGGTGGCCCAGCTCGGCCAGGGCTGTGGGGGGCAGGCACCCCCGGGAATCCTTCGGGTGTCGGCCAGGGGGCGTACCGGGAGAACAGCCCTGAGCGAAGCGAAGGACCATACTGTCGCTGGGCTCGACCTGAGGAAGCGTGGCTGTGGACGCCGCCACTTCGCTTGTTAGCGAGAGTGTTAGCGAAAGGCCCCTGGCGGTCTCGCCTAGGGGCCTTTGGGCTGGGAGCCGACGAGGGGAATCGAACCCCTGACCTACGGTTTACAAGACCGTTGCTCTGCCGATTGAGCTACGTCGGCGGGCTGTGCGGGTCAAGTTTAGTGGCTTGGGGTGGACGGCGTCACCGGACATGACTGGGGGCGGGGGTCAGCGGCGGCGGCGGTGGCGGGCTATCTCGTAGAGGGCTATGCCTGCTGCTACGCCGGCGTTGAGGCTTTCCGCGGCCGCCTGCATGGGGATGCGGGCGATCTGGTCGCAGGTGTCGCGGACCAGGCGGGACAGGCCCTTGCCTTCGGAGCCGACGACGAGGACCAGGGGCTCGGTGGTGAGGTCGACGTCGCCGATGTCGGTGGTGGCCTCGCCGTCCAGGCCGACGACGAACAGGCCCTGCTCGCGGTACTCGCGCAGGGTGCTGGTGAGGTTGGCGGCGCGGGCCACGGGGATGTGGGCCAGGGTGCCTGCCGAGGTCTTCCAGGCGCCCGCGCTGACGCTCGCGGAGCGGCGGGAGGGGACCAGGATGCCGTGGGCGCCGAAGGCTGTGGCGGAGCGGGCGATGGCGCCGAGGTTGCGGGGGTCGGTGACGCCGTCGAGCGCGATGATGAGCGGGACCTCCGCGGCGTCCGACGCGCGCTCGACAAGCTCCTCGGGGTGCGCGTACTCGTACGGCGGGAGCTGGAGGGCCACGCCCTGGTGGACGGTGCCCTCGGTGAGCTTGTCGAGCCTGTCGCGGCTGACCTCGAGCAGGGCGACGCCGCGGTCGGCAGCCATCTTGATCGACTCGCGGATGCGGTCGTCGTAGTCGATGCGCTGGGCCACGTACAGGGCGTTCGCCGGGACCTCGGCGCGCAGCGCCTCGACCACGGGGTTGCGGCCGCCGATCACCTCGGGGGCGTTGTCGTCGCGCCGGGTGGTGCGGCGGGGCCGGCGCTCGGCCGACTCGGCCGGTGCCGTGCCCGGCGCCGCGGGGGCGCCGCGCTTGTCCTTGTACCAGTGCCGCATCTCGGCCGGCGGGGTCGCGCCCCTGGCGCGGAGAGACCGCTTGCCCTGCCCACCGGTGCCCCGCGTGGGGCCCTTCTTCTTCGCGGGCCTACCGGACCCTTTTGCACCACCAGCCATTGCCCCAGCCTACCGGCGCGATCAGTGCGCCATTTCCCATCGAGGACCTTCCGTCGCCCGAGCGCCCCGGTTCCAAGGGATAGGCGCGGTCAGCGCGCCACTTCCCAGCCGGGGGTCGCCACTCGCCGATCGCGTCATTCCCGCGATCAGTGCGCGATCTCCCAGCGGGGGCCCTCGGGGGTGTCCTCGACGGCGACGCCGGCCGCGGCGAGCTGGTCGCGGATGGCGTCGGCGGCGGCGTAGTCCTTACGGGCGCGGGCCGCCTGGCGCTGCTCCAGGGCGACGCCCACCAGGGCGTCGACCGTCTCGCGCAGGCCGGTGTCTGCCCGGGAGTCGCGCCACTGGGGGGAGCGGGGGTCGAGGCCGAGGACGTCGAGCATGTTCTGCGTCTCGGCGAGAAGGCGGGCGACCTGCTCCTTGTTGCCGTGAGCCAGGGCGACGTTGCCCTCGCGGACGACCTCGTGGATGACGGCGAGCGCCTGCGGGACGCCGAGATCGTCGTTCATCGCGTCCACGAACGCCTGCGGCAGCGGCGCCGCGGCGTCGAGGTCGTGGATCACCTCGGCGGCGCGGGTGACGAAGCCCTCGATGCGCTGGTAGCCGGCGGCGGCTTCGGTCAGCGACTCGTCGGAGTAGTCGATCACCGAGCGGTAGTGCGCCGCCACGAGGTAGTAGCGCAGCTCGACGGCGCGCACCTTGCCCAGCATGGCCGGCACGAGCAGGGAGTTGCCGAGCGACTTGCTCATCTTCTCGGCGCCGATCTTGAGCATGCCGTTGTGCAACCAGTAACGCGCGAAGCCGTCGCCCGCGGCCTGCGACTGCGCGACCTCGTTCTCGTGGTGCGGGAAGATCAGGTCGACGCCGCCGCCGTGGATGTCGAACGTCTCGCCGAGGTACTTGGTGGCCATGGCGGAGCATTCGAGGTGCCAGCCCGGACGCCCGGCTCCCCACGGCGTGGGCCAGGTGGGCTCGCCGGGCTTGGCGCCCTTCCACAGCGCGAAGTCGCGCGGGTCGCGCTTGCAGGAGTCGGTGTCGGTGTCGGCGGCGGCCCGCATGTTCTCGGGACGCTGGTTGGACAGCTTGCCGTACCGCTGGGCGTAGGACATGACGTCGAAGTAGACGTCGCCGCCGGCGGCGTAGGCGTGGCCCTTGTCGATCAGCCGCTGCATCAGCTCGATCATCTCGGGGATGTGGCCCATCGCGCGCGGCTCGACCGTCGGCGGAAGGCACCCGAGCCTCTCGTACGCCCAGGTGAAGGCCCGCTGGTTGCGCTCGGCGACGACGAACCAGGGCACGCCCTCCTCGGCGGCGACTCTGATGATCTTGTCGTCGAGGTCGGTGACGTTGCGGCAGAACCAGACGTCGTAGCCCGAGCGCGCCAGCCAGCGGCGCAGCACGTCGAAGTTGACGCCCGAGCGGATGTGACCGATGTGCGGCGGCGCCTGGACAGTGGCCCCGCACAGGTATATCGAGACCCGGCCGGGCTGGACCGGGACGAATTCACGGACCGCACGGGTGCTGGTGTCGTATAGGCGCAGGCTCACGAACGCAAGGTTAATGCCTCCAACGCCGCCGCAGCACGGGTTGCCCGACCTCACACCTCGTCAAACGAGATGTGATTCCGCAGGTCCTCACGGTCGTCCTAGTGAGGTGACCGTGTTCTTACTCGAAGACCGTCTTGTCACCGAAGGTATGCCGGAATACGCCGCTCTTGGCATGACCTTCCGCGCCACGACCCGGCCGAGCGGCCCCGCCCCGGGCACGGCGACGGACACGCCGTCACCTGATCTCTATACGCATCCGTGCCGGTCGCGGCAGTCCTGAGTCTGTAGGCTCGAAGCGCCATGGACGTCACCCCTTCCCTGGCGGCAGGCAAGTCCTCCCGCCGGCACGAGCCTCTGTCCGCCCCCGTCGAGCCGACCGGAGCGGCGCGCGTCCTGCGCCGCGCGGGAACGGCCGTCGCCGCCCTGGCGGTCGCCGCGCTGGCGGGCGCCGCCTGCGTGCTTTCCTTCGAACCGCTGCGCGCGCTCGCCGTGGTGGGGGGCGCGCAGGTCCGCCTCGCCCACCTCTATCCGGCGGCCTTCGACGCGCTTCTGGCCATCGCGCTGATCGCCGTGCTCCTGCTGCGCCCCGGGCGGCGGTTCGTGCGGCTGCAGGCCGGCTTCGTACTGGCCCTGCTGGTCGCGGCCGCCGCGGCTGCGAACGTCGTGGCCGCCGTGGGCATCGCCGTCGACATGCGGCAGGCGGCCGTCGCCGTCGCCGTGCTGCCCTGGGTGCTGCTCGTCGTCGGCCTGTGGCTGCTCATGCTGCTGGCCAGGGGCAACCACGCCGAGTGGGCGCGGACGGACGCCGCCGAGCCCGCGCCGGAGCGCACGCGCAACGACGTCGTCCCCTTCGGCGGCGAGGAGCGCGACCCGGTGCTGGCTCCGCCGCTGGAGCCGCCGCATCCCTCCGGCGCCGACCGTGATCACGGGCCGGGCCCGGAGCCGCACCCGCATTCCCGCGGCCACGCCGTGCCCGACGTCGTTCCGGCGGCCGAGATCACGCCGGTCGTGCCGCCCACCGCGGCGCCGGAGACCCCGCCGGTCGACGAGCTGCCGCCGCTGCCCCGCCCTGAGGGCCGGGACGAGCCGGATCGCGATGAGCCGGAGCCCGCGCGCGGCTCCCACGCCGCCACCGGGCCCGCTTCGGCCGAGGCCGGCACCCCGCCGGACGCCGGACGTCGTGAGGCCACTCAGGACGCCCCCGAGCCTCCCACCGTGCCCCAGCCGCGCGACCGGTCGGCCGAGGCGCCGCGCGACCCCGACGTGCCGCTGCGCTGGGGCGACCTCGTGCGCCCCACCTCCGGCGACGTGCTCGTCCACCCGCTTCCCAGCAGGGTCCGCGACCCCGAGCCCGCCGACGCCGCGCAGGCGCCCGAGGAGCCTCCCGGCATCGAGGTCGACACCCAGCCCTACCCGCACCTGCGTGACGAGGTGGCCGCCCTGTCGGCCGCGGAGTTGGAGGCGGGGCCCGATCCCGCGCACCACGCCGAGCTCGCCGACGAGGAGGAGGCCCCGCGCGCCGGCCGGCAGCCCTATGGGGGGGAGAGCGCGGCGCCTCCGTCGGGGCGCATGCGCAGCACCCCGCTGCCGCCCGGGGAGTGACCCGTCCGAGCAAGCGAAAGGCCCGCCCGGTCATCGACCGGGCGGGCCTTTCGTATGGTTCCGGTGCGGTCACGACACCGATGGGGTGACCGCCGTGCTTCCGGGCCGGACGGCTCGGAGCTCGCCTTCGGCGGCTCTGACTCCGGCGTAGCCGGTCGCGACGTGCTGGGTTCGCGTCAGACCCTCGAGCGCCCGCGAAGCCCCGCGACGAGGCCGACACCGATCACGGCGACGACGACCTGCAGGACGAGTTCGATCCAGTCGATGCCGTCGGTCGTGGCGACGCCTACGGCCTGGGCGATCACCGTGCCGATCAGGGCGGCGACGATGCCGACGACGATCGTCAGCAGCCACCCGATGGGCTGCCTGCCGGGGAGGACCAGCCGCCCGAGGGCACCGATGATGGCGCCGATGACGATCGCACCGAGGATGGTCTGAATGGACATATCGAGCCTCCACTTGGGGGTCACACCTTCACGCTGAACAGATGGCTACCCGCCAAAGCGAAAGTAATCCAAGGAAGCAAAGAAACCCTGGTCAGACGGCGAAAAAATAGTTCGTCGCAAGCCGAGAGGCGCGTTCACCCGGTGCGGGCGGCCTCGTGGAGCCCGGCGGACGGGCCGGCCGTCAGGTGGTGACGGGCGCGAAGACGATCGCCGTCGCGACGGCCGCCACGCCCTCGCCGCGGCCGGTGAGGCCGAGGCCGTCGGTGGTGGTCGCGCTGACGCTGACCGGGGCCGAGAGAGCCTCGCTCAGCGCCTTCTCGGCCTCGACCCGCCGGGGGGCCAGCTTGGGCCGGTTGCCGATCACCTGGAGCGCGACGTTGCCGATGGTGAAACCGGACGCGCGCACGTGCCGCGCGGTCTCCCGGAGCATGGCGACCCCGGACGCGCCGGCCCAGCGTGGGTCGGTCGTGCCGAAGAGCCCTCCGATGTCACCGAGCCCGGCGGCCGACAGCAGCGCGTCGCAACACGCGTGCGCGGCGGCGTCGCCGTCGGAGTGGCCCGCCAGGCCGGTCTCACCGGGCCAGTGCAGGCCCGCGAGGTGAAGCGCCCGGTCAGAGGCGAAAGGGTGGACATCGACACCGACGCCCACCCTTGGGAATGTGCCGTTCAGGAGTTCAGGACCTCGTCGAGCAGGGCCTCGGCCTTGTCCTCGTTGGTCTTCTCAGCCAGAGCGAGCTCGCTGACCAGTATCTGCCTGGCCTTGGCCAGCATGCGCTTCTCGCCCGCGGACAGCCCGCGCTCCTTGTCGCGCCGCCACAAGTCGCGAACGACCTCGGCCACCTTGTTGACGTCGCCGGACGCCAGCTTCTCGAGGTTGGCCTTGTAACGACGGGACCAGTTCGTGGGCTCTTCGGTGTGCGGCATGCGCAGCACGTCGAAGACACGCTCCAGGCCTTCCTGGCCTACAACGTCACGTACACCGACGAGCTCGGCGTTGTCCGCCGGCACCTGAACGGTAAGGTCGCCCTTGTCGACCTTCAGCACCAGATAGGTTCTATCCTCGCCCTTGATGGTGCGGGTCGTGATGGCTTCGATTCGAGCAGCCCCGTGGTGGGGGTAGACGACAGTGTCGCCGACCTGGAAAGTCATGTGACAAGTACCCCTTCCGCTGTACTCCAGGATACCACGCGCCAGTCCCCTCCCGGAACAGTGAAATCAACATAACTGCAGGTCAAAGCCTCCATTTGGGACTTGACAACCGACCAGGTACGTGTTTCGCAACTTCTTAAACGCCCTATGACCTGCGGTCCTGAGCGTTTCCGAAGACGCGGTGGCCCGGCTGGGAAGGGGGCTGCGGCCGCCGATAAGGTAAGCGTGGCCATGCCCATGCGTATCAAGGAGACCTCGAACTGTGACCAGCACCAGCCGCCGCAGGGTGATCCTCGTCACCGCGCTGCTCGCGGCCGCCCCGGCGTTGGCGGCGTGCGGCGCGGGCGCCGATGCGAACACCAGCAACGCCTACGCCCCCACCGAGGCGAGCGTGCTCATCGCCAGTGACGACTCCGGCAAGACCTACGGCAGCAAAGGCATCAAGATCCCCCAGGCGTTCCTGCTCGGCCCGGAGCCCGGTGCACAGATCGCGGTGGGCGGCTCCCTCCCTCTCTTCATGACCATGGTCAACTACGGCGGCAGGCCAGAGACCCTCAGCGGAATCGCCGTCGCCGACCAGAGCGTCACCTCCGTACGGACGCCCGGCTCCATCACACTGCCGCCGGGCCGACTCGTCAACACCGGCAGGCCGGTCTCCCAGTTCGTCGTGGAAGGCGCCAAGAAGCCGTTCTCCGGCGGCGAGACGGTCGCGCTGGTCCTTCGGTTCGCCAACGCCGGCGACGTCCGCCTGACGGTCCCCGTGATCACGCGCAGCAGGGAGTTCGCCAGCCTCGCGCCGGCCGCCCCCGCCGCCAGCCCCTCCACGAGCCCCACGCCGGCCTCCCCGGCCTCTCCTGCGGCTCCGGAGACCACCGCGTCGCCCTCCGCGACCCCGTCGGGCTGAGACGCGTGGAAGGCCCGGCGGCGCGGCGGTCGTGCCGCCGGGCGCCACCGGGCCTTCCACGGGCCCGTGAGGCCGTTCAGGCCGCCTCGCGGGGCCTGCCGGGGATCACTTACTCCTCGGCGGGGTCGAACTTGTAGCCGAGCCCGCGGACGGTGAGGATGCAGCGCGGGTTGGACGGGTCGGCCTCGACCTTGGCACGCAGGCGCTTGACGTGCACGTCGAGGGTCTTGGTGTCGCCCACGTAGTCGGCGCCCCACACCCGGTCGATGAGCTGCCCGCGCGTGAGCACCCGGCCCGCGTTGCGCAACAGCACCTCCAGCAGCTCGAACTCCTTCAGCGGGAGCTGCACCTGCCGGCCGCGCACCGCGACGATGTGGCGGTCGACGTCCATGCGCACGGGGCCCGCGGCGAGGACGGCCGACTCCACCTCCTCAAGGTCGCCCTGCCTGCGCAGCACGGCGCGGATGCGCGCCACCAGCTCGCGCGAGGAGAACGGCTTGGTGACGTAGTCGTCGGCGCCCAGTTCGAGGCCGACCACCTTGTCGATCTCGCTGTCCTTGGCGGTCAGCATGATGACGGGAACCTTGGATCGCTGCCGCAGCGACCGGCAGACCTCCGTGCCCGGCAGGCCCGGGAGCATGAGGTCGAGGAGCACGAGATCGGCTCCGTTGCGGTCGAAGGTGTCCAATGCCTCGGGGCCGGTAGCCGCGACGGCGACCTCGAACCCTTCCTTGCGCAGCATGTAGGACAGGGCGTCCGAGAACGATTCCTCGTCCTCGACCACCAGCACGCGGGTCACTTCGCGGCCTCCAGAGGAGTAGACGTGGTGCTGGGCACCGCTATAGCCATCCCGCCGAAGGCGGGCAGACGGAGGGTGAAGGTGGAACCGGAGCCTTCTTTGCTCCAGACCGTCACCTCGCCACTGTGGGCGACGGCGACGTGCTTGACGATGGCGAGGCCGAGACCGGTGCCGCCCGTCGCCCGGGACCGGGCGGGGTCGACGCGGAAGAAGCGCTCGAAGATGCGTTCCTGGGAGGTCTCGGGGATGCCGATGCCCTGGTCGCTGACGCTGACCTCGACGCAGTCGCCCGCGGGCCGCGCGCTCACCACGACGCGGGTGCTCTCGGGACTGTAGGCGACGGCGTTGTCGATCAGGTTGCGCAGCGCCGTCACCAGCAGCTCGTCGTCGCCCCAGACGCGCAGCCCCTCGGTGCCGCCGGCGACCAGGGAGATCTGCTTGGCGATGGCCTTGGTGTTGCAGCGGTCGATGGCCTCGTGGACGACCTCGTCGACCGGCACGCACCCGGGCGTGGGGATGGGCTCGCCGCCCTGGATGCGCGACAGGGTGATCAGATCCTGGACGAGGTAGGTGAGCCGGGCGGCCTCGTGCTGCATGCGCCCGGCGAAGCGGGTGACCGCCACGGGGTCGTCGGCGGCGTCCTGGACGGTCTCGGCGAGCAGGCTGAGGGCGCCGACGGGGGTCTTCAGCTCGTGGCTGACGTTGGCGACGAAGTCGCGGCGGACGGCCTCGACCCGGCGGCGTTCGGTCTGGTCCTCGGCGAGCACCAGCACCTGGCCGTGGGTGCCGAGCGGGGCCACCCGCACGGCGAACGTGGTGGGCTCGACGCCGAACTTGCTGCCCTGGACCTCGATCTCGCTCTCGCGGATCTCGCCGTTCCTTCGCACCTGCCGCGCCAGCGCCAGCAGCTCGGCCGCCATGAGATGATCGCCCTTGACCAGGCCGAAGGCGCGCGCGGCGGAGCTTGCGCGCAGCACGCGGTCGTCGCGGTCGAGCACGACGGCCGATGAAGGCAGCACGGCGAGCACCGAGGCCACGCCCTGGGGCAGGACGGCCTCGGAGGCCTCGTCGGAGTCGGGGTGCCGCCGGTCGCGCTGACGCACGGCCATCATCAGGATCGCCCCGACCACAAACCCCGCCAAGGCGGCCAGGCTCGTCAGGATCTCACTCACGCTCTCGATGGTAGGCGTCCTCCCCCGCTGGCCAGGACCGATAATGCGCCCCTTTCCTGCAGAGTTCACGTTCCGGACGGAGTTCGTTCATAGACGCGCGGCTAGCGTGAGCGGCATGCGCGACGCCTTCCACGACGAACTCAACGCCCTCACCGGACGGCTGGTCCAGATGACCAGCCTCGTCCGCTCGGCCATCTCGCGGGCCACCACCGCACTGCTGGACGCCGACCTTCAGCTCGCCGAGAGCGTGATCTCCCAGGACGGGGAGGTCGACCGGCTGTACGCCGACATCGAGACCTCCATCTTCGAGCTCATGGCCACCCAGCAGCCCGTCGCCGTCGACCTGCGCACGGCCATCACGGCCCTGCGCATGGGCGGCGACCTCGAACGCATGGGGGACCTGGCCCAGCACGTGGCCAAGATCGCCCGGATGCGCCACCCCGAATCGGCGATCCCGCCGGAGGTGCGCGACACCATCCTGGAGATGGGGCAGATCGCCGAGCGCCTGGTCACCAAGACCGGCACCTGCATCGCCACGCACGACGTCGAGCTGGCCAAGGAGCTGGAGAGCGACGACGACGCGATGGACATCCTGCACCGCAGGCTGTTCCGCGTGCTGCTGTCCAAGGACTGGACGTACGGCATCGAGCCGGCGATCGACATCACCCTGACGGGCCGCTACTACGAGCGGTACGCCGACCACGCGGTGCGCGTCGCGCGCGACGTGGTCTACCTGGTCACCGGCACCCGGGACCCCGACGAGCCGTGACGGCGGCCGGGCCCCGGCCCGGTGCCGGCGGACGCGCGAGAAGGACCCGTGCCCCAGGAGGGGCGCGGGTCCTTCTCGCGTGGTCGGTGGCTACTTGCCCTGGTTGGCGACGGCCTCGATCGCGGCCTTCGCGGCGTCGGGGTCGAGGTACTCGCCGCCGGTCTTCAGCGGCTTGAAGGCCTCGTCGAGCTGGTAGAGCAGCGGGATGCCGGTGGGGATGTTCAGCTTGGCGATCTCCTGGTCGCCGATGCCGTCCAGGTGCTTGACCAGGGCGCGCAGCGAGTTGCCGTGCGCGACGACCAGGACGGTGCGCCCGGTCGTGAGGTCGGGGACGATGCTGTCGTACCAGTAGGGCAGCATGCGGTGCACGACGTCCTTGAGGCACTCGGTGCGCGGCAGCAGCTCGGGCGGCAGCACCGCGTAGCGGCGGTCGCCCGCCTGCGAGTACTCGTCGTCGTCGGCGATCGGGGGCGGCGGCACGTCGTAGGAGCGGCGCCAGAGCGTGAACTGCTCCTCGCCGAACTCCTCGCGGGTCTGCGCCTTGTTCTTGCCCTGCAGCGCGCCGTAGTGGCGCTCGTTCAGCCGCCAGGAGCGGGTGACGGGCAGCCACGAGAGGTCGGCCGCCCCCAGGGCGATGTTCGAGGTCTGGATCGCGCGGCTCAGCAGCGAGGTGTGCACGACGTCGGGGCTCAGCCCCGCCTCGACCAGCAGCCTGCCGCCGCGCCGCGCCTCCTCCTCGCCCTTGGGCGAGAGCGCAACGTCCACCCAGCCGGTGAACAGGCCTTTCGCGTTCCACTCACTCTCGCCGTGCCGCAACAGCACCAAGTTAGCCATGCGCCAAGCTTAGGGCGTGCCGCCTTTACCTCGTCGCGGGGAGAGCGCCCCGGGCCCGCCCGCGGCGCTCACTCGTCGCGCCGGGAGCGTTCGACGATGCCCTCGAACGCGCGCAGGTTGGCGAGCGACTCGCCGCGCTTGACGCGCCAGTCCCACTCGCGGCGGATCGAGGACGAGAAGCCCAGCTCCAGCGCGCGGTCGAACCACTCGTCGGCGTAGGTGAGCACGCACCCGAGCAGGCGGTCGATCTCCTCGTCGGAGATCGACGCCAGCGGCAGGTGGCCGACGATGTGGACGTCCCCCACCGAGTCGAGGGCGAAGTGGACGCCGTACATGGAGCCGTTCTTCGACAGCAGCCACCGGTAGAACGCGGTGTGGTTCTCGTCGGGCTGGCGGCAGAAGAACGCCTCCACGTGCAGGGCCTTGTCGGTGACGGTCAGCCATGTCACCGTGGCGAGCTTGTGCTGGCCGGGGAGCTTCACCAGGAAGGCCCCGGGGCGCGGCCGCTGGAAGGGGACGTCGGCGGCCTTCAGCGCGGACTCCACGGCGGCCTCGTGATCCATGACAGTGCCCATTCCCGCGTTCCTACCCCGATGTTCGGTGTCTACCCGGCGCCGGCGGTCCGATCCGCCGGCGGCGGCTCAGCGGCACTCGGCCCCGACGGCCGAGCACTGGAGACCCGCCAGGGCCCCGGCGTACACGTCCATCAGGCGCGCCGCGGTGGCGGACCAGCCGAAGGAGGCCGCGTGGGTCCTGGCGCCGGCGGCCAGCGCCTCGCGCAGCGCCGGGCGGTCGACCAGCGTGCGCAGCGCCTTGGCCCAGGCGGCGGGGTCGTGGCCGTCGATCAGCAGGCCCGAGTGCCCGTTCTGGACGGCCGTCCTGAGCCCGCCGACGGAGGCCGCCGCGACCGGGGTGCCGCACGCCTGGGACTCCAGCGCCACGAGGCCGAAGGACTCGTTGTAGGACGGCACCACCGTGACGTCCGCCGCTCGGTACCACTCGGCCAGCTCGTGCTGCGGGACCGGCGGCGCCGGCCACAGGACGTCCGACAGGCCGAGCTCGCCGGCGAGCTCGGCGACGTGGGAGGGGCGGGCGAGCCCGTTGCCGCTGGGGCCGCCGACGAAGGCGACGACCAGGCGAGAGCGCAGGGAGGGGTCCTCGGCGAGCATCCGCGCGGCGGCCCGGAGCAGCACGTCGGGGCCCTTGAGCGGCTGGATGCGTCCCACGAAGAGCATGACGTGGGCGCCGGGCGGCAGGCCCAGGCGCCGCCGGGCGACGTCCTTGGGGCCGGGGCGGAAGACCCGCAGGTTGACGCCCGGGTTGACCACGGTCACCCGCTCGGCCGGCGCCTGGTAGAGGTCGATCAGCTCGCGCGCCTCGGCGTCGGTGTTCGCCACCAGGCGGTCGGCGACGCCCACGACGTTCTCCTCGCCCAGCACGCGGCCCACGGGCTCGGGCTTGTCGCCCGAGGCGAGCGAGAGGTTCTTGACCTTGGCCATGGTGTGCATGGTGTGCACCAGCGGCACGCCCCAGCGCTCCCTGGCCAGCCATCCGACCTGGCCGGAGAGCCAGTAGTGCGAGTGGATGAGGTCGTAGTGGCCGGGGTCGTACATCGCCTCGGTGCGCAGCACCCCCGACAGGAAGGCGCAGAGCTGGCCGGGCAGATCGCCCTTGTCGAGCTCCTCGTAGGGGCCGGCGGTGACGTGGCGGACGGTCACGCCGGGGACGATCTCGACGGCGGGCGGGAGGTCGCGGGCGGTCTGCCGGGTGAAGATCTCCACTTCGACGCCGCGGCCCGCGAGGCGTTTGGCGACCTCGACGACGTAGACGTTCATGCCGCCCGCGTCGCCGGTGCCCGGCTGGTCGAGGGGGGATGTGTGCATGCTGATCGTGGCGACCCGTCTGACGCTGGGTTCGACCGGCCTGACCGGCACCTGACACCACCTCCACAGGGGTAACTGTCGGATTCTGCGCACGATTCCCGTCATACGGCTGCGGACCCCCTAGAAACCCACTTATGGGCTCGACTCCCTCAACCGGCATCCACTATGCGGCCCCCCGGCCCCTCGGGCGCAAGCGGGGGTGGGGATCGCGCGGTCCCGGGCGCCCGTCCGGGCGGGCGCGCTGGCAGGATGACGGGCGGGCGGCCACGGACGGCATCGGCCCTCGGGGGCCGGGGACCACAGGCGACGTTAAGGACTGGACGACATGACCAAGACAGCGGTGGTGACGGGCGCGAGCAGCGGCATCGGCGAGGCCACGGCACGGCGGCTCGCGGCCGAGGGGTACGACGTCGTCGCGGCGGCGCGGCGCCGCGACCGCCTGGACAAGCTCGCGGCCGAGGTGCCCTCCATCACGCCCGTGACGCTCGACGTGACCTCCGACGAGTCGGTCGCCGACCTCGTCGCCTCGCTGGGCCGGTGCGACGTGCTGATCAACAACGCGGGCGGGGCCTTCGGCCTGGAGCCCGTCGCCGAGGGCCTGGTCGACGACTGGCGGCGCATGTACGAGGTCAACGTGCTGGGCACGCTGCGGGTGACCAAGGCGCTGCTGCCCAAGCTGGTCGACTCGGGCGACGGCGTGCTGCTGATGATCACCTCGGTGGCCGGTCTGGTGTCCTACGAGGGCGGCGGCGGGTACTGCGCGGCCAAGCACGCCGAGACGTCCATGACCGAGACGCTGCGCCTGGAGCTGTGCGGCGAGCCGGTGCGCATCGTGGAGATCGCGCCCGGCATGGTGCACACCGAGGAGTTCTCGCTCACCCGGTTCCGCGGCGACGCCGAGCGGGCCGAGAAGGTCTACGAGGGTGTCCCCGACCCGCTGAGCGCGGACGACGTCGCCGACGCGGTGGCCTGGTGCGTCACCCGGCCCTCCCACGTGAACGTCGACCGCCTGGTGATCCGGCCCCGTGCCCAGGCCGCCCAGCACAAGGTCCACCGGGTCTCGTGAGACATGCGCCCTCCGCATGAGAGTCTCCTGGACGTTCCCGGACGAGCACGGCGATGACGCCCGCGGGCGCCGGGTGACCCGGCAGGGGCCGCCGGTCGCGCGGGCCGTCAAGGCCCGGCCCGTCGGCGAGGTGACGCGCGGGACCACCGGGCACAACCGGCTGCGCCGCTCCGACCGGTGGATCACCGCGGTGTACGGCCGGCTGCTGGTGTCCGGCGAGCGGCCGCTCGTCGTCGACCTCGGCTACGGGGCGTCCCACGTGACCACCACCGAGCTGTTCCTGCGGCTGCGCCGGGTCCGCCCGGACGTCGAGGTGGTCGGCATGGAGATCGACCCGCTCCGCGTGGCGGCGGCCAAGCCGTACGAGCGGCCGGGGCTGACCTTCGTCAGGGGCGGCTTCGAGCTGCCGGTGAGCCGCCCGCCGCTGGTCGTCCGGGCGTTCAACGTGCTGCGCCAGTACGACGAGGCGCAGGCGTGGGAGGCGTGGGGCATGCTGCGGTCGCGGCTGGCGGCCGGCGGCGTGGTCGTCGAGGGCACCTGCTCGGAGATCGGCCACCGGGCCACGTGGGTGACGCTGGACGCGAGCGGGCCGCGCACGGTGACGTTGTCGGCCCGCCTGGGCGGGCTCGGGCGGCCCTCCGACCTCGCCGAGCGGCTGCCGAAGGCGCTGATCCACCGCAACGTGCCCGGTGAGCGCGTGCACGCCTTCCTGCGCGACTTCGACCACGCCTGGACGGTGTCGGCGCCCTACGGCGCGTACGGCGCCCGGTCGCGGTGGATCGCCGCGGTGGAGCGGCTCGCGGAGACCTGGCCCGTGCCCGCCTCGCCGCCGCTGGGCGGCAGGCGCAGGTGGCGCCTGGGCGAGGTGACCGTCCCATGGACGGCGGTCGCCCCGGAGGGGACCGGCTGACGGCGGGGTCAGGCGGTCAGGCCGGCCAGGGCCTTCTCGAACGCGGCGTAGGCGTCGTCGCCGAACAGGACGAAGCGCGCCTCGGCCACGCTGGTGGACGCGCCGCGCACGGTGGTCAGGGCGATGCGGGCCGCGTCGTCCAGGGGCCATCCGTAGATGCCGGCGGAGACGGCCGGGAAGGCGACCACCTTGGCGCCGAGCTCGTCGGCCACCCGAAGCGACTCGGCGTAACACGAGGCGAGCAGGTGGGAGCGGTCGTCCGACCTGGCGTACACCGGCCCGACGGTGTGGATGACCCACCGGGCCGGCAGGCGGCCGGCCGTGGTGGCCACGGCCTGGCCGGTGGGCAGGCCTTTCTCATAGCTCGACGCGCGCAGCGCCCGGCACTCCTCCAGGATCCGCGGCCCGCCGCGCCGGTGGATCGCGCCGTCCACCCCGCCGCCGCCCATCAGGGAGGAGTTGGCCGCGTTCACGATGGCGTCCACGGCCTGCTCGGTGATGTCCCCGCGTACCAGCGTCGTGTCCATGGACCGAGCCTAACCGCGGCACGGGCGGCGCCCCCCGAACCGCCCGCCGGGCGGGCGGAGCCGTCCGTTCGCGGCGCTCCGGAAGGCCGCGCCCACCGGCCCGGGAGAGAACGGATCACAAGGTGGAGGGCATCCCTCTACGCGACGTAGTACTACCCGGGGTAGCCTTGTTCTCGTGAAGGGTCTCGGCGAGCTTGAGCGCAGCATCATGGACATCCTGTGGGCCCAGGAGGGCCCGCTGACCGCCCGAGAGGTGGGCCGGCTGATCGCCGACCGCGACCTCGCGCCCACCACGGTGATGACCGTGCTCGACCGGCTCACCCGCAAGAACTTCCTCACGCGCACCCGCGACGGCAGGGCCTGGCGGTACGAACCGCACGCCAGCCGCGACGCGTACGTCGCCGAGCTTATGCTGGAGGCACTCGACATGACCGGCGACCGGTCGGCGGCGCTCACGCGCTTCGCGCAGACGGTCTCCGGCTCAGAAGCCGAAATCCTTCGCAAAGCACTTACGGAGCTGGAAGAAGAGTGATCGCCGCCGCCGTCCTGACCGCGCTCGCCCTGGCGTGCGCGGTAGGCGCCTGGCGGCTCACGACCGCGCGCTGGACCTACCGGGCGCCGCGCGCGGCCATCCTGCTCTGGCAGTCCCTCGGCGTCACGTGGGGCCTGGCCGGGGTCGGGGCGCTGCTGGCGTACGCGCTCGAACCCTACGGCAGCGGCGTGCTCTACGGCCTGCACGCCTTCGCCGAGTCGGCGGTCTCGTTCGGCACGGGCCACGGCCTGCCGCAGCACTACGACCCCACCCGCCTGGCCTCGCTGGCCGCGGGCCTCGCGGTGCTCGCGGTGCTGGTGACGGTGCTGCTGCTGGCCGGGGTGCAGACCCTGCGCGCCCGGCGGCGGCACCGCGTCCTGCTGTCCCTCATCGCGCGTGACGACCCCGGCGTCCCCGGGGTGCGCGTGGTCGACCACCCCGGCGCCGCCGCGTACTGCCTGCCCGGCCTGCGGTCGGAGGTCGTGGTCAGCGCCGGCACCCTGACCCTGCTCGACCGCGACGAGCTGGCCGCGGTGCTGGCCCACGAGACGGCCCACGTCCGCGAGCGGCACGACCTCGTGCTGCTGCCGTTCACCGCGCTGAACTGGGCGCTGCCCTGGCTGAGCGTGGTGCGCAACGCCCACTCCTCGGTCGCGCTGCTGGTCGAGATGGCCGCCGACGACCGCGCCCGCCGCTACTGCTCGCCGCGCCGCCTGGCGACCGCCCTGCTGCGCTTCGGCACCGCCGGAGCCGTCCCCGCGCCGAACGGGGCCATGGGCGCCGCCGGCGAGCAGGTGATGGCCCGGGTCAACCGGCTGATCAAGCCGGGCGCCGCGCTGCCGAGGCGGTTCAGCTACAGCCTGGTGACGTTCTCCGTCCTGCTGGCGGTCTCGGCGCCGCTGCTGTGGATCTACCCGGGTTGAGCCCCGAGCCCTTCATTCCTCACCTGGCGAGGCCTGTCTACCCCCTCTCACCTGCGATGCTTGCTGATGCATGCTCAACTGTTTGCAATTGCAAGCAGGCTGATGCAGACTAGGGGCATGGAACTGCCGAAGGTCGGCTCGATCGGCGAGTACATCCGCGATCAGCGGCAACAGGCGAAGATCTCGTTGCGCCAGCTCGCCACCCAGGCGGGGGTCTCCAACCCCTACCTGAGCCAGATCGAGCGTGGGCTGCGCAAGCCGAGCGCGGAGATCCTCAACCAGATCGCCAAGGGGCTGCGGATCTCCTCGCAGGCGCTGTACGTGCAGGCGGGGCTCATCGACGACCGCGAGCCCGACAGCGACGTGCTCGCCGCCATCAGGGCCGACCAGGAGCTCAGCGAGCGGCAGCGCCAGGTGCTGCTCGACATATACGAGTCGTTCCGCAAGGAGAACCAGGCCGAGGCGGCGGCCGAGGCTGAGCGGACCTCCCAGAACGCTCAGCCCGGGCCGGAGCCGTCAGGCACGGACACGGTTCCTCCGGAAGAGGGTGTGGCCCCCTCGCGGATCGGCCGCGGTCAATCAGAACCCAAGGAAGGTTAACCCATGCCCATCAATACCGAGGTCAAGAAGCTCGCCGAGTCCAAGCCGTTCTACGCCGTCGCCGGAGCCGGCGACTTCGCGGTCGAGAAGCTGCGCGAGCTGCCGGAGCAGATCCAGCGGCTGCAGTCCCGCCGCGGCGAGGCGCGCGACGTCGCCCGCGACCTGCCGACCGTGGCGCGCAAGTACGCGAGCACCGTCCAGGTCAAGGCCGAGGCCGTGGCCCGCGACCTGCCCGAGAAGGCCAAGGAGTACGCCGACACGCTGTCCTCCAGGGCCGCGGCCCTGTACGACCAGTTCGCCAACCGGGGCCGCAAGGTCGTCAGCAAGATGAGCGGCGAGGCCGCGCTGGAGCTGGAAGAGGTCTCCACCGCCGCCGAGCCCGCGATCGCCTCGCGGACCACCGAGCCCAAGAAGGGCCCGCGCGGCACCGGCACCACCAAGGCTTGAGCCGCTCCGCGTCCACGGCCCGTCCCGGGAACCCGGGGCGGGCCGCGTACGTTGCCCCCATGCGGCCCCGAGCCGGAGCCGGCGCCACGCAGCCGCACGTCCAGGCGGCGTCGTGAGCTCCGGCAGGCCCCCAAGCCCGTCTTCTGGCGAGCTAGGCTGAACCCGGCCGTTCACCCCCGCCCCTGACACGACCACGGGAGAGACGATGATCGAGATTCACAGTGCTCTGGATCTCATTTTCTGGGTGCTCGCCATCGGGGCGTTCGGTCTGTGCGCATGGGCGCTGTTCCACGCCGTCAGGACCCCCGCCCGCTCGTTCGCCATGGCGGGCAAGCTGAGCAAGAAGCTCTGGCTGCTCATCCTCATCCTGGGCAGCCTGTTCTCCTTCGCCGCGGCGGTGCAGTACCTCAACGTGCTCAGCATCTTCACGATCGCCTCGGTGATCGGGTCGGGCATCTACCTGGCCGACGTGAAGCCCGCCGTCAACGAGATCGGCCGGGGCAACAGCGGCGGCGGCCCGTACGGCGGCTGGTAGGCCGTCCCGGAGGGCGCGCCGCGCCGGGGCCGTAGCCAGTCGGCCGCGCCGGGGGCCGTGCCACCTCAGCCTCGCCGGGGATCGTCGGCCGCGCCGACTCCGGCGCCGGCGGCGGGCGGTCGTCCCCAGAAAGCGGCGTCCTGTGGACGCCGCTCGCGGGCCGTCGCGCGGTCATCCACAGGCGCCGGTGGTCTGACGACGCGCCCGGGGGTTCGCCGCTAGGCTGACGCCCCATGGTGGATCTAGCCCGTCGACTCCTGGCCGCGGCCGTGCCGGCCCTTCTCGTCGCCGCCCCCGTCCTCCTGTCCACCCCGGCCCTGGCCGGGGCCGACGCCGTGGAGAGCACGCAGATCACCATGGAGCTGCGCCGCGACGGCGTGCTCCACGTCAAGGAGCAGATCTCCTACACCGGTCAGGTGCGGCGCACGCTGATCACCCGCGTGCGGCACGACGACGCGAACGACCGCCTCTACCGCGTCACCGGCTTCAAGGGCGACGGCACGCTCGCCGACGGCGTGATCACCCTGGGCGGCGGCGGCAGGGCGGCCATCGAGTACGACGTCACCGGGGCCGTCACCCCCGTGGGCGGCGGCGAGGAGCTGCGCTGGTTCGCCGTCAACGGCTGGTCGGCGCCGGTGCGCGGCGCGGTCGTGCGGCTCACCGGGCCGAGCATCGTCCAGAACCTCTCCTGCTTCGCCGGCGACCTCACCGCGGCCACCGGCTGCACCGCCGCGTCGATGGACGAGAGCGGCACGCGGGCGGAGTTCGAGCAGCAGGGCTTAGGGCCCTCGCAGGCGTTCACCGTGGTCGTGGGCTTCCCGCCGGGCACGAGCGGCGCCAAGCCCATCCTGGAGCGCAGGTTCGAGCTCGCCAGCGCCTTCACGCTCAGCCCGGTCACGGGCGGCGCCCTGGCCGCGCTGCTGGTGCTGCTGCTCGGGGGCGTCGCGCTGCTCTACTGGACCCGCGGCAGGGACGCCAGGGTCATCGACAGCGAGGCCGGCGCGGTCACCCCGATCGAGAACGGCCGGTTCTCCCCGCCCGACGGCGTGCGCCCGGGCCAGATCGGCACGCTGCTCGACGAGCAGGCCGACGTGATCGACGTCACCGCCACCGTCGTCGACCTCGCCGTGCGCGGCTTCCTGCGCATCGACGAGCAGCCGCGCGGCGCCTACGACGCGCCCGACTGGCTGCTGGTCAAGGTGCCGGGCGCGCCGGTGGACTCCCTGCTCGACTACGAGCGCGCGCTGTACAACGCCATCTTCGACGGGGAGGAGTCCGTGCTGCTTTCGCACCTGCACGGCTCGTTCGCCGCCAGGCTGGGCAAGGTGCGCGACGCGCTGTACCGCGACGTCGTCACCCAGGGCTGGTTCGCCCGGCGTCCCGACTCCGTGCGCACCCGCTGGACCACCCTCGGCGTGATCGTCGCCGGGCTCGGCGTGCTGGCCACCGTGGCGCTCGCCTGGTTCACCACCTACGGCCTGCTCGGGCTCGCGGTGATCATCGCGGGGGCCGCGCTGTCGGTGGGCGGCCAGTACATGCCCGCCCGCACCTCCAAGGGCGCGTCGGCGCTCGCCCACACCCTCGGCTTCCGCGAGTACCTCGCCTCCGGCGCGGTCGGGGAGGTGCCCGCCGCGCAGCGCATCGAGCTGTTCTCCCGCTACCTGCCGTACGCCGTGGTGTTCGACAACGTCGACCGCTGGGCCCGCGTGGTCAGCTCGATGAACGGCGACGGCACCCGCGCCGACAACCTGTACTGGTACCACGGCCCCGCCGAGTGGGACCTGTCCAAGTTCGCCGACTCCATGCGCACCTTCACCCTCACCACCTCAGGCGCGATCTCGGCCTCCCGCCAGTTCCGCCGCGCCCTGTGACCGAGGGCCCGCACGCACGACCGCCTCGCGGGCCCGGTGATCCGCCGGTCTCGCGCCGTCTGACCGAGCGGCCCGTCCGGTCCGCCGGTCCACAGGCACGATCGCTTCGCCGGGCCCCGGTGATCCGCCGGTTGCCCGCCGTCCGACCGAGCGGGCACGTCTCGTCCGCCGGTCCACGCGCACGGCCCCGGGGGCGTGGCGTTCGGTGGTTCCGGGTCGTCTGACGGGGTCAGAGACGGCCGCGGACGCGGACTTCCCCCACGGGGCGGCCGCCGCCGAGCTGCGGGGGTGTGGCGAGGGCGTTCAGCTCGGGGGCGTCCAGGCCGAGGGCACGCAGGGTGGCGACCGTCACCGGCACCCGGGCACGCTGGCCGCCGTCCTCGATCTTCACGGTGGCCGCGCGGCCGTCCTCGAACGCGAACGCGTCGAAGGCCTCCGCGCCCGACTTGAGCACCAGGCCGGGGATCGCCCGCATCAGTGCGGCCTCCGCGCGCGTGGTGCCGGACGTCCACTCGGGGTGGGCCCGCATGGCGTCGACGACGCGGCGTTCGTGCGTGCCGGGGGCGGCGAGCGTGAGGGCACGGTAGGCACGGGTGATCCCGGCCATCGAGGCGAAGAAGAGCGGCGCGCCGCACCCGTCGACGCCGGTCGCGGCCACCCGCTCGCCGGTCAGCTCCTCGGCGGTCGCGCGGATCGCCCGCTGCAGCGCGTGCGCGGGGTGCAGGTAGCCGTCGGTCGGCCAGCCGTTGGCCACACAGGTGGCGAGCATCGCGGCGTGCTTGCCCGAGCAGTTCATGGTGATCCTGGCCGGCGCGCCGCCCGCGCGCAGCACCCGGTGAGCGGCCGCGGTGTCCAGGGGCAGGTCCTCGGGGCACTCAAGGGCACCGGCGTCCAGCCCGACCCCGGCGAGGATCTTGCCGACCCCCTCGATGTGGAAGTCCTCACCCGAGTGGCTCGCGCACGACAGCGCGAGCAGCTCCCCGTCCAGGTCGAGCCCGGCGCGCAGCATCCCGAGGGCCTGCAGGGGCTTCATGGACGAGCGCGGCGACGCCGCCGCGGCCACGTCCCCGTAGGCGGCCACCGTGGCGGCCTCGGCGTCGATGGCGAACACCCGGGCGTGGTGCACCGACTCGACGAACCCAGAACGGACAACTTCCACAATCAATGGCGCAACGGACACGTAATCTCCCTTCGTGCATGAGTGTACGGACGCCGGAACGGCTCCGTTCAGGCCGCCGCCCATCTCCGCACGCCTGCGGAAACCCGCGCCGCGCCGGGGTGGGCGCCGGGGGTGGGAGAATCGGGGACCATGCGAGCCGTAGTTCAGCGGGTGATGTCCGCGTCGGTGGTGGTCGACGGGCGGAGCGTGGGGGCGATCGACGAGCCGGGCCTGCTCGTGCTGGTCGGCGTGACCCACGGCGACGGGCCGGCCGAGGCGGCGAAGCTGGCCGCCAAGCTGTGGGGCCTGCGGGTGCTGTCGGGCGAGAAGTCGTGCTCGGACATCGGCGCGCCGCTTCTCGTGGTCAGCCAGTTCACCCTGTACGGCGACACCAGGAAGGGCCGCAGGCCCACCTGGCAGGCCGCCGCCCCCGGCCCGGTGGCCGAGCCCCTGGTCGAGGCGGTGGTGGCCGAGCTGCGCGCCCTGGGCGCCCGCGTGGAGACCGGCGTGTTCGGCGCCGACATGAAGGTCTCCCTCGTCAACGACGGCCCCATCACGTTGATCGTGGAGATCTGAGGGGCCCGCCCGAAGCCCCGCCCCAAGCGGACGACGGCCCCGTCCGCCGATCCAGCCACACCGCTCGCGGGAACTCCCCACGCCCCGAGAAGGCCACAGGACACCACCCGAAGCGGACGACGGCCCGGCCGCCGATCCCGGTCACACGGTCGCGGGACTCCCGGCATCCACAGCGAAGGCGCTGACACGCCTGCCGGAAGGGACGACGTTTCCGCCCCGCTGGGGACCAGGGGGCGGGCGATCGGCCGGGATGCCGGCCCGGGTCAGCGGATGCGGCGGCGCAGGGCGGGGTCGATGCTGACGTTGCGGCCGGCGTCCGGGGGGACGATGACCTCCTGGCTCGCGGGGACGCCGCCGGCCAGCAGGGTGATGTCCACCGGCACCGTGCGCTTGACCACGGCCAGGGCGATGGGGCCCAGCTCGTGGTGGCGCGCGGACGAGCCGACGAACCCGACCTGGCCCGGCTCGGCGCTTCCCTCCATGGCCGCCTCGGGGTCGGCCTCCCTCGGGGCGCCCACGCCGAAGGTGACCGGCGTGCCGTGCGGCGGCAGGGTGTCGGCGCTGCCGTCCAGGTGCAGGAAGACCAGGCGGCGCGGGGGGTGCCCGAGGTTGTGCACCCGGGCGACGGTCTCCTGGCCCCGGTAGCAGCCCTTGCTGAGGTGTACGGCGCTGCCGATCCACCCGATCTCGTGCGGGATGGTCTTGTGGTCGGTCTCGAAGCCGTGCCGGGGCAGGTACGCCTCGATGCGCAGCGCCTCGTACGCCCACAGGCCCGCCGGGCGCAGCCCCAGCTCGGCGGGCAGCCCCGCCAGCCGCTCGCGCGGGACCAGCAGGTCGCCGCCGACCGCGATCGCGCCCTCGACGGCGGGCACGGGGCCCGCGTCCTCCCCGGCGCCCGGGGCCCGGACCGTGACGACGGCGTAGGCCGCGGTCAGGTCGGACACCTCGACGCGCAGCATGAAGCGCATCTTCTCCAGCCAGGAGACCAGCCCGGCGGACGCGCCCGGCTCGACGTGCCCCCAGACGGACTCGCCGTCGTCGACGAGCGTGAGGTGGTGCTCCACCCGGCCCTGCGGGTCGAGGAACAGCGTCTGCGCGGGCGTGCCCGGGGTGAGGGTGTCGAGCTTCTGCGAGCTGAGGTCGTTGAGCCAGCTCAGCCGGTCGGGCCCGGAGATGCGGACGACCTCGCGGTGGCTGCGGTCGACCAGGGCCTGCCCGGCCGCCAGGGCGCGCTGCTCGGCGTAGGGCTCGCCGTAGTGCGCGGCGACGGCCTCGTCGGGGGCTTGGGCGGCTACGGCTCCGGGCGTGTCGAGCAGAGGGCTTCGCATGCCCCCAGGCTATTGCGCCGCGGCCGCCTCCGGTGACTCAGGAGCGGCAGTCGCGGCACTGGCCGAAGACGGTGAGGTGGTGGACGTCGGTGGTGAAGCCGAGCTCGTTGTCGAGGGTTGCCACCAGGTTCTGCACGAGCTCGGGGCGAATCTCGGTGACGTTGCCGCACTCGCGGCAGACCAGGTGGACGTGGTCGGCCTCGCTGGCCAGGTGGTAGGTCGGCGCGCCGTGCCCGAGATGGGTGTGGGTCACCATGCCGAGCTCTTCGAGCAGTTCGAGGGTGCGGTAGACGGTGGAGATGTTGATGCCCCTCGCCGTCTCCTGGACCTCGCCGCAGATGTCCTCGGGGGTGGCGTGGCCGAGTCGCGCGACCGCTTCCAGCACCAACTGCCGTTGCGGAGTGACTCTGTAACCGCGCGCCCGCAACTCCTCGTGCCATGTCCCGGTCATGAACCGAGTGTACGAGCCCGGCGCGGGCGGCAGGGCCCGCACGCGAGGAGCCGTGCGCCCGCGCCGGGCCGTTTCCGGCCCCGGCCCCGGCCCCGGCCCCGAGGACAGGCCGCCACGCTGCGGCCCGCCGTAGAGGGCCCGGGCAGCGGGGCGGCGCGCGGGTTGTCCACTCACGCCGCGACCCGCCGTAGAGGCCCGTCCGGCGGGACGGCGCGCGGGTTGTCCACTCACGCCGCGACCCGCCGTAGGGCCCCGCGCAGCGTGATGGCGGGCGGGCTGTTCGCTCACGCGGCGGCACGTCGTAGGGGTCCCGGGCGGCGGGGCGGCGCGCGGGTTATTCGCTTGCCTGCCGCCGAGGCGTCGCATAACTTACTAGCACGCAGAAGGGAGGTGGTCCGAACAATGGTTGATCATTATTGGGCTAGCGAGGTGGCTGTCCGCTAGGACATCGCCAGAGTCAGGACCTCCGTCCAGACGTCGTGCCCTCCGGGGCACTGGTGGCGTCCGGCGAATCCAAGCAGACACCGGAACCCCGGGCAGCCGGCGAGGGGAGCGAACTCCCCTCATGGTCCAGTCGGCCCGTCTCACCAAAGAGGCGGAGCGCGCCCGGGGTTTTTACGTGTCTAGAACCAGCCCCGGCGGCGGGCCATCTGCTGCAGGCCGTTCTGCAGGGCCTGCTCCGCGGCCCCGGGGTGCTCGCCGTAGCGGACGGTGAAGCGGTTGTAGGTGTCGTGGCTGGAGGTCAGGAACCCACCGCGCTTGTCGGCCTCGAGGATGACGTCCATCTGGGTGGGGCCGGCGATGAAGGTCAGCTCCAGCTCGTTGAAGTGGCCGCGCCACTGGCCGCCCGCGTAATACTCGATCTCCTGGAAGAACGGCATGTGCGAGCCGCGCAGCGTGCCACGTTCCAGGTCGGCCTTCTTGAAGCGGAAGCCCAGGCGGTCGAGCGCCATGATGATGTGCTCCTGGGCGGGCAGCGGCGAGACGAACAGCGGGTCGAGATCACCCTTGTCCAGGGCGCCGGCCAGCGCCAGCTCGGTGGAGACGCCGAGCTTCATGCCGTACAGGGAGTGGCCGCCGATCGCGCTGATCGGGGTCTCCCACGGCACCGGGATCTCGAAGGGCTGGGCGTGCGCCACGCCCGCGCCCAGTTGGAACGATCCCGCCACCTGCTGCCGCAGGAAGCTGTAGGTGGTCTTGTGCTCGTTGTCGCCGCTCTCCACCTCGACCACGGCCGTCAGGTCGACGTAGATGCCCTCCACGCGGTACTCGGAGCCGCCGCCGCGGAAGTTCACCACCCCGCGCAGCGACTCGCCCGGCCGCACGGTCGCGTTGTTCAGGACCGTGTCGACCTCGACGCCGGCGCCGAACGCCGCCATGAGCTTGCGGAACACCATCGTGCTCTCCTAGGGATCAGCCACTCGCCGGTCCGGCGCCGGACCGGTTCGCGGGGGGAAACCGCCACTGTTCACGCCAGACCCTAGGGGTGATCCACAGCTTTAGGAAGAACCGTTTGGAACGCGTCTCAAGCCGGACAGAACCGAGATCCGGCCGGCCCGCCCCGGCGGCGGCCGGGGCCGGGGCGACGCCCCGCGAGGCGCCTCGGGAGCGGGTCAGCCGACCTTCTTGAGGTCCGCCGACAGGTGGGAGGTGAGCGGGTGCCCCTCCGCCGCCATGTCGTAGGCGTACATCAGGTTGCCCTCGACCAGGCCGTACAGCCGGTGGCCCGCGGTGTACTCCTTGGCCGTGGCCGTCCGGGCCACGACGTCGGTGCGCAGCTCGATCTTGTGGAAGACGACCTCGCCGATGTAGATCTCGACGATGCCGGTCGGGTGCGAGAGCACCACTTCGAGCTGCCGCTCGGGCAGGGCGCGCCAGTAGCCCGACTCGGTGGCGAGGGGCCGCACCATGGCGCCCTCGTCGTCCAGCAGCCACGTTCTGCTGACGTAGCTGAGGAACGGCTTGCCGATGTGGTCGAAGACGATCTCCTGCCCGAACCGGAAGCTCTCGATGCTCGGGTAGCCGCCCACGCCGGCGCCTTCCCACCTGCCCAGCAGGAACGAGATCGGTTCGAGGGCGGGATGGAGTGTCTGGGAGTCCATGTGACCAAAGCCTAGAGGCCCCGCGCGGGGCTCACGCATGGGGGAGCTGACCGGAGAAACACCTGGTGGACCGCTGTCGCGGCCGCATAGGCTCAGAGCATGGCACGATCAATGGTGATAAAGGTGACAGCAGGGTCGGACGCCCCCGAGCGGTGCAACCAGGCCTTCACCGTCGCCGCGGCGGCGGTGGCCAGCGGCGTCCCCGTCTCCCTGTGGCTGACCGGGGAGTCCGCCTGGTACGGCCTGCCCGGCAGGGCCGAGGAGCTCGCCCTCCCGCACGCCACCCCGCTCGCCGACCTGCTCGACGTCGTGCTGACCGGCGGCAGGGTGACGGTGTGCACGCAGTGCGCCGCCCGCAGGGACATCACACAGGACGACCTCATCGACGGCGTGCGCATCGCCGGCGCCTCGACGTTCGTGGAGGAGGTGCTGGGCGACCAGGTGCAGGCGCTCGTCTACTGAGGCACGAGGCCCACGGGCCCCTCAGCGGGGCAGGACGGCGCTCAGGCGCTCCTCACGCAGGCGGTCGTACCAGGTGTCGTCGATGGGCAGCAGCGGCCCGGTGGCCCAGCCGAGGAAGACGTCGGCCAGCCACGGGTTGCGCGCCAGCGCCGGGCCGTGCAGGTAGGTGCCGACGATCTTGCCCGCGTGGCAGCCCTCGGTGCCGTCGCCGTTGCCCACCCCCACCACCGTGCGCGACAGCGGCCGGACGCCGGCGCCGAGCCGGGTGACGCCCATGTGGTTCTCGAAGCCGCTGAGGATGTGCCCGCCGAGGCCGGTGTCCACCTCGGCCGCCAGCTCCCCCACCGCCCGTGACGGGCCGCGGACGCTCTCGATGTCGAGCAGCCCGATGCCCGCGACCGGCTGGCCCTCCTCGCCGCCGAAGACCGACCCCATGATCTGGTAGCCGGCGCACACCGCCAGCAGGCTCGCGCCGCGGTCGATCGCGCGGGACAGGCCGGCGTCGCGCCGGAGCCGCTCGGCGGCCAGGATCTGCGGCCGGTCCTCCCCGCCGCCGATCAGGTAGATGTCCCCGGAGTCGGGCACGGGGTCGGAGGAGCGGACGTAGACGGTCTCGACCGGGATGCCGCGCTTGCGGGCGCGCTGCTCCAGGATCAGGAGGTTCCCGTGGTCCCCGTAGGTGCTCAACAGGTCGGGGTAGATCCACACCACGCGCAGCGCGCTGTCAGACGGCACGGCCGAACTCCGCTCGAATCTGCTGGAAGGCTGTGTAGTTGGCGATCACGTCGACCCTGCCGGGCGCCTGGGCTGCCAGGGCCTGGTCGAAGCTCTCGCAGAGCTGGAACGGCACCCCGGCGACGTCGAGCCGCAGCGCCAGGTCGAGCCGCCGCTCGCCGGTGACGAACACCGGGCGGCCGGCCAGGATGCGATAGTCGACGTCCCACAACCAGGAGGTGTCGCGGCCGTCGGGCCCCTGGGCGTTCACCGACAGGATGATCGGCAGCGCCGGGTCGGCGACCTCGAAGGCCTCCAGCCAGCCGGCCGGGTTCTTGGCCAGCAGCAGCCGCAGGGCGCGCCCGTCGCGCTCGACCATGGTGTAGCGGCCGGCGACCGAGGTGACCTCGCGCAGCCGGGGCAGCGCCTGCTCGACCGGCAGGCCGAAGGCGTCCGCCACCGCCAGCGCGATGGCGGCGTTGGCGCGGTTGGCCCGGCCGGGAAGCTGGAGGTCGAGCACCCAGCGCCGCCGCCACGGGTCGAGCACGGCGTCGTCGTCGAGCACCCAGGTGGGCTCCGGACGCCGGAAGGTGCACTCGCGGCACGCCCAGTCGTCACCCTTGCGGTCGAGCGGGCCGCCGCACTCGGGGCAGGACCAGGAGTCCTCCTTCCAGGGCTGCCCGCACGAGACCCAGGTGACCCGGGGGGCCGTCGAGGCGCCCCAGGTAACCAGCGGGTCGTCGCAGTTGGCCACCACGTGCGTGTCGCGGCCTGCCAGGGCGCGGCGCCACTTCTGGGCCAGCAGCCAGATCTCGGCCGCGCGGTCCATCTGGTCGCGGCTGAGGTTCATCAGGCACACGACGGTCGCGCCGGTGGTGTCGAGCACCTCGGGCAGGTACTTCTCGTCCACCTCCAGCACCGCGAACGGGGCCTGCTTGGACTGCGACAGCGCCGAGACGTGCCCCGCGGGCATGTTGGCGCCGAACGCGTTGGTGGCGACCTCGCCGAGCTCCTGCAGCTCCGAGGTGATCAACCGGGTGGTGGTGGTCTTGCCGTTGGTGGCGCTGACCAGGACGAGCTTGCGGTCGGCGGCCAGCTTGCGCAGAAGGTCGGGCTCCAGCACGAGCCCGACACGCCCGCCGATCACCGATCCGTCACCACGCCCGGTGACCCGGGACAGCGTGGCGGCCGTACGCCCGAGGGCACTCGCGAGCTGAGCGCGCAGCGGTAGCTGGGTCATGCCGCGATCCTAGTGGGGACCGGGCGTGGAGTTCCGCACGACCGCCCGCCGATCGCCCGTCCGGTCGGCGCGCGGGCGCTAGTCCAGGAAGGACAGCTCCGCCTGACTGTCGGGGCCGCCCTCGAACGGCAGGACGAACCGGCGCGGCCACGACAGAACGGCCTCCAGCCAGCCCGCCCCCATGGTGTGGGCGATGTGGCGGACGCGGTCCCTCGGCTCGACGCCGATCGCGACGGTCGCGAAGTCCTCCTGGACGCCCTCGTGCTCGTCGTCCCCGAGCAGGACGCGCCAGGCCAGCGCGCGGTTGCGCTCCATCTCCATCGACAGCGGGTGGTGGCGCAGCGCCTTGGCGCGGTGACCGAGCAGCTCGGGCGCGCCCTCCTTGGGCCCGGCCCCGTTGACGCCGAGGTGCGGGTACGGCCGCCCCGACGGGTCGGTGCCGAACAGCGTGTACTCCATGGCCGGCGCGGGGCTGCGCAGGTTGGGCGCCGGGTGGCCGTGCGGGAACAGCCGGTCGACCTCGTGCACCCAGCGGATCTGCGGGATCACCCACGCGGCCCCGGGCCGCTCGCCCGCAGCCGGCCGCCCCTCCCCCGAGGGGTCGAGCAGGCCCGCCGCCACCTGCGCCGCCTTGACCGTCAGCAGGGTGGGGTCGTAGGACGTGCGCAGCGACCACGCCCGCCTGGCCACCGCGCGCTCCACCAGCGTCGCCAGCAGGCACTCACGGCGGCGCGGCGGCAGCCCGTCCCAGATCTCGGCCAGCACACGCGGCACGCCCGGAAGCGGGCGGTTGGCGCAGAAGGCCAGCACCAGCGTGTCGGTCCAGATGCGCAGCCAGGCCCACTCGGGCGCGCCGGCCAGCAGATCGGCCTCGCGCAGCTCGAACAGCGTGCACGCCTTGCCGGTGACGCACTCGTGCCCGCACGCGGCCGACCGGCGGCCGCGGATCGGCGGGATCAGGCCCGGGAGGTTGCGCTCGCGGTCCTCCCCCAGCGGCACCTGGACGCGCAGCGGGCGGTCCATGCCGTCGGCGAAGACGGCGGCGACGCCGGGCTGGAGCGAGACCACCTGGCGCGACTGGTCCTCGCTGAGGTTGATCGCCGCCCCCACGAGCCGGCGGTCGTCCTCGGCGGGAAGCCGGTGCACGACCTTCAGCGCGGTGTTCTTCACCACGTCGGCGATGAGCTTGGTCGGGATCTGCTCGGCCACGACGATGCCCTCGCCGTACGCCCGGATCTCCGCGAGCATGCCGGCCAGCAGCTCCACGGCGTGCGTGCTGGCCCGGCGCGAGCCCCGGTCGCGCAGCAGCCGGTGGGCCTCCTCGATCACGATGACGTGCTGGAGGCCGGACGCCTTCTCCTTGCGGGCGCGGATGCGCAGGTGCTCGACGATCCGGATGATCAGCGTGCCCATCAGGAACGCCTTGTCCTCGTCGTTGGCGACGTCCTCGATCGCGAACACGACGTTGCGCTTCAGCAGGCCGCCGATGTCGGCGGGGTGGCCGCCCTCGAAGAAGCGCCCGGCGGAGCCGACCCGCAGGCTGCGCAGCCGCAGGCTGATGAAGCCCTCGACGTCGGCCTGCACCTCGTTGCCGTACCCGATCTCCTGGATGACCTCCAGGGCGTGCGTCTGTAACTGCTCCAGGGTCGGCACGGCGGGCTGGACGGCCGCGCCGGGCACGCCGCCCCCGGTGACGACGTCCCAGCCGTTGGCCTCGTACACCCGCTGCAGCGCCAGGGACATGATCTGCGGGAACGGCTCCTCGGCGTCGAAGGCGGCCATGAACAGCGCCCGCACCATGTCGATGTGCGCCTGCACCGGGTAGCCCGGCTCCGGGGCGAGCGGGTTGACGCTGAACGGCACGTTGTCGGGCGCCGACGGGTTGATCACGGTGATCGGCGCCAGGTGTTCCACGCGCCCGGCCATCGCGGAGTACTCCGACTTGGCCGGCTCGATCGCCAGCCACGGGATGCCGGCCTCGGTGAGCTGCTCCAGCAGGTGCCGCACGGTCTGCGACTTGCCCGACCCGGTGGCCCCGGTGACGAACGCGTGCCTGTTGAGCGTCGCCAGCGGCACGCGGAAAGCGCCGACCGCGCGCTCCTGCCCGTCGATGACCGCCCCCAGGTCGACCACCGGCTCGCCGGTGTAACGCACGTCGGCCTCGCTCGTGACGTCGAAGAACCCGGCGTCGAGCACGCGCACGCCCGGCACCTCGCGGCGCGGCAGCCCGGCCAGGGCGGCGAGCGCGCCGGCGGTGGCCGCGAACGGGGCCGCCGCGCCGTCGGCGGGGTCCTGCACGGTGGCGCCGAGCACGTCGGCGAACGCGTACACCGGCTCCACGGCCGACATGCGGCCGACGCCGGTGAGCAGCGGGAGCGACAGGGCGCTGCGCAGCCGGTAGGGGTGGTGGCTCATCTCGACGGAGCCGACCAGCACCGGCGCGATCTGCCGCAGCTCGTCGGGGCCGGCCGCGCCCGCCAGCACGCGGACGTTCCACAGCCCGGCCTCGCGGAAGGCGTCGAGCTCCTGCATGCGCCGCTCGGCGCGCTCGGCGTCGAACCGGCTGCGCTCGGAGGCGTCGCCGTACTGACGCAGCACGTTGAGCTGGGTGCGCAGGTGGGACACCTCGGCGTCCAGCAGGTTGGTCGGCTCGGCGACCACCAGCCACGCGAACGGCCGGGACATCAGCGTGACCAGCGTGGACTCGAACAGCGTGGGGCGCAGCAGCTCGTCGGGGCCCGGCTCCCTGCGCCCGGCGAGCGGCGGGGCCTGGCGGCCGGGGCAGGGGGTCCAGGCGAGGTCGGCGAGGTCGGCCAGCCAGTCGTCGCCGACGCGCACCCCGCGGGCCCCGCCGGGGAACAGCAGCGGCTGCGGGCCGTGCGGCGGCTCCACGGCGACGGCGGCCGACGAGCGGCGCGGCGGGCGGGGCGGGGTCAGCGGACCCGCGTTCGTGATCAGTTCGAGAGGGGCGCCGGACCCCCGGGACAGCCAGCCGATGACGAAGGACCGGCCGCGCTGGGCGGCGGACAGGACGGCGGGTAAGACCGTCACGAAATCCCACTCGGCCGAGGAACTGCGCGAGGGGGCCGTGATCGCCTGGATGCGGTACCAAGGACCGCTCAGCGGAAACGGCGCGCTGGAGGCTGCGGAGGACACGCTGCCTGCATATCAAGTCGATGACCCCGGCGCCATCAACGTTTGCCAGGGGATTACCCGTTCAATGCGTTCTCCTCCAGTCGAGCCGCTCCGGCGGCGGCCCCAGGTTGGGCGGGAAGGCCTCCTCGGGCAGCACCTCCTCGGGCTCGGGCGGGGCCAGCGTGACGCGGCGGACCTCCTCGAACTCCCCCAGCGTGGTCTTGGGGAAGGTGAGGATGGCGGGGTTGGCGTCGGCGAGCCGCACCTGGCGGCCGTCGGCCGTGGCGTGGGTGACGATCACAGACGTGGTGGGGAGCTGCTGGAGCTGGTGCGGCTCCACCAGGAACTCCCGGCTGCGGTGCAGCACCCGCTCCTCCCCCATGGCCTTGCTCGCGCTGCGCCCCCACTCGGTCGACTCGGTGATGCCCTCCTTCAGGCCGCCCTCGCCCTTCTCCTCCTCCTCGGGGCCGGTGCGACCCGCCCCCTCGCGCACGGTGGAGGTGTAGGAGCCGTTCAGGCCGTCGACGGCCGGGTTGATCGTCTCGGTGAGCTGGGCCAGCTCCAGACGGTGCTCGGTGCCCATGTGCTCGCTCGCCACGCGGGCGTCCTCGGCGTTGCCCAGTCGCATGAACGCGACGGCGGCGTGGCCGCGGCCCAGGCGCTCCCTGACGGTGGGGGTGAGCGAGCGGTAGGTGAGCACCAGGCCGGTCTGGGAGGTCTCGCAGGCGTCCATGAGGCGGTCGAGGACGTCGCCGCGCAGCTTGTCGGCGCCCGCCACGATGATCGTGTGGTACCAGGGCCGCGCGGACGCCGGCGACTGCCGCAGGATGTGGGTGAGCGCGGTGGCGACGTAGGTGCCCAGCACCCGGTTGCCGAAGACGCCCGCCTGGCGGTCCATGGAGACCACCCGCAGGCGCGCGGGCGGCAGCCGCACGGCCTCGGAGCCGAGCGTCTCCAGCTTGCGCAGCTGCGACTCCAGCGCCCAGGCCCGCTCGATGACCACGCGGTCGGTGACGCCGCGGCCGAACAGGGTGCCGATGCGCTCCAGTTGGGTGGCGGTCAGCAGGCCGTACCGCAGGTCGTCGCGCGGGTCGCCCACCTGGGCGAGCGCGCGCAGCGCGGCGGTCACCTGGTTGATCGTGGCGTTCTCCCCCAGGACCTCAAGCACCCTTTCGAGGATCGCGTTGTCGAAGCTCAGGTCGCGGGTGGTGCGGTGCTCCTCGCTGACGCTCACCACGTGCGCCAGCACGTCGGCGAACGCCTCGGGTGGCAACGTGGCGCCGAGGTCGAGCCGCGGCAGGTCGACCGGCAGGACCCAGACCAGGGGGTCGTCCCCGCCGCGCTTGGCCAGCTCGATCAGGTCTTTGGCGATGGCGCCCTCGGACAGGTCGAGCACGGTGAGGTGGCCGCCGGTGTACAGCCTGGTGGCGCCGATCAGGGTGATCAGCGCCGACCAGCCGGGCAGCGTGCCGCCGGCGACGTCGATGCGGTCGATCTCGTCGGGGACGGCCACGGCGTACCAGTTGAGCTGGCGGTCGTAGCGCTCCTTCTTCTCGGCCCACTGGCGGTAGCGCTCGGCGTGGTCCTCCTGGGCGTCGAACAGCCGGCGCTCGCGGTGCTCGCGGCGCAGCTCGGCCCGCGCCTCCTGCTCCCTGATGCGCGAGCGCAGGGCACGCTCGCCCTGGTGGACGGCGTACCCGCAGATCAGGGTGATGCCGCCGGTGGCGGCCAGGCCGATGACGGCGAACGGCCAGCCGATCACCTCGCTGAGGCCGAGCACGAGGATGAGGACGGCCAGCAGCGCCATGAAGATGCCGACGATCTTCACCGGGCGGTTGAGCAGATCCTCCTGGAGGCGCTCCCTGCGCACCCACGACGGGTCGACCGCCTCGGGCTCCTCGGGGATCTCCTGGGGGGAGGGACGCTTGGGCGGCGGGCCGGGATCGGCGTGCAGCAGGGCGTACTGCCAGCCCAGGTAGATGCGGTCAGCCTGCAACTGCGCCTGCTCTGGGTGCACGTCCGCCACCGGACCTCCACCTGTCCATCCTCGCGGGGAGCTCTCCGGCTCGTGCCCGTGGTCGCTCTCCGACGGAGACAGCGTATGAGCTGGATCTCGTATTCGGGCATGGTTCTCGCCATTCGGACCGAATTCCTGACACCCTGACGCCCCCGCTGGGACGAATGAGGCGGAAGCGATGCAAGCAGCGACTACCATCCTGTGCCATGACGCCCACTCCGCCCACCGCGCGGCGCCGGAGAGCGGTGCTCGTCCCGGTGCTGGCGGTGCTGGCCGCAGTGGCCCTGGGGGCGGGCGCCGCGTTCGGCGGCCTGGAGGAGGCCCCCAAGGAGCAGCCCCGGCGGCTCGGCAAGGGCGCGACGCTCGACCAGGGCCAGATGAGCACCCGTTTCGTCGACGCCGTGGTCCGCCCCGGCGGCGAAGGCGCGCCCGGCGTCCCCGGCAAGCGCTACCTCCAGCTCCACCTGCGGGTCACCAACCAGGACTCCCGCACGATCTCGGCGCAGGCGATGGACCGCGCCCTGCCGACGGTGCGCACGGACGGCAAGGTGTTCAAGACCCTCCAGGACTCCCGCACCGTCGGCGTCAGCCCCCACATCGTCGTCAAGGACGCCGACCCGGATCACTACTACAGCCAGCTCCCCCCGGGCGTGCCCACCGACGTCATCCTCTCCTTCGAGATGCCCCCGGGCCGCGCGGCGCCGAAGACCGTCCAGATCGACGCCGTCTCCTTCGAGTGGCGCGAGAGCTTCTTCTGGCGCACCCACTCGTGGTCGGTGGTGAGCGAGCCGGCACCCCAGCCCGCCGCCGGGCCGGGCGCGAACGCGGCGGCCACCCGCTACGTGCCGGTCGTCGCCGCCCGCGTCGAACTGCCGGCCCGCGAGGAGACGGCGTGACGACGCGACCCGCCGCCCCCGAGTCCCCGCCCGCGGCGACCCCCGCCAAGGTGCCGGTGTGGCGCAGGCTCGTGGCCGCCGTCGCCGGGCTCGCCCTGGTGGCCGCCGCCGTCTACGTGCGGAGCCTGACGCTCACCCCCGACCAGCTGGACGACCCGATCACCGCCTCCGGCGGCATGAGCCAGGAGGTCGACACCGACCTGTTCTCCGCCCGCCTTGAGCGGGTGGAGTTCGCCCGCTCCGTGCTGGTCAAGAAGGAGTTCGGCACCGACCGCGCCACGCCGGGCCAGGTCTTCCTGGTCGCCAAGGTGGGCGCCACCGCCCCCCGGCGGCCCATCCAGCTCCACTCGCACCTGCTCACCGCCGACGGCCTGCGGTTCGCCGCCAGCGACCGCGTCCCCGACACCGCGACGCTGGCCTGGAGGTGGATCCAGCCGGGGTGGTGGCGCTCGGGCTACTACTTCTTCGACGTACCCGCCGACAAGGTGGCCGGGGCCCGGGTGGTCGTCTCCAAGCAGGAGCACACCCTGTACGGCGACCAGTTCTACGCGGAGGCGGCCTTCGACATGGGCCTGGACGCGGCCGGCGCCCGGCGGCTCGTGGGCGCCGCCAAGGACGTCTTCGAGGTGAGCGGCTGATGAGCGACCGGGATCCCGGCGACACCGGCGTCTGGCGGCACCCCGCGGCCGGGGAGCCGTCGTGGTTCACCCCGCCCCGGCGCGTGCCGCGCCCCGACGCCCGCGTGTGGCCGCCGCCCGAGCAGGAGGCCCGCTCCACCTCCACGGTGCCGATCCCCGCCGTCCAGGACGGTCCGGCGCCGCGCCGCCGCACGTGGCCGCCGCCCGTCCCCGAGCCCGCGCCCCCGTTCGAGCGGGCGCCCGCGCGCGAGACGGCGCCCGAGACGGCGCCCTCGCGCGAGTCCGCGGCGCCCCGGCGCGAACCGGCGCCCCGGCGCGAACCGGCGCCCCGGCGTGAGCCGGCGTCCGCGCCGGAACCCGCCACCGGCCAGGCCGAAGAGCCCGAGCCCGCGGGGTCGCGGCGCCGCCGGCGTCCGATGCCACGGTCGGCGAAGGTGGGGCTGCGGCTCTTCGGCGCCGCCGGGCTCGCGGTGGCGCTCATCGGCGTCCTGGGCTACGACGAGCTGCGGCGGTACGAGCTGCAGCACCCGCCCGCCCAGGTGCGGCACATCCCGCAGGTCCGCCCCGCCACGCTGGGGAACGCCGAGTGGCGGGTCGTCTCCATGGCGCCGGCCGCCGACCAGGACGACGACATCGCGGAGCGGCTGATGGTGCAGGTCGACCTGGAGGCCACCGCGCTCAACGACGAAGGCACCTTCGTCGTCACCACGCCGCCCGGGTTCCTGCTGACCGACGCGGCGGGACGCGCGTGGCTCGCCCAGGTGTGGAAGGCGCCCGAGAAGCTGGTGCCGGGCACACCGGGCAGGTTCAGCCTGCTCGGGGCGGTCCCGAGGGAACTGGCCGGGCAGGTCGAGTTGGAAGTGTGGCCGACCGAGCTGCAGGCGCTGGACGCCTCGGGAGAGGCTCTGCACTTCGACCGGTGACCGCCTGCTCGGCCGGCGCGGCGCGCCCCCGCCGTCCCGCGCTCGCGGCGACGTCGAACGTCGCGGCGAGCAGGCAGACGATCAGCACCGTCGCCGCGAAGTCGGTGCCGAGCTCGGCGAACTGCAGGATGACGTTCCAGTACGTCAGCGGGTGGTCGGTGCCCACCAGGTAGGCGACGCCGCGCATCGCGTAGCCCTCGCCGACCCTGATCGCGACGAAGCAGAGCGCGAACAGGCCGAACAGCGGGGCCCCGCCGCGCACGGCCAGGCGCACGGTGTTGGCCAGCGCCACCCAGTGCGCCCACCGGCCGAAGAGACGGGTGAGCGTGCGGCGGGTGAGGGAGTGGGTGCGCGCGGCGAAGACCTGCTCGGCCTCGGTGGCGCGGTTCTCCAGCCGGGTGCCGCTGATCACGGCCCTGGCGTCCTCGGCGTAGGCGCCGTACATGAGGATCGCGACGGTCAGCCACACCGCGGGCAGCACCAGCGCGTCCCATGCGTACGGCCAGACGGTGGCGACGGCCTCGGTGAAGGCCTTCCAGCCCGGGACGCTCAGCGCGAGGTCGGCCATCAGGTCGTGCCACCAGACCATGGCGAGCCGGTCTTCGAGCCAGTCGCCGCGCGAGGCGACCACCTGGACGCCGTAGTAGAAGAACCCGAGCTCGCAGAAGGCGAGCGCGACGGCCGCCAGGCGCCCCGCGCGCCGCTCCTGCCAGAAGGTGCAGGCGAACCGGCCGAGGAACGCCGCCACCATGATCGCGGCCGTGGTGGTCAGGCTGAGGTCCGTGAGCCCGGTGGCGGTGTCGGGGGTGGGGCCGCCGAAGGCGTTGCCGAAGGCACCGAGGGCGCCCAGCTCCCCGCTCTGCCGTTCGACGTCGGTGGTGAGGAAGTCGCGCACGTCGTCCACGTGCCAGCCCCACGCCAGGTAGAGCGCCACGAACGGCACGATCACGCGGTTGAGGACGTCGACGAACCGCTCGTCCTCCTGGCCGTCGGCGCGCCGCGCCCGGATCTCCGACAGGGAGCCGCGCAGCGAGTAGAACATGCCGACGTTCACCAGCAGGAACGCCATCACCACGACGATGAAGAGCAGCATCGTGAGCGCGAGGCGAAGGTCGCGCATCGAGCCGTGGGAGACCTCCGTGGCCGCCACCAGCAGGCCGAACCGCACGAGTTCTCCCGCCGAGTACCACATGACCAGGGGCAGGATGCACCGGCCGGCCAGCCGCAGGGTGTGCCACGGCAACGACCAGACAGAAGGGGTGCGGATGGACTCGGACATCCGGTGCATCCTATCGACGGGTCACATCAGTCGCACCGGCAACAGGACAGCGGACGTCGCGGGGGAGGGAAAAAGCGGCACGGCCGGGGCGAAGGATCGCCACCGGCCGCGCGGAGCCGTTCGTCAGACGGAGACCTGGAGCTGGGCCACCTCGCCGAGGCGGGCCTCGACGGCGATGTCCTTGCTGACGCCGCCGCTCGCGATGATGCGGACCGTCCAGGAGCCGGGGCCGGCGAAGAAGCGGAAGACGCCCTCGTCGGAGACCACGACCTCACCGGTGAACTCGCCGGAGTCGTCGAGCAGGCGGGCGTAGGCCCGGCCGGCGCCGGTGACGACTCCCTGGATCACGGCCTGGCCGGCCAGATCGATGCCGGCCGGCAGCGCGACGGTCTGCTCCGGTGCGGCGCACCCGTTGGCGGTCATCGGGCCTCCCCCAGCTCGATCGGCACGCCCACGAGCGAGCCGTATTCGGTCCATGAACCGTCGTAGTTCTTCACGTTCGCCTGGCCGAGGATCTCGTGCAGGACGAACCAGGTGTGCGCGGAGCGCTCGCCGATGCGGCAGTAGGCGATGGTGTCCTTGCCGAAGTCGACCCCGGCGGCGCCGTACAGCTCGCGCAGCTCGTCGTCGGAGCGGAAGGTGCCGTCGTCGTTGGCCGCCTTGGACCACGGGATGTTGCGCGCGGTCGGGATGTGCCCGCCCCGCTGCGCCGCCTCCTGCGGAAGGTGCGCCGGGGCCAGCAGCTTGCCGCTGAATTCGTCGGGCGAGCGGACGTCGACGAGGTTGAGCTTGCCGATGGCCGCCACGACGTCGTCGCGGAAGGCGCGGATCGAGGAGTCCTGGTCGCCGGCGGTGTACTGCGTCGCGGGACGCGACGGCGCGTCGGTCACCAGCTCGCGGGAGTCGAGCTCCCACTTCTTGCGGCCGCCGTCGAGCAGCCGGACGTTCTCGTGCCCGTACAGCTTGAAGTACCAGTAGGCGTACGCGGCGAACCAGTTGTTGTTGCCGCCGTACAGGACCACCGTGTCGTCGTTCGCGATCCCCCGGGACGACAGCAGGGCCTGGAAGCCCTCGCGGTCGACGAAGTCACGGCGGACGGGGTCCTGGAGGTCCTGCTTCCAGTCGATCTTGACGGCGCCACGGATGTGGCCCTTGTCGTACGCACTGGCGTCCTCGTCGACCTCGACGAGCACCACGCCTGGGGTGTCGAGGTTGGCCTCGACCCATTCGGCGTCCACCAGGACGGCGGAGCGGCTCATTGGAAAACCTCCGGTTATCGGGTTGCGGGAAGTAGGCGGCGGATGATCAAGTACATTTCGCAGCCCAGGCAGAAGCCGAAGGCGGCGTTGAGGAACGCGGCGAGCAGGGCCGCGGCGGTCGCGCCGAGCGCGAGAGGCGCGGCCTGTGCGAGGAACCCGATCAGCCCGACGAGCGCGAAGACCAGCCCGACCCCCTGCGCGAAGCGGGGCGGGCGGGAGTCCTCCGTCGCGGCGGGCGGGCCGAGCCTCGGCCGCACCCATCGCTTGAAGGCCAGCGCGTACGGAGAGGCGCCGGCCGCCCCGAGGGCGAACACCGCCGCCTGGGCCAGCAGGAGCCACCCGTTGCCCGTGACGAGGACGAGCGCCAGAACGAGCGTCGTGGCGGCCGCGGCGAACCGCATACCCCGTGGGTCGACCTGCATGGCGGGAAGCTCCTGAAGACCGTGCCGGAAACGCGGAGAAATCGGGCACTCGTTCAGATCATCGGCGGCTCAGAGGCCGCGAAGGACCGTCCTCAGGCGGTGCGACAGAGCGCGGTGGCTACGCGGCAGAAATCAACCGCGCGCCGCTTCGTCAGCAGCTCTGTCGAGGGATTCATGTTCACGACAGTACCCGTCGCCTTGCCATCTGTCACGTCGCGTCCGGTTCATGAGACACGGTGAATCCGAGCGCGGCTATCACGTCGGCCTTGCGTGGGTGGCCGGACGCCCTCTTCACGATTCTGCCACCGGAGTCGAGCACCAGCACCGTAGGGGTGCGCATGACGTCCAGGCGCCGAACCAGGTCGAGGCGGGACTCGGCGTCGATCTCGATGTGGCGCACGCCGTCGACCATGGCGGTGACCTCCGCCAGCACCCGCCGGGTGGCCCGGCAGGGCTGGCAGAACGCGGTGGAGAACTGCACGAGGGTGGCGCGCTCGCCGAGCTCGGCGCCGAGGTCGCCCGCCGCGACGGTGTCCATGTCACCCCTCACGTCGCGCGCGACGCCGTCGCGCCGCCGCATGATCACCCCTGCGGCCACGCCCACGGCGAGCGTCACGCACAGCACTGCCCAGCCTGCCATCGGCTGGCACAACACGGGCGTCCGGTGCGCCATTCCCGCCGCGGCGGGGTCAGGCGGGGACCCACAGCAGGCGGTCGCCCGCGGAGGAGCGGATGTCGAAGCCGACGATGCCGTCGAGGGGCAGCTCGGTGTGCCCCGTGAACGTGGCCGGCCCGCCGAGGTCGACCGTCCAGCTTCCGGCCGGCGCCTTGGTGCCGTCGGACCCGACGGCGGTCACGCGGCAGGACGTGCCGGTGGCCACGCCGGTGAGCGCGATCCGCACGGTGGTGCCCTCGCCGCCGGCGATCATGGTGACCGTCGCCCGGACGCCGTCCTCGGCCGCCTTCAGCACGACCGTGCCGGCCCGCTCCGCCTTGAGCAGCGGGGAGGGCTCCGGTGTCCGCGCGAACGGCGCTCTCTGCTCCGGCTCGGCCATCAGGGTGTCTCCGGTGGCGTCCCGGTGGCCGGACGGGGGCGTCGAGGCGGCCGCCCGGGCGGACGACGAGGCCGCGGGCGCCGCGCCGTCCCTCTCGGCCAGCAGTGGCGCCGCGGGCGCGTCGGCGGACTGGGCGGACTGGGCGGACTGCGGCGCCGTCCCTCCGGCCAGCCACGCCGTGCCGCCGACCACCACCGCGGCAGCGGACGCGGCCAGGCCCAGGAAGAGGCGGTTCATGCGCCGGCGCCGCGCCGACGCCGCGATCATGCGCCCGAGCACGGCCTGCGGCGGGCTGGCCGCCTGTTCGATGTCGGCCTCGGAGACGCGGGCCAGCAGCGCGGTGAGCCCGCCCAGCTCGGCGTACTCGGCGCGGCACGCCTCACACCCGGCCAGGTGCGCCTCGACCTGGGCGGACTCCTCGGCGTCCAGCGCGCCCATCAGGTGGGCGCCCAGCGACATCCTGACGTCCTCGCACGTGGTCATGGCGCCAGCCCCCGCTCCTCCAGCGCCAGCTTCAGCGCGCGGAGCGCGTAGTAGGTGCGCGACTTCACCGTTCCCGGCGGGATGCCGAGCACCTCCGCGGCCTCCTTCACCGACCGCCCTCGGTAGTAGGTCTCCAGGAGCACCTCGCGGTGCTCGGGGCGCAGGGTCGCTATGGCGTCGGCCACCCCCCACGACTCCACCGCGCGCTCCAGCTCGTCGTCGGCGGGGATCACGGCGAGGGCCTCGTCGCTGGTCTCCTGGGGGCGTGACCTGCGGGCCCGGTGGTGGTCGAAGACCAGGTTCCGGGCCACGGTGAACAACCACGCGCGCACCGGCCGATCGGTCAGCACGTCGGGATGCTTCCACGCCCGCAAGAGCGTCTCCTGTACCACGTCCTCCGCCTTGCCCGGGTCGCCCGTCAATCGCAACACGTAACCGTAGAGCGACCCCGCGTGCTCATCGAAGAGCGACCTGATCAGCTGCTCGTCGGCGGTTCCGGCGGGGGTCACGTCCTCACGACGTACGGCGGCGGCGTCCGGTTCACGCACGCAGCGGCACGTCCGTGGCGGTGCCCTCGACGGCCAGCCCTTCGGAGGTGGTGCGCACCTTCTCGATCTTCAGGTTGAGCGGGAGGTCCTTGACGGGCACGGTGAAGCTCATGAGCTTGGCGGCGTCGGGCACCTGGATGCCGTTGACGTTCTCGGGCGTCAGGCGCACGCCGCCGGGGATGACGTCGATCTTCACCTTGGCGGTGACCGGGACGGCGACGCCGGAGACGTTCAGGTTCCCCGCGACGTTCAGGGTGTCGTCGCCGTTGCCCTTGATGCTCAGCCCCTGCGGCGCCCGGGCGTCCAGGGTCTCCTTGGAGATGACGACGGTGCCGGTGACCCGCTCGGCGCGGATGTCGGCGGTGGCGGCGTCCATCAGCAGGTCGGTCAGCGGGGCGCGCACGCCGTGCAGGACGGCGTCCACGCTGCTGAGCTTGGCGCCGTCGGGTGTGGTCACCTCGCCCATCTTGACGCCGATCTCCTCGTAGCGCCCGGCGACCGCCTGGGTGAGGAAGGGGATGCCGCGCACGTCGACCGTCGGCGGGGTGGGCAGGTCGTACTGGGCGGCCACCTGCTTGGCGACCTCGCGCTCCACACCGGACACGGCCACGCGGTCGAGCACGGCCAGGAGCACGCCGAGCACGATCAGGAACACCACGAATTTGCGCATCCGACTCCTTCGAGATGTCCGCCCGAGATCACATTATCCCGGGGGCAGACACCCACTCCCCCAGGTGCGGGCCGTGAAACGCCCGTGCGACACGCGCGGTCCGGCCATGAAACCCGCGCGTAATCAGCGAAGACGGCACGACGGCGTTAGCCTCCCGCGAAAGGGGGAAGCACCTCCACGGTGGCACCCTCGGGCAGCTCCACCGTGTCAGGGTCTCGCGTGCCCGCGGGATGGCCGTCGACGAGGAAGGAGGAGCGGCTCAGGACACGCGGCAGGTCCGGATTACTATGATTTTGTGTGATAAATAACACCAAATCGCCGAGGGTTCTCGCCTCGAACGACTCCTCGGCCAACCCGGCGGCGTCCTTCGCCGCAGCCCAGTACCGCACCACACCCCGCGCCATCAGCGACCTCCGTGTCACCTTCCCGGGCGTCCAGCACCCCCCGGTCACCCACCGTGACGTGTCGGTTACGGTTATTTCCCACGTGACGGGACGTTCACCGGCGGGCGCCCTCTGGACGCGACTTTCCTGTGGGCTATCCTCACCTACTGACGGGACCTGGGCGACGTAGCCCCCGGGTCCTTTACGTGTTTGTACGGCTCTCGCCGTCACAACGCGGGGAGGAGGCGATGCGGTGAGTGAGCGAAGCCGCGCCGTCCCCATGCCCCGGTCGGCCTCTGGACGAGGAGGTGCTGTGAGTAATCTGCTGCTGCTCACCAACGCGCTGGAACCATCTGCTGAGGTTCTGCCCGCGCTCGGTCTGCTGCTCCACTCGGTGCGGGTCGCCCCCGCGGAGGCGTCGGCGCTGATCGACGCTCCACCCGCCGACGCCGTGCTGGTGGACGCGCGACGGGAGCTGGTGCACGCCAAGAGCCTCTGCCGTCTGCTGCGCACCACGGGGATCGACTGCCCGCTGATGGTCATCGTGACCGAAGGCGGCCTCGCCGCCATGACGGCCGAATGGGGAGCCGATGACGTCCTCCTCGACACGGCCGGTCCGGCGGAGGTCGAGGCGCGCCTGCGGCTGGCGGTCGGGCGCATGTCCATCTCCGCCAGCGAGGAGGTGCCCGACGAGATCCGCAGCGGCGACCTGTCGATCGACGAGGCCACCTACACGGCCCGCCTGCGCACCCGCGCGCTCGACCTCACCTTCAAGGAGTTCGAGCTGCTCAAGTACCTCGCGCAGCACCCGGGACGAGTCTTCACCCGCGCCCAGCTCCTGCAGGAGGTCTGGGGGTACGACTACTTCGGCGGCACTCGCACCGTGGACGTCCACGTGCGGCGGCTGCGCGCCAAGCTCGGCGCCGAGTACGAGTCGCTGATCGGCACCGTGCGCAACGTCGGCTACCGCTTCGTGCCCGACCGCGGCGGCGAGCAGGCCGAGGAGCGCGAGCCCGCGCCCGCCCACCACTGACCCCACCGCCCCGCGTCCCGAGGCCGGGGACCGCTCACGCACCGTCGCGTGGAGCGGTCCCGGGCGCCGCGGACCGCGCCCCCGTCCGAGGGCGCGGCCCGAGCGGGATCTAGCCGGCGACCGTGATGCGGCCGACGACGGGCGGGGCGACCGGCGAGTGCGCCTCGAAGTAGGCGACCAGCGCGTCGATGTCCAGCGGCCCGCTCCACAGGCCGGTGCCCTGGGTGAAGACGCTGAAGCCGTCACCGCCTCCGACGAGGAAGTTGTTGGCCGCGACGCGGATCGCCTGCGTGTCGGTCACGGCCGTGCCGTTGACCTTGATCTCCGACACCCGCGAGCCGATCGGCTGCGACAGGTTCATCGTGTAGGTCAGCGACGCCGAGGGCTGCAGGATGCGCACCGTCGCGCCGCCGTTCTGCCACTGCTGCTCCAGCAGCGCGTCGAGCTGCGCCCCCGTCAGCGTGACCACCTGCATCAGGTTGTTGAACGGCTGCACGGCGAACGCCTCGCCGTAGGTGACGACGCCGTTCCCCTCCGACCCGCTCTGCGCGAAGGTGAGGTCGGTGCGGACGCCGCCCGGGTTCATCAGCGCCACCTCGGCCTGGCCGCCGGCCCGCGTGGCCTCCAGCTGCGCGTCGGCGATCAGGATGCCCAGCGGGGTCTCGCCCGAGGGCGAGGCCGGGCGGCCGATGTCGGCCGTGATCTGCCCGATCTCCCGGTTGGCGACGGCCGCCACCCGGTCCTTCCAGGTCTGCACGAACTGCGTGATCTGCGGGTCGGCGACGACATCGCGGGTGACGACGTTGTTGTCCGGCGCCACCGAAGAGCGGACGATCTCGCCGGTCTTCTTGTCCACCTGGAAGTCGATCTTCGTCAGCACGCGGCCGAACGACGAGCCCTGGGTGTAGTAGCGGTCCTGGCCCGCCGGGTCCTTGGTCTTGCAGATGTACGCCTGGTGGGAGTGGCCCATGACGACCAGGTCGACGTCCGCGCTGAGGCCCGAGGCGATGCGCGAGCCCGCGCCGGGGGTGACGGGGCAGGCGTCCGGGCTCTGGTTCGGGGTGATCGAGTCGCCCTCGTGCACGAGCGCCACGATGGCCTTGACGCCCTGGCGCCGCAGCAGCGCCGCCGCGCGGTTGCCCGACTCGACCTCCTCGGCGAAGCGCAGGCCCTCGATGCCGGCCGAGGAGACGATCGTCGGGGTGGTCTGGGTGACCAGCCCGATGAAGCCGACCTTGACCCCGTTGACCTTCTGGATCGAGGTGGGCGGCAGCGCGAACCTGTCGTTCTTCTCCTTCAGGACGTTGGCGCCGACGTACTCGTACTTGGCGCCCTTCCACCGGCCGGCCGGGGAGCAGCCGTCGGTGGGGTGGCAGCCGCCGTCCTGGATGCGCCTGAGCTCGGTGATGCCCTCGTCGAACTCGTGGTTGCCGACCGAGGAGACGTCCAGGCCCAGCTTGCCGAGCAGCTCGACGGTGGGCTCGTCGTGGTAGGCGGCCGAGATCAGCGGCGTGGCGCCGATGAGGTCGCCGGCGGCCACCACGGCGGTGTCCTTGTTGACCAGCGACTTGAGGTGGGTGGCCATGTACGCCGCGCCGCCCGCCGGGACCGACGTCCCCGCCTCGTTCACGATGGCGCCGCTGGAACCGGTCGGGGGCTCCAGGTTGCCGTGGAAGTCGTTGATGGCGACCAGCCGGACCGGAACGGTCTTGGCGGGTTTGGTGGGTTTGGGGTGCGCCGACGCGGGAGCGACGGCCAACGCTAGACCGGTGGCGGCGATGATGCCCGCCACGGATACGCGCATGAGCGATCGAGAGGTCATAACCATCGAGGCTAGAGAGGTCAGCTCAGCGGGGAATGACGGGAAGGCAACAAATTACCCCACCGGAAGGTGGCGTCTTCTGCCACATTAGGGTTCGACCATGAACGTGCGCGTCGATATCCGCGACCGGCTGGCCGACCGGGAGGTGGCCGCCGTGGTCGCGCTGGTCGATTCCGCCACCGAGGCCGACTCCGTCAAGCCGCTGAACGAGCACGTCATGCTCCACCTGCGCTACGGGGGCGATCCGGGGGCGAAGGCCGTGCTCCTGTACGACGGCGACGATCTGGTGGGCTTCGCCCACATCGACCCCACCGACCAGGTCGAGGGGCCGAGCGGCGAGCTGGTGATCCATCCCGCGTTCCGCCGCCGGGGCCTCGGGCGCAAGCTGCTGGAGGCGACGCTTGCCGAGGCCGGCGGCAGGCTGCGCCTGTGGGCGCACGGCGACCACACGGCCGCCGGGCATCTGGCGTCCTCGCTGGGGTTCACCCGGGTGCGCTCGCTGTGGCAGATGCGACGCTCGCTGTCGGAGGCCGTCCCCGGCGCCGAGATGCCGCCCGGCATACGCCTGCGCACGTTCGAGCCCGGCGCCGACGAGGAGGCGTGGCTGCGGCTGAACGCCCGCGCGTTCGCCCACCACCCCGAGCAGGGGGCCTGGACCCTCGACGACCTGACGCGCCGCGAGCAGGAGCCCTGGTTCGACCCCGCCGGGTTCTTCCTCGCCGTCCGCGAGACCCCGCGCACCGACGTCCCGGCCGATCCCGGCGCCCCGGCCGGCCCCGACGGCGGGCGGCCGTTGGCCGGGTTCCACTGGACGAAGGTGCACGGCGACGAGGACCACGACTCCCACGGCCACAACGCCATCGGCGAGGTCTACGTGGTGGGGGTGGACCCCACGGAGCGCGGCTCCGGCCTGGGCAGGGCGCTGACGCTGGCGGGCCTGGCCCACCTGCGATCCCGCGGTCTTCCCGAGGTCATGCTGTACGTGGACGAGGACAACCCCTCGGCCATCCGCCTGTACGAGGGCCTCGGCTTCACCCGGTGGGACGTCGACGTGATGTACCGCCACCGCTGACCGCCTCGCGGGCCTCCGTCCACGGCCCGTCTTATGTGGATGTGTCACTGCGATGTGTCAATTGACACATCTCCCGCCGGAAAGGACGTTCACCCTGTAAGTCCGCGCGTACTTCGCGTGGGCCCGCCCGCCGCCGACCCCAGCGGAGGCCACGTGAACGGCTTCAACCCGGCAGGCCCCGGCACCTTCTGGTCCCTGCTCGGCCGGATCGAACGCGAGTCCCTGCACGCCATCGGCTGGGTCAGGGAGTTCGCGCCGCGCGAGACCCTCGGCGACCGCGACGCCCTGCCCGACAGCGTCACCGTCCTGCTCGACGGCTACGCCAAAGAGGTCTACGGCTCCGCCGAGGGCGACGAGTCGATCATAGAGATCTTCGGCCCCGGGCACCTGGAGGGCGAGCTGACCCTGTGGGACTGCCCGCAACGGGGCCGCATCGAGACGCTGACCCCCGTACGCGTCCTGCAGGTGCCCAAGGACCGGTTCGTCAACTTCCTGGCCCAGGAGCTGTCCGCCGGCAGCGCGCTGATGAAGAGCCTCGGGCACCGCCGGGTGCTCGCCGCCCGGCGGCGCGCGCCCGGCCCCGGCGTGCGCGCCCCGGCGCGGATCGCCCTGCACCTGATCGAGCTGGCCCTGCGCTTCGGACGCCCCCTCGGCACCGGCACGCTGATCGGCCCGCCCCTCACCCAGGCGGAGCTGGCCAGCTTCGCCGGGGTCGACCGGGTCGCCGTCGCCCGCGCCTTCCACGTCTGGCGCCCGCAGGGCCCCCGCGCCTCGTGCGCCCACCGCCACCTGGACATCGTCGAGCAGCACGGTTCCACGATCACCGTGAAGGACATGGCGGGCCTGCGCGAGGCGGCCGGGCCGTGGGCCGCGGAGTGGGAGCCGCCGCCCGCCGTCGCCGCCCCCGCCAGGCCGCCCGCCGCCACGCGGCAGATCCCGGCGATCAGGATCCCGGCGGGCGGCGGCAGCCCGGCCCAGCTCCCCCCGGAGGTGCCGTGCTTCACCGGCAGGGGCGCCAGCCTCGAAGCCCTGGACGCGATGGTCGCGGCCGCCGACCGGCCGCGGGCGGTCATCGTCGAGGGCATGGCCGGCGTCGGCAAGTCGGCCCTGGCCACGCACTGGGGCCACTCGGTGAAGGACGAGCACTTCAGCGGCGGACAGCTCTACCTCGACCTGAACGGCGCCCCCAACCGGCAGCTCACCACCGCCGAGGCGCTCGGGCGGCTCCTGCTGGGCCTGGGCCTCAGCGGCCACCAGATGCCCGTGGACGAGCACGACCTCGTCGCCCTCTACCGGCGGCACCTGGCCGACCGGCGGATGCTCGTCGTGGTCGAGAACGCCGGCGAGAACCCCGAGCTGATCCGCCCGCTGGTGCCGCCGTCCAACCGGTGCCTGCTCCTGGTCACCACCCAGGCCAAGCTCGCCGGGGAGCCCGGGCTCGCCCCCGCCGACGGCGTCGAGCCGCTGTCGCTGGACGTCATGCCCGAGGAGGAGGCGATCCAGCTGATGACCGCCGTGCTCGGGCCCGGCGACTCGCGGGTCAGGGAGAACCGCGCGGACGCCACGCGGCTGGTGCGCCAGTGCGCGATGCTGCCGCTGGCGCTGCGGATCACCGCGGCCAGGCTGGCGGAGAACCCGGCCGAGCGCATCGCCGACACCGTCCGCGACCTGGACGGGCAGGACCGGCTGTCCAAGCTCGCCCAGGACGACGAGCCGCGCGCGGCCGTGCGGCCGGCGTTCGAGGTGTCCTACCGGGCGCTGCCGCCCGACCTGCGCCGCACGTTCCGCTACCTGGGCCTGCTGCCCGGCTCGGACGCCACGGCCGAGGCCGGCGCCGCCCTGCTCGACGAGACGGCGCCCGACACGCTGGCGCGTCTGCAGGCGCTGCACCGGCTGCACCTGGTGTCCGCCGAGGGCGACCGCTTCACCGTCCACGGCCTGCTGCGGGTGTTCGCCCGGGAACGGGTTCTGCTGGAGGACAGCGAGATCGAGCGCACGGGCGCCGTCCGGCGCCTGCTCACCCACTACCTCGCCACCGCGATGCGCGCCGGCGACGCCCTCGGCCGCCCCCGGCGCCCCGCCCGCGACCGCGCCGCCAGGCCGCCGGCCGCCGAGGCGCCGGCCACGGCCTCCCGGGACGCGGAGCGGGAGCGGCACCTGGCCTGGTTCGAGAGCGAGCGCGCCAACCTCGTCGCCGCGGCGCACCAGGCCGCCCGGCACGGCCTGCACTCGTACGCGTTCAACCTCGCCGACGCGGTGTACGACTTCATGACCTCGCGCGGCTACGTCAGGGACGTCATCGACGTGCACAAGGCGGGCCTGGCCTCCGCGCAGGCCGAGGACGACTGGCCGGCCACCGCCAAGATGCTGCACCACCTGGCCATCGCGCACCGCTCGATCGGCGCGAACGTCAAGGCGCTGAGCTACGGCGAGGACGCGCGGTGGGGCTTCAGGCGGCTCGGCGACAGCCTCGGCGAGGCGGACGCGCTGGACAACCTCGCCGACGTCCGCGGCGTGCTCGGGCGCTACCGGCTCGCCATCGAGCACTCCACCGAGTCCCTGCACCTGCACCGCCGGGCCCGCAACCGGGCCGGCGAGGCCGAGGCGCTGGACACGATCTCCCAGAACCTGCGGCGGCTCGGCGAGTACGTCAGCGCCGAGGACTACGCGCTGCGCGCGCTCACCATCCGCAAGGAGATCGGCGACACGGCCGGGGAGGCCGAGACCCTGCTCAACCTCGCGCGGCTGCACTACTACTGGGGCGCTCCGCGCACGGCCGTCGTCCACGCGCTGGAGGCGCTGTCGCTGCGGGTCGACCTCGGCGGCCGGCCGCAGTCGGCCGACGCCTACCGCGAACTGGCCCGCATCCACCGCCAGGTGGGCCTGCCGGGCCTGGCGCGCCGCGACGCCGAGCAGGCGCTGCGCATCTCGCGGGCCAGCGGCGACCGGCACGGGGAGGGCGAGACCCTGATCGTGCTGGGCAAGCTGCTGCGCGACGAGGGCGCGCACGCCGAGGCGCTTTCCCGGCTGTGGCACGCCGTGCGGCTGACCCACGACATCGGCCACAAGCGCGGCCAGGCGGAGGCGCGGGCGGCCATCGGCGTCGTGTACTTCAAGCTGGGCCGGTACGCCGAGTCGCGCGAGCACCTGAACCTGGCCCTGGAGATCCGCAGGGAGATCGCCGACCGGGCCGGGGAGGCGCACGACCTGGAGAACCTCTCCCGCACGATGCGGCGCCTGGCCCGGTACGAGGACGCGCTGCAACACGGCCTGGACGCCCTGAAGCTCTGGCGCGACCTGGACGTCGCCCTGGGCGAGGCGCGGACGCTCGGCGGCCTGGCGCGCGCCTACGCGCGGCTGGGGCTGACGTGGGAGGCGCTGAACGCGGCGGAGACGTCGCTGTCCATCCACGAGCGGCAGGACGAGGGCATGGGCGTCGCCCTGGACACCATGGCCCGCATCCTGCTGCGCATGGGGCGGCCCAGGGAGGCGCTGGAGAGGGCGGTCAGGGCCGTGGGGCTCATGCGCGAGATGTGCGACCGGCAGCACGAGGGCTGCGCGACCAACAACCTGGCGCGGATCCACCTCGCCCTGGGCCACCCCGACGAGGCCGAGCGGCACGCCCGGCAGGCGCTCGACATCGTCAAGGAGGCGGGGGACCTGCGGGAACAGGCGGCGTGCCGGCACACCCTCGGGCTGGTCGCCCAGTACCGCGGCGACCACGCCGGGGCCCTGCGCGACCTGGAGGAGAACCTGCGGCTGCACCGCGAGACCGGCAACCACCTCGGCCAGGTGGAGGCCCTGACGGCGCTGCGGCTGTCGTACGAGGCGCTCGGCAACGTGCGCGAGACCCGGGAGTGCGAGCAGCGCGTCCAGAACATCCAGCGCTGGGTCGGCGGGGCGTGACCCCCGGCCGGCCGCTTACGTACCGCGGCCGGCCACCCGCCCCGGGGGCTACTCCACCATCCAGTGGAGCAGGAAGTACGTCAGCGCCGCCACCAGCGCCGCCGCGGGGATGGTGAGCACCCACGCGGTGATGATGTTGCCCGCGACGCCCCACCGCACGGCCGACAGGCGCTTGGTGGCGCCCACGCCCATGATGGCGCTGGTGATCGTGTGCGTGGTCGAGATCGGCGCCTTGGCCGCGATCGCCATCGTGTACAGGACGATCGAGGCGGCGGTCTCGGCGGCGACCCCCTGCGCGGGGCTGAGGTGGATGATGCGGCGGCCCAGCGTGCGCATGATGCGCCAGCCGCCCGCGTACGTGCCGAGCGAGATCGCGGCGGCCGCGGCGAGGATGACCCACTGGGGGATGGGGTCGTTGGCGGCCACGTAACCGCCGGTGTACAGGGCGAGGAAGATCACGCCCATCGTCTTCTGGGCGTCCTGGAGGCCGTGGCCCAGGGCCATGGCCGCGGCGGACACCGTCTGGGCGTACCGGAAGTTCTTGTTCGCCTTGTGCGGATTCGCCCTGCGGAAGATCCACAAGATTGCGATCATGATGGCGCCGCCGAGCAGGAAGCCGACGAGAGGTGAGATGATCATCGGGATGACCACCTTCGCCAGCACGCCGTCCCAGTGGATGCCGCTGGAGGCCGCGAGCGCCGCCCCCACCAGGCCGCCGATCAGCCCGTGGCTGCTGGACGACGGCAGGCCGAAGTACCAGGTGATCATGTTCCAGGTGATCGCGCCGATGAGGCCGGCGCCCACGATGACCAGGCCGTGCGTACCGGTGGGCGGCTCGATGATGCCCGTGCCGACCGTCCGGGCCACCTCGGTGCTGATGTGCGCGCCGACGAAGTTCATCGCGGCGGCCATGAAGAGCGCGGCACGAGGGGTGAGAGCGCGGGTCGAGACCGAGGTCGCGATCGCGTTGGCGGCGTCGTGGAAGCCGTTGGTGTAGTCGAACACCAGCGCTATGACGATGACGCCGATGACAAGCGCTAGCTCCACTTAGCTTTCCTTGACCGCGATCGACTCGACCGTGTTGGCGACGTGCTCGAAGGCGTCGGCGGCCATCTCGAGCTGGTCGATGACCTCCTTCATCTTCATGACCGTGAGCGCGTCGTACTCCCCGCCGAAGAGCTTGGCGAGCAGCCGCCGGTAGACCTGGTCGGCCTGGTTCTCGAGCCGGTTGATCTCGATCCAGTACTCGTTGAGGTTGTTCATCGACCGCAGCCGGGGCATGGCCTCGGCGGTCAGCTCCGCGGCCCGCTCCAGCACCTCGACCTGGCGGACGACCTCCTTGGGGAGGTGGTCGATCTGGTAGAGGACGATGAGGTCGGCCGCGGCCTCCATGTAATCCATCACGTCGTCCAGGTTGGACGCGAGGCGGTAGATGTCCTCGCGGTCGAACGGGGTGATGAAGCTCTCGTTGAGGCGGTTCATGATCGCGTGAGTACGCTCGTCACCCGCGTGCTCGCAGGCCCGCATCTTCTCGGCCAGGGCTTCCCGGTCCGAGCCGTCGCTGATGATCTCCACCAGCAGGCGTGATGCGGTGACGAGATTGTTCGCCGAGTCGGCGAACAGATCGTAATAGCTGTCCTCACGAGGCGTGAGACGCAGGCGCACGTCGTTCTCCAGATGTGCGGGGACGGTCGCAGAGAAGAGTAAGGGGTACCGGCTGAAATGCGAAGTTCGTGACTTGCACACCTCGCTGTAACCTCATCTTTCCCCTTCCGCTGCCCTCCGTATACAGATCGACACACACTCGCCCCACCAACAGCGAACCCACCCCCCGAGAAAGCCCGAACCGCCGCCCCCACAGGACATACCGCGCCCTCCGGCAACCCCGACAAACCCTCCCAAGTCGCCCCGAGCCACCGACGCAAGCTACCGGAGCCCGCTCCCGACCACACCACCGCCTCCAGGCAACCCCACCGAACAGCGTCCCGTCTCGACGCCAGCACTCGGGCGCCCCGGCACAGCGACCCACGGCACCCCAGACCACGGCGGCCCCGAAGCCCCCAGCGAACCCGGGCTGGCACAGAAGCATCACATCGCGCGTGAACCCCCCGGAGTGAACCGGCCCAAGCCCGGCCCCGGCACCTCAGACCACAGCGGCTGAAAGCCTCTTCGACGCGACGAGCCTGCTCCCCGCGCAAACCCGCGAACGACGGCGCCCCGTCATAGACGCCGACGCACCCCAAACCGCCCCACCCGGAGGACCGCCCCCGAACGACCCGCCTCAGGACCGCACCTAGATCCGACCGACCTCAAAGCCGCATACAGCTCCGACCGGCCACAGAACCGCACTCAGATCCGACCGCACTCAAAACCACCCACGCAGATCCGGCCGGCCCCAGAACCGCACTCAGATCCGACCGACTCAAGCCCCACACGCGGATCCGGCCGGCTCAGAACCGCGCTCAGATCACGGTGCGATGGAAGTTCATGAAGGACCGGCTGGGCGTCGGCCCGCGCTGCCCCTGGTACCGCGAGCCGTACGCGGCGCTCCCGTACGGCTGCCGGGCCGGCGAGCTCAGGCGGAACATGCACAGCTGACCGATCTTCATCCCCGGCCACAGCTTGATCGGCAACGTCGCGACGTTCGACAACTCCAGCGTGACATGCCCCTCGAACCCCGGGTCGATGAACCCGGCCGTCGAGTGCGTCAGCAGCCCCAGCCGCCCCAGCGACGACTTGCCCTCCAGCCGCCCCGCGATGTCGTCCGGAAGCCCGATCACCTCGTACGTGGAAGCCAGCACGAACTCCCCCGGATGCAGGATGAACGGCTCATCCCCCTCAGGCTCCACCAGGCGCGTCAGCTCCGGCTGCTCGATCGCCGGATCGATGTGCGGATACCGGTGGTTCTCGAACACCCGGAAGAACCGATCCAGACGCACGTCGATACTCGACGGCTGGATCATCTCCTCCGCGAACGGATCGATCTTGACCCGCCCCGACTCGATCTCAGCCCGGACATCACCATCGGAGAGCAGCACCTCAGCAACCTACCGCCCCCCACCAACAAGCGCCCCCCACCCCCGCAACTTCCCCCTCCACCGATGAGGTGCCACGCCAGGAGTTCCGCTAGAGTAGGTCCGTCGTCAGTCACTGATCGACGCGGGTGTAGTTCAATGGCAGAACATCAGCTTCCCAAGCTGACAGCGCGGGTTCGATTCCCGTCACCCGCTCCACCCACGAAGGCCCAGGTCAGGGATCCACTCCCAACCCGGGCCTTAATTGTTTCTGGGGCTTAATCGATCTTCCGTGCAATTAACGTGCAATTAGCCCACGGGCACGAGCACACCCGCTGGCCCGTCATCTTCCTCACCCTCTCCGGTGATGTGCTTGTCGATCGCATCCGTGATCGACTTGTCGGCCCCGCGTACGGCGTGCTGGTAGATCATCGCGGCCCTCACGTTGTCGTGGCCCATCCGCGCCATCAGATCCTTGAGGCCCGCGCCGGACTCTGCCGCGATCATGTTTCCGGTGTGCCGGAGATCGTGAACGTGGAGACCCTCCGCGCCGATGACCCGAACGGCTTCCCGCCACGACGCGAGCCGGTTGAAGCCGCTACGCCGGAGCGGACCCCCCTTGATCCCGGAGAAGACCAGCGCGCCGGGCTCAGCCTTGACGAAGGTGGCGAGGTGTTCGCGGAGCGCCGGAATGATCGCTTGCGGGATGCCGACGATGCGCCGCCCGGCTTTGGACTTGGGAGGCCCGAGCACCAGCGGCCCAGTCGACCGTTCGACGTAAGCCGCACGGACCCGCACCGTTCCTGCTTTGAGATCGATATCACTGCGGGTCAATGCGATGATCTCGCCCCATCGCAGACTCGCGAACGTGGTCAGCAGGACGAACGCGCGGAACCGCCGGTCATGGGTGCAGTCGGCCTGCCCCTTGTCGACCAACGCCCAGTGCGCCCGTTCCGCTTCGGCCCGAGTGGCGAAGACCTCGGGATAGGTGCGCATCTCGCCGTGCCGCTGGAAGCGGAGCCGGTAGCCCTGTGCGTGGCTGAGGCACCGGATGTTGCCCACGGGTCGCCGGCCCACGCGGTCAGCCAACTCGAAGACCTGCCCCACGGTGAGCACAGGACGTTCCTCCGCATGCTCGTCACCGGCCCCGCGGATCCGGCACGGGTTGCGCTGCAAGATGTGGTCGTCCTCAACGGCCGTCATGAGGACCGCCCGTAGCAGCCGGTACGCCTTGGCAGCCATCGAGACCGAGACGCCCTTGCCGAGCAGGTCAGCTCGCCACTGCCGGACCATGGCCGTCGACAGCTTGCCGAGCGCGACACCGCCCAGGTACGGCATGATGTGCTTCTTGAGCAGCCACGTATAAAGATCAACCGTGCGGGGTCGAAGTCCGGGACGCTGCGTGATCCAGGTCTCGGCGTACGCCTGAAGCTTGATCTTGCCGCGCTCTGGGTCGGTCCACTTTCCAGAGATGATCTGTGCCTCAATGAGAGTGAGCGCCCGTTCCGCGTCGCCTTTACGGTCGTACGTCTCGGGGGCCGTACACCTACGACCGTCCGGTGCCAGATAGCTCGCCTGATAGCGCCCAGAGGGAAGCTGGCGGATATTGCCGAAGCGCCGATGGTTCGGCTTGTTGCCCTTGGCCATCAGGCCACGCTCCTTGTCACGTTGTGGGTCGTCAGAGGCGCGACGGTGCCGGCCACGACGTAGGCGATCAGCGCGGACTCTCGGATGCGGACGTGACGGCCGACCTTCACGAACTCGATGCGCCGTTCCGCGACGAGGCGACGAACGAAACGGACCGAAGTGTGCATGAGATCGGCCGCCTCTTGGACGGTCAGCAGTTGATCCATGTGGCCCTCCCTCATGCCGCCGGCCGGGTTGCCGAAAGACCTTCGGCGGGTTGTCCGTCTGTTCTGGACTGGAGTAGTTGCATGGCCGCGCGCCAGCGTTGGCGTTCGGCGACCGAGCGGAGCAGGCGATGGGCGAGCGGAGGGACGTTGGCGTCGCCGTTGGGGACGGGGCGCCAGATGTAGCGGTCAGGGTCGGGCGCCTGGTCGCCGTCGATGCCGAGCGCGTCGAGCACCCAGGTGCGGCGGTCATGCTTGTGTTCGGTGAGCGTCTTGTTCGACCACTTGCGGGAGACCAGGACGCGACGGCCCGCGTAGCCGAGGTGTTCGGGCTTGTGGGCCTTGCCCTTGCATCCGCCCGGCCGCACTCCGGGCTTGGCGCTCTTTGGCTGCACGCCGTAGCGCAGCCAGTTAGGGCACGTCGGGGAGCACGGCTCGAAGCGCAGCGTCTCCGCCATCCGTGCGGCGTGTTCCCGCTGTGCGGGGTTGTCGGGGTCGAGGCTTTCGCCGATGGACTTGGTGAGGTACTTCGACAGGTACCGGATGCACTGATCGGCATCCGGGGTGCCGGCCAACACGCCCTGAACGTCGACCTGAGTGCCGAAGCGGATCACGTGCGCCGGATCGGCTTGCTCGTCAGCGCCGAGCTGGTCGAGCGCCTCATCCCAGGTGGGCAGAACCTCCCCGGTCACCGGATCGAGGTAGTCGCCGGCCCCTTGATCGACGTCGTCAGCGTCGTCCCGCTTAACCCACACCGGCATGTGGTCGTCCTCGAAGACCACCCGGTCAGCCTTGGGCCACCACACCTGGTGATACGTGGCCGCCACGATGGCCTTGATCTCCGCACGCGGCATGGTGCCCCGCACGGCCATGTGCAGGTGCGGAGCCAGCCGCTTTTGAGGTTCCACGCTCGCGAAGTACTGCACGTCGTAGCCGGCCACGCGGCGAAGGTTCTGCACGAATCGATCGACCAGCTTGGAGAAGTGCAGCGCGTCCCGAGCGGCCCGCCGATAGTCGTAGGCGTCGGGGTCGACCGGCGCCCCGTTGCTCACCCGGCCGTAGGACGGGAGCGTGAGCGTGACGAACAGCGACGGCCGGTAGACCTTGCCGTCCGAGCCGGTGAACGTCCGTCCCAGGGTCGTGCTCCGCTTGGTCCGCTTGGGCAGGTCGGGAGCGTCCTGGCGCCGCCTGGTCGACCTCTTGCGCTTGGGGACGGCACGGCCGAGCACGCTCCCCCGCATCCCCGAGGCGTTGATCTCCTGATCGAGTTCGGTGATGGCTGCGTCCAAGTCCTCGACGGGTTCGCCGGCCGACGCGGCCTGGTCGCGTTGCGCCTGGACGTCGGCCCGGAACTCGACCAGCCACCGTTGATCCGCGTCCGGTTCGTCTGGAGTGATGACGGGTTCGCTGTCGAGGTGCCAGCCCTCGCGGCACTGGGCCATCCGCAGGTGCCGGTTCTGTTTGGCACACGAGGGACACTTGCTCGCCAGCGTCGCGCCGCACGGCACGTCGATGATCTCTGATTTGCCGGTCGCGGTGTCGACGCGCTTGAGCGGCACCGGACGAATGCACACGCCGTGCTGGACGGCGACTGCCTCGACCACGTCCCGCGCCAACGGTTGCGCCATCCGCACCGCGCGTGGGGTCCTACGGTCCGCAGGTCCGGTCACACGACCTCCCCGGCGTCGGGGACGCACAGGGCCTTGTGGCCGCACTCGCGGCATTCCACCAGGCCGCGGACCGGGTCCAGCCACAGCACGTCGAGGCATCCGCACACCGCGCAGCGCAGGCCGTCGAGGAAGTGAGCGAGCGTCATCGGCCCTCACCGGCCCCGGCGAACTCGGTCGCCATCGTCCGGATGTCGGAGTCGGAGACGTAGGCCGCCCTGACCCGCACCGGATCGGGGTCGGCCTCCAGGCGGACGTATCCGATGCCGGCGCCGCGTGTGTAGTCGGGTGAGATCTGATCGGCGAGCGCTCCCCGGTCACGCGCGCCGTCGCCTAACACCATGTCGACCTGTTCGGACTCATCGAGCCGGAGTGCGATCTTGTCGGGGAACAGGTTGCGGATGTTCATGACCTCCTTGCGCGGGTCCTGGAGCGCGGCCATGACGCCGACGCCGACCGCGCGGCCTTGCGTGGTCAAGGTGGCAAGGGCACTGGTGATGCGGACGCGCAGGCTCTTGTCGGACTGGTAGGCGGTCAGGAACGCCACCTCATCGACGAGCACCAGGACGAAGGGGTCTTTCTCGGTGGGAGTGTGCGCCCGTTGGTGGCCGGCGAACCGGTCGGCCCGGTCCTGCATGACTGAGACGGCCGCTTCGAGAAGATCGGCACACTCGCCCGAGGTCGCGGCGTACCGATCGCCAAACAGAGCCCGCCCGTAGGACAGCTCCATCCGCTTCGGGTCCAGCGCCCACAGCTCGACAAGCCCGGCCGCCGTCGCCGGAAGCAAGCCACGAACGGTCGACCACAGGTAGGAGCCTTTGCCGGCGCCGGTAGCTCCCGCGATCAGCACATGGGTTCCGTGGATCTTCAACCGGTATGGCATGCCGTCTTCTCGGACGCCGATCTCGACCGGCCCAACGGTCGCCGTCGTGGGGATGGGCAAGGCCGGTATGGGCACCGCGAGCGGGTCACGACGCGGGAAGGTCAACGTCAGCTCTCCGGCCCGTTGCACCGCGATCCGGCAGGACATCGAGCCGAACCCGTGCGCCAGGTGCTCGATACGGTCGGACCAGTCCTTGACCGCCTGCCCGGACAGCATCTTCACCGTCACCCGGTCGGCCCAGGAGTTGCACTCGACCCGGACCAGGCGGGGTAGGTAGTCACGGCCCTTGAGATGACGTCCCAGTCCAGAGACGATCATCACCGGTTGCCAGTGCCGCCGGTAGATCCAGAACCGCCGCCGGCACGCCAGCAGTGGCCAAGTGATCCACCGGGTGAAGGACGCCCGATGAGCGGTGAACCAGCCCACCAGAGCAAAGCCCAGCACGGCGAGCACCAGCACCGTGGGCAGCCAGCCGGCCAGCCGCCACAGCAGCACCGCCCCTGAGACGCAGACCTTGGCGACGGGGTGAACGGTGATCAGCCGCAGCAGGCCGACCAGGCACCGCCAGGCGAGGATGATGATCGTGATGATCGCGGGAGTTCGAACCACCGCAGGCCGGAAGACGACCGCGGTGTCCGGGGTGGTGGACACGAGGTTGCGTGTCTCATCCCCCGGGAGTCGCTTGAACATAAGCTGGTTACCTCTCGTGATGTGGAGTCAGGGGAGAACCCAGGGGCCGCCGGAAGTTGCACCTTCCAGCGGCCCCGCCTGATGTCAGGCCGCTGTTACGGGGGTGTTGGGGCCGTCCGTGCTGCGGGCGTTCATCCGGCGTCGGGCGAACGGAGGAACATGCGCTCCACGGAGATGGCGAAGGCGTGCGCCTCGCTGGCGAGCTGCCGGGCGAAGTCGACGTCGGAGGCCGTCACCTGGTCGCTGGCCGTGGTGGTGACCAGAACCGAGGTGGCCCCGAAGTCGAGCATCAGCACGGGGGTACGCGCCGGGTAGGGATGGTTGCCGGCCTTGGGGCCATGGCCGGTGTTGAGGTTGATCACGCTGGTCGCGCGGGACCGGCGGTGACGAGACATCAGATGTTCTCCTTGCTGGTCGGGGCGTTGGTCTTGGGGGCGGCCGGCAGAAGTCCGCGCATCTCGCGAACGCGGATGGAGTAGGCCAGCCGGCCGTTCGCGTTGACGTAGGGGGTGACGGACATGCCGTCGAACTCGACCGGGGTGAAGGGCAGGCCGGCCATCGGCGCCGGAGGAACCGGCTGCATCGACGCCAAGATCTTGACGGCCACGGTCTTCTGAGCGGGCTTGAGCGTCGGGTCCGCGTCCATGACCGCGACCTGCCAGACGAGTTCCCCCGACTGCTTGTCGCGCGCCTGGCCGAAGCGCCCGTTGGTGGAGGCGTCGAAGTCTTTGACCTTCTCGACCTCCCCGACGACGTAGCAGCCGTGCGGGAAGACCATGTCGAAGGTGACCGGGATGGGGCCTTGCAGGGCCATGAGAGTCGCTCCTGTCTTGGATGACAGACACTTAACCTGTCAACTGACTAGAGCATAAAGAAAGCCCGCTTGATAGGTCAAGTGCCTAAGCGGGCTTTCTGCGATGAACCGCGTCAACTGATCGGATAGGCGTCCTCCAGCTCGTGACGGTCGGCAGGGAGCAGCACGTCGAGCACGGCCAAGGCACGGCCGGCGGCATCGCGCAAGGAGGCGAAGACCACGAGCAGCGGCACGTTCTTGGGCATACCAAGCCGGGTTGCCTCAGCAGATGTCGGCATACGGGCAACGATCTGCTCTAGGACGTGATCGAAGTGGACGCTCTTACGAGCCTCGATGTGCTCTCGCAGACCTTGTGACAGCGGTTCGGCACTGGTCAGGTCGGTGCCCTCCGACAGATCAAGAGGGAGCCAGATCGAGACGATCTCCGACGGCTCCCCCTCGTGGGAGAGAAGGCGCCGACGGAGGAAAACCTTGCTCTTGGGCTTCAGACCGAGCAGGACGGCGATCCGATTGGGTGCGGTCACCGCCCCCACGTCGAGCACCTCTCCCGGCGAGCTGGTCTCCGGGCTGCTCACGTACGCCTGGCCCGACCGGGGTTGCTCGACCGTCGACATCGCCGGACGGCCCCGCACAAACCGGCCCTTGCCTTGCTGCGAGTCGATCCAGCCCTGTTCACGCAGCATGCGCAGGGCCGCGACCACCGTGGGCCGGGAGATGCCGAACTCTTGGATCAGTTGGTTCTCACTGGGCAGCAGTGAACCGGGCGGGTACGTCCCCGCCTCGATGCGCCGTTGAAGCGTCTGCACGAGCTGTGCGTACTTCGGCGGCACGGATTCTAGCGACATCACGACCGTCCATCACCCGACAGGTTGTTTGACCAAGCTGAGCGTAACTCCGGACTGCCGGAGATGTCACCCCAACGCATGCCTTCACCTTCCACCAGCCTTCTCGGCCGTCTTCAGTGATCAACTGAAAGGCGCGACGGGACATGCGGTGTGCCACCCCTGAACCCACACAGGGAGACCGCATGTCCCGCCGCGCCAGCTCACGGCCTTCTACTATCGGCCCGCGGACGCGGGGGCCGACAGGATCGGCGACTTCGATAGGTCGGCGCGGGCATCGGCTCCTCTTGCCGCCCTGCTCGACCCATGTGGGGACGGGAGGATTCGAACCTCCGAGAGTCCTCCGGTTCACGGCCTCGTGGCGGATCCAACGATCATCACCTCAAGAAAGGAGGCAGCTCATCCGCCAAGCCCCTTGCCGGAGTTATCAACCCATCTTCCGTCTACTCGTCCCCCAGAGAGGCGGCAGCACAGTCATTGGGGGAAGATCGCTCGTAGCCTGTCCTATGGGCGATCACTGTGCTGCCGCCCCTGTCCTGGGGTGGTACGTCACCCGATATGGCCTCGACTCCCAGCGATTGCGCGGCCTGGTCGAGTCCTTCGGGGTCCAACTTCCAGCGGTCGATGAGGTGCCACGCCTGGCGTTGCCGTCGGTCACGCTCAACGGTCTGCGCGACCGCTTCGGCAGCCAGCCTGGCCGTGCGCCGGACGGCACTCTCGTGGCCTGATGCCGCTTCCCCGCTACTGCGTTGCCGAGGGACCCGGCCGGCCTTGTACTTGACCTGAAACCACACCGTCCGCCCGGCTTCGTCCTCGTAGACGTTCCATCGGTGCGAGATGGCCTCTACCAGCATCAGGCCCCGGCCACTCTCGGCGAACATGTCACCGCCGACGCACGGCGCCGTGCCACCACCGGCATCCACTACATCGACGTGAATGCGGTCGAAGCAATCGGCGATTGCGAGAGTGACCAACCCTCCGTTCCGAGAGTCCGAATGCACGACGGCATTGGTGACGACTTCGGAGACGAGCAACGTCACGTCGGCCAGAGCGGGATGGCCTCCGCCCAGCCGTTGCCCTACGTACTCCCGTGCGCGAGCTACCGATTCCGGGACACCGATCAGATCAATCACGCCGAGGAGACGCCCTGTCGTCATGCGCTTGCCCTCTCTCGTTAGGAAGTCCGTGCGTCTCCCCGTTGCCGCGCCGCGATTGGGTGGACTAAGTGCGGACACACCCGGTTCACGCTGAGCGGGAAACCGTCCCCTGCTCACCCGTGCCGAGACAGTCCAAACAGTCGCGTTCCTCACGGACGTGGCCGTCGCCCTCGTCAACGGGAAGCAACAGCCCCCGCCTGGAGTTGCACAGCTTCTTGCCACGCCCCCGGCATAAGGAACAGGGGGCCGCCTCACTCGTCTCGACTGGCCGGGTCACCGTCGCCATCTCCTTGGTTGCGCCCGCGCTCCCTACGGCGGAAGGCGGTCTGACGTACCTTGGTTGCCTGACGGCAAGACAAACAGCGAACGGATCAGCGCGGGACCCCCAAGCCAGTCCCCTTTTCGCCCCTCGTGGCCCCCCGAACGGGAGGATTGCCCGGAGATGGCCGACACCATCCCTAACGTGCAGCTCCGTGCCTGGCGCAACGAGCACCGCCTCACACGAGCCGAACTAGCCGGCCGCATCAACGCCACACCGACCGGCGTAAAAGACGGGCTGAACTGCGACGAGGAACGCATCCGCAGATGGGAGGCCGGCGAAGTCTCCTGGCCCCACACGCCCTACCGTCTCGCCCTCACCCAGGCCACCGGCCTCCCCGTCGAAGACCTGGGCTTCTCCCCCAAGCGCCGCAACAGCCGGCTCATCGAGGCGCAGATCCTCCCCACCGACGCCCTTCGCGCCGAGGCGAACCTTTACGGCACCATGGAACTCGCCCAGCAGCTCCAGGCATCCGACGTCGGCCCCGGAACCCTCGAAGCTCTCTCCGAAGCCGTCGAGCTACTCTGCCGCGCCTACCCGGTCGTCCCCGCCGCCACCTTGCGCGACCGCACCCAGAAACGCCTAGCCCAAGTGACCCGCCTGTTGTCCGGCCGGCTCACCCTCACCCAGCACCGCGAAATCCTCGTCATCACCGGATGGCTCACCGCCCTACTCGGCTGCATCCACTACGACCTAGGCGAACGCGAAGAAGCAGAAACCTCCCGCCGCGCCGCCTACGAGATGGGCCGCCAGGTTGGCCACGGCGAACTCATGGGATGGGCATACGAGATGTCCGCATGGTTCGCTCTGGTCGAAGGCCGCTACGAAGACGTCGTCACCTCAGCCCGCAAAGGCCAGGACGCCGCCGGCCTCAGCAACGCCATGGTCCAACTCACCCTCCAGGAAGCCCGCGGCCTGGCCCGCATGGGAGACCGCCGCGAAGCCGACAAGGCCCTCACCCGCGGAGCCGACATCCTCGCCAAGCTCCCCACCCCCGAACACCCTGACAATCACTTCGTGTTCGACCACGCCAAATGGATGTTCTACGCCGCCACCGCCTACACCTGGCTAGGCGACAACGACCGCGCCGAAGAACACGCCCTCGAAACCATCCAAATCCACACCCGCCCCGACGGCACCCACAACGCCCCCATGCGCGTAGCCGACGCCCACATAGACCTCGGCATCATCCACGCCAGAAGAGGCAACCTAGACGCCGCCGTCGACCAGGGCCTCACCGCATTCGACATCGAACGCAAATCCCTCACCGACCTCGTCAACCGAGCCGGCGACCTAGACCGAGTCCTACGCCAAACCTACCGCCGCGAAGCCCTCGCCCAAGAATTCCACGACCGCTACGTAATTGCACGTCGAGCACTTGCAACGCGCCATCTTGAGCTTCTCGACTAGCCGAAAGAGACCGTAAGACACGGCCCATCAGGCAACGCAAATAACAATTTGCGACCATTGTAGGAGACATGGCAAGTCACGATCTTTTCATCTCTCACGCATCCGAAGATAAGCAGGACCTCGCACGTCCTCTCGCACACACCCTAGGGCAGCTCGGGGTTGACGTCTGGTACGACGAATACACCCTCTCCGTTGGAGACAGCCTTTCAGCCTCCATCGACAAGGGATTGAATGAGTCGAACTACGGCTTGGTCATCATAAGCCCCGACTTTATACGCAAACCCTGGCCCGAATACGAATTCAGAAGTCTCATAACGCTCGAAGTTGGCCACAGGAAGAGGATACTACCAATCTGGCACAACGTAACTCAAGAGGACGTAACAAAGTATAGTCCACACCTCGCGGATAAGGTCGCACTGATCGCGACAGGCAAACCTACACTTCACGTCGCGATAGAAATAATGAGGGCAGCCACTCCGGATAAGTTTAGCCAGCTCACACGACGCCTAGCCAGACGTCAACTTGAGAACGAAAACATGGAAAACGTCCCACTCAATCAAATGGAAAGATGGCCGACACTTAGAGAGCCATTGGAGCAGTCGCAACTTAGAAGGCTGCGACTAGTGCAGGCAAGTCTATCTGAAGTGTTCCCGCAGACCTGGGATGAGATAGTCTCCGACTTTCAGAGAGACCAGAAAGACAAGAGAGAGGATGAGATCCAGTGTTGGGAAAAAATCGCCGGAACCTACGCGCACATTTGCGACAGATTCACCTTAGGCATCAAAGAGAAAAAGCGTCTGTTCAATACATTACTAGCAGCCACCTTTGGGGACGTCGAACTTGACACCAATGCCCCCGAATGGCTAATCGCAGCAGCGGCAGATTTTAATGACGACTTGCGAGACGCTCGGTCATAATAGTTCGCACCACCATGTCTGCGCATCCTTGAGCTGCTGCAGAATCGTGCTTATAGGTATCAAGGCGACGGCGCTCCGCGCCGCCGCACGGCCCGCCGCCCGCTCCGCCCGGCCGGGCGTGCGGCGTGGGCGCCGGTCCCGGCCGGCGGCGGGAACGCGGGCCGCCCGCCGTACTCAGCGCCCGCCGTACCAAGCCGCACCCGCCGACCAGGGACGCGCCGCCGCCGCACAGATACAGCACGACGATCGCCATGCTGTGGCCGGCCATCACACGGGTTAGGGGCGATCGAAGGTCCGGAACTTCGTTCCTCAGCCCCGGCCCACCGAACAGTTATGAGACCGTACTGAGATCAAGGAGCCTCTACCCCTCCCTGTCAAACTATTTCCGTTTCTTTTTTGCCTTCCCTTGCGACTTTCGCGCTGACTTCTTCTTTGCAGAAGGCGGAACCGGTCTTCTCATGACATCAGGAGAAATGAGATGCATCTCCAGTACAATCTCATCCATTTCAGGATCATGCACGAACGGGTCATTGAGATAATTTACCCCCACTACCTGACCGCTCTCGGCGAGCAGCAGCCCCAGAGCCCGATCGGCCTGTAACTGATATTTCTTCGCCTTCATGTAGATCACCAATCGCTGAAACGCCTCCACATAGCTGATCGGCTGTGATGCAACGAATATGGCAGCGTGACCCCATGGGCTGATGAACGTTTCTACTGCAGTATGAAACTGGTGATCGGCTCGGGTGCGATTGACGACATCCTTCATATCACGGGCTAGGGCAGCTTGAGTAGATGCAGAGAGGTCGAGCAGATCAGCGCCGAACCGCAACCATCCAGGCTTCTTCCCGTCTTGCAAGAACGTGACAATTTCCTCAATATCCGGATTGTCATTCCTAGCAGGACGAGGAGCTACGGAATCACTTAGCCCCTCTTCATAATACATCCATGCATCAAGGTCATCCGTAAGAGTCGATATTCGGGTGCGGCTTTGATTCTTGTATCGCGCCCTGTCGCGCGCACTTGGCGGCCTCGACGCCGGATGACGTTTATACAACTCATCCGGGTCGGCTTCGAAATATAGACCTCCACGCATGTACCACATTAAAACATCTAACTCGTCGGCGGCAACAAACGATTTAGCGGCTTGAGGCTCGGTCCGTCGCCTCAAATAGAGCAGGAATGAGGCTGGCGTGGTCAGGATCTTTTCTACGACCACCAAGTCATGCAACGAGACGATCCATGGCAAGGACGTACCCGTTAGTAGACCTGAGCGCACAAGGGCGTCCGCAGCAATTGCCAGCGGACCAAAATCGTCCAGGCAGGCCACGATGGAGTGAACTTCTCGGACGCCTGAGAGATCCAACCACTTGCCGCTATCTAGCCACAGGCCACGATTGGTAAGTATCAGCGACTCCAATCGCTGTGCCTGTCGCGTAGCCTCTCCTATAGTCTTCTTTAGATCATCAGTAACACGTTGCACATTCCCACTTCTAGCTTTGTCTGTGATAGAGCCAGCTTTCACTTCTACGCAAATCGCGAGATCGTCAACGATGAAAAGTGCATCACTTTCGGCGACCAAAGTATACTTCTGCGGATCTACAGCTTTCGAAGAAAGATCGCACTGCAAATCGTCACCCGATGGGGCTAGATACTTGAGGCTCGTGAACGTGGGTCCGTCAACCAGCAGCAGGGACGAAATCCTCTCGCACGCGAAACGCTCCGCAAACTTATCTCGATTCCTACCATAGGAATCCCATTTTTTGGTGCCCTTGATCTTCGATTCGACGATACGCCTGACACTATCAACCTGGATTCCATTCTGCAGCATAAGACACGAACCGTCTGCGTCCATAATAAGACCGAGCCCAGCGAGAGGGTTAGCTCCGTTAATGAATCTCGAGATTAGCGCCTCTGGAGGGTCCTGCGATGCATGCGCACTGAATGTTGAAAGAATAAGTTTCGCTTTACTGACAGAAACTCCAGCGCGTTCTGCTATGCGGTCGGCGCCGAAAGAGCTAGACTTTCCGGGGAAGAAAAATGCGTCCGAGATTGCCCGACGAGCCTCGTCCAACTCCTCCACACTGAGCTCGTCGTTCGAGCGCTCTTGCAGGGCCATCTCACCTATGCGCGCGAATAACGTTTCCTTGACTTCCCGATAATGCTCACGGATGGCTACCGACACCTTTTTGATATCTTCATAACTGAAGCCAAGCACACCTTCCAAGATCTGTTGGACGTGGGCTGCACCTAACACTCCATCATTCAACATGGTGCCGATGGATTCATAGTGTTTCCCGCGGACCATGAGTTCGCTTGAGCGCAATTGGCCAGACAGATCAGCTAGCGAATCTTCACCCTGTCCCTCACGGATGGAAAAGCTCATCAGCATCACCAATTTAGCGATCTGTCTGGCATGTCCACATAGAGCTTCAGTGAACTCGTTAGGAGGTGGATTGTTATGCTGTCTATCTTCACCGGAGTGTCTTGGCAGGCCCATGCCAAGGGCGACCAACGCCACGATGTCGATAATCGCAGCTAAGCCCTCATCTTGAGATTCCTTATAATCACTCAGGGTTATGGGAACCTCATGTTGGCGCACGAGCTCTAGAACATCATAGGAATCATAATTTGCCATCAAATGGATCATTTTAGATACGTGATGACTGATAACCGAGGTCGCCTGCTGCTCGATATCGTGCCATGAATCAGCTGGCACCAAGCCATCCATAAAGCGACCCATGCGAGCCAAGAACGCATGAACTCCATCGACGTCATCGACAATGATGCTTCGGCTAGCCTTGCGCTTTCGCGATCCCAATGAGCCCCCTTCTGACGGGAACGTGACAGTTGCTGAGCATCCCCCGGTGCTCTCATGGTGCCAGCGTGTGCCGAGGAGCGCTGCCAACTTGCTAGGACGGGAGCAGGACGAGGAGACCGGAGACTCTGCCGAGCGCAAGCTCGTCGTACGGCTCAGCCTCAGGCCAGGGCGCTTTGGCGAGTCGAAACCGCGACGCCCTGTAAAACCGTCAGCAGGCAGCCCAAGTGCCCGTTGCGTGCCCGACGGAGCGGTGATCAAAGGGAATGACGGGGAGTCGTGGGAAGTCCCTGGTGATGATGCAGGTCAGTCATAGCCCAGATAGGAGCGGTGATCGGGAGAGACTTCCCAAGCTAACAGCGCGGGTTCGATTCCCGTCAGCCGCTCCACACCACACTGGCATCAACCCAAGTCAGCTCAACGGGTCTGTAACTCCTCGCCTGGAAGGTGCTCCGTCCGCTATCCGCGAGGCCCAGGAGCGAAGCGCATCGATAGTCCGGCGCAGGTGAGCATCGTCGGCCAACCCTGGCGGCGCCCACAGCTCCGTCCTCAGATCACACTCGGCGTCGAGATCCACCCACAGATCTTCGAACGCATCCCGGATGGCCCACTCCCGAGGGTCGGCGACCTCGAATAACCCCCGGAGATCTTCCACCACCTTGGGCAACGTCACCTCACCCGCCGCGTACGCATCGAGGCGCTCGACCACCCGTCCGATGAACGCCCGTTGGTAGTCCTCCATAGGGTCCCATCATGATCGTCGTGCAATTAGCGTGCAATTAGACAGGGTGAAGAGGGGTCAACCACAGTCACTCAGGACCAGCCTCACTCCCAGGTCAGCGGCTCTACGTGGCCCGATCGGTACGATTCCCAAGCTGACAGCGCGGGTTCGATTCCCGTCACCCGCTCCAAGATTCCTCGTTACACCGAGCGAGGTCTCCGATCAGGAGACGCAACAGCCCCTCTGGGTCCTCGCGGTGTGGGTCATGTCCGGTGAGCAGGGATGTCGTACGCACCAGCGACGCCTCTCGCACGGTCGCCTCCAGCTCGTGCTCTACCCATGCGCAGTACGCGTTCCAGGCGGGGACGAGATGCTCAGGAAACATGCCTGCAAATGCTCTCGCATCACCGCTGACAATAAGCAGCGGACAACGCGCAGAACGGTAGGCGGAGAAAAGGTCGAGAGCGTCTATCTCGCGCATGACCTGAAGAAATGACTCAGAGAGCCCTTGCCCCATCTCGCTCAGAAACGAGCTCATCTCCTGCCACGCACGTGCCGCCGACACCTCGTCCAGACCGAGGAACTGCCCAGGTCGTGTCGGATTGCCGTGACCGTCGAGGTTGACCGCGAGCGGACACTCCGGATGCTCTCTGGCCCACAACGCGGCGACCATGCCCCCCAAGGAATGCCCGACGATCATGGGCCGGTGAAGTCCAAACTCCTCCACGACGGCAGCGACGTCCGCCAACGCTTCCTCCCATGACCACGGCGCAGTACCGGACTCACCATGACCACGCAGGTCCATGGACACCGGCCGGAACCCGGCGCTCATGAGGAGTCCCGCGAAGACGTCCCAATCCGTGCGTGTCCGTCCACCACCATGCAGGAGAAGCACGTCCCTGCCGTTCCCACCATGGTCTTCCGCCACGATCGGCACATCGCCGATCACAAGTTTCCCGATCGTTTCCACGTTGCCCGCCACCTCTCACCCGTCCTTTTGTCCTTCGCCCTTCGTAACAGCCTGGCGCAGCGACCTCCACAGTTTTCCTGCTGAACGGCGGCGTCTTCACCCCCTGCCAAGGCCGGCACACCATGGCTCGCGTGCCAGATGCGTGCCAGACAGGCAGGGAACCACGGTGACTCAGGGGGAATCACGGGGACTCGACCCGCCCTGACCTGCACCCCTGTTTCCCCAGCTCAGGGCGGCAAGGTCAGTAGATGATTCCCAAGCTGACAGCGCGGGTTCGATTCCCGTCACCCGCTCCAACAACGAAAGCCCAGAACCCGACGCATTCGGATCCTGGGCTTTGATCTTTCAGAGCCGAGCCGCCAAGCCCCTTGCCAGACTTATCGACGCATCTTCCGTCTGCTCGTCCCCCAGCAAGACGCAGCACAGTCATCGAGGAAAGATCGCTCGCAGCCTGCCCCATGGGTGATCACTGTGCTGCCGCCCCCGTCCTCGGGTGATACGTCACCCGATATGGCCTCGACTCCCAGCGATCGCGGCCTGGTCGAGTCCTTCAGGGTCCAACTTCCAACGGTCGATGAGGTGCCGCGCCTGACGTTGCCGTCGGTCATGCTCCACGAGCTGCGCGACCGCCTCGGCAGCCAGCCTGGCTGTACGCCGGACGGCGCTCTCGTGGCCCCATCCCGCCTCCACCCAGCGGTGCTGGCCACCCAGGAACCAGCCGGTCCAGAACGTCGTCACAACCGGTCTAACGACTGATCAAAAACGAGACACGGGCTGAACCAGTGGAGCGTCACCGCCATACCGACCCTTGTTCTTCGACCTTTCCGATCTCGGTGTTCGGTCGTGGTGAGAGACACCGGCCGGACCCTCGCTGATGCCGGGGCCGGCGCGGCCCGCCGCTTCGTGCGGGTCGGTCGGCCCTCGGCGTAGGCTCTCGGGCGCACCGTCGAGCGATGGCGAGCCCGAGAGGAAGACACCATCCGTGCATGACTACGACGACCCGGCCTGGGGGCCGATTCCCGTCCGCCCGGCGGCACTGCGCTGGCTGCTGCTTCTCCCCCTGACCCTGGTGTTCCTGCCGCTGTGGTGGGTGGTGTGGGTCGTCCTCGCGATCTGCCTCCACTGCATAGCGCCGGTGGCCCAGCTGATCGTCGATATGGTGCCGCGTGCCGAGAACGGCGCGATACGAATGCTGGACGCCACATTGGGCCAGATACCGTTCGTCCCGCTCTGGTGCGTGACCCCGGTGGCGCTGGTGCGGGAGGGCGACACGGCGTACTACCAGGCGCGCGTGGACCGGCGCATCGAGAAGCAGACCCGGCGCGTGGAGACCTCCCAGTACCGTCGCGAGTACCACCGCGACCTGGAACTCGGCGCACACTACTTCCGGGGCGCCGGCGCCGGTTACGCCCTGCGCGTCGCCTCGGAGCAGGGCTGGAACCTCCACCCGGTGCTGCGCTCGCATCCCCGGCGTCGCCTCCGGCTGCGTCACGACGGCCGGCCACGGCAGGACCTCAGGGCAGCATGACCTGCCCGCCTTCACCGATCGGCTCTTCGAGTGGTGAAGTACCGGTTCGGTATTTCCGCCGAGACGATCACCGTCGACCACCGGCGTGGCCACGACATCGTCCAGGCGGCCGGCCTGGAGCATGTCGAGGCGGGCCGCGTCCCGCCGCGATCTCAGCTGCGCGCGCGGATCAGCATGACCAACCCGGCGATGAACGACCCGACCAGGACCGGTGACAGGACCGCGAGGCCACCCCACACGACGAGGCCGAGATAGCCGAGCGCGGACGAACTGTGCGTCGGGTCGGCATCAGCGGCCGCGAAAAGCCCCAGGCCGAGGACGACACCGACCACCGTGAGCGCGATCGGCGTCCACAGGAGCACATGGGCCCACACACGGAACCTCCGACTGTAGACCCGCCGGGCCGGCCGCACGTTCGGCTGTGGGGGATAGCCGGCGAGTTCGTTCATGCCGCATTTGTACCAGCCCGCGTGGGCCCCGTACCCCCGTACCGCAGGGTCGGCGCGGCTCACCGTCCAGCGTGTGCACCGTCTCTGACTGAACGCCATGTCGCGTGTGAACAGAGGTTCGCACATCATCCGAAGCTTGATCGCGTGCCACGTCCCGTCTTTGGGTCTTGCGGAAGACCGTCAGTATCACGATCACCTGTTGGATGGCTTCCAGAAGGTCAACCGCCAGGTCGTGCGGTCGAGAGCAAGACAAGGGACGCGCCGGCGCCGGCGCTGCTTCCACATGGAGAACAGCTTGGGTGCAGGCTCTAGGCTCTCTTGATCTTGTGACAGGCTCGCTGGATGCTGCGACTTACCGATTTCATCATCGACTGTCCGGACACGATGAAGCTGGCGGCCTTCTACTCCGAGGTGACGGGCCGCCCGATCAAAGAAGACAGCGACGGGGACTGGGCCGGCATCAAGTTCGGCGAGGTCGAGCTGGCCTTCATCCGGGTGGACGACTACCGCGCTCCGCAGTGGCCCGACGGCGAGCACCCAAAGCAGTTCCACCTCGACTTCGAAGTGGACGAGATCGAGTCCGAGGAGCGCCGCGTCCTCGACCTCGGCGCGACGCTGCAGCAGGACTTCATCGGCCCCGAAGGCTACGGCTGGCGGGTCTACACCGATCCGATCGGCCACCCCTTCTGCCTGTGCCGCAACAAGGGCGTCATCTGGACCGACCAGGGCCCGACCTGGCCCAAGCGCGACTAGAGCGTGTGGGGCGCCCCCCAAGACCCCATACAGGTCACGATCGCGATGTGGCTGGTCACCGAACCGGTTGACGACGATCGAAGGGCCGGGCCGCTTTCGTCAGCCCGGCCCACCGTCTCGGAGGGCGCGGAGGGTGCAGGCCCCTGATGTCACAGTGCCGCTTCCTGGAGGTCGCAGTACATGGTCAGGGCTGCTGTGCGCATTCTCAGTGTTCTGGTGGTGCCGGCTTTAGCGCTGGCGGGAGCATCAGGGCCACTCGGCGACTTCGAGCGGGCACGCGCGGAGTATGAAGCCCGATGCGGTCCCGACGCTCAGGCCGAAGCAGCTCGCCTCGTGAAGGAGGCGGAGGCCCAGCGTCGCATGGAAGAAGAAAGGGAGCGCTCCCCCGGGGGACCCGCCCCCATGGGGCAGGGGAGAAAGACGAGCGTGAGAGTGAGGAACATCGTCCTGTGCGGGACGGTCCCCTAGAGGCGTTCCCATCAGCGCCGCTGCGCGCACTCCGCGCAGGTCAGCGCTTCCCGGCCCAGGGCTGAATAAGTTGGAGGTTCCCAAGCTGACAGCGCGGGTTCGATCCCCGTCACCCGCTCCACCCTTATATGCCGGTTAACGGTCCCCCCTGCTTCGATCAAGATGGTCGAAGGAAGCAGGAGCGGCCCCTCCAGCTCTTCGAGAAGACGCACCCATGAGGCATGGTGCTTGTCATCTCGATCGACGACAGCGATCAAGGGCCGGTGTCCAAGAGCGTGGAAGTCACGTTGACCGACTGAACCGCTCCGCCAGCAGATCTTCGACCCGTTCCGACAGATCCCCTCGCCGGAGGCACCGATCCCCGCGATCGACAACCTCCGACGCCGAACCGGCTCATCGGTTACGTACGCGTCCGCGCTTACCCCAACCCAACCGCCGCATCAGCGATGTCTTGCCATCGAGACTTCGCGGCCCGGATCTTGATCGGTTCTGCTCAGTCCAGCCGTGGCGTCGGCGGCCTGCTTCAGCCGTGGGTGTCATCCGCGCAGCTCGGGGGGGAAGCCGGTCCAGCGTAGTTCGGGGGGCAAGTGGGCCATGTCGTTGTAGAAGAGCACGGAGGACGGACGGCCGTGCGTGTAGCGGATGGCGGTCAAGGCCGCGTTGCAGTGGTTGAGACCGAGCCAGCGCCACCTCGGGGCATCCTGCGCCGCCCGGACAAGCCATCCGATCAGGAAGTTGTGGGTGACGACCAGCTCATGGCGAACGTCGCCACCGTCCGCCGGGCCGGTGAATCGTTCTATGGCTTCCCGGGCGAGCACGGGGCCCTGCCTGCGTTCCTCCGGCGAGAACCCGTCGAGGAAGCCGAGCAGGTAGTCGGCGGAATCCGGCGGCAGTTCCTCCCGGACGGGAAAGTGCGGGACGTAGTCACCGGCGGCTTGCGAGACGTGCAGGGGGACGCCGCGCAGTTCCTCACCGATCAGACGTGCCGTCTCCGCCGCCCGCGGTAGGGGGCCGTGGTGGACGACCGAGATGGGGAGGCCCTGTATTCGCTTGCCGAGCAGGACTGCCTGGCGGCGCCCGTTCTCACTCAGGCCGCTCTCGTCCGGCAGGGCCTCGCCATGGCGAGCGATGTACAGATAACGGGTAGCCATCGGTCCTCCTGGCCAGGCTGAATGGAGTCATGGTCGAGACTTGTGGATCTGCCAGGAATGGGGTTCCTTCCCGGATCATCCGATGAGGGTTTCGAGATGGGCCCACGCGGCGACGTCGGCCGCCAAGGCCCACCCGCGCCGCTCACTGTAGGGCCCGAACCGCCCGTCGCCGACAGCGGCTCGGCCTCCGCTTCGTCGCCGGCCGAGTAGATCGAGCAAATCGAGCAGATCGTCCGCGAGGGCGCCTGCACGAGGTCGGCTCCTGCGTGGCGTCGCCATCGGTGGGCGGATAGATCAATGCGGCCCGAGTAGTCGGGTGGCACATGAACGAGGACGACTGAGGCACCGCCCCCGGCGGCGCCTTTTCATGTCTGGATCAACGCTGGTTTTCGGTTTTATTGATCCGAATCCGGCCACGCCGTCATTGTGTCTTCTGCGGAGAATGTCGGTATTTCCAGGGATGGCGGCTCCGGCGCCGCACTTAATCCGTGTAATGGCCGGTGATGAATGACACGAAATCCTGTCAAGGCGCTAAGGGTGTCGCTGAAGCGCATGGTCATGTCTCCCTGGGGTCCTCTTGCTGGGCTCTCATCCTGACGTTTGGATTCAGGGAGGGTCTTCTGTGGCGCGTCACATGCGGCGGTTCCGGACGCCTTACCCGTAATGCCGCCTGTTCTGCCCGGGCCGGTTCTCTCGTAATGCGCAGGGCATCGGCCTGCGCTGTTCGTCGTGGAGAAGGAGTTCTGAGAATGAGTGCGTTGACCTACACCGTCCTCACCGATCCAACGTCGCTGGAGGCGTCCGTGGACGGGCGGACGCCGTCCACGGGGACGATTTATCTGATGGTCACCAACACCGGGGAGGAGGTGGCCTGGTTGAGGATCGAGGTGAGGGTGCCTGTCGGCGACGGCGCCGGCCGCTTGACCCGGGAAATCAGCAGCATAAATCTTAAGGGCGAGTACACCGACACCCTGGGCACACAGACGGACTTCGGAGTCGAGCCCGACACCCGGCCGGTGAACATCCAGCAGCAGGGCGCCAACGTTCTCGAGATCACCCCCGAAAGTGGTCGCATAGACACTTTCGAATCCGGCGACTACATGTTATTGACACTGGAGAACGTCACCGTCGCCCCCACCGCCGGCGTGCCCGTGCTGATGGTGAGAGAAATACTGAAGACCGATACCGGGTGGGAGACCAAGTACGCGGCGGTGCCGCTGGTGAAGGCGACGGCGAAGGAGATTCCGCCGCCGCGCGATTTCCGTCCGGACAAAGCGATGCTGGACACCGGAGAGAACCTCACGCTGAGCTGGGACGGTTCTCCCGACTTGACCTACGAGATCGTGTTCCCGGGCGGGCGGAGCTCCGTATCGGGGGGCACCTGGTCACCGCCCACCCCGCAGCGGGCCACCACCTACATCCTCGTCGCCACCGATCCCATCACCGCGAAGCAGCACTTCCTCACCACCACCGTGCAGGTGCGCCATCCCGTACTGGAATCGCTCACCGCCACCGAGGGGATCGACACACCGTGGGTCGAGGGGACGGCGCACAAGGGGCGCGTCACCTTCACCGACACAGGGGTGGAGATCTTCGACAACACGGGCGGGCAGGGCACCGTGACGGCCGACAAGGCCCTCTTCAACGGCGTGAACACCGGATGGGTGCAAGGGCGAAGCCCCGGCGACGGAAAGATCGCCTTCCCCGAGGACGGGATCGACGTCCGCCAGGGAAGCGGAGGATGGGGAACCGTGCACGCCGACAAGGCCGACGTCAACGGCGTCAACACCAAATGGGTGCAGGGACGGCACGATGACGACGGATGGATCAGCTTCCCCAAGGAGGGGCTGAACGTGTATCGGGCGGGCACCCATGAATGGGGGACCGTGTTCGCGAAGCACGGCCGAATGGCCACGGGAAAGACTCCCCCCGGGCAGGGCTGGAGGACGTACGCTCCCGACAGCATCTGCATCGACGTGGACACCAGCGCAGGTGAGTTCACCGGCCATCCCGTCTACCTCACCTCCATCGGAGGCGCCGGCGGCATGCAGTACGACCTGGTCGGCACCAGCGCGGTCTACGACATCACCGCCCACAAGTTCAGCGTCTACCTCAAGTGGCGCGACGACCGCGAGCTGACTCCCGCCATGGCCCAGCAGTTCGGCTGGTACATCAACTGGATCGGCTACGACGCCCCCTGAGCCGGCACTGATCCCTGGAGCAGGACGTCGACGGCGGCCGAGGGCGACCATCCGCCATGATCACCCTGCCGTCGCCGGCCACTCGCCGCGCCGTGATCGGCCCGATCGTCCCGCCTGCCGTCGCCCCGGAACGAGCGCCTCCCCCTCGGCCGGGTCGACGGCGGGCGGGGTGGTCGAGGTGCGGCGTGCGGATCGGCGCCTGGCCGGGATTCGTCTAGGGCTTGCGGGCCAGGCCGCCGTAATAGGTGTGGTACAGAAGGGCGCTTTTGATGAAGAAGCCCGGCTCGTCACGCCACTCGGGGAGCGGGACGAGGCCCGGGTCGAGCAGTTCGAAGTCGCCGAAGTACTCCATGATCTCGTCCATGGTGCGCCAGCGGCCGGTGCCGAGGTTCTCGTTGAAGACCTTCTCGACCGTCGTGGCCTGCTGGGACGCCGCCGGGTTCACGTCACCGGGGTTGCAGAAGTGCGAGATCGCCACGAAGCTGCCGGACACCAGTGGGGCGCGCAGCGTGGCCGCCACCCCCGCGGGATCCTCGTGGTCGTTCAGGTGGTGCAGGATGCTCAGCATCAGCAGCCCCACCGGCTCGCTGAAGTCGATGAACTTCTTGACCTGATCGTTCTCCAGGATCGACCGCGGGTCGCGCGCGTCCGCCTGGATGACCGTCGTGCTGTCGTCGGTGGTGAGCAGCGCCCGCCCGTGGACCAGCACCATGGGGTCGTTGTCCACGTAGACCACCCGGGCCGCCGGATCGACCTCCTGCGCCACCTGGTGCACGTTGCCCTGCGTGGGCAGGCCCGACCCGATGTCGATGAACTGCCTGACCCCCGCCTCGGCCGCCATGTGATGCACGACCCGCCGCAGGAAGGCCCGGTTCTGCAGCCCGGCCTGCTGAGCCCCAGGGGCGATCTTCAGCGCCGCCTCGGCGACCTGCCGGTCGATGGCGAAGTTGTCCTTCCCACCCAGGAACCAGTCGTAGACCCTCGCGATGCTGGGCTTCGTCGTATCGATCTTCGCGGGAAGCTGCCCCTTATTCAGCGTCTCCCCGTTCTGATCCTCGCCGCGCTCGGACACCTCGCCACCTTCGTTCCGATCGGGGCCCCGCTTGATCGCGGGGAACTGGGCAGATAATAACCTCGAATTCCTCTAAGGGCAGGTATGTAGCAACAAGCTCACGTATAAGCAACCGCGGCGCACTGCTTCGCTCCCCGCCGCGACGACCACACGCCGTTGAGCCCGGGCACCGCCCGGCCGTACGCCGGTGATCGTGCCGTTGGCGTCGAGGGTCCGGCCGGCACGAGTCCCCTCGGACGGCGTCGCATGGGACGAGGGCGAGCTCAGCCGGGGATATCGAATCGAGCCGGCCTCGCTGGCCGGCGGACGGATGGATCTGTCCAACCTGAGCAAGACCGAACTCATCGGCAACACCGCGGGCACCACGCACGGTCACCCACGCCGGTAGGACGCCGATGACAAGTCCAGCCGGCGCGGGCGGCGGGTCAGGCGGAGACGAAGTCGGCCTGGGTGAAGGCGGGGTACTCGGGCAGTGGAGTCACCGCCCACCTTTCGGCGACCTTCCGCAGGAGTAGCCGCATGGTCTGCGCGAGCGCCGGAGAGTCCTCGATCGTGCTCAGCATCTCCCAGCGATGTCTCAGCAGTTGACGCATCGTGGGGACCGGTCGCCGAGTCCGGTGCAACGGCCTGTCCTCCGTCAGGACGCGTGGCAGCAGTGTCACCGTCGCGTCCACCGTCCAGACCGCGATGGCCCGTCGCATTCCAGTCCGCCACACCGCGTCGTCGGCGAGGATCGGGTAGGCACTGACGATCTCCGCGCGAAAGGCGTGTTCGATCTCCCCCGCCAATTCCCTGGGCAGCCTGAAGACGCACCAGCAGGTGGAGAACGGCATGCGGCAGTACGCCGCCGTCAGGAAGATCGACTGAAAACATGAGAACTCGAAGTCGATCAGTCTCAGCCCTTCACGGGTGAGCAGGTTGTTGTCGGGGCAGGTGTCGCCCGGGGTGAACGCCGAGTACTGCTCGCCGACCGCGTTTCCGATCTCAGCCAGCTCGTCCGCCAGCCCGGGTGGCACCGTGATCTCGGCGCGGTCGAGCAATACGAGCAGGCCGGCGGCATTCCGCTCGATCCAGGGCTCGCTCTCCCAGGAGGGGACGCCCTTGTCGTAGCGAGCCCGCAGCCGGGCGTGATCGGCGCTCCTGTCCACCGACACCGCGGCCAGCCGTCCAAGCCCGCGGGCCCACGCCAGCAGGCCCTCCCGGGCGATCTCCGGGTCTTTCCCCAGCAGCACATCGGCCAACGTCGGCGCCTGCCCGAGGTCCGCCATCGCCAGGAGCGGCGCATCGGCGTCCACGCCCAGCAACTCGGGCCCCGCCAGTCGCAGCGAGAGCCCCGCCGCCTCGGACGCGAAGGAGCGCAGTCCCTCCGGCTCCGTGGAGTACGACTTGACGATCACGCTGCCGCCGGAGGCCGTCCGGCAGCGCAGCACGGTGCTGCGCGGGTTCCCGCCGAGATCGACCGGATCGAACAGCTCACTGCCCAACAGGTCGCTCGCGGCGCGCAGAATCCGATCCACTCATGGCATCCTGCCACTGGCGAACCCGCTGTCGCATTCGCTTATCCCTCGCACGGCCACCCCGGGTGATCGTGCCTCCGGCGGGGGCCTCGGCTCCGGGATGACCGCCCGCACAGCTGGTCGTCCACGCAGCGGGGGGCGGCCTAGGATCGACTCATGATGGCGCGGGACGGCGACCAGCCTGGGCCAGGGCCCGTGAGACCCGCGGTGACGGGTGCGCCGGTTCAGTTCGGTCAGGGGAACGCGGACGTCATCGCGTCGGGGCCCGACGAGCCGTCGCGTCCGCCGCGGACGATCACGGTCGGGCTCGCTCTGGTCCTCGTCGTCGCGGCGGCCATGACCGGCTACCTGGTCGGCAGCCGGCACCGCGGCGCCACCGCGACGCCGGGTACGCCGTCGTCGTCGGCCGCCGCCCCGGTCCTGTCCGAGCCGTTGGACGGGACCGGCGAACGGTGCTCGGTCGAGCTGAAAGATCGACTGCAACTCGGCATAGAGATCGTCAACCAGTCGACGGCCACCGTGACCCTGCGGCGGGCGCAGGCGGTCCTCCCTCTCCGCGGCCTGCGCGCGAGGGGCGCGACGTGGGGCGGTTGCGGTCAGCTGTCGCCCGTGGCCACGGGCGACGACCATTCCCTGCCCGGGGGCGCCACGACCTGGCTGACGATCACCTTCGACGTCCTCGTCCCCTGCCCGAAGCCGATTCCGGTGCTCTTCGCCGTCCAGTACACACAGGCGAGCCGCTCCGGCACCGCTGAGCTGCCGGGCTTCGCCGACCTCGGCAACGTGCCCTACACCGGCGGCAGGTGCCCGGACGACTCCTCGTGACTCCCGGCGCCGGGTCGAACCGGGAGCACGGCGGGCGTGCCGTTGTGATCAGTCCTTCATGGCGCCGGCCGTGACGCCGGCGGCGACGTAACGCTGGGCGATGACCAGCAGGACGGCCGCGGGGATGGAGGCGATGACGGCGGTGGCCATGATGGCGTTCCACTGCTGGTTGTTGTTGCCGATGTAGTGGTAGATGCCGAGCGTGATCGGCTGGTGGTCGCCGCCCTGGTCCAGGGTGCTGGCGAAGATGAAGTCCGACCAGGCCCACAGGAAGGCGAACAGCGACACCGTGATGAGGGAGTTGCGGCTGACCGGCAGCACGACCGACCAGAACGTGCGCAGCACCCCCGCGCCGTCCACCCGGGCCGCCTGCAGGAGCTCCTCGGGGATGCCGGACATGAACGCGGTGAAGACCAGCACCGCGAACGGCACCGCGAGCGTGGAGTCGGCGACGATGAGCCCGGGGATCGTGTTGAGCACGCCGGTGCTGAGGAAGATGGCGTAGAACCCCATCGCCATGATGATCCCCGGGATCATCTGCGCGATCAGCAGCGCGAAGCTCAGCGCCCCGCCGCCGCGCGGGCGCAGCTTTGCCAGCGAGTAACCCGCCGGCGCCGCGATCAGCAGCGTCACGGCGACCGTGCCCAGCCCGACCACCAGGCTGGTGACGAGGTAGGGCCCCTGCTGCTCCAGCACCGCCCGGTACCCCTCCAGTGTCCCGTCGACCGGGAACAGGTGGGGCGGGCTCTTGCGCATGTCCTGGTCGCGGGTGAAGGACACGTTGATCATCCAGTAGACCGGGAACAGCATCAGGCCGGTCAGCACCAGCCCGATCGCGGTCTTCCCCCAACTGCGTGCGGCGCTCATGCGAAGGCCTGCCTTCTCTGCAGGTAGATGTAGACCAGCCCGAACGCCAGGGCCATGACGATCAGCAGGTTGCCGACCGCCGCGCCGGGGCCGAAGGCCGGCAGCAGGTTCCCGAAGCCCAGCCGGTAGGACCACGTCGCCAGCGTCGTGGACGAGTCGCTGGGGCCGCCCTTGGTCATGATCCAGATGATGTCGAAGACCTTCAGCGTGTAGACCAGCCCCAGCAGCAGCGTGATCGCCGACACCGGCCGCAGCAGGGGCAGGGTCACCTTCCAGAACCGCTGCCAGCCGATGGCGCCGTCCAGCTCGGCCGCCTCGTTGACCTGCGCCGGGATCGCCTGGAGGCCGCTGTACAGCACGACGAGGTTGAACGGGATGCCGATCCAGATGTTGGCGATGGTCACCGACCACAGCGACCAGTCCGGCGAGGTCAGCCAGTTGACCGGCGCCGCTCCGAACGCCGCCAGCAGCGCGTTGACCAGGCCGGAATCGCTGTTGAGCAGCCACGACCACGTCGAGGACGACACGATCAGCGGCAGCAGCCAGGGCACCAGGAACAGCGCGCGCAGGGTCGCCGACAGCCGGAAGTGCCGCGTGAAGAACAGCGCCAGGGCGAGCCCGATCGTGAACTGGAACACCAGCGACACCGCGGTGAACACCACCGTGTGCCACAGCGCCGGACCGAACGTCGGGTCCGCGAAGACCTTGCCGTAGTTGGCGAACCCGGTGAACGGCGCGCCGCCCTGCACGAACGACCGGACGGTGTAGTCGCGCAGGCTGAGGTCCAGGTTGTTGTAGAGCGGGTAAGCGTAGAAGACCAGCAGGTAGACGACGACCGGCGCGAGGAACGCCCACGCCGCCCACTGCCCGGACCACCGCCGCCGCACGGCCGCGCGCCGTCTGCCGTGGGACGGTGGGACCGGAGCCCGCCCCCGCCGCTCGCCCGCGACGGACGAGGCGGGGGTCTGTGTCACGTGATTCATGGTGCCCTTCATCCGGCGGACGTCCGGGGGTGGCCCAGGACCCCGGGGCGGCGACGCGCCCCGGGGCCCTCCCCCGGCCCGTCCACGCCGTTCCTATTGGGTGGCGCTCGCCGCCGCGGACTGGGCGGCGGTCAGCGCCGCCTGCGGCGACTGCGCCCCGCTGAGTGCGGCCTGCACCGCCTTCCACATGGGCTCGGAGATCTTCGGGTACTTGGTGCCGAGATCGTCGCTGGTGCGGCCCTTGGCCGCCTTGACCGCCGAGACCCACACCTTCAGCGCCGGGTTCTGCGCCACCTGCTTGTCCTGCACCTGGGCCGTCGGCGCGATGTACGACAGCGTGGTGTCGGTGGTGTAAAGGTTGTCGGTGCTGGTCAGGCAGGTGACGAGCTTCTGGGAGACGGCGTAGCGTGCCTGGTCGTTCTGGACCGGGATCGTGACGAACTCGCCGCCGGTCGGCGCCGGGGCGGTGCCGCCGTCCTTGGCGGGAACGGGGATGATGCCGTAGTCGAAGCCGGCCTTCTCGGCGTTGGCGAGCTGCCAGGTGCCGTTCTCGGCGAAGGCGAAGTCGCCGGTCGCGAACTCCTGCCAGCTCGTCGTCTGGGTGTTGTTGATGACCGAGTTGGGGGCGTACCCCTTCTTCAGCCAGTCGGTCCACAGCGTCACCGCCGCGACCCCCTCGGGGGAGTCGAGCTTGGTGAGCTGCGCGCCGGCCCCCCAGAACCAGGGCAGGAACTGGAAGCTGCCCTCCTCGGTGCCGATCGCCGAGAACGTGATGCCCTTCTTGCCGGCCGCCTTCACCTTCTCCAGCGCCGCCGTCAGCGAGGCCCAGTCCTTCACCGAGTCGGCGTCCACCCCGGCCTTGGCCAGCACCTTCTTGTTGTAGAACAGCGCGAGGGTGTTCGCCCCGATCGGCACGCCGTACGTCTTGTCACCGGTCTGCCCGGCGGCCAGCAGGTTGGGCTCGGCCGCCGAGGTGTCGAGCTTCGTCTCGGCGGTCGTGGTGAGCACGCCCCCCTCGGCCAGCGTCGACACCACCGGGTTGTCCACGATCAGAACGTCCGGGGAGTTGCCCTGCTGGGCCGCCAGCAGCGCCTTGTTGGTGAGGTCGGTGGTGTCGTAACCCGTCCGCTTGACGGTTACGCCGGCCTCGGTCCCGCAGGACGTGAGGAGCTTCACCCATTCCGAGGTGTCGTCGAACTGCGGGTAGGGGTCCCAGATCGTGTAGGTGCCGCCCCCGGCCGGCGACCCCGCGGCGTCCGGGCCGGAGGAGGCGGAGGTCTGCGGCCCGGACGAGCACGCCGCGGCACCGCTCACCGCCGTGACGGCGGCCAGGGCGACCCCGAGGCACCGCCGTCCCACATGGCGTCTTTCCATCTGTCTTCCTTTCGAAGCCGGAACACCGGCTCGGTCCGTCGTCTGGGCCGCGGGATCGCGCGGTCAGGCCTCGATCCCGCGCGGGGTCGTTCAGGTGAGCTGGATGTAGTCCAGCTCCGCGTAACCGGTCCCACCGGCGAAGTTGGGAGAGCCCTTCGCGAGGCGGATCACGTTGTAGCCCGCCCGCAGGGTGACGGTCGTGGCGACCGTGGCGCCGAACTGGCCCCAGGCGGCGGTGGGCGGGTAGCTCACGGTCGTCCAGGCGCTGCCGTTGTAGGCGAGCCCCTGCGTGGAGGTCGCCCCGGTGCCGTTGGCGTAGCCGATGGTCATCGTGTACGACCGGGCGGTGGGCACGTTCACGATGAAGTCGACGTAGCTGTCGGTGCGGTGCGCGCTCGTGTTGTTGTCGATGCGCCCGACGTAGCCGCCCTCGGACGCGCTGGAGGCGGTGAGCCGCTGCGCGCGGAAGACCGACGCGTTCTCCGCCTCGTAGCGCTGCTGGTAGGAGGGAACGCCGCTGACCGGCTGGACGACCAGGTTGTAGGCGCTGGTGGCGGACATGTTGGGCACCGAGACGCTGATCTCCCCGTTGCTGACCGGGTAGGTGCTCGTGGAGATCGTGGTGGGCGCCGGCACGGCGGTGAATCGGCCGTTGGAGGGGGTCGACTGCAGGGTCACCCGGACGGAGGAGCCGAGCGCGCCGATGCCCGTGACGCGCACCGTGTTCGTGCCGGACTCGTTGCCGAAGACCACGTTGACGATCTTGCGCGTGCCGTCGTAGGCGGCGAAGCCGTCGAGCCCGGACTGGTTGGCCGGGGTGGTGGCGACCATCCTGCCGGCCATGTCGCCGTACCACTTGTACAGCCACCACGTGCCGGTGGGCTGGTTGTTGTTGACCACCAGGCCGTTCATCGTGCCGTACTCGTACCAGAAGGCACGGTGCGCCGACTCGACGCCGCCTCGCTCAAGCTTGCCCACGTAGCTGGCGATCCGGCCGGGGACGTCCACCTCGCTCGTCGCGGCGTACTCGTTGATGGAGATGCGGCGGGGGCTGATGCCGAGCGACGCCTCCAGCGCGCGGTAGTCGGCGATGTTGGCCGCGATGTTGTTGGGGCTGCCCAGCTCGTGCCAGCAGATGATCTCAGGGAGCGTCCCGGTCGCCTTGGCGTTGTTCAGGAAGGACGTCATCCAGGAGCGGCTGTAGTAGGAGGTGCTCGGCCCGACGATCGGCGTCGTGGTGTCCAGCGCCCGGACGGCCCGGAAGGTGCGCACCCAGCCGTCGTTGAAGGAGCCGGCGGCCGCGGTGTTCCACGTCCAGTCCGGCTCGTTCCACAGCTCCCAGCCGACGACGTTGGTCACCGAGGTCGCGTTGAGGCGGGCGCGGACCATCGTGTCCACCTTGGCCAGCCAGTCGTTCCAGCTCACCCACCGGTAGGGGAAGTTGGGGTAGATGTCCGGCATCCGGATGTACTCCCCGGCGCCGACCCGGGTGGCCTGCGGCGCCACCAGCAGCGCGTCGCCGCCGGGCGGCTGGCCGTTGGGCCGCTGGCCCACGCCGGGAGCGGGCTGCGTCAGCGAGTTGACCTTCAGCGGCAGCAGGGTGGAGTCGGCCGGCCTGCTGTTCTCGGCCAGGCCGTACAGGCCGCCGGCGGCGACGTGGGTGACGGGCCTGATCGGCTGGGCGGCGTTCACGGTGAGGGTGGTCCCCGCCGCCTCCGCGGGGGCCAGGGGGACGAGCCCGCCGAGCCCCGCGGCCAGCAGGGCCGCGGTCATACCGATCGCGCGTCGCGACGTGGTGCGGGGTGTGCGCATGAGCTACCTCGCTCTTTCTGTGCTCAGATGGGGGGTGAGCAGGAGGTAAGACGGGACCGGCCCTCCCGAGACGGCGGACGCCGTGGGCGGTCCCACGCGGGGCGGGCCCGGCCGGCGTCCGCCGGCGCGGCCCGCCGCGGTCATCCCGCGGTGGTGACCGGGACCCAGACCCGCATCGGGCCCTCGCTCCGGTTGCCCCACAGGAAGTACGGCACCGCCGTGAACGTGAGCGGGCTGCCGGTCCGCTCCCGCCCTGTGCCGGCGGTGTAGAGCGCGTCGTCGGCGTCGGCGAGCAGGCCGCGCGCGCCGAGGACGACAGGGATGTCCGGAAGGTCAGGCCGGTGGCCCGCCGTGATCGCAGCGGAGGGGTCCAGCCGCACGTCCTCCAGCACCGTGCCGGACGGCAGGTCGGCCTGCTCGACGCAGTACACGAGCGGCCCGCGCGCCAGGGCGACGCATCCGCGCACCGCGTCGACGCGCGGGTGCGCGCGGATCTGCCGCACCGGCAGGTCGAGGTCGAGGACGACGCGCGTGCCCGGTGTCCACTCGCGGGTGAGCCGGACGTAGCCGTCCCGCGCGGGCGCCGGCACCCGCTCGCCGTCGACGCTCACCGTGTACGCCTCGCACCACCCCGGCACCCGGAGCGCGAGCGTCCACGGGGCCCCTCCTCGGGCGTCGTCCCCGTGCACGCTCAGCTCGACGCGGCCCTGCCAGGGGTAGGCCGTGCGCATCTCCACCCTGACCGCCCGGCCCGCCACGGCGGTGGTGAGGGATGCGTCGCCGTACAGGTGGACCTGCAGGCCGGCGTCGTCGGCGGTGGCCAGGTAGCCGGGCAGGGACGCCATGAGCCGGGCGATGTTCGGCGGGCAGCAGGCGCACGAGTACCAGGGCAGGCGCCGTGACGCCGCCTCCTCGCCCGAGCCCTCGTGCCCGGTGCGCGACTGGAGAGGGTTGGAGTAGAAGAAGCGCCTGCCGTCGGTGGACACCGCGGGGGCGACCGCGTTGTGGAGTACGCGTTCCATCTCGTCGGCGTAGCGGGCCCGGCCGGTGGCCAGCAACAGCCGCCAGTTCCAGTGGAAGCTCGCGATCGCCGCGCACGTCTCGCCGTAGGCGCGGTCGGGCGGCAGTTCGTACGGGTCGCCGTACGCCTCTTCCCGGTGACGGGAGCCGTGCGCGCCGGTGACGTGGGTCCGCGTGGTGAAGGCGTCGTCCCAGAGCCGTTCGGCCGCGCCGAGCAACGCGAGGTCGCCGGTCTCCATGGCGACGTCGGTCATGCCGGCCAGCAGGTACAACTGCCGCACGGCGTGCCCGGCGACCTCCCGGGCCTCCCGCACGGGCACGTGGTCCTGGTAGTAGCGGGGGCCGAACCGGCCCTCGCCGAGCAGCCCGCGCCCGCGCAGGTCGAGGAAGCGCCGGGCCAGGTCCAGGTAGGGCCGGTGGCCGGTGAGCCGGTACAGCTCGGCGAGCGCGGTCTCGATCTCCGGATGCCCGCACACCTCTTCGACGCCCTCCGGGCCGAACCGCTCCACGAGCAGGTTGGCGAAGCAGCGGGCGATCGACAGCACGCCCGGGTGGGCGCCGACCCGGCCGGCGGCGACCCCGGCCTGGATCAGGTGCCCGGCGCAGTACAGCTCATGGCTCCAGTTCGGCCTGCGCCACCGCGCGTCCGGCTCGGCGATGGTGAAGTAGGAGTTGAGGTAGCCGTCGGGCTGCTGGGCGCGGGCGAGCAACTCGGCCGTGGTCTCGACGAACTCCCGCAGACGGGCGTCGCCGGGGGACGTTCCCAGTTCCCACAGGGCCGCCTCCAGCGTCTTGTGGACGTCGGAGTCGGCGAACCACATGCCGGCGAAGGGCCGCCTCCCCTCTCCCGCGGCGGCCTGGAGGTTGCCGATGTTGCCCTTGCCGTACAGGTTTTCCACGCAGTGCGGCAGGGTCTGCTCGGCGTTGCGCCGCCTCCATCGGCCGAGCAGGCCCTCCGGATGCAGAAGGACCTGGTCGAGGCCGAGGGGCCGGAGCGCGGCGACGGCACCCGGCCCGGGGACGACCGGCCCGGCGGGGCCGCGCGGAGCGGGCGAGGCCTGCGCCGTCGCGCCGCCGGGAGGGGCCGGCATGTCTGACAGCTTCTGCTCGGTCATTCCGATCTTTCGTGTGGTGACGTGCCGGTCTCTCGGGCGACCGCGGCCACCCCGCCTCCCGGTCTCGGCCGAGGGCGCGCGAGCGCGCGGCGGCGGACTTGCGTGAACGGCGGGCGGCACGGCTGAGCGAGCCGGTAAGGAAAATAAGGAAAACGATTGCCGTCACGTTACCAACGCCTTCCAACAGGGTCAATAGCACGTTTCCTCCCTGTTACGCGGCTCTCTGGGACGCCGCCGACGGCGCTATAAGGTGGACGAGGAACGGGCATCGGAAAGCGGAGGAAACGTGGGGAAGCTGGAGCGTCACGCCACGATCGCCGATGTCGCGGCGCTGGCGGGGGTGTCGGTGGGCACGGCGTCCAAGGCGCTCAACGGGCGCGGGTCGTTGCGCGAGGAGACCCGCAGGCGGGTCAGGGAGGCGGCCCGGCAGCTCAGCTTCGAGGCGAACGCCGGCGCCCGCAGCCTGCACTCCGGCCGCACCTACACGGTGGGCATGGTCACGACGGACACGATCGGCCGGTTCAGCATCCCCGTCCTGATGGGCGCGGAGGACGCGCTGGGCGCCGGCGAGATGTCGATCTTCCTGTGCGACGGACGGGGCGACCCGATCCGCGAGCAGTACTACATCAGAACGCTCCTCAGCCGGCGGGTCGACGGGATCATCGTGACCGGCCGGCGCACCGAGGCGCGGCCTCCCCTCGGCGTCGACCTCCCGGTGCCCATCGTGTACGCCTTCATCAGCTCGACGGACCCGGGCGACTGCTCGGTGGTACCCGACGAGGCGGGCGGCGCCCGCAAGGCGATCGACCATCTCCTCGCCATAGGACGCACCCGGATCGCGCACGTCACCGGGCCCGAGCGGCACAACTCGGCCCGGGTGCGGGCCGCCGCGGCGACGGAACGGCTGGCCGAGGAGGGGCTGTCCCCGGCCACGCCGCCGCTGTTCGGCGGCTGGAGCGAGGTCTGGGGCCGTCAGGCCGTCGGCATCCTGCTCGCCGGCCAGGCCGATTTCGACGCCGTCTTCTGCGGCAGCGACCAGATCGCCCGCGGAGTCTGCGACGCCCTGCGCTCCGCCGGCCGCCGCGTCCCCGAGGACGTCGCCCTCGTCGGCTTCGACAACTGGGACGTCATGACCGAGGGCGCCCAGCCCCCGCTGACCAGCATCGACATGAACCTCGAAGGGCTCGGCCGGTCCGCCGCCGAAAAGCTCCTGGCCGCCATCAACGGCTCACCCTCCCCCGGCCGCCACGCGATCGCGTGCCACCTGGTGGTGCGCGAGTCGACCACGGTCCCGTTCCCGCCCGCGCCCTCGTCGCCGGCGGGCCGGCCGAGGTAAGAGCCCGGATTTCCGGCCTGCCGCGGGAGTCCACGGCCGCGACCCCCGAGCCGCTCAGGAGCCGTCGGCGAACGACAGGCCTCTGACCGCGAGCTCCTCACGCAGGATCTCGATGCCCTTCCTCCCCATCCCATGGATCTTGAGCAGCTCGGCCGGGGTGGTCCCGGTCAGCTCCTCATACCGCGTGTACCCGTGCGCGGCCAGCACTCGCCTGGCCGTCTTGCCTATCCTGTGCGGAAACTCGGTCTCCCGCTCAGGCTCCTGAGCCGCCATGGTGATCCTCCTCAGCTCCCGACTCCCCATGGTGGCACCGGCTGGAACGAGATCGGCCGCCGGCCTGAGCACCGGGTCATGGGCGATACGGGGAGCCAACCACGGTCACCCTCATGTCTGTTCTGAACGCTTTGGGGGGTGAGTTGGCAATTGCGGGGTGGAAGGCAAGCAGAGCCGAGGAAGGTCATGACGACAGACGCAGAGCTGATAGGCAGATCGCTCGCCGGAGACAAGGAAGCCTTCGTGGAGGTGATCCTCCGCCACGAGCGTGCTGTCGGGGCCTTCCTCGCGCGGCGAGTGGGGCGTGAGGCGGCCGAGGACCTCCTCGGCGACGTGTGGGTGGCGGCCTTCGAGTCCCGGAGGAGCTATGACCGCTCGTTCCCCGAAGCGCGGCCGTGGTTGTACGGGGTGGCCCTGAACCGGCTGCGCCGTCACTGGCGGTCCCAGCCGGCGGAGGACCTCGTCCCCGACGCGACGAGCATGGCGAACGAGTGGGACCCCTGGCCGGCGGTGGACGCCCGCGTGGACACCCGGGCGGTGCTCCGCCCGGCCCTGGCCAGGCTCAGGCCCGAGGAACGAGAGGTGCTCAGCCTCGTCGCCTGGGAGGACCTGACCGTCGCCGACGCCGCACGGGCGCTCCGCATGCCGGCCGGGACGGCACGCCGCCTGCTGCACCAGGCCCGGACGGCGTTGCGGAACACGCCGGAAGTGGCCGCGCTATTGACCGATCTCAACAGTGTGAAGGAAAGCCAGTGATCGTGGACGAGATGGATCTGGTCAGTCAGCTCAAGAACGCCGCACCCCTGCGGCCCGAGGCGTACGAGCGAGCGCGGACGACGCTGCGGGCAGCCATGGCCGAAGCCGGGCCCGCACGGGTGCCGGAGACGGCTCCGGCGCGTGAAGCGAGGTTCACCTGGGCGCGCGACCGCCGCTTGGGCGTTCTGGGCAAGGCCGGCATCGTCGCCGGCATCGGCGCGCTCGCGGCGGCGACGACCTTCGTGCTCGTCACCCCGTCGACGCCCGGGTCAACGGCCCCGGCCGGGCCGGCCTCCCTGGCGCAGACGGCGGCCTCCCCGGCGGGCACGGCCGACATCAAGGGCGACATCAAGCTGGTGGCCCTGGTGACCGACATCAAGGCGAGTGACGAGCCACTGCCGGGAGACGCGTCGCTGGTCAAGCAGGTCCAGACCATCGACGGCAGATCGCCGTACGTCACCTACAACCTGTACACCGACGGCGGCGAGTACTACGTGACCGACACCGAGGGCGCCCTCCCGGAGGCGATCGCCGGCGGTGACAACCTCGCCGAGGACGTGAACGCCCGTCAGGTGGCGGCGGCACTCTTCGCGGCGACCGGCGACCTCGACGCCGCCAGGAAGCAGATGGTCAACGCCACCCCCAACGCGTTCGGGCTGGGCCTCAGCCCCGACGAGCAGAAGGCGGCGTGGGACGAGGCCATGGCCAAGCAGGAACGCATCCTGCGGGAGAAGGGGGTCGCCACCCCGCCGAAGCAGCCCACCGGCAAGGACCTGGAGAACCTCGTCAACAACCACCTCTGGACCAACAGCGTCGACGCCCTGGCCCGAGGGGCGGCCAACCCGAAGATCCGGGCGGGCGTGCTCCGCCTGCTCTCCACCATTCCCGAGGTCACCGTCGAGGACTCGACGACGGGCGGTCAGCCCACGCTGACCCTCACGGCGGGCCCGGCGCTGTTCCTCGGCAGCGGCGATCAGGTGCTGACGATCGACGCCAGGACCGGGATGCCGATCCGCTCCGTGGTCGGCGCGCAGGGGGCGCCGTCGTCCGTGACCACCTTCAAGGTCTCCCGGGTGACGCTGGCCGACATCGAGGCCGGCGGGTCCTGACCTCACTCGCACTCCGGGACTCCAGCCCGGCTTGACGTGCGGACCGTCCTCGCCGGGGCAGGACGGTCCGCACGGTGCGTCATCGTCCCGGCCGTGTCGCCCCGGCCACGGGGACGCCGATGGCCGGCCCGGCGCCCGGCGGCGGCGTCACCGGGTCGCGGTCGTGCCGCTCAGCGCGGTGAGGCGGTCGACGCGCCGGGCGATCGCCGGGTGAGTGGACCACCAGGCCCAGCGGACGGGCTTGGCCGCCACCAGGCTCGTCGCGGGGACGCGCGCGGCGGCGCGCAGGTCGGTGCGGGGCACCAGGCCGCCGTCACCGATCTTGAGCAGGGCGGCGGCCAGCAAGGCGGGCTGCCTGGTCTGCACGGCCGCGTCATGGTCGGCGGCCAGTTCCCGGTAGCGGCCCAGTGCCCGCAGCGGCATCTGCGCCAGCAGGCTGCACAGCCCGAGCAGGATGATCAGCGGATAGAAGGCCACCAGCATGAACGCGACCGGAAGGTCGAGGATCTGCTGGAGGATGGGGGCGGGCCCGGAGTTCCTCCGCACGAAGTCGCGAGCGACCTTCGCGCCCCAGGCCATGGCGATGGCGAGCGAACCGGCCAGCGTCATGACCGCCACGTCCCGGTGGCGGATGTGCGCGACCTCGTGCGCCAGGGCCGCGCCGAGCTCGTCAGGCTCCAGCACCTCCAGCAGCCCGCGGGTCACCACGATGGTGGTGTGCCGTTCGGAGCGTCCCAGAGTGAAAGCGTTGGGGACGGGGTCGGGGCTGACGGCCACCCGCGGCTTGGGCACATCGTTCAGCGCGCACAGCCGGTCCAGCACGCCGTGCAGTTCCGGCTCCTCTCCGGCGTCCACGATCTCAGCCCCGGTCGCCGTACGCGCGAGCCCCTCGGCCGCCCACCACTGCAGCAGAACCGCCACCGCCACGACCGGCACCACGACCTGCCAGGCGACGCCGGCCAGCAGCATCGCCCCGACCACGCCCGCGTACATCAGCGCCAGCAGCGCCATCACCGCGATCATGCGAAGAACCAGATCATGCATCGTGCGTCCAGTCATGGACCGCTCCCGACCTCACGCCGAGCGAATCGGCTCCCGTCCCAGGAAACCTCTCGAAGCAGGATCACTCAAGCACCCGTAAGCGCACATTCCCCTGGCCGCCATGACGCTCCCGGCGCGTACGCGGGACCGAGCCGATCGTCGCAGGCGCCGGGGCCGGCCGGGCCCCGTGGCTGACCCGGCCCAAGACGGGAGCGTGGGTGAAAGCCGTCAGCTGAAACTGCCGCGGTAGGCGCGAGGGCTGACGCCGACGACGCGTTTGAACCGGTCGCGGAAGGCTGTACGGCAACCCGATCATCCCGTTCGCGGACACCTCCTCCCCTGGGCTGCGCCATCTGCGATCCCGTGATCGCCGTATGGTGCTTCGCGGGCGGCCCCTCGGTCACCGGCCTGCTCCGCGCGCGTCTCGGCCGACCCCGCGTCGAAGGGCCCGCGACGCCGCCCCCCTGATCACACCGGCCCGCTCCGGGATGGTCGCCAGAGGCGAGACACACCCCTCGACCAGATCGGACCCGCTGGAACGACCTCACCCGGCCGCCGCCGGCGGCGCGGTGCGTGGGGCGCGAGCGGTGAGGAGGAGGGCCGCCAGACCGGCCAGAGCCCAGGCGGTCAGGGTCAGGGCGGGGCCGCCGGCGCCGGTGCCGTCGAAGAAGCTGACGGCCCGCACGAGGCTGCCGGAGGCCCCCGGCGGGAGCAGCTGGCCGAGGGTGGCCCAGCCGGCGGGCAGCCAGTGCGGGCCCGCGAGGCCCGACAGCGGGTTGCCGAGCAGCATCATCACCGCGGCGCCGGCGCCCAGGCCCGCGATGCCGAGCAGGGATTCCAGCGCCAGAAAGGGGATGGACAGCGCGGCCATGCCCAGGGACAGGCCGAGCGCGGTGAGCCAGTAGGTGCCGTGCAGGGAGCCGAACCCGTACTGCAGGACGGCGGCGACGGCGGCTCCGGCGACCAGGGCGAAGAGGATCACCCCGGCCAGGCGGCGGCGCACATTGGCGTGTCCGGGAAACAGGCGCAGCAGGGCGACCGCGGGCAGGATCCCGCCGATGATGAGCGGGAGGGCGGTGGCGGTGAATCCGGCGCCGCGGGGGTCGTCGGCGGGGAACGGCACCACGTCGTGGACGGTGACCTCGCTCTGCCGCTGTGCCGCCATCGCGGCGCCCAGGGCGTTGATCGCCGCGGTGGGCTGCTGGCCGGCCGCGCCGGCGGTGTAGACGGTGATGCCGTCGGCGCCGAGCGCTAGTCCGCCGACGATCTCGCGCTGCCTGATGGCGGCCTGGAGTTCTCGCGGGCCGGGGTAGACGGTGACGTCCCAGGCCTCGTCGTCCAGGCCGGTTCGCAGTGTCTGGGCGGCCTGTTGCGGTCCGGTCAGGCCGAGGGGCATGTGGCGGGGGCCGCCGTTGACGGAGGGCAGGGCGAAGGCGCACAGCATCACGACGAGCACCGCGGTCAGTCCGATGACGACGCCGAGCAGCGTGCGCACCGTGGCGGGGGGCTGTCGGCCGGCGGGGGCGTCCGAGGCGGTGACGTGGCGGGTCGCGGGGGTGGAGGACATCGGGGTCTACTGCCTTTCGACTGTCGAGGGGGCGGTTACCGGCCGGGCCGGCTTTGCGCCGATGGCCGTGGCGGCCGTGTCGCGGGGCGCCGTGTCATGTCTCAGAGCGCCGTGTCTCCGAGCACGGTCACGGCCGCGGAAACGCCTCGGAGAACACCGGGCGGGCTCGCGAGGGACATGTCCCGCCCGGATCCGCCGGCCGGCGGGCGGACCCGGGCGGGAGCGTCAACCCTGTCTCGCGCCTGCCGCGACCAGAGCGGGGTGGCGAAGGGCGTGCCACCCGGTGACGCCGAGCACGCCCTTCTTGATCAGCGCGACGGGGCGGCCGGTGCGCACCTTCCCGTGCGGGTTGCCGTCGAGGTCGACGGGCTGCAGGACCCCGTCCCACCTGCCGAGGCTGATGCACAGGGCGTCGACCCTGACACGCAGCGGCTTCGGGTCACGCCCGGCCATGCGGGCGCTGATGGCGTGGTAGGCGCACGCGGCCGCCAGGTTTCCCGGGCCGCAGCCCATGCGCAGCACGTGCCCGCCCTGGGTGTGCGCGGCCGCGGCGTCCCCGATGCCGTAGACGTCCGGGTGCGACTGCGAACGCAGGGTTCCGTCCACGAGCATGCGACCGCGGGCGTCCACGGCCAGCCCGGCCTCGCGCGCCAGGTCCGGGACGCCGAAGCCGGCGGTCCACGCCACCGTGTCGGCGTCGACGCGTTCACCGTTCTCCAGCAGCACGCCGCCCGCGTCGACCTTGGCGACCCTGGCGTGCTCCCACACCTGGATGCCGAGGCGGTCGACGGCGCGGCGCAGGTGCTCGCGACCGCGCTCGGACAGCTGCTCGCCCAGCGCTCCGCTGGTGACCAGCCGCACCGTGCGGTCGGGGTGGGTCTCGGCCAGTTCGGTGGCCGTCTCCAATCCGGTCGGCCCGGCGCCGATCACGGCGATCGTGCCTGCGGTGCGCACCTGGTCGCGCAGCCGCTCGGCCCGCTCGGCGTCGGCGACGGCGTAGGCGTGCTCGGCCGCGCCGGGAACGGCGTCCAGATCGGCGTGGCTGCCCAGCGCGTACACCAGCAGGTCGTAGGGGACCGGCTCCGCACCGGCCAGCTCCACCCGCCTCCGCTCCGGGTCGACCCGCGCGACCCGGTCGATGATCAGCCGGACGCCGGTGCCGTCGAACAGCTCACGCAGCGGCAGGTGGCGCACCTTCTGGCCGGAGGCGAGCTGGTGGTTGCGCATGCGCTCCGCGAACCGGTCACGGTTGTTGACGACCGTGACTTCGGCGCCGGTGCGCCTGGCGAGCAGCTTGGCGGCCGCGACGCCGGTGTATCCGGCGCCCAGGACCGCGATGCGCGGTGTCGTCGTCATCATGAACGTTCTCCCATCGTCGTTCGACGCAGGATGAACGGGACACGAAGGCGATCCGTGACAACGCGGCCGGAGAAACAGTCACGACTTCTGCTTCACGAGGAAGGCGAGCTTGTCCGGGTTGGTGATGGTGCGGAAGCCGGCGATGCGGTCGCCGTCGAACTCGGGGACGGTGACCGCCGACAGCTGGCCGTCCATGTACGCCACGAAGGCGGGCTCGCCGTTCACCAGCTCGGGCACCAGGCGGACGCGCGGCGCGTACCCGGCCAGGGCGGCCAGGTAGCGCAGGACCTGCTCCCGGCCGACCAGCGGACGCCGCGCGGCCGGCGCCTTGCCGCCGCCGTCGGCCCAGGCGACCACGTCTTCGGCCAGCATTCGCTCCAGCGCCGGCACGTCGCCGACGAGCGTGGCCTCCAGGAACCGTTCCAGGAGCTCCCGTCGCCGGCCGGGCGGGGCGGTGAACCGCTTGCGCGCCTCGGCGACGTGCTGCTGCGCCCGGCGGTACAACTGCCGAACGTGCGGCTCGTTCACCTCCAGGATGTCCGCGATCTCGCGGTGGCTGTGGCCGAACGCCTCGCGCAGCACGAACACCGCCCTCTCCGGCGGGGTGAGCCGCTCCAGCAGCACCAGCATCCCGAGCGACAGCAGCTCCCGCTGCTCCACGGTCTCCAGCGGGTCGAGCGCGCCGCCGCCGGTGACGACCGGCTCGGGCAGCCACGTCCCGACATAGCGCTCCCGCCGCGCCCGCGCCGAGGTGAGCCGGTCCAGGCACAGGTTGGTGACCACCTTGGTCAGCCACGCCTCCGGCGAGACCGCCCAGTCACCGCGCTCCCAGCGCAGGTAGGCGTCCTGCACCACGTCCTCGGCCCCGGACGCCTCCCCGAGCAGCCGGTAGGCCACCCCGAACAGGCGCCTACGGTTGGCCTCGAACCGCTCCAGGCGCTCCCGCCGCTCCAGGGTCACGCCTACGACCGGCTCTCGCCCGCGAATGCCGTGTATCGGGCCGTCATGACCGGGCTCGCACCTCGGCCGCGCATGTCAGAGAGGAAGGACATCACAGGCGCGCTTCCGCTCGAATCCCGAAAAGGTAGGACACCCGACCAGCGTAACCACCCACCCCCTCGCCCCTTGACCCCCCGCCCTCGGACCGTCCTGCGTCATCATCCGTGGGCGCAGGCTCACCGACCACCGCTTCCGGCACCGGCGCGCGACAGCGGCCGGCTAGAGCGAGATCTCCCTCTCGTCGTCTTCGAGGCCGCGGCGTCACTAAGCCTTGCGCCTCGTAATCACCGAAGTCCGTCCCCGACGGGAGGGCATGGCTCAGGATTCGGTCTGGGAGACCGGCAAGCAGATGATCATGAAACCATGCGGGCGCCACGATGAGCGCGTAGAGCAGGAGAATCGGCGGTGACTTCGAGATCGACCACGATTGCGCCGTCTGAGGCGGTACCGCGCCCGGAGAGCGCGAGACCGATCAAGGCCAGCGCACCGGCCTGGTGGCGGGTGCTCCTCTGGGGCATATGGCGGATGGTTCTCAGAGGCCGGGCGATCGTCAGGGTCTGTGGGCGGGAGCCGCGCCGACCCAGCGGTGGTAGGCGTCGACGTCGACGTTGCTGCCGCACACGATGGTGACGACGTGCCGGCCGGCGAAGCGGTCGCGGTCTTCGAGGATCGCCGCGATGCCGAGCGCGGCCGACGGTTCGACGACGAGGCCGGCGTGGTCGAGCAGCATCCGCATGCCGGTCATGATCGACTCCTCCCGGACCAGGACGGCGTCGTCGGCGACCACGAGCAGGTCGTCCAGGACGGCCGGGATGGGGCGCCGGCCGGCGACGCCGTCGGCGATGGTGTCGGTCGAGTCGGTGGTGACGACGCGCCGGCTGTGCCAGGAGCGTGTCATCGCCGGGGCGCCCAGCGGCTGGACGCAGATCACCTCGACTTCGGGCGCCAGGGCCTTCACCACATGCCCCACACCGGTGGCCAGCGCCCCGCCGCCGAGGGCGATCAGGACGGCGTCGAACGAAGGCGCGGCGCCCACCAGTTCCAGGCCGATGGTCGCCGCGCCCTCGCAGGTCTCGATGTCCAGGCTGTCCTCGACCAGCCGGATGCCGTCGCGCCGCGCGACGGCCGCCGCCCGCTCGCGAGCCAGGTCGAAGTCGCCGTCCACCAGCTCCAGCCTGGCGCCCAAGGCGCGGATGCGATCGAGCTTGGCCACGGGCGCGAAGCGGGACGCCACGACGGTGACGTCGAGCCCCCGCCCGCGACCGGACCAGGCGAGGGCCTGGCCCAGGTTGCCCGCGCTCGCGCACACCACGGCTCGCGAGCCGTCGGCGGCGAGCAGGCTTGCGACCAGCTCGGTGCCGCGGGCCTTGAAGCTGCGGACCGGGTTCGCCGTTTCGAGCTTGACGCTCACCGTGCACCCGAGGCCGGGTTCCAGCGCCTCGCAGCGGTACAGCGGAGTGTCGAGGAAAACCGGGTCGATCACCCGGCGGGCCGCCTGGATCCGGGCGGTGTCGAGGCGTGTCTCCCGCATGACACAGCAGCGTAGCGCCGCGGCGGCACCTCAAACGGGTTCTGGCGATGCCCTTGGACGGCGGCGGTGCCCGGGTCAGGCCGGGTTCGTGAGGTCCAGCACCCCGACCGTCTCGCCGTCGCTCTTCTCCCCCGTGAGCCGGAACCCGAGCCTCCGGTAGAAACCCTCCGGGCCGCCCTCTCCCGGCTCCCAGGTGACATACATCAGCGTGCCGCGGCGGCGCCTGATCTCGGCGGCCACCGACTCGACGGCGAAGCGGCCGACACCGCTCCCCTGCGCGTCGGGGACCACGTTGAGGCGCCACAAGCCGGACCGGAGGTCGACCCCCCTGCCGTCCCAGTCCATGTCGAGAAACGCCATGAGGAACCCCACGGCACGGTCGCCGTCGAGGATGAGGCGTGGCCAGGCCACCTGCTGGTGGACGTAGGCCTCGGCCAGCGAGGTCACCACCGGGCAGACGAAGCGCTCCTGGTCGGGGCGGACGCGCACGGCGATGGCCGTCTCGATGTTGGCGGGGGTGACGGGCACCAGACGGAGGGTCTCGGTCATGTGAGAAACCCTATGGGCCGGTTCGGATCGGCCTGTGGGTCAACGCCGGCGAGCGTCGCCTCTGTGACGGTTCCGGGGGTTCACCGGCCGGTCCCGACGTAGGCCGCGAGGTGCTCGCCGGTGAGCGTGGAACGGGCGGCGACGAGGTCGGCGGGGGTGCCCTCGAAGACGATCCGGCCGCCGTCGTGGCCGGCGCCCGGGCCGAGGTCGATGATCCAGTCGGCGTGCGCCATGACCGCCTGGTGGTGCTCGATGACGATGACCGACTTGCCGGAGTCGACGAGCCGGTCGAGCAGGCCGAGCAACTGCTCGACGTCGGCGAGGTGCAGGCCGGTGGTGGGCTCGTCGAGGATGTAGACGCCGCCCTTCTCGGACATGTGGCCGGCCAGCTTGAGCCGCTGCCGCTCGCCGCCCGACAGCGTGGTGAGCGGCTGCCCCAGGCTGAGGTAGCCGAGCCCGACGTCGGCGAGCCGGCCGAGGATGGCGTGGGCGGCCGGCGTGCGCGCCTCGCCGGCGCCGAAGAACTCCTCGGCCTCGGTCACCGACATCGCGAGCACCTCGCTGATGTCACGGCCGCCGAAGTGGTAGTCCAGCACCGCCGCCTGGAACCGCTTCCCCTCGCACTCCTCGCAGGTGGTGGCGACGCCGGCCATCATCGCCAGGTCGGTGTAGATGACGCCCGCGCCGTTGCAGGCGGGGCAGGCGCCCTCGGAGTTGGCGCTGAACAACGCCGGCTTGACGCCGTTGGCCTTCGCGAACGCCTTGCGGATCGGGTCGAGCAGCCCGGTGTACGTCGCCGGGTTGCTGCGCCGCGAGCCGCGGATGGGCGCCTGGTCGACCGACACCAGGCCCGCCGAGGCGGGGATCGACCCGTGCACGAGCGAGCTCTTGCCGGAACCGGCGACGCCGGTGATGACGGTGAGCACCCCGAGCGGGATGTCGACGTCGACGTCGCGCAGGTTGTGCGCGCTCGCGCCGCGAATCTCCAGCGAGCCGGTGGGCTTGCGCACCGTCTCCTTGAGGGCGGCCCGGTCGTCGAAGTGGCGGCCGGTGATGGTGCCGCCGGCCCGCAGCCCCTCGACGGTGCCCTCGAAGCAGACGGTGCCGCCCGCCGTGCCGGCGCCCGGACCGAGGTCGATGACGTGGTCGGCGATCACGATCGTCTCCGGCTTGTGCTCCACGACGAGCACCGTGTTGCCCTTGTCCCGCAGCCGCAGCAGCAGGTTGTTCATCCGCTGGATGTCGTGGGGGTGCAGCCCGATGGTGGGCTCGTCGAAGACGTAGGTGACGTCGGTGAGCGAGGAGCCGAGGTGGCGGATCATCTTGACGCGCTGCGCCTCGCCGCCCGACAGCGTGCCCGCCGGCCGGTCGAGCGAGAGGTAGCCCAGCCCGATCTCCACGAACGATTCGAGGGTCCGCAGCAGTGTGGCGAGCAACGGCGCGAACGCCGGCTCGTCGAGGCCGCGGACCCATGCGGCGAGGTCGCTGATCTGCATCGCGCAGGCGTCGGCGATGTTGACGCCGTCGATCTTCGAGGAGCGGGCCGCCTCGCTGAGCCGGGTGCCGCCGCATTCGGGGCAGGTGGTGAAGGTGACCGCCCGGTCGACGAACGCCCGGATGTGCGGCTGCATCGCTTCGGGGTCCTTGGACAGGAACGACTTCTGCACCTTGGGGATCAGCCCCTCGTAGGTGAGGTTGACGCCGTCGACCTTGACCTTGACCGGCTCCTTGTAGAGGAAGTCGTGCAGTTCCTTCTTGGTGAACTGGCGGATCGGCTTGTTCGGGTCGACCAGCCCCGACTCGGCGTAGACCCGCACCGTCCAGAAGCTGTCGGACTTCCAGCCGGGAATGGTGAACGCGCCTTCGGCGAGCGACTTGGAGTCGTCGTAGAGCTCGGTGAGGTCGATGTCGGTCACCGAGCCGCGGCCTTCGCAGCGCGGGCACATGCCGCCGGTGACGCTGAACTCGCGCCGCTCCTTCACGGTCTTCCCGGCACGCTCCATGGTGACCGCCCCGGCTCCGCTGGCCGAGGCGACGTTGAAGGAGAACGCCTGGGGCGAGCCGATGTGCGGCTGCCCGAGCCGGCTGAACAGGATGCGCAGCATGGCGTTGGCGTCGGTGGCGGTGCCGACCGTGGAGCGGGGGTCGGCGCCCATCCGCTGCTGGTCGACGATGATCGCGGTCGTCAGCCCTTCGAGGACGTCGACCTCGGGCCGCGCCAGGGTGGGCATGAAGCCCTGCACGAAGGCGCTGTACGTCTCGTTGATCATCCGCTGCGACTCGGCGGCGATCGTGCCGAACACCAGCGAGCTCTTGCCCGAGCCGGAGACGCCGGTGAACACCGTCAGCCGTCGCTTGGGGATCTCGACGCTGACGTCCTTGAGGTTGTTCACGCGCGCGCCGTGCACGCGGATCAGATCGTGGTTGTCGGCGACGTGCAGCGCAGGCGACTGCGAGTCCGTCCTCGTGGCCGTGCTCATCGTGTCTCCATCTGTTGCGAGGGGCCGCTTTCGCGGTCTTCCGTCGGCGTCGCCTGGCTCGATCTGACCGGCTCCGAGCAGGGTATGTCGGGTTCCGCCCCGTTTGGGCCCGGGGCGTCCGCGGGCCCCGGCCGCGCGGCCGGGGCGTCAGACCATGCGCTCACGCTATGCGCGGCCCGGTGGCCGGCGCTTCTCGATTCCTGATCGGATCGGTCCCGATCCGGCGGCGGGGCTCGATTCCCCGCGCGATGAGGACGCGAAGGCCCGGGTCCCGACGTCGATCGGGCCCGGGCCTTCCGCCGTTCGAAAGCCGTTCTCCCGGCACGCGCCGCGTTTCGCGTCGCGAGGCCGGTCGCGTATGGCGCGATGTCAGGCGAGGACGCCGTCGATCTGACCCAGCGCCTCGCGCATGCCTTCCACCACGCCCATCGAGACCACCGTGTCGAGTTGCTGCGCGGTGGGGTACGACGCGACCGTCGTCATCCGGGTACCCTCCCCGATCTCCTCGATCGTGACGGCGATATGGGCCGGATCCATGGCGACCAGCGGGTCGGCGGCCTCGCCATCGAATCCGTCGTCGAACTCCAGCCGGTGCGGCGCCTCGACCGCGGTGATCCGCCACCAGCCGCGCGTCTCCTGCCCGTCCGGGCCGTTCATGCGATAGCGGGAGCGGCCGCCGACCGTGAAGTCGTGCTCTTCGAAGGTGGCCGGCCATGTGGGCGGCCCCCACCACCGCTCCACCTGACGGGCGTCCTGCCATACCTGCCATACACGGTCGGCGCTGGCGTCGAACTCGGCGACGAACGTGAGCGTCAACGCCTGGCTGTCCTTGTCTGACGTGATTACCGTCATGGCGTGATCCCTCCCTCAGTTCTTGGTCACGGATAATGATTTCATAACCTATAGCTCTATTTCGTGTTTGTTCGGGTCGGGACAAACTCCCGGCTTACGGCGCACGTCCCGTTCCGTATTCCGCCCGCCTCTGAATGCGGGACGACGGTGAAGGCGCGCGCTACCGCCCCGGGGAGAACTGGTTGCCGATGAGCTGGATCAAGGCGGCGTGCGTCTCCTGGTCCGCCGCCACGACGAGGCCGCCGGCGCCGGTGTGCAACGGCTGGCCGTGGATGCCGGTCACCACGCATCCGGCGGCCTGGCACAGCGCTATGCCGCCGGCGAAGTGCACGCTGTCGCGCAGGTGGCCGTCGGTGACGTAGGCGGCCCGCCGGCCGGCGGCGACCCAGGCCACCGCCAGGGTGGTGGAGACGACGCGGACGCGGAACCGCTCGATGAACCCCGTCTCGGTGAGCAGCACGGCGGCCCGGAAGTCCGGATCGTTGGGGAAAGGCGGATCGAGGTTGACGTCCACCAGCCGGGAGTCGGGCGACGGCGTGAGCCCTTCGTCCACGCCGTCGCGCCGGACGTACGCGTGATGGCCGTCGGTCCAGAACGTCTCGCCGGCGAACGGGTCGACCGAGGCCGCCGCCGTGATCTCCGAGCCCACGCGCAGGGTGACGTTCACCGCGACCAGCATGCTGCGCGCCGCGTAGTTCAGCGTGCCGCACAGGGGGTCGACGAGCCACACGCGCTCCGCCTCCTCCGAGCCGGTGTGCCCGCTCTCCTCGGCCAGCACGGCGTCGTCCGGGCGGGCGGTGCGGATGACGTCGAGGATGGCGTTCTCGGCTTCGATGTCGGCGGCCGTGGCGAAGTCGAGCGCGGACTTCTGGAAGCGCGCCAGCGGCGCGCCGTACATGGCCGCCACGACGGCGGCTCCGGCCTGTGCCGCTTCGCGGGCCAACTCCTGGTCTGTGATCGTCATGCGCGCAGGATAAGAGGCGTCAGCCCGGCGGGCACCTCCCCGTCCGCCGGCGGCCTTGACGGCCTCGCGTGGCAGCAGCCCGTCTTCCCAGGTCAGGACGGCGAGGCCGGCGCGGGGTTCCAGGGGGAGCGCCGGGGGGTGGATTCCCCTCACCCGTTCTCACCCCGAATGCCCAGCTCAGCGGGCTGATCGTCGTTCCGGACACGAATTTTTCGGCGTGCTTGCGGGTCTTCAGTCGCGAGCGTCCTCACAGGCGGGACATACTGGAGGGGATGAAGTCAGCTAGCGGCGAGCCCCGTCGCCACCTGCCCACAAGTCCCTTCAAGCCCCCGCCCCCTGCTCCGCCGGCCGAGCGGTTCACCGTGAACGACCAGGTGACCCACGATCGATATGGCCTCGGCGTCGTCATCGGTGTAGAAGACGACGTCGCGGTGTTCGTCGATTTCGGCTCGCGGCAGGAGCGGATCACCACGCCCTTCAACAAGCTGTACAAGCTCTGAGACCGCTGCACCGCGGTGAAGGACACAGCGCGAGCACCCCCACGCCGACGGTCGACCCGGCCGGACGGCGTGGACCGCGTGTACCGCGCGGCACCCCTGTGGCGCCGCGTCATGTCACCGTGGGTCCGACCGCTGTGCGCGGTGCCGCACCCGCATGTCCTGTGGCCGGCGACGTCGCCCCGCCTCCGCCGCCCCGCGGCTGAGCGAGCGGGCGCGGGCTACACGGTGATGACGATCTTCCCTTGAGCCTCGCCCTCGACCAGATGGCGGATGGCCTCGGGAACCTCGCTCAGCGGGTACGTCCTGCCGACGATCGGCGTGAGCTTGCCCGTTTCCAGGAGCTCCGCCAAGACGGCCATTGATTCCTCCCTGCTCGGCGGCGAACTCGGCTTCGGCAGTTGGGCCCGGAACAGCGAGAGCGCCATCAGCTTCGAGAAGTGCGGCAGGCTTCCCAGCCAGCGGCCGCCCACGCCGCCGAAGTGGTCGTGCCCGATGAGCACGTAGGTCCCTTCGGGCGTGAGGACGCGCCGGCAGTCCGCGAACGAGTGGTTGCCGGGAACGTCGAAGATCAGGTCGTAGCGCTCGCCCGCCCGGGTGAAGTCCTCCTGGGTGTAGTCGATGACACGGTCGGCGCCGAGCGACCGCACCATGTCGAGCTTGGCCCCGTGGTCGACGCCGATCACCGTCGCCCCGTACGCCTTGGCGATCTGCACGGCGAAGGACCCGACGCCGCCGCCGGCGCCGTTGACCAGCACGCGCCCGCCCGGGCGCAGCCGCTTCGCGGGAAGGTGCTGCAAGGCGATGAGCGCGGAGGTCGGCACGGCCGCCGCCTGCTCGAAGGTGACTCCGGCGGGCTTCAACGCCAGGCCGTCCTGCGGGGCGCACACGTATTCGGCGAACGCGCCGCCGTTTCGCCACTGGTTGCCGCGCAGGGTCTCGCCGAACACCTCGTCGCCCGGCTTGAACCGCGTGACGCTCTTTCCCACCGACTCCACGTGACCGGCGACGTCCGTTCCCGGAACGGGGTTCCTCGGCCTGCGCAGCCCGGCCCCCATCAGGCGCAGGACGTACGGCCGGCCGCTCACCACATGCCAGACGTCGGGATGGACGGAGGCCGCGCGAACGCGCACGAGCACCTCGTCGTCTCCGACCGCCGGAATGTCGATCTCCCGGAGTCTCAGGACGTCGGGTGAGCCGTACGAGTCGTGGACGACCGCCTTCATGGTGTTCTCCTGCGCCGTCACGGCATCGGCGATAAAGGGGGCAGCTCAACCGCCTCATGGGCGCGGAAAGCCCATTACCCGGTTGATCAGGGGACACCGGACCAGGGTTTGGGAGACGTACGCATTTGTGGGTCAGGGCCAGGTGCGTTCGGTACTTCGATCGGTAATCTACGTGATTTCCCCTTCACGCGCGTACGACGATCGGCGCATTACGTGAACACCCCCGGTCACGTTGAGTCACCATCCCGCCCGCCCCTGGACGCCTCGACCACCCGGGGGCCGGCGAGCGTGCGCGACGGTCACACCTGCCCCGCACGCCGACTCCGGCTGTAATAAAGAAACCTTCCTATTGACAAGGAATGTGACCAGGGTGTTACATCTTGTTGATTTCACCCCCCAAGGTACTTCCGGCAGCACAAGGCACGGCGGCGCGCGCCTCGGCACCATCACGGTGGCCGGAAGCCTGTGCCTGGTAAGGGCCACAGACCGGAGGTCTCCATGCGCAAACCCCGGCTACTCCTCACGGCCGCAGCCATGATCGTCACCCTCGCCACCAGCCTGGTCGCCGTCAACGGCAATGATCGGGCCGAGGCCGCCATCGGCCCTGTCACCTGGGCCGACGAGTTCAACGGCGCCGCGGGAACGTCAATCGACGGTTCCAAGTGGAAGTTCGACATCGGCGGCAGCGGCTGGGGCAACAACGAGCTGCAGTACTACACCAACTCGACACGCAACGTGTACCACGACGGGCAGGGGCACCTCGCCATCACCGCCCGCCGGGAGAACCCGTCCAACCTGCAGTGCCACTACGGCGCCTGCCAGTACACCTCCGGGCGCATCCTGACCGCCGACAGGTTCACCCAGACGTACGGCCGCTTCGAGGCCAGCATCAAGATCCCCAGGGGTCAGGGCATCTGGCCGGCGTTCTGGATGCTCGGCGGCGGCAACTGGCCGACCACCGGCGAGATCGACATCATGGAGAACATCGGCAGCGTGCCCAACACCGTCCACGGCACCGTGCACGGGCCCGGCTACTCCGGCGGCAGCGGCATCGGCGGCAGCCGCACGATCGGCGCCCCGCTCGGCGACGCCTTCCACAACTACCGGGTCGACTGGTCGCCGAACCTCATCGTCTGGTACCTGGACGGCTCGGAGTTCTTCCGCATCACCCCGTCCAACCTCCGCGGCAACCAGTGGGTGTTCGACCACCCGTTCTTCATGATCCTGAACGTGGCGGTCGGCGGCAACTGGCCGGGCAACCCGAACAGCAGCACCACGTTCCCGCAGACCATGCTGATCGACTACGTCCGCGTCTCCGCGTGGACCAACGACGGGCCGGGAACCGGCACCGCGCTGAGGTCCAACCTGAGCGGCCGCTGCATCGACATCCCGAGCGCCAACCCCGCCGACGGCGCACGGCTGCAGACGTGGGACTGCAACGGCAGCGCCGCCCAGCAGTGGTCGATCAACAGCGACGGCACGATCCGCGCCATGGGCAAGTGCATGGACGCCGCGGCGGCCGGCACCGCCAACGGCACGCCGGTCCAGCTCTACACGTGCAACGGCACCGGCGCCCAGCGCTTCACGCTCAGCGGCGCCGGCGACCTGGTCAACGTGACGGCCAACCGCTGCGTCGACATCGTCAACCGCAACACCGCCAACGGCGCCCAGCTCCAGCTCTGGGACTGCACCGGTGCGTCCAACCAGAAGTGGACCCGCGCCTGACCCGACCCCCTCGCGGAAGGCCGGCAGCCCCGGCGCCGGCCTTCCGCACACCCACGACCAGACGGACATCCCCCCGAATCCACGACCGCCTCCACCCCGCTCTGTAGGTTCTGGGTGACGAGGAGAGGAGCCGGGCATAACGGCGCAACCGCAGGACTTCACACCCGCCGACCTGCCTATGCCGGAGAAGAGCCTGCGAGCCATTCGCGCGGCATTGATGAGTGGCCATGACAGGGGCTCAGCGGTCGAGGGTGAGGAGGATGTGTTCGTTCTCGCCGTGCCAGAGGGTGGCGGTGCGGTGGAAGCCGCATTTCTCCAATAAGCGGACCGAGCCGGTGTTGCCGGTGAAGGGGTCGGCGTGGAGGGGGCGGGACTTCTCGATCTCGAGGAAGAGGGTGAGGGCCTTGGTGGCGATGCCGCGGCCCCAGTACCGGCGGCCGAACACGTAGCCGACGAAGCGCGTGCCACCCTCCGGCCAGGCGATGACGTGACCCGCCGCCTGGCCGTCGACGGTCGCCGTACGCACCAGGACCGTGGGGTCGCTCAGGATCTTCGTGGCCCAGTGGGTCATGAAGGCTTCACGCTCGCGCGCGGGGAACTTCGAGCGCCGGACCGTCTCGGGGTCGTGCTCGTGCTCGAAGAACAGCTCGAGATCGGCCTGCTCGACTTCCCTCAGCCGCACGTCGTCGCTCATGCTCGGCGAGTCTGCCAGCCGGCGGTGACAGTTTCGCCGGCGGGCGCCGGCGGGCGGTTCAGGCCGCCGGCGCCTCGCGGCACCTCGGTTCAGCCTGCCAGCACCTTGCGCAGGACCTCGGCGAACTCCTCCGGCTGGCCCATGAAGCCGCCGTGGTCGCCGGGGAACTCGGCCATCGGCGTGCCCAGCGACTCGGCCAGCGCCGCGGAGGTGCGGTAGGTGAGCAGGCCGCCCGAGGTGGCGCCGATCCCGACGACGACCCGGGCGGGGCCGGCCGTCAGCGCCGCGATGTCGGGCACGTAGCGGGTGGTTCCCCGGAGCTCATGGGCGAAGAAGCGGCCGGCGTCGGCGACGTCCCGCGCCGAGGGCTCCCCCTGCGGCGGGCCGGGGGCGCCCTCGTCGCCGTCGACGTCGAAGCCGGCGGTGGCCATGAACTTCGCGAACGCCGCCCCCATGCCGTCGCGGTGGAAGGTCTGGATGATGTCCTCGGTGGCGGCGTGCCGCTCGGCGGCGTCGGGCAGCAGGTCGAGGACGGGCGGCTCGTGCGCCACGAGGGTGCGCACCCGGCGGGATGCCGCGCGACCAGCGCGAGCCCGGTCACCGCGCCGCCGCTGCTGCCGAACACGTCGGCGGACTCGGCTCCGAGGGCGTCGATCAGGGCGGCGACGTCGTCGGCGCGCAGTTCGGGGGTGGAGTCCTGCTCGGGGTCGTCGACGCTGCTGTTGGCGATGCCCCGGGGGTCGTGGGTGACGACGGTGTGGTCGCCCGCCATCGCGTCGGCCAGCGGCGCGAAGGCCGCGGCGGCCATGGGCGACCCCATGATGAGCAGCAGCGGCCCCTCGCCGCGGACCTCGTAGTGCAGGCGCGCGCCGGGGACGTCAAGGGTGTGGGTGGTGGTCATGACCGGTGCCCTTCGTCGGATGGTCGTCCGCGAGCGCGGCGACGAGGATGGGACTCCAGCCGGCGGAGGAAATCATCGCCCACCGGCAGACCCTCTGAACACGCCCCGGCCGGTGGGCCACGGCCCGGGTTTCAAACGGGGTCGGGGGTGAAGCAGTCTCCCATGCGAACACTCTCGGCGATGCGCGAGGCGTACGGGCTCTCGATGCGCGCCCCCCGGGACGGCCCGGATTTCGTGAGCCGCTGGACGGCCGTCCAGGGGGCACGCATTCACCACCGGGCGTCGCGGAAGGCGCCACCCGGCGCTCTCGCGGTGGTGCTCGTGCACGGCCTGGCGGTGTCGCACCGGTACATGATGCCGTTCGCCGCGCACCTGGCCGGCCGGTACCGGGTGAGCGCCATCGATCTGCCGGGTTTCGGCCTCAGCGACGACCCCGGCTCGGTCCTGGAGCTGCCCGAGCTCACGGACCGGCTCGCCGAATGGCTGACGGTGACGGGCACCGGCCCGGCGGTGCTGGTGGGGAACTCCTTCGGCTGCCAGGTCGCCGTCGACCTCGCCGTCCGCCACCCGGCGCTCGTGCGGGGCCTGGTGCTCGCCGGGCCCACCATGGACGCGCGCGGGCGCACCGCGCCCCGGCAGATCCTGCGGGCGCTGCGCGACGTGCGCCACGAGGACCCCTCCCAGGCCCCGATCCTCCTGCGCGACGTCATCGACGCGGGGCCGCGCCGGGTGGCGCTGACGTTCCGCATGGCTCTGCGCGACCCCGTCGAACGCAAACTGCCCCTGATCGACGTGCCGGTGCTCGTGACCCGCGGCGCCCTCGAACCGATCATCCCGCAGCGGTGGGCGGAGCAGGTGACCGGCCTGCTGCCGCGCGGGGAGCTCGCCGTCGTCCCGTCCAGCCCGCACAACGTCAACTACGCCGCCGCCGGACGGCTGGCCGCCGTGGTCACCCCCTTCCTCGACCGTCTGGCCGCCCGGCGGCCCGAGTCGCGGGGCGCCTGACCGCCGGGCCTGAAAGTTTCGGGCAACGCCGCAGGTGGCGGGAGGGCCCAGCCGCGCCCGGTTGACTCCTGACGGGAAAGTGGGTGCGCTGGCTGGGGTCGGGATCCACTCCGAACAGCGGTGACTTCGTTTGGACGCCAGCCGAACGGCGGATCGCGGGTCTCGTCGCCTCCCCGCTGGGATCGATTTCCAGCCCTCCTGATGGGAGTAGTGAACCTGTGAACACCGAACTCCGGCACGAAGGCGGGAACGGCGGCGCCCGCCGCGCGCGCACCGCTCTCGCCGCCCTCCTGCTGGCCGCGGCCGGCACGCTCGCCGGCGGCCCCGCGCTCACGGCGCCGGCCTCCGCCGCGGCGGCAGCGGCCTGCGGCAGCGGCACGGGCAACGCGGAGGCCGTGCTGAGCGGCGGCACCTGGACGGCGCGCAACGGCGGCAGCACGCTGTACACCGGCGCCAGCATGATCGAGGCGATGCGGCGGGCGGTGGGCAGCCTCACCTCCGGGCGCACCTACAAGCAGAAGGTCATCGTCCGCGGCTCGGGCTCGATGAACGCCAACCAGTCGCTCGACCTGCCCAGCTACACCGTGCTCGAGGTGTGCGGGACGATCAACGTGTCCGGGACCATCGGCGCCAACAACGCCGTCGTCCGCGCCCAGAACGTCACCGACGTCGAGGTGACCTGGCTCAACGTCACCGGCTCGCCGTACTTCGGGGTCTTCGTCCGCAACGGCACCAACATCACCCTGGGCCAGATGGACCTGCGGCTCGGCTCGGCGGGCCTCGGCATCCGCATCGACAATCACAGCAACCGCAACGTGCGGACCAGGAACGTGCGGATCGACAACGTCTACGCCTCCGGCGGCAACAGCCACGGCGTCGAGACCTACGGCGTGGACGGCATCACCATCGGCACCGTGACGGCGCGCAACACCGGCCAGTCCGGGCTGCTGTTCAACGACACGATCAACGCCACCGTCGGCACGGTGGACGCGCAGGGCGCCGGCACCGGGACGGGGTACGCGGCGTTCCGCATGGCCAACCGCAACGGCCGGATCGGCAGCTCCTACCCGACCAACGTCCGCGTCGGATCGGTGGTCGCCCGGGGCGGCGGACGCGGCGTGTTCTGCGTCTCCGAGAGCGGCGGCGCCGTCATCGACCGGGTGGACATCGCGCAGACCGGCAGCAACTCGATCCTGATCGAGAACTGCCACAACGTCACGATCGCCGGCCAGAGCGGCTCGGTGAACGGCTCTGACGTGCGCATCGCCTCGCGCGCGGAGTTCCCCGTGACGTCCAACGTGACGATCCAGAACCTCACCCTGACGAACTCGGCCATCACCGAGAGCCCCTGCGGGACCAACATCGTCATCCGCAACATCAACCTGGTGAACTCCCGGATCAACCGGTGCTGACCCCGGCGCTCCCGGCCCGGCCCGGCCGGCGCGGGCCGGGAGCGACCGGCCCTCGGGCCGGGCGACGCGCGCCGCGCGCGGCCGTCACCGGGTCTCCGCGAGGATCTGAGCCATTGCGGCGGTGAACGGGCCGGGCTGCTCGAACATCGGCCGGTGGCCTGAGGTGTCCAGAATGATCAGCTTCCCGCAGCGCCTTCCAGCCGGCGCCACGGCGGGGCGGAAGGGGTGGTGGCGGCCGTGCCCGTCATCTGCGGCATGCAGGATCTCCCACGCGAAAGCGGCGGAACCGTTGGATCAACCTACAGGCGGTAGTCCCAGGTGACCTCTCCCGCGGCGAGGTTCGCCACGAGGCCGCGCACGTGGTCGAGCTCGGTGGCGGCCATGGCCCGCATGTACTCGGTCTCCAGGAGGAAGAGGCGCGGCAGGAACTTCGCGCCCTCGGTCAGGTCGCGGTCGAGCCCGGCGAGCCGCGCACGCAGGGCGGCCACCCGCTCCTCCAAAGCGGCGCGCGCCTCACCGGGGTCGAGCACGGGGAGGAAGGCGAGCGCGGCGGGGAACTCGGGGAACTCGCGCGCCGGGGCGGAGAGCATCTCGCGCATCCACCGGCGCAGCGTCTCGCGGCCCGCGTCGCTGGGCTGGTAGACGGTCCGTTCGGGGCGGTTCTCCTCGCGCGAGGTCTCGCGGACGGTGATCAGCCCGTCGCGGCGCAGGCGCTCGATGGTCTGGTAGACGCTGTTGCGCTGCGCGACGTTGACGACGTCGTCCTTGTGCCGCTCCTTGATCATCTGCTGCATCCGGTACGCGTGCATGGGCTCCTCGCAGACCAGGGAGAGCAGCGCCATGGCCAGGGGAGATCGACGCGTGGACATGGACTCATGGTATCGGCGCGCGACTTTTAGTCATGCTATGTATAGTCATGACATGACTAGCAAAGCACTGATCATCGGCGGCGGCATCGCCGGCCCGGTCACGGCCATGGCGCTGCGGCGGGCCGGCGTGGACGCCGAGGTCTTCGAGGCCTACGACCGCGGCTCCGAGGGCGTGGGGGCGTTCCTCACGGTCGCGGTCAACGGGCTCGAAGCCCTCCGCCCCCTCGACCTGCACGACCGCGTCACCCGCCTCGGGATGGACACCCCGCTCATGCGGATGAGCAACGGGCGCGGCAGGCACCTCGCCACGATCCGCAGCCCCAGCCGGACGCTGAAGCGCGCCGACCTCTACCAGGCGCTGCGCGACGAGGCCCTGAACCGGGGCGTGCCCGTCCACTACGGCAAGCGCCTGGAGTCCGCCTCGATCACGCCGGACGGGGTGCTGGCCCGCTTCGCCGACGGGAGCAGCGCCGAAGGCGGCCTGCTGGTCGGCGCGGACGGGTTGCGCTCCCGCACGCGAACGATCATCGACCCCGCCGCCCCGCGCGCCCGGCACGTCGGCCTGCTGAACACCGGCGGCTTCGCGGACGGCGTCGAGGTGCCCGGCGAGCCGGGAACCAGCTACTTCGTCTTCGGCAGGAGGTGCTTCTTCGGCTACCTGATCCACCCCGACGGCCAGGTGTGGTGGTTCGCCAACCCGCCCAGCCCCGCGGAGCCGACCCAGGAGGAGCTGCGGGCGATCACCCCGGAGCAGTGGCGGGCGCGGCTGCTGGACCTGTTCAAGGACGACAGCGGCCCGATGACCGACATCATCCGCGGCACCGGCCGCGTCCTGCCCGGCTGGAACACCTACGACTTCCCGACCGTGCCGAAGTGGTTAAACGACCGCATGGTCCTCGTGGGCGACGCCGCGCACGCCACCTCCCCCTCGGCTGGACAGGGCGTCTCCATGGCGATCGAGGACGCGGTGGTGCTGGCCAAGTGCCTGCGCGACCTTCCGGCGCCACGCGAGGCCTTCGCGGCGTTCGAGCGGATCCGCCGCGACCGGGTGGAGCGGGTCGTGGCGCACGGCAGACGCAACGGCAGCGGCAAGGCGCCCGGGGTCGCGGGCGCCTTCCTCCGCGACCTCACGCTGCCGATGATCATGCGGCAGGTGAGCAAGCGGAACGCGCTGGCATGGATCCACGACCACCGCATCTCCTGGGACGCCCCGGTGACGGCCGCGGCGGCCCGCTGAAGGACGGACGACCGCGGGCCCGCGAAGCGGCCCGGCACCCGCCGAGCCGCACCCGGCGCGGGGGGCGGGTACCCCGGGCGCGGTCCCGGTACGCGCCGAACCGCACCGGCCGCGGAGGGCGGGTCCGCCGAGCGCGGTCCCGGTACGCGCCGAACCGCACCGGCCGCGGGGGGTGGGGCCGGCACTCGCCGAGCCGCACCCGCCGTGAGGGCGGGTCCGTCTGACGCCGGCGGGCCCGCCCTCCGCGCCCGTGATCAGGTGGCGGGGGCGACGATCTCCTGGAGTTCGGTGACCCAGGTCGACGGGTCGTCGCCGTCGGCGTACTTGAGGTAGACCTCGCGCGCCACGCCGGTGCTGCGGTAGCCGTTCGCCTCGATCCACTTGGCGAGCTGCTGGTAGGAGACGTCGACGTCGTCCATCAGCCCGTGATGGATGATGGTCGCCGCCTGGTCGACCGCGGGCAGGTCGACCACCTCGAAGTCGTAGCTCCCGCCCTGCTCCAGGTTCACCTGGGCTCCGGCGTGCACGTGAGCCCCCTCGGCCGAGTACTCGTAGTACGCGACCCCGGGCCCGGTGGCGGTGAGCCCGGCCTCCTGGATACGCCTCCACAGCTCGGCGTACAGGGGCTGGATCACCGGGCCGACCTCGTCGGGATCGTAGCTGTTGGCCGTGGCGCTCAGCACGGCCAGACGGACAGCGGGAAGGCTTTTGATGACGACGTCCGCGGGCATGACGCCCTCCGTTTCGATCATGCGGAGCCTCGCCTCGACCCTGGCCAGCCGCGCCCTGTCGCCGGCCACCTGTGCCTCCAGCTCCGCCCGGCGCAGCCGGAGCATGCCGTGCAGCTCCTCCGGGCCCACCTTCTCGGCGAGGATCTCGCCCACCTGCTGGAGGCTGAGGCCGAGATCCTTGAGCGCGATCAGGCGGTTGAGGCGGGACAGCTGTCCCGCCTCGTAGTAGCGGTAGCCGGTGGCCTGGTCGACCCTGACGGGCCGGAGCAGGCCGAGTGCGTCGTAGTGCCGCAGCATGCGTACGGACACGCGGCCCAGACGGGCGAAATCTCCGATGGTGAACATGACGCCTCCTTGTTTACGGCCTCACACGGTGTCAGGGTCAACACCGCCCAAACGACCGCGGGCGCTCCGCCCGGCACGCTCGCCCACCCGGCGTCGAAGCTTCCGTTCCGGAGGCCTGGCATGGGCGCGGGATCCCGGCGATGATACTCGGGGCACGCCGGATGGATCATTGGAGCGGCGGATGGCCGAGTTGTTGCGGATCACCCTCGCCGACGGCGGGCACCTGCTGGCCGAGGCCGAGGACGACGAGCCCGGTGTGCGGCGGGCGAGCCGCGCCGGGGACGTGATCGAGGCGTCGGCGGCCTCGCTGGAAGCGGCGCTGGAGCCCGTTCGCCGGGCCGCGGGGGAGGCGATGCGGGTCTTCAGGGAGAGCGGGTCCGACGAGATCGAGATCGAGTTCGGCGTCAAGCTGACGGCCGAGGCCGGAGCCGTCATCGCCAAGGCGGGTACCGAGGGGCACCTGCGGGTCCGCTTGCTGTGGAAGGGCACCGGCTAGGGAGGGCGGTGGTGGAGCGGACGTGGCGGGTGCGGATCAGCGGCGGCGGGCGGGTCCACGGCGCCGGGATACTGCTGGACGGGCGTCACGTGCTCACCTGTGCCCACGTCGTGGAGCGTGCCCTGGGGACGGCCGATCCTCGCTCGGGAGCGGTGACGGTCAGCCTTCCGCTGTGGCCGGCGGCCGGGCGGCACCCGGCCCGCCTCGTCGAGGGCGGCTGGCATCCCGCCGACGACGAGGGCCGCGGGGACATCGCGGTGCTGGAGGTCGAAGGCGAGGCCTTCGCCGGCCTGGCCGCCGCCCCGCTGGGACGTGTGGCCGAGCCGCGCGGGCGGGCCGTCCACGTGTTCGGGCACCCGCGGCACCATGACGACGGCATCGAGGCGCAGGCGTGGATCTCCGGCCTCGCCGGCGGCGGCGAATGGCTGCAACTTGAGGCCCGCTCGGTCACCGGCCGCGCCATCGAGGAGGGGTTCAGCGGAGGCGGCGTCGTCGACTCCCTGACCGGCACGGTCGTGGGCCTGGTCGTCGCCAGGGACCGCGACGTCCAGGCCCGGGTCGCGTGGATGATCCCGCTGGACGTGGCCGCCTCCCGCTGGGAGCCGTTACGGGGCCTGCTGCCGGCGGCGCCGTGGCCGGCCGGCGCCGGGAACACCGCGGGGTCGCGCGCCGTGGCGGACGCCGACCCGATCGCCCTGGGGGTGCATCGGGCGATCTCCCTGTCGCCCGGCGAGCCCCCGCTTCCCGCCTATGTGGTGCGCGAGCACGATCTGGCGCTCCGCCGGGAGGCGGACCTCGCCCTGCTCGGGAGTCGCATGGTGGTGCTGGCCGGCGGATCGTCGAGCGGGAAGACCCGCAGCGCGTACGAGGCCGTGCGAGAACGCCTGAGCGACTGGCGGCTGGTCCATCCGTTCACGGCGACCGAGCTCGTCACGCTGCTCGACCGGCCCGACCCCCTGCCGCGCACCGTCGTGTGGCTCAACGAGGGGCAGGTCTATCTCGACGGAGCCGACGGCGAGAAGGCCGCGGCGGCGTTGCGACGGACCCTCGCCCGGGGCGGGCCGACGCTGATCGTGACCACGTTGTGGCCGGAGTTCTGGCAGCGGTTCACCCGGCAGCCGCGGCTCGGGGCCGCCGACCCCCATCGCCAGGTGCGGGAGCTGCTCGACGGCGTCGTCAAGATCAACGTGCCGGAGCGGTTCGACGACGCCGGCATCCGGGCCGCCGAACGGCTCGCCGTGGCGGACCCGCGTCTCGCCCGGGCACTCGACGCGCGGCACCACGGCCACGGGATCACCCAGATCCTCGCGGGCGGCCCCGACCTGATCGACCGCTGGGAGAACGCGCCGGCGCCGTACGGAAGGGCGCTGATCACCGCGGCCATCGACGCGCGCCGCCTCGGCGCGAGCGCCCCCCTCGACCCGGGCCTCCTTCGTGAGGCCTGCGTGCTCCACCTGACGGGGCCCGAGCTGGCCGGGGCCGCCGCGACCTGGTTCGACGAGGCGACGGAGTACGCGTGCGAGCAGGTGAAAGGCGCCATCGCCCCTCTCACGGGGACGAGCACGACCATCGGCCGCGTGGACGGGTACCTGGTGGCCGACTACCTCTACCAGCACGGCCGGGCGGCCCGCCGCGTGGTCCCCGTCCCCGACGCCTTCTGGGAGCTGCTCCTGCGGTACACGACCGAGCCGGACGACCTGAACCGCCTGGGGTCCGCCGCGGTCGCACGCGGGCGTTTCCGCCACGCCTGCGACCTGTGGCGGGCGGCCCTCGCCCGCGGCGACACCGCCATGACGTGGGCGCTGCGGCGGCTTCTGCTGCGTGCCGGGCGGGCCGGAGAGGCGGCGGACGTTCTGCGCGACGCGGCGGCGGCGGGAGACGCCGAGGCGAGCCGGCTGGTGATCGCGCTCTCCAGGCGTTCGGGAGACGCGGCAGGCATCGAGCGGGCGCTGCGACAGGCCGCCGCCTCCGGCCACACCGGCGCGCCCCGCGAGCTGGCCGTGCTGCTCCACCGCGTCGGACGCGCCGAGGAGGCCGAGCGGCTGCTGCGATCGGTCGGCGGCCAGGCGGCCGAGCACCTGCTGGCGGCGCTTCGCGGCCGCACGGCCAAGGCGGGCGACCCGGAGCACACCACCACGCGGGTGCCGGAGAACGGCGAAGACGGCTCCATCTCCACCACCACCCTCCTGAGCCGGCGAGCGGAGCAAGACGCGCACCCGCCTCCAGACGGCGCGGTCTCGGCCGAACCGTCCGGAGCGGTGGAGGGGACGCGCCCCGCTCCGGACGTGCCGGCGGGAACGGAACCGCCCGCGTCACCGGAGGCGGGCGGCCAGGGCACCGTCCGGCCGCCGCGCCTTACGCTCAAACTGCGCGAAGGCGTGCTCGCCAGCACCGAAGCGGTGGACGAGCTCCAGCGCAGAGGGCACACGACACCTCCGGAACACGCACCGCGAGCCACCGCGAACACGCGCCGGCCGGAACGGGTCATTCGGGCCGGCGCCGGCGCCGGCCCGCCGGAGCACGTGCTTCGCGCCGCGGTGACGGCCGGCGAGGCCGGAGCCTCCTCGAAGCTCGCGCTGTTCCTGCACGCGGCGGGCCGCCGCGACGAGTCCCTCCTGGTGCTGAGAAGAGCGGCGGTGAGCGGGGAGCCGGGCGCCATCCCCCTGCTCGAAGTGCTGCTCGAACGGGCGAACCGCGAGCACGAGGCCGCGGACCTCGCCCGCCACGGGCTGACGGCGGACGGCTCGACGGCGCCGCGCTGGTGAGACCAGCGAGGCCGCGCGGCTCAGGGCTTGGGCTTGCGGTGGACGGTGACGTCGTCTCCGCGGCCCGGGTAGGACATGATCAGCAGTCGTTGTGAGCCGTACTCGCCTTCCTTGCCGGGCAGCACGGCGTAGTGGACGCGGATGCGGTAGTGGCCCTTGCCGCGAACGGCGAGGTCGGGCAGCGGGGTGCCGCCGATGGGGTCGGCGAGTTGGATCTCGCCGCTCTCGCTCCGGTAACCCACCTCGACGACATGAAGCCAGCCCTTGGTCTCCACGGGCGGGCGGCGGGTGTAGGTCTCGGTGGTGACGCAGAGACCGGAGTCGGGGTAGGTGTGGATGAGGAGCTGCCCTGGCCCGGAGGCGAGGAGCTCGCTCTCGTACGGCAGGTCGGTCCCCGAGGGCGCCTCCTCGGCCACCTCGGGGTCGTACGCTTCCAGATCGCCGTAGTCGGTCCACAGGGGCTCGGGCTGGACGACCGCCGTCACCGGCTTGATGAGCGGCCGGTGGCGCGGCGCCTCGGCACACGCGCGCCGCTCCTCCGCCTCCCACTCGCGCTGCTCGCGGTCCTCTCGCGCATGCTCGGCCGCCAGGACGGCGGCGGCGGACGGGCAGATGTGCGCCAGCGCCCAGACCGCCGCGCGGACCTCCAGGCCGTCCGTCTGGCGCACGCGGGCCATCTCCGCGGGGTCGTTGCGGGTGTAGACGCCGCAGAGCCGGCGGCCGTAGGTGACGAGGTGCCGGTCGGGAAGGTCCCGCCCGAGACCGGGCGCGTCGAACCGGCGTGCCTCGCAGACGAAGGCCCGCTCGCCGGTCAGCTCCCCCGGGTTGGCCCCGGGCGCCTGGCAGTCCTCCTCCGTGGAGAGACGACCGCCCGCCAGGTCCGCCGCCGGGACGGCGCAGAGCGCCAGCACGGCCGCGGTCGCCGCCGCGACCGCCTGGAACCGGGAGCGCGGCGCCGCGCCGCCGCCGTACAGCAGCCGCAGGAGCAGGGCGGACGCGGCGAAGGCGGCGCTGAACCACAGCGGCGACACGCCCGCGGAGAGCCAGTCGTCCTCCCCTTCGAGGGTGAGCATCCACTCGGGGAAGACCCGCGGGGCCTCGATCTGGAACGGGAAACCGTCCCCGCCCTGGGGGAACGCGGTCGCGGCGAGCGCGGCGGCGACGCCGGCCGCGGCGGCCAGCGCCAGGATGGCGACCGTGGCCCGCACCAGGCGGCGGGTCCTGCGCACGACCGTGACGAGGACCAGGACGGCGAGGCCGCCGACGCCGACGCCGACATCGAGCACCGTCCAGAGCGGAACCAGGCCGAAGCCGTGGGAGCCTCCCGGGAACAGGGCCCCGATCAGGCCCCCCGGCCCGAGCCAGAACGGCGGGCCGTGCGCGAGGTTGGCGGCCGTGGGCAGCAGGGGCAGCGCGATCGCCGCCACCGCCAGCGGCCACCGGCGGAACGGCGCCCTGGCCGTCGCGGCCCGCCCCGCGTGTGGCGCCCGCACGGGAGGGCTCGCGAGATCGTGGGCCGACCGCGCCTGCCACACCGCGACCAGCAGGCCCAAGGTGACGGAGATGCCGACGTACACGGTGTAGGGCCGGCCGTCGCTGAACGGAGGCGCGAGGGTGACGGTGAACGGCAGGACGAGGTAGGGCAGCGCCAGGCCGGCGGCCCCCCACACCACGGTGTCCCGCCGCCACCTGCCGTCCCGGGCCTGGGCCACGAGGGTCAGCGACATCCAGACGACCCACTGCAGCCCGCCGAGCCCGACGAGGGAGAAGAACGCCCCGGCGGCCCAGGCGCCGAACTCGTCCGCCACCGTGCCGCCCATCCCGGCCACCGCGCTGAGCAGGCCCGCCACCAGCGCGGTGATCCGCAGACCTCGGGGGGCGCCGCCCGTGACCCGGAAGAACAGCAGCACGACGGCGAAGCGCGCGGCGCCCGCGGCGAGGTCCGCCCACCAGGGCGCGGGAAACGGAAGCCCCATGGCCACGGAGAGGACCGCGCTGAAGTACAGCGCCGCCCGCAGCAGGCGGCCGTCTCTCCCCAGCTCGGCCTTGGCCCCGGCCGCGCGCCCGCGCAGGAACTGCCAGAGGATCCACCCCTGCCCGGCGCCGAGCAGGACCAGCGCCGGCACCTCCCACCACACGGAGACGTCCGGCTCGGGCACCACCCACCGCACCATGACCAGGCGCAGCGGCCCACCGTCACCGGTGACCATCGCCGCCACACCCAGCGCGACCACGACGACCACATATCCGGCGGCGACCAGCGCGGCGGGCCGCCCGAATCGGTAACGACGCAAGCGACTTCCCAGGGGGTATGAATCCAGCAAAGCGCCCAACCTAGCGGCAGACCGCGCCGTAGTCGATCACCGTTTCTCAGTGACCCGGCGGGCTCGTCGCGCGGGCCTCACCGGCCGGCCGCGAGCTTCGGGCGAGCAGTCCCGGTGAGGACTAGAGCCAGCCGCGTTCCCTGGCCACGACGGCGGCCTCGCTTCTGCTCCGGGTGCCGGTCTTGCCGATGGCGGCGGACAGGTGGTTGCGTACGGTGCCCTCGGTCAGGTGGAGGAGCCTGGCGACGTCGGCGATGCTGTGGCCGGCGCCGACGGCGGTGAGCACCTCGCGTTCGCGGCTCGTCAGCGGGTTGATGCCGTGCACCAGGGACTCCCCGGCGAGCACCGGGTCGACCACGCGGACGCCGCGGTGTACCTTGCGCACGGCGTCGGCGAGGTCTTCGGGGGGCGCGTCCTTGACGATGAAACCCGTCGCGCCCGCCGCCATGGCGCGCAGCAGGTAGCCGGGGCGGCCGAACGTCGTGCACACCAGGATGCGGCAGGCGGGCAGCTCCTTGTGGAGGTCCCCGGCCGCTGCCAGGCCGTCCTTGCCTGGCATCTGGACGTCGATCAGCGCGACGTCGGGAGCGGTCGCGCGGGCCGCGGGCACGACGTCGTCGCCCGAGCCGACCTGCGCGACCACGGTGATGTCCGGCTCCAGCTCCAGCATGGCCGCCAGCGCGCCGCGCACCAGCGCCTGGTCGTCGGCGAGCAGCACCCTGATCACTGCGCCTCACCCCCTCCGTCGCGGTGCCGCAGGGCGGGCACGGCCGCTCGTACGGTGAAACCGTCGCGCCCGCGCGGGCCGCAGTCGAGTGTGCCTCCGACGGCCAGCATGCGTTCCTCCAGGCCGCGCAGCCCGTTGCCCCGCCGCACGGCGGGCGCGGGGGCGCCGTCGTCGTCCACCTGGAGCCAGTTCCTGCCCAGGCGCACGGTGACCCGCCCCGCCGAGGAGTGCCGGACCACGTTGGTCACCGCCTCGCGCAGGACGTGCCCGAAGACCTCCTGCAGGCCCGGGTGGACGTCGTCCACGGCGTGCGGCAGCTCCGCCCGGATCCCGGCGACGCGCAGCGCCTCGTTCGCGACGGCCAGCTCGCCCGCGAGCGTGACGTGGCGGTACCCCGAGACCGTGGCCCGCACGTCGGCCAGCGCCTGGCGGGACAGCCGCTCCACGTCGCCGGCCTCGGACGCGGCCGCGCCGAGGTCGCCGGAGCTCTCCAGGAGCCGGCGCACCAGCCCGGCCTTCACCGTGATGGTGGTGAGGCTGTGGCCGAGGATGTCGTGCAGGTCCCTGGCGAAGCGCTCGCGCTCCTGGCCGACGGCCAGCGCGGCGATCTGGTCGCGGGTGCGCCTCAGCTCCGCGTTGGCGTCGACCAGCCGCACCAGCAGGGCGGTCGCGCTGCTCACCGACCCGAGGACGACGAGGTTGGTGAGCTGCCCGGCCAGGCCGCCGGTCGCCAGGGCGCCCACGGCGACGGCGCCGAGCATCAGCGCGGTGACGGCGACGGCGATCTCGGCTCGGACCGACACCGCGATGACGCAGAGGGCGAACATCAGCACCCACGAGTGCTCCAGCCCCATGAGCAGCACGAGCGCGACCCCGAGGCCCGCGAGGACGACGCACATCGCCGCCCGGACGGCCCAGGCCCTCCACTGGCCGGTCACCGCGAAGAGCAGGTAGGCGACCGTATACACGATGCCCACAACCACCGACCAGGCCACCGTCCCCGGCCCGAGCGAGCCGAGCGCGTCCAGCCACGCGGGGATCATCAGCGCGCTGAACAGCACGGACAGCCCCACCGAGACGACCAGGACGCGACGGTCGCCGGGCGACGCGGGGGGCAGGAACAGGCGCTCGCCCACCTCGCCGATCGTCCGGCGGGGCGCGGGGCGGCCGTCGAACGGTGCCAGCTCGCCCCCTCGGTGGATGGGTTCAGTCACGCGCGGAGTCGTGGCGGTAACGCCACATCATCGCGGCCGCCAGCGCCACGGACCATCCTACGAGCGCGCCGCCTGCGGTCAGGGGGTCGCGGCCGGGCAGGACGGCCGCCCGGGCGAGCTCCGTGAGCCAGTAGCCGGGGGTGAGGGACCCGACGGAGGTGAACCACGCGGGAAGGCTGTCCAACGGCATGAACATGCCGCCGAAGATGGACAGCGCCAGCATCGCCACGATGGTGATCTGCTGGACGTTGACCGGGCTCGCGAGCTGGCCGATCAGCAGACCCAGCAGGGCGAACGGCAGGCCGCCCAGCCAGACCAGCCCGACCAGCGCCGCCCAGGCGGTGAACTCCAGCCGCACGTCGCGCACCAGCGCCGCGAGGAGCGCGACGAACAGCGGCGGGGGCAGCGCGACGAGCATGCCCACCGTCCCCTTGCCCAGCAGGTAGCCGGCTCCCGTCAGGGGGGTGAGCCGGAGCTGCCGTTGCCAGCCCGCCGCCCGCTCGTTCACCACCTGTGTGCCGACGAGCATCCCGGCCAGCAGCACGCCCCACGCGGTCATGGCCGGCAGGACGACGAGCCCGGCCGAGAACGGCACGGCGTCCGGAAGCCCCGCCTGGAAGATCAGCGACTCCAGCAGGTAGAACCCGCCGGGAAAGCCCATGACGAAGAGGACCGTCCCGGGCTGCCGCAGCGCCCTGCGCAGCTCCAGGGCCAGGTAGCCGAGGTTCATCGCCCGGTCCCTTCCGAGGTGAGGGACAGGAAGACCTCGTCCAGGCCGGCGCCGGCGACCTCGACGCCGTGGGCGCCGGGGAAGCGCCCCAGCAGGGCGCGCAGGGTGACGTCGGAGTCCGAGCTGACCAGCACCACCTTCGCCCCGTCCACGCTCGCCTCTGCCACGGCGGGCAGGGCGAGGACGTCGCCCAGCGACGCGCCCGGGACGCGGGCGCGCAGGGTGCGGCGGGCCGTCAGCCTTCTCACCTGGTCGATCGGCCCGTCGGCGACCACGCGCCCCTTCCTGAGGAAGACCACCTTGTCGGCGAACTCCTCGGCCTCCTCCAGGTAGTGGGTCGCGAAGATCACTGTGCGGCCCGAGGAGGTGAAGTCGCGCATCGACGCCCAGAACTCGCGGCGGGTGGCGACGTCCATCCCGGCCGTGGGCTCGTCGAGCAGCAGGAGACCGGGGTCGCAGACCAGCGCGACGGCGAACCTGACGCGTTGCTTCTGGCCGCCGGAGAGCCTGGTCGACCTGCGCGTCCGGAGGTCCTCGACGCCCGCCCTGCGCAGGGCCTCGCCGACCGGGAGCGGCCTGCGGTGCAGGGAGGCCACCATGCCGACGATCTCGCCGACCGTGGCGTCGTCCAGCAGCGCGCCCTCCTGCAGCACCGCGCCGATGAGACCCTCCCGGACCGCTTCGGCCGGCGAGCGGCCGAACACCCGCACCTCGCCGTCGTCCGGCCTGGTCAGCCCGAGGATCATGTCGACCGTCGTTGACTTTCCCGCGCCGTTCGGCCCGAGCAGCGCGACGACCTCCCCGGGCGCGATCGTCAGGTCGACGCCGTCGACGGCGCGGACCTCCCCGTACCTCTTGCGCAGCCCGGCGGCGTGCACCGCCGCCGGCGGCGGCCGGTCGTGTCCTGGTCTCCGCGCGGATTCCGCGGCCGGTGTGTCGCCCATGCGGTCAAGCGTCCACGGCTGCGGGGGCGGGTGCCCAGCCCGCCTGTCACGACTAACTCGTGACGGCTGTCAGGCCCCGGCGCCCTCGCCCCCGACGCCTTGGCCGGGGGCCGGGCGCTCCGCCCGACGGGTGACAGCAGTCACCCCAAGTCCGTGACAGCGCCCCTAGGTCCGTGCCGGCGGCGGCCGAGAGCCTGGATGGGCGTGGTCCAAGCGGTTTTCACCGGAGGAGGAACCATGGTCAAGGCGACCGGCGACCGGCGATTCGTGGTCATGTCGATCTTTTCGATCCTGGGCGGGGTCATCGGCTACGTGGCGGGGCTGTTCTGGCTCCAGCCGGCGATCCTCATCCCGATCGGGGTCGTGGCCGGCCTCAGCGTCGGCCTGGCCGTCAGCCGGCGGCCGTAGGGGGCGACGGCGGGAACGCGCGGGGCCGCCTCCCCCGGGGGAGAGGCGGCCCTCGCGTGCGCGCTTCGTGCGGCCCGGCGTTCAGGTCCTGCGGACGCTCAGCAGGGCGTTGTAGGCGGGCTTGGGGGCGAGGTTCTCGTCCATGATGTTGGCGGCGCCCTCACCGTCGAACCAGCCGGGGACCCAGGAGTGGCGGTCGGTGTAGCCCCAGACGGTGAACTCCACGCAGCGGTCGTTCGCGGCGCAGGTGGCGAGCATGCGCTGGTAGTAGTCGGCCTGCGTGGCCAGCTTCTCCGGGGTCGCCGGCATCACCATGCGCACGTCGGCCTCGGTGATCGCCGCTTCCAGGCCGAGGTCGGTGAACCGGCTCATGACGGCCGGGAAGTCGGCCGGGTAGTCGTACTGGATGCCCAGGTGGCCCTGGAAGCCGATGCCGTGGATCGGCACCCTCTTGGCCTTGAGGTCCTTGACGATGGCCAGGGTGGTGTCGATCTTGGCGGTGTTCCACTCGAGGTTGTAGTCGTTGATGTAGAGCTTGGCGTGCGGGTCGGCCTGGTGGGCCCAGCGGAAGGCGTCGGCGATGTAGCCGGGGCCGAGGTGCGTGAGCCAGATGCTCTCGCGCATGTTGCCCTCGTCGTCCACCACCTCGTTGACGACGTCCCAGGCGCGGATCTTGCCGCGGTACCGGCCGGCCTCGGTCATGATGTGGTCGCGCAGGATGCGGCGCAGTTCCTTGGCGTCGATGCTTCCGTCGGCGACGCCCTCGGTGAGCCAGGTGGGGAGCTGGTTGTGCCAGACGAGCGTGTGCCCGCGCACCTTCTGCCGGTTGCGCTGGGCGTTGCGTACGATCGCGTCGGCGCCCTCCCAGGTGTACACGCCGCGCTGCGGCTCGACGGACTCCCACTTCATCGCGTTCTCCGCGGTGATGTGGGTGAACTCGCGGTTGAGCACCTGGCGGTAGTCGGCCTCCTCGGCCAGGGCCGTGACGTCGACGGCCGAGCCGATGTACATCCTGAGCTTGTGCGACAGCTCGCGCAGATCGTCGGGCTGCCTGCCGCCGCCGGCGAACGCCGGGAGGGGCAGGGCCAGCACGAGCGCGAAGGCGGCAAGTCCTAACAAGAGACGTTTCATGGTGCCTCACTTGGGGGGTCGGAAGCTCTTCCAGGGGCGGCACGCCGACGGCCGCCCCCGAAATGTTTCAGGGATTCACCGAGACTTTTCGTGTTACGAAACGTAGATGCAACAAAGGGAGCCGTCAACGGTTCGAAATGTTTCGGAAATATTCGCCCAGGTGATGCGGGATTTCCCGGGGGATGTTTCCTGCGCGCCCCCGGCGCGCCGCCCGGCGGTGCGCGGCCGGCCCCGGGGCAGACTGCCGATCATGGACGACACGCCCTACGACTGGATGTACCGGTTCCATCTGGGAGGCGAGACGGCCGCCGGCGCCGGATCGCTGACGGTGCGGCGCGGGCGCGGCCTGCTCGCCAGGCTGGCCTGCGCGGCGCTGCGGCTGCCGCGCGCCGGCGAGCGGCTTCCCGCACGCGTGACCGTCCACCGGCGCGCCGGGACGCAGCCGGCCCGCGCGGCGGCGGCCCGCGACGCGCCCGGACCGGCGCCCGTCGTGGAGACGTGGGTGCGCCACATCGGCCCGCACCGGCTGACGACCACCCAGGTGCGGGCCGGCGAGCACGGCCGCGAACGCCACGGCCCCCTGGAACTGCGCACCCGCACCGCCGCGACCGGCGCCGAGGTCACCGTCACCCAGGAGCAGGCCCTGCTCGGGGCGGGAAGGTGGTCGCTGCGCCTGCCCGCCCGGCTGGCACCGCGCGTCGCCGCCAGGGCGTGGCTCGACCCGGCCGACGCCGCCCTGCGCCCGCCGAGGTTCCACATCGAGGTGCGGGTCACCGCGCCCGTGGCGGGCATGCTGCTGTCCTACTCGGGGTTCCTGCGCCGGGAACCCGGCGGGTGAGCGCCGCCGTCAGTCGCGGCCGGGCTGCGCCAGACCGGCCCATCGGCGGGCCCGCCTGAGCAGGCTCGACCGCTCCCACTCGTTCAGGCCGCCCCACACCCCGGCCGGCTCGTTCCTGAGCAGACTGCTGGCCAGGCACGCGCCCCGCACCGGGCAGCCGAGGCACACACGTTTGGCCGGCACGTCGGACTCCGAGCCGAGCGGGAAGAACACCGCGGGGTCCACGTGCGCGCACGCCGCCGACCGGTGCCAGTCGGACGGCGTCTGGTCGGGCGGCATCCCCGCCATCCGCAGCAAGACCTCGATCATGCCTGCTCGTTCGGTGGCGACCGCCTGCCGCTCTGTCATCGGGCACCTCGTCGGGTGGGGAAGGCCTGACGTCCAGCGTAGGGAACCCCCACTGTCAGCAGCCTGACATCCCGCCGGATTCAACCAGGGCGGCCGGCGGCGCGCAGGATGCCGGCGACGAGCGCCGAGGTGGCCGCCGAGGGTCGCCGTTCGCTGGAGGTGGCCAGGGCGACCGGCAGGTCGAGATCCGCCCCGTCCACGTCGATGACGGAGACGCCGTCCTCCTCACTGCCGGTGCGGGGCAGGAACGTCACGCCCAGGCCGTTGCGGACCAGACCGAGGGCGGTGGTCTGATCCGCCGCCTCGAACGGGATGTTCCGCACGATTCCCGCCCCCGCGAAGGCCCGGTCCGTGAGAGCTCGGTTGCCCCACCCGCGCGGGCACTCGATGAAGGTCTCCTCGGCGAGGTCCTCCAAGGTGAGCGAGGTGGCGTCGGCCAGCCGGTGGCTGCGCGAGCAGACGAAGGAGAAGCGCACCGAGCCGAGGCGGTGCAGGCGTATCCCGTCGGGCTGGTCGATCGAGCCCACCAAGGCCAGGTCGAGCGCATCGGCGGCGATCGCGGCCAGATGCCCCGCCGAGCCCTGCGGGGAGGTGCGGAGCCGGAAGGTGACCAGGGGGTGGGTGACATGGAACAGCCCCAGCACTCGGGGCAGGTCGATGACCAGACGCCCCGCCGACTCCGACCGCGCCCCGATGGCCACCATCGTGCCGATCCGGATGGTGCCGCGCAGCCCGCCGCGCACCTGGTCGACGGTCTCCCGGGCCCGCCGCGCCGCGCTCAGCAACGCCCGAGCCTCGGGCAGCAGCGCCAGGCCGGCCTCGGTGAGCGCCGTGGCCGAGGGGTCCCGCGAGAACAGCGGCATGCCGAGCTGGCGTTCCAGCTTCTGGATCGTGGCCGAGACGGCGGACTGCGCGACGTGCACCCGCCGGGCGCCCTTCGTGAAGCTGCCTTCCTCGGCGACGGCGACGAAGTACTCGAGCTGGCGTAGTTCCACCGCTCCACTATCGCGGATCGCGATGAGGGCCAGCGCAAGGTGCCGCGGGCGCGAGCGTCGACCAGCCCCATGCTTGCTCGGGCCGGGCGATCGGCAACCGCCGACCTCGCCGGTTCCATGTGGACGAAGCAAGGAAGAAGGCAACGGAATGACCATCGGTTCTCCCGATACGAAGAACCTCGCCGGGCCGGATCTGGCGCGGCTCGCCGCTGAGATCGACGGCCCCGTGCTGGGGCCGGCCGACCACGGGTACGTCGAGGAGACCGCGACCTGGAACCTGGCGTCGGCCCACCGCCCGCTCGTCGCGGTCGGCGCGACGTCGGCCTCCGACGTGCGGGCCGCAGTGCGGTTCGCCGGCGTACGGAATCTCCCCGTCGCGGTGGTGGCCACCGGACACGGCGCGGTGGTGCCGTCCGACGGCGCGGTCCTGATCAACCTGCGCAGGATGAACGACATCACGATCGACGCCCAGGCCCGCACGGCGACCGTGGGCGCGGCCGTGGAGATGCAGAGCCTGATCGACGCCGCCGCGGCGCAGGGGCTCGCACCGCTCGCCGGCTCGTCGCCCAACGTCGGCGTGGTGGGTTTCACGCTCGGCGGCGGGCTCAGCCCGACGCTGGGCCGTGCCCACGGCTTCGCGGCCGACCACGTCAGCTCCGCCGAGATCGTCACCGCCGACGGCGAGCCGCGCCGGATCGACGCGCGCACCGAGCCGGACCTCTTCTGGGCGGTCCGCGGCGGCAAGGGCAACTTCGGGGTGATCACCTCGCTCACCTTCGGCCTGGTGCCGGTCACCCGGTCGTACGGCGGGGGCCTCTTCTACGGCGGCGAGTACGCCGCCGAGGTCCTGGACGCCTACCGCCGGCTCGCCGCCGACGCCCCCGAAGAGCTCACCGTGTCCGTCGCCTTCCTGCGGCTGCCCCCGCTGCCGTTCGTGCCCGAGCCGCTGCGCGGCCGCTTCACCGTGCACGTGCGTGTCGCCTACCTGGGCACGGCGGCCGAGGGCGAGCGCCTCTTGGCGGACCTGCGCGCCACCGCGCCGAGGATCATCGACGCGGTCGCGGAGATGCCGTACACCGCCATGGCGGCCATCCACGCCGATCCGGTGGATCCGCTGCCCGTCTACGAGACCTCGGCCCTGCTCCGCGACTTCCCGCGGGAGGCGGCCGACGCGCTGATCGCCGCGGCGGGACCGGACGCCGACACACCGGCGCTGATGATCGAGATCCGTCAGCTCGGCGGCGCGCTCGGCCGCGAGCCGCGGGTGCCGAACGCCGTCGGCAACCGGGAAGCGAGGTTCCAGTTGTTCACGGGCGCGGTGGGCGCGCCCGGCATGGAGGAGGACTTCCGCGAGCCCCTCGGCGCCCTGGCGCGGGCTCTGGCGCCCTGGTCGACCGGTCGCAAGCACGTCAACTTCCTGACCGGATACGACACCGCGGCCGAGGCCGTGGAGAGTGCCTACGAACCGCAGGCGTACGCGCGCCTGACCCGCGTCAAGAAGGCATACGACCCGGCGAACCTGTTCCGGGTCAACCACAACATCCCGCCACGGGGGTAGTCGATCCGGGCGCCGCCCTCCGCCGCGTCCGCCTACTCCGCGCGACGCCGCCACTCGCGCACGACACGCTCGACGTCGAAGGGCATCAGGTTGAGCGGGGGGCCGGACAACCCCGTCCTGATCGCCTCGCGGATCTTCGTGTTGACCTCCGCCACGATCTCCCGCACCTCGGCCTCGGTCGCCGCGCGCGACGCGGCGGCCAGGGCGTCCTCGGCCTCCTTGCGCAGGGCGAGCGTCGGCGGCAGGTAGGAGACGTTCTCGCGCAGCAGCTTCTGCTTGAGCCACCACAGCTCGTCGTACGGCTTTCCGGCCCCGGGGATGGGCTTCCCCGCGCCGGGCAGATCGTCGAACTCCCCGCGCTCGGTCGCCTCACGGATCTGCCGGTCGACCCACGACTCGAAGCTGACGCCGGGCGGTTTGCGCTCCGTCATACCGCGTCTCTCCCCGGGATCGGCGATATCCTCCGCGACCCAAGATACGTGCCGCCGCTTTCGCCCCCGGAAGAGACCCGGTGGGGACGTCCGGAAACGGGTGGCCGGCATCAGGGCGCCCCGCGGGAATGCGCGCACGGTCATGCGAGGATCCTCGGATCGCAGGCGACCAGCAAAGGATGAGAATGTTCGCGATTCCCCTCGGAGACGGTGCCGAGCTGCGGCCGCTGGAACCCTGGCGGGCCGAGGAGTTCCTCGCCCACATGAACCGCGGCCGCGAATTCGTCGGCCGGCACATCGGGCTCCCCGACGCCGCGGCGGACCTGGAGTCCGCACGGGGATGGCTCCAGTCGTACGCCGACAAGACCGCCGCCGACGCCGGGCGCCTGTACGGCATCTGGCTCGACGGGCTCCTCGTCGGCGGCGTCCTGTTCAGGACCTTCGACGCCGGTGCCGGCAACTGCGAGGCCGGCTGCTGGCTGGAGCCGGCGGCCACCGGGCGCGGCCTGGTCACGCGGGCGGCACGCGTGATCATCGACTGGGCGGTCCGCGAGCGCGGAATGCACCGCGTTGAGTGGCACGTGTCCTCGGAGAACACTCCGAGCGTCAACGTGGCCAAGCGGCTCGGCATGACCCGCGACGCCGTGTTGCGCGAGGCCTATCCCTACCGGGGCGTGCGGCAGAACACCGAGATCTGGTCGGTGCTCGCACCCGAATGGCTCGCCGAGCACGGCTGACCGCACGCCATGCGCACCGGCGGGAAATCGCGGGGCCGAGAAGGAACACTGTGTCACTGGGAGCCCGGCGGGACCTGTGAGACGCTGGCGAAGGCCTTTCCGCGGATCACCACAGTATCCGCGGGGTGGGGGTAAAGCACGATCGAAGAAGCCGGTTGCGTACGCGTTGGTAGAGGGTTTCCTTCGCCGCGGCGACGAAAGCCCATCGGCGTGGACGACGATCACCGGCCGAAAGCCGGGTTCACCCCCGTGTCCCCGGCTTGCGGAAAGGGAACAGATATGCCGCTGAACGAGATCACCACCCGACCCAAGAGGACGACACCGGTCGCCAGGAGATTACGGCGAGCCGTCATCAGCACGTTCGCCGCCCTGGCGGTGGCCCTGTGCACCACCACCGCGAGCGCCGGCGCCGCCCAGACGCCCGGCGAGCCCGCCCAGGGTCCGGCGAGTTTCGCCCCCGGGTTCACCCACGGGAAGGTCGCCGTGGAAGGCGGCAACCTGCACTACGTCCGCGGCGGGTCGGGCCCGGCGATCGTGCTGCTGCACGGCTGGCCGGAGACCTGGCTGATGTGGCGCCCGGTGATGCCGGCTCTCGCCCGCGACCACACCGTGATCGCGTTCGACCTGCCCGGTCTCGGCGACTCCGCCATCCCGTCCGGGGGCTACGACAAGGCCACCACCGCCAAGCGCATCCGCGAGGCCGTCCACAAGCTGGGGTTCACCCAGGTGGAGCTGCTCGGGCACGACCTCGGCGTGCTGATCGCCCACCCGTACGCCCGCGACTTCCCCGGCGAGGTGACCCGCTTCGCCGTGATCGAGTCGCCGCTGGCGGGCTTCGGCCTGGAGCAGCTCTACGGGCTGAGCTGGCACTTCAGGTTCAACATGTCCCCCGCGCCGATCCCCGAGAAGATCATGGACAACGCGGACGTCAGCACCTACCTCGGCATGATGTACGGCTTCAGCTTCAACCGTGAGGGCATCGACGCCGAGGCGTACTACCGCGCGTACGCCAGCCCGGCGCGGCGCACGGCCGGCTACAACTACTACCGGGCGTTCCCGGCCGACGCCGAGAACAACCTGGCGAACGCCTCCAAGCGGCTGCCCATGCCCGTGCTGGCGATCGGCGGCCAGTACTCCTTCGGGACCGGCGTGGCCGACTCCTTCCGCCAGGTCGCCGACGACGTCCGCCCGGTGGTCGCGCCCGACGCCGGCCACTTCGTCCCCGAGGAGAACCCGGGCTTCGTCGCCGACTGCGCCAACCTCTTCTTCGCCGCCCAGGACACCGCTCCCCCGCGGCCCGAGCTCGCCCCCTGCGTCCGCTAGCCGGTCGTGAGACGGTCCCGGCCGGGGCACCTCGTGCTCCGGCCGGGCCGGGGCGTCAACACATCGATGTACACCGGGTTCGGTAGCGGGGAGGAAGCGGCGCGGGGGCGCGAGACGGCACGATCCGACTATGACGACGGGGCTGCTGCTCGCGCTCGCCGGCCTCGCGCTGGTCGACAGCACGAGCTTCGGGACGCTGGGGATTCCGGTCTACCTGCTGCTGGCCGGTGAGCGGTCGCGCGGCGCGCGGCTGCTCGTCTACCTGGGGACGCTGGCGGGGTTCTACTTCCTGGTCGGCGCGGCCCTGATGCTGGGGCTGACCAGGGTGATGGACGACTTCGGCGACGCCCTGCGCAGCCCCCCGGCGTACTGGGCCCAGCTCGCCCTCGGGGTGGGGCTGTTCGGGCTGAGCTTCTGGCTGGACCCCAAGTGGCGGCGCAGGCACGGCAGGCCGGAGCGCCGGTTCCAGCCGCGGGTGGGCGGGCCGCGGGTCATGGCGCTGCTCGGGCTCACCGCCGGGCTGGTCGAGGTGGCGACGATGCTGCCGTACCTGGCGGCCATCGGCGTCATGACGTCCGCCGGCCTGACGGCCGCCCAGTGGGTGCCGGTGCTGGCGGGCTACGTGCTCATCATGATCGCGCCGCCGCTGCTGCTCCTGGGCCTCCGGCAGGTCGCCGGCGACCGGCTGGACCGCGGGCTCAAGCGGCTGCGCGACTGGATGGACCGGAACTCGGCGTCGGCCGTGAGCTGGACGGTGTGCGTCGTGGGCGTCCTGCTGGCCCTCGACGCGGCGGGGTACCTGTTCTCCGGCTGAGGACTCAGCGGCTCGGGGTGGGACGGTCGTTGCCGGGGACCGAGGGGAACTCCAGGGTGGGGCTCTCGGCCGGGGTCGGCCGGGGCCTGCCGGGGGACGGCGGGCGGCCGTCCACAGGTGTGGAGGCGACCGGCTTGCCGAGGCCGGGGAACGGCGGCGCGGCGGGCGCGGAGCCCGGTGGCGTGGGCTGGCCCTGCGGCGCGGCACGCGTGGGCGTCTGCGGCGCGGTGTGCGGGGGCGCCGCGGGGGCGGCGTGGTCGTGCGGCGCGGGGGCGGCGTGGTCGGGGGGCGCCGGCGGGCCCGGGTGCGGTGCCGCGAGGTCGCCGGACGGCGGCGCCGGGGTGGCGGGCGCCATGTCGGCCTCCGGAGCGCGACGGGCGTGCCGGGCGCTCCGGCCGCCCCCGCCGGGCAGGTCGAACAGCCAGGTGGCCCCGGCCCTGAGCAGGCCCCTGTGCAGCAGAAGGCACAGCCAGACCAGGAAGGCGCTCATGACGATCGGCTCCACGACGGCGAGCAGCAGGCGGAGCCTGCCGTCGAGGTCGGCGGAGAGCGGCGTGACCAGGGCACGGTGCAGGAGCGCCAGCAGCGGCATGTGGATGATGTAGATCGGCAGCGTGGTGCGTCCCAGCCGCGCCAGGCCCTCGGCCAGCCATGTCCACTCGCTGATGCGCGCCGCCGCCGTCACCCCGAACACGGTCGCGACGACGCAGGCCAGCGGCCACACGCCGGGCACCGCCTTGGAGGCGGTCAGCGTGATCACCACCATGATGGCGCCGTACGCCGCCGTGGTGAGCGCGACCCGCGCCCAGCTCGCGTTCGCCGCGAGCCGTTCGATGTACGGCCGGAAGTACAGCCCGCCGAGGAACCACACGAGGTTCTGGTAGAGGCCGCCGCGGTTGCCCGGGATGTCCAGCACGCCGGTGGCGGCCGTGGCCGACAGCACCAGGGCCGCTCCCAGCACCAGCGCCATGGGGGCGCGGCGCAGCACCTTCGCGATGACGAAGTACAGCGCCAGCGCGTACAGGTACCACAGGTTGGTGGGGGTGATGGTGAGCTGTTCGAGCACGTCGAGCGCGCTGCTCGCCTTGAGGGTGTCGAAGTCGGGCACCAGCGACAGCAGAGCGGTGTGGATGAACAGCCACAACGCGTACAGGTAGAAGAACTTCGCGACCTTCGACCGGCCCACCACCCGCCAGGGCCGGGTCACCGCGCCGACCGCGAACATGCCGGAGATGGTGAAGAACAGCGGCATGCGCAGCGGGAGCAGCTGCTGGGTGAGGCCGCCCCACAGCCCCGGGATCGGCAGCGAGACACGCCAGTCGATTTGCAGGTAGTGCTTCATGACGACGTGCCACAGCACCACGAGCAGGATGCAGACGCCCTTGGCGGCGTCCGCCCAGACCGAGCGCTGCCGCACCGCCGCCGCCGTCGCGGGCACGACGGGCCCGGGCGCGGCGGCGGATGTCTGGCCGTCTCGATGATCGGTTGACTGTCGGCGTCTCATGCGAGCACACCTCCGGCCGGCGGTTCGGCGGCCGTCGACCGGCCCGGCGTACGTCGGGCGGCCCCCGGCCGGCGACGCGGCGATGTAGAGCGGTCGGAACAGGCTCGTGGCACCGCACGGGGTGCGATGCCACGGAGAGCCGCTGCTCACTTTACACGGCGGCCGTTGCCGGATTACGGGCCTATACCTGCATTCATCGCGAACCGATAGGCGGCCCGGTTTGCCGTGAACCGGGCCACACACCGCCGCCACCTCGGGTTACTCGGCGATTCCCATTCGTGGCGCGGCGTGTTTACTGGCGGGTAATTACCGGCTTGTTATACAGAACGTTACTTTATGTCGAATAAGCAAAATATGTGGTAAGACCCTCGGGCCGCCACCGCGCGGACCACCCCGGCCCGGGACCCGGCGCCCGGAGACGGGCGGGACTGTTTACCCACTCTTTGCGCAGCCCGCCCGGCGTCCGGGTGATGGAGCGGACCGGCGGGGTAGCCGCCACCCATGATCGGACAAGCGGCCACGGCGTTCGCGACGGTGCTGCTGATCGCCGCACAGGCCGGCTGCTCCGCGGCGGAGGAGGCGCCGGTGCGCGGAGGTGGTCGACCGCTTCCACGGCGCGGTGCGCGCCGGGCAGGGGGCGCAGGCGTGCGCCCTGCCGGCCCCGGAGACGGCCGAGGGCACCGCCCAGCGGACGAAACCCTGCCCGGACCTGCGCGTGCCGGGGCCGGCGCGGTCGGTGGCGGGGACCGCCGCCTGCAACGCCGAGCAGCTCGCCCAGCTGCAGGATCGCGTCTCGTGGAGCGGTTACGTCACCTCGCCGGACTTCTGGAACCGCACGTTGCCGAACCGGCGGTCGCAGTTCCTCGCCGTGCTCTCGATGGTGGTGCTCTCCATCCACCTGCGCCAGCGCGGCTCGCCCGAGAGCAAGCCGGTGGTCGCCCCCCACGAGGCGACCGGTGTCGAGAGCTCGACCCCGCCGGGCGGGTGACCCGGGCCGGCGCTTTGCCGGCGAAACGACCTGGACGGCGGGGTGACCTGGTAGAAATGCCGCGTGCCGCGCCGTTGTCACGCGAGGTGAGGGAGGCGACGTCCATGGGCGGCCCCGATCGGGCATCGGAGTTCACGGTGGCCTGCGCCCGGCGGAAAGGCGCGGTCGTCATCATGATCGGCGGAGAACTCGACAGGAACGCCGCCCCGGTGCTGCGCGCACAGCTGCGCCAGGCGTGGGACCTCGACCCTTCGGCGCTGGTCGTGGACGTCACGGCCGTCACGATGTGCGACTCCACGGGCCTGAGCGAGCTGATCACCGCACTGCAGCGCTGCCAGCACAACGAGACGCCGCTGGTGCTCACCGGCGTACAGGGCATGATGCAGCGCGTGCTCACCATCACCGGCCTGCGCCGCGCCTTCGACGTGTACACCAGCGTGGACGACGCGCTGCGCGAACTCACCGGCGACCTCCCCCGCGCGGTCACCTGACCGGCGCCTCCCCCCGCGGACGCTCTTCGAAGGAGGCCGGCCGACGCGCGCCGTCTTCATCACCGTGACCGCCGTGATCGCCCTCGGCCTGCCGCACCTCATGACCATCGCCCGCTCCGCCGCTAGCGCGAGGACCCTGACGCCGATCAAGGAGCAGGGAGCGCGGTTCTCTTCTCGATCGAGCCGTGTCGGCCTTCCGTCAGCCGCCGAAGGCCGGGGAGCGCGGGGCAGCGCGACCGGCCGGGACCACACCTCACCCACGTCCGGTCGGTGGGCCCGCTGGGGCCCGGCCAACGCCCTCGGGACAAGCTGGGGCGGTTGCGCGCGCGACGGCGAAGGAACGCCGGGCCAGGACCCTTGATGAGGCGCGCCGAAGGCGCCTTTCAGGGGCGACGGCCGATCATTGATCGGTGGTGGGGCCGGGGCTCGGTTCCGCGGCGAGACAGGGAGGCACCCGGCGAGGGTGGGGGCACCGCTTCAGCTCTCCTCCATCGGCCAGTCTGACCAGTCGAGCTCGCCGGCGTCACCGGAGGACGAGGACGCCCCCGGGGCGCCGTTCGCGGACCCCGCCCCGGACGAGCCGCCGGGCGTCGCCTTTCCGGTCGTGGCGCCGGCGCCGGTCGCGGGAACGCTCGCCGTGGGGTCGTCCGCCGGAGCTCCGTTCGCGCGTTTCGCCGGGGAGGGGCCGGCGGTCGACGCGGCACCGGGGGTGGAGGTGCCCGGGGCGGAAGCACCGGAGGTCTCCGCGCCGGAGGTCGAAACGGCGGGGGCGGCCGGGCCGGAGGTCGAGGCGGTGGGAGTCGAGGCGGCAGGAGTGGCCGCGCCGGAGGTCGAAGCGCCGGGAGTAACCAGGCCGGGCTGGGAGGCGGTCGAGGGGGAAGTGGCGGGGGTGGCCGTGCCGGAGGTCGCGACGGGAGGGGTGGCCGGGTCGGGCTCGGAGGCGGCCGAGGGGGAAGCGGTGGGGGTGGGCGGGGTGCCGGTGGGGGTGGCGTGCAGGGTGTCGAGGAGTTGCCGGCCGTACTTGGCCAGCTTGTTCTGGCCGACGCCGTTCACGAGGGCCAGTTCGGCGAGGGACGCCGGGGAGCCTGCGGCGATCTCGCGCAGGGTGGCGTCGTGGAAGACGACGTACGCCGGGACGCCCTGCTCCTTGGCCGTGGCCGCGCGCCAGGCGCGCAGGCGCTCGAACACGGGGGCGGCCTCCGCGGGAAGGTCGGCGGCGGGGCGGCGCGCCTTGCCCGCCTGGTCTCCGGCGGACGAGGCGGCCTGCCTGGCGGCGCGGGCGGGACGTTCGGGGTCGCGCCGGAGCATGACCTGGCGCCGCCGGCCGAGCACCTCGGCGCTGGCCTCGGTGAGGACCAGGGTGCCGTAGTCGCCCTCGACACCGAGCAGGCCCTGGGCCAGCAGCTGGCGAACGACGCCGCGCCATTCGAGCTCGGTCAGCTCGGTGCCCACCCCGAACACGCTCAGGGAGTCGTGCCGGTGCTGGGTGACCTTGGGAGTGTTCCTGCCGAGCAGGATGTCGATCACCTGGAGCGCGCCGAACTTCTGGCGCCGCTCGCGCATCAGCCGGAACACGGTGGACAGCAGCTTCTGCGCCGCGACCGTGCCGTCCCACGAGGCGGGCGGGTTGAGGCAGGTGTCGCAGTTGCCGCAGCCGGTGGCCGTGGCGGGCTGGCCGAAGTACGCCAGCAGGCTGGTGCGGCGGCACTCGACGGTCTCGCACAGCGCCAGCATGGCGTCGAGGTGCATCGCCAGGCGGCGGCGGTGCGTGTCGTCGCCCTCGGAGGTGTCGATCAGCCGGCGCTGCTGCACGACATCCTGCAGGCCGTAGGCCAGCCAGGCGGTGGAGGGAAGGCCGTCGCGGCCCGCGCGGCCGGTCTCCTGGTAGTAGCCCTCGACCGACCGGGGCAGGTCGAGGTGGGCGACGAAGCGCACGTCGGGCTTGTCGATGCCCATGCCGAACGCGATGGTGGCGACCATGACCAGGCCGTCCTCCCGCAGGAAGCGGGACTGGTTGGCCGCGCGGGAGCGCGCGTCGAGCCCGGCGTGGTACGGCAGCGCCGGGATGCCGTTGGACACCAGGAACTCGGCGGTCTTGTCGACCGAGCCGCGCGACAGGCGGTAGACGATGCCGGAGTCGCCCGCGTGCTCGCTGCGCAGCAGCGCGAGCAACTGCCGCTGGGGATCGCTCTTGGGCGTGATGCGGTACTGGATGTTGGGCCGGTCGAAGCTCGCGACGAAGTGACGCGCCTTCTCCAGATCGAGCCGCGAGGCGATCTCGGCGCGGGTGGCCTCGGTGGCCGTGGCGGTGAGCGCGATGCGCGGCACGGTGGGGTAGCGCTCGTGCAGCACCGACAGGGTGAGGTAGTCGGGCCGGAAGTCGTGGCCCCACTGCGCCACGCAGTGCGCCTCGTCGATGGCGAACAGCGAGACCGCGCCGCGGTCGAGCAGCCGCAGCGTGGACTCCAGCCGCAGGCGCTCGGGGGCGAGGTAGAGGAGGTCGAGCTCGCCGGCCACGAAGGCGGCCTCGACGCGCCTGCGCTCCTCGGGATCCTGGGTGGAGTTGAGGAAGCCGGCGCGCACGCCCAGGGCGGTGAGCGCGTCGACCTGGTCTTGCATGAGCGCGATCAGCGGTGAGACGACGACGCCCACGCCGTGCCGCACCAGCGCGGGGATCTGGTAGCACAGCGACTTGCCGCCGCCGGTGGGCATGAGGACGAGCGCGTCGCCGCCGTCGACGACGTGGTCGATGATCTCCTGCTGGCCCTCGCGGAACGAGCCGTAGCCGAAGACGCGCCGCAGGACGCCTGCCGCATCGGCCGCTTCGGGGCCGCTGTCAGGGGAGGTCACCGGGCGATTCTACGAGCCCCCCGCGCCCCCCGGCCGCAGAGCGGGAGAACCTGTGGACAACCGCGTCCCCCCGCCGGTCCGGGCCCGGCGACGCGGGCCTCCCACGATCGACGCCCCTCGGCGCACGTCCCTGTCACGGTCTCCTTACGACTATTTACACCAAATGTGGACTGGGATAACTGTTGCGGGTACATGATCGGTGCATCCCCCGGAGGTCCACCTTGCGGCAATCCTCCAGATTGCTCTGCGCCATCGGCGTCACCCTCGCGCTGACGGCCACCCCGGGCGGCGTCGCCGCCGCCCACGCGCAACCCGAGATCCAGGTCACGGACGGCCGGACCCAGCCCGTCTTCTCCTACGCCGACGCCATCCGCGAGCAGGTGCGCGTCGAGACGCCCGTCGACAGCGACGGCGACGGGAAGAACGACCTGGCCAACGTCGACATCATCCGGCCCAGGGAGACCGACCAGGGTCTCAAGGTGCCGGTGATCATGGACGACAGCCCCTACTACGACAACTCCGGACGCGGCAACGAGGCCGAGCGCAAGACCTACGACGCCGCCGGCCTGCCGGTGAAGTTCCCGCTCGCCTACGACAACTACTTCGTGCCGCGCGGCTACGCCGTGCTGCTGGTGGACATGCTGGGCACCAACAAGTCCGAGGGCTGCCCCGACGTGGGCGGCGCCGCCGACATCGCGGCGGGCAAGGCCGTGGTCGACTGGCTGAACGGCCGGGCCAAGGCGTACAAGCCGGACGGCAGCCCCGCGACGGCGGGCTGGACCACCGGCAGGGTCGGCATGATCGGCAAGTCCTACGACGGCACGCTGGCCAACGCCGTGGCCGCCACCGGCGTGCGGGGCCTGGAGACGATCGTCCCCATCTCGGCGATCAGCAGCTGGTACCGGTACCAGCGCATGAACGGCGTGCTCTACAGCTACGACTACATGCCGTTCCTCGCCGACCACGTCGACACCGACCCCGCCGCCAAGTGCGCCGCCGTGCGCGAGAGGCTGCGCGTCGGGCAGGAGGACGCGACCGGCAACCACAACGCGTTCTGGGACGAGCGGAACTACATCTCCGGCACCCTCGCCGACGTGCGGAAGGTGCGCGCCAGCGTCCTGGTCGCCCACGGCCTCGGGGAGCTGAACGTCAAGGCCGACCACTTCACCACCTGGTGGCAGGCCCTCGCCCGGCACAACGTGCCGCGCAAGCTGTGGCTGTCGCAGTACGGGCACGTGGACCCGTTCGACTTCAGGCGCGAGGACTGGATCGACACGCTGCACGCCTGGTTCGACCACTGGCTGCACAGGGTCGACAACGACGTCATGCGCCAGCCCCGCGTCGACCTGCAGGTGGCTCCCGACCGGTGGGTGAAGCAGGCCGACTGGCCGTCGCGGTCGCTCACCGTGCCGCTGTCGCTGCGCCCGGGCCAGGACGGCCAGGGCTCCCTCGGCCTGCTGCCCGCCCCTCGCGGCACGACGCTCAGCTTCACCGACGACCCGGGCCAGAGCGAGAGCGAGATGGTCTCGGACCCGACGGCGGCCTCGCCGAACCGGCTGGCGTTCCTGACGCCGCCGCTGAAGCGCGCCGTGCGGTTCTCCGGCACCCCGAAGGTGGACATCCGCGCCAAGCTGGACCAGCCGAGCGCCAACCTGACCGCGCTGGTGGTCGACTACGGTGACGACGACCGCGTCGACCACTACGCCGGCGCGGGCGGCATCCGCACGCTCACCGAGGAGAGCTGCCACGGCGAGAGCACGGCCGCCGACGACGCCTGTTACCGCAAGACCGAGACGGCGACGGCGAACAGGCCGGTCGAGATCGTGGCGCGCGGCTGGCTCGACACCGACAACCGCCGGTCGCTGCGGACCTCCGAGCCGGCCACGCCCGGCCAGTACTACCGGTTCACCTGGGACACCCTGCCCAACGACTACGTGGTCAAGCCGGGGCACCGGCTGGCCGTCATCCTGGCCGGCAGCGACGACTCCGAGACCTTCCCCGACAAGCCGGCGGCGGCCACCGTGACCGTCGACCTGCCCGGGAGCAGGATCTGGCTGCCGCTCTCCGCCGTCCACGACGAGGAGCCGCCGTCGACGATGGAGTTCGGCCCCGCTCCCAAGCGTGAGGAGTGGCGCGGGCCCAAGGACGTGGTGCTGCCCACGCCGTCGCGCGACTTCTTCTGATCCCCCTCCGGCGGGGGACGGCCCCGGGCCGTCCCCCGCCGGGGCCCGTCCATCCGCGCGCGTCCGGGGAGCAGAGCCCTGTTCCCCGGACCGCCTCGCTCCAGGAGCCCTAGAACACCCGGCCCATGACGTACTCGGCCAGCGCCATCGCGGCGCCCGCCACGTCCCCCACGGGGTGCCGCTTCTCGGCGGACTGCCACGAGTAGTACGCGCCCCCGTACCCGACGAAGACCCACACCGGCAGGCCCATGTCGGGGCTGTGCACCACGAGCGCGGGCATGCTCTCGCGGATCTCGGTCTGGAGGCCGAGGCGCGCGACGGCGTCCCTCAGCTCCACCAGCTTGACGGCCTCTTCCAGGACATGGGGACTCAGGCCAACGTCCGCCGTTCCCCTCACGGTCATCGGGTTCACGCCGTTCCTCCCGCCCAGCGGCACCGCGACGGTGTCCAACCCGTCCTGCTTCCAAGAAGAACACCGCGCCTTCGGCGGGGAGACCCCAGTGACGCCCCATGACCGGCCGGCCACGTGCCCCTACGCCGCCAATCATGGGTGAATAGTGGTTTATGCCCCTTAAGTCCAATCTCGTCCCGTCACATGGCTCCCACCTTTCCCACGCAGGAACCACGCCCGGGCGCGATCAAGTGGTGTTGAATTGCCTGGTGACGACGATCGCGCCCACCGGAGCCCAGCACACCGTCGAGGCCGGGGGCCTTCGCGCCGTGGTCACCGAGGTCGGCGCGGGCCTGCGGAGCCTGACCCACGACGGCCGCCCGCTCATCCTCGACTACCCCGAGGACTCCCTTCCCGTCGGCTCGGCCGGCCTGCCCCTGCTGCCCTGGCCGAACAGGGTCCAAGACGGGCGCTACACGTTCGACGGCCAGGAGCGCCAGCTCGCGCTCACCGAGCCCAAGTACGGCAACGCCGCGCACGGCTTCACCCGCTCGCTCCCCTGGCAGGTGGTGGGGCGCGACGAGCACTCGATACGGCTCGGGCTGCGGCTGTTCCCGCAGATCGGCTACCCGCACATCCTCGACCTCGCCATCGGGTACGCCCTCGGCGACGCCGGGCTTGAGGTGGAGGTCACGGCCGAGAACGCCGGCGGCACCGCCGCGCCGTACGGATTCGGCGCCCACCCCTACCTGACCGTGGGCGGCCCCGTGGACGACGCCGTGCTGGAGCTCCCGGCCGGGCGCTGGCTGGCCGTGGACGAGCGCAAGATCCCCGTCGGCGGCCAGGACGTCGACGACACCGCCTACGACTTCCGGTCGCCCCGCCCGATCGGCGCCCTCGCCCTCGACACCCCGTTCACCGGCCTCACCCGCGGCGCCGACGGCCTCGTGCGGGTGCGGCTGACCGCCGGGGACGGCGGGCGCGGCGTGGAGCTGTGGGCGGCGGAGGGCATCGGCTGGCTCCAGGTCTACACCGGCGACACGCTGGCCGAGAGCCACCGCCGCGCGGGCCTGGCGGTCGAGCCCATGAGCTGCCCGCCCAACGCCTTCCGCACCGGCGAGGACGTCGTCCGGCTCGCCCCTGGCGAGCGCGCCGTCCACCGCTGGGGCATCCGCCCCATTTGACAGGTCTTGTCAGGGTCATGCACCGGGGCTACGATCCGACCTAATTCTTAGGAAAGTTTCCTAACGTATTGGTGGGTCGCATGCTCCAGCCTCGCAGGACCCTCGTCCGGTTGGCCGCCGGGCTCTCCCTCACCGTCACGCTCGCCGCGGGCGCCCTCACCGCGCCGGCCTCGGCCGGAAGCGCCCAGAACGCCGCCAGGGCCGCCGCCCCCGCGACCTTCACGCATCCCGGCGTGCTGGTCAGCCGGCCGCAGCTCGACTTCGTCCGCACACAGGTCAACGCGGGCGCCCAGCCGTGGCGGGCGGCCTACGACCAGATGATGGCGAGCCAGTACGCCTCGCTCTCGCGCACCCCCAAGCCGCGCGCGGTCGTGGAGTGCGGCTCGTACTCCAACCCCAACCTCGGCTGCACCGAGGAGCGCCAGGACGCGATCGCCGCGTACACCCTGGCCCTGGCCTGGTACATCACCCGCGACAGCCGGTACGCGGACAAGGCCATCCAGATCATGGACGCGTGGTCCGCCGTGATCACCGACCACACCAACTCCAACGCGCCCCTGCAGACCGGCTGGGCGGGCTCCTCGTGGCCGAAGGCCGCCGAGATCATCCGGTACACCTACACGGGCTGGCCCGCGACCGCCGTCAACCGGTTCGCCACCATGCTGCGCGACGTGTACCTGCCCGAGGTGATCAACGGCTCCAACAGCAACGGCAACTGGGAGCTGACCATGATGGAGGCGGCGATCGGCATCGCGGTCTTCCTGGAGGACCGCTCGGCCTACGACAGGGCCGTCGCCAGGTTCCGCGGCCGGGTGCCCGCCTACATCTACGTCGCCGCCGACGGCGCCCTGCCGAAGGCCCCGCCGAACAGCTCCATCGACACGCGCGACGAGATCATCAGGTACTGGCAGGGGCAGACGACGTTCAGTGACGGGCTGTCCCAGGAGACCTGCCGCGACTTCACCCACACCGGGTACGGCATCTCGTCGATCTCGCACGTCGCCGAGACCAGCCGCATCCAGGGCCAGGACCTGTATCCGGAGATCAGCGACCGGCTGCGGCACGCCCTGGGGTTCCACGCCAAGTACCAGCTCGGCGCGGCGGTGCCGTCCTCGCTCTGCGGCGGCGCTCTCACACTGGGCCTCGGCCCGGTCACCGAGGTGGGGTTCAACGCCCTGTCCAACCGGATGGGCATCGCCATGACCAACACGCGGACGCTGACCGAACGCCAGCGGCCCGCCGGGACCAATCACCTGTTCGTGGCCTGGGAGACGCTCACCCACGCCGGCAACCCGAACTGAGGCTGGACGCGGGAACTCGAACCGGAGCGGGAACTCGAACCGGAATGGAGCTCCGGGCTCGGGCGGGTACAGGGCCCGGGCCCGGACGACCGGTCGCCTAATTCAAGGCGCCGGACGCTCCAGGCGGCGTCGCCTCCTCGCGGCGGACTCGCGGAACGATCTCCGCGTCCGCGGCAGCGGGCGGCGCCGGCGCGGCGTCACTGCTTGGCGCTGGACACCGCGAGGGGGTCGCTGGGCGCGTCGGCCTTGGCCTTCTCCATCTGCTCACCGAGCTCCTGGAGCTTCTTGCGGCCCATGGCCTCACGCACCTGCGGGAACCACTCCTGCTCCTCTTCCTCCACGTGGTGGCGGACGTTCTCCATGAGCACGGTCACCTTGGCGTCGAACCGCTCGTCCTGGGGGTCGAGGTTCTTGAGCTCGGACATCATCCACACCACCACGTGGTGCTCCTCGACGCTCTCCAGGACGTGGTCCTCGGTGTCCGGCACGCCGGCCCGCGCGGCGGGGTAGAAGATCTCCTCCTCGATGTACGCGTGGGTCGTGAGCTCGTGGATGATCTGGTCGACGATCGCCCTCTTCTCCTTGTAGGCGCTCTCGCCCGCCTTCTCGAACTGCTTGAACAGCTTCTCCACGGTCTTGTGGTCGTCCTTCAAGAGCACGATGGCGTCCATCGGAGCCTTCCTCCTGCTGCGAGTGTGGTCTGCACCCCATCGCTTCCTCCTGAGCGGGATTTAAACCCGCCACCGCGCAACCACTTCCCGCCCTACCGGCGAAAACAGGGCGAAACGCCTGGATGATTGAAGATTTCTTGGCCGGGCATGGCTCGCGGCATGACTTCCGCGTCCTCCGCCGGACGACCCGTGGCGCTCACCGTCAACGCCGGCTCCTCCAGCCTCCGGCTCACACTGGTGCGTGACGAGCGGGTGCTGCACGAGTCGTACGTCGAGAAGCGGCCGCCCGACCCGGCCGGCATCGAGCGCGTGATCGACGACTTCCTGCGGGAGGCGCCCGGCCACGAGATCACGGTCGTCGCCCACCGCCTCGTGCACGGCGGCGAGGCCGTCACGACGCCCACCGTGGCCGGCGACGAGGTGGTCGAGGCCGTCCGACGGTACGCCGACCTGGCGCCGCTGCACGTGCCGCCCGCCCTGGCGCTCGTGGAGGCCGCCCGGCGCCGGCTGCCCGGCGTGCCGCACGTCCTGTGCCCGGACACCGCGTTCCACGCCGGCCTGCCGGAGGCCGCCGCGACGTACCCGCTGCCGGCCGAGTGGCGGCGCGACTACGGCCTCCGGCGCTACGGCTTCCACGGCCTCTCGTACGCGTGGGCCCTGGGGCGGGCGGCGGCCCTGCTGGAGCGGCCCGCCTCGTCCCTGCACGTGGTCATGACGCACCTCGGCGGCGGCTCCTCGGTCTGCGCGGTGCGCGAGGGCGTCAGCGTGGACACCTCCATGGGCTTCACGCCCCTGGAGGGCGTGCCGATGAGCACCCGCTCGGGCAGCGTCGACCCCGGCATGCTGCTGTGGCTGCTCGACGACGCGCGGCTCGGCCTGGACGAGCTGCGCGAGGGGCTCGACCGCCGGTCGGGGCTGCTCGGCCTGTCGGGCAGCTCCGGCGACACCCGCGAGCTGGTGGCGTCGGACGACCCCGCGGCGGCGCTGGCGCTGGCGGTGTTCGCCCACCGGGTGGCCCGGGAGATCGCCGCCTCGGCCACCGGCCTCGACCGCCTGGACGCGCTGGTGTTCACCGGCGAGATCGGCTGGGACCAGCCCGAGGTCCGCGAGGACGTGTGCCGTCGTCTGCGCCTGCTCGGCGTGGCGCCCCCGGCCCGGGGCGAGGTGACCGAGGACGGCGTGGTGAGCGCCCCCGGCGCGGCCGTCCCGGTCCTCGTCGTCCAGCCGCGCGAGGAACTCCAGCTCGCCCGCGAGGCCCTCGCCGCCGTCGAGCACTCCCCCTGACGGGCCCCCTCCTAGGTACGCAGCGCCCGCGCCCGCCACCATGGGGACGAACCGGCGACTCACCCGGGGGAAAACCACAGGTGCGCCCGCCGGGCCGGGTCGCGCCGGTCATGTGATCATGGGGTATGGCCGAGACGATGTCCGCGTGGGTGGTCGCCGAGCCGGGGCCGATGGAGACCGGGCCGCTGCGGCGCGTGCGGCTGCCCGTGCCCCGCCCCGGCCCGGGAGAGGTGCTGGTCGAGGTGGAGGTGTGCGCGGTCTGCCGCACCGACCTGCACCTCGCGGAGGGCGACCTCGCGCCGAGACGGCCCGCCACCGTCCCCGGGCACGAGATCGTCGGGCGGGTCGTCGCCCACGGCCCCGGCGAGGGGCGGCTGGCGATCGGCACGCGTGTGGGCGTGCCGTGGCTGCGCTGGACGTGCGGCGAGTGCCGCTACTGCGTGCGCGGCGCGGAGAACCTGTGCCCGAACTCGCGCTACACCGGCTGGGACGCCGACGGCGGGTACGCCGAGTACACCACCGCCATGGAGGACTACGTCTACGAGCTGCCCGACGACGTGCCGGCCGAACGGCTCGCGCCCCTGCTGTGCGCGGGCATCATCGGCTACCGGGCGCTCAGCCGCGCCGAGCTGCCGTCGGGCGGGCGTCTCGGCATCTACGGCTACGGCGCCTCGGCGCACCTCGTGGCGCAGGTCGCGGTCGAGCAGGGCGCCACGGTGCATGTGCTCACCCGCTCGGCACGGGCGCGGGAGCTGGCGCTGGAGCTGGGGGCCGCCTCGGCGTGCGACGCCTACGACGCCCCGCCGGAGCCGCTCGACGCGGCCATCCTGTTCGCCCCGGTCGGCGACCTGGTGCCGGTGGCGCTGTCGGCGCTCGACCGGGGCGGCACGCTGGCCGTCGCCGGGATCCACCTCACCGACGTGCCGCCGCTGAACTACCAGGACCACCTGTTCTACGAGCGCGGCGTGCGCAGCGTCACCGCCAACACCCGCAACGACGGCCACCAGTTCCTGTCCTTCGCCACCCTCCAGCCGTTGAGCGTCGCCACCACGCCCTACCCCTTCGACGAGGCCGACCGGGCCCTCGGCGACCTGGCGGCCGACCGCGTCAACGGCGCCGCCGTGCTGCACGTCGGCGCCGAGCCGCGGATCTAGCGGCCGGCGCGAAGGAGTTCGACGACGGCCGCGATGTCGGCCTCGGCCCAGCCCCGGGCCGCGGCCTCCTCGTACCGCCGCTCGACCAGGCGGGCGAGGGGCGGCGACACGCCGTGCGCCTCGGCCACCTCGGCGAACAGCCGCACGTCCTTGGCGCCGAGGCGGGTGGCGAACCAGCCCCGGTGGTCGCCGCCGACGAGGTCGTCCAGGCGGTTGCCCAGGGCGGGGGCGACGGTGGGCAGGTGCGACAGCAGCCTGCGGGTCATCGCCGGGTCGAGGCCTGCGGCCTCGGCCGTGGCCACCGCCTCGGCGAGCGCGGCGACGCCGGACATCAGCAGGTAGTTGTTCAGCAGCTTGTAGGCGGTGGCGGCGCCGGGGTCGTCGCCGCACTGCCAGTACACCGAGAACAGGCGCGTCCACAGGGGTTCCAGCCGCTCGACGAGGGTCGCGTGCCCGCCGAGCAGACCCGAGGCCTCGCCCGCGACGACGGCCTGCGGGCCGCCCATGATCGGCGCGGCGGTGAAGCGCCGTCCGGGGGCGGCGTCGCGCAGCCGGCGTGACGTCGCCGGTGACACCGTGCTCATGTCCACCACGACGGGGCCCGAGCCGGTCGGCGCGCCGCCCGGGGCGTCCGCGGCCGTCCTCGGCGCGGGCCGGCCGGTGAGGCGGGCCATGACGTCCAGCACCGCCCGGTCGTCGGCCAGCGACATCAGCACGGCGCCGGTGTCGCGCGCCGCGTCCCGCGGCGTGGGCGCCTCGGTGGCGCCGACGCCGAGCAGGCCGGCCACCCTGCCGGGGGTGCGGTTCCAGACGGTGACGTCGAAGCCCTGGCCCAGCAGCCGCTCGGCGACCGCCCGGCCCATGTGTCCCATCCCGAGCACGGCGACGCGCATGGTCGGTCTCCCGTCGTTCATCGGCGCCCGGACGGCCCGCCGTGGTCGCCGGGACGGCGGCCCGGCGCCCGGGGCGGCCAGGTCCCGGGCACTAGGGTCCCGGAGCGTGGCGGGAACCGTACACCGGGGCCGGCGGGCGCAACACCGACCTGACGGCGTCCCGGAGCGCCCAGGCCTCCTGGTTGAGCAGCCGCCGTTCCCGGGGTTCGCAGTCGGCGTCGATCACGAAGTCGTCCCCGTCGTAGCGGGGGAAGACGTGCAGGTGGACGTGGAGGATCTGCTGGAACGCCGCCTGGCCGTCCCCCAGGAAGATGTTGACGCCCTCGCAGCGCAGCCGCGAGCGGCGCAGCCCCATCGCCATGAGCCGGGCCGTCCGCCACAGGTGCTCGCCGACCTGGTCGCCGAGGTCCTCCAGGCCGGCCAGGTGGCGGCGGGGCAGCACCAGGACGTGCCCGGGGTTCACCGGGTTGGCGTCCATGATCACCATTACGGTGTCGTCCTGGTGGACCAGGCTCACCTCGGCCCGGCCCGCGACGACGTCGCAGAACACACAGGTACCGGGTTCGTCCATATCCCAATGATTGCTCGCACCCTCCGGCGCCCCGCGCCGGGGTGGGGGCCAAGCCGGTCGCCGGTGATGAGCACGGCGGTCACCCCGGCGTCGTCCGCCCTCCGGCCCGGGCGAGCGACGCCGCCGGCGTCCACGCCGGGGCGTCCAGCAGCCGGGCGAGGGCCTCGACGGGCGGAGGCAGGCGCCGCCGGTGGGCGAGCGCGGACGGCAGCCGCCGCAGGGCGGCGAGAAGGGCGGCCCGGGAGTCGGCGTCCGAGATCGCCGCGGCGGCGATCCGCCCGGTCTCCCTGAGCACCACCGGCGCCGGCCGGCGCAGCCAGACCGTCAGCAGGGCGTTGCGGAGCTGCAGCCTTCGCCTGGCCGGCAGCGGCCCCCGGACGGGCGACGGCTCGTGCACGGCCACCACCTCCGGCACGTGGCACCGGTCCCAGCCGAGCGCCGCGAGGTCGTAGGCGAGCAGCTGCTCCTCGCCGAGGAAGAACAGCACCGGGCTGAAGCCTCCCGCCCGCAGGAAGGCCTCGCGGCGCACCACGGAGGCGCAGGCCAGGAAGCCGAGGACCTGCGGGCCCGGCCCGCCGGGCGGCGCGGGCAGCGGCGAGGCGGCCAGCACCGCGTTGAGCGGGTCGGGCGTCCCCTCCGGGCCCACCTGGACGCCCGCCGCGATCAGGCCGAGCCGGGGATGGGCGGCCATGATTTCGGCCGCCCTCCGCAGCGCGCCCGGCCGCCACCAGGAGTCGTCGTCGCTGAAGGCGACGTAGGGGGTGCGGGCGGCGCGCACCCCGGCGTTGCGCGCGGGCGCGCCCTCGTTGCGGGGAAGGCTTATAACCCACACCGCAGGGAACGCCGCCCGGACGGCGCCCGCCGTCCCGTCGGTCGACCCGTTGTCGACGACGACGACCGGCGGGCGCTCCGGAAGGCCGCTCAGCCGGGCGAGGGTGCGCAGCAGTCCTTCGCGGCGGTTCCAGGTGGCGATCACCACGGTGAGCGGGGCGCAGGCGTCCCGCGGGTCCGGCGCGGCGGGAAGGACCATCGACCTTCACCCCCGGATGCCGCGCGAGCGCCTAAGGCATCCATAGCCTCATCGGCGCCGGGACAAACCCGCGCCCCGCCCGCCGTGTCAGCGCAGGACCTTGTACAGGGCCGAGGTCAGGGACGCCTTGGCGTCGTCCTGGTCGAGCGACCACATCATCGAGCCGCCGAGGCCCTTCAGCCTGATGTAGGCCGCCTTCTCCACGAGCGTCGCCGGGTCGTCGTAGGACCAGAACTCGTTGCCGTCGTACAGCCAGTTGGCGCCGGTGAGCAGGTCGCGGTACCTCCTGCCGGGCTTGTCGACCAGGATCTTGTAGTCCTCGGTGCCCGGCGCCCAGGTGGCCGGGGCCGGGCCGGCGGCCGGCGCCCACAGGCCGTTGCCGGTGGACGTCACGCCGGTCCAGCCCTGCCCGTAGGCGGGGACGCCGACCACGATCTTGCGGGCGGGGGCGCCGCGGGAGATGTAGTCGCGCACCGTCGTGTCCACGCTGTACTTGACCGGGTTCGGGTCCCTGCGGTCGGTGAACAGGTTGCCGTTGTGGCCGGTCCTGTTCTCCCAGGAGCCGTGCAGGTCGTAGCCCTGGATCGTGGCGAAGTCCAGCAGCTTGAAGACCTCGCGCACCTCGAACCCTGCGTCGATCTTCGCGGCCGCCGCGGGCAGGAAGGCGGTCAGCTCGCTGCGGGCGTCGAACGCCTTCATCTGCCGGCGCAGCTCGGCGGTGAAGAGCGTGAAGTTGCGCCTGTCCTCGGGGCGGATGACGTTCCCGGGCGCGCCGTCCGAGCCGGGCCACTCCCAGTCGAGGTCGATGCCGTCGAAGACGCCGGCGCCCGTCCCGGCCGTCTGGCCGGTCAGGTCGCCCTTCAGCCACAGGTCGACGCAGGAGGCGGCGAGCCTGGCGCGGGACTCGGGGGTGACGACGGCGTCGGAGAAGTACTTGGAGCCGGTCCAGCCGCCGAGCGAGATCAGCACCTTCAGGCCGGGGTGCTTGGCCTTGAGCTTCTTGAGCTGGTTGAGGTTGCCGTTGAGCTCCTGCCCGGCGGGGTCGGCGACCCCGTCCACGCTCTGCTCGGCCGGCACCGGACGCTGCCAGTCGGCCCACGCGTCGAAGGAGTCGCAGACGCCCTCGGCGTTGACGTTGCCGAAGGCGTAGTTGATATGGGTCAGCTTGGCCGCGGCGCCACTGGTGTCCACGTCCTTGACGTGGAAGTTCCGCCCGTAGACGCCCCACTGGATGAAGTAGCCGACCCGCTTGTAGCGGTCGCCGCCGCCGGTGGCGGCGCTCGCCGAGGCGGTGTCCGCCCGGTCGGCCGAAGCCGGCGCCGGTACGGCGACCGCGGCCAGGCCGACGGCGAGCGCCGCGGTGAGAAGGTGCTGGAAAGGACGTCGCACGGCCGTCTCCACTGATTCTCGGGGCTTAACTCACAAGAAAGTTTCCTATAAGTTTCCCGGATCGTAGAGTCCGCCGACCGGCGCGTCAATGCCCTCGGCCCGAGAGGGTCAGCCCAGGCGCGCGGGGAAGCCGCCGGTCGCGACCGGGCCCCAGGTGGTGGGGGTGACCCGCAGCAGCGACTTGCCCTGGCGCTCCATGGCCGCGCGGTAGTCGTCCCAGTCGGGGTGCTCGCCCGCGATGGAGCGGTAGTAGTCGACCAGCGGCTCCAGGGCCTCCGGCATGTCGAGGACCTCGCAGGTGCCCTGGACCTGCACCCACGGGCCGTCGAAGTCGTCCGACAGGATCAGGACGCTCACCCGCGCGTCCCGGCGGGCGTTCACCGCCTTGGCGCGCTCGGGGTAGGTGGACACCACGATGCGTCCCAGCTCGTCCACGCCGCAGGCCACCGGGGAGGCCTGCGGGCCGCCGTCGCGGCGCGTCGTGATGACGATCGCCCGGTGACGGTCACGGATGAACTCGACGAGCTGGTCACGGGTCACCGAATCGGTGGTAGCGATCTTCGGGCTCATGGATCTCACTGTACGACGGCGCCGCCCGCGGGCCTTCGGCCGGGCGTGCCCGCACTCCGGGGGACGGCCGGCACGAAGAACGGGCAAACAAACCGCGATGTCCGGCGTGGCCCGTTGAGGACGAGGTACGAAGATCGTGATCCTCGGCATGACGGCGGAGTCCGGCCGTCACGAACGGGTGGCCGGCGAGCAGGCGAGTTGGAGTGGGCCCATGCGCGAACAGGGACGCGTGCGGTGGAAGCGCTTCACGATGATCTTCCTACCCGCACTCGCGGTGGCGTTGCTGCTGGTGGGCGCCGTGGTCCAGGGGGCCATAGGCGCGGCGTTCGCGGTGTCGGGAGAGAAGTTCCAGCTCGCCGCGGGCGAGCTGCGCGGGCGGGTGTTCACCGACTTCCGCAGTGTGGTGAAGACCGCCGACGGACGTCTGGTGCCGGTGCTGGTGACCTCCATCCGTCACGCGTCGATCACCGACCTGTGCCAGAGCGTCGTCCTGGACCTTCCGGTGGGCACCGTGACCTTCAGGCTCACCGCGGCGGACGAGGGCGAGCCGGCGATCGCGCGAGACCTGGTCGTCGACGCGGTCTACCAGAACGGCGACACCACCTACACCGACCTGGAGGTGGGCCGCGACGCCCAGACGCTGGACATTCCGCCGGCGGCCGTCGCCCAGCTCGGCAGGTTCGGCACCCAGGCCGAGACGGTCGTGGTGCGCGACCTCAAGCAGATCGTGCTGGCCCAGACCGCCGCGCGTTTCCACCTGCCCAACCTCACCGCCACCATCCACACCGGCGTGAACACGTGCTTCTGACACCGTCCGGCCCCGGGTCGCCCGCGCGGGCCGGACGGCGCCGGCGTTCGTGGCGGCTCGTCCCGGGCCGCGGGGCGATCTGGTCATGGCGGCGCACGCGACCGTTCTGGGGCGGTCTGGTGACGGTGCTGGCCGGAGCCGAACTGCTCAGCATCCCGTTCGCGCTCGACGCCTTCCCATGGCTGATCCGCTCGGTGGAGGCGGGCATGGCCCACCTGATCTCCGTGCTGATCATCGTGCTGGGCGTTCTCATCCTGGTTCAGCCGGCCCAGCGGGTGCTGCTCGGCGTGCTGGCCGTCGTCCTGTCGATCGTGTCCATCCTCTACGCCAACGTGGGCGGGTTCCTGCTGGGCGCGGTACTCGGCCTGGTGGGCGGCGCGCTCGCCGCCGCGTGGGGGCCCGAGGCGCCGTCCCCGGAGAGCCGCGGCCCTCGGGGTAGCGAGGACCGATCGGACGCGGGGGGTGCCGGCGAGCTGCGCCGTACCGCCGCGGTCGAGGAGCGATGAGCCTGTCCACTGTGCAGTTGTCGTCGTATGTCGTCCCGGGCGCCGCGTCATGCGGGGCGGCGCCGTCGGGGGCCTGTTCGCCGTCGGCCGGCGATGTCGCGCCGTGGTCACCGCGGATCAGGCGGCGTTCGCCAGGTCGAACGACGGGACGCGGGTCATCTCGGTGACGTCGACCTCGGTGACGGTGGTCGGCCGGTCGGCGATGACGGCGACGACGCCGACGTAGCCGAGGCCCGGGTCGAGGGTGCGAAGGTGGACATTCCGCACGGGGATCTCCAGCGGCCAGGCCAGCAGCGCCGGCGGCTCCTGGAAGGGGTGGCTGATCAGCACCTGGGCGGGCGGGATACGCAGGCCGTGGCCCGTGGCCTTCAGGACGGCCTCCTTGCTGGACCAGTAGTGGGTGAACGCGGCGTGCCTCATGTGCTCGGGCAGGGACAGGACGATCTCCTTCTCGGCTGGGGACAGCCCGAGGCGGATGAGCTCCTCCAGCGGCACGTCGGGGATCCGCTCGACGTCCACGCCGATCGGCCCGGACTCGGTGACGGCGACGGCGACCCGGTCGGCCGAGTGGGAGATCGAGACGTGCAGCGGGGTGCGGATGTTCATGATGTACGGCTTGCCGTGGTAGCGGGTGCAGTCGCCGCAGCTCCGCTCGACCTCGACGTCCTCCGGCGCCATGCCCAGCCTCTCGCCGACCTTGGTGCGCAGCAGCCAGGCGGCCGTCAGGAAGCGGCGGCGGTCGGCGTCGCGGCGGTAGGTCATCGCCCGCTCCATCTCGCGCTGGTCGAGCACGCTGGTGAGGACGTCGACCGGCTCCCGGCGCGGGTCGGCCCAGAAGATCTCGCTGTCACGGGTGCGGGAGAGGGTCGTGATCATCGGAGTGCCTTCCTTCGTGGTGTTCTCGGGGGTGGTGGTGCTGTTGAGGCTGGTGTGGGTGGTCTCGGGCGCGGCGGGGGCGTGGGCGGGCATGGATGGTCCCGGCGGGGGTGGGGGTTTCGGTGACCGGCGGGCGGGTGGCGCGGTTTCCCTGGGCGGTGTGGCGTCACGCCTCTGCGGGGAAAGCGGCTCTGATTTCGGCTCTGCCGGGTTTTCTCAGGGCTTCTTGGGGCTGTTCTTTTGTTTCGGTTCTTTTATGGTGTCGGGCCGGAGGTGGATTTTCGCTTTCTTTTTGAATCAGTCCCAGGTGGTGCCGTTGTCGTCGGCGGGGATCTCGCCCTCGGCGAGCAGCTTGGCGGAGTCCCAGGTGGTGCCGTCGTCGTCGCTGGTGGAGGCGGAGTCCCAGGTGGTGCCGTCCTTGTCGGCGGGGGTGTCCCAGGTGGTGCCGGCGACGACGTGGGTGCTTGGGGCGTACTCGGCGGCCTGGCTCGTGGCGGCGTAGAGGCCGATCGCGGCGGTGAGGGAGACGGCGGCGGAGACGAAGCCGGCGGAGATCTTGGCGGTGAGGGAGGTGGTGGTGGCGTTCATTTCTTATCCTCTTTCCGGTGGTTTTTTTGTTTTCTTCTCGCACAACCAACTCTCCGCTTTTCGAGGCTTCGGAACCAGATGAACGGGCGGCAGCAAGCTGCCCGCCGCTGGCACTTTGCTGCCACCCCCCGCGACCCTCGCGCGCACCTCCCCGGTCGCGGCCGGGAAACCGCAGGTGAACGGCCTGTACAGGCACGCGGCACGGCCCGGCGCGAAGCGGCGCGCGGCGTCCCCGAGGGGGCGAATCCAGGACTCGGCACCCGCCCGGCGCCTAATCTCTGAGGTGGGTGCGGGCGGAGGAGGCCGGATGGACGAGCCGCGACCGGTCGCCACGATCGTCGAGGTCGAGCACGGTCTGTGGCAGGCGTCGCTGCCCGGCGTCGGAACCGTCACGGTCGACGACCCCCGAATGGCCGCGTGGCAGCTCCAGGAGCTGGTCGCCGAGCAGCGGGTGCTCAACGTGCTGGACGTCCACCCGCCCCTGCTCGCGGACGCCGAAGGCCGGCCGGTGTTCGCCTTCCTGCTGCTGCTCGACCCCGCGGGCGCGCCCGGCGAGGAGACCGGCGCCTGGGCCACCGTCCAGGCCGATCCTCCCCCGGGCTGCCGGTGGTTGCCCGACGCCGCCCGTCCCGGCCTGGTGTGCCTGCGCCCGGGCGCCTCACCGCTGGACGCCATGGCGGGCGTCGTCGCCGAGGTGCGCGAGCGGTACGGCCTCGGCGCCGAGCTGAACGACCTCGGCTTCGACCGCCTCTGGGACTGGTTCGGCGACCACGAACGCCGCACCGAGCTGGTCGCCCACCTGCTCCTCATGGCCGCGCACCGCGCCGACCTCCTCGGCCTCGCCGCCGACGACCTCGCCGCCTTCCTGCGCCGGGTCATGTCCCCCCGCGCCTGACCCGGCGACGTCCCGGCCCCTCTCTACGGCCCGTGCGGTCGGCGCCTCCCGCGCCCATCCGCGACGCCGCCCGCGCCGAAGTAGAGGTGTACATGCCGGCCGACGCTTGGAGGAGTGCATGAGGCCTCGTCGGGCCCTGCCAGTGGATGACGGCCGGCACGACCGGCACGAGTTGGAGAAACTGCTGCGACAGGTGGCGCTCGGCGACCGCGTCGCGTTCGAGCGGGTGTACGACATGGTGGCCGCGCCGGTCTACGGAGTGGTCCTGCGGGTGCTGCGCGATCCCGCCCAGTCCGAGGAGGTGGCGCAGGAGGTGCTGGTCGAGGTGTGGCGCGCCGCGGCCAGGTTCGACGCCTCGCGGGGCTCCGGAATGTCGTGGGTGATGACGATCGCGCACCACCGGGCCGTCGACCGGGTGCGCGCCGCCCAGGCGTCGACCGTACGGGAGGACCGCGCCGCGCGGCTGGAGGTGCACCGGCCCTACGACGACGTCGCCGAGTCGGTCGAGGCCACGCTCGAATGGGAGCGGCTGCGCCGCTGCCTGTCCGGGCTGACCGAGTTGCAACGGCAGTCGGTGACCTACGCCTACTACGGCGGGTACACCTACCGGGAGGTCGCCGAGTTATTGAAGGTGCCGCTCGCGACGGTGAAGACCCGGATGCGCGACGGGCTCATCCGCATGCGCGACTGCCTGGGGGTGGAACGATGAGCCGTGACCCGCACGCGCGACCGCCCGGGGGTGGGACGATGAGCCGCGACCCGCACACGCTGGCCGGCGCGTACGCCCTGCACGCCGTCGACGACCCCGCCGAACGCGCGAGCTTCGAGGAGCACCTCGACCGCTGCGCCGAGTGCGCCGAGGAGACCCGCGGGCTGCGCGAGACCGCGGCCCGCCTCGGCAGCGCCGTCGCCCAGGAACCGCCCGCCGCGCTCCGCGACCGTGTGCTGGCCGAGATCGGCGTCGTCCGCCAACTGCCGCCGGCCGTCTCACCGGTCGCCGACCTCGATCGCCATCGCGCGTCCCGCCGCCCGCTGTGGCCGCGTGTGGTGAGCGGCCTGGCCGCCGCCGCCCTGGCCGCCGCCGTCACGCTGGGCGTCGTCGCCCTGCGCACCCAGGACCTCCTCGACCGCGAACGCCAGGCCAACAGCCGGGTCGCCGCCGTGCTCGCCGCGCCCGACGCCACCACCGTCAGCTCCGCCGACGGCGGGGTCAGCGCCCGGGTGGTCATGTCCCGCTCGCAGGGCACGATGGTGTTCTTCTCCGCCGGGCTGGCGCCCCTGCCCGACGGCAAGACCTACCAGCTCTGGCGCATAGGCCCCGCCGGCCCGCTCCCCGACCGCCTGACCCGCCCCGACCCCTCGGGCCGCACCCCGCCGCTCGTCCTCGGGAAGCTGGGCGACACCACCCAGGTGGGAATCACCGTCGAACCCGCCGGAGGCTCCGCCAAGCCCACCACCTCCCCGCTGATGGTCATGCCCCTGCCCCCCGCCTGACGCCCGCCGCCGGCCCCCACCGCGGGTTTTCTTTCCGAGCCCCGGCCGCCCTGCCGGCGGCCGGGGCTCCCCCAGGCCGGGACGGCTTTCCCGGGGCCGGTCCCCGCCCCTCCGCGCCGCGATGGCCGGGGTGTACGGCCCTCCGGCCGGGTCCGCCACCAATCCGCCCGGCCGAAGGCTCCGAACGCCGGGTGTGAACCGTGAAGAGGTGAAGAGGCTCGCCCCGGCGGCCGCGGCGTGCGGGCTGCTGGCCGGCGCGGCGGCGCTGGGTGCCGCCGAGGCGGCCGCGAGCCTGCTGCGCCCACAGGCCGGCCCGCTGGCGGCCGTGGGAGCGGCCTTCGTCGACCTCACCCCGCGGTGGCTGAAGGAGTTCGCGATCCGGACCTTCGGCGAGGCCGACAAGCTCGTCCTGCTGGCCGGGCTCGGCGCCGGGGTGGCCGCCGTCGCCGCACTCGCCGGCCTGCTGGCGCCGCGCCGCCCGCGCACGGCACTCGCCGTCATCTCCGGCCTCGGCCTGCTCGCGGCCGTCGCCGCCCTGTCGCGGCCCGCCGCGGCGCCGCTGGACGCGCTGCCGTCCCTGGTCGCGGCCGTGGCCGGCGCCGTCGCGCTCACCCTGCTGCGGCGGACCGTCGCCGGGCCGGGCCGGCCCTCCCCGCGGCCCCCCGGCGCGCGCGAGCACCGGGTGCCCCCGGCGCCCGGCCCCGAGCAGCCCTCCGTCCCGGCGCCCAGCGCGGCGGCGACGGGGCGGAGGGCCTTCCTGCGTGCCGGGGCCACGACGCTGGCCTTCGCCGCGATCAGCGGCGGAGCCGGCCGGGCGCTCACCGCCGCGCGGGACGCCGCCGCCTCCGGCGCACGCCTGGTGCTGCCCCGCCCGGCCAGGCCCGCGCCCGCGCTGCCCGTGGGCGCCGACCTGCGGATCCCCGGGCTCACCCCCTTCACCACCCCGTCGGCGAACTTCTACCGTGTGGACACCGCGCTCGTCGTCCCCCGGGTGCCGCACGCCGACTGGCGCCTGCGCGTCACCGGGCTGGTCGACCGGCCCGTGGAGCTCACCTTCCAGGAGGTGCTCGCCCGCCCGCTCGTCGAACGGGACATCACCCTCACCTGCGTGTCCAACGAGGTCGGCGGCCCCTACGCCGGCAACGCCCGGTGGCTCGGCGCCGACCTGGCCGCGCTGCTGCGCGAGGCGGGCGTCCAGGCGGGCGCCGACCAGATCCTGTCGCGGTCGGCCGACGGCTGGACGTGCGGCACCCCGATCGAGACCGTGCTCGACGGCCGCGACGCGCTGCTCGCCGTGGGGATGAACGGCGGCGCGCTGCCGCCCGAGCACGGCTTCCCGGCCCGCATGATCGTCCCGGGCCTGTACGGATACGTGTCGGCCACCAAGTGGGTGACCGAGATCAAGCTCACCCGGTTCGCCGACGAGCGGTCGTACTGGACCCGGCGCGGCTGGGCCGACCACGCCCCCATCAAGACCGCCTCACGCATCGACGTGCCCAAGGCGTTCGCCCGCGTCCCCGCCGGCCGCACGGCGGTCGCCGGGGTCGCGTGGGCGCAGCGCCGGGGCGTGGCCGCCGTGGAGGTCCGCGTGGACGACGGCCCCTGGCGGCCCGCCCGCCTCGCCCCGTCCGCGGGCCCGGACACCTGGCGGCAGTGGCGCCTCGACTGGGACGCGACGGCCGGCTCCCACCGCCTGGAGGTCCGCGCCACCGACACCACCGGCGACACCCAGACCCCCGACCGCGTGCCGCCGTTCCCGGACGGCTCCACCGGCCGGCACTCACTCGTGGTCACCGTCGTGTGACCTCGAACCCCCGCGCGAGCCGCCGACCGGCGACCCGCCCACCCCGAGAGAAGGAACCACCTGTGAAGCACCGCATGCTCGCCCTCGCGGCCCTGGCCGCCGCCGTCTCCCTCACCGCCGCCTGCGGCGGGGACTCCGGCACCGCGGCGCAGACCGCCGCCCCCTCCGCCCCCGCGACCGCCGAAGCCGCTCCGGCGCCCGCCACCGAGACGCCGATGGCCGCCGCCGCCCCGTTCGGCGCGGCGTGCTCGGCCGTCCCCGACTCGGGCGCGGGCAGCTTCTCCGGCATGGCACAGGACCCGGTCGCCACCGCCGCCTCCAACAACCCCGTGCTGTCCACCCTGGTCACCGCGGTCACGAAGGCGGGCCTGGTGGACACCCTGAACTCGGCCCCCGACATCACGGTGTTCGCCCCGACCAACGACGCCTTCGCCAAGCTCCCCAAGGCCACGCTGGAGAAGGTGCTCGCCGACAAGAAGATGCTGACCAGCATCCTCACCTACCACGTCGTCGGCAGCCGCCAGACCCCCACGGACCTGGAGAACGGCAGCCTGACCACGTTGCAGGGGGGCATGCTGAGCACCAGCGGCTCGGGCGAGAGCTACAAGGTCGGCGACGCGGACGTCGTCTGCGGCGGCGTGCAGACCCGCAACGCGACCGTCTACATCATCGACACCGTCCTGATGCCGAAGTAACCCACCAGGCGGGAACGTTCCGATCGCCACGCCCCGCGCGCGGCGGCCTCACCTCGGACCACGCGAGGGGAGCCGCCGGCGCGGATCAGGCGGGCTCGCGGGTCGCCGGCATTCGCCGGCGTGACACCGGTGACGCGTGGTGAGATCGGGTAGACACGAGTGAGGGCCTGGACAACCACTCCCTGGAGCACGCGGGCAGGAGATCATGGCTGTCAAGTTGAACAGACGGTCGTTCGACTTCGCGAAGAAGCGCGTCGGCGACGGGCACCACGTCCTCGACCAGAACGACGACTGGAGCGAGCACCGGCCGTCGGCCGGCCAGGAGAACGACTTCATCGAGAAGCACGGCTTCGCCGAGTACGAGAAGTGGTTCCTCGGCGTGGACGACGAGCACGCGGAAGGCACCAAGGGGCGGCACAAGTTCCCCTACGGCGACTTCACCGACGTGCACCGGTGCGGCGTCATCGCGGCCGAGGTCCGCGCCGCCCAGAACGACTACACCGACATCGAGAAGGCCGCGACCCACCTGCTCGGCATGCTCGACGAGCTGAGGGACTCCAAGAGCTAGGGGCCGGGGGCCGGGGGCCGAGGTCAGCGTCTGACGCCGATGCCGCCCGCCATGAGGCGCCCGGCGACGGTGAAGTCGCGGATGCGCGGCACCTCGGGGTACAGGTCGGGGAGGTAGACGACACCCGGCGGCTGCAGGTCGGTGCCGTCGAAGTACGCCCGGATCTCCTCCATCGACCGGAACCTGCCGGTGCCGAGCACGCCGTGGAAGGCCTTCTCCAGGGCCGGGGCGTCCGGGCTGGAGGAGCAGAAGTGGGTGACGAACAACGGGCTGCCCGGCGGGACCGCGCCGAGGTAGGCCTCCACGATGCCCCGGGGGTCCTCGTCGTCGTGCAGGTGGTGCAGGATCGCGACCAGCAGGACGGCGACCGGCTCCTCGAAGTCGATGATCTTGTGCAGGTCGGGGTGGCCGAGGATCGTCTCGGGCTCGCGAAGGTCGGCCGCGATCACGGCCGTGCTGCCGTCGTCGGGCAGCAGCGCCCGGCTGTGGGCCGGCACCATCGGGTCGATGTCGACGTAGACCACCCGCGCGTCCGGCACCAGGCTCTGCGCCACCTGGTGGGTGTTCTGCGCCGTCGGCAGCCCAGACCCCAGGTCCAGGAACTGCCGGATGCCGAGCTCCCCGGCCAGGTGCCGCACCCCGCGCCCGAGCGCGCGCCGGTTGTGCACGGCGACGTCGGTGATCTCCGGGCACACCTTGCGCAACTCGGCCACCGCCGCCCGGTCGACGGCGAAGTGATCGGTGCCCCCCAGCAACGCGTCATAGGCCCGTGCGATGCTGGCCCGCTCGACGTCGACCCCGGCCGGCGGCCGGTCGCCGTTCTCGTGCTCGCCCACCCGAACTCCCTAGAACGCCGGTGGAAACACTCCTTGAGCGCCAACATAACCGCCCCCCAAGGTCACGGACAGCCCACGGGAGCCCCACCGCGAGGCGACCCGTGCGCCCACCGGGCACGGCGAGGGCGGCGCGGGCGTACGCACGGCCATCGCCCCGGCTGCCCAGGCTTCACCCGCTATGCTTCGGCGGTCATGGACGTGATCTTTCCCCGCAAGCTGCGCGAAGGCGACGTCGTACGGGTGGTGACGCCCGCGGCCTCGCGGGCGATGGTGATGGAGCATGACCACACCGGCGTCATCGAGGCGCGGTTCGACCAGCTCGGACTGACGCTCACCTACGGCGACCACATCGACGAGCGCGACGCGTTCGACTCCTCCAGCGTCGCCTCACGGGTGGCCGATCTGCACGACGCCTTCGCGGACCCGTCGGTGGCGGCGATCCTGACGGTCATCGGCGGCTACAACTGCAACGAGCTGCTGCCGTTCCTCGACTGGGAGCTGATCCGCGCCAACCCGAAGATCCTGTGCGGATACTCCGACATCACCGCCCTGCAGAACGCCGTCCTCGCCCGGACCGGGCTGGTCACCTACTCGGGCCCGCACTGGTCGACGTTCGGGATGCGCGACCACTTCGAGCCGACCCTGGGCTGGTTCTCCTCGGTCGTGTTCGGCACCGCGCCGGTCTCCCTGACCCCGGCGACGCACTGGACCGACGACCCGTGGTTCCTCGACCAGGACAGAAGGGAGCCCATCGTCAACGACGGGTGGTGGCCGATCCGGCCCGGCACCGCGGAGGGGCGGGTCGTCGGCGGCAACCTGTGCACCCTGAACCTGCTGCAGGGCACCCCGTACATGCCGTCCCTCGACGGCGCGCTGCTGATCGTCGAGGACGACTTCGAGTCGAGCCCGGCGACCTTCGCGCGCGACCTGACCTCGCTGCTGCAGCTCCCCGACGCCGCGGGGGTCCGGGGACTGGCGGTCGGCAGGTTCCAGCGGGCCAGCCACATGACCCGCCCGCTGCTGGAACAGATCATCGAGACCCAGCCGTCCCTGAACGGCGTCCCCGTCCTCGCCAACATCGACGTCGGCCACACGCAGCCGTCGGCCACCTTCCCGATCGGCGGCCACGCCCGGCTCACCGTCACCGCCCCCGAGACGACCCTGACACTGCTCCGCCATTGACGCCTCGGCACACACCGTGACGATGATCGGACCCGGCCGGGAGCGGCCACTCCCGGCCACAGGCGCGCGGCGCCGCACGATCAGCGCCCTGACCAGGTGATCCCTGGCCGCGGGCGGTACGAGCGTTCATCGCACGTCCATCCCGCGGAGAGCGTCCGGTCACCGGACGTCGCCAGGATCGGCGGATGCACGTCGTACAACCCTTTCGGGTAACCGCAGCCGCCGCCACCGCCCTCCTGTCACTCACGCTCACGGTCGCCCCCGCCCAGGCCACGATGTCGCCCGGCCACGGGAACAAGGGGATCGGTCTGGCGTTCCTCGGGCGGTTCTCCACCGGGTCGGTGGGCACCGGGGCCTCGGAGATCACCTCCTACGATCCCGCCACCAGGCAGGTCTTCGTGGTGAACGCGCAGGCCGGGACGGTGGACGTCCTCGACATCCGCGACCCGCGCCGCCCGAGGCGGGTCACCTCCCTCGCGGCTCCCGGCGCGAACAGCGTCGCCGTCGGCAAGGGGCTGGTGGCCGTCGCCCAGCAGGCCGAGAGCAAGACCGGCCAGGGCAGGGTGACGCTCTTCCAGGCACGCTCCGGCAAGAAGCTCAGGGAGTTCCGCGTCGGGGCGCTGCCCGACATGGTGACCTTCACCGAGGACGGCCGCCGGTTGGTCGTCGCCAACGAAGGCGAGCCGGCGTCGTACTGCGCGGGCGCCGTCGACGACCCGGAGGGGTCGGTCAGCGTGATCGACGTGGCACGCGGCACCGTACGCACCGCCGGCTTCCGGGCGTTCAACGGCCAGGCCGGCAAGCTCCGGGCCGCGGGTGTGCGCCTGTCGGGGCCGGAGGCGACGGTGGCCCGCGACCTGGAGCCGGAGTACGTCACCGTGGCCGGCGACACGGCCTGGGTGACGTTGCAGGAGAACAACGCGGTCGCGATCGTCGACCTCGACCGCGCCGAAGTGGAGCGCATCGTGCCGCTGGGACTCAAGGACTTCGGCGAGGTGGGCGTGGACGCCTCCGACAAGGACGGGAAGATCGACATCCGTCCCCGGCCCGGCGTCAAGGGGATGTACATGCCCGACGGCGTCGCGAACTTCCGCTCCCGCGGGCAGACGTACCTGGTCACGGCCAACGAGGGCGACGGCCGTGAGTGGGACTGCCACGCCGACGAGGTGCGGGTCAAGGAGCTGACGCTCTCGGCGGGCGCGTTCGCGGGCGCCGCGGAACTGAAGAAGGACACCGAGCTGGGCCGGCTCACCGTCGCCGCCGACTCGCCGAAGGACGCCTCGGGCGCCTACACCGAGCTGTACGCCTTCGGCGGCCGCTCGATCTCCGTGCGTTCCGCCACGGGCGCGCTGGTGTGGGACTCCGGCGACGAGCTGGAGCGACTGATCGCCCGGGAGCTGCCCGAGGAGTTCAACGCCGACAACGAGGAGAACGACTCCTTCGACAGCCGCAGCGACAACAAGGGGCCGGAGCCCGAGGGTGTCACCGTGGGCGAGGTGCGCGGCAGGACGTACGCGTTCGCCGGGCTCGAGCGCGTCAGCGGCGTGGTCGCGTACGACGTGACCGACCCCCGGCGCCCGGCCCTCGCCGGCTACCTCAGCACCCGCGACTTCGCCGGCTCCCTGGAACAGGGGACGGCGGGCGACGTGGGCCCCGAGGGCGTCCTCTTCGTGCCCGCCGAGGACAGCCCGACCCGCCGGCCGCTGCTGATCGTGGGCAACGAGGTGAGCGGCACGACCGCCGTCTACGAGGTCCGGTAGCGCCCACCTCGCCCACCCCGGCCGGGATCGCGTCCAGAGCCGCCGTCGTCCGGGAGGTCGCGGGCGGGGCGGGGGGCGGGCACGGACCCGGCCGGTGGCGACGGCCGGTGATTACACCGATGCCGAACGGGCCTCGGTCGGAGACCATCCCTGGGTGCGGCCGTCCGCCTCGGCCGCGCCGGAAGGGGATGTGACGCGATGGTCTCGCTGGTGACAACGGCCAGGGTCATGGTGGCGGGCGTGGTGGTCGCCGGGCTCGCGGCCGCCCCCGCCCATGCCGACGCCCGGCGCTCGGCTCCGGCGCCCGTCTCGGCGCCGGCCGTCGAGGGGCCCCTGCCGGGCTCCGTCCCGGGCGACCCGTCCTCGCCGGACGTGCGCGACACCTACCCGTGGCTGTCCGCCGGCGGGGACCTGGCCGCCCGCGGCTACGTGGAGCAGGAGTTCCTGCTCTCCGGCACGGCGGACGCCTACGACACGACCGGCCGGCCGCTCGCCTCGGACGTCCCCTACCGGACCCGGATCATCGTGCGCCGACCGGCCCTCCAGGCCGCGTTCAACGGCACCGTGCTGGCCGAATGGCAGAACGTGAGCGCCGGGTTCGACCTGGACGCGCTGTGGAGCCCCGACCAGATCACCCGTGCCGGGTACGCGTGGGTCGGCGTCTCCGCGCAGCGGGTGGGGGTCGACCAGCTCCGCGGCTGGAGCCCCGCCCGCTACGGCGGCCTGGACGTCACGGGAGGCGGCCGGTTCACCGCCGACGAGCTCTCCTACGACATCTTCTCCCAGGCGGCCAAGGCCGTCCGGGCACGGGGCGGCAAGGCGCCCCTGGGCCGGTCGACGGCCCGCACGGTGCTCGCCGTCGGCGCCTCCCAGTCCGCGGGCCGGATGACGGTGTACTACGACGCCGTGCTCCCCCGGATCGAGAGCGTCTTCGACGGGTTCGCCACCATAGTCGGCACCGCGCCCACCCGCGCGGGCGCCGAGCCGGTGTTCCAGGTGCTGTCGGAGACCGACGTGCGATCACCGGCCCGCCCCCCGGACCGCGACAGGTTCCGCCGCTGGGAGGTCGCGGGCGCCGCCCACTCGGGCTGGGCGGGCCAGGAGTACCGGCGCCCGTTGCTGACCCGCGACCTCGGCCAGGCCCCCGAGTACGCCTGCGACCAGCCGCCGTTCAGCCGCGTCCCGTTGCACCACGTGCTCGCCGCCGCCTACGACCACCTGACCCGCTGGGCCGAGCGAGGGGTCGCACCCCCCGCCGCTCCCCCGCTGCTCTTCAACCCCGACGGCACGAAGGCCCGCGACGAGCTGGGCCTGGCCCTGGGAGGCATCCGGCTCTCCCAGGTCGCGGCGCCCACCGCCCTCAACAACGGCGACAACTCCGGAGACCTGTTCTGCCGCCTGTTCGGCACGCACATCCCCTTCGACCAGGCCCGCCTCGATCAGCTCTACCGCCACCGCGCCCTGTACGTCGCCGCCGTCGCCGCGGCCGACGCGCACAACCTCCGCCAGGGCTACCTCCTCGCCCCCGACGCCGCCCAGAACCTCAAGGACGCTACCGGCGTCGAGGTCGGCCACCGCGCAGAAATCGCCAGCCCAGCACGCCGTACCACACCATGACCGGCAGGTGCAGGGCGTAGCCGAGCCGCTCCATCTCCGCCGACGGCCCCCGCACGCCGGTCGTCCAGGGGAGCGCGACCGCGGCCAGCCCCAGGAGCGCGGCGACGGCGCCGGCACGGCGAAGCCACGCGGGCATCGGGACGCCGGCCGCGGTGGTGGCGGTGGCCGCGACCCACAGCAGCCCGGCCAGGTTGACGGTCCACTTGGCGGTGAGGAGCACCGCCGTGGCCACGGTCACGGCCGCGGGGACGGCGGCCAGCTGGGTCAGTGCCAGGTTGCCGGCGTCGTGGAGCATGCCCGCCAGACCGGCGGCCGCCAGCAGCCCGCCGGCGAGCACCACCAGATACGGCCTGGGCGCCTCGGCCGAGCCGGCGGCCGTCACCAGGCCCGCGGCGGCCAGCGCGAGCCAGCCCAGCACGTCGAGGGCCAGCTCAGCCAGGTGCGTCCCGGCGTGCGCGCCCACCGCGGCCAGCACGGCCTCCGGATCGGAGGGATTCAGGGTAAGCCCCGATGGCACCACGAGGGCCGCACCGGCGACCATGGCGACCAGCGAGCTCAGCAGTAGTACCCCGGCAAGCCGAGTCCGGGCGTTCGATTCGGTCATGGACGGCGACGGTAGGACCCTGCCGCAGGGACAAGGTCAACATGAGGAGCGACATGTGGCGGATCGGACAGCTCTCACGCATGGCCGGCGTCTCAGAGCGCACCCTGCGCCACTACCAGCGGATCGGGTTGCTGATGCCCGCCGCGGTGGATCCCGCCACCGGCTACCGCCGGTACGGCGTGGCCGAGCTGTCCCGGCTCGAACGCGTTCGCGCACTGCAACGCCTCGGCCTGCCGCTACGCCAGATCGCCGACCTGCTCGACGCGCCCGAGGAACGACTGCGGCAGGCCGTGGCGGAGGTCCTGACGGGCATCCGGCGTGACATCACCGCCCTGGCCGCGACCGCGGCTCTCGTGGAGGACCACCTCGCGACGTCGATGTCGATCCTGCCGCAGCAGGCCACAGTGGGCCCGCGCCGCCTGCGGGTGCGCCACCTGCGCCTCGATCACCCGGCCGAGCTGGCCGCCGTCTGCCCGGCGCCGCCCGCGACCCTGCTGACCTGGCTGCGCGGGCACCCCGACGGTGGATTCGCCGCGGCGGTCACCACGGACCACGGCGGCGAGCAGCTCATCCTGCCCGCCCGCACCGTGGTACGCGCCGTCGTCCCGCCGGCCGCCGACCTGGTCCAAGCCGGGCACGACCTGTTCGGCTGGCTGGACCGCCACCACCTGGACATCGCCGGCCCCAATGTGGAAGAACACCTCATGGACGCCGACGGCGCACAGGCCACCGTCCTGGAGACGCCCGTACTGCCACGCCCTCCGGAACGAGCCGGGCAGGTACCCGCCTGATGAGACGTGCGCACCCGACTTACCGGTCCAGATCAGGGGGAAGCCCGTTGTCCCCCCGGCACGTGGCTCGTGGAGCGGCGAGGGGCGACGGCCGCCTTCGGGCTTTCACAAGAGGCGGCGGCGGCCGGGGAAGCCGAGGTCGGTGCGGTGGTACCAGCCGAGGTCGGTCTCCCCCTCGATCCAGCACAGCCGCACCGACACCCCGTCGAGAACCGCCGGGAAGTCGACCAGCACCGGCGCGATGCCCTTGATCTCGATCTGCCGCTCGTCGAACCAGCCGAGGACCTCCGCGACCCGCGCCTCCATGGCCTTGGCCTCGGCCAGCCCGCCCAGCGGAGACCGCCCGCCACCCCGCAGGTCGTGCCCGAGCTCGGCGAGGTCGGCCCGAATGGCGATGATCTCGTCCACCAGCCGACGCACCTGCGGCATGAGACTCCGCGCCTCTTCGGCCGTCCAGATTCTGTCCACGACACGACGTTATCGGCGCGCCCGGCCGGCGCGTCAGCCGAACACCACCCCGCCGCATGGCGAACGCGGTTCGGTTCAGGCGGTGAACGACCGGCCGCCCGGCCGCGGAAGCCTCCGCTCCGGCTGCTCCGCGCCGTCGAGCCGGCCCGACGGAGCGATTAACGGCTGGTGCGGCCTGCGGGGGATACGACAGATTGGTGCCATGGAACGCCGGCTCATCAGCCATCTCGCACATCGGGACCATCCCATCGCCGCGCCGGTCTCCGGCGCGCACGTCACCCGGCTGCTGCGCCGGGCCCGGCTGCCCGAGGCGGCGAGAATCCTCGATCTCGGCTGCGGCCGGGCGGCCTGGACGCTGCGCGCGCTGGCCATGTACGAGGACGCGACCGCCGACGGCGTCGACATCTCCGCCGACGCGCTCAAGACGGCCGAGGGGTACGCGGAGATGCAAGGCGTCTGGGAACGCATCCGACTCCACGAGCGGCCGGCCGCCGACTTCCCGGTGGTCGAGCACTACGACCTGGTGGTCTGCGTCGGCGCCACGCACGCGTTCGGCGGGCTCGCCGCCACCGTCGCCCACGTACGCCGTCACCTGCGGCCGAACGGCCTGGCGCTGATCGGCGGCGGTTTCTGGGAACGCGAACCGACCCCCGAGGCGCTCACCCGGCTGAACGTCGAGCCGTCGGAGCTGCTCGACCTGCCCGGCACCGTCGCCGCCGCCGAGTCCGCCGGCTTCGACACCGTCTACGCCTCCACCAGCGACCTGGCCGAGTGGGACGAGTACGAATGGTCCTGGACCGGAACCCTGCTCCGCTGGGCCAACGAGAACCCCGGCCCCGACGCCGCCGCGGCCCGCGCGGCCGCCCTGGAGCACCGCGACACCTGGCTCCACGGCTACCGCGGCATCCTCGGCTTCGTCACCCTCCTCCTCCAGCGAACCGCCTGATCTTCCAGCGCCTACGCGTTCAGCACGATCGGCGACCGGGTGTTCTTCGGCGGCGAGATCGCCGAGGTGGCGTCGCTGGAGGAGGAGTCACGGGTGGACGTCGAGGTCAGCGGGCGATGCCCTGGCTGTCCTTGCCGTCGCCGTTCCAGTCGCCGATCACCGGCAGGTTCGCCGTGTCGCCGTAACCCACCGAGTGCGTGGTCTCGGTCGCCGTGGTGACCGGGCTGGTCCGCAGGTAGAACACATAACCCATGCGCACCCCCACGTTGTCCTTCCCGTCACCGTCCCAGTCCCCCACGAACGGGGCCGCGTTCGGGTCGCCGTACCGGAACGAATACTGCGCCTGCCCGTTCGCCGGACTGTTACTGATATGGAACCGGGCATCCCGCGGGTCATACGCGCTGACGGTGTCCTTGCCGTCACCATCCCAGTCACCCGCCAACGGCAACATCGCGACATCGCCATACGACACCGACTGCGTCGTCTCCGTCGCGCTCGTCACCGGACTGGTCCGCATATAGAACACCCGCCCCATACGCACACCCACATTGTCCTTACCATCCCCATCCCAGTCCCCCACGAACGGAACCCCGTTCGCATCCCCATACCGGAACGAATACTGCGCCTGCCCATTCGCCGGACTATTACTGATATGGAACCGCCCCGAAGTCGGATCATACGTGCTCACCGTGTCAGTACCATCCCCATCCCAATCCCCCGAGATCGGCACCATCGGACTGTTCCCATACCGAATCACCGGCCGAGTGGACACCCTCGACGCCTGATCATCGGTCAGATAGAACTCCAGTACCCCGAAATCGGGAGCGGCGTTCCACAGGGCGTTGACGAGGAGCTGGGCGTCGTGGACCTCATGGGCATAGGCGTCCGGCACGGCCGAGACCTGTACGCGCTGGCAGATGGCGCCGATGTCCCCGCTCATCCACGAGTTGTTCGGGTACTTGGCGAGCATGGCGTTGATGAACGCGTTGGTGGCGTACACCGGGTTGGTCAGCTGGGCCGGGGTGCCCCAGCCCTGGGAGGGGCGCTGCTGGAACAGCCCCAGGCTGTCGTGGTCGCCGGCCTCCGTGTAGTTGTGCAGGGTGCTCTCGGTGATCGCCGTGGTGACGGCGATCACGGCCGCCCGCTTGTCCAGCCCGCGACCTTTGACGGTGGTGGTGATGATCCGGGCGCACGAGACGTTGTAGGCGTTCACGCTCCGTCCCATGCGGGGGCCGTTCATGTTCGGCCTCACCTGGTTGGCGATCGCGCCGTCGGCCGCGGTCGGGCCGCCCGGCACGCAGGCGGTGTAAGCCAGCGCGGCCGCGAGCTCCGCGGGCACCGGAGGGCCCGCCGGGCCGGGAACGGGCGGCGTGGGCGCGAGTCCGGCGGCCTGGGCCGCGGTCGCCCCGGCGGCGGACGCGAGCAGCCCGCCGACGAGAGCGGTGAGCGCGATCAGAGGCCGGACGACGGAGGGGCGGGCGCGTAGGGCAGTGATGGTCACGGTCTTCTCCTGGGGGATGCGAGCGCCCTGTCTCCAGCCGTCGGGAGACAGGGCGGGAGGGCAGGCCGGATCTCGCCCGGCCACGGTCGTGCTCGAGGTGTGCCTGGCCGGGAGCCGGCCCGGGGGCCTCAGCGGCCCCAGTTCACGGGGAGGTCAGCGGGCGATGCCCTGGCTGTCCTTGCCGTCGCCGTTCCAGTCGCCGATCACCGGCAGGTTCGCCGTGTCGCCGTAACCCACCGAGTGCGTGGTCTCGGTCGCCGTGGTGACCGGGCTGGTCCGCAGGTAGAACACATAACCCATGCGCACCCCCACGTTGTCCTTCCCGTCACCGTCCCAGTCCCCCACGAACGGGGCCGCGTTCGGGTCGCCGTACCGGAACGAATACTGCGCCTGCCCGTTCGCCGGACTGTTACTGATATGGAACCGGGCATCCCGCGGGTCATACGCGCTGACGGTGTCCTTGCCGTCACCATCCCAGTCACCCGCCAACGGCAACATCGCGACATCGCCATACGACACCGACTGCGTCGTCTCCGTCGCGCTCGTCACCGGACTGGTCCGCATATAGAACACCCGCCCCATACGCACACCCACATTGTCCTTACCATCCCCATCCCAGTCCCCCACGAACGGAACCCCGTTCGCATCCCCATACCGGAACGAATACTGCGCCTGCCCATTCGCCGGACTATTACTGATATGGAACCGCCCCGAAGTCGGATCATACGTGCTCACCGTGTCAGTACCATCCCCATCCCAATCCCCCGAGATCGGCACCATCGGACTATTGCCATACCGGAACACCGGCCGCGTAGAAACCTTGGAAGACTGGTCATCGGTCAGATAGAACTCCAGCACCCCCAAATCGGGAGCGCCGCCGCCGCAGTTGCGGCTGGTGACGTTCCTGGAGGTCTGGTTGTTGGCGCCGCCGTACGAGACCCCGTTGAACGTGGGCCTGACCCGCTCGGCGCCCGCGAACCCCCAGGACGCCTCGCCGTCGCCGTTCGAGTCGTAACCGAGCTCGAAGTGGAGGTGCGGGTGGTTGTTGGACGTGGGACCCGTCCGGCCCACCTTCCCGATGAGGGCGCCCTGCGCGACCTTGGCGCCCACGCCGACGGCTCGCGACTGCAGGTGCAGGTAGGTGGTGAAATAGCCGCCGCCGTGGTTGACCTGGATCACGTTGCCGGCGTTGTCGTGGTAGTACGACTTGTTCACCGTCCCGGCGGCGGGCGCCACCAGCGAGGCGCCCTCGGTGCCCTGCTGGTCCGGCTCCTTGACCATGTCGAGCGCCGGGGCGTGCCCCCAGGTGTCCAGCCGCCACTGCTGGCCGCAGGGGAAGGGCAGCTGCAGGTTGGGGGCGGCCACGGCCGCGTCGGCCGAAACGGCCGGCAGACCGCCGACGAGGACGGTGACCGCCGCCGCGGTCACCATTCCGGCCCAGACGGGGTGCCGTGTTCCTCGTCGCGGTGAGGGAAAGGACGTGAACGGACGCATGATCATGCATCTCCTGACGGTCCAGTGGTCGTCGCGACCGGTGGGGGGCTTGGTGAGAACCGGTGGTTTCTCCGTCTGACGGTCATCACCGTGACCGGGCGTCCGTCCCACAGCAAGGGGGTCGGGACGGTGAAGGGGGCACGGGACAAAAACCAGCTTTGACCAGCACAATCCCGCGCACGATGGGACAAAGTGGGATGTACTAGAGATACTGCTGGTTCTCCTGTTACTTTCGGGGTATCGAACTCGGGTCGAGATTCGAGGAGCCAGGGGTGTCGGAGCCGACTGCGGGCGAAGATCTTGCCGGGTACCTACGCCACCTGAAGAAGAAGACCGGCCGCAGTTACGACGCCCTCGCCAAGCGGCTCGGGGTCGGCAAGTCCACCCTCCACCGCTACTGCTCCGGCGACGGCGTTCCACCGCGCTTCACCCTGCTGGAGCGGTTCGCCAAGGAGTGCCACGCGAGCCAGGCGGAGATCATCGAACTCCACCGGCGGTGGGTGCGCGCGCAGGCCCCGCACGAGGCGGAGGCGGAGCTCACCGAGAACCAGCCGGCCGACCCGCCGGACGACCGCGCGGCGCCGCCGGACGCGCCTCCCGCCGCGCCACCGGTCCCCCCGTCCCCGGCGAAGCGCTCGCGCGTGTATCCGCCGTTCCTGCGGAAGAGACGCACGGGATGGGCGCTGGCGGGGATGGCCGTCCTCGTCATGGCCGTGGTCCTGATCTGGCGGCCGGGCTCCGACCTCACCGCGGACGCGGAGAGCGCGCACGCCTGCACCGAGCGCCGGGGGGTCAAGCAGGTCGACGGCAGACAAGGCGGCCATGCCTGGACCAGGGACTTCGTGTGCGTCAACCGAACCGACACACCGCTCTACCGCCACCCGGACAGCACCGAGAAGGTAGCCGTCCTCGACACCCCGAAAAGCTGGTTCGTCTGCTGGCAGCTCGGACGAGTCCAGGCCGACGGAGGAAGGGTCTGGTACTACACCCGCGGAGACCGCTCGGAGCCGGGCAGGGAACGCTGGGAAGGCTGGGGCTTCGTAGGAGCCGAACACGTGACCGCCCCCACCCATCCTGTGGCGAACATGCCGCCATGCGGCAACCTTCGGTGAGCCGGACGACTGTCGGGCGAACCGCACCTCGCCTGACCCACGTTCTCGCCGAGAATCGGGCGCGTCTGATCACCTTGCTGTGATACAGGTCTGTCATCCCTGGCCAATCCCCGGCAAAGGACGCCGATGACTCATCTCGAGCTCCCCCACCTGTCAGAGCAGCCGCTCAGCTTCGTGCCTATGCGCCGAGACCGATCCTCATCCGAGGGCACCGATTCGAGGGGGCCTTCAGCCCCTGTCCGGGAGGAGTCCTCGCCCGCCGAGGAGTTGGAGGGAAGGGTCGTCCTCGGGGGGCCGGTCGCCTTTCTCATGACAGCCGAACGCTATCCGGACATGCGCGGCTATATCGAGCAGGAGGCGGAACATCACCGCTACCACGAGGTGCATCTGTCCGTCACCTTCTCCGACCCCGGCTGGGGGCCGGCGCTTCACTCCGTCACGCTCCGCGCCACTCTCATCGCCGCGACGGGCTCGGCCGAGCAGCCCATAGCCTGGTCGATGGCCCCTGCCAGGATCGAGGACCCCGCCCAGCGCAACGTCCAGTTCGAGATCAAGCCGCAGCTCAAGGTCGCCGGGGTCGAGGCGTCGATCGGCGCGCTCACCGGCAGCCTGCCGAAGACGGGGACTCCCTTTCTGCTCGCGCTCCGCGAGTTACGCTCAGACCCCCGCTGGGAGCTCAAGCGCACCAGGAACCTCCCACTGGACGGCACACAGCGCCTAGTGCTGGTCGTACGCGCACCCAAGGAGGCGGACACCACGATGGCCGTGGAGGTCAAGGCGTCCACCAAGTCATCCATTCTCCGGCGCTACCGGGCGCTCCCCACCCCACTACGGCTCTCCGCGACCCTCTGAACCGTTGGACGCCCAGATACGCTGCTACTCAGAGTCCTTTCTTGCCCGATCACGATGCTCCGCAAGTGGTGGGGATGGACGATCCGCTCCGGCAACTCCTTATCAGGGGCACGGGTCCCGGTAGGGGAGGCCCGGGAGGTGGCGCTCCCATTCGGCGGGGGTAAGCGTTTGGCCGACGCGGGCGCACACGGTGGCCGCGATCCGCCCGGGGTCGACGAGGACGTCCCGGAGGACGCCCGCGTCGTCGACGGTGTGGATCACCGTACCGCTCGCGTCGAAAGCCGCCGACTTGAAGTAGGAGGCACCACCCGCGAAGGGGACTCCTAGCCTGGCCGAGGTCGCGACATCCAACAGCTGTACGCTCCGGTCTCCGCCGATGGACGCCGCCACGTCCCCGCGAGGAGAGAAGAGGATCTGGTCCGAGTCCGGTATGGCGGAGACCGATCCCTTCCGCTCCCCGGTGCGCACGTCGAAGAAGGCGAGCCCGCGCGGCAGGTGCATCGCGATGGTGTGCCCGTCGGGGCTGAAGGCGAGTGTCACCGAAGGGCTCCGCACCCGCGACGGTCCGAGGGCCTGACCGGTCTCCCTTCCCGTCGAAAGGTCCAGCAGGCGGTTGGATCGGCCTGGCTCTCCGCGACCATCGTGCTCCCCGGCCGGAAGACGACCTCGACCTCGCCGACGCGCCCGATGGACCTGCTCCATCGCGCCTGTCGCACGTCCCATATGAGCAGCCGCGCGCGCGACGGGTCGACGACGGCCGACACGCCGATCGCGAGCGTGGCGCCGTCAGGCGCCATGGCGAGGGAATGCGGGTACCACATGTCAGGGATGGGGATCTTGGCAACCCGCGTACGTCTCGTGGTGTCCCACAGGCTCACGTAGTCCCGGCTTCTTCCGTCGGTGAAGGCGAGCAGGCCGCCGTCGCCGCTGAACGCGGGGTCCCGGATCATGCTGTCGGCCTCCATCGGCAACGGGGTGCCGACGACCCGCCCGCGCGGGTCTCGCAGCATCATGGCGCGCGAGCCCGCCTTGTGGGTCACCAGCAGACGTCCGTCCGGACTGAAGAGTTCGGTGTCGGGCACCGGGCCGGGAAGGCGGACCGGGTCGAGCAGGCCGGTGACGTCGAGGCTCACCACGGTGGCGTCGGCGAGGTACCGCAGGGTCGTCCCGTCGAAGCCGACCGCATCCGTCGCGACGGGCTGGTCCAGGAGCACTTGGGCGTCGGACACGCGGATGAGCCGCAGGCGCGCCGGTCCGGTGGCGGCGAGGAGGCGGCCGTCCGGACTGAACCAGAGGCGGTCCACCGATTCCAGATCTGAGACCGGCCCGCTCGCGAGCGTCCTGCCGGTGCGCACGTCCACCAGCGAGATCCTCGAAGCGGTCACGCACGCCAGGGTCTGCTCGTCTGGGCTGAACGCCACCATCAGCGCCTTTGCCGTGCACTCGTCCGTGTCATGCCACCAGTCAACGGGGGTTGTCCCTCCGTGACGGCTTGCCGCAGACTGGGGCCTTCGACGTATTCGCTCACGATGTAGGGCTTCGGCGCGTCCACGTCGACGGCGAGCACCCGCGCGGTGCAGAACGGCGCCACCCGCCGCGCGGCGGCGGCCTCCTTCGCGAACCTGTTCCGCACCTGCCCCCGCGCGACGGCGTCGCCGTGCAACACCTTGACGGCGACCCGCGTCCCGCTGGCGTCGTAAGCCTCGAACACCACCCCCTGCCCGCCCGCCCCAAGACGACCGGCCGTCCAGAACCCTCCCACCTGCGCCGGGTCCCCAGGCACCAACGGCGAAACGGACGCCATGCGCTCTCCCCCCACCATCGGCTACCACGTTAGATGCCGGCGAAGACAGCGGAGTTGTGACGACTTCCCCCCTGAAGGTCCCTCTCGCGTCAGTGTCGATCGTCGGCGAAGGCCTCATGCGGATCGAGGAGCTGACCTTGCGTGTACTCCTCGCCGAAGGCGGCCGGGCCGAGCGCCTCGGTGGCGGCGGCGCGCACCTTGGCGAGGTCGGCCGCGTCGTCGGGGTCCGGTACCTGGCCGAGCGACGTGAACGCGCCGTCCGCGACCCCGGCCAGCCGCGCCGCCCGCGCGTGATCGCCCTCCGCCGAGGCCAGCGCGGCGCCCGCCACGCAGACGTACGGCACGAAATCAGCCCAGCCGTTGCGGAACACCCGTTCACGTCCCTCGGCGAAGAGCTTCCGCGCCACGTCGAGGTTGCCCAGACCCAGCTCACAGAACGCGAGGTTGTGGTACTCGGAGTTGACCATCTTGGGCTGGCCGAGCGCCTCGTTGAGGGCGATGCTCTCCTGGTACAGATCACGAGCGCGGAGCAGGTCGCCCGACATGCGCGCCACGGCGGCCAGCACGTGCCTCGGCCGTTCCTCAAGGCTCCGGTCACCGGAGCGCAGCGCGACCGCGAGCGCCTCGCGAGCCCGGGCCTCTCCGCCCGGCAGGTCACCACCGCGGATCGCGACCCGGGCCAGGCTGTACCGGGCCTCCACCTCACCCGCCGGATCGCCGGCCGCCTGAGCCCGCTCGATCTCGGCCTCACTCATGCGCACCACGGCATCGCTCTCACCGCGCCGGAAAGCCGAGCGCACGTCGTCACTGAAGTTCATATCGGCACTCCCGGGGCGAGCGAGTACACGTGCTTCGGGGCGCGCCCACGGTCGTCACCCGCGTGGCTCGCGCTCTGGGCGTCACCAGCAGCGATCCGCTTGATCTGCTCACACGCCTCATCAGGCAGCCGAAGCCGTGTCTCAGCCACACGACCGACGGTACCAATTCCTGGTGCCACCAGCGCCACCGCACCGGTTCCCCTGTGCCGCTTCACGTCGTGGAAGGTTTGCGATCAGGTCACGAAGGCGGCCGAGGGGCCTCACGTTGAGTAGCCTCACCGGCATGGCCCTTGCCTCGATTCCGAGCCCTCCCGAAGGGGTCTGGTACCTCGGAATCATCCCGATCCGGGCTTACGCACTGTGCTTCATCGTCGCGATCGCCTTCGGCGTCTGGCTCAGCGAGCGCCGCTGGCGCGCCCGCGGCGGCGAGAAGGGCACGATCAGCGACATCGCCGTCCCTGGAGTGATCTTCGGGCTGGTCGGCGCTCGCGTCTACCACGTCATCACCGACTGGCAGACCTACTTCGGCCCGCGCGCGATCAAGGAGCCCTACCAGGCGCTGTTCATCTGGGAGGGCGGGCTCAGCATCTGGGGCGCGGTCGCCCTGGGAGGCGTGGGCGTGTGGCTGGCGTGCCGCCGCCGGGGGCTGTCCCTGGGCGCCGTGGCCGACACGGTCGCGCCCGGCATCGCGTTCGGGCAGGCGATCGCCCGCTGGGGCAACTGGTTCAACCAGGAGCTGTACGGCAGTCCCACCACGTTGCCGTGGGGCCTGGAGATCGACCAGGCGCACGGCGGCGAGCCGGGCGTGCTCTACCACCCGACGTTCCTGTACGAGTCTCTGTGGACCACGGCGCTCGGTTTCGCGCTGATCCTGGCCGGCAGCCGGTTCACCCATGGCCGCCTGTTCGCCCTCTACGTCGCCGGCTACACGTTCGGGCGGTTCTGGATCGAGGGCCTGCGGATCGACCCGGTGGGCGGAGTGGACCACGCGGTGACGCTCCTGGGGCTGCGGATCAACCAGTGGACCTCGATCGTGCTGTTCGCCGGCGCGTTGGTCTACCTCTGGGTGACGCGCCACAAGGACACCGAACAGATCGCGGTGCCGGCCTCACACCACAGTGCCTCGCACGAGGAGAACGGCGGGCAGGCCCCCGATCCCGACGGGAGCACCTGACTCGACGGCGGCACCGCTTCGCCGCTCTCGGCGTCGCCGACATCCTGACCGCCGGGGTCTGTCCGGCCTACGCCGGCGAGCGGTCACAGGGCCACCTCGGCGGCGGCCTCGCCCGCCGCGTCCAGCGTGAAGGTCGCCGACCTCCCGGCCGCGGACACCTCGTAGTCGCCGAGGAACCCGCTGAACCGCACGCGGCCGTCATCGTCGGTGACCAGCGTCGTGGGCGGGAGCCACCACTCGCCCTTGATCAGCGAGTGCAGCGCGTCGTACGCCGGCTTCGGCGTGCCGTCGGCATGGACGAAGCCACCCGGGGCGCCGAGCCAGCCGCCGTCCTGGAAGCCCCAGTAGGTCGACGCCTCCACGGCCGCGTGCGACAGCAGCGTCCGGTAGTGGCGGGAGATCTCGTCGGCCTGCCGGGCCTCGCCCTCCGGCGTCGACGGCCATTCGGGGACCTGGTAGTCGTTCAGGTCGACGATCTCCTCCGGCATGAGGTGCCCGGACACGATCGTCGTCTCGGTGAAGTGGATCGGCAGCCCATACCTGGCGAAGCGGTCGATGACGGCGAGGGTCTTCTCCTCCCCCCAGTAGCCCTGGTGCATGTGGCTCTGCAGCCCGAGCACGTCGATCCGGATGCCCGCCTCAAGGACGCCCTCGATCAGGCACTCGTACGCGGCCGACATGTCGAAGTCGTTCAGCAGCAGCGTCGCCGTCGGATCGGCCTCCCGTGCCGCCTCGAAGACCATCCTGATCATCGGGATGCGGCCCATCTCGCGGCAGATGCGGGTGATGCCGTTGTCGTACTTGTCGAAGATCGGCATGATGACGACCTCGTTGATGACGTCCCACATGTCGACGACCCCGGCGAAGTCGGTCATCTCTCGTTTGATCCGGGCGACCTGCTCGCGGGCGATCGCGTCGTTCGGCAGTTCCATCAGCCAGTCGGCGCTCACGGTGTGCCAGGCCAGCGGGTGGCCCTTCACCAGGAGCCCCCGGTCCCGAAACCAGTGCGCGAGCTTCAGCATCCGCTCGGTCTCCGGCCTGCCACGCTCGGGCTCGAACCGGCCCCAGTAGAAGGGCAGCGTGGTGAAGTTGAACAGGTCGAGAAAGCGACCGGCGAGCCGTTCGTCCTGGGGGACGGCGGGATCGCCGGGCGAGCCACCGTCGTCCGCCCTCGGCGGGACGAGGTCTCCGCCGGTACAGCCGAACAGAAACCGGTGGTCGCGCTGCGCGACGACCACCTCCCGCCCCGCGAACGGCTCTCCGCCCGCCGTGAGGCTGAGCGTGGCGTCGGCGATCCGGCGCCTGAGGGACGGATCGGCGGTGAAAGCGCCAGCATGTGACGTCATGCCCGCCATTGTGATGGCCCACACCGACAGATCCCGGGATCATCGTGTCGGATCCGTCCCGCCAGATCCCGGGAGGGGGCCGCCGGGGACGCCGTCAGTTCGTCTCCGCCGGAGCGCCCGCCCGAGCTCGACCCGACCGGACCGGTGCCTCGCGCTCGGCGAATGCCGACTCTCCACGCACGACGGAGGTGGGGTCCCCCCAACGCCAAGCGCGCGCCGACCGGCTGGAAGCCGGCCTGAGGCGATCAGGATCGGGCCGGGTCGTTCGGCGGGTCCGCCCGGTCGGGCAGGAAGATCTCTTCGATGGTCAGGTTGAAGACGTCGGCGATCGTGAACGCCAAGGGCAGGCTGGGGTCGTACCGCTCGGTCTCGATGGCGTTGATGGCCTGTCGGGAGACTTGGCACCGGTCGGCCAGGGCGACCTGGCTCCACCGGCGGGCTCACAGTTCGCGCACGGTCTGGTGGCATCCGACCGGGCACACATCGATCCACGGCGGCCTTCCCGCCCGCCCGTGAACTCCCGGTCCAACCCTGGCACCCCGCGCGCGCCGCTCCTGGCCACCCGTCCAAGACGTCGGCGAAATGACTCTGGCAGGCACTTACCTGCCCGACCGCCTGGTCCTACCGGGCTGGTGGCCGCATGAGTACGCGCCACACCCGGATGGGTGGCCCTTGGCTCCATCGATCGAGCCTCGCCGGCCGTCACGCCGATGGGGCGACTGACGCCTATGCGCCTATGCCGCAGTAGCCGTTGGGTACCTCGTGCACATACGGCTGGTGGTAGCGATTCACTGCAGGCCCCGGATGGCGATCGTGCGTCGTGCGTTCGCCGGTCATCACCGGCGTGGCTTGCGGAGCCGCTGTGCCAGATCGGGGATATCCTCCAACTCCCCTGCCGCCACGGCGAGGACCACTCTTTCGGCTTCCTCCACGTCCCGGTACTCCAGGACTTCCCCGTTGTCTTAAAGGAAGGCGACGGCCACCGCCCAGCCGAGTCGCTTGTTGCCGTCGACCAGCGGATGTTTGATCAGGATGCTCCGCATCAGGGCAGCCGCCTTCTCCCACAGATCCGGGTAGGCGTCAGCACCGAACACGGTGGTCTGCGGGCGGAGCACCGCGGCATGCAGCTCGTAATACCGCCTCAGCGATCTTCCGGTCTCAGCCACAGCACGGGCTGTGACACAGGATGTTGCCTGTACTCGGATTGCCAGGGAAGCGGCCGTCACGGTCGGCCACGACATATGCGGCAGATCTGCCACGGACGGTGCGGCAGATCTGCCACGCGGATGGGTGGGGCGCCCCTACTCTTGACCTTGTGGACATCGATGAGCTGACAGTCTTCCCACGGCGCGCAGAAGACATGGCCGCGGAGGCGCTCGCCGACACTCGGGTTGTGGTGATCAACGGTGCTCGGCAAGTCGGTAAGAGCACTCTGGCTCAGGGGATCGCGCGAAGGACGCGGGGATCTCGAGAGCTATACCTGGATCAGGCGGCTGTACGTGCGGCGGCGCGACAAGATCCAGACGGGATCGTCCGTCATGACGGGCTTCTTCTCATCGATGAGATCCAGCGCGTGCCCGACCTGCTTCTCTCCATCAAGCGCGAAGTAGATGCCGATCCGCGGCCTGGGCGCTTCCTGCTGACCGGCTCGGCCCGGCTCCTGGGACTCCGCGATCTTCCAGACGCCCTTCCGGGCCGATCCGAGACGATCGAGCTGTGGCCGCTGTCCCAGGGGGAGATCGAGCGGAGTGCGGACGGGTTCGTCGATTCGGCGTTCCTCAACGGTCCTGACCTCAAGGTTCCGAGATCCCGGTTGCGGCGAGCCGACTACTTGAATCGCGCTTTGAGAGGTGGTTATCCAGAGGCGGTTCACCGCCCCACACATCGCAGAAGGGCACGCTTCTTCGAGTCCTACATCTCAGACCTGATCAATCGGGACGTAAGACTGATATCTGACATCGAGCGTCCGACCGACATGCGGCGCCTCCTCAACGTCCTTTGCGGTCGGATGGCAGGACTGGCGGTCATCGACAACCTCAGCCGCGACCTCGGGCTGCCTCGCAACACCGTGAAGCGCTACGTCGACCTGCTCGACCTCGTCTATGTCGTCAGGCGCATTCCGGCTTGGTCGTCCAACGCGACCACACGCGCCATAGCGACGCCGAAACTTCTCGTGGTCGACTCCGGGCTGGGAGCGCACCTCGCGGGCCTCACGCCAGCCCGGACCACCGACATAACCGCGCCCGTCGGGCCGCTACTGGAGAACTTCGTCCTCGGTGAGCTCGCCCGTCAGCTGACCTGGTCGGAGGAACCGGCACGCCTCTACCACTACCGCGACCGGGACAACGTTGAGGTGGACGGCATTCTAGAACGAGCCTCCGGCGAAGTCATCGGCATCGAAGTCAAGGCGGCAGAAACCGTACGCGCCGACGACTTCAGGGGACTCCAGCACCTGGCTCGTAAACTCGGCGACCGTCTGATCGCTGGATACGTCCTCTACGCGGGCCAGGAAACACTCCCTTTCGGGGAGCGGATGCGCGCCCTTCCGTTGTCGGCTCTATGGGAAGCCACCGCGGACGCCTGACCAATCGAATTCAGGCCCGCCGGCGCCGTCGGGCGCCCCGCCAAGCACACATGACTGCGGGCCGCACCGGGACGTGGTGCGGCCCGCGACAGAGCTGGTCAGGCCTCGCCGGTGGTCAGGCCTATGGGGCAGCTGACGCCGGTGCCGCCTGTGCCGCAGTAGCCGTGGGGGACCTTGTAGAGGTACTGCTGGTGGTAACACTTCACTTCAAGCAGCAGACGCCGCCATCCGCCAGACCCAACACCCTCGCGCTATCCAGCGGTTCGTTGGATCCGTCTTGGACCTCTCGGGAGATCCGCCATAGCGTGAGCCGGCAAATCTGTGCCACGTCGGAGACTGACAGAGCAGGATGGCGCTTGGAAGCGGGACACCAAAGCGGGAAGGCACAGAGACCCGCCCGAGGTAAGCGTTCGCGCTTACACTTGGGTCATGGCGCATGACGATCCCGGAGGCGACGTCCAGGAACCCTCCCTAGAGGAGCCGCAGCTACCGCGGCATCTGGCCGCTCTTGTCGGTGCGCTTCACGGACCTTCTGATCTTGCCGCACGCCATGACAACTACCTGACCTACCCTCATCACGAGGAGTCGGGCGGGGCGGCCACCGCGTGATCCTCTGCGACACCGGGCCACTCGTCGCCGCGTTCAACAAGTCGGACAACGACCATGCCCGCTGCGTACGTTTCCTCGCTCGGAACTGGACCCGCCTGGTCGTCCCGTCCTTGGCCGTGACAGAGATCTGTCACTTGCTTACGGACCCGGTGCGCCGGGGCAGCTTCGCTCTGGCCGCTGAATTCTGCGCGGCGATCGCAGACGACGAACTCCGTGTCATCGAAGTCACTCCACACGACTACCGTCGCATGTCCGAGCTACTCATGACCTACGCTTCACTCCGGCTGCAAGCAGTCGACGCCTGCGTGATCGCCCTCGCGGAACGGTTCGATCTCCGCGAGGTGGCCACTCTGGATCGTCGTGACTATCTGATCGTCGCTCCCCGCCACCTGCCCAAGGGGCAGCGACTCACGATCTTGCCGAACGACTGACCGCCGTCGACATGTATGGCAAGCGATCTGTCCATCAGCAAGATGCCGAGACCATCACTGCAAAACAACTTCGGTAGACCCCAGGCAACGAGAACCCTACGCTGAGCGTGGGCCGCCCCGGGGACGACCCACGGCTCGTGGTCAGGCCTCGCCGGTGGTCAGGCCTATGGGGCAGCTGACGCCGGTGCCGCCTATGCCGCAGTAGCCGTTGGGGACCTTGTAGAGGTACTGCTGGTGGTAGTCCTCCGCAAAGTGGTACTCGGGGGCCGGGGTGATCTCTGTGGTGATCTTGTCGTAGCCGGCCTGGGTGAGGACCTGCTGGTAGGCGTCGCGGGAGGCGTGGGCGGACTTCTCCTGCTGGGGGCCGTGGGTGTAGATGGCGGAGCGGTACTGGCTGCCGACGTCGTTGCCCTGGCGCATGCCCTGGGTGGGGTCGTGGGCCTCCCAGAAGACCTTCAGCAGCTCCTCGTAGGAGATCTTGGCGGGGTCGAAGACCACCCGGACGACCTCGGCGTGGCCGGTGCGGCCGGAGCAGACCTCTTCGTAGGTGGGGTTGGGGGTGTAGCCGCCCTGGTAGCCGACGGACGTCGTGAAGACGCCAGGGGTCTGCCAGAACTTGCGCTCGGCGCCCCAGAAGCAGCCGAGGCCGAACTCGGCGATCTCGGTGCCCTCGGGGTAGGGCCCGGCGAGCGGGGCGTCGAGGACGGCGTGCCGCTCGGGCACCGGCATCTTCTCCGCGCGACCGGGAAGGGCCTCCTCTGGGGTCACCATGGACGCCTTGCTTCCGTAGAGCCAGCCCATCACGCACCTCCGTCAGACAGCGTTGCAGTCACCCTCAACCATCGTAGGGGCCCGCTTGTTCCTCAAATAAGCTTTGCTTAACGGTCCGGCAAGGCTTACTTATTTGTGGTTAAGGCTGCGAGCAGCGAAGATAGGCCCCATGCCTGATTCGCGACGCGGCGTCCTGTATGGCGTTGCCGCCTACACCATATGGGGTCTCTTCCCGCTCTACTGGCCGCTGCTGAAGCCGTCCAGTGCGGTGGAGATCCTCGCACACCGGGTGGTGTGGTCGCTCGTCGCGGTCGTCGCCGTGCTGGTCGTACGGCGGCACTGGTCGTGGTTCCGGGGGCTCGCCCGCGAGCCGCGCAAGCTGGCGCTGCTCGCCCTCGCCGCCGCGCTGGTCTCGGTGAACTGGGGCGTGTACATCTACGCGGTGAACGCCGGCCACGTCGTGGAGTCGGCGCTCGGCTACTTCATCAACCCCCTCGTGAGCGTGCTGTTCGGGGTGCTGATCTTCCGTGAGCGGCTGCGACCGTGGCAGTGGGCCGCCGTGGGCCTCGGCGCCCTGGCGGTCATCGTGCTCACCGTGGACCACGGCCGGCCGCCGTGGGTCGCGCTCACGCTCGCGATGAGCTTCGGCAGCTACGGGCTGGTGAAGAAGACCGCCAACGTCGGAGCGGCCGAGAGCCTGACCGTGGAGACGCTGGTGCTGCTCCTGCCCGCACTGGGCTACCTGGCGTTCCTGAGCGCCCAGGGCACCTCCACGTTCGGCGACCACGGGGTGGGGCACGCCGCGCTGCTGGCCGGGGCCGGGCTGGTGACGGCGATCCCGCTGATGTTCTTCACCTCCGCCGCGATCCGCGTGCCGCTGACCGTACTGGGACTTCTGCAGTACATCGCGCCCATCCTGCAGTTCCTCTGCGGCCTGCTCGTCTTCCACGAGGTGATGCCGGCCAGCCGCTGGGCGGGCTTCGTGATCATCTGGCTCGCGCTCGCCGTCTTCTCCTGGGAGGGCCTGCGCCACGCCCGTCAGGTCAGGCGGGCGCACCGGGCCGCACCGGCCTTCGAGACCGCCTGAGACACGGCCCTCACCGCCGGACGGGCCCCGGCGCTGCCCTCATCGCCGGACGAGTGCCGTCGCGGCCCTCGCCGCTGGACGCGAGGCCCTCACCGCCGGACGGGCGCCGGTCAGCCGGAGCGGTCGGCTACGTAGTCGCAGAGGGCCAGGAAGGCCTCCCGGGCCGGGATGTCGGGCAGCGCCGCCAGGTCGACGCGGGCGCGCTCGACCCACGACATGAGCTCCGCGCGGGCACGCTCCATGGCCGGGTTGGCGCGCAGCCGCGTCACCGCCTCCTCGACGTCCCGCTCGGGCACCGGCCCCGCGAGCAGCTCGCGCAGCCGCGCGTCGGCGGGGTCGGAGGAGGCGAGCACGTACAGGACGGGCAGGGTGCGGATACCCTCACGCAGGTCGGTGCCCGGGGTCTTGCCGCTCTCCCCCGCCGACGAGGCCACGTCCAGCAGGTCGTCCCCGAGCTGCCAGGCCACGCCGATCGCCTCGCAGGCGCGGGTCAGCCGCTCGGCGACGTCGGACGGCGCGCCGGCGAGCATCGCGCCGAACCGGCCGGCGGTGGCGATCAGCGAGCCGGTCTTGTCGGCCAGCACGTCGATGTAGTGCGTGACGGCGTCCACGCCGGGCCGCGGGCCGATCGTCTCGCGGATCTGCCCGCGCACCAGCCGGGAGAACGTGCGCGCCTGGATGCGGACCAGCTCGGGCCCGAGGTCGGCGAGGATCTCCGACGCCTGGGCGAACAGGAAGTCCCCCGTGAGGATGGCCACCGTGTTGTCCCACCGGGCGTTGGCCGACGGCGAGCCACGGCGCACCCGGGCCTCGTCCATGACGTCGTCGTGGTAGAGCGTCGCCAGGTGCGTCAGCTCGATGACCACGGCGCCCGGGACGACGTCGGGCGCGCTGGGGTCGCCGAAGTGCGACGCCAGCAGCACGATCATCGCGCGGAAGCGCTTGCCGCCGGCCTCGATGAGGTGCTTGGACGCCTCCGCGACGAAGGCGTCCTCGCTGTCGGCGGACGTGCGGAGCAGCTTGTCGACGGCGTCGAGGCCGCTGGCGATGTCCGCTGCCAGCCCCTCGTCGATGAACGGCAGGTCGACTACGGGCGGCGCGGCCATACAGCACTACTCCTAACGGACGAACAACGACTGCGCGGCCGAGTGCGCGAGGTCGAGCACCGGCTGCGGGAAAACCCCGAGCACTACGGTAGCCGCAGCCGAAATCGCCACAACCGCCGCGGTACCGATGGTGGGCACCGCGATGGTCGGCCCCTCGGGGGCCGGGTCGCTGAAGAACATCAGGACGATGACGCGAACGTAGAAGAACGCGGCCATCGCGGAGGTCACGACACCGACGATGACCAGCCCGGTCGCGCCGCCGGCGACCGCGGGGGCGAAGACGGCGTACTTGCCGAAGAAGCCCGACGTGAGCGGGATGCCGGCGAAGGCGAGCAGGAAGAGCGCGAAGATGCCCGCCAGCGCGGGCGCCCGCTTGCCCAGGCCCGCCCACCGCGACAGGTGCCCGGCCTCGCCTCCGGCGTCCCTGACCATGGTGACCACCGCGAAGGCGCCGACCGTGGCGAAACCGTAGGTCACCAGGTAGAACAGGATGCCGGCGAGCGCCTGGGTGTTCTGCTCGGCGCCGCCGGTCGCGACCACCGCGGTCAACAGGAAGCCGGTGTGCGCGATCGACGAGTAGGCCAGCATGCGCTTGATGTCGGTCTGGGTGATCGCCAGGATCGCGCCGACGACCATCGTCAGGATGGCGACGGCCCACAGCACCGGCTGCCACTCGGTGTCGAGGTCGCCGAGCGCCACCCAGAAGACCCGCAGCAGCGCGCCGAAGGCCGCGATCAGCGTGCCGGACGCCATGAGCGCGGTGATCGGCGTGGGCGCGCCCTGGTACACGTCGGGCTTCCACGCCTGGAACGGCGCGGCGCCGATCTTGAACAGCAGGCCGACGCCGAGCATGGCCGTGCCGATGAACAGCAGGGCGTCCTGGCCGCCGACGTTGGCGAGCGCCTCCTGCACGGCCGCGAGGTCGACCGACCCGGCGAAGCCGTACAGCAGCGCCGTGCCGTACAGGAAGAACGCCGAGGAGAAGGCGCCGAGCAAGAAGTACTTCATCGCCGCCTCCTGCGAGAGCAGGCGGCGGCGCCGCGCCAGGCCGCACAGCAGGTACAGCGGTAGCGACATGACCTCAAGGGCCACGAACATGATCAGCAGGTCGTTGGAGGCCGGGAACAGCAGCATGCCGCCCACGGCGAACAGGACGAGCGGGTAGATCTCGGTGTGCGCCCCGCCGTCGCTGATCGCCTGGTCCTCCTCGGCGCTGCCGGGGACGGCGGAGGCCTGCGCGACGAAGTGGTCGTCGTCGTTGATCAGCAGCACGCTGACGATGGCCAGCAGCAGGATGGCGCCCCAGATGAACAGCGACGGCCCGTCGACGGCGATCGCGCCCATGGCGGCCGCCGAGCGCACGCCCTGGAGGCCCTGCCAGACGGTGAGCGCGAACGCGCCGGCCAGCGACAGGAGCGTGATCGGCATCTGGATGGACTTGCGCAGGTAGCGCGGCGTGAACGCCTCGACGAGCACGCCGACGATGGCCGCGCCGAAGACGAGGAGCATCGGCGCGAGCTCCCCGTACTCGATCGTCGGCGGATCGATGGCCACGGCGGAGAGCGCGCTCACTCGCCTGCCCCCTTCTGGTCAGCAGCCGCTGGTATGGCCGGGGTGAACTGCGGTGCCTGCACGCTCGTGAGCGTCTCCTGGACCGCCGGGTTGATCACGTCGAGCAGCGGCTTGGGGAAGAACCCGAAGCCGATGAGCAGCGCGATCAGCGGCGCCACCACGAACTTCTCGCGGAGGTTCAGGTCGGGGAACCCGCGGACCGACTCTGCCGTGGGACCGCCCATCATGCGCTGGTACATCCACAGGACGTAGACGGCTGCGAGCACCATGCCCGACAGGGCGATGATCGCCGGGACCGCGTAGCGCTCGAAGGTGCCGACCAGCACGAGGAACTCGCTGACGAACGTCGACAGGCCGGGCAGCGACAGCGACGACAGGCCGGCGACCAGGAAGGTGCCCGCCAGGACGGGCGCGACCTTCTGCACCCCCCCGTAGTCGGCGATGTACTGCGACCCGCGCCGGTGGATCAGGAAGCCCGCCAGCAGGAACAGGGCCCCGGTGGAGAACCCGTGGTTCACCATGTAGAGCGTGGCGCCCGCGCCGGCGTCGGCGGTCAGCGCGAACACGCCCATGGTGATGAAGCCGAAGTGCGAGATCGACGTGTAGGCGATGAGCCGCTTCATGTCGGTCTGTCCGATGGCCACGATCGCGCCGTACACGATGCCGATCACGCTGAGCGTGATGACCATCGGCGTGAAGAACTTGGCGGCGTCCGGGAACAGCTCCAGGCAGAAGCGCAGCATGCCGTAGGTGCCGACCTTGTCGAGCACGCCCACCAGCAGGACGGCGGCGCCGGCGGGCGCCTGCGCCGCGGCGTCGGGCAGCCAGGTGTGGAACGGCCAGAGCGGCGCCTTGACCGCGAAGGCGATGAAGAAGCCGAGGAACAGCCACTTCTGGGTGTTCGGGTCGGTGATGGCGCCGATCAGCTCGGGCTGCAGGAACGTGCCCTTGCCCGCGGAGGCGTAGAGCGCGATCACGGCCACCAGCATGAGCAGGCCGCCGAACAGCGAGTACAGCAGGAACTTGACCGCCGCGTACGACCGCTGCGCGCCGCCATAGGACCCGATCATGAAGTACATCGGGATCAGCATGGCTTCGAAGAAGACGTAGAACAGGAAGACGTCGGTCGCCGCGAAGACGCCGATCATCATCGCTTCGAGCACGAGGATCAGCGCGAAGTACGTCTTCACCGATCGCTTGGCGTCGGCCCGCTCGGCGTCGTGCCAGGAGGCCAGCACCACGATCGGCACCAGGACCACGGCCAGCGCGATCAGCACCAGGGCGATGCCGTCGACGGCGACGGCGTAGTGCACGCCGAACGCCGGGATCCACTGGTAGACCTCGCTGAACTGGTCGCGCGGGCCGCCGGCCTCGAACTGGAACGCCATGAGCAGCGTGAGCACCAGCACGACGAGCGACACCCCGAGGGTGAGCTGCTTGGCGAGCTTGGCGTTGCCCCGGGGCACCGCCGCGACCGCCAGCGCGCCCAGAACGGGCACGCCCATCAGGATTGAGAGCCAGGGCATCACAGGTTCCCTACGACGAACCATGCGCCGACCAGCAGGGCGGCGCCGAAGAATATCGACAAGGCGTACGACCGGACGAAGCCGGTCTGGACGCGGCGCAGGCGGCCGGACGTGCCGCCGACCAGGGCCGCGAGGCCGTTCACCACGCCGTCGACGCCGCGGTTGTCGAAGAACACCGCGAGGCGGGTGAGCCACTGGCCGGGGCGCATGAACAGCGCCTCGTTCAGGGCGTCGCCGTACAGGTCACGACGGGCGAAGACGGTGACGAAGGAACCGCGGGGCGCGACCTCGGGGACCGCGGCCCTGCCGTACCGCATCCACGCGAACACCACGCCGGCCGCGACGAGCGCGAGCGTGGTCAGGCCGGGGACGCTGAACGGGTGGAAGGTCGGCAGTTCCTCGGGCAGGCCGACGGCGGGCGCCAGGAACTGCATGAAGCGGTTGCCGACGATGAGGAACGCGCCGCCGAAGACCGAGCCGATCGACAGGATGATCAGCGGCCAGGTCATCACGGCGGGCGACTCGTGCGGGTGGGCGTCCTTGTCCCAGCGGCGCGTGCCGTGGAAGGTCATGAAGAACACCCGCGACATGTAGAAGCCGGTGATGCCCGCGCCCACCACGGCGAGCCAGCCCAGGATGGCGTTGTGCTCCATCGCGGTCTCGATGATGCCGTCCTTGGTCCAGTAGCCGGACAGCAGCGGGAAGCCGATGATCGCGAGGTAGCCGAGGCCGAAGGTGATCCAGGTGATCTTCATGACCGAGGCCAGGCCGCCGTACTTGCGCATGTCGACCTCGTCGTTCATGGCGTGCATGACCGAGCCGGCGCCGAGGAACATCGAGGCCTTGAAGAAGCCGTGCGCGATGAGGTGCGCGATGGCGAAGGCGTACCCGACCGGGCCGAGGCCCGCGGCGAGCATCATGTAACCGATCTGCGACATCGTGGATCCGGCCAGGGCCTTCTTGATGTCGTCCTTGGCGGTACCGATGATCGCACCGGCCAGCAGCGTGGCGACGCCGACGATGGTGACGACGAGCTGGGCGGTGGGCGCCCCTTCGAAGATCGCGCCGGACCGGACGACCAGGTAGACGCCGGCGGTGACCATGGTGGCCGCGTGGATGAGGGCCGAGACCGGGGTCGGGCCCTCCATCGCGTCCAGGAGCCACGACTGCAGCGGGAGCTGCGCCGACTTGCCGCACGCGCCGAGCAGCAGCGCCAGGCCGATCAGGGTCAGCGTGCCCTGCGAGGCCTGCGGGGCCGCGGCGAAGACCGGGCCGTAGGCGACGGTGCCGAACGTCGTGAAGATCACGAAGACGCCGAGCGCCAGGCCCATGTCGCCGACGCGGTTGACGATGAACGCCTTCTTGGCGGCGGCCGCGGCCGTCGGCTTGTGCTGCCAGAACCCGATGAGCAGGTAGGACGCCAGGCCCACGCCCTCCCAGCCGACGTACAGGCCGAGGTAGTTGTCGGCCAGCACGAGCAGGAGCATCGCCGCGATGAAGAGGTTCAGGTAGGCGAAGAACCGCCGGCGGTCGGGGTCGTGCGCCATGTAGCCGATCGAGTAGATGTGGATCAGCGACCCGACACCGGTGATCAGCAGGGCGAACGAGATCGACAGCGGGTCCAGCAGCAGACCCATCTTGACGTCGAACGCGGGGCCGGGGATGAAGTCGTACAACTCCACCAGACGCCGGCGCTGGTCGTCGCCGAGGCCGAGCAGGTCGAGGAAGACCAGCACGGCGACCACGAACGACGCCAGCGACATGCCCACGCCCAGCAGGTGACCCCAGCGGTCCGACCTGCGCCCTGCCAGCAGCAGGATCACCGAGCCCAGCAGGGGCAGGACGATCATCAGCCAGGAGGCGCCGACCACTCCACCGGAGTGCTGGACGATCTCAGCGGGTTCCACGGCCACCTCTTAGTACTTCAGCAGGTTGACGTCGTCCACCGACGCGGACCTGCGGGTTCGGAAGATCGTCACGATGATCGCGAGCCCCACGACGACCTCCGCGGCGGCCACGATCATCACGAAGAACGCGATGACCTGCCCCTCAAGGTTGCCGTGCTGGCGGGCGAAGGTGACGAAGGCCAGGTTGCAGGCGTTGAGCATGAGCTCCACGCACATGAACACCACGATGGCGTTGCGGCGCACCAGCACGCCCACGCCGCCGATGGCGAACAGCAGCGCGGAGAGCACCAGGTAGTGGGTGGTCACTTGCTCTCCTCCTCGGCACGGCCGTCGCGGCTCTCGGCGGCCGGGCCGGTGGTCTGCGCGGCCTTCGGCTTGTCGCCGGCGGGCGCCGCGGCCTCGGGCTCCTCTGCGACGCCCTGGACGACCTTCGGCTGCTCGGCGCGGGTGCCGCCCGCGGCGACGTTGCGGATCGCCTGCGCGAGCCGGGGGTTGTCCGGCAGCCTGCCGCCCTCGACGTCGTGCCGGGCGATGAACCGGTTGACCGACAGCTCCGAGACCGAGCCGTCGGGCAGCAGCGCGGGCATGTCGATCGCGTTGTGCCGGGCGTAGGTGCCGGGGCCGGGCAGCGGCGCGGGATGCCCGCCGAGGAACCGGGCGCGCGAAAGGTCCTTCTGCGTGGGCTTGGGCGCGCTGCGCTCGCGGTGCGCCAGCACCATCGCGCCGAGCGCGGCGGTGATGAGCAGCGCGGAGGTGATCTCGAACGCGAACACGTAGCGCGTGAAGATCAGGGCCGCGAGGGACGGCACGTTGCCGCCCTCGGTGGCGACCGCGCCGGCCAGCCCGGTGGGAGCGGCGAACGCGACGTTGCCGATGCCCGCGGCGAGCAGGACGGCGAAGCCGAGGCCCGCCACGAACGCCCAGAACCGCTGACCCCTGATCGTCTCGACCAGGGAGTCGGAGGAGTCGACGCCCACCAGCATGAGCACGAACAGGAACAGCATCATGACCGCGCCGGTGTAGACGATGATCTGCACCACGGCCAGGAACGGGGCGTCCTGCACGGCGTAGAGCGCCGCGAGCGAGAGCATCACCACGCCCAGCATGAGCGCGGAGTACACCGCCTTGCGGCTGAAGACGAGCCCGAACGCGGCGGTCACCGAGACGACCGCCAGCACCCAGAACGTGATGGTCTCACCCATTGCTGCGGCCCAACCGGTAGTAGTCCTCTTCGGTCTCGCCGAGCCGCATGGGGTGCGGCGGGGTCTCCATGCCCGGAGACAGCGGCGCGAGCAGCATCTCCTTGGTGTAGATCAGGCTCTCACGGCTGGAGTCGGCGAGCTCGTACTCGTTGGTCATCGTGAGCGCGCGTGTCGGGCACGCCTCGATGCACAGGCCGCACAGGATGCACCGCAGATAGTTGATCTGGTACGTCCTGCCGTACCGCTCCCCCGGCGAGTAGCGCTCGTCGTCGGTGTTGTCGGCGCCCTCCACGAAGATGGCGTCCGCGGGGCAGGCCCACGCGCACAGCTCGCAGCCGACGCACTTCTCGAGCCCGTCGGGCCACCGGTTCAGCTGGTGACGGCCGTGGAACCGGGGCGCGGTCGGCCGCTTCTCCTCGGGATACTGGACCGTCACCGGCTTCTTGAACATGTGGTGGAAGGTCACCCCGAACCCCTTCACGGGGTTCAGGAAATCAGTTAGTCCCACTGGGGACCTCCTTGCGTCCGTTGACGCCGTGGTAGTGCGGCAGGTCGAGCGCGGGCACCGGGAAGCCGCCGGCCGTGGGCTCCTCACCGAGCCGCTCGTACTCCTCGCGGACCCGTTCCTCCTGGGCCTCGCGACGGCGCTGGTTGACCGTGTCGAACCGGAAGTAGATCGCCAGGCACCCGACCACGACGACCGCCGCGATGACCAGCACCATCGTGCGCTGCGCGCCGGCCAGGTTCAGGGCGCGGACGGAGGCGACCAGGAGGATCCACGCCAGGTTCAGCGGGATCAGCACCTTCCAGCCGAAGGCCATGAGCTGGTCGTACCGGATACGCGGCAGCGAGGCGCGCACCCAGACGAAGAAGCCGAACAGCAGCACCAGCTTGACGAAGAACCACAGCATCGGCCACCAGCCGACGTTCGCGCCGTCCCACAGCGAGATGGGCCACGGCGCGTGCCAGCCGCCGAGGAAGAGCGTGATGCACAGCGCTGAGACGGTGAACACGTTGATGTACTCGCCGAGCTGGAACATCGCGAACTTCAGCGACGAGGAGTACTCGGTGTGGAAGCCGCCGACCAGCTCGCCCTCGCCCTCGGGCAGGTCGAAGGGGACGCGGTTGGTCTCACCCAGCATCGTGATCACGTAGATCAGGAACGACGGGATCAGCAGCACGGCGTACCAGGACGGCAACGGGATGTCGAGGCCGCCGAGCGCGAAGCTGCCGCCGGACGCCTGCTTGGCCACGATCTCTGACGTCGACAGCGTGCCCGCGAACAGGAACACCGCCACGAACGACAGGCCCATCGCGATCTCGTAGGAGATGACCTGGGCCGTGGAGCGCAGGCCGCCGAGCATGGCGTACGGCGAGCGCGAGCCCCACCCGGCGAGCACGATGCCGTACACGCCGATCGAGGCCATGGCCAGCACGAGCAGCACCGCCACCGGCAGGTCGGTGAGCTGCAGCGGCGTGCGGACGCCGAACATCGACACCATCGGGCCGAACGGGATGATCGAGAACGACAGGAACGCCGGCACCGCGATGACGATCGGCGCGAGCAGGTAGATCACCTTGTCGACGGTCCTCGGGAGGATGTCCTCCTTCAGGCCCATCTTGATGGCGTCGGCGATCGACTGCAGCAGGCCGAACTTGCCCGCGCGGTTGGGGCCGTAGCGGTGCTGCATCCGCGAGATGAGCTTGCGCTCGGTCCAAACGCCGAAGACCACGCCCAGCATCAGGAAGACGAAGATGAACAGCGCCTTGATGATGGTGATCCACAGAGGATCCTTGCCGAAGTCGGCCAAGCCGGGCACGTTCGGGTCGGCGAGAAGCATGCGCGGGGTCATTGGGCGCTCCCGATCTTGACGACGTCACCGGCCACGGCGCGCAGGTCGCGGGTCACCGAGCAGCCGGCGGAGTTCGACGGCACCCAGACGACCCGGTCGGGAAGATCGGCCACCCGTGCGGGCAGGGTGACCGTGCCGCCCTCCGTGGTGATCGTGACCTTACCGCCGTCGACGGCTCCGATCTCGGCGGCCGTGGATTCCGACACCAGGATCTCCACGGCGCGGCCGGTGCCGGCGAGGTAGGGCTCGCCGTCCTGGAGGCGGCCGGCGTCCAGCAGCAGGTGCCAGGTCGCCAGGACGGCCTCGCCGGCCGCCGGCTCGGCGTGCCCGCCGCCGGAGACGTTCGGCCCGGCGGCGCGCGGGCCGCGCCAGGCGCCGAGGGCGGTGAGCTCGCGGCGCGCGGCGGCGGGGTCGGGCAGGCCCAGGTGGACGTCCATGTGGTCGCCGATGGCGCTGATCGCCCGCAGGTCGCTGAGCACGCCGGGAACCTCGATGGCCCGCTCGAACGAGCGGCCGCGGCCCTCCCAGTCGACGAACGTGCCGCTCTTCTCGGAGACGGCCGCGACCGGCAGGACCACGTCGGCGCGGTCGGTGACGGCGCTGGCGCGGATCTCCAGCGAGACGATGAACGGGGTGTTCTCCAGGGCCGCGAGCGCCGCCTCGGGGTCGGGCAGGTCGTAGGGGTCGACTCCGCCGACGACCAGGGCGTCGATGTCGCCTTCGAGCGCGGCGGCCAGGATGCCCGCGGTGTCGCGTCCCGGCGTCTGCGGGACGGCCGAGACGTTCCAGGCGCGGGCGACCTCGGCGCGGGCGGCCTCGTCGGACACCGGGCGGCCGATGGGCAGCAGGCCGGGCAGCGCGCCGGCCTCGATCGCGCCGCGCTCGCCCGCGCGCCGGGGCACCCAGGCCAGGCGGGCGCCGGTGGCCGCGCTCAGGCGCAGGACGGCCGACAGGGCGCCGTGCGAGGTGGCCAGCCGCTCGCCGACCAGGATGATCGCGCCGGGCCGCCGCAGCGCCTCGGCGGAGGGCGTGGAGCCGGAGATCAGCTCGCCGATCGCCTCGGCCTCGGTGCCGGGCAGCGCGCGGATCAGCGTGCCGCCCATCTTGGCCAGGCTCTGGGTGGCGAACGGCGCGATCGCGAAGACCGGCAGACCCCGCTTGCGCCACGCCTTGCGCAGGCGCAGGTGGACGATCGGGGACTCCTCCTCGGGCTCGAACCCGGCCAGGAGCACGGCCGGGGCCTTCTCCAGGTCGGCGTAGGAGACCTCGATGCCCTTGCCGGCGACGGCGTGGGCGAGGAACTCGGCCTCTTCGTCCGACATCGGGCGGGCGCGGAAGTCGACGTCGTTGGTGCCGAGCGCGACGCGGGCGAACTTGGCGTAGGCGTAGGCGTCCTCGACCGTGACGCGGCCGCCGACCAGCACGCCGGCCCTGCCCCTGGCCCTGGCCAGCCCTTCGGCGGCGGCGGTGAGGGCCTCGGGCCAGGACGCCGGCCGCAGGTGGCCGGTCTCGTCGCGGACCAGCGGGCTGCGCAGGCGGTCGGGCGCGTTGGTGTAGGCGAACGCCCACCGGCCCTTGTCGCAGTTCCACTCCTCGTTGACCTGCGGGTCGTCCCCGGCCAGGCGGCGGGTGACCCGGCCGCGGCGGTGGTCGGTGCGCAGCTCGCACCCGCTCGCGCAGTGCTCACAGGCGCTCGGGGTCGACACGAGGTCGAACGGTCGGGCCCTGAAGCGGTACGCGGCGCCGGTGAGGGCGCCCACCGGGCAGATCTGGATGGTGTTGCCGGAGAAGTACGACTGGAACGGCTCGCCGTCGGCCACGCCGACCTGCTCGGCGGCGCCGCGCTCGAAGAAGTCGATGAGCGGGTCGCCGGCGATCTCGTCGGCGAAGCGGATGCAGCGGGCGCACTGGACGCACCGCTCGCGGTCGAGCAGCACCTCGGTAGAGAGCGGGATGGGCTTCTCGAAGGTGCGCTTCTCCTCCTGGAAGCGGGTCTCGCCCTGCCCGTTGGACATGGCCTGGTTCTGCAGGGGGCACTCGCCGCCCTTGTCGCAGACCGGGCAGTCGAGCGGGTGGTTCATGAGCAGCAGCTCCATGACCCCGCGCTGCGCCTTCTCGGCGACCGGCGAGGTGAGCTGCGTCTGCACGACCATGCCCTCGGTGCACACGATGGTGCAGGAGGCGGCCGGCTTGGGCATGCCCTCGATGGTGACCAGGCACTGCCGGCAGGCGCCCACCGGCTCCAGCAGCGGGTGGTCGCAGAAGCGCGGGATCTGGATGCCGAGCAGCTCGGCCGCCCGGATCAGCAGCGTGCCCTTGGGCACGGCGATCTGGAAGCCGTCGATGGTCAGGCTGACCATGTCGACGGGCTGCTCGACCTGTCCCTCCGAAGGTGTCTGAACGGTCATGCGCTGGCCCCCCACACGGTGGACGCCGCCGGGTCGAACGGGCATCCGCCGATCTCGAAGTGCTTGAGGTACTCGTCGCGGAAGTACTTCACCGAAGAATGGATCGGGCTGGTGGCGCCGTCGCCCAGGGCGCAGAACGAACGGCCCAGGATGTTGTCGGCGATGTCGGTGATGGTGGTGAGGTCCTCTTCGGTGCCCTGGCCCTTCTCGAGGCGCCGCAGCACCTGCTTGAGCCAGTGGGTCCCCTCCCGGCAGGGGGTGCACTTGCCGCAGGACTCGTGGGCGTAGAACTCGGTCCAGCGCATCACGGCCCGCACCACGCAGGTGGTGTCGTCGAAGATCTGCAGCGCCCGGGTGCCGAGCATAGAGCCCTTGGCGCCGACCGACTCGAAGTCGAGCGGCACGTCCAGGTGCTCGTCGGTGAAGATCGGGGTGGACGACCCGCCGGGCGTCCAGAACTTCAGCCGGTGCCCGGCCCGCACTCCGCCAGCCATGTCGAGCAGCTCGCGCAGCGTGATGCCGAGCGGCGCCTCGTACTGCCCGGGGCGGGTGACGTGCCCGCTCAGCGAGAAGATGCCGAAGCCCTTGGACTTCTCGGTGCCCATGCCCGCGAACCAGTCGGCGCCGTTGGCGACGATGCTGGGAACGCTGGCGATGGACTCGACGTTGTTGATGACGGTGGGACACGCGTAGAGGCCCGCGACGGCGGGGAAGGGGGGCTTGAGCCGAGGTTGGCCCCTGTAGCCCTCCAGCGAGTCGAGCAGCGCCGTCTCCTCGCCGCAGATGTAGGCGCCGGCGCCGATGTGCACGACCAGCTCAAGGTCGTAGCCGGAGCCGAAGATGTCGGTGCCGAGGTAGCCCTTCTCGTACGCCTCGCGGACGGCCGCCTGCACCCGGCGGATGACGTGGACGACCTCGCCGCGGATGTAGATGAACGCCTGGTTCGCGCGGATGGCGTACGCGGTGATGATGGCGCCCTCGACCAAGGCGTGCGGGTTGGCCATCATGAGCGGGATGTCCTTGCAGGTGCCCGGCTCCGACTCGTCGGCGTTGACGACGAGGTAGTGCGCCTTGCCGTCGCCCTGGGGGATGAACCCCCACTTCATGCCGGTCGGGAAGCCGGCGCCGCCGCGGCCGCGCAGCCCGGAGTCCTTGACGGCCTTGATGATGGCGTCGGGCTCCATGCCCAGCGCCTTCTTGGCAGCCGAGTACTCCCCGTACCCCTGGAGGGTGAAGGAGTCCGCCCGGTCCCAGTTCGCGGTGAGGACCGGAGTCAGGGTGGTCATTCCGAGGCCCCCTTCGGTGCCGTCCATCCGTTGGTCTTGGCGAGCTTCAGGCCCTCGACCGACGGGCCGGCCGCCGACGGGCCCTCGCCCGCCTGGCCGTCCGGCAGCCCCGCGAGCACACGCGAGACCTCCTTGAAGCTGCACAGGCGGTCGGGCCCGCGGGTGGGCCTGACCTCCTTGCCCGCGCGAAGGTCGTCCACGAGCCGCTTGGCCGACTCGGGGGTCTGGTTGTCGAAGAACTCCCAGTTGACCATCATGACCGGGGCGAAGTCGCAGGCGGCGTTGCACTCGATGCGCTCCAGCGACACCCGGCCGTCGGTGGTGGTGTCGCCGTTGCCGACGCCCACGTGCTCCGACAGCTCGTCCCAGATCTGGTCGCCGCCCATGACGGCGCACAGGGCGTTGATGCACACGCCCACGTGGTACTCGCCCACGGGCTTGCGCTTGTACATCGTGTAGAACGTCGAGACGCCCACGACCTCGGCCTTGGTCAGGCCGAGCATCTCGGCGCAGAACTCCTGCCCGGCGTCGGAGACGTAGCCGTCCTCGGCCTGCACCAGGTGCAGCAGGGGCAGCAGCGCGGAGCGGGTCTTCGGGTAGCGCCCGATGATCTCCTTGGCGTCGCGTTCGAGACGCTCGCGGACTTCCGGCGAATAGGTCGTCACCGGTCAACACCTCCCATGACCGGGTCGATGGACGCGACCGCGGCGATGACGTCGGCGACCATACCGCCTTCGCAGGTGGCGGGCACGGCCTGCAGGTTCGTGAAGGACGGGTCGCGGAAGTGCACGCGGTAGGGGCGGGTGCCCCCGTCGCTCACGACGTGCGCGCCCAACTCGCCCCGGGGCGACTCGACGGCGACGTACGCCTGCCCGGCCGGCACCCTGAAGCCCTCGGTCACCAGCTTGAAGTGGTGGATGAGCGCTTCCATCGAGGAGCTCATGATGTGGGCGATGTGGTCGGGCGAGTTGCCGAGGCCGTCCGGGCCGAGCGCGAGCTGCGCCGGCCAGCCGATCTTCTTGTCCTCGATCATCACCGGCTTGCCCTTGAGCTCGGAGCCGGAGAGCCGGTCGAGGCACTGGCTGATGATCTTGAGAGACTCCTCCATCTCGGCCACGCGCACCAGGTAGCGGCCGTAGACGTCGCAGGAGGTCTCGGTGGGCACCTCGAAGTCGTAGGTCTCGTACCCGCTGTAGGGCTGCGACTTGCGCAGGTCCCACGGCAGGCCCGCCGCCCGGAGCATCGGCCCGGTGATGCCGAGGGCCATGCAGCCGGTCAGGTCGAGGTAGGCGACGTCCTTGGTGCGCCGGGTGTAGGCCGGGTTGGCGTCCAGGAGCTTGCGCATCTCCTTGATGCGGCCGGGCATGATCTTCAGGAACTCGCCGATCTTGTCGACGGCGCCCGCGGGAAGGTCGACCGACACGCCGCCCGGCCGGACGTACGCCATGTTCATGCGCAGGCCGGTGATGTACTCGAACAGGTCGAGCACCAGCTCGCGCTCACGGAAGCCGAACAGCATGGGCGTGGTCGCGCCCAGCTCCAGGCCGAAGGTGGCGATCGCCACGAGGTGGGAGGAGATGCGGTTGAGCTCCATCATCATGACCCGGATGACCTGCGCGCGCTGCGGGACGCGGTCGGAGATGCCGAGCAGGTTCTCCACCGCCATGCAGTACGCCGCCTCGTTGAAGATCGGCGACAGGTAGTCCATGCGGGTGACGAACGTGACCCCCTGGGTCCACGTCCGGAACTCCATGTTCTTCTCGATGCCCGTGTGCAGGTAGCCGATCACCGTGCGGGCCTCGGTGACGTTCTCGCCGTCGAGGGTCAGCACGAGCCGGAGCACGCCGTGGGTCGACGGGTGCTGCGGGCCCATGTTGATGACCAGGCGCTCCTCGGAGGAGGAGGCGGCGCCGCGTACGACGTCGTCCCAGTCTTCGCCGTTGACGTTGTAGACCCTGCCCTCGGTGGCGGTGTCGTCGTGGGCGGTCTCGCCGCCGTGGATGGCGGTCATGCGTACGACCTCCTCTGGTCCGGCGCGGGGATGGTGGCGCCGCGGTACTCCACCGGGATGCCGCCGAGCGGGTAGTCCTTGCGCTGCGGGTGACCGTCCCAGTCGTCGGGCATCTCGATGCGGGTCAGCGCCGGATGGCCGTCGAAGACGATGCCGAAGAAGTCGTAGGTCTCGCGCTCGTGCCAGTCGTGCGTGGGGTAGACCGACACCGTGGACGGGATGTGCGGGTCGGCGTCGGGGCAGGACACCTCGACCCGTACCCGCCGGTTGAAGGTGATGGAGCACAGATGGTAGACCGCGTGCAGCTCGGCGCCGGCCTCCTCGGGGTAGTGCACGCCCGAGACGCCGAGCGACAGCTCGAAGCGCAGGGCGGGGTCGTCGCGCAGGTGCGACATGACCTCCGGCAGCCGCTCACGGGCCACGTGCAGCGTCAGCTCGCCGCGGTCGACGACCACGCGCTCGACCATGCCATCGAAGGAGTCGCCCGCGACGCGCTCCAGCGCGTCGGCGACCTCGTCGAAGTAGCCGCCGTAGGGCCGGGCGCTGGAGAGCTTGGGCGCCCGGCGCACGACCAGCCGGTTGTAGCCGGAGGTGTCGCCGGCGTCCGCGGCGCCGAACATGCCGCGGCGGGCGACGGGCTCCTGCGGGATGCCGGGAAGGTTGTCACTGCTCATTTGGAGGTCCCCTGATCGATGAGCGGAAGCGACCGCAGAGCCCGCAGCTCCAGCTCCTCGATCTGCTTGGCGCGGTGCGCGCCGAACTTCATGTTCTGGATCTTGTCGTGCAGCTTGACGATGGCGTCGATGAGCATCTCGGGGCGCGGCGGGCAGCCGGGCAGGTAGATGTCCACCGGCACGACGTGGTCGACGCCCTGCACGATCGCGTAGTTGTTGAACATGCCGCCGCTGGAGGCGCAGACGCCCATCGCGATGACCCACTTCGGCTCGGGCATCTGGTCGTAGATCTGCCGCAGCACCGGCGCCATCTTCTGCGAGAGCCGGCCGGCCACGATCATCAGGTCGGCCTGGCGGGGCGTGGCGGACGCGCGCTCCATGCCGAACCGGGCCAGGTCGTGGTTGGGGCCGCCGGTGGCCATCAGCTCGATGGCGCAGCAGGCCAGGCCGAACGTCGCCGGCCAGACGGAGTTCTTGCGCGCCCATCCGGCCGCCTGCTCCACCGTGGACAGGACGAACCCGCTCGGCAGTTTCTCTTCGAGACCCATATCAACGCTCCCTCTCGCGCGCCTCCGGCACGCCGCCTCTCAGTCCCAGTCCAGGCCGCGGCGACGCCACACGTAGGCGTACGCGACCAGGACGGTGACGATGAACAGCACCATCTCGACCAACCCGAAGACCCCGAGCTTGTCGAAGGCGACCGCCCACGGATAAAGGAAGATGATCTCGATGTCGAACACGATGAAGAGCATCGCGGTGATCATGTACTTCAGCGGGAACCGTCCACCGCCCACGGGCTGCGGCGTCGGCTCGATGCCGCACTCGTAGGCGTCGAGCTTGGCCCGGTTCCAGCGTTTGGGGCCGGTGAAGGGGGCGATGCCCACGGAGAAGACGGCGAAGCCCGCCGCGAGGACCGCGAGCACCACGATCGGCACATACAGTTCCATCGCTATGCGTCCCCTCTTGGCGCTGAAGCGTCGGTCAGTCGGTTGCTGAGTCTAGGCAGGGCGATCATCGATCTTCGTTCCGGGTGCTGGATGTCATGCCGGCGGCGTGACCTTGGACAGAGCTTGGATGATGCGGTCTGACGCGTCGCCCCGCCGGTCCGTGAGATTAGCAAGGAGTTTCAGCGCGAACCGCATCAGAGTGGGATGTGGCATCCCGTGCCTCGTCACGAAGCTCATGACACCGGGCTTGCCGATCGCTTCGACGAACCCCCGGCCGAGGGTGAAGTAACCGCCGTAGGCGTCCTTGAGAGTCTTCGGATATGCGCGCAGCACACGCTCGCGCCGCGCCGGGGAGGTGCCGGACAGGGCCGAGACGATGGTGTCGGCCGCGATGCGGCCGGTCTCCATCGCGTAGGCGATGCCCTCCCCGTTGAACGGGTTGATCATTCCGCCGGCGTCGCCCACCAGCACCAGGCCGTTGGTGTAGTGCGGCTGCCGGTTGAAGGCCATCGGCAGCGCGGCGCCCCGGATCGGCCCGGTCATGTTCTCCTCGGAGAACCCCCACTCCGACGGCATGTTCTTCACCCAGCGGCGCAGCAGGTCGCGGTAGTCGATGTTCTGGAAGGCCTCGCTGGTGTTGAGCAGGCCCAGCCCGACGTTGCTGGTGCCGTCGCCCACCCCGAACACCCAGCCGTAGCCGGGCAGCAGGCGCGAGCCGCCGTTCTCGTCGGTGTCCCACAGCTCGAGCCAGGTCTCCAGCCAGTCGTCGTCGTGCCGGGGGCTGGTGAAGTAGGTGCGCACGGCCACGCCCATCGGCCGGTCGGCGCGCTTGTGCAGGCCCATGGAGACCGACAGCCGCGTGGAGTTGCCGTCGGCGGCGACGACCAGGCGCGAGCGGTAGGTCACCGGCTCGCCGTCGCGCCTGGCCCGCACGCCGACGACGTGGCCGCTGCGCGGGTCGAGCACCGGGGCGGTGACGTTGACGCCCTGCAGCAGGGTGGCGCCGGCCCGCTCGGCGTGGGCGGCGAGGATCTGGTCGAAGTCCATGCGCGTGCGCACGAGGCCGAAGTCGGGGAAGCTCGACAGCTCGGGCCAGGCGAGCTCCAGGCGGTGGCCGCCGCCGACGGCGCGCAGCCCCTTGTTCCTGACCCATCCGGGGGCGTCGATGTCGACGCCCATCGCGATCAGTTCCTTGACGGCACGGGGCGTCAGACCGTCCCCGCACACCTTCTCGCGCGGGAAGCGGGTCTTCTCCAGCAGCAGCACGTCGAGGCCGGCCTGTGCGAGATAGAAGGCCGTGGTCGAACCCGCGGGACCTGCGCCGACGACGATGACGTCGGCGTCCGCCGCGGGGGCTGACTCGCTCACGGGACCTGTCCTGTCCTGGGTGTCGAGGGCCTCGGGGTTTGGGGCCTTCGTGCCTTTGTGAACTACTTCACAAACATGTCTGCGGAAGTCTAGCCCTTTTCCCCTGCCCGATGTCAGTTGGAGCTTACCTACTCTCCCGAGGTCGGTCGGACACCGCGGTGGAGCGCCACGATGCCCAGGGAGAGATTGCGCCACGCCACCCGTTCCCACCCGGCCCGCTGGAGAAGCCCCGCCAGCGCGGCCTGATCGGGCCACTCGCGGATCGACTCGGCGAGGTACTCGTAGGAGTCGGGATTGGAGCTGACGGCCCGCGCGACCGGCGGCAGCAGTTTCATGAGGTACTGCGTGTAGACGAGGTCGAACGGCTTGACCGTGGGGCGGGAGAACTCGCAGACCAGCAGCCGGCCGCCGGGGCGGGTCACCCGCAGCAGTTCGCGCAGCGCGCCGTCGGTGTCGTGGACGTTGCGCAGCCCGAAGGAGATCGTCACGGCGTCGAAGGCGCCGTCGGCGAACGGGAGCCGCAGGGCGTCGCCGGCCACGAAGGTCACCCCGCGCACCCCGCCGCCGGACAGGCCCGAGCCGCCGCGCCTGCGGGCGCCGGTGCGGAGCATGCCCAGCGAGAAGTCGCACGCGATGGCCCGCGCCCCCAGGCCGGTGAAGGCGTCGGTGGAGGTGCCGGTGCCGGCGGCCAGGTCGAGGACGAGCTCGCCCGGGCCGGCGTCCACCGCGGCCGCGGCCGCTCTGCGCCACAGGCGGTCCTGCCCGAGGGACAGGACGTCGTTGACCAGGTCGTAGCGCTCGGCCGTGCGGTCGAACATCGCCGCGACCTCGTGCGGCTGTTTGTCCAGGGATGCACGCGTCATGGCGCCAGCTTAGTGCGACCTGGGCGATCAACCGAAAGTAGCCGTCACGTCACCCTGTGTCTGCTAGGAATTATGAAATGTTCGCCAGAAAGTCGCCGAGGCCGGCGGTCGCGACCGCCTCCCTCCTCGCAGGCGCCCTCCTCCTGTTCCCCCCCGCCGCTGCGTCGGCCGGCGGCGTCCCGCACGCCGGCGTCGTGTCGGCCGACCCCGTGGACACCACGCCCCACGTGCTCGACGGCATCGTCAACGCCTTCGCCCTCGCCGGCACCACCGTGATCGTCGGCGGCGACTTCGGCCAGGTGCGCGAGGCGGGCGGCTCCCGGTCGCTGTCCAGGAGCAACCTGTTCGCCTTCGACCTGCGCACCGGGCGGGTCGACCCCCGCTTCGCCCCCCGCCTGGACGGCCCGGTGCACGCGCTGGCGGCCGGGCCCGACGGTTCGGTGTACGCCGGGGGCGCCTTCTACTCGGCCGCGGGGGCGCGCGAGGGGCGGGGGCTGGTCCGGCTCTCCCTCGCCGACGGCTCGCCCGTGCCGGGGTTCGCGGCGGCGGTGCGCGGCGGCGGCGTCTCCAGCCTGGTGCTGCGGGGCGGTCATCTGTACGCCGGGGGCGACTTCACCGGCATCGGCCGCGCGGCGCGGCCCGCCCTGGCCCGCCTGGACGCCGCGACCGGCGAGGCCGACCCCGCCTTCACCGTCACGCCCGGCGGCGCGCTCGGCGGCGACCTCAAGGTGTACGCGATGGCCGCCTCCCGCGACCGGCTGGCCGTCGACGGCTCTTTCACCACCCTTGACGGCCTGCGAAGGCCCCAGGTCGGGCTGATCGACATCGGCGCCGCCCGCCCGCGAGTGGACGCCTGGCGCACCGAGTCGTACGCCGCCGCGTGTAAGGAAGCGTTCCCCTCTTACGTCCGCGGCCTGGATTTCTCACCCGATGGTCAGTATTTCGTCGTGGTGACGACAGGGGGCGCCAAGGGGACGCGCAAGCTCTGCGATTCGGCGGCGCGGTTCGGCACCTATTCCCGCGGGCCCGTCAAGCCCGCGTGGATCAACTACACAGGGGGCGACTCGCTGTACTCAGTGGCCGTTACGGGGTCGGCCGTCTACGTCGGCGGCCACCAGCGCTGGCTGGACAACCCGGGCGGCTCCGACACCGCCGGCCCGGGCGCCAAGGCGCGGCCGGGCATCGGCGCGATCGACCCCGCGACCGGTAAAGCGCTCGCCTGGAACCCCACGCGTGAGCGGGGCATCGGCGTCAAAGCGTTCCTGCCTCACAAAGGCGGCCTTCTCGTCGGAAGCGACACCACGCGCCTCGGACGCGAGTACCATGCCCGGGTCGGCATGTTCCCGCTCCCCTAACTCTCGCGCTCCCTGCTGATCTGCCTGCTCACCGCGTCGCGCTGCTTCGACAGCAGCACGAAGCTGGCCACCCCACTGATCACCAGGCTGATCACGAGGAGCCAGAAGAGATCGCGCAGGCCGACCACGAAGAGCACACCGAGAGTGACGGCGAACAGGCCGAGGCGTGACGCGCTGTAAACCAGAAACGGACGCACACCGACGAGAGTACGTCACCGGCCCATGGAGCGGTCTACCGCCCGCCCGCGGCCGGCCGGCGTTATGGCGCGTGACCATTACACGTGCTCGCTTCGCATCGGGAGCGAGCACTGCTAGTGTTCCCAAGACAGCGCTTTTGTAAAGAAACACCCACGAGCGCCCCAAAGAGGCTCTATCATATAACAAACGGGCAGTCAGCTGATAACAACCCGTGATCTTTCCCGGTAAATCACGGATATATCAGTTTTTGCTCGGCAAACTGGATACCTGTCCGCCCGCTTCAGGATGCGGGATGCGAGGGGGAGAGATTGTGGAGAGTAGCAGCGAACGTCTGCTGACCCCCGGAGAGGTTGCCGCCCTCTTCCGGGTCGATCCGAAAACGGTGACACGCTGGGCAGCGGCAGGGCGCATCAGCAGCATCCGTACTCCCGGAGGGCACCGTCGCTTCCGTGAGTCGGAGGTGCACGCTCTCCTGCGCGGCGAGGAAGTCCTGACGGCCGATCGGCCGAACGGCGACTCGCCGCGTGTCTGATGTGCAGGTCAGAGCCATCCGCGCCAGGCGCACGACGCACGGTCCGGTGAACTCCAGCCGACGCACAACCCGGTGATCCTGCGCGCCCCCGGAAGCCGCAGGGTCACTGTTTAATTTTTGCATGTCCTTTAATGGTTTTACGGTGCAGCTCCGGCGGAGCGCTCTCTCGCATTGGGCCCGCCCGCGCGGCGCCTGCGAAGCGGGCGCGCGACCGGCTCACCGGTCGGACTCCGCCTGCGACTCCTTGAACGCCAGGAACTCCCGTTCGAGGTCGTCGTTCTCCTCCCGCCAGCGCCTGCGCCGCTCGGCGTCCTGCTCCTCGGTCACCGACTCCGGCAGCCACCTCTCGTAGTCGGGGTCGCTCGGAGCGACCTCCACGTACGCGTTGCCGATCAGGCGGCCGTCACCGCTGGTGAGCGTGCGCGGGATCCGCAGCGTGCCGTCCGCGAGCCGGATGACGTACATGGCGGACCACCTAGATTCCGTAGCGCCGGTTGAAGAACAGCATGACGTCGAGGGCGGCGCGGGTGTCCCCGCCGAGCATGTCGACCAGCGCCGGACGCTGCCGCGACGCGATGGCCGCGAAGGCGTCGGCGAAGAACTCCTTGCGGCCCAGGCCGCCCGGCTGCTGGTGGAACGTGGAGGCGAACAGCGGCCCGCACCGCGTGTACAGGGCCACGAACTCCGGCGAGTCGGACACCCAGTCGCCCGGAGGGGCGTCGATGTCGTCGAGCGCGTGGCCGGTCTCGTGCATCATGACGTCGGGGGTGGGCGACGGCCGGTCGCCCACGACGATCTTGCGGTCACCGTACGCCCCCGCGCAGACGTCCCACGTCGCCCGGCCCGAGGGGAGCGGCGCGCCGCGCAGGTAGCCCATGTCGTCCAGGTCGGGCACGCCGCCGGGGCCGACGTAGATGCCGTCGAGCCCGACCGCCAGGAGCTTCTTCAGCCGCTCGGGCAGCCGGGCGAGGCTGTCGACGGCGCGGACGGCGTCGGCCGACGGCGGGCCGTCGGCGGCGTCCCACTGGCGGTACAGGATGCGCTCCAGCGGGCCGCAGTGCCGAAGCCCGTCGCGCTGGTCGGGGGTGTCGGGCGAGTTGGGCTGCGCCAGCGGCGGCTCGTCGTCGAGCTCGAAGTCGCGCCAGATGTACTGCGGCCGGTCGACCACGGGGGCGGTGACCGCGCCCACGGAGTCGGGCCGGGGCTGCTCGCCCTTCCAGAAGGAGTCGGCCCGGCTCTCGCGGCGGTTCGGCCTGCGGCCGCCGTCGCGGCGGTCGGCGCGCCCTTCGCGGGGAACCTCCCCGCGGCGCTCACCGGGCGTCTCGGCGCGCCGGGCGTCGGGAGCCTCAGCCGCCCCCTCGCGCGGGGCCTCGGGGCGGTACGGCGTGCCGTAGGACCCGCGACGCCGCCAGCGCGACCCTCTGCGGTGGCGACCGCGGTCGCCGGAGAACGCCGTCAACGCGACGGCCAGAGGGCCCGTGCGAGTGTGAGAACGCGCACGCGTCTCTCCCTTCGGCCGGCCGTGGTCACGGTCCACCGTACGTTGAGGGCACGGGGGAAGTCACCAGGTATGCCTAAGGGATGCACCCCAGCCGGAGCGCCCCGCGCACGCCCCGAGGACACGATCTAGCGTCGGATGGCTTACGCTGCGGACATGCCTAGCGTGCTTATCGGCCTGGCGCTGTTGGCCTTCTGGCTCTACTGTCTGTTCGACGCGATCACGACACCCGAGGAAGACGTGCGAAACGTACCCAAGATGTTGTGGGTGCTGATCGTCGTGCTGATCCCCGTCCTCGGGGGCCTGTTGTGGATGATGCTCGGCCGTCCGCTGAGCGAGCAGACCGTGACCCGTCGCCGCACGGCCGGCCGACCCCGCCCCTCCGTCCCCCGTGGCCCCGATGACGACCCCGACTTCCTGCGCGACCTCGACCGGCGCCTTCGCCGCGAGGACGACTGACCCCTTCCCCGCCGGTACGGCCACGAGCGCCGGCCGGCGGACCAGGCCCTCCGCGCGTCAGGGCACCTGCGCGTAGGAGTGCAGACCCGAGATGAAGATGTTCACCCCGACGAGGTTGAACAGCAGGGTTGCGAAGGCGATCAGCTGCACGATGGTGGCCGCCTTGCCCCGCCATCCCGCGGTGACCCTCGCGTGCAGGTAGGCCGCGTAGGCGACCCACGTGATGAACGCCCACACCTCCTTGGGGTCCCAGCCCCAGTAGCGGCCCCACGCCTTGTCGGCCCAGAGGGCGCCCGCGATCACCGCGAACGTCCACACGGGGAAGGCGAGCACGATCGCGCGGTGGGCGAGGCTCTCCAGCTCGGCACGGCCGGGCAGCCGCGAGGGCCCGTCCTTGCGGGCCAGGAACAGGATGCCCGACGTCCCGGCGATGATGAACAGCCCGCTGGCGATGATGGCGGCGGACACGTGGATGGCGATCCAGTAGGAGTTGAGCGCCGGCACCACCGGGCCCGCCTGGACGTGCAGGTAGCGCACGGCGAAGCCGATGCCGAGCGCGGCGGCGGCCGACACGAAGGCGCCGAGGAAGCGCACGGGCTGGCGCGCCTGCATCAGCAGGAAGGCGGTGACGGCGGCGAGGCAGATGGCCACCACGAACTCGTACATGTTGCCCCACGGCCAGCGGCCGACCGCGACGCCCCGCGTGACCACGGCGCCGGCGTTGGCGGCCCAGCCGAGCCAGCTCAGCGCGACCGCGACGGCGCCCGCCCTGGCCGCCCAGGCGGGCCGCTCCCGGCCCTCGCCACCCGCGGCCGGGGCCTCGGCGGTGCCGGTGGCGGCGTCGGCGGCGTCGACGCCGCCGGCCGCGACCAGCCGTCGCTCGGGATCGGCCGTGCGCGCCCGGCCGAAGGCCAGGTCGAGCGCGTAGGCGACCATCGCCACGACGTACAGCAGAACCGTCGCCAGGATCAGCGTGTCGCTGAGCCCGGCGAGCCCTGGATCGACCTCAGTGGGCATTCCTCACTCCTTCCCGCGCGGCCGCCTCGGCGGCCCCGGGGCTTTGAAGGGCCGTGACGACCCGGTCGAACTCCTCCTCGAAGGCGGGACCGCCTTCGGTGCGCGTCAGCCCGCCGACCTCGACCGTCGTGACGCCGTCGTCGCCGGGCTCGCCGACCCGCACCCAGACCCGGCGGCGGCGGACGGTCAGCGAAAGCACCAGCCCCACGACGGACAGGATGGCGGCCAGCAGGGCCGGGAGCCGTCCGGGGTCGTGGGCGATCTGCAGGCTGATCCACTCGCGCACGCCGGTGAGCTGGATCGACCCCGCGCCGCCCGGCAGCTCCAGCTTCTCGCCGACGGCCAGCGGCTTGGTCTTGTCTCCCATGACCAGCGGCTTGAGGTGGGTGGTCTCAAGCCGGTAGACCGACTGCGGCTCCCCCGACCTCATGCCGAGGTCGCCGGAGAACGCGAAGACCTGGGCCGTCGGGTTGGCGGCGCCGGGGAAGACCGACACCCACGTGCCGTCGGCGGCGGGCAGGGCCGTCGGCAGGAAGCGCACCAGGAACCCGAGCTGATCGGGCTCGGCGTCCGGGGCCTTGATCACGCACTCGGAGGTGTAGGTCACCTGGTCGACCGGCAGGCAGGGCACGGGCCCCTCGAAGGCGACCTGCCCCTTGCCGTCGAGGATCTTGAACGTGGGGGCGTAGCCGTGCCCGAGCAGGTAGGTCTGCGTGCCTGCGACGTCGAGCGGCTCGTTGACCTTCAGGACGTGCGTCCGCTCCGGCGCGCCGGGACGGTCGCTCACCGCGAGCCGGGCCGTGAAGTCGAGCGGCTGGCCGCGCCGCTCCCCGGTGGCGATGTAGGAGGCCTGGAAGTCCTTCAGCGTGAAGTGGAACGGCTCCAGCGCCTCGGCCGACACCTGGGCCCCGGGGATGTACCTGTCGTAGGCGGCGACGGTGTTGGCGAAGCCGTTGCCCTCCACGACCAGCACGTTGCCCCGGTAGCCGTACAGCCCGCCGGCGCCGACGGCGACCAGCAGCGCGAGCAGCGCGGCGTGGAAGAGCAGGTTGCCGGTCTCGCGGAGGTAGCCCTTCTCGGCGGCGACCCACCCGGGGCCGGTGACCGTCCTGAACCGCCTGCGCCGCAGGACGGCGGCCACGCTCTCGACGGTGGCGCCCTCGGCGGCGAAGGAGGCGTGCCGGGGCAGGCGCGACAGGTTGCGCGGCGCCGCCGGGGGCCTGCGCCTGAGCTCGCGCAGGTGGACGGAGGCGCGCGGCAGGACGCACCCGGCGAGCGAGAGGAACAGCAGCAGGTAGGTCGCGGCGAACCACGGGGAGGTGAAGACGTCGAACAGCCACAGCCGGTCGAGCCAGCGGGCCAGCTCCGGGCTGTCGGTGAAGTACTGGGTGACCTTCTCGGGGCTGATCGACCGCTGCGGGTACAACGACCCGGGCACGGAGGCGAGCGCGAACAGGAACAGCAGGATCAGCGCCGTGCGCATGGAGGTGAGCAGCCGCCAGGCCCAGCGCATCCACCCCAGGGGGCCGAGGCCGGCGGGGCTCGCGGGGTCGGGCCGGAGCTCTTCGGTGGAGGTCATCAGATCACCGGCTCGAATCCGCCCACCCAGCCCTGCAGGCTCGCGATGAACTGCCCCCACAGGCCGGTCACCAGCAGCACCCCGACGAGGACCAGCATCGCCCCGCCGGCCCGGGTGATGAGGGGCGTGTGGCGGCGCACCGCCGTGAACGTGCGCAGGGCCTTGCGGTAGGCCAGGGCGGCCAGCACGAAGGGCAGGCCCAGCCCGAGCGCGTACGCGAAGGCCAGGGTGGCGCCCCGGGCCGCGCTGGCCTGGTCGAGCGAGAGCGCGAGCACCGCCGAGAGCGTGGGGCCGATGCAGGGGGTCCACCCGAGGCCGAACACCACGCCGAGCAGCGGCGCGCCCGCCAGCCCGGCGGCGGGGAACCGGTGGATGCGCAGGTCGCGCTGGAGGCCGGGCACCAGGCCGGCGAACGCCAGCCCGAGCACGATCGTGAGCCCGCCGAGCACCCGGGTGACCACCTCGGCGTTGCCGAGCAGCGCGGCGCCGAGGCCGCCGAACAGCGCGCCGCCCAGTACGAAGACCAGCGAGAAGCCCAGGACGAAGAGCCCGCTGCCGGCGACCATGCGCCCGCGCCGGGGGTCGTCGCTCATGCCCGTGACGTACGACAGGTAGCCGGGCACCAGCGGCAGCACGCACGGCGACAGGAAGGAGACCAGCCCCGCGGCCGCCGCGACCGGCACCGCCAGCAGCAGCGAGCCGGCCGCCATCGTCCCCGCGAGGTCGCCGCTCACCGCGTGCCTACGGCGGTGCTCTCATCGGCGACCTTGGTGACCGCGTCGAGCAGGTCGCTGTACCTGACCTCGCCGAGGGCGCGCGCGGCGACCCGGCCCTGTCGGTCGATGACGAGCGTGGAGGGGATCGCCGCGGGGTTGACCATGCCGTGGAACGCGAGCGCGACCTTGCCCGGCTGGTCGAACAGGCTCGGGTAGCCGGGCTTCTGGGTGCGCTGGAAGGCCAGCGCCTGCGCGCGGTCGTCCTTGAAGTCGACGCCGAGGAACTCGACCCCGCGTGGCCTGGTCTTGGCCGCGACGTCCTTCAGCACCGGCGCCTCGCTGCGGCAGGGCGCGCACCAGGAGGCCCAGAAGTTGAGCACGACGACCTTGCCGCGGTGGGCGGCCAGGCTCGCCGGGGTGCCCTCCAGCGTCTCGCCGGAGATCGCGGGGGCGGCCTGCCGCTCGGAGGCGGCGAACATCCGCACGGTGCCGTCACCCGCGACGAAGCGGGTGTCGCCCGACTGCGGCTGGGCGCCCTGGCTGCCCGCGCAACCGGCGAGGACGGTCACGGCGAGCACGATGGCGAGGGCGCGTGACTTCGCGGACACGGCGGTGAGATCTCCTTGCACTACGCTCGGTAGAGCCCAACCCTACCGAGCACGGGCCTCCCCCTCGAAATCGGGGCGTCGCCGCCCGGGCCTCAGGCCGCGGGCCCGCCCGGCCTCGCCGCCGGGCCCGGCGACGCCACCGCGGGGGCGGTTCGCCGGGACGGCCGGGGCCTCAGGCGCCTTCGCCGACGCTCTTCCTGGGCCTCGGCATGGGCTTGATCAGCGCGCCCGCGGGCTCGCTGTAACCCACGCTCGTGAGCCGGTCGCCGTCGAAGGTGAAGGTGGTCAGGCTGGCCAGCGCGCACTGACGCCGGCGGGGGTCGTGCCACAGCCGGCGGCGCTCGGCGGCCAGCCGGATGATCCAGATCGGGAGCTGGTGGCTGACCAGGACCGCCTCGTGCCCGCGCGCGGCCACCCGCACGTCGTCGATCACCGAGCGCATGCGTTCGATGATCACGGCGTAGGGCTCGCCCCAGGAGGGGCGCCGGGGGTTCCACATGTGCCGGTAGTGCCGGGGCATGCGGAACATGGTGCCGAGCACGAGGCCCTGGAAGACGTTGTCGGCCTCGGTCAGCCGCTCGTCGGTCTGGATCGGCAGGTCGTGCGACCCGGCGACCGGCGCGGCGGTCTCCTGGGCGCGTTCGAGAGGGGAGCTGTGGACGGCGACGATGTCGCGGCCCTGCAGCGCCTTGGCCACCATGTCGGCCATGGACCGGCCGTTGTCGGAGAGGTGGTACCCGGGCAGCCTGCCGTACAGCAGGCCCTCTGGATTGTGCACCTCTCCGTGCCGGAGCAGGTGGACGACGGTGCTTTCAGTCATGACGGACACCAGCCTACTGGCCCGAATGGTGCGGGGCGTGGCTTGACGGCGTGGCGGCGCTCACAAGCGTCCCAGGCTCCAGCGACGGGCTGAGCTGACGCAGCACCTCGACGGCGGCGCGGATCGCCGGGCGCCGGGCGGCGTCGGCGCGCCACAGCGCGAAGATGCGCCGCGTCGGGCGGGGCCGGACGGGCACCACGCGCACCCCGTCCGGCAGCGCTCCGCGGCCGAGCCTGGGCACGATGGCGCAGCCGTGCCCGGCGGCGACCAGGGCGATCTGGGTCGGGTACTCGTCGGCCACGCAGGAGAAGTCGGGCTCCAGCGACGCCGTCCGCAGCGTGACCACCAGCCACTCGTGGCAGATGGTGCCCGGGGAGCCGCTGATCCACCGCTCGCCGCTCAGCTCGGCCAGGTCGAGCTCGCGCCGCCCGGCCAGCGGGTGACCGGCGGGCAGCACGACGTCGGCCACGTCGTCGAACAGCGGCGCGCGGGCGAGGCCCTCGGGGATGGCGATCGGCCGGTTCAGCCAGTCCTGTACGACGACGAGGTCGATCTCGCCGCGGTTGACCTCGCGGATCTGACGCTCGGGCTCGCGCTCGTAGAGCAGGAGGTCGAGGTCGGGGTGGCGGTTCTTCAGCTCGCGCAGCGCCGCCGGCATCAGCCCCCGCGCGGCCGTCGGGAACGCGGCGATCGACAGGCGCCCGACGACGGTGCCGCGCAGCGCCTCGAAGTCGGCCTCGGCGGTCTCGACCAGGGCCAGGATGCGCTCGGCGTGCTGGGCGAGCAGCCCGGCGGCGTCGGTGAGCCTGACGCCCCGCCCGCTGCGCTCGATCAGCGTGGCGCCGGTCTCGCGCTCCAGCTTGGCGAGCTGCTGGGAGATCGCCGAGGGGGTGACCATGAGCGCCTCGGCGGCGGCGCCCACCGAACCGTAGACGGCGACGGCGTGCAGCGCCTTGAGGCGGTGGAGATCGAGCATGTAAGCGATGCTAAATCATCGACCGCCGCGGGGCGCCCCCGAGCTGAACTCAGGGGCGGCCGGAGAGCAGAGGGTCAGGCGGTGGAGGCGGCGGCCGCCGCCTTGGCGGCGGCGGGCAGGGCGTCGTCGATGCGGGCGAGCGCCTCGTCGTCGTGCGCGGCCGACAGGAACCACGCCTCGTACGCCGACGGCGGCAGGTAGACGCCGTGGTCGAGCATGGCGTGGAAGAACGCGCGGTACGCCGCGGTGTCCTGGGTCTGGGCGGCGGCGAAGTCGGTGACCCGGGCGTCGGTGAAGAAGACCGAGAACAGGTTGCCCGCGCGCTGGAGCCGGTGCGGCACCCCCGCCGCGGCCAGGGCTTCCGAGGCGGACGTGCCGACGGCCAGCGCCGCGGCGTCCACCCGGCTGTACACCTCGTCGTCGCAGGCCCGCAGGGTGGCCAGGCCGGCGGCGCAGGCCAGCGGGTTACCCGAGAGGGTGCCCGCCTGGTAGACCGGGCCCTCGGGCGCCAGCCTGGCCATGACCTCGGCGCGCCCGCCGAACGCGGCCGTGGGCAGGCCGCCGCCCATGACCTTCCCGAACGTCATCAGGTCGGCCTCCACGGGGTCCAGGCCGTACCAGCCGGAGGCCGAGACACGGAAGCCGGTGAGCACCTCGTCGAGGATCAACAGCGCGCCGGCGCCCGTGCACAGGTCGCGCAGCAGGGAGTTGAAGCCCGGGGCGGGCGGCACGACCCCCATGTTGGCCGGGCACGCCTCGGTGATCACGCAGGCGATCTCGCCGCCGAACGCCTGGAACGCCGTGCGCACCGCCTCGCTGTCGTTGTACGGCAGCACGATGGTGTCGGCGGCCGACGCGCCGGTCACCCCCGGGGTGTCGGGCAGGCCGAAGGTGACCACGCCGGAGCCGGCGGAGGCGAGCAGGGCGTCCACGTGGCCGTGGTAGCACCCGGCGAACTTCACCACGCGGGAGCGGCCGGTGAAGCCGCGCGCCAACCGGACGGCGGACATCGTGGCCTCGGTGCCGGAGTTGACCAGCCGGATCCTCTCGACCGGGCCCACCCGGGCGACGATCTCCTCGGCGAGCTCGACCTCGCCGGGCGTGGCCGTGCCGAAGGAGGTGCCGCGCGACACCGCCTCGGTGAGGGCCTCCACCACGGCGGGGTGGCGGTGCCCGAGGATCATCGGGCCCCACGAGCACACCAGGTCGACGTAGCGGTTGCCGTCGACGTCGACGATGTAGGGGCCCTCGCCTGACCGCATGAACCTCGGAGTGCCGCCCACGGCGCCGAAGGCGCGGACGGGAGAGTTGACACCGCCTGGCACGACGGCGCGGGCGCGTTCGAACAGGTCCTCTGAGATCTTCGTACGGCTCACGCGTCCCAGGTTAGTCCCCGGGCGGGGCGGGAGGTCAGTCGCAGGCGTCGGCGAGAAGGTCGAGGACGTGGAGCGGGTCGGGCAGGAGACGGCCGTCGGGCGGCCTGAGCCAGCCCGCCTGGGTGCCGTCGGAGAGCACCGAGGGCGGGGCCAGCACGTAGCTGTCGCGGCAGTGCCAGCGCAGGCCGGGGGTGGCGTCGATCGTCTCGGGGGCGAAGTCGAGGTGGCACGACCACCACTCGTCCTCGTCCTCCGGGGCGCCGCGGGTGGCGACATAGAAAAGGACCCGGTCGCCGTTGGCGGCGACCGGGCCCGTGGCGAAACCGGAGACGTCCATCGCGGTGAGCGCGGCCCTGCCGGCGGCGCCCGGTACGTCGAAGACGTCGAACACCCTGCCGGTGGGAAGGATCACGTTGGCGTCGGGCTCGCGCTCCCACCAGCGCTTGAGCAACGCGGCGTCCGTGGTGGCCATCATCTGCCACGCGGGCGAGAGCGGATGCGCCCCCGGGTCGGGACAGCCGACCCGGTCGCACGAACAGGCCCGGGCGCCCTCACGCAGCGGATGCGCGCCTACGACGCTCGCCCACCCCAGCTCGGCGTACCCGAGCACCGACGCGATCGTGGTCGTCTTCCCATGAGATCGCCCTCGCCTTTTCGCTCGGCGAGCCGCAAGCGGTACCCCCACCATGACGTTCCTCCCCCACCCGGCCTTTGTCCGATGATGCCTGATGGCGGCGGCCCGAGGGGACTCGACCCCCGGAAATGGCCCGTCAGGATAGTCTCCTGGCCACTTCCGTAGCCCAATAGGTGAGGATCATGTCAGCCCCCGCGCGCCGGATGGCGATCAACGACTCGTCGATGGCGCGCTCGCGGTCGATCCAGCCGTTGGCGGCCGCGGCCTCGATCATCGCGTACTCCCCGCTCACCTGGTAGGCGGCGACGGGCACGTCGACGGTGTCGCGCACCTGGCGCAGGATGTCCAGGTAGGCCATGGCGGGCTTGACCATGACGGCGTCCGCGCCCTCGGCGAGGTCGAGGGCCACCTCGCGCAGCGCCTCGCCGACCGGCCCGGCGGGATCCTGCTGGTAGGCGGCGCGGTCGCCGAACCGCGGCGCGCACTCGGCGGCGTCGCGGAACGGCCCGTAGAAGGCAGAGGCGTACTTCACCGAGTAGCCCAGGATCGGGATGTGGGAGAACCCGGCGCCGTCGAGGGCGGCGCGGATGGCGGCGACCTGGCCGTCCATCATGCCGCTCGGCGCGATGCACGCCGACCCGGCGGCGGCCTGGGCGACGGCCACCGAGGCGTAGCGCTCCAGCGTGGCGTCGTTGTCCACCTCGCCCTCGGGGGTGAGGATGCCGCAGTGCCCGTGGTCGGTGAACTCGTCGAGGCAGGTGTCGGTCATGACCACCAGTGCGTCGCCGAGGTCGCCGCGCAGGTCGGCCAGCGCGCGCTGCACGATGCCGTCGGGGTCGTCGCCCGCCGAGCCCCTGGCGTCCTTGACGGCGGGGACGCCGAACAGGATCAGCCCGCCGACGCCGGCCTCGGCCGCCTCGTGCGCGGCCTTGCGCAGGGAGTCGCGCGTGTGCTGGGCGACGCCCGGCATCGACGCGACCGGCTGGGCCTGCTCGATGCCCTCCTTGACGAACATCGGCAGCACCAGCTCTGACGGGTGCAGCCGGGTGCCCGCCACCATGCGGCGCATCGGCGCCGTGCGCCTTAACCGGCGAAGACGCACTGCCGGGAAACCTGCGTTGCTCATCTGGGTCCTCCCCCTCCACGACCGGACGCCGCCGCGCCGGGGGGCGCGGACGGCGGCGGGCCTGGATTCGATCGGCTTGCCTGCCCCGTGGCCTACTTCGCCCTGCGGCGGGCGCCCCTGCGGGTCTGCGAGGGCCTGCGGGGGACGTCTCCGGCGGCGAGCGCCGCCTGGCGCTGCTTGGCACCGTACTCCGCCAGCGCCGCCGCCAGCGCCGAAGCCGAAGGACTGTCGGCCATGATGTCGACCCGCAGGCCGAACTCCTCGGCGGTCTTGGCGGTCTGCGGCCCGATGACCGCGATCACCGTCACGTTGTGCGGCTTTCCGGCGATGCCGACCAGGTTCCTGACCGTGCTCGAAGAGGTGAACAGCACCGCGTCGAAGCCGCCGCCCTTGATCGCCTCGCGGATCGGCGCGGGCGGCGGCGCCGCGCGCACGGTGCGGTAGGCGGTGACGTCGTCGCACTCCCAGCCCAGCTCGGTGAGCCCGGCGATGAGCGTCTCGGTGGCGATGTCGGCGCGCGGCAGCAGCACCCGGTTGATGGGGTCGAGCATGGAGTCGTACGGCGGCCACTCGGCGAGCAGGCCCTCGGAGGAGTGCTCGCCCACGGGCACGAGGTCGGGCTTGACGCCGAACTGAACCAGGGCGTTCGCGGTGGCCTCGCCGACCGCCGCGACCTTCAGCCCGGCGAACGCCCGGGCGTCCAGGCCGTACTCCTCGAACTTCTCCCTGATCGCCTTGACGGCGTTGGCCGAGGTGAAGGCCACCCACTCGTAGCGTCCGGTGACCAGGCCCTTGATGGCGCGGTCCATCTGCTGGGGGGTGCGCGGCGGCTCGACCGAGATCGTCGGCACCTCCTCGGGCACCGCCCCGTACGACCGGAGCTGGTCGGACAGCCGGGCCGACTGCTCCTTGGTGCGGGGCACCAGCACCCGCCAGCCGAACAGCGGCTTGTTCTCGAACCACGACAGCCGGTCGCGGGTGCCGACGGCCTCGCCGACGACGATCACGGCGGGCTCGGCGATGCCGGCGTGCTTGAGGTCGGCGGCGAGCCTGCCGAGCGAGGACACCACGGTGTACTGCTCGGTGGTGGTGCCGCTCTGGGTCACCGCGACCGGCGTGGTGTCGGGCTTGCCCGCGGCGACCAGCGCCTTGGCGATGGGGACGGCGTCCGCGACGCCGTTGTAGACGACCAGGGTGCCCGCCGAGGAGGCGTGCACGGCCCAGTCGGCGACCTGGCCGGCGTCCACCACGCGGAACTCCGGCACCCCGAGCGCCGGGGCGATGCCCGCGTACGTGAGCACCGCCGTGGCCGGGGTCACGCCGGGGACGATCTCGAAGTCGACCTCGGCCTTCGCGCAGGCCGCGACCTCCTCGGCGACCGAGGAGAAGAACCCGGGGTCGCCCGGGCACAGGCGCACCACCCTCGACCCGGTCTTGGCCTGCTGGACGGCCTTCAGCGACACCGTGCCCGCCTCGTCGGCGACGTCGACGACCTTCACGTCCGCGCGGCAGTGGCGCAGCAGCGCGCCGTAGGCCTCCTGGTCGAGGACCACGACGTCGGCGCGCGACAGCAGGTCGGCCCCGCGCAGGGTGAGAAGGTTCTCGTCGCCGGGACCTGCGCCCACGAAGGCGACGAAGCCCGTGACGCGCGGCCGCCCGCCGCCGCCCTCACCGGACGGCGCCCTGATCGGCGCCGCGCCGCTCTCGGCGGCGTGGCCGGTCTCGGCGGTCTTGCTGGTCTGGCTTCCGGAGCTCAATGGGTCCGCTCCCCCATCAACATGCCGGCCCCCTCGGCGATCATGGCGGTCGCGAGTTCGCGGCCGAGCTCCATGGCGGCCGAGGGATCCCCGGCGGTGGACGTGCGCACCGACCGTGTGCCATCGATGGCGACCACGGCGGCGGTCAGGTTGAGAATGTTCCCGTCATGGACGGCGTACGCACCTACCGGCGCGCTGCAACCGGCCTCAAGGGTCGCCAGCACGACGCGCTCGGCCGTCACGGCGGCGCGGGTGCGGGCGTCGTCGAGCACGGAGAGCAGCTCGATCAGGCCGGCGTCGCCCGCGCGGCACTCGACGGCGAGCGAGCCCTGGCCGGGGGCGGGCAGCATCTCGTCGCACTCGAACAGCTGGGAGATGCCGGCCTCCCTTCCGATGCGGCGAAGGCCCGCGGCGGCGAGCACGACGGCACTCAGCTCGCCCGAGGCGACCTTGCCGACGCGGGTGTCGGCGTTGCCGCGGACGGGAACGTACTGCAGATCAGGACGGAGCAGACGAAGCTGGGCGACGCGGCGCGGCGACCCGGTGCCCACCAGGGCGCCCGAGGGAAGCTCGGCCAGCGTGGCGGGGCCCACCAGGGCGTCCCTGGGATCGTCCCTGGGCGGCGTCGCCGCGATCACGACGCGCGGCTCGGGCGCGGTCGGGAGGTCCTTCAGCGAGTGGACGGCGAAGTCGATCTCGCCGTCGATCAGCTTGTCGCGCAGGGCGCTGACGAAGACGCCGGTGCCGCCGAGCTGCGCGAGGTGGGCCTTGGTGACGTCGCCGAAGGTGGTGATGCCGACGAGCTCCACCGGGCGCCCGGTCAGCGCGGTGAGCCGCTCGGCCACGAGGCGCGACTGGGTGGTCGCCATCAGGCTCTTGCGGGTGCCGAGACGCAGCACGCCGCGGCTGGTGTCCAGAGTCTGGGCGGCGGTCATGCGTCCTCCTCGCCGGCCCGACCCGCCGGGTCCGTCTCCACCTGCGCCACGTCGGCTCGGGTGACTGCCTCGGGCACCTTCGGGTTCAGGTCGAACAGCTCGCGCAGCGCCTCGGCATAATGATCGCCCGCTGGGGACGCCGCGAGCCGCTTGACACGCACGGTGGGCTCGTGGAGCAGCTTGTCCACGACCCTGCGCATGGTCTGGGCGATCTCGCCGCGCACCCGCTCGTCGATCTCGGGCATGCGCGCGGCCAGGCGTCCGAGCTCGTTGTCGACGACGTCCGCGGCCTTGGCGCGCAGCGCCACCACGGTGGGCGTGACCTTGGCGGCGCGCTCGGCCCTGAGGTACTCGCAGACCTCGGCCGCGACGATGGCGCGCACGGCGGCCACGTGGTCGGCCTCGGCGCCGTCGGGGTCGGCGACCCCGGCCTCCTGCATGGTCTCCAGGTCGACGAGCGTGACGCCGGGGATGGCGCGCACGCCCGGGTCGACGTCGTGCGGGAGCGCCAGGTCGAGCAGGAACAGCGGCCGGTCGCGCACGGCGGCGGCCACCATGCCGGCGTCGATGACCTGGCCGACGGCGCCGGTGCAGGAGATGACGAGGTCGGCGCCCGCGAACTCGCGGCCGACGTCCTCCAGCTCCACGGCGCGCCCGCCGACGGTCTGGGCGAGGCGGGCGGCGCGGTCGAAGGTGCGGTTGGCGACCACGATGTCGGTGACCCCGGAGCGCGCGAGCGTCGCCGCCGACAGCGCGCTCATCGAGCCGGCGCCCACGACCAGGGCGCGCTTGCCGGGCAGCGGCCCGAGCACGCCCTCGGCCAGGGTGAGCCCGACGCCGACGAGGGAGGCGCCGGCGCGGTCGATGCCGGTCTCGGTGTGGGCGCGCTTGCCGACCCGCAGCGCCTGCTGGGCCAGGTCGTTCAGGGTGGTGCCGGCCGAGCCGTGCTCCTGGGCCAGCTTCAGCGACCGGCGCACCTGGCCGAGGATCTGGCCCTCGCCGACCACCATGGAGTCGAGGCCGCAGGCCACGGTGAACAGGTGCTCGACCACGCGGTCTTCGTAGTGGACGTACAGGTGGCGGGTGAGCTGCTCCTGGGGGACGCCGGAGTGGGCGCTCAGCAGGTCGGTCACCGCGGTCACGCCGCCGTGGAAGCGGTCGACCGTGGCGTAGACCTCCATGCGGTTGCAGCTGGAGATGATCATGGCCTCGGACACGTGGGCGTCGTTCAGGACGTCCTGGAGCATCTTGGCGAGCGCGTCCCCGGTCACCACGACGCGCTCGAGGAGGGCCATCGGCGCCGTGCGGTGACTGAGACCAACCGTGAGAAGGCTCATGCGTCCATCGCCTCGGCCCAGTCGTCGGCCATCATGGGGCTCCCTGTTTCACGTTCGGCTTTGCGCTGCTCATGGAACGCAAGGATCTGCAGTTCGGTCGACAAGTCGACCTTGCGGACATCCACCCCGTCAGGCACGTTCAGCACAACGGGGGCAAAGTTCAAAATACTCGTGATCCCGGCGGCGATGACGCGATCGGCCACCTGCTGGGCCGCCGACGCGGGGGTCGCGATGACCACTATGGACACACCCCGCTGGTTGATGACTTCTTCGAGCTGGTCTATATGGTCGACGGCCATGCCCACGAGGTGCTCGCCGACGACGGCCGTGTCGGCGTCCAGCAGGGCCGCCACCCGGAAGCCGCGGGAGACGAACCCGCCGTAGTTGGCGAGGGCGCGGCCGAGGTTGCCGACCCCCACGATCGCCACGGCCCAGTCTTGCGTCAGGCCCAGCTCGCGGGAGATCTGGTAGATCAGGTACTGCACGTCGTAGCCCACGCCGCGGGTGCCGTACGAGCCGAGGTGCGACAGGTCTTTGCGGAGCTTCGCGGAGTTCACCCCCGCCGCCAGGGCGAGGTCCTCGGAGCTGACGGTGGCGGTGCTCCGCTCCGAGAGCCCGTTGAGCGCCCGCAGGTAAAGCGGCAGCCGCGCGACGGTCGCATCGGGGATGCCACGTTCGCGCGCTCGGGACATGCGGCGGATCACTTGGCCGGTACTCCAGGGGACGGGCGGCCGGAGCGCCCCGGCCGCGCTCGCGGTTGTCGAGGAGAGACGCAGGCCTCCAGGTTAGTACCTTTGTGAAGCGATGCACAAAAGACTGGGGGCGCCCTCGGGTCCCTACCTTCGCAGGTAGGGGCGCCGGTCCTTGATTCGGCCCTCCGGAATGTGAGGCATGGCACTCCCGCGTCTCGTTAAGCTGGCCATATGGCTCCGCGAGACCACACCATCACCCTGCTGGGCAAGCCGGGGTGCCACCTTTGCGACGACGCCCGCGCCGTCATCACCCGCGTCGCCGACGATCTCGGCGTCGCCTGGGAGGAGCGCGACATCAGCGGCTCCGAGGAGGACCAGAAGGCTTACGGCGAGATGATCCCGGTCACCCTGATCGACGGGGTCCAGCACGACTTCTGGCGTGTGGACGAGTCACGCCTGCGCGCCGCCCTCACCGCCTGACCCAGTCCGGCCTCACCGCCCGCCCCCGGTCCGGCCCTCACCGCGCGCCGGAGGCCGCCGCGCCTCGCCGCGACCTCCGTACGGGGCCGTCCCGGCCCCGCCGGCTCCTAGAGGAACGCCGTGGGGAGCGGGACGACCTTGGCGGCGTTGACGTTCAGCTCGATCACGTTGGCGGCCAGCACATGGGCCACCCGCTCGCGGGCGAACCGCTCCATGTGCGCCTGTCGCTGGTGCTCGGTGTAGGCGACCTCGTCGCGGTAGAGCTCGTAGACGATGCGCTGGAGCGGGGCCGACTTGACCGCGTGGCAGATGAACACCAGCGTGTCGGGCTCGCTGCGGCGCACGGCCTCGATGGTCTCCTCGGCCAGCCGGTCGAACGCCTCCCCGGCGCCGTCCATGAGCGTGAACACCGTGAGCAGCCCGTAGATGCTGGGCGAGGGCCTGACCGAGCCGGAGGCGGGCTGGGGGGCCTCGTGGGCCATCGCCCGGGTGAGGTCGGCCCCCCGGAACAGGGCGCCGGTGGCGGGCATGGTGAACGGCTGCTCGGCCGGGGCGCGGTGGGCGCCGTTCTGGGCGCCGTACCCCAGCGGGTCGACGCCCGGCTCCTGCCCGTACCCCGGCCGGTCGAGGCCGGGGAGGCTGTCGCGGCCGGCGTAGCCGGGGCCGGCGTCCCCCGCCCCGTAGCCCCGGTCGAGGCCGGGCACGCCGTTGCGGGCCCCGTAGCCGGACGGGTCGTCGCCGGGCGGCCCCTGCCGGCCGTGCTGGCCGGTACGACCGTAGTCGTCGTAGGACGGCTGCGCGTGCTGGCCGCGGGAGCCGGGTGCGCCGTACCCCGCCGGGTCGGCGCCGAAGAAGCCCGAGGCGGCCTGGGGGGCCGGCCCGCCGGCGACGTCGGGTGCGATGAACTCGCCGGTGGCCGGGCCCGCGAAGCTGTTGAAGGCGGCCGCCTCCCCTGCGCGGGCGGGGTCGACGTCCCGGGGGCTCACGAAGTTGCGGGAGCTGTCGAACCCGTGGTCGCCGGTCGCGGGCGAGCCCCCGGCGACCCGGCGGTCGCCCGGGCCGTGGGAGGGGTCGGCGCCGCGCTCGCGGAAGACGTCCATGCCGCGGTCGCCGAAGGGGTCGTCCCTGACCGGCGCGCCCTCGAAGCCGCCGGACGGCTGCATGCGGGCGGCGTAGTCGACGTCGCCGTGGTCGGCGGCCCGGTACTCGGCGACCAGGTCGCCGAGGCCCGAGCGGCGCTGTGGCGGCTTGGCCGGGGCGACCGGCATGGGGCCGGTGTCGGGCGAGCGCGCCGGCTCGGGCTCGGGCTCGGGGGCGCGGCGGCGGCCGGCCGCCTGGCGCGGCTCCTCGTCCCAGTCGTCGTCGGCGCCGTCGCGCTCCTCGTCGTACGGCGCGAGCGGCCGGGCGACGGCGTACCAGACGGCGCCCGCCATCAGCGTGATGACCAGCGCCGCGAAGACGCCCGGGATGGCGAACCGCACGGCGCCGACCAGGGCCAGCCCGGTGGGGGCCAGCACCACGCCCGCGTGCATGTTGTCGGCGTCGAAGTCGTCGCCGCCGCGCCACCGCAGCACCGCGACGATGAGGCAGCCGATGAGGATCAGGTACGTGACACCGTGCGCGGCGTTCAGCAGCATCGACGGGATGATCGTCCAGTGCGTCTCGCCGAGCGGCAGGGCCTTGCCGAAGCGGTCGGGCTGGCTGACCGGGTCGAGCACGAGGATGACCGCGGTGATGACCGTGAACGCGATGCCGAACAGCCAGGCGGCGAACTTCGCGGGCGTCTTCTCCGCGAGCATCTGGACCATGCCGATGGCCAGCCAGAAGGGCGCCAGGAACGCTCCGGTGATCTGATAGACGCGGAACGTCGCGGGCCCGAACCCGATCAGGTGCCCGATCGCGACCGCGCCCAGCGCGAGGCACACGGCCGTGGTCGTGATGGTCCAGGCGACCAGCCAGCCGCTCCGTTCGTCCCGGAGGCGTCCGACCAGGATGCCGGTCGTGATGGCGGCGAACAGCGCACCGGCGAAGGCGGTGACGGCTACGAGGGCTTCCATGATGCTCCCAACTCTGCCGGACATTACCTCCAAACCGGTAGCCGGTGCCCGAAGTGCCGCCTGACTGCTGTTACGCGAAGTAGTTACTGAGGCAAAGTGGATTGTGCAATTTCCCGATGATTTCTAGAGTGTTCGAGCACGCACGCGCCCTTCCCTCGCCTCCCAGGGATAACCGGATGTCGAACTCATGGTCGCTCGCCGGGCTTCCCCCTCCTGGATCGGCCGACACAGTGAACTCGCGCGCCGCTGACCAGCGAGAGCGCCCCTCTCCGGAGATCGATGAGCTCCGGAGGGTGGTTCTCCGCGCCAAGACCGGCGACGTGGAAGCCTTCGCGTCGTTGTACGACCGGTACGTCGAGCTGGTCTACAGGTACGTCTACTTCAGGGTCGGATGTCACGCCCTGGCCGAGGACCTCACCAGCGAGACGTTCCTGCGCGCGCTGCGCCGCATCGCCGACTTCACCTGGCAGGGCAGGGACTTCGGCGCCTGGCTGGTCACCATCGCCAGGAACCTGGTGACCGACCACTACAAGTCGGGCAGGTACCGCATGGAGGTGTCCACCGCCGAGGTGCTGGACACCCCGCTGGACGGCCCGCACATCCCCGAGAACGCCGTGGTCACCACGATGGTGAACGACCGCATCCTGCGGGCCGTGCGCGACCTCGGCCCCGAGCAGCAGGAGTGCATCGTGCTGCGCTTCCTGCAGGGCATGAGCCTGGCGGAGACCGCGTTGATCATGGGCAAGAAGAGCGGCGCCGTCAAGGCGCTGCAGTTCCGCGCGATCCGCGCGCTGGCCCGGGCGCTCCCGGAGGATCTCGGATGAGGGCGGCCGGCCACCGGGTGTCACCGATCATCGCCGCGGCCGTAACCTGAGGGCGCCTCGCCTCGTTGGGCATGTAGCACCTATGGATCATCGTAGTGCGGGCGGCAGGGAGCTTTCATGGGCTGGTGGAGGCCTTCGCGGTGGCTGCGCGACCTCTGGGCCGCCGTCACGCTGCGCCGAACGACCATCATCGGTCGCCTGAGGCGGATCGGCGCGGAACCCCGCACCGGCCCGTCGCACGACTTCCGGTCCCGGCTCCGCGAGGAGCTGCTCGCCGCCCAGGCGAGCGCCCGCGAGAGCGCCGGCGCCGAGGCGGGGCGGCACCGGCGGCGTCCCCCCCGGCTCGCGCGGCTGCGCCCCGCGGCGCTGGTCATGGCCGTGACCGGGCTGATGTTGTTCACCGGGGTCGAGACCTACGCCTCGGTCCCCGGGGACCACCTGTACGCGATCAAGCGCGCGGCGGAGGCCACCCTGCTCAGCCTGACCCCCGACGACGAGCAGCGGGCCCAGCGCGAGCTGACGGCCGCCCACTCGCGCGCCACGGAGGCCGCGGCGCTGCTCGGCTACCCCGACTCGGCGCGCGAGCGCCTGATCGGCCCCACCCTGGACGAGATGACCTCCAGGACACGCTCGGCGCTCTCGGCCCTGAAGCACGTGAAGAAGCCCGACAAGCACCGTCCCGAGCTCAAGCGCTTCACCGAGCAGCAGCGCGACGTGGTGGAGCCGATGATCCCCCAGCTCGGCGGCGACGACCGCGTGAAGGCCAGCGCCTACCTGGACATGATCGACGATCTCACCCCGTGACACGCCCGCCACCTGGGACGTCCCCCGCTGGTCGGCGTCAGGTGCGCCAGACGTCACGCCACGCTAACGCCGCGTACACCGACCTCATCCCTGTCTCCCGGTTAAGCTGATGTGCTATGAGGCGGTTAATGCGACGGCGCACCGAAGCTGAGCTGGCCGGTGAGGTGGCGGCCGCGGCCGCCATATCGGCTCCGGTCGCAGCACCGGACACCACCGCGGCGGCCTTCTTCGACGTCGACAACACGATGATGCGCGGCGCCTCGATCTACCACTTCGCCAGGGGGCTGGCCTCCCGCGGCCTGTTCACCACGGCCGACCTCCTGCGGTTCGCCATGGGCCAGGCGCTGTTCCGGGTGCTCGGCAACGAGAACCCCGACCACATCGTGCGCGCCAAGGAGATGGCGCTCGCCTTCGTCGTCGGCATCAAGGTCGACGAGGTCGTCCGGCTCGGCGAGGAGATCTACGACGAGGTCATGGCCGACCGCATCTGGGCCGGCACGCGCGCCCTCGCCCAGAGCCATCTGGACGCCGGGCAGCGGGTCTGGCTGGTCACCGCCACCCCCGTCGAGCTGGCCCGGGTGATCGCGCAGCGCCTGGGTCTGACCGGCGCGCTGGGCACGGTCTCGGAGACCGAGAACGGCGTCTACACCGGCCGCCTGGTCGGCGACCTGCTGCACGGCCCCGCCAAGGCCGAGGCCGTCAAGGCGCTGGCCCGCCGCGAGGGGCTCGACCTGTCGCGCTGCACCGCCTACAGCGACTCCTCCAACGACCTTCCGCTGCTGCGGCTCGTGGGGCATCCCTACGCGGTCAACCCCGACTCCGAGCTGCTGGAGCACGCCAGGAAGAACGAGTGGACGGTCAAGGACTTCCGCACCGGCCGCCGCGCCACCATGGCCGGCCTGCCCATCGCCGCCGGCGCGGGCGCGATCGCCGGCGGCGTGGCCGCCGCCATCGCCTTGCGCAAGATCTACCGTTCGTCCTGAACGTCTCCCCGGCGCGCACCGCCCGTGCGGGCCCGTCCCCCTGAAGGCTCGTACCGGCGGTGCGCGCCGGGCGACCCTCAGCCCAGCGGGGTGCCTCGGGTCTCGCGCATCCTGATGTAGACGATGGTGGAGACCAGCGTCAACGCGGTGGCGTACCAGCCGAACAGCGATCCATGGCCGTTGTCGGCCAGCGCGGTGGCGATGTACGGCGCCGTGCCGCCGAACGCCGCGACCGTGACGGCGTAGGGGAACCCGATGCCGGTCGTCCGGACGCGGGCGGGGAACAGCTCGACCATGACGGCCGAGCACACGGCGGTATAGCCGGTGAGCAGCACCATCGCCACGCACATGATCAGCAACAGGTTCCAGAACGAGTTCTGCAGCAGCGCCAGCAGGGGAACCGTGAGCACCGTGAAGCCCCCTCCGAAGACGATGAGCAGCGGCTTGCGGCCGATGCGGTCCGACAGCAGGCCGCCCAGCGGCTGGATCGCCGTGAAGAACGCCAGGGCGACGGTGCTCGCGGTGAGCGCCGTTCCCGGATCCGCGCCGACGGTGATCTCGGCGTACGTCGGCAGGTAGATCGACCAGGTGTAGAAGCTGACGGTCGCCCCCACGGTCATGCCGGCCACCAGCAGCGACTCCCTGGGGTGCAGGCGCAGGAAGTCGAACAGGCCCGGCCTGGCGACCCGGCCCTCCCTGATCGCCTTCGCCTGCAGGTACGTCTCGTCCGTCCCGTGACGGATCCAGAGGCCGGCCAGGCACGCCACGGCGCCCAGGGCGAAGGGCAGCCGCCATCCCCACGAGGTCATCTCCGAGGAGGAGAGCATGCTGCTGAGCAGGGCCGTGACCCCGGCGGCCAGGAGCTGACCCAGGTTCGAGCTGAAATAGCTGAAGCTGGAGAACAGGCCACGTCGCCTGGGCGACGCGGATTCGACGAGGAAGACCGACGAGACCGCGAACTCCCCGCCCACGGATAAGCCCTGGATGAGGCGGATGAGCACCAGCAGCAGCGGCGACAGCAGGCCGACCTGGGCGTACGTCGGCAGGGCGGCCATCAGCACCTGGCCCACCCCCATCAGCCCGATGGTGAGCGTCATGGCCGTGCGCCGCCCCAGACGGTCGGAGACAGCGCCGATGACCAGCCCGCCCACCGGACGCATGACGAAGCCCACCGCGAACACGGCGAACGCGCTCAGCAGCGGCACCAGGCGGTTTTCGGAGCGGGCGAACACCTGGTCGGCGAAGTAGGTCGCGAGGAAGGCGTACGCCAGCCAGTCGTACCACTCGACCAGGTTTCCGGCCGACGTGGCGAGCAGCTGACGTGTGCGGCTACGGGGTGCGGCGATGACCGCGGACTCGACCGTCACACTGGCCTCCTTCGTCCTGTGAGGTCTCGACACGAAGAAGTGTGGACCCGCGTGACATATAGCGGCAAGACGCGATATAAAGCTTTTTGTAATCGTCATCGATGGCGTCAGGATGTTAGATTCCGACATGTTGGATGAGATAGATCGTCGTCTGGTCGCGGCGCTCCAAGTCAGCGCGCGGGCGCCCTGGGGAGACCTGGGCAAGATCCTCGGGGAGCACGAGCGCACGGTGGCGCGGCGCGTCCAGCGCCTGATCACGGCCGGCGCCATCCGCATCACCGCCACCTACGACGACCTGCGCAGCGGCGTCGGGCACCCGGTGCACATCCGCGTGCGGACCGACCCCGGCTCGGTGGACACCACGGCACGGTCCCTGGCCGCCCGGCCCGACGTGCGCGGGGTGTTCGCGATCACCGGAGCGGCCGACGTGTGGTGCGAACTGATCGCGTCCGGGGACGACCACCTCCGGCAGCTCCACGAGATCCTCGCCAACGAGGTGCCCGCCATACCCGGCGTGCGCGCCACCGAGGCGCAGGTGGTGCTGAGGACGTTCACCACCGTCGCCAACTGGCATGCTCCGCTGCTGAGCGACGCCGAGGTCGCGGGCCTGAGAGGCCTCTCCCCCACGCCGTTGCCCGACCTTCCGGACCTGGTGGAGTTCAGCTCCGTGGAACGAGAGGTGGCCGAACTCCTCATCAGGGACGGCCGCATGAGCTACACCCAGATCGCCGAGGAACTGGGCGTCTCGGTGCCGACCGCGCGACGGAAGGTCGCGTCACTGCTGGAGCGGCGGCTGGTCCACCTGCGGGTGGAGGCCGAACCCGCGCTGCTCGGCCTTCGCGTGGAGGTGCAGCTCGGCCTGGAGGTGCGTCCGGCGGGGCTGGACGCGGTCGGATCGGCGCTCGCCCGGCATCCCGGCGTCCGATACTGCGCCGCCATCGCCGGCGGCCGTGACCTGCTCGTCGAGGTCTGCCTGACCCACGAGCTGGAGTTGTACCGGTTCATCACCCAGGTGATCGGGGGCCTGCCGGACGTCGTCGACGTCGACATGGCCTTCATCACCCGCGCCTACAAACGCGGTCACCTGCTCAAGGACGGTCGACTGACGAGGAGCCCCGATGACGTCCTTCGAGGATGAGACCGTGTGGATGTGCGCCGAGCTGATCCGCATCGACACGAGCAACAGCGGAGACGGGCGGGGTCCGGGCGAGCGCGCGGCTGCCGAGCGGGTCATGGAGTGGCTGGCCGCCGTGGGTCTCACCCCCCTCTATCTGGAAAGCGCTCCCCGCCGCGGCAACGTGATCCTCAGGGTGCCGGGCCGCCGGCCGGACCTGCCCGCGTTGCTCGTCCACGGACACCTCGACGTCGTGCCCGCGGATCCGCGTGACTGGCGCTTCCCCCCGCTGTCGGGCGAGCTGGTCGACGGCCACGTGTGGGGGCGCGGGGCCGTCGACATGAAGCACATGGACGCGATGATGGTCGCCGTCGTCCGGCACATGACCCGCCGCGGTGAGGCCCCGCGGCGGGATCTCGTCTTCGCCTGGCTCGCCGACGAGGAGATGGGCGGCGACCACGGGGCGCGGTTCCTCGTCGACAAGCACCCCGGCCTCTTCGAAGGCTGCGCGGAGGCGATCAGCGAGGTCGGCGGCTACAGCGTCGAGGTCGATCCCGCGCTGCGGCTCTACCTGGTGGAGACCGCGCAGAAGGGCCTGGCGTGGCTCCGGCTGGCCGTCGAGGGCAGAGCGGGCCACGGCTCCCTGCTGCATCCCGACAACGCGGTGACGGAGTTGGCCACCGCCGTGAGCAGGATCGGCGCGCATTCCTGGCCTCGCCGGCTCACTCCCACGACCCGGCGCATGATGCGCGACATCTGCGACGCGTGCGGCGTCCCGTTCGACGAGGACGATCTCGACGCCACGCTCGGCGCCCTCGGGCCGGTCTCCCGGGTGATCGGCGCGTCTCTCAGCCACGTGTCCAACCCCACGCAGTTCCACGCGGGATACGCCACCAACGTCGTGCCGGCGCAGGCGGTCGCCGAGGTCGACGGGCGCTTCCTGCCCGGATTGAGGGACGAGTTCCTGGCGACCCTCGACCGGCTCGCCGGTCCGAGGGTGTCCCGCGAGCACATCGACTACGAGGAGGCGATCGAGGCGCCGTTCGACACCCCGCTGGTGGAGTCCATGCTGGCCGCGCTCCGGAGGGAGGATCCGGCGGCGTGCGTCGTGCCCTACTGCTCGTCCGCCGGCACGGACAACAGGACCTTCCACCGGATGGGCATACACGGGTACGGGTTCGTCCCGCTCCAGTTGCCGCCGGAGATGGACTTCGGGGCCATGTTCCACGGAGTCGACGAACGCGTTCCCGAGTCCGCGTTGCGCTTCGGAGCGCGCGTTCTTCACCGACTGCTCTCGACCTACTGAACGGAGGGGCCACCGACCCGACACGCATTGACAGAGCACGGGGGTACGGCACGACGCCGGCGGAGAATATTCTCGTCGGGCGTGGCTGCCGTTTTCGGCCCGGCGGCGGAAATACACCGACGTCTTCGCCGGGCACGGGGATCGGTTACGGCGAAGCGGAAATCTCGCGACCGGCCGGGACCGTCGAACGACATCGGCGGAACCGGCGCACTGAATCCTTCCGCGACCGCGGCATAGGAATACTCCGGGCTGGCCGGATCAGCGCGGACCCGCCCAACGCCGCACGATTCCGGATCGCGCGCCATTGTCGAATTGTCCGCGGTTCGGGAACAAAATCCCAGGTCATCTGGCATGCGGCGCCTCCGCTGCCGTTCGGATGACGGGGCTGCGCACCCGCGATCCCGATTCGCCGATACACCGTTCATGAAAACCGATCCGGCTCGCGCGACGTTACCCTCCACCCCGGGAAAACGGCGCAGAAGGACCCGAGTCCGCCGGCCATATTTTTATATACGACGCGTATAACAACCCGCCCGGCGGCGGGTGTTAGGGTTCTGACCGCTCGTCGATACACACCCGTAACGACGGGCACGTTTTCTCCAGCCGAGCCGCTCCGCCTGCGGCGACGAAAGTAGCCATCTCACGGAAAGGCAAGTAGGCCATGCGTGTCGGCATCGATCTGAATCACTCAACGCAATGGGTCACGGTTCCGGGCGACAAGACGCTGGCGGACCGGTCGGAGGAGTACGCCGAGTTCGGATACCTCGGCCACCTCGCCGACGTCGTTCGCGAGTCCTGCGGCGCACACCTGTCCCTCCTCGACGAAGGCTCGTGGGCGCAGTCGCTGGCCGAATTCGACGCCCTCATCCTGCCGGTGGACTCGGCCAGCCGGTGGTCCGCGGAGGAGACCTCCGGCATCCGCCGTTTTCTGCGACGGGGCGGCGGCGTGCTCGTCTTCGGAGACGGCGACCCGCCGGTGAGCCCCGGGCAGGCGTCCCCGCTTCCTCTCCCCCACCTGCGTCTGGGCGACGAGGCGATCGGGATCCCCTGCCATGAGCCGGAGTCGCACGTCCTCGTCCAGGATCTCGTGCTGGACGTCCAGCAGGGGCATCCGGTCACCCGGGGTCTCACCCAGGTGTTCCTGCACCGTCCGCGCGAGATCACCGACGACGGCGCCGCGTTGGTCCCCATCGTCCGGCGCGGGGAGGCCACCCTCATCGGGGTGGCGCGGCACGGTGAGGGACGACTCGCCGTCGTGGGGAACGGCGAGATGTTCTCGCTGCCGTTCCTCGGCCGGGAGTCGAACGCCGCGCTGCTGCTCAACCTCCTCCAGTGGCTGGCGAAGGGGACGGTGACCTGCGCCACGGGGTACGCCGCCCGAGACGTCACCACCAGGCACCCGCACCCGACGCGCGCCTTCGCGGACGAGGAGGATCTCGAGCACGTGCCCGGCCCGCACCGTGTCGACGCTCGTCCGTTCGAGACCCTGCTGTCCGATCTGGCCTTTCGGCGGCTGCCCCATCCGTACGAGGACGAGTCCACGTTCCTCACGGAGGCGGAGCTCGCCTACCACGAGATGCCGCGGCAGATGCGGCACGCCGTGAGCCGGTTCCGGCTCAGGTCCAACGACTACGGGGTCCTGCTGATCAAGGGCCTTCCCAGGGATCCCGTGACCCCGAGGACGCCGGCTGATCCCGGCGCGAGGGCCGAGAAGGAGACCTGGCTGAGCGAGTTCTGGCTGGCGGCCTTCGGCGGCGCGCTGGGCTTCCCGTTCGCCTACCACCAGGAGAAGCGCGGCCAGCTGTTCCAGAACGTCGCGCCCACCCGCCACAACGCCATGAAGCTCTCGTCGGAGAGCTCCGCCCTCCTGCTCGACTTCCACACCGAGACGGCGTTCCATCCTCATGTGCCCGACTACGTGCTGCTCTACTGTCTCCGGCCGGATCACGAGCGGGTCGCCAGGACCATCGGCGCGGGGGTGCGCATGGTCCTGTCCCAGCTCTCGCTCCGCGACCGCGGTCTGCTCTTCGAGCCCCTCTACCGCACCGGGATCGACTACTCCTTCGGCAGCGTGAACGGGCTCCAGGGGAACGGCCCTCTGCTGCCCGTGCTGTCGGGGGACCCGTACGACCCGTACCTGACGTTCGACCTCGACCTGATGACCGGCCTCACGGCGGACGCGCTGGCCGCGCTGCGGAACCTCGCCGCGGCGACCAGAAAGGTGCAGCGCTGGGTCCGGCTGGACGCCGGTGACCTGCTCATCGTCGACAACCGCAAGGCCGTGCACGCGCGGTCGGAGTTCACGGCCCGATATGACGGCCTGGACCGATGGTTGCAGCGGACATGCGTGTTACGCAGCCCCTTCGACTCGGCCGAGCACCGGCGGCTGGGGGGCCGGGTGGTCGAGACTCGGTTCACCGTCTGAACACCGGTCAGCGGCAGTCTCCCGTGCCCGCACGACGGCCCGGCACCGTGCGGGCACACATTCCTCCGAAAGCGAGTTCACGTTGGTGACATCCGTTCCCGGCCACGACACCGAGACCGGCGGCAGGCGCGTCGCCGAGCTCGGGCTCGTCGGCGTGGCCCTTGCCTTCGGTCTTACCTTCACGTTGATCCAGGACGCGATCCGGGACCTGCCGCCCTGGTCGTTCATCGCCTTCCGCTTCCTCCTGGCGGCGAGTGTGCTGCTGCTCCCGTACGGGCGCGGGATCCGGCGGCTGCCGGCGGCGGGGTGGCGGGCCGGCCTGGTGCTCGGGCTGCTGCTCATCAGCGGGTACGCGTTCCAGACCATCGGACTGCTGTACACGACCGCTTCGAACGCGGGGTTCATCACCGGCCTCTACGTCGTGTTCACCCCCGTACTGGCCTGGCTGTTCCTCCGCCAGGAGATCAGCGGCTGGGTATGGGGCTGCATCGCGATGGCGGCGCTCGGCCTTCTGCTGCTGTCCGGGTTCGGCGGGGCTTGGAATCCCCTCGGCGACGCGCTGATGCTGGGGTGCAGCCTCTCCTTCGCGCTGCACATCATCGTGACGGACCGGGCGATTCGTAGCTTTCCGGTGGGGCCCCTGGTGGCGCTGCAACTCGGCGTCTGCGGGCTGGCCGCCCTCGTGGTGGCCACCGCCACCGGCGATCTCGCGGTGCCCAGGGGGTCGACGGTGTGGGGGGCTCTCGCCTTCACGGCGATCGTCGCCAGCGCCGTCGCCTACTTCATCCAGTCGTACGCGCAGCGACGCACCTCTCCCGTCCGAGCGTCCCTGATCCTCGCCACCGAGCCGGTGTTCGCGGGGATCTTCGGTTACTGGCTCGCCGGTGACCGGCTCCACGCGCTCGGCTGGGCGGGCGCCGCGATCATGCTGGTGGCCGTGCTGCTGGCGGAGGCGAGGGGGGGAATCGGCGCGTTGCCGCGGTTGCGCCCGTGGAGGCGCGGGCTCGTTCCGGGGCCGCGACGGGATCCGGAGCGGACGGGCGGCGGGCGCCTCAGAAGAACGGCGGGAAGGCGTGGCCGCGATGCAGGCGGAGGCGGTTGAGCTGTTGCTGGATGACCTCGCGGACCTGGTCGGTGAGGTTGAAGACCAGCATGGGGTCGTCCGCCTCCTCGGGGTCGAGGGTGTCGGTGCGCACGGGCTCGCCGAGCTCGATCATCCACTTGGACGGCAGCGGCACCAGGCCGAGCGCGCCGAGCCAGGGGAACAGCGGCGTGATCGGGATGTACGGCAGGCCCAGCAGCCGCGCAAGCGTGGGGAAGTCGCCGATCTTGGGGTAGATCTCCTCGGCGCCCACGATGGCGCACGGGATGATGGGCACCTGGGCCCTGATCGCCGAGGCCACGAAGCCGCCCCGGCCGAACCGCTGGAGCTTGTAGCGGTCGGTGAACGGCTTGCCGACGCCCTTGAAGCCCTCGGGGAAGACGCCCACCAGCTCGCCCTTGCGCATCAGGCGGTCGGCGTCCTCGGGGCAGGCCAGCGTGTGGCCGGACTTGCGGGACAGGTGCCCGAGCAGCGGGAGCTGGTAGACCAGGTCGGCGCCGAGCAGCCGCAGCGGGCGGTGGGCCGGATGCTCGTCGTGCAACGCGACCTGGAGCATGAGGGCGTCCAGCGGCACGGTGCCCGAATGGTTGGACACCACGAGCGCCCCCGACTCCGCGGGAACGTGTTCCAGACCGGTGGTCTCGACCCGGAACCAGTGCCGGTAGAGCGGGCGGATCAACTCCATCAGCACCTTGTCGTTGAGCTCGGGGTCGAACCCGAACTCGTCGACCTCGTACTCCCCGGCCAGCCGGCGGCGCAGGAACGCCGCCGCCTCGGCCAGGCGGTCCTCCAGCGTTCGTGACCCGGCGCCGGGCCTCGCGCGGCCGCGCGCCGCCGTGATGGGGATCACCTGGGCGTCCCCGGGCTCCTCGTCGCGCAAGCCGCGCGATGTGTCTGATCGATTCACCGTCTCACGCCCCCGCCGAGCACTGTCGACATCCAGTCGATCACAGAGAGTGGCGTACCGGCAAACATGCCACGCGAGTGGAGGAAATCGTCGAACGCGGTCGCGGTGGAGAACTTGGGCCGCCAGTCGAGCTCGACGGCGAGCCGCCCGGCGTCGACGGCCCGACCGTAGACCATCAGGGCGAGCTGCTCGGGTGAGAAGTCGACGCGGCCGAGGCCGCGGGCGAGGTCGCCGAGCATGCGGAAGGTGAGGGAGGGGACCGGGACCGCCGGGCGGCCGCTCCTGCGCACGCACTGCGAGAGCAGCAGCACCCCCTCGCCGGTGACGTTGAAGGTGCCGGGGTGGTCCTCCAGCGCCATGCGGCGCAGGACCTCCACGCCGTCGTCCTCGTGGACGAACTGCAGGCGCGGGTCGAACCCGAGCACGGTGGGCACCACCGGCTGGGAGAAGTAGCGGGTCAGCGGGGAGTCGACGCCGGGGCCCATGAAGTTCACGAAGCGCAGCGTCGAGACGCTGACGTCGGGCCGCCGCCTGGCGAACCCCCGGACGTAGGCCTCGACCTCGGTGGCGTCCTTGGCGTAGCCGGAGCTCGCCACCTCGACGGGCTCGGCCTCCTCGGTGAAGACCGCCGGGTCGTGGGAGGACGACCCGTACACCGCCGTCGTCGAGCGGACCACCACCCTGCGCACCGTCGCCGACCGCTGGCAGGCCGCCAGCAGCTGCATGGTGCCGATGAGGTTGTGCTCCTTCATCGAGGAGCGGCCCGCGTTCTTCGATGGGGCGGTGACCAGGCTCATGTGCACGACCGTGTCGACGTCGGCGGCCGCGATCACCCGTGCGATGTCGGGGCTGCGCAGATCGACCCGGACGAACTCGGTGCGGCCGAGCGCGACGCCGGCGCCGCCTCGCGCGAGCGAGGGCGGCGGCACGGTGTCCACCCCGATGACCCGGCCGATGTCCGGGTCAGCCGCGAGGACGCTCGCCACCCGGGCACCTATGTGGCGTGAGACCCCGGTGACGAGCACGGTGTGTGTCATCGGAGCCTCGCAGGATCACATGGGTGGGTGGAGCCGGTTCGGGGTGCACACATGGGTCGTGGTCCCCTCGTACCCGGCCCGCCGCTCTGCGTCGTCGGTCGGCGCGCTACTTCTTGTTACGCCGCTGGATGCGGGTCTTCTTCAGAAGCTTGCGGTGCTTCTTCTTGGCCATGCGCTTACGACGCTTCTTGATCACAGAGCCCACGGGACCCCCAGGTGAAGGTAGGTGTTGGTCGACGACGGCGTGCGTCGGACGGCGAGGTGTCGTCCCGTCGGCTCGGGCGCGCCGTGGGGACGGCACGCCGCGGGCGTGGGAACGGCGACTCGCCGAGAAGCACACCGGTCCAACAGCCTACCGGCGATTCACGGTCGATCGCTCCCGGGGGGAACCCGCGTGGCCCGCCGAGGGGTCGCGCCCCTCGGCCGGCGACGGCGCGGGCGGCCGGCCGCCCACCCCGTTTCCGGTCGCGCTCCTGCTCCGGCGGAGGGTGCGCTCGTCGTCGAGCGGTCTCCGCGCGCGACCGGCGATGTCGCTACCGGTCCGTTCAACCCGCTTCGATGAACGCGTCCCTGAGGTAGTCGTGCACCGCCTGCTCGGGCACTCTGAAGGAACGACCGACCCGGATGGCCGGCAGCTCACCTGAGTGGACGAGCCGGTACACCGTCATCTTGGACACCCGCATGACGGTGGCGACCTCTGCCACCGTCAGGAACTTCACCTCGCTGAGAGGTCTTTCGCCTGCACCCATCGGACGCCTCTTCCGCACGTGTTTCCGGGTTATCCCCACTGGTGCCATTGCTCACGCACGTGTACTGCTGTCAGCGTAGAACGCGACTCCGATCGCGCAAACCCCCTATTCCATCAGCACGCGGAGACGCCTGCCACCGGAATCGGAAAAGTCGCTGGCCAGCCGCCTGCCGACGCCAACTCCGATCTTGTACACGGTCCAACTTGTGTCCCATTAGAGTCGCTCAGGATCACAAAAAAGTTGGCAAACGGTCGACGCCCTGGTCCGAATACCCGGAACTAACCCGGGTTATGGGCGAACCGGATCGGCGACACCCGCCTCACAGGCCACTCAGGACCCGTGAGACCAGGTAGCGGGTCATCGGTGCGTAGTGGCGTGGTAGCACGTTGTCATCGAGGGGGACGGTCACCGCGATCTTGCCCTCGGCCTCGCCGACGAACAGCGCGGGGTCGTTGCTGTCGGCGAAACCGACGGTCTCCACCCCCGCCTCCCCGGCGGCGCCGGCCCAGCCGTGGTCGGCGATGACCAGATCGGGCGCGCCCTCGCCGCGGGCCGACAGCTCCGCGAGCATCGCCTGCATCGGGGCGGCGTCGTGGGTGTGGACGAGGGCGCCTCCGTCGTCCAGCATCGCCACGTCGTCCACGTAGCGGATCCGGCGCTTGCGGCCGAGGCCCTTGCTCGCGAACGCGCGCTGCTCGCCCGGGCTCAGGAGCGTGGCGCCGCGCTCGTTGGCGAGCCGCGCGAGCGCCAGGTGCGTGGTGAGCAGCCCGGTGGGGTGACCGGTGGCGACGAGGACGCGGGGGTCGTCGCGCCCGAGCACGGCGGCGACGCGGTCGGCCATCGCGTCGAGCGCGTCGATGGTGCGGTCGGGGTCGATGGTGTCCTGCCCGGAGCGGTGACCCGGATCGGCGACCACGCCGGCGGACTTCGCCATCAGGGCGAGGATGTCGCGGTAGGACCACTCGCCTTCCAGGGTGAGCCCGAACATGTAGTGGGGGTCGCGCGCGGCGAGCGATCGGTAGTGGTCGAGGTTGTTCTCCCGGCTGGTGGCCACGTCCCCGGCGATCTTCGTCCGGATCAGATGGTCCCTCAGCTCTTCCCGCGAAGGCGCGGTCGCGGTGTTCATCGTTCACTCCAATACACGGGTCGCGTGCGGTCGTCATGGTGCCGGACCCGGCGCGGCACCCCCGGAGAGGCTCGGGGTCAGGGCTGTGGGTCGAGCCCGTGAAAAGGGAAGATCGCCTGCCGTGTCGCCATGATCGCCCGGTCCACGGCGTCCCCTGGGTCGTAACCACCGGAGATATCCCGGAATTCCGCGTCACGCCCATCGGTCATGGTCAACGGGGGCGCCTCACCGGTGCGGTCTCGGGCGAATCCGCGCCAGCTCTGCGGCGTCGGCGTGGCCGGTTCGACCGGGTCGCCCGCCGCCTCGGCGATCAGGTGGGTCCACGCGCGCGGCACCACCTGGACCAGCTCGTACCCGCCGCCCCCGGTGGCCAGCCAACGGCCGTTCGCCGTCTCGTGGGCGAGCGTGTGCAGCGCCGCGTACGCCCGCCGCTGGCCGTCCAGGCTCAGCATGAGGTGCGCCAGCGGGTCGAGCGCGTGGCTGTCGCAGCCGTGCTGGGTGACGAGCACCTCGGGCTCGAACGCGCGCAGCAGAGGCGGCACCACCGCGTGGAAGGCGCGCAGCCAGCCCGCGTCGGGGCACCCGGCCGGGAGCGCCACGTTGACGGCCGTGCCCTCCGCGCCTGACTCGCCGGGCAGGCCCGTGCCGGGGAACAGCGTGCGCGGGCTCTCGTGCAGGCTGATCGTGAGGACGCGCGGGTCGTCGTAGAAGGCCGCCTGGACGCCGTCCCCGTGGTGGACGTCCACGTCGACGTAGGCGACGCGCTTCGCGCCCTGGGCGAGCATCCACGCGATGGCGATCGCCGGGTCGTTGTACACGCAGAACCCGCTCGCCATGCCGGGCATGGCGTGGTGCAGCCCGCCCGCCACGTTGAGCGCGTGCTCGGCCTCGCCGTTCCACACGGCGCGGGCGGCGGCGAGCGTCGCGCCCGCCACCAGCGCGGACGCCTCGTGCACGCCGGCGAAGGCGGGGTTGTCGGAGGTGCCCAGGCCGTAGGCCAGGTCGGGGGCGCCGGCGAGCGAGACGCGCTTGACCGCCTCCACGTAGCCGCGCTCGTGGACCAGCGCGAGCTCGTCGTCGGTCGCGGGGTCGCAGCCGGTCATCTCGACCTTGTCGAGCACCCCGAGGTCGCGGGCCAGCGCCATGGTCAGCTCGACCCTGACGGGCGCGAGCGGATGGCCGGGCCCGAAGTCGTAGGAGATCAGCTTGTCGTCCCAGACGACCCGCACGGACCGGCTCACACGCTCACCTCGCGTACGGCTTGCGGGTGCGCGATCACCGGCTCGCCACGCTCCCTCATGATTCCGACCGTACCGCACGTGTTTCGATCACCCGTAGACCCCGGTGGCCTGCCTGAGGTTCGACGGGGGCGTGCGGGGCGGCTCACTCCGCGCGCAGCGCGATGACGGGGTCCAGGGCGGCCGCCCTGCGAGCCGGGGCGACGCCGAAGAAGACCCCGACCGCCGCCGAGACGCCGAACGCCAGGGCGATGGACCACCAGGTGATGGCGGCGGGCACCGGCGACAGCGCCTCGATCAGCAGCGAGCCGCCGACGCCCAGCAGGATGCCGAGCACGCCGCCGATCGTCGTGAGCAGCACCGCCTCGATGAGGAACTGCCTGAGCACGTCCCCGCCGCGGGCGCCGAGCGCCTTGCGCAGGCCGATCTCGCGGGTGCGCTCGCGCACGCTCACCAGCATGATGTTCGACACCCCGACCCCGCCGACGAGCAGCGAGATGCCCGCGATGGCCGCCAGCACGCCGGTGAGCATGCCGAGGACGCTGCCGATCGTCCCGAGGAGCTGGGTCTGGGTCACGGCGCTGAACCGCTCACCGGGATAACGGCCGCTGAGGCCCTGGAGCACCCGCTGGCGCAGCGGCTCGATCTCGTCGGGCCCGGAGGCGCCGACCGCGATGCCGTTGATGCGCGACAGCCCGACCAGCCGCTGGGCCGTCGTCACGGGGATGTGCACCTCCTGGTCGCGGGCGACGCCGAACGTGGCCCCGACCGGCTCGTACAGCCCGACGACGCGGAAGCGCACACCCGCGATCGTGGCCTGGCGGCCGATCGGGTCGACGTCGCCGAACAGCTTGTCGGCCACCTCCGACCCGAGCACGGCGACCCGCCGCCGCGTGTCCACGTCGGTGGCGCTGAGGTAGCGGCCCCGCCGCAGCGGCCGTTCGAAGATGTTGGGCAGGTTCTCGTCGGTGCCGGTGATCGTGGCGAAGACCTCGTTGCGGCCCACCCGCACCGACTCGCCGGAGTTGACCGCGACGGTGACCTTGCCGGGGTCGCCGACCACGCGGCGCACGAACGCGACGTCGCCGAGGTCCAGGCGGCTCTGGGTGGGCGCCGCCCCCAGCCCGACCTGGCCGGGGACGACCAGGATGATGTTGCTGCCGAGCCCGGCGATCTCGCCCTCGATCGCCTCCTTGGCCCCGGTGCCGATGGCCACCAGGACCACGACGGCCGACACGCCGATCACGACGCCGAACATGGTGAGCGCGCTGCGCAGCCGGTTGACGCGCAGGGCCTCCAGCGCCATGCGCAGCGCCTCGGCGCCCTTCATCGCGGCTCCCCGGTGTCGGCGTCGACCCGGCCGTCGCGCACGTTGATCCTGCGCCGCGCCCGGCCGGCGACCTCGGGCTCGTGGGTGACCAGGACGACCGCCACCCCGGCGTCGGCGTTGAGGCGCGACAGGATGCCCATGACCTCCTCGCCGTTGCGCGTGTCGAGGTTGCCGGTCGGCTCGTCGGCCAGGACGACCTTCGGGTCGCCGACCAGCGCGCGGGCGATGGCGACCCGCTGCTGCTCGCCTCCCGACATCTGGGAGGGCCGGTGGTCCAGCCGGTGCGCGAGCCCGACGGCCTCGAGCGCCGCCCTGGCCCGCTCGCGCCGCTCGGCCCTGCCGACGCCCCGGTACACCAGGGGAAGCGCCACGTTGTCCAGGGCCGAGGTGCGGCCGAGCAGGTGGAAGGACTGGAACACGAAGCCCACGACCCGGTTGCGCAGCTCCGCGAGGCCGCCGTCGTCCAGCGTGGAGACGTCGACGCCGTTGACGCGCAGCGTGCCCGCGGTGGGCCGGTCGAGGCAGCCCAGCAGGTGCATCAGCGTCGACTTGCCCGACCCGGAGGGGCCGACGATGGCGACGAACTCGCCCGGCTCGATGCGCAGGCTCACCCCGCGCAGAGCGTCGACCGTGACGCCTTCGAGCCGATACGACCGCGCCAGGTCCACGGCCTCGAAGGCCGCGACGCCATCGGCCCGCTGCGGCGTCGCGGGGCCCGCCGGCGGTCCGGGGCTCACTCCGGCCCCGCCGTCGTCTCTCACGGGGGCTGGGGCCCGTCTCGCGGGCGTCCCCGGGGCCGCGCCGGGCCCCGCCGCGCCCGTCGCGGGCGCCGTGCCTTCGGGGACGGTCATCCGGTCAGGTTCTGGCCGGGCCGCACGGTGTCGGCGCCCTTGACCACGACCCGCTCGCCCACCGACAGCCCCCGCGTCACCTCGACGGCGGCGTCGCCCTGGGCGCCCAGCCTGATGACCCGGCGCTCGGCCGTGCCGTCGCGGCGGACCACCCACACCACCGTCTCGGCACCGCTGGAGGCGGGCACCGCCACCGCGTCGGGCGACTCGCGCACGGTCAGCCGGACGACGGCGCTCATGCCGGGCTTCGGGACGGGGGCCTCGCCGCCGTCGTCGTACAGGCCGTCGCCGAGGGTGAGCCGCACGGGATAGCTGACGCCGCCGGTGGTGCCCTCCTTGGGGGTGACGCCGACGCCGGTCACCCGGGCGCGGTAGGAGGCCCCGGTGACCGCGTCGATCTCGGCCTCGGCCTTCACCCCGCGGGTGACCAGCAGCACGTCGGTCTCGTCCACGTCGGCGGAGAGCGTCAGCTCCGACACGTCCGTGACGGTCACCACGGCGTCCCCGGCCGCGACCGGCACGCCCGTCGCGATGGGGCCCGTCGAGGTGGGCGCCCCGGCGCCGGACGGCCCGGTGGCCGCGCCCGCCTGCCCCGCCAGGCCGGCGGGCAGCCCGCCGAGCAGAGCGCCCAGGCCCGGCGCCGCGCCGCCCGCCGGCCCGCCCAGCGTGACGATCCCGTCGAACGGAGCCTTGATCACCAGCCCGTCGACCGTGGACTCGGCGGCGCGCACCGCGACCCCGGCCTGGGTCGCCGAGGCGGCCTGCAGGGAGGACATGGAGGACGCCAGCCCGCCGAGTCCCGCGCCGATCTGACCGGTGACCTGGGCGAGCACCTGGTTGAGCGACCGGGTGAGGCTCTGGGTGATCTTGTTGAGCTCGGCCCGCTGGGCGCGATGCCGCGCGGCGGCGGAGTCGATCGCGGCGAGGAGCCGCTGCCTGACCCGCCGGTCGCCGACCTTCCTGGCCGCCGAGCGCGCGTCGGCGAAGCCCCGCGCGGCCTTCCTGTCGAGGGACGAGGCCGGGCTCAGGCCCGCCAGCCGGATGCTCGGCGCCGCGACCGCGCCGCCGAGCCGCACCGGGCGTGACGCCTGCTTCTGGGCCTTGCGCGCCTGCTTGAGCTGCTCCTTCGCCTGCGGGGAGCCGATCCGGGCGAGGATCTGCCCCTTGTCGACGCTGTCGCCGTCCCGCACGTAGAGCTTGGTCACCGTGCCCGCCGCCGGGGAGCGCAGCGTGGCCGTGGCCCGGGCGCCCACGGTGGCCGGGGCCTCGACGACCTCGCTGACCGGGGCGCGCCCGGCCGCGACGATCTGCACGGCGGGGGTCTCGTCACCCGTGCAGGACGCCAGCAGCAACGTCAGCCCGAGGAGAAGCGGGGGGATACCGCGACGAATCGTCACCCGGCCCATCGTAGGAGGGCAGGGTCCCGCCCGCTCTGGAACCCCTGCCTGTAGGCGAGGACGGCCCTCCGGCCCGTGGTGGAGGCGGCCCTCGGCCCGCTACGGGGCGGACGGGACGCGGCGCAGGCCGCGGATGGCGGGGATCGCCAGCATGGCGGTGCAGCACACGACCGCGACGACGGAGGAGACCGCGAGCACCTCACGCGCGCCGAACACCAGCGCCACCGGCCCGGCGAGGGCCTGGCCGACGGGCACGGCCATGACCGATCCGGCCACCTCGTAGGCGTGGACGCGGTTCAGCACCTCGGGCGGCACCTGGGTCTGGACGCTGGTCATCCACATCACCCCCCAGAAGGCATAGCCCGTCCCCGCGAACAGGTGGGCCGCCATCATCGGCGCCAGCGGCAGGTCGAGCGTGATCGACAGCGGCTGCAGGGCGAACAGGAACATCACCGCGGCGCCCGCGGCCAGCGGCCGGGACGGCTTGACCCTCATCGCCAGGATGCCGCCGGCGATCGTGCCCGCGCCGAAGGCCGAGGTGACGAACCCGTAGCCCGTGGCCCGGTGGGAGGCGCTGACCAGCTCGACCCCCAGCGGCAGCACGGGGCCGAAGACGGCGATCCCCATGACGGCCCAGACGACGATCACCCCCCACATCCAGGGGCGCGAGCTGAACTCGCGCCAGCCCTCGTGCAGGTTCGTCCAGATGGAGCCCCCGCCTGCGCCGCGGGCCACGGGCGCGAGGCGCAGGAGCGACAGGCACAGCGCGCTGACGCCGAACCCGGCCGCGTCGACGAGGAACACCAGGCCCACGTCGGCGAACGCGACCAGGAGGCCGGCGATCGAGGGGCCGAGCAGGAGCATCAGCGACTCGGACGTCCGCTGCGTCGCCACCGCGCGCTGCACGTCGGAGGCGATCCTCGGGACCAGGCTGGCCAGGCCCGGCTGGAACATCGCGGCGGCCGTGCCGTTCACCGCGGAGATCACCAGGAGCTGCCAGAGCGCGGGGGTGCCGGTGAGGAAGAGCACCGCCGTCAGCGTCTGGGAGAGCACGCGGACGGTGTCGGCGCCCACCATCATCCGCCGCGGCCCGAACCGGTCGGCGAGCACGCCGCCGAACAGCACCAGCAGGGCCATCGGAGCCAGCGAGGCCGCGAGGGTGAAGCCCACGCCGCTGGCCCCGTACCCGGCCTGCAGGACGCCGAGCGACATCGCCACCGGCACCATGGCCGTGCCGAGCGTCGAGACCGACCGGGCGGCGAAGAACAGCCGGAAGTCCCGTGTCCAGACGGCCGGCCCCGCCGCGGGCCGCCCCGGCTCCGGCTCCGGCCCGACGCGGCCAGGCCCGGCCCGTTCCGCCTCTCGCTCCGGCGAGACCCCCGGGTACGGCTGCCCCACCGGCTGTAGGTCGTCGGCCACGGATACCCCCATGTCCCCGTGCCGGCGCGGGCGTCCCACCTGCGAAGGAAGCCGCGCCTTACTGGAAAGTTTCCTGACCATTAAAGGGCACGGCGACGACCGGATCCCCCCGGCCCCGCCCGGCACCGGCCGACGGGGGGAGGTCCGTCCCGCGTGCGGCGGCTGGGCGGACGGTCAGCCCGAGGCGAGCTCGCGGCTGCGGTCGCGCGCGGCCTCGATGGCGGCGAGGAAGGCGGCACGCACGCTGTGCCGCTCCAGCTCGGCGATGGCGGAGATGGTGGTGCCGCCGGGCGAGGTGACGGCCTCGCGCAGGATCACGGGGTGCTCGCCGGAGTCGCGCAGCATGATGGCGGCGCCGACGATCGACTGGGTGACCATGTCGAGCGCGGCCGCGCGCGGCATGCCGAGCAGGATGCCGGCGTCCACCATGGCCTCGACCAGGTAGAAGAAGTAGGCCGGGCCGCTGCCCGACAGGGCCGTCGCGGCGTCCTGCTGGGACTCGGGGATGCGCAGCACCTTGCCGACCGGCGCGAGCAGCTCTTCGGTCTGCTTGAGGTGCTCCTCGGAGGCGTGGGCGCCCGCGGAGATGACGCTCATGGCCTCGTCGACCAGAACCGGGGTGTTGGACATGACGCGGACCACCGGGACGTCCACGCCCAGGCGCGCCTCGACGAACGACGTCGTGATGCCCGCCGCCACCGACACCACCAGGCGCCCGGCCGGGACGTGGCCGGCGATCTCGTCGAGCAGGGCCGCCATGTCCTGCGGCTTGACCGCGAGGATCAGCGTGTCGGCGGTCTCGGCGGCCTCGTTGTTGGACACCACCCGCACCCCGTGGCGGTCGCGGAGGGCCTGCGCGCGCTCCTCGCGCCGCGCGGTGGCCATGATGCCGCCCGGCTCCACGCCGGCCCGCAGCAGCCCCGACAGCAGGGCCTCGCCCATCTTGCCGGTTCCCAGAATCGCGATCATCTCAGGGGCACCTCGGGTAGGAGTCGGGAGACATGCGCAGCCTACCGACTTCCCACCGGCCGGTTCCCGTGCGGAGTCAGGCCCGGCGGCCGATGAGCGACCGCGTGAGGAGGGGCAGGTGAGAGGGGCGCTCGGCCAGATCGCGCACCAGGTGGCCGTACCAGCCGGGCCCGAACGGGACGCGCACCCGCACGCGTGCGGCGGGCCCGGCCAGCCTGCGCTGGGCGGGCGTGCGCACGCCGTACGCCACCAGGTACTCGAAGCCGTCGGGCTCGCGCTCGTTCAGGACGGCCAGCGCCGCGGCGACCTCGATGAGCCGCCGGTCGTGCGTGGCCACCGTGGGGTGGCCCTGGCCGGCCATGAGCACCTTGAGGCATCGCACGTACGAGCGGTCGACGTCGCCGGCGTCGGCGTAGGCGGCGGGGTCGTCGTCGCCGGCCGGGCCCCGGCTCAGCCGCACCCGCGCCGAGGCCAGCGACCGGCAGTGCTCGACGGCCTGGCGCAGGCTCGACGGGATGACGACGCCGGTGGCGGGATGCTCGGTGCGCAGCCCGGCGTGCAGCGCGAGGGCGGCTTCGGAGTGCGCGGGGCGTTCCATGTCGAGCGTGACGGTGGCGCCGGCGTCGTCGGCGGCGCGGCAGACGCGCGCGGCGTTCTCCCGGGCGACCTTCTCGCCGAGGTGGAGCCCCATGGCGGGCAGCCGCACGGTGATGTCGGCCCCCTTCGCCACGCCGCGCCGCACCAGGGCGTCGAGGACCGCCAGGTGCGCCTCGACGGCGCGGACGGCGTGGCCGGGGGCGTGGACCTCCTCGCCGAGGTGGTCGAGCGTCACCGGCACGTTGGCGGCGGCGAGCGCGGCGGCGGCCGAGGCGGCGTCCTCGGCGGCGTCGCCGGCGACGTAACGGCCCATCAGCTCGCGTGTCATCCTCGCCGACCTGACGAGGCTCTCGACGCGGTCGCTGCTCGAAGCTGCCAGCAGAACCCGGCGCACCACCATTGGCACCCTTCCCGGCACGGAGACGGTGGGGAGACCTCCAAGCCTACGACCCGGCGGCGCGCCCGACAGGTCGCCGCTCCGAACCCCGGTGAGATCGAATACGTGGAAAGGAGTATGGATATGAGGATGACGACGACGACGGTGCTCGGGACCACGATGCTGCTCCTCGCCGCCGGCTGCGGCGGCGCCTCCACGGGAGCGGACGTCGCCACCCCCGCCCCGCCCGTGGCCACGCAGATCAGCCCGCCCGCGGACGGCGCGCCCCCGGAGGCGGCGCCCGTGCCCTCCCCCGTCCGCCCGAAGCCGGGCATGCGGGCGGTGCGGAAGGTCGAGTGGGACAAGGTGGAGCCCTCCCCCGACGGGCGCACCCTGACGGTCGTCTGGTCTTCGGGCGTGGAGCCGTGCTTCGTGCTCGACCGCGTCGAGGTGGCCGAGACCGCCCGCGAGGTGACCGTGACCCTCTACGAGGGCCGCGAGGGGCCCGCGGACACCGCGTGCATCGCGATCTCCTTCCAGAAGTCCACGACGGTGAAGCTGAAGGCGCCTCTGGGCGACCGGGAGGTGGTGGACGGCGCGAAGGCCTGACCCGGCGGGTCGTCGCCGCCGCGGACCCCCGGCGCGGGGGAACAACGTGCCACGCATTAGGGTTGAGCCCGTTAGACTCAAGTCGCTTGACAAAGACGTCAGCGCTCTCCACCATTGAGTCATCAGGACTCAACTTTGACTACAAGGACGTACTCATGGCACGTGCGGTAGGTATCGACCTTGGGACGACCAACTCCGTCGTCTCGATCCTCGAGGGCGGTGAGCCCACCGTCATCGCCAACGCGCAGGGCTCGCGTACGACGCCTTCCGTGGTGGCCTTCGCCAAGAACGGCGAGAAGCTCGTCGGCGAGGTGGCCAAGCGTCAGGCCGTCACCAACGTCGACCGCACCATCCGCTCGGTCAAGCGGGAGATGGGCACCAACTGGTCGGTCGAGATCGACGGCAAGAAGCTCTCTCCCCAGGAGATCAGCGCCTTCATCCTGCAGAAGCTGAAGGACGACGCCGAGGCCTACCTCGGCGAGAAGATCACCGACGCCGTGATCACCGTCCCCGCGTACTTCAACGACGCCCAGCGGCAGGCCACCAAGGAGGCCGGCACCATCGCGGGCCTCAACGTGCTGCGCATCATCAACGAGCCCACCTCGGCCGCCCTGGCCTACGGGCTCGACAAGGACAAGGACCAGACGATCCTGGTCTTCGACCTCGGCGGCGGCACCTTCGACGTCTCGCTGCTCGACGTCGGCCAGGAGGACGGCCACGGCTTCGTGGAGGTCAAGGCCACCAGCGGTGACAACCACCTCGGCGGCGACGACTGGGACCAGCGGGTCGTGGACGAGCTGGTGACCCGGTTCAAGAACGCCCACGGGGTCGACCTGTCCCGGGACAAGATGGCGCTCCAGCGGCTGCGCGAGGCCGCCGAGAAGGCGAAGATCGAGCTGTCGGCCCAGACCGAGACCTCGATCAACCTGCCCTACATCACCGCCTCCGCCGACGGCCCGCTGCACCTGGAGGAGAAGCTCACCCGCTCGGAGTTCCAGCGCATCACCGCCGACCTCCTTGAGCGGTGCAAGGGCCCGTTCCACCAGGTCATCAAGGACGCCGGCGTCAAGGTGGCCGACATCGCCCACGTGGTGCTGGTCGGCGGCTCCACCCGCATGCCGGCCGTCAGCGAGCTGGTGAAGGAGCTCACGGGCGGCAAGGAGCCCAACAAGGGCGTCAACCCCGACGAGGTCGTCGCCATCGGCGCCGCGCTCCAGGCCGGCGTGCTGAAGGGCGAGGTCAAGGACGTCCTGCTCCTCGACGTCACCCCGCTCAGCCTCGGCATCGAGACCAAGGGCGGCATCTTCACCAAGATCATCGAGCGGAACACCACGATCCCGACCAAGCGGTCGGAGGTCTTCACCACCGCCGAGGACAACCAGCCCTCAGTGCAGATCCAGGTGTTCCAGGGCGAGCGCGAGATCGCTGCCTACAACAAGAAGCTCGCCACCTTCGAGCTCACCGGCATCGCCCCGGCGCCGCGCGGCATCCCGCAGATCGAGGTCACCTTCGACATCGACGCCAACGGCATCGTCAACGTCGGCGCCAAGGACCTCGGCACCGGCAAGGAGCAGTCGATGACCATCACCGGCGGCTCGGCGCTGCCGAAGGACGACATCCAGCGCATGATGCGCGAGGCCGAGTCCTACGCCGAGGACGACAAGAAGCGCCGCGAGGAGGCCGAGACGCGCAACAACGCCGACGCTCTCGCCTACCAGACCGAGAAGTTCCTGCGCGAGAACGACGAGAAGGTCCCGGCCGAGGTCAAGACCGAGGTCGAGGAGTCGCTCGCCGAGCTGAAGAAGACCCTGGAGGGCACCGACTCCTCCGCCATCCGCACCGCGGCCGAGAAGCTCGCCACGGTGAGCCAGAAGATGGGCTCGGCGATCTACGCGCAGTCGCAGGCCTCCGCCGGAGCCGACGGCCCGGCCGACGCCACCGGCGCCCCGAGCGACGCCACCGGCTCCGGCAAGGCCGACGACGACGTCGTCGAGGCCGAGATCGTCGACGACGAGCCGAAGCGGGAGGGCGGTGCCGCGTGACGTCCCCGACCTCAGGGAGCGAGCACGAGGGCCTGGTCATCCGCGACAACCGGCGCATCGACCCCGAGACGGGGCAGGTGCGCGAGGGGGCGGCGAAGGCGGCGGGTGAGCCGTCGCCCGCCGCCCCGGCGGAGCCCGCGGCCGACGACGGCTACGCCGCCGATCTGGCGGCACAGCTCGCCGAACGCACCATGGACCTCCAGCGGCTGCAGGCGGAGTACGCCAACTACCGCAAGCGCGTGGAGCGCGACCGCGTCGTCGTCCGCGAGCAGGCGGTGGCCAACGTGCTCACCGAGATGCTCCCGGTGCTCGACGACATCGGCAGGGCCCGCGACCACGGCGAGCTCACCGGCGGGTTCGCCAAGGTCAGCGAGGCGCTCGAGAGCGCGGTCGGCAAGCTGGGCCTCACCACCTACGGCACCAAGGGCGACGCCTTCGACCCCACGGTGCACGAGGCGCTGATGCACAGCTACTCGGCCGAGGTCACCGAGCCGACCTGCGTGGAGATCCTGCAGCCCGGCTACCGCATCGGCGACCGCGTCCTGCGCCCGGCGCGGGTGGCGGTCGCCGAGCCCGCGGAGTCCTCATCCGAGGCGGGCGAGGCGCCGGCCGAGCCCGAGGAAAATTGACCGACGACACATCCCTTTGGTGGCGAAGGAAGCGATAGATGAGCACCAAGGACTACCTCGAAAAGGACTATTACGCGGTCCTTGGTGTGTCGAAGACCGCCACCCCCGAGGAGATCAAAAAGGCCTACCGCAAGCTGGCCAGGAAGTACCACCCCGACGCCAACCAGGGCAACACCGAGACCGAGGCCAAGTTCAAGCAGGTCTCGGAGGCCTACGACATCCTGTCCGACGTCAAGCGCCGCAAGGAGTACGACGAGGCGCGGACGTTGTTCGGGTCGGGCCTGGGCGGCTTCGCGGGCGCCGGCGCCCAGCGCGGGGGCGCCGGCGGGTTCCCGTTCGAGTTCGGCGACCTGTTCGGCGGCACCGCGCAGGGCGGCACGGGCGAGCGCATCGGCGACCTGTTCGGGGGGCTGTTCAACCGCGGCGGCGGCACCCGCACCTCGGCCACGACCCGTCCCCGCCGGGGGCAGGACATCGAGTCCGAGGTCACCATGTCCTTCAGCGAGTCGGTCGAGGGCACCACGGTGTCCCTGCGGCTGACCAGCTCCTCGGCCTGCGCGGGGTGCAACGGCACCGGCGCCAAGGCCGGCACCACCCCGCGGGTCTGCCCGACCTGCGAGGGCACGGGGGCCGCCAGCCGCAACCTCGGGAACTTCGCATTCTCCGAGCCCTGCCGCGACTGCAAGGGCCGGGGGCTGCTGGTCGACGACCCCTGCCCGGTGTGCGAGGGAAGCGGGCGCGGCAAGAGCACCCGCACGCTGAACGCGCGCATCCCCGCCGGGGTGGCCGACGGGCAGCGCATCCGGCTCAAGGGCAAGGGCGCCCCGGGCGAGAGCGGCGGCCCCGCGGGCGACCTCTACGTACAGATCCACGTGAAACCGCACGCCGTCTTCGGCCGCTCGGGCGACAACCTCACCATCACGGTGCCGGTCACGTTCACCGAGGCGGCGCTGGGCGCCGAGATCCGGGTGCCCACGCTGCACGGCATGCCGGTCACCCTGCGCCTCCCCGAGAGCACCCCTAACGGCCGCACATTCCGCGTGCGGGGGCGGGGTGTCACTCGCAAGGACGGCACCAAGGGTGATCTGCTGGTGACGGTGGAGGTCTCCGTCCCCCAGCACCTGGACGACAAGGCGAAGTCCGCGCTGGAGGAGTTCCGCGCCGTCTCCGACGCGGAGGACCCCCGCGCCGATCTGCTCAAACAGGCCGGTAGCGAGTAACCCGAAGGGAGGCGACGCCGATGGACGCCCACTATTTCGACCTGTCCGACGACACTCCGGTGTACGTCATCTCGGTGGCCGCCCAGCTCTCCGGGCTGCACCCGCAGACCCTGCGGCAGTACGACCGTCTCGGCCTGGTCAGCCCGGGCCGTACGGCCGGCCGCGGCAGGCTCTACTCCACGCGCGACATCGTGATGCTGCGCGAGGTGCAGCGCCTGTCCCAGGAGGAGGGCATCAACCTGGCGGGGATCAAGCGCATCCTGGTCCTGGAGACCGAGAACCTCCGCATGCGCGAGGAGATCGGCCGCCTCAAGGGCGAGATGGCGATGATCAGGGCCCTCATCCAGTACCAGCTTCCCCCCGCCTGAGCACCGGCCGCGCGGCGGCGAGCGCCGGCGCGCGGCCGCGCGAAACCGGGGCCGCACGCCGCGCGCGGGGGCGCGCAACCGTCCCCGGACGCGGCGCACACATACACAGCGCGGTGGCGACGCCCGCCCGACCGGCGGAGGCGTGGCGGGCCGTCATGCGAGAAAGGCAAGGCAAGCGTGGACTACAAGCTGACGCGGAAGAGCCAGGACGCCCTGTCCGCCGCCATCCGGCGCGCCGCCGCCGAGGGCCACCCCGAGGTGGCACCGGCCCACCTGTTCACCAGCCTGCTCTCCCAGACCGACGGCACCGCCGTGCACCTGCTGGAGGCCGTCGGCGCCGACTGGAAGAAGCTGCGCGCCGAGGCCGAGAACCAGCTCGAAGGCATCCCCAAGGCGCAGGGCGCCACCGTGAGCGCGCCCAGCACCTCACGCCAGCTCCTGGTCGTGCTGAACACCGCCGCGGCGCGGGCCAAGCAGCTCGAGGACGAGTACGTCTCCACCGAGCACCTGCTCGTCGGCCTCGCCACCGACGGCGGCCCGGTCGCCACCCTGCTCAAGGGCCAGGGCGCGAGCCCGAACGCCTTGCTCGAAGCGTTCGACAAGGTGCGCGGGCACGCCCGGGTCACCAGCGAGAGCCCCGAGGACACCTACCGCGCGCTGGAGAAGTACGGCGTCGACCTCACCGAGCACGCCAGGGCGGGCCGGCTCGACCCCGTCATCGGCCGCGACAACGAGATCCGGCGCGTCGTCCAGGTGCTCAGCCGCAGGACCAAGAACAACCCGGTGCTGATCGGCGAGCCGGGCGTCGGCAAGACCGCCGTCGTCGAGGGGCTGGCCCAGCGCATCGTGGCCGGCGACGTCCCCGAGAGCCTGCGCGGCAAACGCCTGGTCTCCCTCGACCTCGGCGCGATGGTCGCGGGCGCCAAGTTCCGCGGCGAGTTCGAGGAGCGGCTCAAGGCCGTGCTCACCGAGATCAAGGAGAGCGACGGCCAGGTCGTCACGTTCATCGACGAGCTGCACACGGTGGTCGGCGCGGGCGCGGCCGAGGGCTCCATGGACGCCGGCAACATGCTCAAGCCCATGCTGGCCAGGGGCGAGCTGCGCATGATCGGCGCCACCACCCTCGACGAGTACCGCGAGCGCATCGAGAAGGACCCCGCGCTGGAGCGGCGGTTCCAGCAGGTCTACGTCGGCGAGCCCACCGTCGAGGACACCATCGCCATCCTGCGCGGGCTCAAGGGCCGCTACGAGGCCCACCACAAGGTGCAGATCTCCGACAGCGCCCTGGTCGCCGCGGCCACCCTGTCCGACCGCTACATCACCGCGCGGTTCCTGCCCGACAAGGCCATCGACCTCGTCGACGAGTCCGCCAGCCGCCTGCGCATGGAGATCGACTCCCGCCCGGTCGAGATCGACGAGCTGCAGCGCGCCGTCGACCGGCTCAAGATGGAGGAGCTGGCGCTGGCGAAGGAGACCGACGAGGCGGCCATCCAGCGGCTCGAAAGGCTGCACAAGGAGCTGGCCGACCGCCAGGAGGAGCTCGACGCGCTGGTGGCCCGCTGGCAGCGCGAGAAGGCCGGCCTCAACCGGGTCGGCGAGCTGAAGAAGCAGCTCGACGAGGCCCGCTCGGCGGCCGAGCGCGCGCAGCGCGACGGCGACTTCGAGGCCGCCTCCCGCCTGATGTACGGCGACGTGCCGCGGCTGGAGAAGGAGCTGGAGGAGGCCAGCGCGCACGCGCAGCCCGAGGACCCCATGGTCAAGGAGGAGGTCGGCGCCGACGACATCGCCCAGGTGATCTCCGCATGGACCGGCATCCCGGCCGGGCGCCTGCTGGAGGGCGAGACCGCCAAGCTGCTGCGCATGGAGGACGAGCTCGGCCGCAGGATCGTCGGGCAGCGCGAGGCCGTGCGCGCGGTGTCCGGCGCCGTGCGCCGGGCGCGCGCCGGCGTCGCCGACCCCGACCGGCCGACCGGCTCGTTCGTGTTCCTCGGCCCCACCGGCGTGGGCAAGACCGAGCTGGCCAAGGCGCTCGCCGAGTTCCTGTTCGACGACGAGCGCGCCATGACCCGCATCGACATGAGCGAGTACAGCGAGAAGCACAGCGTGGCGCGCCTGGTCGGCGCCCCGCCCGGCTACATCGGGTACGAGGAGGGCGGCCAGCTCACCGAGGCGGTGCGCCGCCGGCCGTACACCGTGGTGCTGCTGGACGAGATCGAGAAGGCCCACCCCGAGGTGTTCGACATCCTGCTCCAGGTGCTCGACGACGGCCGCCTCACCGACGGGCAGGGCCGCACCGTCGACTTCCGCAACACGATCCTGATCCTGACGTCCAACATCGGGTCGCAGCACCTCGTCGACCCCGCGCTCGACACCTCCGCCAAACGCGACCGGGTGATGCAGGCCGTCCGGGGCTCGTTCAAGCCGGAGTTCCTGAACCGCCTCGACGACGTCATCCTGTTCGACGCGCTCGGCTCGGAGGAGCTGTCGCAGATCGTCGACCTGCAGGTGGCGCGGCTGGCCCGCCGGCTGTCCGACCGCCGCCTGACGCTGACCGTCACGACGGCCGCGCGCGACTGGCTGGCGCTCACCGGCTACGACCCGCTGTACGGGGCCCGGCCGCTGCGGCGGCTGGTGCAGTCGGCGATCGGCGACAAGCTGGCCACGAGCCTGCTGGGCGGCGAGATCCACGACGGGCAGGAGGTCGTCGTCGACCTGGACGCCGACGGCGACACCCTGACCGTCGGCCCCGCGCGGTGAGCGGTTCCGGCTCGGGCCCGTCCGGCGTCCGCGCCGGCGCCGGGCCCGGCGCCGGCGGGCGCGGAGGCATGCCCGGGCCGCCATCCACCCGGCCGTCCGCATGGTAAGGACTTCGCCAGCTTTCGGTTAACGACCCGCCCGGGGCATGCCTCCATGACTACCTTCGGTGCTCGTCCGAGCACGAGAAGTAGTCAGGGAGTCTTCATGCGCACCTCAACCCCGATCCGCGGCGTGCTGGCCGCGGCCGCCGTCACCGCGGGCACGCTCACCGCGGGCGCCTGCCTGCCGGCGGCGGCGGACGCGCCGCCCGCCTCCTGCACGGTCGAGCCGGTCTCCGGCGTGGCCGGCGAGTGCGGGCGGGCCGCCGTTCCCCCGGCCCGCGCCGCGCACCAGGGAGTCCGTAAGTCGACCGGCAACCTGCTCGTCGCCCTGAGGCAGGTCACCCACCCGTCCGGTGCGCGGAGCACCACCGCGATGGCGGGCCTGTACGACCTGCCGGCCGTCATGCGGAGCACCGGGATGCCGCGCCTGCCGCGCGGCGGCCTGCGCGAGACGCGGGCGTACCCCGGCGACACCAGCGGCATCAGCTGGAGCAAGGCCCGGTACGGCGACCGCCCGGCCACGGACGCGACCACGCCGATCGAGGTGCCGCCGGTGTCCGTCCTGGGCGCCCCCGGCGCCGTCCTGGACCCCGCGACCGTGACCGGGCCGCTTCCCGTCGTGGACGTCGACCCCGCCTCGGTGCTCGACCTGACGCCCGAGCTGCCGGGCGGCCTGCCCGTCGAGCCGGTGACCGTCCCCGCCGACGCGTACACGGGCTCCCCGGCGCCCGCCTACCTGCCGCCCGCGGGAACGCCGGCCCCGCGCAGCGGTGAGACGCTCGTCCCGGTCGACGTGACGCCCGCGGTCACCACCGCCGCCGTGACGGTGGACGGGGCGCGCGCGGGCCGCCGCGACGGCTCGGTGTCACTCAGGGTGGGCGGCACGGCGCTGGGACGCGGCAGGGAGCACGTGCTGCGCGTCGACCTCGACCGGCTGCCCTCCGTGCGCGTCCGCTGACGCGCCGGGGCGGCCGCCGGGCGCGTCGAAACCGGCCCGGACCGGCCCCCTCACCCGCCGCCCCACCGGCCCTGCCGGAGGGGCGGCGCGCTCAGCGGGTGAGGTCGAGCAGCGCGTCGAGGTCGTCCTCGGGCAGGCCGAGGTCGACGCGGATGCGGTAACGGGTGCGCAGCAGCGCGTCGCGGGTGCCGCCCGCGGCCTCCCCCGCGACGACGCCCTCGGTGGCCCACTCGTGCGCGCCCCGGAGGTCGCCGTAGGCCAGCAGGGTCTCGGCCACGTGCAGCGCGGTCGCGGCGTCCACCCCGCCCTCGGCCTTGATTGAGCCGACGAGCTCCTGGGCCTCCGCCGGGCGGTCGAGCTCGAAGAGGGTGTCGGCGATGCCGGCCCGGGGGTCGACGCTCACCTCGCCGCCGTCGTCCAGTGCCCGCTGGAAGCATTCCAGCGCCCGCGCCGGTTGCCCCGCCTGCCGCCACTCCTCGGCGGCCAGCACGAGGATCGCGGCACGAGACACCTCTCCGGACGCGTAACCACGCGCCAGGCCGTCGAGCCGGTCGGCCAACGAGGCGTGGTCGTCATCGAGAAGAGCCTGTTCGAGTAGCCGGTCAAGCTGCTCGCGTGTCACATGTGCCACGAGATGAGGTTACCGAGCGGCGCTCCATTTTGTGTGGCCAACCGCAGGCATTACTTCGACCACGATTGGCTCATCGTCGACTACAGACCGTGTGTCGCACGAGACGAGCGGGCATATTCACCTCGCCTTGATGGTCATCCACGCCGTTCGAGGAGCTGCGATGGAATTGTCCTGGCAGACGTCCTTCGCCCTCGCCTGCGCCGCCGTCTTCGCCGCGATCGTCCCCGGAACCCTCGGATACGCCACGGCACGGGTCGAGGGCGCCGACCGGCAACGGCAGGAGGTGGTCCGCCTGCGGGCGGAGCTCCACGCGGCGCGCGGCGCGGTGCGGCAGGTCGACACCGCCTGCCGGCTGGACCCCGCGGACGACGAGTCGTCCCGGGCGGGCGCGGCCCCGGCCGGCGGCGCCTCTCGGCTCGGCGGCCTCCCCATGCCCCACGGCGCCGAACGGCGCGCCCCGAGCGCCGCCCACTGGGACGGCACCGCGCTCGTCCGCGCCGCGAACACCGTGGGGTGGGTCGTGAGCCCGTGGTGGCCGGCGGCCTCCGCGCCCGGCACGCGGGCCGAGCGGTTCCCGCGCCCGTAACCGCCGGGCGGCGGCCCGGGGACGCGGACGCCTCCGCCGATCCGTCCCCGCAGAGCACCCGCCCGTCAGGACGACGGCGGCGCGGCGGGCTCGTGGACGATCTCCCGGGAGCGCAGGCGGCTGGAGACGTACTCGCGGATCAGCCGCTTGGCCTCCTTCACCAGCGGCGGATGGCCCTGCGGGTCGCGGCGGAACGCCAGCGCGAGCACCGCGCCGCCCGCCTCGACGGCGACGGTGAGGGTGACGTCGAGCCCCTCGCTGTCGGCCATGCCGAACTCCTCCAGGAGCAGGCCGCGCAGCCGGCCGGCGATCACGGTGTTGTTCTCGCTCACGGAGTCGAGCAGGTTGAGGTCGACGGCGTCGCCGAAGCGCAGGGAGCGGAACCCTGGAACGGTCCTGTGCATGTCGACGTACTCCTCGATGATGGCGTCCACGGCGTGCCACCAGCCGGAGTAGTCCTCGGTCATGAACCGCCGGCCCACCCTGGCGATGAACAGCTCGACGTTGCGCTGGGTCAGCGCCAGCGTGATCGCCCTCTTGTCGGGGAAGAACTGGTACACCGAGCCGATCGCCACGTCGGCGCGGTCGGCGATGCGCGTGGTCGACAACGCTTCGTAACCCACTTCGTCGAGCAGCTCGGCACAGGCGTCGAGCATGCGCTCGACGCGCCGCGCGCTGCGGCGCTGTGACGGCTTTCGGCGCAGCGGGTTCTGCTGGTCGTCGCTGGGCGGGTCGGTCGGCAGGCCGGGCACAGACTCATATTGCCCTTTCCCGGCCCGGCGGTCAGTCCCTTCCCGGTCGGTCGTCCCTTTTCGCCCCTGTCCGTATTTGCCGTCCCCCGCGCCCGCGCAGGAACAGGGCGGGGTCCGACAGGCGGGCCGTGCCGCGCAACAGGCCCGGTGACAGGCGGGAGAGCAGGTATCCGATCTTGCCTTCGGCGTTGACCGGGACCACCGCGTCGTCGCGGTGGACGGCCCGCAGGATGTGCGCGGCCACTCGCTCGGGCGGGTACCGGCGCCACTCGACCGCCTTCTCCGCGAGGGAACGGTCCTCGCTCCGGTAGACCGCGTTGCGCGCGACCGCGGTGGAGACGATGCCGGGGCAGATGGACGTCACGCCGATGCCCTGGCCCGCCAGCTCGGCGCGCAGGCAGTCGCCGAGCATCTTCACCGCCGCCTTGGCCATGGAGTACGCCGGCAGGATGCGCGAGGGCACGAAGGCGCCAACCGAGGCGACGTTGACGATGTGGCCGCCCTCGCCGCGCTCCACCATCTGCCGCCCGAACAGCCGGCACCCGTGCACGACCCCCCAGATGTTCACGTCGACCATCTTCCGCAGGTCTTCGAGCTCGTGGTCCAGGAACGGCCCGGCGACGATGGAGCCGGCGTTGTTGACGACGATGTCGGGGGTGCCGTGCCGGTCGAGCACGTCCCGCGCGAAGCGCTCCATCTGGTCGGCGCTCGCGACGTCGACCTCGGCCGCGTGGGCGGGGCCGTACCGCCGCCCGATCTCCCCGGCGGTACGGCGGGCGGCCTCCGGGTCGAGGTCGGCGCAGATCACCTCGGCGCCGTGGGAGGCGAAGGCGCGGGCGGTGGCCCGGCCGATGCCGCTCCCCGCGCCGGTGACCACGACCAGCCGCCGGTCGTACGCCTTGCGCCCGGGCGTCACCAGTGCGCGTCCCAGCTCGCGGGAGGGCGGCGTGCCGTGCTCGACGTGCCGGGCGAACTCGGCGATCATCCGGGCGACCGTCCGGGGGTGGCTGCGCTGGGCCCAGTGCCCGGCGGGGATGGCGCGGTGCCACACGCGCGGCGCCCAGCGCTCCAGGGAGGCGGTCAGCCGGGGGGAGACGAACACGTCCTTGCGCGACTCGATGATCTGCACCGGCACCTCGACGTAGGGCTCGGGGCGCGGTGCGCGGCCGGCGAACAGGTTGGCCCGGTAGAGGTTGAGGCCGTTCGTCCCGTCCTGCACCAGGGTGGCGCCCGGGCCGTCCGCGTGCTGATCGTCCCGGCCGGACCGCCGCCGCGCCCGGCCGAGCAGGCGGGGGGCGACCGCACGCCAGGCGAACTCCGGCACGCCGGGCGCCTGGAACGCGGCGATGTACCACGAACGGAGCAGCTGGCCCGCGACGTGCGCGCGGGGGGCGGTCCTGATGAAGGCGGCCCACTGGTCGAGTCCGGGGCCGCCGAGCGAGGTGAAGGAGGCGATGCGCCCGGACAGGCGGTGCGCGGCCTCCCAGCCCTGGATCGACCCCCAGTCGTGGCCGACGAGGTGGACCTTCCGGTCGCCGAGCGTGCTTAGCACGGCCGCCAGGTCGTCCACCAGGCGGTCCAGGGAGTAGGCGTCGCGCTCGCGCGGGGCGCAGGAGCGCCCCGCGCCCCGGACGTCGTACCGCACCACGTGGAAGTCGGTGGCCAGCAGGCCGGCGACGTCGTCCCACACCCGGTGGGTGTCGGGGTAGCCGTGGACGAGCAGCACCGTGGCCGCGTCCGGGTCACCCTGCTCGTAGAGCGCCAGTCGCACGTCACCCGCGTCGATGGTCCGCATACGGCGACTTCCTACCCCGAAGATCGGGCGCGCAACAGCTCCGGCCGTGGAAGCGGCGCTCCCGGCCGGAAAGGCCGCCGCGGACGGCCCGCGAGCCGGCGGGAGACGGGAGGGAACCGGTCAGGGCTCGGCGCGCAGGCCCGCGCAGCCGCGCAGGGAGTCCCAGTTGGTGATGGCCTGCCGCTTGGCGGCGCCGGTCAGCGGGATCGGCACGCCCCCGTTGATGCGCGCGGGGGTCCACTGGTCCTTGAGCACCTTGCGCCCGTCGAGCGTGAGGGTCAGCACACCGGTGGCGCCGGTCTGCGGCCCGGAGTTGTAGAAGACGAAGTTGCCCAGGCCGTAGTTGACGTAGCGGCCCTTGAGGTAGCCGCTGCCGAGCAGGATGTGCGCGTGCCCGCCCACGATGACGTCGGCGCCGGCCGCGATCAGCTTGGGCGCCAGGCCGCGCTGCGCGGGGTTCGGGCACTTCTGCAGCTCGGTGCCCCAGTGCAGGTGCACGATGACGGTGTCGGAGGTCTTCCTGGCCTGCCGGACGGCCTGGATCAGCCGCTGCTCGTTCTTGGCCGAGGCCAGGCCGCCCTGGCCGTTGGTGGCCGTCCACGACTGGATGAACTCGGCGTCGAGCACCTGGGTCGCGCCGATGATGGCCACCCGGTTGCCGTTGACGGTCTTGCGGTAGGGCTTGTAGGCCTCCGCCGCGTTCCTGCCGATGCCGACGACGGGGAACTTCGCGCGGCGGATCGCGGCCAGGGAGTCGCGCAGGCCGCTCTGCATGTAGTCCATGCCGTGGTTGTTGGCCATGGAGGCGACGTCGACGCCGGCGGCCTTGAGGGCGGTGAGCGCGGTGGCGGGCGCGCGGAAGGTGTACTGCTTGCCGGGCGCGGGGGTGCCGCCCGTGGTGATCGCGGTCTCCAGGTTCACCATGGCGAGGTCGGCCCGCCGCAGCACCGAGGCGATCGGGCCGAGGGCGGTGCGCGGGGTGGCGAGGCGGTTCCTGAGGACCCCCTCGAAGTGGACGTCGCCGCCGAAGGAGATGGTGAAGGGCTTGCGCTCCGGCGCCGCCTCCTCGGGAGCCGACTCCGTGGCCGAGTCGGACGCGGGCGCCGGCTTGGCGCTGGAGGCCCCGGGGGAGGAGGACTCGGCCGCCGAGCACGCCGCGGCGGTGGCCGCCAGCGAGGCGGCGAGCACGCCCGCGGCGGCGCGGCGCCATGGGCCGGCCACGGCGGGCCCGTGGCGGGGCGCGGGGGCTGAGGAGGTGGTCAGCGGCGCGTCGGGGAGCGGGGAGGTGGCTGGGTGACTTCTCATCGCTCCAGAGCATGCCATCTTTCCCCCGTCCGGGGACACCGCCACCCGAGAGGGATCACTCCTGACCTTATCTGGGATAATTCCTTAAGTTGAATCATTCAGGTTTAGCCTCTAGTGTGCTGGACATGGGGGATGCCGACCGACTTCGCGAAGCGGGCCTGCGGGTCACCGCGGCTCGATTGGCGATCATGCGGACCGTCCGGGACGGCGACCACCTTGAGGTGGACGCGGTCTACCGAGGGGTGCGCGAGCGGGTGGGCCAGGTCTCCCTCCAGGCCGTCTACGACGGGCTGCACGCGCTGCACCAAGCGGGTCTCGTCCGCAGGATCGAGCCCATGGGCAGCCCCGCGCGCTACGAGGCCAGGGTGGGCGACAACCACCACCACCTCGTCTGCCGCGCGTGCGGCACGGTGACCGACGTCGACTGCGCGACCGGGCAGGCCCCCTGCCTCGATCCCGTGGACGCCGCCGGCTACCTCGTCGACGAGGCCGACATCACCTACTGGGGCATTTGTCCTAACTGCCGCGTGAAAAGCACCTGAGGGAGCCCACGGCGAAGCCGTGCCCCCTCATCGAGACCCGGAGGATCGCGCGATGACCGAGCGTCCCATCACCACCACGGATGCGGGCATTCCCGCGCCGAGCGACGAGTTCTCGCTCTCCGTCGGACCGAACGGCCCCCTGCTCCTGCAGGACCACTACGTCATCCAGAAGATGGCCCAGTTCAACCGTGAGCGCGTGCCGGAGCGGGTGGTGCACGCCAAGGGCGGCGGCGCCCACGGCATCCTGCAGATCACCGAGGACGTCAGCCAGTTCACCAAGGCCAAGCTGTTCCAGAAGGGCAAGGAGACCGACCTCTTCCTGCGCTTCTCCTCGGTCGCCGGCGAGTTGGGCAGCCCCGACACCCAGCGCGACCCGCGCGGCTTCGCGATCAAGTTCTACACCGAGGACGGCAACTACGACCTCGTCGGCAACAACACGCCGATCTTCTTCATCCGCGACCCGTCGAAGTTCTCCGACTTCATCCACAGCCAGAAGCGCCGCGCGGACACCAACCTGCGCGACCACAACATGCAGTGGGACTTCTGGACGATGTCGCCGGAGTCGGCCCACCAGGTCACCTTCCTGATGACCGACCGCGGCACGCCGACGAGCTGGCGCCACATGCACGGCTTCGGCTCCCACACCTTCATGTGGTACAACGCGGCCGGCGAGAAGTTCTGGGTGAAGTACCACTTCAGGACCGACCAGGGCATCGAGAACTTCACCGACGCCGAGGCCGGCGCGGTGATCGCCCAGGACGCCGACCACCACATCCGCGACCTGCACACCGCCATCAAGAACGGCGACCACCCGTCGTGGACGGTGAACGTGCAGATCATGCCGTTCGAGGAGGCCGCGGACTACCGCTTCAACCCGTTCGACCTCACCAAGGTGTGGCCGCACGGCGACTACCCCGAGATCACGATCGGCAGGTTCACGCTGAACCGCAACCCGGTGAACTACTTCGCCGAGGTCGAGCAGGCCGCGTTCGAGCCGGCCAACCTCGTGCCCGGCATCGCGGCCTCCCCCGACAAGATGCTCCAGGGCCGGCTGTTCTCCTACCCCGACACCCACCGGTACCGCATCGGGGCGAACTACCTGCAGCTCCCGATCAACGCGCCGAAGTCGCCCGTCCACAGCTACAACAAGGACGGCGCGATGCGCTACAGCAACCCGGGCGACCCCGTGTACGCCCCCAACACCGCGGGCGGCCCGGCGGCCGACGCGGCCCTGTTCGCCGGCGAGAACTACCAGGTCACCGGGGAGATCATCCGCAGCGCCTACCAGAAGCACGCCGAGGACGACGACTTCGTCCAGCCGCGCGCCCTGTGGGAGAACGTGCTGTCGGAGGTCGACCGCGGACACCTGGTGAGCAACATCGTTGGCCACGCCTCCTCCCCGGAGGTCACCGGCGACATGAAGAAGCGCGTCGTCGAGTACTGGACCAACGTCCACAAGGACCTCGGCGAAGGCGTAGCCCGCGGCCTGGGCGTCACCCCCTGACCGTCCGGCACCCCCGCGGCTCGCGCCCTCGCGGCGCGGGCCGCTTTGGTTCCCGCCCGCCTCAGCGGGCGGTGATCCACCAGAGCAGCAGCCCGGCCGCTACGGGGACACTCACCATGAGAAGCCATTTCCCGAGGTGCAGCAGGAAGCGCCACCACCAGCCGCGGGCCACTACACCGCCGACGAACTCGTAGTGCCATGCCAGGAGTTTCCGCCTGTTCTCCTCAGCCGTCGGCCCGTACACCTCATACCGGACGTAGGACCGGAAGACCCCTCGATCGACGGACAACACCACTCTGTCGGGTGAGACGTCCTCGGTATGCAAGCCGTTCACCTCCATATGCACCGACGAGAAGCCGGAGGCACTGAGGTTGTTCTTGATCCAAGACAGGTACCGCTCCACCGGCGTGTGACCAGGAAGCGGCAATCCGAACGACCGGCTGCTCACCGGCGCCCGAGAAGGGGGACGATTCTGCGTCATCACTGTTCCCTGGGTCCGTTCCGAACATGCTGTGCCGAGGTGACGAGTGGGAGCAAGGAGTACCCCGTTGCCCCCGGTGTTCATCGCGGCCGGGCCACCGGCGACATGTCACGAATCTGCTACCTGTGCAATCGAGGCCCCCCTCATCGAGTTCCGAGGTGGTCGAGGCATCCGGTCACGCGCTCCGACCCGTGGGCGTGCAACTTGCAGACGTGCTTGCAGTGCATCTTATGTCGTCTTTACCCGCTTTGGTTGCGATGATGCTTGCACGAGATGTGATCGCGAAAGTGAACGGCGACCGTCCAGGCCCGAAGTTCCCCTAGGCACAGGGGCAACGCGCGTCTAATTCGTCACCGGAGGCACTTGAGCATCATCGATGCTTGATGCAGCGGTCCGTCTTGCGCCCCCGGAGGGACGCAAGACCCTGGCGCTGATTCACGCTTTCAAGCAGGCGAGGAACCTCACCATTTCCCGCCTTGAGACAAGAAGCACCACATCGCCGGCATACTTGCTGTCTCGGATAGCGAAACGACCATGGGTGAGGCACGCGACTTCGACGCAGTTGCCGTTCGCGCTGTAACTACTCTTTCGCCAGGTAGCGTCGATAAGATCCTTGTGCAGGGTCATACGCCCTCCCGTCCAGGACTATAGGCGAGGAGTCCTGACAGTGTGAAGGGGACGGGCGCCCGCTACTGTGACAGATGAGTTGAAGTGGTCGCTGCAGGCGATACCGGGTGAGACCTCGAACCCACCCCCGCTCGTCAACCGAGGCGGGCGGGGCAGCCGCACCGTCCTCAAGCCTTCAGCATCGACGTGAAGCTGATCCACGCCTCCTTCCCCAGGACCAGGTGAGGCCCGTCCGCGTTCTTACTGTCCCGCACTTTTATTCGGCCCTGCCCAGCGGATGCCGTCTCGACGCAGTTTCCATTGGTGCTATAGCTGCTTCTACGCCACTGGCGATCTTTCTCGTTCATCTCATCCATCTTCGTACTCGATTGTCAGGTACCCCCGCGAGCATGCGAGCCATGCCGACGGAGCTCATTTCCAGCGCTCTTCGATGATTCTAGCTATCAACGACCGGGATGCGGCCTCGTCCAACGCCATCGCCAGCAGGTGGTCGAAGGCTCTTTTGTACGCGAAAACCTGCTCCCGGTCCTCGAGCAGCCGTGACCCGAAGAATTCTTCCAGATAAACAGTCGCGGGAAAGTCAGGAAACTGTAAGTATAAGAAAGGGCCTGTAGGCATGAGGGGTGGCGTATCCTGCGCCAGAATCCTCATCTCGACGTGCGGCAGCTCGGATAGCTCGACTATGTGCTCCAACTGTCGCCGCATGACGGTGGCGTCGCCGAACTGGCGCCGCAGCACCGACTCCTCGAAGACGGCGAAGAAACTTACGGGCCTCGGCTCCAGAAGCAGACTCCGCTTGCGCTGCATACGCACCTCGGCGCGATCGCGTTGGGTCTCGGGCGGAATCAATACGACAGGTTGGAGCGAATCAAACAACGCGTCCGCGTATTGCTCGGTCTGCAGGAGACCAGGAACGATCTGGGGTTCCCAATTACGCATCTCCATGGCTTCGGACTCGAGATCGATGAGCTCCATGGTCTCCGGTGGCAGAGAGGCGCGATACTCCTCCCACCAGCCCTTCTGCGCAGCACCGCGCCGAAGCTCCAGGAGTCGCTGGGCGGTCGTCCGGTCGGCGCGGTAGAGCTTCAGAAGATCCTCGACGTCCCTGACGGTGGGAAAGGTCTTCGCTGTCTCGATCCGGCTCACCTTGGCGGCCGACCACTTGAGCCGCGCCGCGACGTCATCACCGATCATGTCGGCGCTCTCCCGTAGCCTGCGCAGCTCTCTACCCATGCGGCGCCGGCGGAGGCTGGGACTCCCACGATCAGGCAACCCGGCCTCCTCGTCGAGACGTCGGACGGTCGGCACACGCACTGAGCCTCCGCCAGGGATCAGACCATCCTAGTGCAAGTTACACTGTCAATTGCACTGCATATGGGTAAGAGAGATTCGCCGATTCGTGATGTGCCGCGCACGCCTGGAAGCTGGAACGAGTAGTTCCCGGCTGGGGCCCGGAGGTCCCAGCCTCGCCTAACTCGGAGGTAATGGACGGGCGCGCACTTCCCTGGGACGCTGGGGCGCGGTAAAGATGGGTTCACGTCTCGAACTCAGGAGGTCGCCCCATGCGCACGGCGCATCGCACCTGCCCGCTGTGCGAGGCCGTCTGCGGCCTCACGCTGACCATCGACGACGGCGGCCGGGTCACCGGTGTGCGGGGCGACGACGCCGACCCGTTCAGCAAGGGCTTCATCTGCCCCAAGGGGGCGAGCCTCGGCCGGCTGGACGACGATCCCGACCGCCTGAGCGGGCCGCTGGTCCGGCGGGACGGCGAGTGGCACGAGGTGAGCTGGGCGGAGGCGTTCGAGGCGGTCGAGCGGGGGCTCGCCCCGATCCCCGGTCCGGCGCGCGCCCTGTACCTCGGCAACCCGAACGCGCACACGATGGCCGGTCTGCTCTACGGCACTCCGCTGGCCCGCAGCCTGGGCACCCGGCAGATCTACAGCGCCAGCACGGCCGACCAGATGCCCAAGCACGTGTCGGCGGGCCTGATGTTCGGACACCCGCTGACCATCCCGGTCCCCGACCTCGACCGCACCGGCTACCTGCTCATGCTCGGGGCCAACCCGCTGGAGTCCAACGGGTCGCTGTGCACCGCGCCCGACTTCCCCGGCCGCCTCAAGCGGCTGCGCGCCCGGGGCGGGCGCCTCGTGGTGGTCGACCCGCGCCGCACCCGCACGGCCGCCCTGGCCGACGAGCACGTCTTCATCCGCCCGGGGACGGACGCGCACCTGCTCATGGGCATCGTCCACACCCTGTTCGCCGAGAACCTCACCGACGTCCGGGTGCCGGTGAGCGGCCTCGCCGAGCTGGAGGCCGCGGCGCGCGACTTCACCGCGCAGGCGTGCGCGCGGGTCTGCGGGGTGCCCGCCGAGCTGGTCACGCGGCTGGCGCGCGAGCTCGCCGCCGCGCCCACCGCCGCGGTGTACTCCCGCATGGGCGCCAGCACGGTGGAGTTCGGCACGCTCACCCAGTGGCTGGTCGACGCCGTCAACGTCCTGACCGGCAACCTCGACCGGCCCGGCGGCGCCATGTTCCCCCGCCCCGCCGCCGAAGGCCCGCCCCGGCGCAAGCCGTACGCCACCGGACGCTGGCACAGCCGCGTGCGCGGCCTGCCGGAGGCCAACGGCGAGCTGCCGGTCGCGACGCTCGCCGAGGAGATCGAGACGCCCGGCGAGGGGCGGATCAGGGCGCTGGTGACCGTCGCGGGCAACCCCGTGCTGTCGGCGCCCAACGGCACGCGCCTGGACGCGGCGCTGGCCGGGCTCGACTTCATGGTCAGCGTCGACCCCTACCTCAACGAGACGACGCGGCACGCGCACGTCATCCTGCCGCCGCCGCGTGTCGTCCAGTCCGCCCACTACGACTTCGCGCTGCTCGGCCTGGCGGTGCGCGACTACGCGCGCTTCTCGCCGCCGGTGGTGCCGCTGGACGACGGGCGGCCCGCCGAGGCCGAGATCTTCGCGCGGCTGGCGATGATCGCCTCGGGACAGGGCGCGGGCGCCGACCCCGCGCTGCTCGACGAGCTCATCCTCGACCAGATGCTGCGCGCGGCGGTCGCCGCGCCGGGATCGCCGGTCGAGGGCCGCGACCCCGCGGAGCTGCGGGCGATGCTGACCGGGGCGACCGGGCCCGAGCTGCGCCTGGACGCCATGCTGCGCCTCGGTCCGTACGGCGACTGGGGCGGGCGCCTGCCCTGGGGCGGGAACGGCTCCGGCGAGGGCATGTCGCTGGCCACGCTGCTGGACAACCCGCACGGCGTCGACATCGGCCCGCTGAAGCCGCGCCTGCCGGCCCTCCTGGCCACCGCCTCGAAGACCGTCGAGCTGGCGCCCGGGCCGATCCTGGCCGACGTGCCCCGGCTCCGCGAGGCGCTCGGGCGCGAGGCCGGCGGGTTCGTCCTCATCGGGCGGCGGCACCTGCGGTCCAACAACAGCTGGATGCACAACGTGGCCCCGCTGGTCGGCGGCACCAACCGCTGCACGCTGCAGATCAACCCCGGGGACGTCGCCCGGCTCGGGCTGGGCGAGCACGCGGTGGTGCGCTCGGCGGCCGGCGAGCTGACCGTCCGCCTGGAGCCGACCGACACGATCATGCCGGGGGTGGTGAGCCTTCCGCACGGCTGGGGCCACGCCGGCACGGCGCAGCTCGTCGCCGCCAAGAACGCGGGGGTGAGCGCCAACGCGCTGACCGACGAGTCGGTGGTCGATCCGCTGTCGGGCAACGCCGTGTTCAACGGCGTGCCGGTGACCCTCTCTCCCGCCTGAGAGCACCGGGGCCGGCTGAGCGGTGTTCTCCTTGGATCTCGGGGTACGTCCCAAGGCAGAGGGGGCGAAAAGTGGAGGAAACGTCGAAATCCATCAACTCGCGGCGCCGCACGCTCCGGGAGACCCTTGGCCTGGGGCGCGCGTCCCTGCCGGTCGGGATCACCGACCGCATCGAGCACCTCAGCGTGCTCGACAAGGTGAACCAGGTGCTGGCCAACGCCGTCCGGCACCGGCTGCCGGCCGGGAGCCGGGTCAGGGACGTGCTGCACGGCGTGCCGACCGGGCATCCCCTGCATCCGCCGCTGGCGACCGTCAGCCTCGGATGCTGGATCGCGACCGCCGTGCTCGACATGATCGACGTCGATCCCCGCGCGTCACGTGCCGTCCTCGCCACCGGCATCGCCGGCGCCCTGCCGACCGCCGCGGCCGGCATCACCGACTGGTCCGTCCTGCATCGTGAGCAGCAGCGGGTGGGGTTCGTCCACGCCGTGGTCAACCTCACCGCGCTCGGGCTTTACTCCGGCTCGCTCTTCCTGCGGATGGCCGGCAACCACCGCGCCGGGCGCCTGCTGGGATACGCCGGCCTCGGCGCCGCCGGCCTCGGCGGCTACCTGGGCGGGCACCTGGCCTACCGCATGGCCGCGGGCCCCTCGCACGCCGAGCCGCTGACACACCTGATGCCGCTCGGCTGGCACGACCTGTGCCGGCTGTGGGACCTGCCCGACGGCCGTCCGGTCACCCGGCGGCTCGGCTACATCCACCTGTTCGTGCTGCGGCACGGCGCCCAGGTCAAGGTGCTCGCCGACCGCTGCTCCCACCTGGCCGGGCCGCTGCACCAGGGACGGCTGGCGATCGTGGACGAGGAGGCGTGTGTCATCTGCCCCTGGCACGGCAGCGTGTTCCGCATCGACGACGGCACGGTGGTCCACGGCCCGGCGACCGCGCCGCAGCCGTCGTTCGACGTGAACGTGCGCGGCGACGGCGTCGTCCAGGTGCGCCCCCGGCAGGCCTGACGTCCCGGCCGGGAGCGCCCGGTCTACTCGGCCTCGCCGTCGTCGGCGGCCCCGTCGGAGGCGGGGTACTCCACCAGGGCGAGGATGCGGCTGGCCATGAAGCGGGCGGTCCGTACCGGACTGCCGCTCCTGGTCACCTCGCTGACCTCGACCAGCCCGCGGCGAGTGGCCACGTCGACGCGACGCCCCGCCTTCGTCGCGACGACCTCGTACGTACGCGGCGCGTCGCCCGCGTCTATGACGATCTCGACTCGGTCACCCTTCACATCTAGGTAGATACCCCGATGCAGTAGGCGTTATCCGTACACCAGTTTGACGATCGCGACCACTCCGACGCACACGATCACGGCGCGCAGCACGCGGGCCGGCAGCCTGCGTCCCACCTTCGCGCCGAGGAACCCGCCCAGCGTCGAGCCCAGCGAGATCAGCAGCACCGCCCACCAGTCCACCGGCGCGATGAAGCAGAACAGCACGGCCGCGGTGGTGTTGACCAGCAGCGAGAGCATGTTCTTGGCCGCGTTCACCCGTTGCATGCCGTCGTCGAGGAAGGTGCCGAGCAGGCCGATGAGCACGACCCCCTGCGCGGCGCCGAAATAGCCGCCGTAGGCGCCCGCCCCCAGCACGCCCGCCCACAGCCACGGGCCGCCGTGCCGGCGCGGGGCCTGCCCGCGCCGGGACAGCCAGCCGTTCAGCCGGGGCTGGACGATCACCAGCACGCAGGCGAGCGCGATGAGCACCGGGACGATGACCGAGAACGCCTCGGCGGGCAGCGAGAGCAGCAGCAGACCGCCGGCCAGCGAGCCCACGACCGAGGCGACCCCCAGCCGCACGAGCCGCGCGCGCTGCCCCCGGAGCTCGGCGCGGTAGCCGAGCACGCCCGCCACCCCGCCCGCGACCAGGCCCACGTTGTTGGAGACGTTGGCGACGATCGGCGGGTAGCCGAGCGCGAGCAGCGTCGGGAACGTGATCAGCGAACCGGACCCCACGACGGCGTTGATCGCCCCCGCGGCGGCCCCGGCCGCGAGGATCGCGACCACCTCCCACGGCGTCAAGGACACACCCCTCGTACGGCTTCGCCCGATGCTTGGCGGTTCACCGTACCGGCTCGGCCACGGTGGGGCGGCCGAGCGGTCAGGGGGCGGCCTCGACGGTCAGGGACGGCCCGGCGGCAGGGGGGCCAGGCCGCGGCGGTCAGGGGGCGGTGGGGCCGTCCTGGGCGCGAGGCGCGAACAGGCCGCCCAGCCCTTCCATGACCTTGCCCATCTCGGAGGGCACGATCCACAGCTTGTTGGAGTCGCCCTTGGCGATCTCGGGGAGCGTCTGGATGTACTGGTAGGCCAGCAGCCGCTGGTCGGGGTTGCCCTCGTGGATGGCGCGGAAGACCATCGCGATGGCGTCCGCCTGGCCCTTGGCCCGCATGGCCTGGGCCTCGGCGTCGGCCTGGGCGCGCAGCACGGCCGCCTCGGCCTCGCCCCGCGCCTTGAGTACCGCCGCCTGCCGCTCGCCTTCGGCGGTCAGGATCGCCGACTGCTTCTGCCCCTCGGCCGACAGGATGGAGGCGCGCTTGTCGCGGTCGGCACGCATCTGCTTCTCCATCGAGTCCTGGATGGACGCGGGCGGGTCGATCGCCTTGAGCTCCACCCGGTTGACCCGGACGCCCCACCTGCCGGTGGTCTCGTCGAGCGCGCCGCGCAGCTCGGAGTTGATGTCCTCGCGGGAGGTCAGCGCGCGTTCGAGGTCCATGCCGCCGACGACGTTGCGCAGGGTGGTGACCGTGAGCTGCTCCACGCCGGTCAGGAAGTTCGCGATCTCGTAGGTGGCCGCCTTGGGGTCGGTCACCTGGAAGTAGATGACCGTGTCGATCGACACCACGAGGTTGTCGGAGGTGATCACCGGCTGCGGCGGGAAGGAGACGACCTGTTCACGCAGGTCGACGACGGTCTTCACGCCGTCGATGAAGGGGACGACGATGTTCAGGCCGGGGGTCAGCGTGCGGTGGTAGCGCCCCAGGCGCTCGATGATGAAGGCCTGCGCCTGCGGGACGATGCGGACCGTCCGGTACAGCGCGAAGCCGGCGATGGCCGCGACGACCACCGCGACGATGAGCTGAGTCATGAGCTGCTCCGACCCGAGATATCGATGACCCCCGGCCGGAAATGATATTTGGTTTGCGCTTTAGCCGTTCGTGAACCGCGCAGCGGGTTCGCCGCAAATCGTGAGGCGCGCTCGGGCTCAGCCGGAGCCGGGCAGCGCCCGGGCGTACCACCGGCCGTCGGCGCTGCGCTCCAGGCTCAGCGGGACGCCGAACGTGCGGGACAGGTTGTCGGCGGTCATCACGTACTCGAGCGGGCCCTGGGCCACCACCGAGCCGTGGCGGAGCAGCAGCACGTGGGTGAAGCCGCTCGGCACCTCCTCCACGTGGTGGGTCACCAGCACCATCGTGGGGGCCGTGGCGTCGTACGCCAGGCCCGACAGCCGCCGCACGAGATCCTCACGCCCGCCGAGGTCGAGCCCGGCGGCCGGCTCGTCGAGCAGCAGCAGCTCTGGGTCGGGCATGAGCGCCCGGGCGATCTGCACCCGCTTGCGCTCCCCCTCCGACAGCGTGCCGAACTTGCGCCTGATGAGGTGGGCGCAGCCGAGCTGGTCGATGAGCTCCACGGCGCGGGTGACGTCGCCGGAGTCGTACTGCTCGTTCCACCGGCCGAGGATGGCGTAGGAGGCGGTCAGCACGAGGTCGATGACCTTCTCCTCCGGCGGCACCCGCTCGGCGAGCGCCGCGCTGGCCAGGCCGATGCGGGGGCGCAGGTCGAAGACGTCGGTCTGGCCGAGGCGCTCGCCGAGGATCTCCACCGTGCCCTCGGTGGGGTACAGCAGCGCGGCCGCGACCTGGAGCAGCGTCGTCTTCCCCGCGCCGTTGGGGCCGATGACGACCCACCGCTCGTCCTCCTCGACGGTCCAGTCGATGCCCCGCAGCAGGGCCGCGCCATCTCGGCGGACGGCGACGTCCTGAAGCTGAAGCACCTGACCACCCATGCCGACTACCTCCTGAAATATCGATCCGGGCCGAATGCTCGCATGCCGGCCCGGCTCTCCACCGGGCGGGTCGCCCCGCCCAGTGTCCCTCCGGACCAAACCTATTGCAGCATCAGCGCATATCGTGGTCCGGTGCACCCCGATTCACCGATCTCCGCCACCCTGGTCGCATGGGGCAACGCTTGGCTTGCCGGACATGTCGGCCTCGATGAGGCTGTCGACCGGCTGGAGCGCGCGGCGGGCCCCCAGGTCGTCTCGACCGAGGTCACGGAGACCCCCCTGCGCGGATTCCTCGCCGACCTCCGGGTCGAGGGCATGACCGCCCTGCGTCTCGCCCTGCCCGCCGCGGGCGACCCCCTGGGCCTCACCGGCCCCGCCCCCTTCACCGTGGCCGCCGTCGACGCCGGGCAGGCCGCGACGGCCGTGCTCTCCGGCCGGTGCCTGGGCCTGATCCCCGGCCCCGACCGCCGCGGGTCGTCGTACTCGGGCATCCGCTGGGCCGCCATGCCGGCCAGTGCCACCCCGCCCGACGTCCCGAGCCTGGCCGAGGCCGAGCACGCGCTCACCATGTCGATGCGGGCCGCCACCGACGCCCTGCTGTCGGTGGAGGGCCCCGGCAGGGCGCAGCCGTCGCTCAACGCCGCCGACGACGGCCTGGCCCCCGGCTACCCCGCCCGCGCCCACCGCGTCGCCGCCCTGACCGCGCGGCTGGCGTCGGTCCTGCGCGTCGCCGACGAGCGGGGGCTCACCTCAGGGCAGGTGGCCGTGCGGCGGGAGGCCTTCCTCGACCTCGACCGCGCCGTGCGCCGTGCGCGGGTGGCCGCCCACAACGCGATCACCGAGCCCGGCTCGCCGCTCACCCCCGGCCGCCCGGCCGGCACGCTCGGCACACCCTCCCCCGGCTCGCGCATCCGGCGTTCCCGCCCCTGAGAGCCGCGTACGGCCCTCGCCGGCCAGGCCGGGGAACTCCCGGCGACCGGCGTCGCTCCGCGCGGCTCCGCGGCCCGTCAGGCGAGGCCGTGCCGCACGGCGTACAGGGCGGCCTGCGTGCGGTCGTGCACGCCCAGCTTCATCAGCACGTTCGACACATGCGTCTTCACCGTCTTCTCGGCCACGAGCAGTTCCCGGGCGATCTCCCGGTTCGACCTGCCCGACGCGATCAGCGCCAGCACCTCGCGCTCGCGCTCGGTCAGCACGGCGACCGGCGCGGGCCCCCGAGACGTGACCGGCGGCCCGGTCTCGGGCGGCGCGAGCATGGCCTCGGCCGCCTCCGGCGCCAGCAGCACCTGCCCGCCGTGCACCGCCCTGATGGCGTGCACCAGCGCCGCGGGGTCGACGTCCTTGTAGAGGAAGCCGGCCGCGCCCGAGCGCATGGCGGGGGCGACGTCGCCCCGGTCGCTCACCGAGGTCAGCACGATCACCCGGAGCCCCGCGCCGCGGGCCGACAGCTCGCGCAGCGCCCCCAGCCCGTCCAGCACGGGCATCTTCAGGTCGAGCAGCAGCACGTCGGGGGCCAGGGAGGTCACGAGCGTCACGGCCTCGGCGCCGTCGGCGGCCTCGCCGACCACCTCGACGTCCTCCTGAAGGTCGAGGAACGTGCGCAGGCCCTGCCGGACGACGGGATGGTCGTCGGCGATCACGACGCGGATCACGGCGTCCCCACGGCACGGGCCGCGGCCACCGCCCCGGGACGGCGCGCGCGGCGGGTCACAGCGGGACCTCCAGGCGTACGGCCGTCCCCGCGCCCGGCTTCGACCGGACGGTGAGCGAACCGTCCGCCGCCTCGGCGCGGTCGCGCATCGACAGCAGCCCGAGGCCGCGGAACACCGGCGCGTCCACCTCGAAGCCGTCGCCGTCGTCGCGGACCTCCAGCGTGAGGCAGGGGCCCGGCACCTCCAGGCGCACCTCGATCGCGCCGGCGCCGGCGTGCCTGAGCGCGTTGTGCAGCGCCTCCTGGGCCACGCGCAGCACCGTGACCTGCACGTGCGCGGGCACGTCGACGGGCAGGGCGCCCTCGAAGGACACCGCCACCGGCGAGAGCCTGTCGAGCAGCGCGACGTGCTTGCGCAGCGTCTCGGCCAGCCCGTGCCTGTCGAGCTCCGCCGGGCGCAGCTCGACGATCACGTCCCTCAGCTCGGCCAGCGCCTCCCCCGCCATGCGCTGAGCCCGGTCGAGCTCGGCCACCGCCCGCTCGGGATCGGCCCGCACCAGCGAGGCGGCCGCCTGGGCGGTGAGCCGCAGCGAGAACAGCTTCTGCGTCACGGCGTCGTGCAGCTCGCGCGCCATGCGCGTGCGCTCCTCCACGACCGTCAGCTCGCGGACGCGCTCGTACAGCCGGGCGTTGGTGAGCGCGATGGCCGCGTGCGCCGCGAACAGCACGAGCAGGGCCTCGTCGCGCTCGGTGAACCCGCCGGGAGATCGTTTGTTGGACAGGAAGATGATGCCGACGACCCGCTCGGCGTCCTTGATCGGCACCCCGATGAAGTCCTTGAGCACCGGGTGCGCGGCGGGCCACCAGCCGAACCTGGGGTCCTCGCGGATGTCGGGCAGCCGTGCGGGAGTGCCGTCGCCCAGCAGCGCGGCCAGCATGCCGTGCTGGCGGGGCAGCGGGCCGATCGCCTCCCACTGCCGGTCGCTGACGCCCTCGGCCACGAACTCGGCGAACGAGCCGTCGTCGTCGGGCACGCCGAGCGCGGCGTAGCGGGCGTCCAGCAGCGTGCGCGCCGAGCGCACGATCACCTGGAGCACCTCGCGCACCGACAGATGGCGGGTGACGGCCAGCACCGCGGAGCTGACCGCGTGCAGCACCGCGTCACGCTCCGCCTCCGGTTCGGCCGCCACGTCCCACACTGTAGGCGCGAAGACGTCCCGGCCGCGCTCGGCCCATGGTCCTAGGCCCATCAGCCCAGCGGTGGGCGGGGCCGACGCCCGATGCCCCGAGAGGGCGCGGATCCTAGCGTTCTGAGGCATGACACCACACGAAACCGCGCGCACCGCCCTGATCACCGGCGCCTCCCGCGGCCTCGGCCTGGCCCTGGCCCGCGCCCTCGCCGCCGGCGGCTGGCGGCTGCTGATCACCGCACGCGACCCCGCCGACCTGGAGAAGGCGGCGCTGGAGACCGGCGCGACGGCGCTGCCCGGCGACGTGGCCGACCCGGCGCACCGCGCCCGCCTGGCCCGGGCCGCCAACGAGCTCGGCGGCCTCGACCTCCTGGTGAACAACGCCTCGACGCTCGGAGCGGCCCCGCTGCCCGCGCTGTCGGCCTACCCCCTCGACGCGCTGACGGACGCGCTGGACGTCAACGTGGTCGCGCCGCTGGGCCTCATCCAGGCCACGCTGCGCGGGCTGCGCGAGCGCGGCGGGGCCGTCGTCAACATCTCGTCGGACGCCGCGGTCCAGGCCTACGAGGGCTGGGGCGGGTACGGGGCGACCAAGGCCGCGCTCGACCAGCTCTCCAACGTGCTCGCCGTCGAAGAGCCGGACGTGGCTGTCTGGTGGGTCGACCCCGGGGAGATGCGCACGCGCATGCTGGCGGACGCCGTCGGCGAGACCGAGGCCGCCGGCGCCGACGACCCGGAGATCGTCGCCGCCTTCCTGGTCGACCTGGTCACCGCACGCCCCCGGAGCGGCCGGGTGACCCGGTGATCACCTTCGACCTGCCCCGGGCCCGCGAGGCGCACGAGCCGCCCGAGGCGCGCGGGCTCGCCCGCGACGACGTCCGCCTCATGGTCTCCGACCGGACCTCCGGAAGCGTCACCCACCACGCCTTCACCGAGCTGCCCGACCTGCTGCGCCCCGGCGACGTCCTGGTGGTGAACGACTCGGCCACGCTGCCCGCGGCCGTGCCGCTCGACCGGCTCGCCGTGCACTTCTCCACCGCGCGGGCGGACGGCTCCTGGCTGGTGGAGCTGCGCCGGCGCACGGCGGGCACCACGGCGCCGTACGCCGGCGGGGAGCCCGGGGAGTGGCTTCCGCTGCCCGGGGGCGCGACGCTGCGCCTGCTGGCCCGCGAGACGCCGCGCCTGTGGCGGGCGAGGCTCGACCGGGACGTCTCGGGCTACCTGGCCGAGCACGGGGTGCCGATCCGCTACTCCTACGTGGACCGCGACTGGCCGCTCTCGACCTACCAGACCGTCTTCGCGGTGCGGCCCGGCAGCGCCGAGATGCCGAGCGCGGGACGCCCGTTCAGCCCCGAGCTGGTGACCGCGCTGGTCAGCCGGGGCATCGTGGTCGCGCCGGTCACCCTGCACACCGGGGTGGCGTCGCCGGAGAAGGACGAGCCGCCCTACCCCGAGCGCTTCGCCGTCTCGCCGCAGACCGCGCGCCTGGTCAACCAGGCCGAGGGCAGGGTGGTGGCGGTGGGGACCACGGTCGTGCGGGCGCTGGAGACGGCGGTGGTGCCGGGCACCGGCCGGGCGCGGGCGGCCGAGGGGTGGACGTCGCGGGTGGTCACGCCGCTGGACGGCGTGCGGGTGGTGGACGGGCTGATCACCGGGCTGCACGAACCGCGTTCCAGCCACCTGCTGATGCTCTCGGCCATCGCAGGGGAGGAGCTGTTGTCCCGTTCGTATGCCGAGGCGTTGCGTGAAGGGTATCTGTGGCATGAATTCGGCGATCTCCACCTGATCGTGGCAGATCAAAATCGTGAAAAGTGATCCTTAAGAACGATCCACGTCCATAATTTCGGATCACGTTCTTTTTCATCACTTCTATCGGGAGACAACTCCATGCGTCGGCACCTCTCCGCGCTCGCCGCCCTGGCCCTCGCCGGGTCCTTGGCGGGCGCCTCCCTCGCCGTCCCCGCCGCCGCGGCAAGCGCCCCCGCCGCGTCCCACGCCCTCACGGCCCCGCAGTCGCCGCTGAAGTTCAAGGTGCAGTACCCCAAGGCCGTCAAGAAGGGCGGCACGATCACCTACACGATCAAGAGCACCAACGTGGGCGAGTGGCCCACCGACCTCGCCGCGCTGCTCGCCAAGCTGCCCAAGGGCGCCAGCAAGATCCGCGTGGTGGGCAAGCCGTCGACCGCCTTCTGCGAAGCGTCGGGCCGCGACCTGTTCTGCCTGTTCGACACGATCAAGCCGAACCGCTCGGCCACCGTCAAGGTGCGGGTGTGGCTGAAGAAGAGCACCAAGGGCAACGCCTACGCCGAGTTCGGCACGGTCTCGATCGACGTCCCGAGCGGCGTGGACGTCACCAACGAGGAGGAGCTGGACAAGCTCGACCTCCAGGACGACGTGAAGTACGCCAAGGTCAAGACCCGGATCCTGCGCTAGCCGGCCCGGCGGAGGGCCGCCTTCCCCACGGAGGCGGCCCTTCGGCGTTCCCACCCCCGACCTCCCCCGGCCACGCCCCGTCCGTATGGTGAACCGCTTGCACATCGGCCCGGGGCGGTCGGTAGCGTGGTGCGCGATGAAGCCGCGCACGCTCCTGATCACGCTCACCGGCCCTGACCGACCCGGAGTCACCTCCCGGTTGTTCACCGTGCTGGCGGGCTTTCCCGTGACCGTCGCCGATGTCGAGCAGGTCGTCATCCGGGGCCGGCTCACGCTCGGCGTCCTGGTGGCCTACGCCGGGGGGCCGCCCACCGGCACCGGAGGCACACTGGGGGCGATGTGGGCGGCCGTCGAACGGGTCGCCGACGACATCGGCATGGAGGTCGAGCTGTCCACCGGCACCGACGCCGGGGAGCAGCGCCGCCGGGGGCGCCTGCACGTCACCGTCCTGGGCATGCCGCTGCAGCCCGCCGCCATGGCGGGCATCGCCGGCCGCATCGCCGCCGCCGGCGCCAACATCGACCGCATCGAACGCCTGGCCGCCGCGCCGGTCACCTGCATCGAGATGGCGATCTCCGGGGCCGACCCCGCCGCGCTGCGCACCGAGCTGACCGCCGAGGCCGCGCTCCAGGAGGTCGACGTCGCGGTGCAGCGGTCCGGCATCCACCGCAGGGCCAAGCGGCTGATCGTCATGGACGTCGACTCCACGCTCATCCAGGGCGAGGTGATCGAGCTGATCGCCCGGCACGCCGGGTGCATGGACGAGGTCGAGAAGATCACGGCCGCGGCCATGCGAGGCGAGCTCGACTTCGCCGCCTCGCTGCGCGAGCGGGTGGCGCTGCTGGAGGGCCTCTCCGACGACGTGTTCGACCTCGTCCGGCAGGAGGTCGTGCTCACCCCGGGCGCCCGCACCCTGGTGCGCACGCTCAAGCGGCTCGACTACCGCTTCGCCATCGTCAGCGGCGGCTTCACCCAGATCACCGACGGGCTCGTCGCCGAGCTCGGCATCGACTACTCGGCCGCCAACACGCTGGAGGTCGTGAACGGCAAGCTCACCGGGCGGGTCGTCGGCGAGATCGTCGACCGCGCGGGCAAGGCGCGCGCCCTGGAGCGCTTCGCCGAGCGGGCCGGCATCCCGATCAGCCAGACCGTCGCGATCGGCGACGGCGCCAACGACCTCGACATGATCGCGGCCGCGGGTCTGGGCATCGCGTTCAACGCCAAGCCGGTGGTGCGGCAGGCCGCGGACGCCGCCGTCAACGTCCCCTACCTGGACGCCATCCTGTACCTGCTGGGCATCTCCCGCGGCGAGGTGGAGGCGGCCGACGCCGAAGACGGCCTGCCCACCCCCGTCCCCGCGCCGCCGTCCGCCTGAGCCGGCCCCGGAACGCGCCCGGAGGGCCCGTCACGGGTCCTTGGGGTTCCAGCGGCTCAGCAGGCGCCCGTCGCCCGGGCCGAGGCCGGCCCACGACTCCGTGCGGATCACCGCGAACGAGCCCGGGGGGAACGGCTCCTCCACGGAGGTGAGCGTGAGGCCGGCCACCATCTCGTGCACGCCGGGGTTGTGGCCCACCAGCAGCAGCGTCGACACCTCCTCGTCGACCCGCCCGACCAGTTCGAGCAGCTCGTCGGGGTAGGCCTCGTAGATGTCGTGCTCGACGCGCACGAGCGCGTCCGGCGCGAGCACGGCCAGGGCCAGCTCGGTGGTCCGCCGCGTGCGGGCGGACGGCGAGCACAGCACCAGGCCGGGCGACAGGCCCAGCCGCTTGAGGGTCTCCCCCGCCCGCCCGGCGTCCCGCTCGCCGCGGTCGGTCAGCGGGCGTTCCCTGTCGGCCAGGCCCGGCACGTTCGCGGCCTTCGCGTGCCGCAGTGCGATGAGCGTCTTCACCTACCGAACCCTCCCATCACGCGCGCACGGCCACCACCCGGACCCGGGCGGTGGCCGTGCGCCTGCCTGTTCGATCAGCTCGAAACCTTCTCGGTCTCGATCTGCTGGCTCTCACCGCCCGCCGCCGGCTCGATGCTCGCCGAGCGGCGCTTGGAGACCACGATGGCGCCGACCACGATGCCCACGGCGATCACCGTCACGCCGATGCGCAGCGCGGTGTTGCCCGCGTACGTCACGACCGCGGGGGCCACGAGCAGCGCGACCAGGTTCATCACCTTGATCAGGGGGTTGATGGCCGGGCCCGCGGTGTCCTTGAACGGGTCGCCGACGGTGTCGCCGATGATCGTCGCCTCGTGGGCCTGGGAGCCCTTGCCGCCGTGGTGGCCGTCCTCGACCAGCTTCTTGGCGTTGTCCCAGGCGCCGCCGGAGTTGGCGAGGAACACCGCCATCAGCGTGCCGGCCGCGATGGCGCCCGCCAGGAACGCGCCGAGCGGCGCGTACCCGAGGGCGAAACCGACGGCGATCGGCGTCATGACCGCCAGCAGGCCGGGCGTGGCCAGCTCGCGCAGGGAGTCGCGGGTGCAGATGTCCACCACGCGGCCGTAGTCGGGCAGCTCGGTGCCGGCCATGATGCCCGGCTTGGTGCGGAACTGCTCGCGCACCTCGAACACCACCCGCCCGGCCGCCCGGCCCACGGCGCTGATCGCCAGGCCGGAGAACAGGAACACGACCGCCGAGCCGATGATCAGGCCCACGAGCACGTTCGGCGAGTCGACGCTCAGGCTGAACGTGCTGAACGAGCCGAGCGCCGCCTTGACGTCCGCGGTGGCCGTCGCGAGCTGGGCCTCCACCGCCGTGCGGAAGGCTCCGAACAGCGCGGTCGCGGCGAGCACCGCCGTCGCGATCGCGATGCCCTTGGTGATCGCCTTGGTGGTGTTGCCGACGGCGTCCAGCGAGGTGAGGATGCGGGCTCCCTCGCCCTCGACGTCGCCGGACATCTCGGCGATGCCCTGGGCGTTGTCGGAGACGGGGCCGAAGGTGTCCATGGACACGATCACGCCGACGGTGGTCAGGAGACCGGTGCCGGCGAGGGCCACCGCGAACAGCGCCACGGTGACGTTGCCGAACCCGAGCAGGAACGCGCCGTACACCGCGCCGCCGATGAGCAGGGCGGAGTAGACGGCGGACTCCAGGCCGACCGAGATGCCCGACAGGATGACGGTCGCGGCGCCGGTGCGCGAGCTCTCGCCGATCTCCCGCACCGGGCGGCGGTTGGTCTCGGTGAAGTAGCCCGTGAGCACCTGGATGGCGCTGGCGAGCACCAGGCCGATCAGCACCGCGCCGATCGCGATCAGGCGCGGGTCGGAGCCGAGGCCGGCGATGGCCGGGCTGACGCCGTTGAGCTCGGCGAAGGAGCCGGGCAGGTAGGCGAAGGCCGCGACCGCCACCAGGACGGCCGAGATCGCCGCCGAGATGAAGAAGCCGCGGTTGATGGCGGCCATCCCGTTGCGGTCGCCGGCGCGCGGGGCGGTGGCGAAGATGCCGACGATGGCGGTGAGCACACCGATCATCGGGACGATCAGCGGGAACACCAGGCCCTCGGTGCCGAAGGCGGCCTTGCCCAGGATCAGGCTGGCCACCAGCATGACGGCGTAGGACTCGAACAGGTCGGCCGCCATGCCGGCGCAGTCGCCGACGTTGTCGCCCACGTTGTCGGCGATGGTGGCGGCGTTGCGCGGGTCGTCCTCGGGAATGCCCTGCTCGACCTTGCCGACCAGGTCGGCGCCGACGTCGGCGGCCTTGGTGAAGATGCCGCCGCCGACTCGCATGAACATGGCGAGCAGTGCGGCGCCGAAGCCGAAGCCCTCAAGGACGCTCGGGGCGTCGCCCTTGTAGACGAACACCACGATGGCGGCGCCCAGCAGGCCGAGGCCGACGGTGAACATGCCCGCCACGCCGCCGGTGCGGAAGGCGATGCGCATCGCGACCTTCTCGCCCTGGTCGCGGGCGGCGGCCGCGACGCGGACGTTCCCGCGCACGGCGAGCCACATGCCGATGAAGCCGGTAAGCGCGGAGAACACCGCGCCGATGACGAAGAAGACCGAGCGGCCGATCGCCACGGCGGTCGACTCCGCGGGAAGCAGGAAAAGTACGAAAGGAATCAGAATCACGAAAATGGCGAGCGTTCGGAACTGCCGCGTCAAGTACGCGGCGGCCCCTTCCTGCACGGCCCTCGAAATGTTCTGCATGCGCTCGGTGCCCTGGCCGGCGGCCAGCACCTCGCGTACGAGACCACCTGCGACGGCAAGCGCCAGCAACGCCACCGCGGCCACCACGACCACGATGGTGAGGTGGGAGCCACTAAGGGATACCGCTGCGGCGTCGTCAGCGGCTTGGTAAAGCCCAGACATCCGTCCTCCTCGGCCAGACGGGTAGGTCCAAAGCACGGACCGCGCTGCGAAAGACTCGGGGGGCGGCGCGCATCCGAGCTGGATTGGCGGTGCCGCTTCCGGTAACGTCCGCAGACCTTCCCGCAGGGCGACGTCGATCTGCGGGGACAAAACCTTGGCCGGTGCCGGGAGTCTACGCAGGCCTAGGCCAGATATGAAGCCTCTTCTCGCAGCCAATTAGGGCTACGTCCAGTAGGCGCGGAGGCTTTGCCCTGCAACGACGTGGTTTTACCAGTGCTTGCGCGATCGACGGTCACGTTACGGCCACGCGGTTATTACCGAAGCTTTATGTCCGAAACATCTGGCGGCCGGGCATGACAAGGCCCGCGGCCGGGCGGACCGGTCGCGTATGAAGGCGCGCTCAAGAGACGCACGCCGACCTCGCGGGCGAGGCATGCGGAAAGGCCGGGCGGCCCGGACGGGACACGGCACGGGCGTGGCCGGTGTAGGCCACGCCGCGGGTCAGGCGGGGGTCAGGCCGGTGGCGTGGGCGGGCCAGCTCATGCGGATGCGCAGGCCCTTCGCGCTCGGATAGACCTCGACGTCGTCCGCCAAAGCGGCGATGACGGCGATGCCGAACCCCGACATCAACGTGTCCGCGGGAAGCAGGCTGGCCAGGGCCGTGCCGTTGACGGCGGTCGGCGGCCCTTCCTCGTCCTTGTACGCCTGCTCCAGATCGTCACTGGGCGCCGAGTCGGTCACGGTGACCTCGAAGCGCCCGGAATCGTCGCACAGCTCGATGCGGATGGGCTCGCCCGGGCAGTGGACGCGATGCGCCTCCACTGCCCGCGAGCAAGCCTCCCCCACGGCGAGCCGCACTTCGTCCAGCAGCGCCTCCGCCACCCCCGTGCGACGGGCGATCGCCGTGGCGACCAACCGCGCCGTCCGGACGTGGGCGGGCAGTGCACTGAACGTCAGCTCGACGGTGGCCATGACTACTTGTCTCGGCCGTGAGCTTCCTTGGCCTCTTCGACCGAGGCGTAAATCCCGAAGACCTTCGTCAGACCGGTGATCCGGAAGATCTTCAGGATGCGCTCCTGCGTGCAGACGAGCTCCAGGGAGCCGTCGTGCGCCCGAACGCGCTTGAGCCCGCCGACCAGGACACCGAGTCCAGTGGAATCGAGGAAGTCCACCTTCTCCATGTTGACGAGAAGGTGGAAGTTACCCTTGTTGACCAGGTCGATCAGCAGCTCTCGCAGCCTCGGCGCGGTATAGACGTCGATCTCACCCTCGACTTCCACGATGGTGAGTCTGTCTTCAGTACGGTGGTCCAACTTCAGATCCACAGATCCTCCAGCGCCTTGCCTGCTGAGTCCACGACGAGGGGTCTGACATGCTGGGACCCCAAGTCCCAGCGCGCAATACCCTGACGCGCGGCATTCAACCACGCCCCGCCTTCGTGTCTATACGAAATCACGACTCCGGGCGACTCTCCCCCAAGATGCCAAACTGGAAACCAGTGACTCCGACTACATCACCCTCACGTCGGGCCGGCCCCCCGCTGGCTCGCCTGCTCGCGACCCCCGCGCGTCGGGAGCGCGTCACGCATATAGAGCACGTTCCCGCACGTCAGGCGGGTGAAGCGCGATGGCCGGAGTGGGTGGGCGAGCTTCTTGTCAGCCGTCTGCGAAACCTCGGTGTCGACGGCCTTTGGGAGCACCAGGCCACGGCGGCAGAGCACGCGCACCGTGGCCGAAACGTGATCATCTCCACGGGGACGGCGTCGGGAAAATCACTCGCCTACCTGGTGCCGGCCGTGTCGGAGATCCTGTCAGGGGGGTCGGTGCTGTATCTCACACCGACCAAGGCGCTCGCCGCCGACCAGCTCCGCTCGGTGCGCGACCTGAAGCTCGCCCAGGTGCGCCCGGCGACCTACGACGGGGACACCCCGCCCGACGAGCGCCAGTGGGTACGCAAACACGCCAACTACGTGCTGACCAACCCCGACATGCTTCATCGGTCGATGCTGCCGCGCCACTCGGCCTGGTCGTCGTTCTGGCGGCGCCTGCGGCTGGTGGTCGTCGACGAGTGCCACGGGTACCGGGGGGTGTTCGGGTCGCACGTGGCGCAGATCCTCCGGCGCCTTCGCCGCATCTGCGGAAGATACGGCGCGGAACCGGTGTTCGTGCTCGTCTCCGCCACGGTGAGCGACCCCGCGACCGCGGCGATGCGCCTGACAGGCCTTGAGATGGCCGAGGTGACGACGGACGCCTCTCCCCGGGGTTCCACCACTTTCGCGCTCTGGGAGCCGCCCCTGACCGACCTGCGGGGCGAGGGGGGCGCTCCGGTCCGGCGCACGGTGACCGCGGAGACCGCCGACCTGCTGTCCGACCTCGTGGTGGACGACGTGCGCACGCTCGCCTTCGTCCGGTCGCGCCGGGCCGCCGAGATGGTGTCGCTGATCGCCCGCGACCACCTGGGGGAGGTCTCCCCCGAGCTGCCGGCCCGGGTGGCCGCCTACCGGGCCGGTTATCTCGCCGAGGACAGGCGCCTGCTCGAGAAGGGGCTGCGGTCGGGCGCGATCATGGGTCTGGCCACGACCAGCGCGCTGGAGCTCGGCATCGACGTCTCGGGCCTGGACGCCGTGCTGATCGCGGGATGGCCGGGCACACGGGCCTCGCTGTGGCAGCAGGCGGGCCGCGCCGGGCGTGACGGCCAGGACGCCCTCGCCGTGCTGATCGCGCGGGACGACCCGCTGGACACCTACCTCGTCCACCACCCGGAGGCGCTGTTCGGGCGGCCGGTGGAGGCGATCGTGCTCGACCCCGACAACCCGTACGTGCTCGGGCCGCACCTGTGCGCGGCGGCGGCCGAGATCCCGCTCACCGAGGACGACCTCGCCGTCTTCGGCCCGGCGTCCGGGGCCGCGCTGGACGACCTCGTGGCCCGTGGCATGCTCCGGCGCCGCCCGCAGGGGTGGTTCTGGACGCGGCGGGAGCGGGCGGCCGACCTCGCCGACATCAGGGGCTCGGGCGGGGCGCCCGTGCAGGTGGTCGAGGCGGCCACCGGCCGCCTGCTCGGCACCGTGGACGAGCCGTCCGCCCACACGGCCGTGCACACCGGCGCCGTCCACATCCACCAGGGCGAGACCTACCTGGTCGAGCTGCTCGACCTGGACGCGGGCGTCGCACTCGTCTCCTCCGCCGAGCCCGACTACTCCACCTTCGCCAGGGACGTCACCGACATCTCGGTGCTGGAGTCCCTGCGCTCACAGCCCCTCGGCCCCGGCGAGCTGCACTTCGGCACCGTGGAGGTCACCAGACAGGTGGTGTCCTTCCTGAAGCGCCGCGTCCACTCCGGCGAGGTGCTCGGCGAGGAGCCGCTGGACCTGCCGCCCCGCACCCTGCGCACCCGCGCGGTCTGGTGGACGCTGCCGGACTCCTCGGTGGCGCCTTTGCTCGCCGAGGGCTTCCACCTGGGCGGCGCCGCCCACGCGGCCGAGCACGCCGCCATCGGCCTGCTCCCGCTGTTCGCCACCTGCGACCGCTGGGACATCGGCGGCGTGTCCACCGAACTCCACATGGACACCGGCCTCCTCACCGTCTTCGTCTACGACGGCCACGAAGGCGGCGCCGGCTTCGCCGAACGCGGCTACTCCCGAGCCCACGAGTGGCTGACCGCCACCCGCGAGGCCATAGCGTCCTGCGAATGCGACCGCGGCTGCCCCTCCTGCATCCAGTCCCCCAAATGCGGCAACGGCAACGACCCCTTGGACAAACAAGGCGCCATAACCCTCCTCGACACCCTCCTCCCCACCCCGCCCCCCACCCCCAACCCCACCGCCGTCCACCCAGGCCCAACGCCCCCCGACGCCCCGCAGCGCCGACCGCCCACATAGCCCCGAAGCCGCACCAGCCGAACACCCGCGCACACCCGACACCGCACCGCACCAGACCCCCGCCCACACCCGACACCGCACCGCACCGGACCCCCGCCCACACCCGACACCGCACCGGACCCCCGCGCACACCCGACACCGCACCGGACCCCCGCGCACACCCGACACCGCACCGCACCGGACCCCCGCACCGGACCGAACACCACAAAGAGCGGGACACGCAGGACTTGATGCCACACAGAGCCCGATGCCGCTGAGTCAGCGCCACTGAGAGCGGCGAGATGGCGGGCGTGGTCGAGAGTGGAGGTGGCGGGCAGCCTTACCGTCCCCAGCGTCGCGGGCCACGGGCACCGGCGCGCCAGGGTGACCGGGTAGGGACCCGAACTCTTGGACGCCAAGCCGCCGCCTTCCCTGGCCACTGAGACCGGCACTGTCGAGGGGGAGCGGGGCTGATCGCGGCCCTCACCGGGGGCCGGCGCGGGCCTCCGCTTCGGCCTCCAGGGGGCCGTCCAGGCCGGGAAGGACGAACCGGGCGGCGACCTTGACGTCCACGACCCCGGCTCGCACGACACACCGCCTCAGGGACGCGTGGTTCGCCGTGGCGAGCCGACGAGCATGCCCGCACGCCTTCTCGGGAGCGGCCAACGCGTGCACCGCCGCCGCCAGAGCACTGAGATCAGCCGCCGACTGGGCACGATGCCGAGCCACCCGAGCCGACCCCACGAGCACCAACGCCACGGCCGACACCCACACCAGCCCCATCAAGGCCAGAACCCAGACCGTCCCCGCCCCTCGATCACCACCCCTCGATTCCTCACGCCACACCCTCACCCCCCTCCCTCGACCACCACCCCTCGACTCCTCACGCCACACCCTCACCCCCCTCCCTCGATCACCACCGCTCGACTCCTCGCGCCGCACGTTCCCCGACCTCCCCCATCACCCCTCGACTCCTCAGCCGCATAGCCATCGCGGCTCCCCATCACCCCAGACTCCTCACCACCCCCCGACTCCTCTCGTCGCACATACACCGCCCCTCCGCCCATCACCCGCGTCATCCTTCCGACCGCTACCAGTGCGGCACCTGCGTCGCCGAGGCGGGCGTCCCCGCTCCGGGCTCGGTCGCGGACGTCGCCGTGGCTCGCAGGGGCAGCTCGGGGACGGCCACCGCCCAGCTGGGACGCAGCGTCGCGGTGACGGTGACCCGGCTCAGTCCAAGGTCACGGCTGACGCTGACGACAGCACCGGGAGGTGCCGCGCGCGCCACCGCTCGATGCACCGCGTCGAGGGACTCCCCCCTGGCTGCCGCCCTCGCCCCGGCGCGAGCCGCGTCGACGCACTGAAGCTGCACCCCCACGGCCGCGACCGCCCACAGAGCGACCCCCAGGACAAGCACCAGCGCGGGAAGCGCCACAGCCGTCTCCGCCGTGACCGCCCCAACCTCGGACCGCCACCCCCTCGCCCGCCGCACCCCCCTCACACCAGTACCCGCCCAACCGGCGACGCGGGTTGGAACCGATGCCGGGGGGCGTCCATGTCAGCCGGCCAACTTGAGCGCGCGGGCGATGAGGTCGGACAGCATCTTCCGGATCTCGGGGCTGGTCACGATCTTGAAGAGCAGACCGGCGAAAGCACAGGCGGCGATGGTTCCCACCGCGTACTCGGCCGTGGACATGCCCGCCTCGGACCGGACGCGGGCGGTGGTCACCAGCTTGCGGCCCGTCGCGGCGAACCGGCATGAGATCAGGCCGAACCCGCGTGAGATCAGGCCGAGCCTGCCGGTCGCCATGGCGAGCCGGCGTCCCATGAGTGCGAGCCTGTGGGCCGGCTTGCGGACCCGGCAGCGCGGCGCCGGCCGCCGATGCCGGGCGGCTGAGCTGTCCCTCGGAGCCACCGCTCGCGGCGTGTGCCGGATGGGCTCCTTAACGCACCTGTGCATCGGCCTCTCCCTTGAGTCATCGTGAGCCGTGCGGATCATCCGCACCGCTCTCACCAGGTGAAACCAGGGTGTCGCAACCGGAAGAAGCCATCTGGGCCGAGCGCGATTCTGTGGATAACTCGGCGGAGCACGTACATCGAGCGGTTCAGCGGCCGAAGACCTGACCGGCAAGTCCCGCGACGACGGGGACGATGCCGAGCAGGACGAAGGCGGGCAGGAAGCAGAGCCCGAGGGGAGCGACCACCTGGACTCCCGCGCGTCTCGCGGCGGCGGACGCCTCGGCCCGCCCTTTCCTGCGCGCGTCGTCGGCGAGGCGGGTCAGCACGTCGGCCACGGGCGCTCCGCTCGACGCGGCCCGGGTCATGCCGAGCACCAGGCCGGAGAGCGCACGGTCGCCCTTGAGTGCCGACCAGGCCGCCTCTGGCGCGGCCCCCAGCCGTAACTGGCCGCCCACCCAGGCCAGACTGTCCCCCAGGGGCCCGCCCACGGCGTCGGCCGCCGTCTCGACCGCACCGGTGACCGGTTGCCCGGCCCGGAGACAGGCCACCATGACGTCCGCCGCGAAGGGCAGGTCGGCCACCAGGCGGGCACGCCTGTGCCGGACCTCGACCGGCTCCCGGCGGCGGACGACCACCACCGCCGCCCCACCGGCACATGCCCCCACCACCAGCCCCGGCGCACCGCCGACGACCAGAAGACCCGCCAGCATGGCCAGAACCACCGTCATCGGCTCGCCGCTCAACCACCGAGCCGACGGCTTCGCACCCTGACCTGCGGCGGCCGGGCGCCCCCCACCCCTCGAAGTCGTCCCCGTCATCCACGCCAGCCGTAGGCCCTCATCGACACGCCCCGGCCACAACCACCCCGACAAAGCCGCGAGCCCAGACGCCAACAGCACACTCACGCTCTCCTCCTCCCTCGCCACCCCGACCCGACGACCGATCACGCCGGCCGCAGACCTCATCGACTCCCCCCGGCCACACCACCCGACAGAACCGCGGGCCCCGGGCGCGAAACGCACCAGGCGCTCCACCCGCCTCGACACCCCGACACGTCGACCGACCACGCAAGCGCCCGCCCTCGTCGACACGACCCCGGCCACACGACCCCGGCAGAGCCGCAAGCCCCGATGCCGGCAACACGCTCACGCTCTCCGTCGCGCCTGGAACGTCGACCGTGACCTCCGCCACCGAGATCCTCCGCGCCGATCTCAGAACGTCAGGGCGTGGGGGTGGGCGGGTGCAGGCGTTGGGCGTGGTGTGCCAGGCGGTTGGTCCACCAGAGGCCGGCGAGGTCCAACGCGATGCCGGCGACGAGGCATGCGAGACCGGCCGGGCCGCCGAAGAGGAACGACAGGGGACGCAGGCCGAGGCCCGCGGCGAGCAGCAGCCCGAGCAGTGGAAGGAAGGCGAGCAGCCGTGCCGTGGAGCGAGGCCCCGCGAGCTGGGCCGCGACCTCGGCACGGTGGGCCTCGGCCTCGCGCAGCGACACCGCGACCCGCTCGATCAACGCGGCCAGCCCGCCGCCCACACCGAGGCTCACCCTCCAGCACGCGGCCAGCCTGCGCAGGCCCTCGCCACCGTTCTCGGCAGCCGCGCGCACGAGGGCGGCGGCGACGTCCCCGCCATCTCGCGCGATCGCGACCACCGGCCGCAGCAGACCGGGATCGGGCGCCTCAAGCGTCGACACCGCCCTGGCCAGCGCCTCTCCGGGCGTGCGGCCGGCGGACAGCTCGGCCACGATGCCCTGGCAGAGATCGATCGACGCCAGCCGCCACGCGGCCGCCTGCCGCGCCCGGCTGGGGCGCTCCCACAGCCGAACCAGCCCCACCGGCCATCGCCACAGCCCTGCCCCAGAACCTCGCGCCAGGGCCGCCACCCGGACCGTCGCCCGATCGGGCCCCGTCCACAGCCACACCGCCCCCATGCTCAACAGCCCCGCCACCAAGAGCACGCTCACAGGAGCCCCAGCGCTCTGGCCCTGAGGGCGGGCAAGGCCGGGCCGGAAGACACCGGGCCGCGAGGCGGGAAGATAGCGGGCTCCGCCCACGACCACACCGCCCCCCTGCTCAACAGCCTCGCCGCCAGGAGCACGGTCACAGCAGCCCCGGCGCTCTGGCCCTGTCGGCGGGCAAGGCCTGGCCCGATGGCGCCGAGCGCGGGGAGATATCGGGCCCCGTCCACAAAGACCAGGGCCCATGCTCAGCGGGCCCCGCTGTCGGGAGCGCGCTCACGGCAACCCCGGCGCTCTGGTCCTGAGGGCGGGCAGGGCAGGGCCGGGGGTCGGCGGGCCGTGGGGCGGGAAGGTCAGGGCGGGGACGGCGTGGACGAAGCCTGTGGGGGCGCGGTTCATCAGGCAGATCTCGGCGACCCTGCGGTGGCCGTCTCGGGGGTCGCGGACCACGTGGATGACGACGTCCAGGGCCGCGGCGATCTGGCTGTGCACGGCTTCCCGGGTGAGGCCCGCGGCGCAGGCCAGCGCCTCCAGGCGGGCTGGGACGTCGGCCGGGCTGTTGGCGTGCAGGGTGCCGCAGCAGCCCTCGTGACCGGTGTTCATGGCCGCGAGGAGATCCACAACCTCGAAACCCCGGACCTCGCCGACCACCAGGCGGTCGGGGCGCATGCGGAGCGCCTGGCGGACGAGGTCGCGCAGGGTGACTCCGCCGGCGCCTTCCAGGTTGGGCGGCCGGGTCTCCAGGCGGACGACGTGCGGGTGCAGGGGGCGCAGCTCGGCGGAGTCCTCCACGAGGATCAGCCGCTCGGCCGGGTGGGCCTGTGACAGCAGGGCCGACAGAAGGGTGGTCTTCCCGGTTCCGGTGCCGCCGGTCACCAGGAAGGCGAGGCGGGCGGCGACCAGCGCGCGGACGGCGGCGGCGCCCTCGCCGGGGACGAGATCCTCCAGGGTGAAGCTCCGGCGGGGCGGCAGCCTGAGGGACAGGCACGGCCCTTCCGAGGAGACCGGCGGCAGGACGGCGTGCAGCCGCACGCCGCCGGACAGGCGGGCGTCGACGTAGGGGCAGGCGTCGTCGAGACGTCTTCCCGCCGCCGCGGCGAGGCGCTGGGCGAGCCGCCGCACCTCGTCGTCGCTCGGGAAGGTGACCGGCGTGCGCCGCAGGCCGAGCCCGTCGTCGACCCAGACCTCGCGGGCGCCGTTCACCAGGACGTCGGTCACGTCGGGCTCGGCGAGCAGCGGCTCCAGCGGCCCCGCCCCGATCAGGTCGGCACGCAGGGCGCGGGCGACCGCGAGGATCTCCGCGTCTCCCAGCACGGCCCGCTCGGCGCGAAGCGCCGCCGCCACCTGCGACGCGGTGGGCGCCGCCCCCGCCTTCGCCAGCCGAACCCTAACGGCCTCCACGAGATCGGGTGAGACCGTCACCCCTCGGATCAGGCCACCCATCTGCACTCCCTCACGATCGACCCCGATCCCGGACGCCGCACGGCCCGAACCGCCGCCCGGGGGCGCCTCGCCCGCGAGCGGGCTCGGCGGCATGCGCTCGCGGGGGGCGGGGCGGCTGTGGTTCCGGGGGGTCGGGGCGGGGGTCATTCGGCGGCCAAGGTGGTGAGGAGCTCGGCGCACAGGCGGGCCAGCGGGGATTTGGGGGGCAGGGGTGGGGCGTCGCCTCTGTTCAAGGCGTCGGTCACGCCTCGTTGGCTGGGCAGGACACCGGCGGAGGGGACGCCGAGGGTGGTGGCGACGACATCGGGGCGCAGGGAGCCGTCGCGGACGACCACACGCAGGGCCGACGTGTGGCGGCGCAGCTCGATGAGCATCTGGGAGGCGGCGAGGACCCCGCGCACGTCGGCGGGGACGAGCAGCAGGGTGGCGACCGCGCGGGACAACGCCTCGGCTTCGGCGGGCCCCACGTGGCGCGGGAGGTCGACCACCACGAGGTCGCACCCCCGGTGGGCGGCCTCCAGCACGGCGCGCATGGCCTCGGGCGGGATGGGCGGGGACTCGCCGCGATGCCAGGACAGGACCGTCAGCTCCCCGATCGTGGGCAGGGCCTCCTGCAGGGCGGCGAAGCTGACGCGGCCCTCACGCTCGGCGACATCGGGCCAGCGGGCGCCGGTGGCCCGCTCCTGGCCGAGGACGACGTCGATGCCGCCGCCGAGCGGGTCGGCGTCCACCAGCAGGGTGCGCAGGCCGCGCCTGGCCCCGAGCAGGGCGAGCGACGCGGCGAGCACGCTCGCACCCGCACCGCCGCTGCCGCCGACGACGCACAGGGTGCGGCCGGCCCTGACCGCCGGCTCCGACGCCTCGGCGAACTCGTCGACCAGCCGCCGTTCGGCCTCGGGCAGTTCGAGGACGGTGTGGGCGCCGACGGCGACGCACCGGCGCCAGACGGCCGGATCGTCGGCCACGCGCGTGACCAGGAGCACGCCCTGCCGGGGCGGCGGTGCGCTGACCGCGAGCGCGTCGGCGGCATCGGCGCCCACGACGACGAGCGGGGCGCGCCGCCAGTAGGGCCGGGCATGGACCGCGGCGTGCGCGACGTCCAGCTCGACCCCGGCCGCCGCGGCGATGCGCAGCAGGTCGTCGAGCAGCTCCTGGTCTTCGGTGATCACCAAGGGGCGGTGCATGCGGTGGCCTCCCTGTCGTTGGGAGACCCACCCTGCTGAAGCGACGCCCCGCCGATCCGGCCGAGCGCGGTTCTGTGGATAAGTGCCGCGGCCGGCGGGCGATGCGAGACCCACCCTGCTGAAGCGACGCGCCACCGATCCGGTCGAGCGTGGTTCTGTGGATAAGTGCCGCGGCCGGCGGGTGGAGGGGGAGAAAAGGGCGACCCCCGCCGGGGGGGAGAGCGGGGGTCGCCTGGAGGTCCGGCTCCGGGGGGGTAGAGCCGGGCCTGTTTCAGAAGAAAGCTTTCAACACCGTGTGCGGGGCGGCGTGGGAAGGCAATGGATATCCCGATCGCCCATCGCCACGGTCATGTGGACACCACCCGTATGGTGCCCGATGAACTGGAGTTCCGTCGAGGCGCAATCTCTGATTTTCCCCGCTTTTTTTCGGCCGTAGCGGTGTGGTCACCAGAAGTGCCCGGGAAATCGCGCCGGGACGCCGGTCACCCACGGTGACCGGTGAAGGCTTCACCGCCGGGGCGGCCGGGGAGGCCGTGCCGCGCGTGAAAGCCCCGGGCCACGGCGGCATGGTCGTCCAGAAGTCGGTAAAGCTCTTGACCGGGGGGTTCCCAACAGGCGGGTTTAGTCGTAGAAAGAAGTCACGGACCGAGTGTTCGAGTACGGCCACCGGGTACCCACGCGCGACCAGCCGCGGGAGGCGCGTCAGGACGGGCTTGTCCCGTCCGACGAATATGAGGTGCACGCTTGGTAACCCGGCGTGGCGTACTGGCGACGGCGTCCCTCCAAGGGACGCCGTTTGCTTTGGCCGTCGAAACAGCCACTCAGCCGCGTTGCAGCGCCTCGCAGATGGCGGTCGCCTCGCGGGCGCCCAGCTCCACGGCCGACGCGCAGTGCCGCACCCAGCCCGCGACCCCCTCGGCGGTGCCCTTCAGGTAGCCCCGCAGGCTCTCGCCGTACGCCTCGCCCAGAGCGGCGTGCCCGACCTCCACGGCCACCAGCGACTTCGGGTCCAGCCCGAACTCCACCAGCGTGAGCCGCTCGGCCGCCCGCGCCACCAGGCCGTCCGCCGTCCCGAACGGGCGCAGCACGGCGAGCTCGGCGTGGACGATGGCCGCGAGCACCAGCGCGGGCGCCGCGGACGGGCCGGTCACCAGGCCGGCCAGCGAGGCGACGCGGACGGCGGCGGCCTCGGCCTCCGGCGCGGGGCCCAGCCCCAGCGGATCGGACGCCGCCGCACCGGTACGGGGCCGCCCGAGCAGGTCGTCGTCCTCGGTCAGACCGGCCGCGGCCAGCGCGTGCAGGCGGGCCAGCACCTGGCGCGGGGCGGTGCGCCAGACCTTGCCGAGCCTCCCCGCCTCGGCCGACGCGCGCAGCGCGCCCTGGGCGACGGCGGAGACCGCCTCGCCCGACCGCAGCACCGCGAGCGGGATGTCCTCCCCCTCCAGGGCCGCCGACGCCCGCGCTCCGCGCAGGGCCGACTCGGCGGAGACCTCGGGCCCGCGCCGCCGCAGCATCCGGTGCCTGTACAGCCGGTCGACCGCCGTACGGGCGTCCTGGACGACCTCCGGAACCCCGGGAAGCCCGGCGATGACAGCCAGTGGATCGCTCACGACCCCCGACCTTACCCGCCGGTAGGCCCGGGACTCGCGGCGGCCGACGTCGACGGCGGGTCAAGAACAGACAAGGCCGCGACCTTCGAGATGGCGCCAAGAGCCGGAACGTGTCAGCATTCGGTCAGAGAACGGTCAGCGCGGCCGACGGCCGCCGATCTCACGAACCGCTCGGCGCTCGGTTCGCACCGTTCAACGAGGACAGCGGATTAACGCTCTTGCGTTCCCCCCATTTACCCTTCGATATCATTTCCGCATCGAATCCGCAGCTTTTGTGACTCCCCGTCAAGGTTGTTGTGAAGGCGTCCGGCCGGGCCGGCGGGTTCGTCCCCCCCTTGTCCCCCTCGCCCCCAGCCTGGTGAAGTGGGGACCAGCCCAATCGGTCCAGGCCATGTGAAGGAGTACGTTGTGGCCCCGGAAACCCCTGGTCGCGAGACCCAGGAGACCCTGTCGAACCTGCTGCGTGAGACGCGGCGCTTCGAGCCCCCGGCGGAGTTGGCCTCGGCCGCGAACGTCACGGCGGAGGCCTATGAGGAGGCGGCGTCCGACCGTCTCGCCTTCTGGGAGCGGGCGGCCGAGCGGCTCGACTGGGGACGGCGCTGGGACACCACCCTCGAGTGGACCCCGCCCTTCGCCAAGTGGTTCGTCGGCGGCACGCTGAACGTCGCGCAGAACTGCGTCGACCGCCACGTCGAGGCGGGGCGCGGCGACAAGGTCGCCTACCACTGGGAGGGCGAGCCCGAGGGCGACACCCGCACCCTGACCTACGCCGACCTGCTGCGTGAGGTGAGCAAGGCCGCCAACGCGCTGACCGAGCTCGGCGTCGGCAAGGGCGACCGAGTCGCGATCTACATGCCCATGATCCCCGAGCTGCCGATCGCCATGCTGGCCTGCGCCCGCATCGGCGCCATCCACTCGGTGGTGTTCGGCGGCTTCTCCGCGAGCGCGCTGAGCGGCCGCATCAAGGACGCCGACGCCAAGCTCGTCATCACGGCGGACGGCGGCTACCGCAGGGGAGCGCCCAGCGCGCTCAAGCCGACGGTGGACGAGGCCGTCGCCGAGTGCCCCGGCATCGAGCACGTCCTCGTGGTGCGCAGGACCGGCCAGGAGGTGGAGCAGACCGCCAAGGACGTCTGGTGGCACGACGTGGTCGACCGGCAGAGCGACCGGCACGACCCCGTGCAGCACGACGCCGAAGACCCGCTGTACATCCTGTACACCAGCGGCACGACCGGTAAGCCCAAGGGCATCCTGCACACCACCGGCGGCTACCTCACCCAGACGGCCTGGACCCACAGCGCCGTCTTCGACCTGAAGCCGGAGACCGACGTCTACTGGTGCACGGCCGACATCGGCTGGGTCACCGGCCACTCGTACATCGTGTACGGCCCGCTCGCCAACGGCGCCACCAGCGTCATCTACGAGGGCACGCCCGACACCCCGCACAAGGGCCGGTTCTGGGAGATCGTGCAGAAGTACGGCGTCACGATCCTCTACACCGCCCCCACCGCGATCCGTACGTTCATGAAGTGGGGCGACGACATCCCCGCGAAGCACGACATGTCCACGCTGCGGGTGCTGGGGTCGGTCGGCGAGCCGATCAACCCCGAGGCGTACGTCTGGTACCGCGAGCACATCGGCGGCAACCGGTGCCCGGTTGTGGACACCTGGTGGCAGACCGAGACGGGCGCCATCATGATCAGCCCGCTGCCCGGCGTGACGGCCGCCAAGCCGGGCGCGGCCATGCGCCCGCTCCCCGGCATCGTGGCCGACGTCGTCGACGACCTCGGCGAGTCGGTGCCCGACGGCGGCGGCGGCTTCCTGGTCGTCCGCGAGCCGTGGCCGTCGATGCTGCGCGGCATCTGGGGCGACGACAAGCGCTACGCCGACACCTACTGGTCGCGCTTCGAGGGCATGTACTTCCCCGGGGACGGCGCCAAGCGCGACTCCGACGGCGACCTGTGGCTGCTCGGGCGGGTCGACGACGTCATGCTGGTGTCCGGGCACAACATCTCCACCACGGAGGTGGAGTCGGCGCTGGTGTCGCACCCGAAGGTCGCCGAGGCGGCGGTCGTGGGCGCCACCGACCCGATCACCGGGCAGGCCATCGTGGCGTTCGTCATCCTGCGCGGCAGCGCCGTCGACGGCGCGGAGGTCGCCCAGGAGCTGCGGGCCCACGTGTCCAAGGCGCTCGGCCCGATCGCCAAGCCCCGGCAGATCCTGGTCGTGCCCGAGCTGCCCAAGACCCGATCCGGCAAGATCATGCGCCGCCTGCTGCGCGACGTCGCGGAGAACCGCAGCATCGGCGACGTCACCACGCTGGCCGACAGCTCGGTGATGAGCCTGATCTCCGAGAAGCTGCCCTCGGCCAAGAGCGAGGACTGACGCCCTGACGCCGCCCGGCCGGGCACGGACGGCCGTCACCTGAGCGGCCGAGCGGCGCGCGGCGGCGCGCACCGGCGCGGATCCGCAAGACGGGTCCGCGCCGGTCGCGTCCCAAGCCCGGCGGGAGCCGTCCGGAAGAGGTTCGCGAGGCAACCGTGACATCGGGAGTGCCCGCCATGACGGCGTCGCCGTGGTAGTGGTGGGCTGGGGCGGCGGTGTCTTGGAGCGTCCAGCGGGGAGGCGCGCCGTTGATCACTGCCAAGCTGGATAGTGTGTCCCGAAATCCTGATAGGAGAGCAGACATGGCCGGTCCGCCCGAGGAGGAATCGCTCGGCGCCCTCGTCGCCGAGGCGAGCCAACACATTTCCACCCTTGTCCGCTCGGAGATCGAGCTGGCGAAGTCCGAGCTCAAGTTCGACGCGAAACGGGTGGGCACGGCGGCCGGGCTGTTCGGAGTCGCCGCGTTCATGCTCCACCTGTGCCTGATCCTCGGGTCGTTCGCGATCGCCTACGGCCTGGTGCAGCTCGGCATGATGACGTGGCTGGCCTTCACCATCGTGACCGTGTTCTACCTGCTCGTCGCGGGTCTGCTCGCGTTCATCGGCTACCGCCGCCTCAAGGGGCTCACGGGGATGAAGCGCACCACCCGGAGCCTGAAGAACCTGGCCAAGCCGGAGGAGACCCCCGTCCTGCGGCCGGCGCGCCGCGAGCCCACCGCGGGCGAGATCGGCGGGCACCGCGTGCCGGTCGTCACCGACGCGACGGGCGACGGCTCCGCGCACAGGCGCCCGACCTCCGGACCGTGAGCCCGGCCATGAGCGCGCGTCCCGACGAGTCGCTGACCCGGATCTCCGGGCCCTGGACGCACCGCTCGGTCCACGCCGGCAACGGCATGTTCCATGTGGTGGAGGCGGGGGACGGGCCGCTGGTGCTGCTGCTGCACGGGTTCCCCCAGTTCTGGTGGACGTGGCGCCGGCAGCTCCGGTCGCTGCCCGCCGCCGGGTACCGCGTCGTGGCGCCCGACCTGCGCGGGTACGGGGCCAGCGACAAGCCGCCGCGGGGCTACGACCTGCCCACGCTCGCGGGCGACATGGCGGGGCTGATCCGGGCGCTCGGCGAGACGTGCGCGGTCGTGGTGGGCCACGACTGGGGCGGCCTGGTGGGCTGGACGATGGGGGCGCTGGACCCGAAGACCGTGCGCCGCCTGGTCACCGTCTCGGCGCCGCACCCGCTCCGGATGCGCCAGGCCATGCTCACCGAGCCGATGGGCCAGCTCAGGGCCAGCGGCCACCTCCTCGGTTACCAGCTCCCCCTGGTGCCGGAGCGGCGGCTCACCGCCGACGGCGCCGCGCGCGTCGGCGCCCTGCTGGACGCCTGGTCGGGGCCGGGCTGGCCCGACGAGGAGGTCTCGCGCACCTACCGTGACGCCTTCCGCATCCCGACCGTGGCCCACTGCGCGCTGGAGTACCACCGCTGGTTCGTCCGCTCCCAGATGCGGCCCGACGGGCTGCGCTACCGCAGGCTCATGCGCACCGAGATCGAGATGCCGACGCTGCAGATGCACGGGGCTCTCGACACCTGCACGCTGCCGCGCACCGCGCAGGGCTCCAGCAGGTACGTCGCGGCGCCGTACCGCTGGCGGCTGATCGAGGGCGCGGGGCACTACCCGCACGAGGAGTGCGCCGACCAGTTCGACGCCGAGCTGCTCGGGTGGCTCGGCGACCCGGAGCCCGACCGTTGAGCAGAGACCGGGATCCCGCCGGGCGTCCGCGCAACGCCCGCCCCCGCGACGCGCTCGGGCGTCCGCTGCCCAAGGGCGTGCCCGGTGTCGAACGTGTGCCCGACGACTACGCGCCCGGCGCCGACGAGGCCGTCGCCGTGGCCGCGCGCTACCTGGCCGAGGGGCGCCCGTTCCACGCCCACGAGGTGCTGGAGGCCCGCTGGAAGACCGGGCCGGAGCGCGAGCGCGACCTGTGGCAGGGCCTGGCACAGATCTGCGTCGGCCTGACCCACCTGCAACGGGGCAACGGCCGGGGGGCGTCCGCCCTGCTCACACGGGGCGCCGACCGGCTCGTGCGGTTCGGCTCGCCCCCGGCGCCCGGTGCGCCCGGTGCGCCCGGGGTCGACCTCGCGGAGGCGGTCCGCGTGGCCAGAGACGTCGCGGGCCACCCGGAGCGGGACGCCGCCGGCGCGATCGCCCGCCTGGCGGGCGCGTTCCGCCCCTGACGGCCGGTGCGCTAGTCGCAGTCCTGCGTGTCGACGCGGGCGATGGCCCCGCTGCCGTCGTCGGCGTCGGGACGCACCTCCGACGCGGTGAGCGCGAAGCCGGTCTCCTCCTGGTCGGTCGCCGCCGCGAAGATGACGCCGTACACCTGGCCGCTGGGCGTCAGCAGCGGGCCGCCGGAGTTGCCGGCCTGCACGAGCCCGCGGATCGAGTAGACCTCGCGTGTGACGGTCTTGCGGGAGTAGATGTCGGCGGCCTTGGCGTTCTGCTTCAGCCGGATCCTCGCGGGTTTGATCGTGAAGCCCTTGCCTTTGGGGAACCCGGCGATGATCGCGTCGTCCTGCCCTTCGGCGGTGTAGTCGAACTTCAGCGGCGCGACCTCCAGGTCGGGCACGTACAGCACCGCGATGTCGCGGTCGGGGTTGTAGAGCACCACCTGGGCGTCGTGACCCACGCGGTTCTCGTCGGTGACGCGGAGATCCTGGGTGACGCCCGCGACGACGTGGGCGTTGGTCATGATGCGGTGCGGGGCGAAGACGAAGCCCGTGCCCTCGATGCGCTTGCGGCAGGCCGGGGCAGTGCCCTGGATCTTGACGATCGCCTTGCGCGCCCGCTGCATCGCGGGCCCCTTGGCCACGCTGGCGTCCGGCGGCGGCACGTCGACGAACTGGCCGCCGCCGATGGCGCTGAACACCTGGGGGAACTCCGAGGTGTCCACGAACTCCTTGAACGACAGCCGCCAGTCCTTGGCGCGGTCGGGCATGGCGGCGTCGACGGTCTGCAGCACCAGCGACCCGTTGGTCTGCTGGCGCAGCCACGGGAACGGGGCGACCGAGAGCAGCGACCCGATCAGCCAGGCGATGATCAGCACGGACAGCGCGCTGGTGAAGGTGCCGCCGAGCGCGTCCACCGTGCGGGCGGGCTCCCAGGTGATGTGGCTGCGCACGACGGCGCCGATCGTCGAGGAGGCGAACTGCCCCACGACGGCGGCGAGGAAGACGATCACGATGGCGAGCAGCGCCTGCTCGGTCGCGCCGCTGACGACGGCGTGGGCGATGGGCGGCGCGATGAGCACTCCCAGGAAGCCTCCCCCGACGAAGCCGAGGAAGCTGAAAGCACCGATGATGAACCCCTGCCGGTAACCCGATACGGCAAAGGCGATCACTAGCGCAATCAGGATGAAATCGAGGAGATCGCCGCTCACGCTTCAACGGTATCCATCGCGGCCTCGGGGCGTGCACCCGTTGGCGCCATCTCGTCGCGGCGGGGCCGCGAGCCGGCGGGGCGCCGCGGGGCCGCCAGGGGTTCTACCTGCCGCAACGCCGGCCGGTCAGCGACGGGCCAGCCGGATGACGTCCGGGGGAAGGTCTTCCTCGGGGGCGTCGTCCCAGGAGGTCCCGAACCCCGTGGCGGCGAGCACGCCGTCGAGCACGCCCGCGGTGAAGCCCCAGACGAGCATCCCGCGCACCCGGAACGCCGGGGAGGACGAACCGCCGGGAAACCGCAGGAGCAGGCGGTTGCCCGGGTCGCACAGCTCGGCGATCGGCACGCGCGCCACCGCGTCGACCTCGTCGGGCGAGGCCGCGTGCACGGTGCTCGGCGTGTGCCACCAGCCGAGGACGGGGGTGACCCGGTTGTGGCTGCGCCAGACGTACAGCTCGGGCAGCGTGCCGACGACGCGCACGCCCCGGGGGTCGAGGCCGGTCTCCTCCTGTGCCTCACGCAGCGCCGCCCCCACCGGGCCGCCGTCCCCGGCGTCGACGCCGCCGCCGGGGAACGCGGGCTGGCCGGCGTGGTTGCGCCCCTTGGCGCTGCGCTGGATGAGCAGGATGTCGGGCCCCTGGGGCGACTCGCCGAAGAGCAGCAGGACCGCCGCGGCACGCCCGCCGTCCGCCGGCGGCCTCAGCAGGCTCGGCACGGGGTGATCGGCGGCGTTGGCCGCGAGGTCGCTCAGCCAGCCGGGTACGGGAGCGGTCATGCACACCTCCTGGGGGCTGCAACATCGGCGGGCGTCCCGCTGCTTCCCGCCCGCGCGGCCGATTACACCCCGGACGCGGACGACCACCGCGGTGTCAGGAGGGCGGGCCCGTGCGGACGAGCTTGGCGGCCACGGCCGGATCGGTCGGGCCCTCGCCGTACGACGGGCACAGGGCGGCGAGCGGGCACACCCCGCACGCCGGCTTGCGGGCATGGCACCTGCGGCGGCCGTGCCAGATCAGGTAGTGCGACAGCAGCGTCCACCCGCTCTTGGGGATGAGCTCCCCGACGGCGTGCTCGATCTTGACGGGGTCGGTCTCGTCCGTCCACCCGAACCGGTGCACCAGGCGCTGGAAGTGGGTGTCCACGGTGATCCCGGGAACGTCGAAGGCGTTGCCGAGCACCACGTTGGCGGTCTTCCTGCCCACGCCCGGGAGCGTGACCATCTCCTCCAGCGTCCCGGGCACCTCGCCACCGAACCGGTCGCGCAACGCCGCCGACAGCCCCATGATCGACTTGGTCTTCGCCCGGAAGAACCCCGTCGACTTGATGATCTCCTCGACGTCTGCCGGGTCGGCCGCCGCCAGATCCTCAGGAGTCGGATACTTGGCGAACAGGTGTGGAGTGACCATGTTCACCCGCACATCGGTCGTCTGCGCCGACATCACCGTGGCGATCAACAACTCGAACGCGTTGGTGAAGTCCAGCTCACAGTGCGCGTCGGGATAGGTCTCCGCCAAGATCCGCGTCATCTTGCGAGCCCGCCGCACCAACCCGATCCGCGTCTCGTTCCGAAACCGCTTCGCCCTTCCCGGGGTCACCTGCATCGCCATACGCGCCAGCGTACGGCCTGCCCAACCTCGACCGGCCGCGAAGAGCGCGGGAAGGACTCCGGCCGCCCGCCACCGGCGACCTCGCGGGGGCAGCCGGTGACGTGTCGTCCGAGCATCTCGCATCTGGGTTCCATCCCCGGATGTGCGTTCCGCCGCCTCCCTCGGCGAAGCCGAACAGAGACGCCTGCGAGCCGAGATCGACGCCACGCACGGCTGACGACGACAGAACCTTCCCCGGGAGCGCGGTCTGGTCTTATGGTGCTCTTCGACCGGGAGACCCGAGACGACCGAAGGGGTGGGCCGTGCGCCCGCGTTCCCTGTTTCCGGGGGAGCCTGAGCAGATAGGCGACTACCGGCTGAGCGGCGTGCTCGGCGAGGGCGGCCAGGGGGTGGTCTACCTCGGTCAGGCGCCGTCGGGGGCGCGCGTCGCCGTCAAGGTGCTGCACGCCAGGGCGGCGGCCGATCCCGAGAGCCGACGGCGGTTCCTGCGCGAGGCGGACACCGCGCGCCGGGTCGCCCCGTTCTGCACCGCCCGGGTGCTCGACGCTGGGACGGTCGACGGCCGGCCCTACGTCGTGAGCGAGTACATCCCCGGGCCCACGCTGGCCGAGGCCGTCGCCGCCGAAGGGCCGCGCACCGGGAGCGGCCTGCAGCGGCTGGCCGTCACCACGCTGACGGCGCTGGCCGCGATCCACCGGGCGGGCATCGTGCACCGCGACGTCAAGCCGGGCAACGTCGTGCTCGGGCCCGAGGGGCCCGTGGTCATCGACTTCGGCATCGCCCGGCCGCTCGACCAGGCCGCCACCACCTCAGGAGTGGTCGGCACCCCCGCGTACATCTCTCCCGAGCAGCTCGCGGGGCGGCCGCCGAGGACCGAGTCGGACGTCTTCTCCTGGGCCTGCACGATGGTCTTCGCCGCGACCGGGCGCCTGGCCTTCTCCGGCGCGACGATCCCCGCCCTGCTGCTCTCCGTCTCCTCCGGCGAGCCCGACCTGGCCGGAGTGCCCGCCGAGCTCCTGCCGTTCCTGGCCGCCTGCCTGCGCAAGGACCCCTCCGAACGTCCCACCGCTCTCGACCTGCTGCGTGACCTCACCGGCCAGGAGGCGCAGACTGTCGCGGGCGGCGAGGTCACGGACACCCGCCCGGCGAGGGATCTCGCCGTCCCCGGAACCTCGGCGCCCGCCGAGCGTGTCGCGACGGACGGGGCCACGAAGACGGGCGCAGGCGGCACGGAAGCGGACGGGGCCGGCACCAAGACGCGCGGGGCCCGGCGGCGGTGGCTGCTCGGCGCGGCCACCGCCCTGACCGGGCTGGCGGTCACCGCCGTGATCCTGGTGACGCAGTACGTGACGGGCGGCGCGGGGCCGGCCCGCGCGGCCGGCGCGCTGCTGTTCCAGGACGATTTCAGCGAGCGTGGCGCCTGGGACGGCTACCGCTTCACTCCGGGCGGCCAGGGAGACCAGCGCGTCACCCACGGATACGAGATCGAGCGCGGCGTCTTCACCATGCTCGCCGACGCGGCCGATCCGAACGGCGTGGCGCTGTCCCCCGTGCCGGCCAAGACGCCCGCCACGCCGTCGGACTCCGGGACGAACGTGATCGTCGGCGCGACGGCGGAGATCCGTCAGGTGTCCTCCCAGACCGGCGCGTTCGGCCTTCTCTGCCGCTGGAACGAGGACGTCCCCAACGGGTACATGTTCCTGCTTCGCCTCGACGGCGGCGCCCGGATCATCCGCGTCGCCCAGGGCACCCCCACGGACCTCGCGGCCCCGGCCCAGGCCGGGCAGCGGATCGACGCCGGGCAGAAGCTGCGCGTGCAGGCCGGATGTCGCTCGGAGGGCACCGGAACCCGCCTCACCCTGTGGGTGGACGGCGACCGGCGGCTCGACCTCACCGACAGCAGCCCCCCGCCCGCCGGCCCGCCCAGCCAGGCCGGCCTGGCCATCCGGTCGGCCGAGTCGGACGGCGGCGCCGTGACGGTGTCGTTCGACGACTTCACCGTGCACCGCGCTCGCTGATCCCGCTCCGGCGCGTAGGCGCCCGCACGTGTACCGGCGGGGATGCAAGGCGTCGACAAAGCACCGTCAGGCGGCTTGCAAGGCCCTAGGCCTATCACTGGAGGACACCCAGACGAGGAGCCTCCCATGAGCCACCGTTCGCCGATCTGTCACTCCCGGCAGCCGTTGACCGACGGCGCCATGTCCCGCCCCCGGCGGGCCGCCGCCGTGATGGCCGGGGCCCTGCTGCTCGGCCTGGCCGGCGTCGTGTCGCAGGGCTCACCGGCCGCCGCCGCGGCCGATCCGCTGAAGGGCGCCGGCACCTGCGCGAACATCGACACCGTCTACCGCCCCAGGACGGCGTTCCCCGCCACCTCCCAGGGACTCGCCGCCTACATGAAGCAGCGGCTCGCCATCGAGCCGGCCGTTCTCTGCCTCGTCAACGCCGAACGCGCCGCGGTCGGCGCGTCGCCTCTGAAGAGGTACCTCACTCTGGGCAAGGGAGGGCCGCCCACCCTGGGCACCGCCGCCGCCGGGCACGCCGCCGAGGCCGTCAGGCTGCGCTGGTGGGGAGCCGTGGCGCCGGGCAAGAACTGCCGCCCCACCAAGCATGACGCCACCCAGTGCGACCCGCACGTCAACCCGGAGACCGGCTCCACCCCGCTGAGCCGGGCGCAGGCCGCGGGCTACGGCCGTCGCTGCACCTCGTACTCGGTCGCCGAGAACGCCTACGTGGGGTGGGGCGCCGCGCAGGTCACGCCCCGGGCGGCCGTCACCTGGTGGATGGGGAGCAAGCCCCACCGTGAGGCCATTCTCAACCCGTCCTTCGCCGAGCTGTACACCCGCGCCGCCCTGGGCAGCGCCGACCCGGCCGCCGGGTCCACCACGCCGGCCGTGACCTACGTCCAGATGTTCGGACGCTGCGTCTGACGCCGGTTCCGGGCGGGCGGCCTCCCGTTCGGCTTCGGCATAGTCAGCCGGAGTTACGGCTTTGGTAAAAAGTACGGGAATAACCAGATTGCCCCTTTTGTCCGTACACTGCGCTGAGAGGATGGTGGCGACCAGCGGCTCCGGCGGGGTGGTGGAGTCGGGCTCGTGGCCGGTGCCACGGTAGGTTTCCCGCGAGGATTCCGGGTATGCGCCAGGCCCGGCGGACCGCAGTGAGGCGGGTTCCTCGGGGGCCGCTTCGCGGGGCACGGAGCAAGGCTGACGCGGACGCCCGGGCTCCCTCGGACCCGCTTGGTGCGGTACGTCACAATATTGAGCAGCGAGCGCAAACCCCAGGCGCGGCGCGGGGTCGCTCGGGTGCGACCCCTTGAGCGAGGAGGCACCGTGAACACCGACGATGTGCTGGGAAAGGCCCCGTTGTTCTCCGCGCTCGACCGGGAGAGCGCCGCCGCGCTCCGCACGGGGATCTCCGAGGTGGAGCTCCACAAGGGGCAGACGCTCTTCAGCGAGGGCGAGACCGGAGACCGGCTGTACGTCGTCCTGGACGGCAAGATCAAGCTGATCCGCACCGCCCCGGACGGCCGCGAGAACCTGCTCAGCGTGCTGGGGCCGGGCGAGATGTTCGGCGAGCTGTCGCTGTTCGACCCCCGGCCGCGCACGGCCAGCGCCATCGCGCTGACCGACGTGCGCCTGGCCGGGTTAGGCCACGACGACCTGCGCCCCTGGCTGACCGGCCGCCCCGAGGTGGCCCTGCACCTGCTGCGGGCGCTCGCCCAGCGGCTGCGCCGCACCAACGACGTCATGGCCGACCTGGTGTTCACCGACGTGCCCGGCCGCGTGGGCAAGGCGCTGCTCGACCTCGCCGAGCGCTTCGGGCAGCGCACCGAAGACGGCCTGCGCGTCCACCACGACCTCACCCAGGAGGAGCTGGCCCAGTACGTCGGCGCCTCACGCGAGACCGTGAACAAGGCGCTGGCCGACTTCGCCCAGCGCGGCTGGCTGCGCATCGAGGCCAAGGCGGTGGTCATCATGGACGCCGACCGCCTGCAGGCACGCTCCCGGTGACGCCCCGCTAGAGCGAGTCGAGGTAGGCGAGCTGCGCGCGCACCGACATCTCGGCCGCCGGCTTCAGCTCCTCGGCGATGCCCTCGTAGACCGCCTCCACGATCGCGGCGGGGTCGCGGGCGCCGTCGCGCCGGGCCCGCCTGATCTGGTCGAGCCGCTCGCGGCGATGGGCGATGTAGGCGTCCAGCGCCCCGGCGGGGTCGGCGAGCACCGGGCCGTGGCCCGGCAGCAGCGCACGCGCCTGCACGATCTCGGCGCTCGCCCGCAGACGGTCGAGGCTGCGCAGGTAGTCGGCCAGGTCGCCGTCGGGGGCGATCACCGTGGTGCCGCGGCCGAGGACGGTGTCGCCGGTGAGCAGGGCGGCGTCGCCGGGCAGCCAGAAGCACAGGGAGTCGAACGAGTGGCCCGGCGTGCCGACCACCCGGACCTCCACGCCGCCGGCGGTCACGACGTCGCCGTCGGCCAAACCCTCCTCGCCCAGCACGTGGCGCGGGTCGAGCGCGCGCACGGGCGCGCGGACCAGCTCGGCGAACCGCTTGGCGCCGGCGCTGTGGTCGGGGTGCCCGTGCGTCAGCAGGATCGCCTCGACCGCACGGCCCGCCAGGTGGCCTGCCACCCGCCGCAGGTGGCCCTCGTCGTCGGGGCCGGGGTCCACCACGAGCGCAGAGGAAGATCCGGGCTCGGCGACCACCCAGGTGTTGGTGCCGTCGAGCGTCATCGCCGACGGGTTGGGCGCCAGCAGCGCGACCGCGCACGTCGTCCCCGAGCCGTCCGGGCCGCCGATGGGTATGCGAAGGCCGCTCATGGCATCCGGTAGTCCTCGTCGGGGATGACCAGCCGCATCTCGCCGTCCACCTCGGCGATGCGGGGCTTGAAGGTGACGATCTCCCGGGGGCCGGTCAGCACGGCACTCACATCGTCATACTGCGCCATCTCGGTCAGCGTGCGGAACGTGGGGGGCATCAGGAAGATCTGCCTCTTCGCCGCCTGGCCGAGCGCCTCCTCCGGCCGCAGCCACGCGACCTGGTCGGCCTCCCCGCCGACGTCGCGGGTGCGCTGACCGGGCGGCAGGGCCGCCACGAAGAACCTGGTGTCGAACCTCCTGCGCTCGACGTCGGGCGTGATCCAGTGGGCCCACGGCCGTAACAGGTCGGACCGCAGGACCAGGCCCCGCTTGTTCAGGAACTCCGCCAGCGACAGGCTGCGGTCGATCAGCGCCTCGCGGTCGGCCTCCCAGTCGGCGGCGGTGGTGTCGGCGACGACCGTCTCGGCGCCGGGCCCGGCCAGCAGGACGCCGGACTCCTCGAACGTCTCGCGCACCGCCGCGCACACCAGGCCCCGGGCGGTGTCGGTGTCGGCGCCGAAGATCCTGCCCCACGTCTCGGGGGCCGGGCCGGCCCAGGCGACCGCCTGGTCGGCGTCCCGCCGGTCGACCCCGCCGCCCGGGAAGACGTACGCGCCCGCCGCGAACGCCATGCTCGTCTTGCGCCTGATCATGTAGACCTCGACGCCGCCTGCCCGGCCGCCCTCGGGGGCTCGCAGCAGCACCACCGTGGCGGCGTCCCTGGCGGGCACGGGGGTCACGGCCCCGGCGATGATGGCGCGGGCGCGTTCACCGAGCTCCCCGGGCAGGGGGATGCCGTTCATGCAACCTCCACGGTCCAGCCGGCGCTAGCTCGGCCGGACCATGGTGTCACGGATCAGCGGACCTCTGCGATGAGCTCGACCTCGACGGGGGCGTCCATCGGCAGCACCGGCACGCCGATGGCGCTGCGCGCGTGGCGGCCGGCGTCCCCGAGGACGTCGCCGAGCAGCTCGCTGGCCCCGTTGATGACCTGCGCCTGGCCGGTGAACGTCGGGACGCTCGCCACGAACCCGACCACCTTCACGATGCGCACGATCTGCGACAGCCCGCCCGCGGCGGCCGCGACCGCCGCCAGCGCGTTCAGCCCGCAGACGCGCGCCAGCTCCTTGGCCTGGTCGGGGTCGACCTCCCCGCCCACCTTGCCGGTGACCTCCAGCTTGCCGTCGACGAACGGGATCTGGCCGGAGGTGTAGACGAGGTTCCCCGTGCGCAGGGCCGGCACGTACGCCGCCAGCGGCGGGACGACCTCGGGCAGCGTGAGGCCGAGCTGCGCGAGCCGCTCCTCGGGGGTGACGGGGACGCTCATGCCTTCTCCCGCTTCATGTAGGCGACGAGCTGCTCGGGGTTCGGGCCCGGGATGACCGCGACGAGCTCCCAGCCGTCCTGGCCCCAGTTGTCGAGGATCTGCTTGGTGGCGTGGGTCAGCAAAGGAACGGTGGCGTATTCGAAGCGCTTCATGGTGGAACTGTAGACGGACGGACCGCCTCCGGACGGCACCCCCGCCCCACAGGCACCTGCGGCCCCGCCCGTTGCGTGACGCCCCACCGCGGCCGCCAAGGGTTGCCCAAGGTGGCGGGCACCGGGAATCGCGATGTGACCGTTGGGTAGCCTTCCAAGCGTGAGCGCTCGTGACACCGATTGGGACGGCGTACGACTTCACGTCGTCACCGGCAAGGGCGGCACCGGGAAGACCACGGTGGCCGCCGCCCTCGCCCTGGCCCTGGCCGCGGGCGGCCGGAAGGTGCTGCTCGTGGAGGTCGAGGGCCGTCAGGGCATCGCCCAGGTCTTCGACATCCCGCCTCTGCCGTACGAGGAGCGCAGGATCGCCGTCGCGCCCGGGGGCGGTGAGTTGCACGCGCTCGCCATCGACCCCGAAGAGGCCATGCTCGAGTACATCGAGATGTTCTACGGGCTGAAGCGGGCCGGCAAGGCCCTCACCAAGCTCGGCGTCATGGACTTCGCGACCACCATCGCCCCGGGCCTGCGCGACGTGCTGGTGACCGGCAAGACCAGCGAGGCCGTGCGGCGCCGCGACAAGGCAGGCAGGCGCGTGTACGACGCCGTGGTCATGGACGCCCCGCCCACCGGCCGCATCACCAAGTTCCTCAACGTCACCTCCGAGGTGGCCGGGCTGGCCCGCATCGGCCCCGTGCGCAACCACGCCGACCTCGTGCGCGGCGTGGTCGCCTCCCCGGAGACGGCCGTGCACTTCGTCACACTCCTGGAGGAGATGCCGGTCCAGGAGACGCTGGACGGCATCACGAGCCTGCGCGCCGCCCAGCTTCCGGTCGGCGGCGTCTTCGTCAACATGGTGCGGCCGGAGCTGTTGCCCGAGGCCGCGCTCGACGCGGCCGCCGACGGCGACTTCGACGCCGCCGAGCTGGCGCTCGGCCTCAAGGCGGCGGGCCTCGCCGACGGCCCGGCCGACGCGTCCCCCATCGCCGACTCCCTGGCCGAGGAGATCGCCGAGCACGCCGTGCGCACGCGGCTGGAGCGACGCGAGAAGGAGACGCTGGCCGAGGCCGGCGCCCCGCGCTACGAGCTGCCGTTGCTGGCCGACGGCGCCGACCTCGCGGGCCTGTACGAGCTGGCGCGATCCATCCGTTCCCAGGGAGCAGCGTGACACCTCAAACGGGCGAGGCCCCCCGCAGGATCTCCCCCTTCCTCGACGTCGACGCCCTGCTGGACGACCGCGACACCCGCATCGTGGTGTGCTGCGGCTCGGGCGGCGTGGGCAAGACCACGACGGCGGCGGCCCTCGGGCTGCGCGCGGCCGAACGCGGCCGGCGGGTGGTGGTGCTCACCGTCGACCCCGCCCGGCGCCTCGCGCAGTCGATGGGGCTCACCGAGCTGGACAACACCCCGCGGCCGGTCACCGGCACGGACGGGCCCGGCGAGCTGCACGCGATGATGCTCGACATGAAGCGCACGTTCGACGAGATCATCGAGGCGCACGCCGATCCCGAGCGAGCCCGGCAGATCCTGACGAACCCCTTCTACCAGTCGCTGTCGTCCAGCTTCTCCGGCACGCAGGAGTACATGGCCATGGAGAAGCTCGGCCAGCTCCGGCGGTCGGACGAGTGGGATCTGATCATCGTCGACACCCCTCCGAGCAGGTCGGCGCTCGACTTCCTCGACGCCCCGGAACGGCTCGGCCGGTTCCTGGACGGCCGCCTGATCAGGATCTTGATGGCCCCGGCCAAGGCGGGCGGGCGCAGCGCGTTCAAGCTTCTCAACGCCGGGTTCGGCCTGGTGGCGGGCGCGATGACGAAGATCCTCGGGGCGCAGTTCCTCAAGGACATCCAGATGTTCGTCTCGGCGCTGGACGCCGTGTTCGGCGGGTTCCGGCAACGAGCCGAGCAGACGTACCGGCTGCTGCAGGCGCCCGGCACCGCCTTCCTCGTCGTCGCGGCGCCCGAACGGGACGCCATGCGCGAGGCCTCGTACTTCGTGGAGCGGCTCGCCGATGAGCGCATGCCCCTGGCCGGCCTGGTGGTGAACCGCGTGCACCATTCGCTCGCCCCGACCCTCTCGGCCGCCCGGAGCGCCGCGGCCGCCGAGGATCTGGAGTCACGTGGTGAGCACGAGCTCACGGCCGCCGTGCTGCGGCTGCACGCCGGCCGTATGCAGCTCGCCGCGCGCGAGCATCGGGAACAGGAGCACTTCGCGTCGGCCCACCCCACTGTCCCGATCGCGCAGGTGCTCGCGATGCCGGAGGACGTTCACGACCTGGCGGGTCTGCGCAGGGTCGGCGAACTCCTCACGGCGTGACACCCGGCGGCCGGCGCCCCGGGTGTCGTGTATCGATTCGGCGACGTCGTCGGCTTGACGACGCCGGTGACGGCGTCGGCTGAGCCGGTGGTGACGTCCATGACCATGCCTCTGACGCAGACGAGGGGCTGAAGCTCCAGCCCCTCCGCGTCACGGCGCAGGCGGCAGGCGGCTCGCGCCTCCGCCCTCGCCTCAGCCGGCGATCAGCTCGTTGGTCCGTTCGTACTCTTCCTTCGCCAGCTCCAGCAGGTCGCGCCAGGAGGTGACATCGGGGCGGCGCCTGAGCAGCGCCCTCCGCTCGCGTTCGGTCATTCCGCCCCAGACCCCGAACTCGATGCGATTGTCCAACGCGTCCGCAAGGCACTCCGTACGGACCGGGCACCCTCGGCAGATCAACTTCGCCCTGTTCTGGGCGGCACCCTGCACGAACAACGCGTCAGGATCCGCACCTCGACAGGCGGCACGGGAGGTCCAATCCGTGATCCACATCTCGACCCCACTCCCCTATAGGTGGTCAGTCGTCACTAGGCGGCCGACGGGCGCGGGCGTCGAGCCTCCTTTATTCAGTTGCCGCAGAGGAGAACGTACGCAACCAGACGATGGGACCGACAGACCCCGGGCGGGTCAATTTCCCACATGGTCATGTCAGGCCATGTGGCCGGGAATGACTAGTCCTCCCCTCCTCCGGTCGGGGACGGGTCAATGCGAAATGGACTTTGAGTACCTATTGAGTCAGTCACTCGGCATACTCTGGGACACGTGCAAGGTGAAGGTAAAGGACTCGGGTCGATCATCATCAACCTCGTGCGGCTCATCGCGGCCGCCACGGCGGCTGGAGTGCTCGCGGCCGCCCTCGCTTTGCCCGCCGTCGGCGGGGCCGGAGTAGGCGTCAAGAGCGCCACCGACGTGCTCAACCTCAAGCCCGAAGATCTCCAGGAAGATCCTCTTCCGGAGAAGACGGAGATCCTCGACGCCAAGGGCAAACAGATCGCCCAGTTCTACTTCCAGAACCGCGAATCGGTGAAGCTGGACAAGGTGGCGCCGATCATGCGTGAGGCGATCATCGCCATCGAGGACTTCCGTTTCTACGAGCACGGAGCCCTCGACCTCGAGGGGTCCGTCCGCGCGCTGATGAAGAACTTCCAGTCCGGCGCGGTCTCGCAGGGTGGTTCCTCGATCACGCAGCAGTACGTCAAGCAGGTGCTGCTGAACCAGGCGGAGACCAAAGAGGAGCAGCTGGCCGCGATCGCGCCCACGGTCTCCCGCAAGCTCAACGAGCTCCGCTACGCCATGGCGGTCGAGGACAAGTACACCAAGGACGAGATCCTGGAGCGCTACCTCAACATCGCCTACTTCGGGGCCAGCGCGTACGGCATCCAGGCCGCGTCCAAGCGGTTCTTCGACAAGCCGGCCTCCAAGCTCACCCTTGAGCAGGCGGCCACGCTGGCGGGCGCCGTCCAGAACCCCAACGCGACCGACCCGAACCTCGGCAAGAAGAGCCGCGCCGCTCTGCTCATGCGCCGCAACACCGTCCTCGACCGCATGGCCGAGTTGAAGAAGATCACGCCGCAGCAGGCCGCGGAGGCCAAGACCAAGAAGCTGGTCTACAAGGACATCCCCATCCCCGGCGGCTGCGAGGCGAGCGCGTACCCGTACTACTGCCTCTACGTGCAGCAGGAGATCCTCAACGACAAGCAGTTCGGCAAGACCGAGAAGGCCCGCCGCGAGTTCCTGACCCGGGGCGGCCTGGTCATCAAGACCACGCTCGACACCAAGATGCAGAAGGCGGCCGACAAGGCCATCAAGAAGTGGGTCCACACCTCCGACAAGCCGGTCGCGGCCCAGGCCCTCGTCGAGCCCGGCACCGGCGCCATCAAGGCCATGGCCGCCAGCCGCAAGTTCGGCGCCAGCAAGAAGAAGAACGAGTCCAACTACAACCTGGTGGCCGACGGCGCGCACGGCGGCGGAGCAGGCTTCCAGGCGGGGTCGACCTTCAAGGTGTTCACGCTGGTCACCGCCCTCAAGGAGGGCATGAAGCTGAACGACGGCATCAACGCCGGCGGCAGCTACACGGCCGGCGGTTACGGCGACTTCAAGGACTGCAAGGGCAGGGCCGTCGGCGACCCGACGCACACCGTCAACAACACCGAGGGCGGCGGCGGGTTCGAGACCCTGCAGACCGGCACCTGGAGGTCGGTGAACACCTTCTTCGTCAGGCTGACGCAGCGGGTCGGGCTCTGCGACGTCGTCGAGACCGCCAAGGAGCTCGGCATCAAGCGGGCCGACGGCCAGAGGCTCAAGGAGGTCGAGACCTTCACGCTGGGCGTCAACGAGATGGACCCGATCACCGTGGCCAGCTCCTTCGCGACCCTCGGCGCCCGCGGCAAGTACTGCGCGCCGATGGCGATCACCCAGATCACCGACCGGGACGGCAAGGTCGACAAGTTCAAGCCCGAGTGCAAGCAGGTCATCGACGAGGGCGTCGCGGACGCCGCCAGCAGCATCCTGTCCGGCGTCTTCACCAAGGGCACGATGTCGGGCGTCGGCGGCATCGGCCGCGACGCCGCGGGCAAGACCGGCACCACCGACGGCTCCATGACCGCCTGGTTCGCCGGTTACACCCCCGACCTCGCCAGCGCCGTCAGCCTCGGCGACCCGCGCGGCTCCTACACCCACCCGCTGCGCAACGTGCGCATCGGCGGCAGGTACTACGGCGAGGTCTTCGGCGCCACCATCTCGGGCCAGATCTGGAAGGCCACGATGATCGAAGCCCTCAAGGGCATCTCCGCGTCGTCCTTCAGCTCCCCCGACATGAGCCGCTTCGGCGGCTGCAGCACCTCCTGCGCCCCCAAGCCCCCCAAGGAGGACGAGGACCGCGGCAACGACGGAGAGGCCTACCGCGTCCCCGAAGACCGCACCGCGGCCCCGAACGACAACACCGGCGTAGACCAGAACCCCCTGGTCCCCGAACCCGGCACCGAGTGACCTGAGCACCGTGCCCTCCCCGCCAACGGGGAGGGCACGCTCATGTCCGAATGTCGCACGGTCGCGGCGATGCACCCATCGGAGGCCGGGACGACGCGCACCCGCACGGCGAACCCGGCGCCGCGCGCGGCGACCAGCCCAGCGGCCCGCAGACCGCGAACGGCACCCGGGTTGGGGGGCAGCCGGGTTGGGGGGCAGCCGGGTTGGGGGGCAGCCGGGTTGGGGGGCAGCCGGGTGTGGAGGGGTCAGCCGGCCAGGCGGGCGCGGACGGCCTGGGCGACCCTGCCGCCCTCGGCGCGGCCGGCGACCTTGGGGTTGAGGACCTTCATGACCTGGCCCATCGCCTTGGGGCCCTCGGCGCCGCTCTCGGTGATCGCCTCCTGGACCAACGCGTCCAGCTCCTCGTCGCTGAGCTGCGCCGGGAGGTACTCCTCCAGCACGGCCTGCTCGTCCAGCTCGGCCCGCGCCTGCTCTGCCCGCCCGGCGCCGGCGAACGCCTCCGACGCCTCGCGGCGCTTCTTGGCCTCCCGAGTCAGCACCTTGACGATCTCGTCGTCCGAGAGCTGGCGCGCCGCCTTCCCGGCGACCTCCTCGGTGCTGACGGCGGCCAGGGCCATGCGGATCGTGCGCGTACGGATCTCGTCCCGCGCCTTCATGGCGGTGGTGAGGTCGGCCTTCAGCGTGTCCTTCAAAGAACTCATGACCACCATCTTGCCGTGCTCGCCCCTCCAGCATGATGAATGAGGCACCATCGCGCCCCCTCGGGCATGATGAACAGGTGAGGAAAGCTGCCGCGATACCCCTGTCCCTGCTCGGCCTCGGCGTCGCCGGCCTCGGCTACGCCTCGGTGATCGAGCGCAACTGGTTCCGTCTGCGCCGGTTCGACGTGCCGGTCCTCGCGCCCGGGCAGCGGCCGGTCCGCATCCTGCACCTGTCCGACCTCCACCTCACCCCGCGCCGCACCCGCCTGATCAACTGGGTCCGCTCGCTCGACGAGCTCAACCCCGATCTCGTGGTGAACACCGGCGACACGATCTCCCACCCCGACGCGGTCCCGGCGTACCTGCACGCCGTCGAGCCGCTCCTGTCCCGCCCGGGCCTGTTCGTCTACGGGTCGAACGACCTGTACGCCCCCCAGCCCAAGAACCCGGCCCGCTACCTCCTGGGCCCGTCCTCCAAGGACAAGAGCCAGCACATCCCCAACCTCCCCTGGACGGAGCTGGGCGCCGGCATGACCGCCGCCGGCTGGCACGACATGAACAACGCCACCGCCCGCGTCAAGGTCGGCGATCTCGACGTCTTCGTCGGCGGCATCCACGACTCCCACATCAACCGAGACCGCTACGACGAGATCGCGGCCCCGGCCCCCGCCGAGGCCGATCTCCGGCTGGGCGTCATGCACTCCCCCGAGCCCCGAAACATGACCCGCTTCGCCCAGGACGGCTACCAGCTCCTCCTGGCGGGCCACACCCACGGCGGCCAGCTCTGCGTCCCCTTCTACGGCGCCCTGGTCACCAACTGCGGCATAGACAAGCCGAGGGTCAAGGGCCTGCACCGCCACGAGAGCGCCTGGCTCCACGTCTCAGCGGGCCTGGGCACCTCCCCCATGGCCCCCGCCCGCTTCTCCTGCCCCCCCGAGGCGACCCTCCTCACCCTCGTCCCCCGCCGCCCCAAGCGCCCCTGACCCACCCCCGCCGCCCACCCGCCGACCCCACTCGGCCACCCCGCCACCCCCGTCCTCACAGCGGATCCCCGGCCCCCTCGGGGTGACGCGAGTACCGCCAAAGTCCGCTAGACTCATGCGAGCACAAGCAAACGCGCCTGTGCACCGGGGTGTAGCGCAGCTTGGCAGCGCGCTTCGTTCGGGACGAAGAGGCCGTGGGTTCAAATCCCGCCACCCCGACCCAGAAGTACCAGCTCAGAGGCCGGTTCCGATCTTCGGACCCGGCCTTTCGCTTTGGCTGAGCGACCAACTGGGTCACTACCGCCGTCCGGCCCACCGGGCGCTTCGCCAATGATCCGGTCACCGCCGACAGCGGAGGGCAACCCCCGGGGCGTGGTGAACGGCACGGTGGTGTTCGACGTCCCAGGGTTCAGTTTCGGGGATTTCGCGCCCTCACCGTAGGGCGCGCCGGATTCTGCTCGCGACCGGTCAGCCCGCCGAGACGGCCCGCGGGGCGCCCAGGCCGTTCTCTTCACGTCTACGCGGAGGCGTGCTCTGTGTTCCGCGTGAACTAGGCGGGCTCGGCTTTGTGCCGAGCCCGCCTACTTCAGTTCCTCGTGGTCCTGGTCGTGTGCCGTGATGACCGCTCTCGCTTCGGCATGCGCCTTCGTCGTGAGCGTCAGGGACGGCTGAGTCAGACCGGTTTCAGGTGGTCAGCGCTGGAGGGTGAGCAGTCCGGGGCGGTAGGGCAGCAGGCCGTAGTCGCCGCCGGAGCTGGGGCTGCGGCCCTGGTAGAGCAGCTGCAGGTTGCAGGGGTTGATGGTCATGGTCTGGTCGGCGCTGGTGCGCAGCAGCTCACCGTGGCTGATGTCGTTGGTCCAGGTGGCACCGCTGTTGACCTTGCCGGCGAACGGGTTGCTCTCGGTGGCGGCCTGCGGGGTCCACGAGCCGCCGAGGCTGGTGGCGGTGAAGGAGCGGAAGTAGCGGCCCTGCGAGCCGATCGCCTCCACGAGCATGAGGTAGCGGTTCTCGTTCTGCAGCTTGTAGACCTGCACGGCCTCGAACAGGTTGTTCGTGGTGTCGGTCATGATCGTGGTGTAGTTGGAGCCGAAGTTGCCGGGGAAGTTCCCGATCGGCATGCTGGCCCGGTAGATCCGGCCGTTGTCCCCGGCGAAGAACAGGTACATGTTCTGGCTGTCGCCGATGAGCGCCTGGTCGATGGGCCCGGTGTTGGAGTTGGAGATGTTGCCGGTGAACAGGGGCTGCTCCGCCGACCAGCCGTTCGGGTTGACCGGGTCGTTCGACGTGCGGTAGGAGAACTTGGAGCTGCCCCACTGGTAGGCCAGCACCCAGATGTTCCTGGGGGCGAAGTAGAACAGCGTGGGCGCCACGGTGGAGGTGTTCATCGCGTTCTGGCTGGCCGAGCCCATCTGCGAGTAGTTGGAGAACAGGCTGAAGTTCATCGAACCCCACCTGGTGCCCGTGTCGTGCGTGGTCGCGTAGACCAGCTGCTGACCGTTGTACGGGGCCACGGTGAAGTCCTTGAGCGAGACCCAGCCCGACCTCGGCTGAGCCAGCGCGCCCGTCGAGCTCCACCGGTACGTCGACGGAAGGGGACACGTGGCCGTCGGCGTCGGTGTCGGTGTCGGGGTGACGGTGGGTGTGACCGTCGGGGTGACCGTCGGGGTGACGGTCGGCGTCTGGGTGGGCTCACCGGGGTCGCCGGTGCAGGCCACGCCGTTCAGGGAGAAGGACGTGGGTGCGGGGTTGCTGCCGTTCCAGGAGCCGTTGAAGCCGAAGCTGATGCTGCCGCCGGACGGGATGGCGGCGTTGTAGGAGACGTTGGTGGCGGTCACCGCTGAGCCGGACTGGGTGTGGGTGGCGTTCCAGATCTGGGAGATCTGCTGTCCGGCGCCGAAGGACCAGGTCAGCCGCCAGCCGTTGACCGCGTCACCGAGGTTGTTGATGGTGACGTTGGCGCCGAAGCCGCCCTGCCAGCTTGAGCTGACGGCGTAGTCGACCCGGCAGGCCACGGCGGCCTGCGCGGTGGGGGCGGTCAGCAGCGCGACGGCCGTGGTCAGCAGGACCGGGATCGTACCGATCACAAGGCCTCGGCGTACGGCCCGGCGGGGCGACGCCGTCGAGGTGACGGAGGCGGGACGGGGCGTCCTTCGCCAAGGTAGACGCATCTGTACTCTCCTCATCCTTCCGCCGCCGTCAGGAGCTGCCGCAGGTCGCGGTCGGGGTGGCGGCGCTGCCGTTCGCGGTGAAGCCGAACGTCGTGGAGCCGCCCGCGGGGACGGAGCTGTTGTAGGGGGCGTTGCGCACCGTCACGCTGGAACCGGACACGGTGTGCTCGCCGTTCCACAGACTGGCGATCGTCTGCCCGCTCGGCCAGGTCCAGCGCACCGTCCACCCGTTGAGGGACGAGCTGCCCGCGCGCACGGTCACCGTGGTCTGGAAGCCGCCCGGCCAGGAGTTCGTGGTGCTCAGCGTCGCCGAACACGTCCCGGGCTCCGGCGTGGGCGTCACGGTCGGCGTCACGGTGGGCGTCACGGTGGGGGTGACCGTCGGGGTCGCCGTGGGGCTCGGGCTGGGGGTGGCGGCGTTGAGGGCGTTCA